>NZ_JBWVBD010000001.1:0-1245793 GCF_057221075.1 Ruegeria sp. HKCCD6647-2 | reverse complement strand
TGGCCAAGTACAACCAGCTGATCCGCATCGAGGAAAGCCTCGGTGAGGTTGCGGAGTATGCAGGCAAGGCCATCCTTCGCAAGTGATGTGAGTGGTGCTAAGCTGATCCTCGGTTGCTGTTTGAGGATCGCCATTTGCTGAAGATCATAGAACCCAAGGCGCCGGACCACTTCGATGCGGTTCGGCGTTTGTGTTGGGAATATCGGGATTTCCTGTTGTCGCTGGACGACAGGTCGGCACAGATTGTCGAGACTGTCTATCCGTACGAAAAATATAAGCGCCTGATGGAGGCTGTTGAGACAGAACATACCCCGCCTTGTGGCGGCGCCCGGTTGGCTATGCTGGACGGGCAGGCGGTCGGCTGCGGTATGTTTCACGCGCTGGAACCCGGTGTTGCCGAAATCAAACGGGTCTTTGTCAACGACAAAGCGCGCGGGACCGGGGCGGGGTGCGCCATCATGCTGGCGCTGATCGAACAGTGCCGTGATGACGGGTATGGCTATATCCGAATGGACACGGGCAAGCCCCTTGAAGCTGCGACTCGCTTATACCTGTCTTTGGGCTTCAAGTTGCGTGATGCTTATTCCGATATCCCCGAGGTTGCCAAAGACCATCTTCTGTTCTTCGAAATGGCGCTGGCGTCCGATAAAACCGGAGAGTGCCGTTAACCGGCTGTTTTTTATTCAGAACACCTGATTTCATCGGTCCTAGCAGGCCTAAATGTCATGATGCGATCATCATAAAGATCGTTATGTGTGAACTTGTACCTAAGAAACGCGACACACGTAGCCTATACTCCGGACATTGCAGTAAGGGGGCTACAATGTCTGTATCAAAGATCCTTCTGACGATTTCAGCACTCTCAATCAGTTTCCTGGCCGCTTGTGCAGGACCCGACACCTATCCGATCACAGGAGCAGAAGTTTCTCAGGATGACCCGGTCAGGGGGATGTACAATCCGGATCTGATTTTCCGCGGAGAGTCCCGCTAAAGCGTTCTGCTCATCAGCATGTAGCGTTCGCGGGGCTTGAAACCTGAACGAAAATATAGCTTCTGGGCTGCCTCGTTGGTGCGGTCGACTTCAAGATGCAGGGCGGTCAGCCCCGCCTCGGCAAGGGCTTTGGGGAGCTCTTGCAGAACTTCGGTTGCGATGCCGCGGCCACGCACGGCCGGGCGGATGTAAATCTCGTCCACAAACCCATCCATGCCCCCGAATTCGACCGACCAGCCGAAAGTCAGAATGATGTATCCCAGCGGGGCACGGCCGGGGCCGATCAGATAAACGCATCCATGAGGGATGCCTTCGAGAAGCGGCAGCAGGGCTTCGCGCCTTTGATCGGCATCCTGCTCGATACCTGCTTCGACATGAAAGGCTGAAACCAGAGTCATCAGACGGTCCAGGTCCTCGGGGCGGGCAAGGCGGAGCGCAGCACTCATAGTTTCGCCAACCGCTCGGTGAGCAGGGCAAAAAAGCCATCCGCGTCTATCTCGCCCATGAATATGGCATTCGGAGGGTGATCGGTGACCCGCCACCAGTCTGCGACGGTCATTCCCATGGTCAGTTCGGACTGTGTTTCGATTTGCACGTTGATATGGCGACCCTCGAACAGGTCCGGCCGGATCAGGTACGCGGTCACGCAGGGATCATGCAGCGGGGCACCTTCGGAGCCGTATTTTTCCTTGTCGAACCGCTCAAAAAAATCCGTCATTTCGGCCACTGCATGACCGACTTTTGAGTTCAGTGCGCGGAAGGCATCGTTGCGCTGTTTCGTGACCAACGCATCATGAGTAACGTCCAGCGGCATCACCACGATATGAACGCCGGATTTGAAAACAATATCTGCCGCTTCCGGATCGACGTAAATGTTGAACTCGGCAGCGGGTGTGATGTTGCCGACCTCAAAATACGCCCCGCCCATCAGCACGATTTCCTGAACCCGGTCGATGATGTCGGGCGCTTTTTCAAAGGCCGTCGCAATATTGGTCAGAGGGCCCAATGGGCAGAGCGTTACCGTTCCCGGTTCATGCGCGCGCAATGTGTCGACGATGAAATCGGCGGCGTGGCCATCAGCCAGCGGCATTTCCGGATCGGGCAGAACGGGTCCGTCCAGACCCGTTTTTCCGTGTACATGCTCGGCGGTCACCAAGGGCCGTTTCAGCGGGCGGTCACACCCGGCATAGACAGGAATGTGGCTGTGCCCGGCCAGTTCGCAGACTATACGGGCGTTCTTGGCGGTCAACTCCAGCGGCACGTTTCCGGCAACAGCTGTGATACCCAGAACTTCGATCTCTTCGGGGCTTGCCAGCGCCAGCAGAATGGCGACGGCGTCGTCCTGCCCGGGGTCGGTGTCGATGATGATTTTGCGCGGTGCCATGGCTGCCCTCCGGGGTATTGAAGGGCGGACACTGACAAGAGCGGCCCGCGTTGTCCAGTGGTTTTAGGCGCCGGTAGCGGCATCCACAGGCGGGAGTTTGCCGTTGGCCCGATGCTCTTCGTTTTTGACCTCATCCCACAGCGCGTCCATCTCGGCCAGATCGCTCTGCACGGGTGTTCTGCCGCGTTCCGCCAGCCGCGCCTCGACCTTTCCGAACCTGCGGGTGAATTTGGCGTTGGTGCGTCGCAGGGCGGCTTCGGGTTCGATGCCCAGATGACGCCCCAGATTGACCATCACGAACAGCAGGTCCCCGAATTCATCTTCCAGCGCATCTGCGTCCTTGCTGTCGCGTGCCTCTTCCAGTTCCGCGGCCTCTTCGGTGATCTTGGCAAGTACGTGGCTGGCGTCGGGCCAGTCGAAGCCCACCCGTGCCGCGCGTTTTTGCAGCTTGTAGGCGCGCAACAGGGCGGGCAGGTTGGATGCCACCCCATCCAGCGCACCTTTTTGTTCTTTGCCGGCGCGTTCTGCGGCCTTGATGGCCTCCCAATCCACGGTTTGCTGATCGGCGGATTTATCGCGGGATTCGTCGCCGAATACATGTGGATGACGGGCGACCATCTTGTCCGACATGGAGCGCACCACGTCCTGAAAAGCGAAATGCCCCGCTTCCTCGGCCATTTGGGCGTGAAACACCGACTGGAACAGCAAATCGCCCAGTTCGCCCTTCAACTCGTCCCACGCCTGCCGTTCAATGGCGTCGGCGACCTCGTAGGCTTCTTCGATCGTATAGGGTGCGATGGTGGCGAAATCCTGTTCGATGTCCCATGGGCAGCCCGTTTCCGGGTCGCGCAGACGGCGCATGATTTCCAGTAAACGCTCGATCCCGGCGTCCGAGTCATGGATCAGCGGATTTTCAACCATTGCGAAGCCCCTTATTCCGGTGTCAGATGCATCCATCTCGCAGCTTGGATCAGGAGTCCACCCCAGATGCCCGTCGTCAACCGCATTGCTGAATTCACCGCCGATATGACCGAATGGCGCCAGCACCTGCATTCGATCCCCGAACTGGAGTTCGAATGCTACGAGACCTCGGCCTTTGTGGCTGAGCGTTTGCGCGAGTTCGGAGTGGATGAACTGCACGAGGGAATTGCCAAGACGGGAATCGTCGCCATCATCAACGGGCAAGGAGAAGGTCCGACGATCGGTCTGCGCGCAGATATGGACGCGCTACCGATTCCGGAAGAGACCGGCGTCGGCTATGCCTCGAAGAACCCGGGCAAGATGCATGCCTGCGGTCATGACGGGCACACCACGATGCTGCTGGGTGCCGCACGCTATCTGGCGGAAACGCGGAATTTCAGGGGCCGGGTCGCGCTCATCTTTCAGCCCGCCGAGGAAGAAGGTGGCGGCGCCGGGGTGATGGTTGAAGAAGGTGTCATGGACCGGTTCGACATTTCCCAGGTCTATGCGCTGCACAATGCGCCCGGGTTTGAAGAGGGTACGTTCTACACGACGCCGGGCCCGATCATGGCGGCCGTCGACACGTTCGAGGTGCATATTCAGGGCGTCGGCGGCCATGGCGCCATGCCGCATGAAACCCGGGATCCGGTGATGGCGGCTTGTGGTATTGCACAGGCGATGCAGACCATCGTCAGCCGCAATCACTATGCGCTGGACGATCTGGTGGTGTCGGTTACGCAGATACATACGGGAACGGTGAACAACGTGATCCCGGACACGGCGTATATCAACGGCACGGTGCGCACTTTCGACCCTGCCGTTCAGAAAATGGTTATGGAACGGATGGAGCAAATCGTGCAGGGGCAGGCCACCTCTTACGGGGTCGAGGCGCGGCTTGAATATCAAGTGAGCTATCCTGCCACGATCAACGACGCTGAAAAGGTTGCTTTCGCCGCCGACGTTGCCCGCGAGGTTTCGGGTGCTGAACGCGTTAGCGCCAATTCCGGCCGCGAAATGGGGGCCGAGGACTTTTCCTACATGCTGCAGGTACGGCCCGGTGCCTACTTGTTCTTGGGGCAGGGCGATGGCGCGGGCCTGCACCACCCGAAATACAACTTCAACGATGAAATCGCGCCGGTGGGTGCATCCTTTTTTGCGAAGATCGTGGAAAAGGCGCTGCCTGTGGCTTGACGTTAACGCGCGTCGCCAGCCCATCGGGAACTTTGGAAGGAAGAAAACCCGATATGGCATTGGAAGATGCAAAGAACCAGGTGGACGAGGCGTTCACCAACCCGGATCTCAAAGGTCTGTCTAATGAGAATACCTTTGGTGGTGCGACGTCGTTCCTGCGCCGTCTCTATACAAAGGATCTCAAGGGCGTCGACATTGCGGTGACCGGTGTGCCGTTCGATCAGGCGGTTACCAACCGTCCCGGCACTCGGCTGGGTCCTCGCGCCATCCGCGAGGCCAGCGCGTTGCAGTCGCCCGATGCGCCATACGGCTGGCCCTTTGACGCGCTCAGCGAACTGGCAATCGTGGACTACGGTGACATGGCCTATGACTACGCCAATATCCCGGCCTTTCCGGATACACTGACTGATCATATCCGAACCATTCTGGCGGCTGATGTGGCCTCTGTCGCCTTGGGTGGGGATCACTATATCAGCTTCCCGATCCTCAAGGCTTATGCCGAGAAATATGGGCCGATGTCTTTGCTGCAGTTCGATGCGCATACGGACACATGGGCCGATGACGACATGTCACGCGTGGATCACGGGACAATGTTCTACAAGGCCGTGAAATCGGGGATAGTCGACCCGAAGCGATCCGTTCAGGTGGGCATTCGTACAACAAATGAGGATACGCTGGGCGTCAACATCATCGACGCCCGCGAGGTTTACGAATCCGGCCCGGCCGCCGTGGCCCAAAAGATCAAAGGCATATTGGGCGACAGCCCGGTTTATCTGAGCTTCGACATCGATGGGTTGGACCCGGCTTTTGCGCCCGGCACCGGTACGCCCGTTTGGGGCGGGCTGAGTTCCATTCAGGCGCAGATCATCCTGCGGGACATCGCCGGGATAAACATTAAGGGGGGCGACGTCGTCGAGGTCTCACCCCCGTTTGACACTTCGGGCGCGACGGCGATTGCCGGGGCGCATGTGGCAACGCAAATCATCTGCTTGTTGGGGTGGAACAAGCTGATTTAGGGGTTTTTGCGCAAGGCATTAACTTTTGGTTAGCCATACTTCCGGTATTTGCAGACCCAACGGGCCGGATGGGAGAACAACACGCATGACAGACTACAATCAACCGATCAGCGGTAACGACCTTGCGCGGTTTTCCGGGCCGAACACGTTTATGCGTTTGCCGCAGGCGTCTTCGCTTGATGGGCTTGACGTGGCAGTTCTTGGGATTCCGATGGACATCGGCACCTCGTGGCGGTCGGGGACGCGGTTCGGGCCAAAACAGATCCGCAGCGAAAGCGCTATGATCCGGCCTTACAACATGGCGACGTTCGCTGCACCTTTTGACAGCCTGCAAATCGCGGATATTGGCGATCTGGCGATCAATACGTTCTCGCTGGCAGACAGTCTGAAGATCATCAAGGATAGCTATGACGGTATTCTGGCGCAGGGTGTGATCCCGGTTGCCATGGGTGGGGATCACTCTATTACACTGCCGATCCTGCGCGCGATTGCCGCCAAGCACGGCCCGGTCGCACTTGTGCATGTCGATGCCCATGCCGACGTCAATGACGAAATGTTCGGTGAGCGTGAGACCCACGGCACTGTCTTCCGTCGCGCCTACGAGGAAGGGCTGATCGTTCCCGACAAGACTTTCCAGATCGGTATCCGCGGCTCGGGCTATGCCGCCAGCGATTTTACCGAGGCTCAGACCTGGGGATTCCGTCAGTTTCCCGCGTGGGATCTGTGGCAGCAAAACCTGACCGAGATCGGCTCGCAAATCCGCAAAACGGTTGAGGACCATCCGATCTATGTTTCATATGACATCGACAGCCTGGACCCGGCTTACGCACCCGGTACCGGAACGCCCGAAATTGGTGGATTAACAACGCCTCAGGCGCTGCAGTTGATCCATGCACTGGCGGGGATGAACGTGGTGGGCTGCGATCTGGTCGAGGTGTCTCCTCCCTATGATCCCTCGGGCAACACAGCATTGACTGCGGCAAACCTGTTATTCGAGCTTTTGTGCATTCTGCCCGGAGTGACGTCGCGATAAGCGGCTGGGTGGGTTGTGCCATTCATTGTTCGCGGTACTTTTCCCAAAAGTATGAGAACAGGATGAAGATGATCATTCCATTGCTGCTGGTGGGGCTGCTGGTGTCACTCGGCGCCTATGTTCGGCTGACCCCATCCAACCCTGACCGTTGGCATGTCGCGCCAGTTGGCGATGTGGACCGGGATATGAAAGGCGGCGTTCTACGCGTCGTCGAAACCGGTCCAGGCGGATTGGCTCGTTTGGATGCGATCGCGCGTGACACCGCGCGGACCAAAGTTGTTGCGGGATCTGTGGCGAAGGGAATGATCACTTATGTCACACGTACGCCCGTATTGGGATTTCCGGACTACACAACTGCGCAGCAGGACGGCGATATCCTGCGTATTCATGCAAGGCTGCGGTTTGGGCGGTCAGATTTTGGGGTGAACCGGGATCGTGTCGAAGGGTGGCTTGTCTTGTTGCAACCCTGAGGACAAGCACCCTTCCTGCACCTCACGCCACATCGGTACGTTCAGCGACATCTGACACTGCGCCATGAACATGCGGCCGTCGACTTGCAGGCAAATCATCTCTCCCAACTCGACGCGTGACCCGGATTGGTCGGTACAATAGCAATCCTGAACCTTGCCGCCGGGGCCAATTACATCGGCCAAGGCAGGGGATGCACACAGGGTCAGAGCAAGCACAATCCGTTTCATGGCTCTAAGCTTAGCACGATGCAGCCCCTTGACCAAAGCCCCCGGATGATAGACACCGCCGTGATGATCCCCGAAGAACGCCTTGAACAGATAACTCAGCGATTCCAGTACCTCGAAGCGGCCATGGCCGATGGCGCCTCGGGCGGGGATATCGCGGCATTGGCCAAGGAATACTCGGACCTCAAGCCGGTGGTCGATCAGATCACCGCCTGGAGACAGCTGGTGGCCGATCTGGCCGAGGCCGAGGCGATGCTGGCCGATCCGGACATGAAGGAACTGGCCGAGGAAGAAATACCGCAGCTACAGGCGCGTATCCCCGAGGCCGAGCATGCGCTACAACTGGCGTTGCTGCCCAAAGACGCGGCCGATGCGCGTCCGGCGATGCTTGAAATCCGGCCCGGAACCGGAGGCGACGAGGCGGCGCTATTTGCCGGTGATCTGCTTCGCATGTATCAGCGCTATGCCGAGGCTCATGGCTGGCAGTTCGAGATTATCGAGGAACAGGCCTCGGACCTGGGCGGCATCAAAGAGGTTGTGGCCCATATCAAGGGCGACAATGTCTTTGCCCGAATGAAATACGAGTCCGGTGTGCATCGGGTGCAGCGCGTGCCCGAGACGGAAAGCGGCGGGCGGATTCATACCTCGGCGGCCACTGTGGCTGTGCTGCCCGAGGCGGAGGACGTTGATATCCAGATCGACGCGAATGATATTCGCATCGACACGATGCGCAGCTCGGGTGCGGGTGGGCAGCACGTGAACACGACGGATTCGGCTGTTCGGATCACGCACCTGCCCAGCGGTATCGTGGTCACCAGCTCGGAAAAGTCTCAGCATCGCAACCGCGAGATCGCGATGCAGGTTCTTAAAACGCGGCTTTATGATCTGGAGCGGCAGCGGATCGACAGCGAGCGTTCTGCGGATCGCGCCAGCCAGGTCGGCTCGGGCGACCGGTCCGAGCGGATCAGGACCTATAATTTCCCGCAGGGCCGGATGACGGACCACCGTATCAACCTGACGCTCTATAAGCTGGATCAGGTGATGCAGGGCGATCTGGACGAAGTAATCGACGCGCTGACCGCTGACGATCAGGCACGCTTACTGGCCGAGATGTCTCAATGACCGGGGCGCAGACAGCGGCACAGGCAATGGTTGCGGCCACAGCACGCCTGCGGGCGGCGGGTGTACCCGATCCGGCTCGCGATGCGCGCCTTTTGCTGGCCCATGCCGCCCGCGTTGAAGCCAGCCGCGTGACCTTGATTGCGCCGGAAGAGCTACCGCTGGATATAGCAGAACGTTACGACCAGTTGGTCTCGCTGCGCGCCATTCGGGTGCCGGTTTCGCATCTGTTGGGCGAGCGGGAGTTCTACGGCCGTCGTTTTCGTGTCAGCGGAGACGTGCTTGATCCGCGACCCGAGACCGAAGCTCTGATTGAAGCGGCGCTTAGTGAGCCATTCGATCACGTTTTGGATCTGGGAGTGGGTTCGGGCTGCATCCTGATCACTCTGCTGGCCGAACGCACCAGTGCCTCGGGCGTTGGTGTTGATCTGAGCGAGGCCGCATGTCTGCAAGCTAGCGCCAATGCGGTGCAGCATCAGGTGCAGACTCGGACCGAGATTCTCCAGTCAAATTGGTTTGGAAACATTGAGGGGAAATTTGACCTTATTGTTTCTAATCCACCATATATCTCGGTTTCCGAGATGGACGAACTGTCCCCTGAAGTGCGCGAGCATGAGCCGCGATTGGCCCTGACGGATGAAGGCGATGGACTGGGTGCGTATCGCCAAATCGCGTCCGCTGCCCCTGATTTTCTGGTCCCGGGCGGGCGTATTCTGGTTGAGATCGGGCCGAAACAAGCTTCGGATGTCTCGGCTTTGTTCGATGCGGCTGGATTGTCGAATATTCGCGTAATCCACGATCTCGATGGCCGGGACCGGGTCGTGGGTGCCAAAATGCCTGGATAATGCGCGATTCTGCGGCTGAAAAACGCCGGTAATTGTAAAAAAGCTGCGAAATTTCTGACAAACCCCTTGTCTGCGCGCGCAGGACATGTTTACTCAGGATTAGTCGGCGAGGTTGACGCTGCTTCAGCGCACCCCTGACGCCAAGCCCAAAAAAGTCGATGACACGTTACGGGACAAGCCTCTGAGCAGCGTAAGGTACGGGTTGATCGACAGCGAATGACAAGGCTGACGTAAAATAAGATGAGATCCTCCAAATCCCGCTCGCGGGCCAAGAACAACCGCAATCGTCCTTCTGGCGGCAACGTCGTAAACCGGGTTTTTGACAGCTCGGGCCCCGAGGGCAAAGTGCGTGGCACACCGCAGCAGATCATTGACAAGTACAATCAGTTGGCGCGCGACGCTCAGCTCTCCAATGACCGCGTGGCCGCCGAGAACTTTCAGCAGCACGCCGAGCATTACCTGCGCCTGCTGAGCGAAGCGCAGCGCGAGATTGAAGCGCGCCGCGAAGAGCAG
This sequence comes from Ruegeria sp. HKCCD6647-2, assembly GCF_057221075.1. NCBI lineage: Bacteria > Pseudomonadati > Pseudomonadota > Alphaproteobacteria > Rhodobacterales > Roseobacteraceae > Ruegeria > Ruegeria sp. HKCCD6647-2. The sequence goes on along the minus strand of NZ_JBWVBD010000001.1, from coordinate 1,236,046 downwards.
GAGCGCCAGAACCGCGAGCGTCAGGCCGAGCGTGACCGTGAACGCGCCGAGCGTCAGGAACGCGAAGCAGCACGCCAGGCAGATTTGGCCGAAGCACCGCAACCGGATGTCATGAGCTTTGACGCTCCGGCCGAGGCGCCGGAAAGTGGTCTGGTCGAAACCCCTGAAAGCAAGGACAATGCCTCTGCGGCGGCGTCCGAAGCACCGGAGCGGAAGGAAAAGCCTGCGCGCAAACCCCGTGCCCGCAAACCCAAACCCGCGCCGGAGCCGGCTGCCGACAACGGCGACGCACCGGAGGCGGCGGAATAGTCGCTCCACATCATTGTATATGAAGACAAGGAACCCTGGCCCAGTCGCCGGGGTTTTTTCTTTGCTTGATGTCAGGGATTGCGAATTTCGCGGGCGAGCGCGCAGAACGCCTCCAACGGAACCTGTTCGGCGCGTTCGGTGGGTTTGATCCCAGCAGTAATCAGACGGTCTTCGATATCTGGCGCGACACCTTTCAGCGAGGCGCGCAGCATTTTGCGGCGCTGGTTGAAGGCCGCTGCCACCACACGCGACAGGGTAGCTGCGTCGGCCGGATAGCGCGGTTCTGGCAGGGCGGTCAGGTGGACCACGGCGCTGGAGACCTTGGGCGGAGGCGTGAATGCGCCGGGGGGCAGCGACATGGCAATGCGCGCCTCGGCCCGCCATTGGGCGAGGATGGCGAGGCGACCATAGGCCTTGCTGCCCGGATGGGCCGAGATGCGATCGGCCACTTCGCGTTGAAACATCAGTGTCAGGCTCTGCCAGAACGGTGGCCATTCGGGCGGGGTCAACCAGCGGACCAGAAGCTCGGTGCCCACGTTGTAGGGCAGGTTGGCGGCGACGCGGATAGGTGGCGTCAAATGCGCCAGCGGGTCAAGTTCCAGCGCGTCACCGTTGATCACCTCGAGCCGACCGGGATAGGCAGCAGCGATATCGTTCAGTGCGGCGATGCAACGCGTGTCTTTTTCGACCGCTACAACTTTGCGCGCGCCTTCGGACAACAGACCGCGAGTCAGGCCACCGGGACCGGGGCCGATTTCCAGCACGTCGCATTCCGTCAGGTCGCCCGCCTGCCGCGCGATCTTGGCAGTCAGGTTCAGGTCCAGCAGAAAGTTCTGCCCCAGCGATTTGCGTGCTGAAAGCTGGTGAGTTGCGATGACTTCGCGCAACGGCGGGAGGGTGTCGATGGCGCTCATGATTGGTCTACCGTGGCGCGGAACGAACGGGGCGCGCCAGAGATTTCTTGCCTCCGGCAGGGATATTTTCGGCCAGGTGAAGCATCAGCCGCTTTGGGCCATGCGCTGCGCCAGTTTCAGGGCTTCGATCAGGCTGGTTGGGTTGGCGACATTCTGACCGGCAATATCCAGTGCGGTTCCGTGGTCGGGTGAGGTGCGAATGAAGGGCAGGCCCAGCGTCACATTCACGCCCCGGTCAAAATCCAGTGTCTTGATCGGGATCAGCGCCTGATCGTGGTACATCGCAATCGCTGAATCATAACGGGCGCGAGCGGCAGCGTGGAACAGCGTGTCGGCCGGGTGCGGGCCGGTGACCGTATAACCGCTGGGGTTGAGGTCAGCCAGCAGTGGCGCGATCCAGTCCAGCTCCTCGGTTCCCATTTTGCCGCCTTCACCGGCATGCGGGTTGAGGCCTGCGACGGCGATGCGCGGCTGTGCTATTCCAAATTGGGCGCGCAGTCCGTGGGCGGTGATCTCAATGGTTTCCCGCAACAGTTCCGGCGTCAGTGTCGTTGCGACTTCGCACAGTGGTATATGGATCGTGGCGGGCACCACGCGCAACTGGTCGCTGGCCAGCATCATGACCACCCGGTTGCGTTCGGCCAGGGCCGCCAGAAACTCGGTATGGCCGGGATAGGCGAAGCTGGCGCCGTCAATCAGTGCCTTTTTGTGGATGGGCGCGGTACAGAGTGCCGAGGCAGCGCCGGATTTCACCATCTGCACGCCTTGTTCGATGGCTGCAATGACCGACGGTGCATTGGCGGGGTCTGGGTGCCCGGGAACATTGGAGGCAGGGAAATCCCTATGCAAAACCGGCAAGGCAGAAGTGCTGGCAGCCCGCGCCTGAGAGGTGTCCGCCAATTCGGCCACGGGGGTTCCCTTGGGCAGATGCGAGGCGTCACCGATATAGACGAAAGGACAAGTGTCGCGCAGCGCGTCCCAGGCCTTGGCCGCGATTTCGGGTCCTATGCCGGCCGGTTCACCGCAACTGAGCGCAATGGGGCCGGTCATTGCTCGATAATGACGGCGTCTGCCCTCAGCTGCTCCAGCAGGCTTTCAGCGAAGGCTTGCAGACGTTGCTGCGTCAGGGCGTTTGCAACATCCACGCGGGACGTATCTTCACCCAGATCGCGCGTGCGGTTGCACATCATCAGGAACACAAGCGTCTGCCCGTTGTTGCGCGTCAGAGTGGTGGAGACCTCATTCGGGTCGAGCTTTGCCAGCTCCAGCGCGATGTCGCGCGGAATCTCTGAGGGCGCGGCTGAGACACGGTCCAGCACCTCGGGCGGCTGATCTTTGGCAATACCGTATAGGTCGTCACAGGTATCGATTTCTTCTTTCAGCCGGGCTGCTGTCGCCAGCGTTTCGGTGCTGCGGCCTCCGGGCAAGTAGTAGACCGCGTAGTCAATCTTGGAGTATTGGGGCGCACCGGTCGAGACCTCACGAATTCCGCGCATCTGGAACAATGCCACGGCGTTGGGCAAGGTTATCGGCTCGGTGATCTCGCCATTCTTCAGACCCAGAATAACCGGCTGCAGTGCGGGGGGCAGGTTTGTGATTGGCAGCCAATCGAGGCGCCCGCCATTCTCGCGGGTAACAGCGCCCGAGTATTGCGTTGCTGCTGCTGAAAACGCCTCCTGGCCTTCTACCTGTGAAATCTCCTGTGCCAGGGCATCGGCTTGCGCGAGGGTTTGCGGAGTCACGGGAATGATGAGCTCGGACAGCAGAACTTGCAGCCCGCCGCCGCCGCCCTGTCCCATGGCGCGGTCAATCTCTTCTTCGGTCGGTCGTGCCTGCGAGATAAAACGTGCCGAGACGTAATCCCGCCACGACATCTGATCGGCAACGAAATCACGAACGGTTTCAGGGTCGATTCCCGCCTCGCCGAGTATCTGAAGAAATTGATCGGTACTCAGCTGTCCGCGCGCGGCAAATTCATCGATTCCGGTCTGAACGTCTTCGGGTGCGGCCTGAATACCGGCTTCGCGCATGGCCTGTTTGCGCAGACGATCGTCAATCAGGGCCTGCCGAACCTCTGCTTCCGAGCTGCCGGGAACACCGAGGATCTCAAGAAACTGTTGCCGTTGCTGTAGTTCGTACCAGGTGACGATGTCCTGATTGACCCGAATGGCCGGAGAAAACAGGCTTTGCGCGCCGGCATGTGGCGGCGCCCCGACGATCAAAGCGGCGGCCAGTGCCGGGAGGGCCGGTTTGCACCAGACAGAACGGAGTAATTTGGTGAATCCTGAGATCAGCTGCATGTTTTCTTGTACTTCTTACCACCGCTTTCGACGGAATACCCTGTCAGGGCAACGGTAAAGCCGATTTCCGTCGAAGGCTCAATACTTGATGTCGAGGTAAAGCGCCGCCTTACGGACATGTTAACCTGGACGCATTCGTTACTGTACGTCACGCCGACGCCGAACCGGATGGGTTCGGATTCGGCCAGATCATAGCGTGCGAAGGCGCTTGTCAGCCAGTTCTGATCGATGCGGTGACGCCCGGTCAACCAGAGTTCCGAGATTTTGTCGCCGGGGCTGATTGCCGGATCAGGCTCTTGCCAGACATAGCTGCCAGTCAGCAGGGTTGCATCTTTCGACCAGGCTGTTCGGATTTCGGCCGAGCTAAAGCTGAGATCGTCGTCCAGCAGCCCACGCGCCGCCAGAGACAGGCCCTTGCCATTGTCCAGCTGACCGGCCAGCAAGATGTCGGACGCGGTGCCCTGCAATCCGGATGTCAGCGTGAAATCGGGGTCGGCGGTTGAGCGGAACACTTGACCGATCGTTGCCCGCGCGCGCCATCCAGATGTGTCAAACCGCGACCAGTTCAGGCCAAATACCGCGGTCGTCCCGTCTTCGCGGCGATCTTCGGCGGGAAAGCGCGACAGGGACAGCAGGTTGCCCTGGTCGAACTCCTGAAATGTACTCTCGTCGTTCGGGACATCCGTGTCCGACACATGGGTCCAGCCGACCTGCGCGATCGGTTCCAGAATTTGCGTCGCGCCTGATTGTTCGCGACGCAACATGGGATAGCGCAAAGTCAACGCGGCGCGCGGCGTCGAGCGGGTGATGCTGTTCGGATAGGTGCTGTCGTTCGTGATGTCGAACGTATCGACCGAGGCACCGATCTGCGCATCAGCCCTGATGCCCGTGGCAAAGGTCCAACTGCGTAGCCATTCGGCATCAAATGTCGCCCGTGCAACATCGCGGCCGATGATGTCCTGATCGCTGGTGCGTTCATGGGCATGACCGATAAAGGCCAGCTGAACTTCGCCACCCAGCCCGCTGGGAAAAAAGCGTTTTCGATAGTTCAGGTCGAATACGCGCGATGGGATTTCGTCCTGCTGTTCACTGTCGCGCAGCGTTTTGTAGTGGATAAACCCGGTTTTGAAAGCCGTATCGCGCTTGATCCGCTCCAACGCGATTTCGCTGCGCAACCGATCATAGTCGGGCAATCCGTAATCGGCGAGATATGCATCGTCCGAGGCGGTCTGGATGTTGAAGGTCAGTCGGTAATCGTTCTTCAGGTTGAACCAACCGTTGGCAAAGAAATAACCCCGGTCCTGATCCAGTTGCAGGTCGTCGCGTGTAAAAGCGCCTTCGAACTCGATGCGACCATACTTGAAGGCCTGCCGATAGCGGTAGCCCAGGGTCCGGGTGTTCGGCGACACATACGGCGTCAGGGTCAGGTCTTTGTGATCGCCCAGTTTGATGAAATACGGAACCTGTACTCCGGTGCCCAATTGCGACGTTGTGCGAATGGAAGGCACCAGGAACCCGGTAGCCCGCTCTAGCGTTGGATCGGGCAGGCGAAGGGCAGGAAAATAGAAAACCGGCACATCACGGATGAGAAACTGCGCGCCTTCGAAATACAGTTGGCGCTCAAGCTGATCATGGGTCACTTTGCGCGCCCGTATCTGCCAAAGCGGCGGCCTTCCATTTGAGCATACATGGCACGAGGTGGCCGCAACCTTGCTGAATTGCGTATAACGCCCCGCCGCACGGTTGGCCTGCACCGAGGCGACCTGAACCTGCTGGTCAAACACCATTCGCGCACCGGTCAGCAGGCCGTTCTGAATGCCGCTGTCCAACTGGGCGGTATCGGCCAGCAGGGTGGTTCGACCGCCCTGATCAATGCGTATTGGCCCGGTCAGCGTCAATTCTCCGGTTTCCCGGTCATATACGACCTTGCGGGCCGTCAGTTTGACGTCACCCTGAAAGGCTTCGACATTGCCTTCGGCCACAAGTTCGCGGTCGGGCGTGATGAAGATACGGTCAGCCACCAGCAGTGCGGGTTCGTCCTGTTGCGTTGCCGATTGATCCGGATTTGCGCCACCCGCCGCGGATTGGGCCGCTGCCGCCGCCGGAAGTGAAAGGATCAAAGTGGTGGACAGGAGAAGTGAAAGGATTGGCCGCATCAGCCATCCTCCGCATGCAGCAAGAGGCCCAGAGACAGAAGAACTGCCGCAAAGGGCGGGGCCCAGGCTGATACGAAGATTGGCAACTGGCCGTTTTCACCAAGGATTTGCGCGAAATTGCGGACGAAGTAGATTGCAAAGCCCAACAGAACTGCGGACAGAACGGCGACACCGGTCCCGCCAAACCGCACGTGGCGCATGGTAAAAGCAGCGCCGATCAGCACCATCGAGACAAGAAAGAAGGGACGCGCCAGCTGCACCTGTAGCCAAACCTCATATTGTTTTGTGGAAAAACCCGCCTCTCGCAGATCTCGAATCAACTGCGGCAGGTCATAGACCGACACGGAATCCTGCTGGCCCAAGGTGTCGAGAATCCGGTCGCGCGTCAGCGTCGTGGGCAGGTTCAGGACTTCGTGGGTTATTGCATTCGTTTCAGGGTTCAGGTCGTTCTGCAAAGTCCAGACCTTGGCCTGACGCAGGGCCCAGTGACCGTTTTCCAACTGAGCGTGGTCCGCAAGGATTTGCTCGATCGGTTTGCCGTCTGGCGAAAACGTAGTGATCGTTACGTCGCGCAAGCCGAACTTGTCTCCGTTCAGCGTGCCCAGGGCATGTATGACCGACTGCCCTGAAGCCGAACCCTGACGCAGCCACAGTCCTTCGCGGCTGATGGACAGGGTTGAAATGCCGTTGTTGCGATAGCTGTCTGAAAGGCGCTGATATTCTTCGGACGTGGCGGCGGCAAAAGGGTTGAGCAAGCCCACGGCCAACGCTCCAATCAACAGCGCCAATGTGACCGGAGCGACCAGGGCGCGGATGCCGGACCGGCCAATGGCACGCGTTACCACCAGCTCCGAACTTCGGGCCAGGCCGACAAACAGCGCGATCGTCGACAGGATCATCAAAAGGGGCAGAATCTCGCTGATGGCTGCCGGCGTATTCAGCAGCGTCAATTGCAACAACTGCCCGAACGACAGATTCGCTTCTTCAAAGCGGCGGGCCTGCTCGATCAGGTCGATCAGCATCATCAACGTCAGAAAAATAGCGCCGATCACGACAAAGCTTTGAATGAAACGGCGGGCGAAATAGCGGTCGAGGATCACGCAGGCACCCTCGGTATTCGGTGGTGATCGGGAATCACCCGAACCGTGCCCCGGCATGCTGGCCTTTGCTTGCCGAACTCTGTCACTTCACTGCCCCCTGGTACCCGTCGGTTATTTTCGGGCGACCATAGTGTAATTGCGGTGCGGGGAAAACTGCTATCTGGTCAACTGCGGCGGCGCGGGCTAGGTCTTGTGCAAAGTTTTTTCCAGGAGAACCTCATGAGCAGTCTCGTCCCCGTCCGTTTTCAACCGTTTGACCTTGACCTGATGGCGCAAGCCGAAGGGCGTGTGGTCATCGTCGTTACCGAAGACGGCAAAATGGGGCCCGCGGTGCGCCGGGCCAATCGCTTGACGCGTGGTGCCGTGGCACGGCTGATCGAGAGTGAAAGGTTCGAAAAGGTCAAGACGGGCGAAGTTATCTCGCTTGCCTGGCCGGGCGGTATGGCGGCCGAAGCGCTGGATGTGCTGGTACTGCCCCGTCGTCCCGATCAGGATGATGCTCGAAAGGGCGGGGCGAAGCTTGGCAAGCTGGCGGCGGGCAAGTCCGTTCTGGTGATGGCCGGAAATCAGAACCGAACTGAGGATTTGATCTTGGGGATGGTTCTGCGCAGCTATGATTTTGACGTGCACAAGACCAAGGAATCGGACCCGACGGGCGAGATTACCGTCTGTCACAACAAGCCGGACGAGGCGGAAGCGGCCTTTGCGCCGCTCTATGCCGTTGCCGACGGCGTGCGCATGACGCGCGACCTGACCAATGAGCCCGCCAACGTGCTGACCACGACCGAGTTTGCCAACCGCCTGTCCGAGATGCAGGAACTGGGGCTCGCGGTTGAAGTCCTGGAAGAAGACAAGCTCGCCGAATTGGGCATGCGGACGCTTCTGAGCGTCGGGCAGGGCTCGGACAGCCCTTCGAAAGTTGTGGTGATGCAGTGGAACGGTGGCGACAAGGACGACGCGCCATTGGCGCTGGTCGGTAAGGGTGTGGTGTTCGATACCGGTGGTATCTCGCTGAAACCGGCAGCGGGCATGGAAGACATGACCATGGACATGGGCGGTGCTGGCGTCGTTGCGGGTACCATGCGCGCGCTGGCCATGCGCAAGGCCAAGGCGAATGTCGTGGGCCTGGTTGGGTTGGTCGAGAACATGCCATCGGGCAATGCCTCGCGCCCCGGAGATGTGGTCAAGTCGATGAAAGGTGACACGGTCGAGATCATCAACACCGATGCCGAGGGCCGTTTGGTACTGTGTGATGTGATGTGGTACGCGCAGGAACGCTTCAAACCGGTAGGGATGATCGACCTAGCGACCCTGACGGGCGCGATCATCATCGGTCTGGGGCATGAGAACGCCGGTGTGTTTTCGAACAATGACACGTTCTGCGATGCCTTCCTGAAATCGGCCAAGGCCGAGGATGAGGGCGCGTGGCGCCTGCCTTTGGGTAAGGCGTATGATGAGCTGCTGAAATCGCGGATCGCGGATATGAAAAATGTGGGCGGACGGCCTGCGGGCTCGATTACTGCGGCACAGTTCCTTCAGCGATTTGTCAAAGAGGAAACACCGTGGATTCACCTGGATATCGCAGGCGTTGCCTCGGTGTCGTCGGAAACCTCATATGCGCCAAAGGGGGCGACTGGCTGGGGCGTGCGCGCGCTCAGCCGGTTCGTGCAGGACAATTTCGAGTAGGCACATGGGAGCCGTCTATTTCTACCACCTGACCCGTCAGCCGCTGGAGCACACTTTGCCGGTGCTGTTGGGCAAGGCGCAGCAGGCCGGGTGGCGGATTGCCGTGCGGGGCACAGATCCCGCACGGATGGACTGGCTGGACGAAAAGCTGTGGCTTGGGTCCGACGACGGGTTCCTGCCTCACGGTCGCGCCGGTGGCCCGCACGATGCGGCGCAGCCCATATTATTGACGACCGACGCGCACGCCGCCAACGATCCGTCTTGTGTCATGGCCGTTGATGGGGCGTCTGTCGAACCGGATGAAGTTACCGCGCTGGAGCGGGTGTGCATTCTGTTTGACGGAAACGATCAGATGGCCGTTCAGCACGCGCGCGGTCAGTGGAAGGCACTGACCTCTGCCGGGTGCTCAGCGCAGTATTGGTCCGAGGAATCAGGGCGGTGGGAGAAAAAGGCCGAAGCCTGACCGGTCGCAACTTTTTCAGGAGATGATTTTATGACAAAAAAGCCATTGGGCCGCACCGGTATTTTGGTGTCGGATATGTGCCTTGGGACAATGACTTTCGGAACCCAGACCTCTGAAGTCGAAGCGCATCGACAGATGGACATGGCGCTTGCGGCAGGGATCAATTTTGTCGACGCGGCGGAAATGTATCCGGTGAATCCGGTCTCGAAAGAGACGATTGGGCGCACCGAAGAGATTCTGGGAAACTGGAACGCCGCCAACCCGTCGCGCCGCAGCGATTACGTGCTGGCCACCAAACATTCCGGCGAGGGATTTGTACACGCCCGTGGCGGAGCGCCGATTTCCAGAGAAACGATCCCCGAAGCGATCGAAGGCTCGCTGCGCCGTTTGCAGACGGATTGCATCGACCTCTATCAGTTTCACTGGCCCAATCGCGGAAGCTATATGTTTCGGAAGAATTGGGAGTATGCGCCGACGGGAGGAAACAAGGACGAGGTTCTGGCCGAGATGCAAGGCTGTCTTGAGGCCCTGCAGGCGCAGGTCGACAAGGGCAACATCCGCGCATTCGGCCTGTCTAATGAAAGCGCGTGGGGGACGGCGCAATGGCTGCGACTGTCTGAGGAGACGGGCGGGCCGCGGGTAGCGTCGATCCAGAACGAATACTCCCTTTTGTGCCGCCTGTTCGATACGGATCTGGCCGAGCTGTGCTTGTTCGAGGATGTCGGTCTGCTGGCATTCTCCCCGCTGGCCGCCGGGTTTCTGACCGGGAAATATCAGGGCGGAGCTGTCCCCGAAGGTTCACGGATGTCGCTGGTGCCGCAGATGGGCGGGCGCAAGACGGCGCGGGTATTCGACGCGGTGGCGGCCTATCTGGAGGTGGCCGACCGCCACGTGCTGGACCCCGTGCATATGTCGCTGGCCTGGTGTCGCAGCCGACGCTTTATGATCTCGACCATATTTGGAGCGACAAATGTGGGCCAGTTGGAGCACATTCTGGATGGATTGGATTTGGTGCTGCCGGAAGACGTTCTGGCTGAAATCAATGCGGTCCATCGGGCGTATCCGATGCCGTACTGAGGGAAGGGGGCTCTGCCCCCGTCGCCTTTGGCGACTCCCCCGGGATATTTTTGGCCAGATGAAGCTTTAGTGATGTGTAGGTTGGGTTCGGTCCTGCCTCAGGTCGCGGGCTGACAAGCCGTGCGCAGTGCGAAAGGCGCGCGCAAAGCTGGATTGTGAAGCGAAGCCCGTGGCCAGCGCCACGTCCATCAGCGGCATGTCGGTGTCGGTGACCAGGCGACGGGCCTCGGCCAGGCGCAGTTGCAGATAGTGATCCTGCGGTGTGGTGTTCAGGCGCAGGCGGAACTGTTGTTGCAGGGTGCGGGGGCTGGTGCCCAGCCGGTCTGCGATATGGGCCAGGGGCAGGGGGTCGTCCAGCGAGGTTTCCATCAGCGAATTGGCGCGTGCTGTCAGAGCGGTGTGTCGGTGCGGCGCCCCGGTGCGGCTTTGTGGTTTCGAGCGTTCGGGAGCCCCATCGTAGAGGAACAAGCCCGACACACGGGCCGCAAATCCAGCCCCATGACGGGCGGCGATGACGTGCAGCATCATCTCGATCGCTGGAATCGCGCCCCCAGAGGTCAATCGTCCATCCGAGACGGTGAATCGGTCCGGCCGCACCATCACATCGGGGAAGCGGGCGGCGAAATTGTCCAGGTCTTCCCAATGGGTCGTGGCAGCGTGTCCGTCCAGCAATCCGGCCTCGGCCAGAAGCCAGGGGCCGCCATCAATACCCGCCATGGTCGCCCCGGTTGCCGCGATGCGACGCAAGCCTGCCAGCAGGCTGGGGGTTGCGTGGCGGGCCAGTTGAAATCCGGCAATCACGATCATCAGGTCGCAGCCGTCCAGTCGGGCCAGCGGAATGCCGGGAACACTGAGTGCGCTGGTCAGCATTGCGGGTTCGGACCCGGCTGTGACGTAGTCCCAATCGAAAGCGGGCCGATCCGCCAAGCGGTTGGCCGCGCGCATCGGGTCAACGGCCGATGCAAAGCTGAGCGTGTTGCATTCGTCCAGCACCAGCACAGCCGTTTTCAGGGCGCGATGTTCGGGCTGAAGTATGTTTTTTGCGGATTTCATCAAGTTCGATTCGCATCTTGGAAAGTTGTTTTCACAAGGCTGCGCCAGAGTCGGGTGAGAAAGCAAATCGGAATCCGGGGAGAAGCCTGGGGAAAACTCAGCTCGGAACCGGGTATAACTTGGGGAAAAAGTCATGCCTCTGGAAATGAACCGCGAAGTCTTCATCACCTGTGCCGTCACCGGCTCGGGCGGAACACAGGATCGAAGCCCGCATGTTCCGCGCTCGCCGCAGCAAATCGCCGACAGTGCGATTGCCGCCGCCAAGGCCGGCGCGGCTGTGGTGCATTGTCACGTGCGCGATCCTGAAACCGGGGCGCCCAGCCGCCGTTTGGATCTGTATCGCGAGGTGACGGACCGTATTCGTGAGGCCGATGTCGACGTCGTGCTGAACCTGACTGCGGGCATGGGCGGGGACATCGTGTTCGGTGGTGTCGAGAGCCCGTTCCCGGTGAACGAGGCCGGGACCGACATGATCGGTGCGTCGGAACGTGTGTCGCACATTGCGGAGTGCTTGCCCGAAATCTGCACTCTGGACTGCGGCACCATGAACTTTGCCGAGGCCGACTACGTCATGACGAACACTCCCGGTGCGTTGCGGGCGATGGGGCAAATGATGACCGACATGGGTGTGAAGCCCGAGATCGAGGCATTTGACACTGGCCATCTGTGGTTTGCCAAACAGTTGGTGAAAGAAGGTATTCTGGAGCCCAACGCGCTGGTGCAGCTTTGCATGGGTGTACCGTGGGGTGCGCCGGATGATCTGAACACCTTCATGGCGATGGTGAACAATGTGCCCGACGACTGGACGTTCAGCGCGTTCTCGCTTGGCCGTAACCAGATGGCTTATGTGGCGGCCACAGTGCTGGCGGGTGGCAATGTGCGCGTGGGCCTCGAGGACAACCTGTGGCTGGATAAGGGCGTTCTGGCTGAAAACTGGCAACTGGTCGAACGTGCGGGCACGATTATCGAAAACATGGGGGCAAAGGTGATCGGGCCGCAGGAAGTGCGTGAGAAGCTGGGGCTGGTGAAACGGCCACCGGCGGCGAAGTGAAGAAGGATCAGGCTTGGGGGCCAGCCCCCAAACCCCCGGAGTATTTTGAAAAAGATGAAGAACGGCGAAATCAATGGGTCGATTAATATGAAAACTGCAGCGATCATTGGTGGCGGGGTTATCGGTGGTGGTTGGGCCGCTCGGTTCCTGCTCAATGGCTGGAATGTGCGGGTGTTCGATCCGGACCCCGAGGCCGAGCGCAAGATTGGTGAGGTTCTGGACAACGCGCGGCGTTCGCTGCCGGGGCTGAGCGATGTGCCATTGCCGCCCGAGGGGGGCTTGTCGTTCCATGACGACATGGCCGAGGTCGTACAGGGGGCCACGTGGATTCAGGAAAGCGTGCCGGAACGGTTGGATCTGAAACTTAGGGTTTACAAAAATCTGCAAGAGGCATGTGGTCCGGATGCGATCATCGGTTCTTCGACCAGCGGTTTCAAACCTTCCGAGCTGCAGGAAGGTGCGCTGCGGCCAGAGCAGATCGTGGTGACTCACCCGTTCAACCCGGTCTACCTGTTGCCGCTGATTGAGCTGGTGCCGACCGACAAGAACGCGCCGGGAACCATCGAGCGAGCCAAGGACCTGCTGACTTCAGTCGGGTTTTTCCCGCTGCACATCAAGAAAGAGATCGACGCACATATCGCGGACCGGTTCCTCGAGGCGGTCTGGCGTGAGGCGCTTTGGCTTGTGAAGGATGGCATCGCCACAACCGAGGAAATAGACGAGGCGATCCGCATGGGCTTTGGCATCCGATGGGCGCAGATGGGGCTGTTCGAAACCTATCGTGTTGCCGGTGGCGAGGCCGGAATGCGGCATTTCATGGCGCAGTTCGGTCCGGCGCTGCAATGGCCCTGGACCAAGCTGATGGATGTGCCAGAGTTCACCGACGAGCTGGTTGACATGATCGCCGATCAGTCTGATGCGCAGTCGGGGATGTATTCGATCCGCGAGCTGGAGCGTATCCGTGACAATAATCTTGTCGGCATGATGCGTGCACTCAAGGCGCAAAACTACGGCGCGGGCGCGGTGCTGAACCAGCATGACGCCGTGTTGAAATCCGCCGCGTTGCCGACGCTGGACCAGGCTGATCTGAGCCAGCCGATCCTGACAGTTTCGCGCGCGGTGCCGCTGGATTGGACCGATTACAACGGTCACATGAATGAGGCGAAATATCTTGAAGCGTTCTCGTTAGCCAATGACCGGTTCATGGAAATCATCGGCTGTGATGCGGACTATATCGCGTCGGGCGGCAGCTATTTCACGGCCGAGAACCACATCCGTTATGTGGGCGAAGCCCATGCCGGGTCGAAGATCGATATCCGCACCCAGATGATGTTGGGGCAGGGCAAGAAGCTGCACCTGTTCCACAGCATGTATGAAGGCGACACGCTGCTGGCGACCTGTGAAAGCTTCATGCTGCATGTCGGGCTTGAAACGCGGCGTCCGAGCGCTCCGTCGGCCGAGATCGAGGTTGCGATGGCACGAATCGCCGAGGCGCAGGCCGGGTTGCCCTATCCGGACGGTGCCGGGGCATCTATTCGGAAACCATCGTGAGTGGCCGGGTTTTGATCACGGCCGGCGCCTCTGGTGTCGGTCGGGCGATGGCAGACGCATTTGATACCTCAGGGGCGCAGGTCTGGGTTGCGGATATTGACAAAGCCGCCCTGGCGAAATGTCCGGCGCACTGGCAGAAATCCGAGCTGGACGTGTCGGACGAAGCCGCCGTTGCCGGAATGTTCGCCCGGATTGAAGTGGATTGGGGCGGTCTGGATGTCCTGTGCGCCAATGCGGGAGTCGCCGGGCCCACTGCATTGATTGAAGACGTGGCGCTAAGCGACTGGCGTACATGCCTTTCCGTCAATCTGGAAGGCGCGTTTTTGTGCTCGAAATACGCGGCCCCAATGATGAAGCGGCAGGGCAGCGGTGTGGTGCTGATTACGTCATCGACAGCGGGTCAGTTCGGGTATCCGAATCGCGCGCCCTATGCAGCGGCGAAATGGGGCATGGTCGGCCTTGGCAAGACCCTTGCGATGGAGCTTGGTCCTCACGGAGTGCGCTGCAACGTGATATGTCCCGGCGCCGTCGAAGGACCGCGCATGGAGGGCGTACTGCAACGCGAGGCCGCGGCCAAGGGCATGACCCGCGATCAGGTATACGAAGGATATGCCTCGGGTACGTCCATGGGCAGTTTTGTCGAAGGGCGGGACATCGCCAATATGGCCGTTTTTCTTGCGTCAGACGCCGCACGGCTGGTGTCAGGGCAAGTCATCGCGGTGGATGGCCATACCGTCAACCCTGACCCCAAAGTATAAGTGCTTGCGTTGGCGTCAGCCCTGATTGGGGCCACGAATCTGGCGTATGGCGCTACGCACCGCCTGCCAGTCCTGTGCTTCCTGAGTGTTTCCGGCGGCTTCGCATTCGCGCATTTTTTGCGCGGCTTCCGCCTCGGCCCTGTCACCATGGGCGGCATAAAGGGCACGTGCGTATTCAGCGGTCTTTAGAGCGTCCATTCCTGTCATCCTCCATCTAGATCGGAATGCCCGAAGGTTCGCGCAGAATGACTATACTACAGGAATCGTTTCCTCGCATCACGCGCTGCCGGAACTTGTGACAAGCCCCTCGCGCAGATGTCGGAGATGCGCTGGAAAACTACGAGCAGTCACGTCAGCTTCGCGCACTAAGTTATCGAATTGACGGGTAAAAACCTCGATACGATCACGGTCGCGAAATGCCATGTAGTGACTGCCTGCATAAAACACGCACATCAGAGGGCCAAAGATCGTCATCGGCGCGGAATACAGGCGCTTTGCGTCGAACAAGTAGATGCGCAGACGCGGATAGAGCTGTTCGCAAAGATCCAGCAGGTGGTCGATCTGCTCCAGCCGCACGTGCTGTGGCAGGCCGTCGTAATACCCTGTCGCTTGCGCAAAGCTGTGGATCTCGTAAAGCGGCATCGCAATTTCGTAGTCGGATTGTGCGCTTCGCATCCACATCAGCCTGTCTGCCGAAGCCCCAATTGCCTGATCCGCAGTGCGGCCAAGATGCGGGGCATACTCCCATTCCAGAACAGCGCGGGTTTTTAGCATATCAGGCAGAGTCGCCGGAACGTAGCGGATTTTGTACCCGGCGGCTTCCTGATGCCACTCGAATATCCGTTCATCCACCAGCGCGCGGGGGGCTTCGGTCATGGTAAGCGAACTGGCCAGCAGCTCGGCCGCGCTTTCCGGTCGGTTGGACAGGCTGAGCAACCAATCAGCCGACACGCCAAGGGCCGAGGCGCAACTGCCGACGACATGTGCATTCGGCAGCCGCGCGCCATCGTCGGTCAACAATTGCGACACCGTGGACCGGTCGACACCAATATTGCGGGCAAGCGCGCTCTGGCTGACGCCGCCTTCCTCCATGGCGCGGGCCAGCCGGTGGCGAAATCGGGCAGCGCGGTCGAGTTTGTCGATTTTATCATGCATGTGATGACAAATATCACATTCGATGAGTTTTGTTAATCATATTCAGAATTCCCAACATCAGCACCAACCGGTAACGCTTGAATAACAACAAAAAAATGGGGTCCGGAATGGAAACGCGACGAAGATCGGTCGTGAAAGCAATCGTTTGGAACGTGATGGGGCTGGCAACAATGACGCTTGTCGGTCTGATCGCAACAGGCTCTGCCGCAGTGGGCGGAGTCCTGGCCGTGGTGAACACCGCTATCGGCCTGTCACTTTATATCGTCTACGAGCGGATTTGGGCGGGAATTTCGTGGGGACGTCATGGCTGAACCGACAACACCCAACTCGCCCGAATGGGGTACCTTTGGCCTGATTGCCGCGTGCTATGCGGCGTGGCTTGTGATCGTGTTCTGGCTGGCCGCCTGGTCCTTATGGCTGGCGGTACCGTTCATGGGAGTAATTGCGGCGCTGCATTCGTCGCTGACGCACGAAGTTCTGCACGGGCATCCGTTCCGGGCCAAATGGCTGAATGAGGCGCTGATGGCGCTACCTCTGACATTGTTCATTCCCTACAACCGCTTTCGGGATCTGCATTTGGCCCATCATCAGGATGCCAACCTGACCGACCCCTATGACGACCCGGAATCCAACTATCTGGACCCGAAGATCTGGGATTCCTTGTCCCAATGGCAAAGGCGCCTTTTCTTCGCCAACAATACCTTGCTGGGCCGCATCGTTCTGGGCCCTGCCATTGGGCAGTTGGCCTTTATGCGGGAAGAATTGCGCGGTGCATTGCGAGGGGACCGCGCAATTCTGTTGGCGTGGGCGCTGCATTTGCCTGGGGTTGTTGCGGTATTGTGGATCGTTTCACAATCCCCGATGCCAATATGGGCGTTTGTCCTGTCCGCTTATATCGGGCTGGCAGTCATCAAGATCCGCACGTTCCTGGAACATCGCGCGCATGAAAAATCCCGTGCCAGAACGGTTATTATCGAAGACCGCGGCCCATTGGCTTTTCTGTTTCTGAATAACAACCTGCACGTCGTTCATCACATGAACCCGGCTGCTCCCTGGTATCGCCTGCCTGCGCTATACCGCACCGGAAAGGATCGCTATCTGGCCTGTAACGAGGCTTACGTCTATCGTTCATACGTGCAGATTTTCCGCGAATATTTTTTGCGGGCAAAAGACCCGGTGGCGCATCCACTCTGGCCAAAGCCCTGATTTGAGGACAGAAGGGAATCCATGAGTTTGTGGATTCCCGTCACGGTCGCCGCCGCCTCGTTTCAGACGGTGCGCTTCATGCTGCAGAAATCGCTCAGCAGTGCGAAGCTGTCGGCGGCTGGCGCCACATTCGCGCGATTTGCTTATTCCATGCCTCTGGCCCTTGTCGGGCTGGTCGCGGCCCTTTGGACCGGGCAATCGCTGCCGCCGCTGACTGCGCCATTCTGGCTTTATGTTGTTATTGGCGGTACGGCGCAGATCTTGGCAACAGTGTGCGTCGTCGCATTGTTCAAGCAGCGTAACTTTGCCGTTGGAATCACGTTCAAGAAGACCGAGGTGATCCAGACCGCAATCGTCGGGTTCGTCGTTCTGGGCGACAGTGTATCGACCGGTGCGCTCGGGGCGATCATACTTGGTTTGGTGGCAGTGCTGTTGCTGTCGAAAACGCCGGGTGGTGATGGGAAATGGTGGCGGAATCTGACCAACCGCGCATCGCAACTGGGCTTGGGCTCGGGCGTATTGTTTGCGTTTTCCGCAGTCAGCTATCGGGGTGCGTCGCTGCAATTGGGTGATCTGGAGGCGTGGTTTCGGGCACTGGTCACGCTTGCGGCTGTCGTGACGTTCCAGTTTCTCAGCATGGCTTTGTGGCTCATGTGGCGTGACCGGGACGAGTTGCGTGCGGTGTGGGACACACGCAGTACCGGCGTTTTTGTGGGGCTGACAAGCCTGGGCGGCTCGTTCTGCTGGTTTCTGGCATTCACCCTGCAGAACGCGGCCTATGTCAAAGCGTTGGGGCAGGTGGAACTGATCCTGAGCCTGCTCGCTTCGATCCTGTTTTTCCGCGAGACCATCACCCGGCGAGAGATTGCCGGGATGTCATTGCTGGGGATTTCGATTTTGGCGCTGGTGCTGACAATCTAGCCAGCACGACGTTCTTCAAAGCTGAGCGCGATAAAACTGGGCAAGTGATCGCCCATACCGACGACCGCAGGGCCGCTATCTTCGCGACGGCCACGCCCCTTGGGTTCCCGATCCTTTTTGGGCTCCCGGTCCTTTTTACTCTCACCCTTTTTACTGTCCGCAGATTTGGACCTTTTCTCAGGCGAGGGTTTCTCGGCCTTGGGCTCTTCCTTGACCGGGTTTTCGATGCGCGGAATCTCTTTCTGGATCAGTTTTTCGATCGCGTCCAAAGCCTTCTCATCGCGGCCCGAACAGATCGTGACAGCCTTACCTTCGCGCCCTGCACGACCCGTGCGTCCAATGCGATGCACGTAGTCCTCGGCATGGCCCGGCACGTCGAAGTTGAACACATGGCTGACCGAGGGAATATCCAGTCCGCGTGCGGCCACATCCGAGGCGACCAGCAAGCGCAGAGTTCCATCGCGGAACCCGTCCAGCGTTTTCGTCCGCTGCGATTGGTCCAGATCACCGTGAATTGCGGCGGCGTTGTAGCCGTATTTCTTCAGCGACTTGGCGCAGATGTCCACGTCCGTCTTGCGATTGCAGAAGATGATGGCGTTGGTGCATTTGTCACCCTCGGCATCGATCAACGCGCGCAGAACCTTGCGTTTTGCACTGGCCTCGCGGTCGCGGCGCCCGCCTTTGAAGATGACGACGCCCTGTTCGATTGTCTCGGAGGCGGTGGCCTGACGGGCAACTTCGATCCGGGCAGGGGCAGAGAGGAAGGTGTCGGTTATCCGCTCGATCTCAGACGCCATTGTGGCCGAGAAGAAGAGGGTCTGGCGGGTGAAGGGCGTCAGCGAGAAGATGCGTTCGATATCGGGAATAAAACCCATATCAAGCATCCGGTCGGCTTCGTCCACGACCATGATCTGCACACCGGTCAACAGCAGCTTGCCGCGCTCGAAATGGTCCAGCAGACGGCCTGGAGTGGCGATCAGCACGTCAACGCCACGGTCGATCAGGGCGTCCTGTTCCTTGAAGCTGACACCGCCGATCAACAGCGCTTTGGTCAGTTTCACATTTTTGGCGTATGTGTCGAAATTCTCGGCCACCTGCGCGGCCAGTTCCCGCGTCGGGCACAACACCAGAGAGCGCGGCATCCGTGCGCGGGCACGTCCGCGGGCCAGCAATGTGATCATCGGCAGGGTAAAGCTGGCGGTTTTGCCGGTTCCGGTCTGGGCGATGCCCAGAACATCACGACCCTCAAGCGCCGGTGGGATGGCGCCTTCCTGGATCGGGGTCGGAGTTTCATAGCCGGCTTCCTCAATGGCTTTGAGGACCTTCGGGTTCAGGTTCAATTCGTTGAATTTTGTCATGTATGTCCGGTTTTTGCGGACACTTGACCTGGCCCGCGCGTCTGTATCATGCCGGGCCCGGATGGCCATGCGCACCATGCGCGTTTCGGCTGAACGCGGACATAACAAAAACGTGGGACAGGGTCAAATGAACTCGCATTAACCTGAGGCACACCGCATGAAGGCGGGATTCTGTGCAACAATTCAGAGGGTTCCGGGGAAGTGTTTCGAAACTATTCGCTCCAAATCCAGTGGTCTGTAGAGGATTTGGGCGTTTTCCTGCAAACGTTGGCGCGCATCTGGGGCACCTCCGCTGATCTCATCATAAAATGCGCGCAATCCGTCCAGGCCTTCTTCGGCCTCGATCCAACTAAGTAGTTCGTGTTTGTTCAAGCCACCACGCTCACGCGGGACATTGGGGCTGAGGCCCGGTTTGTACGAGCCGTGCGCCATGCGGAACCGATAATGGACCAGCCAATGCTCCCACGTCGGAGCGTGCCTGTGGCATAGCTCGATCTCGGGGATCTCGGTGTTTGTGACCAGCGGTTGATTGTTCTGAAACAGGCTGTGAATGCGGTCGCTGATGTTTGGCAGGCCAGAGCGCACAAACAGTTTTCCGCGCGTGTGGCTGAGGAAGCCTCCGGTGAGAAAAGGGCCGAAATTCGGATAGAGCGTTTCGATCAGCGCGTGTCGGTCCGGGCCTTTGGGAATATAGGCTTTGTAGAGGTCTTCCTCACCGGCCATCGCCTCGATCGGGCGCATGCGCACTGCTGGAATGTCTAGGTCGATTGCGTGCAACAGCTCAGCGATGGGGGCTGAGGGCCAAAGGAACTCATCGACATCTATGTGAGTCAGCCAATCCATATTGGTGCGGCGATAGACGTAGGTCGCGTTTGCAGATTGGCGCTGCTGATGCGTATCTGGCCTTTCGCGATTTCTGCTTTTCCAGAAGGCCTGATCGCAGACCCAAAGCGCGACCCTGGGGTGGTTCTTCAACGCGCGTTCGGCCTGAGGATTAGGCTCGTCCAGATGCAGATAGAGGCGCGAAGCATCCAGCTCCAGGTGGTAGGCAGCGAACCGAAGAATTTCCTCGGCTGGCGCGCGGATCGTGGATACTACGCCCCATGTCGGTCGATCATGCGCCATATGCTGCCTTTGGTTTCCTTTCATTGGGCCGGAAAGCGGCTTAAGTCATCATCTCTTTCGTCGCGGTCAGGTTCAGCTCGGGGTAATCGCGGACGACGCGGTCGATGTCCCATTGCAGGCGCGTCAAATAGACGATGTCGCCGTCATGATCGTGGGCGATATGCTGTTTGTTGGCGTTGACGAATTTGTCGACCTCGGCCTTGTCGCCGCTGACCCAGCGGGCGCTGGTGAATTGGGAGGCTTCGAACCGCACAGGCAAGCCATATTCCATCTCGATCCGGCTGGCGAGCACTTCGAATTGCAGGGCGCCCACGACGCCCACGATAAAGCCCGAGCCGATAGAGGGTTTGAACACTTTGGCCGCGCCTTCCTCGGCAAATTGCATCAGAGCCTTTTCCAGATGCTTTGCTTTCATCGGATCGCCCGCGCGGACGCCCTGCAGCAGTTCCGGCGCGAAGGAAGGGATGCCGGTCACGCGCAGCGCTTCGCCCTCGGTCAGGGTATCGCCGATACGCAGCTGGCCGTGGTTCGGGATGCCGATGATGTCTCCGGCCCAGGCCTCTTCGGCCAGTTCCCGGTCAGATGCGAGGAACAGAACAGGGTTCGAAATCGCCATCGGCTTTTTGGACCGCACATGCGTAAGTTTCATGCCGCGCTTGAAGTGGCCGGACGCCATACGGACAAAGGCCACCCTGTCACGGTGCTTGGGGTCCATATTGGCCTGCACCTTGAAGACAAAGCCTGCCACTTTCTTTTCGTCCGGCGCGATCTGCCGCGGCTGTGCAGACTGAACCTGCGGTTGAGGACCGTAAGCACCGATGCCCTCCATCAGTTCTTTCACGCCGAACGAGTTAATCGCCGAGCCGAACCAGATCGGGGTCATATGCCCCTCAAGCACCGCTTGCGGGTCGAGCTTGGGCAGCAGTTCGCGCGCCATCTCGACCTCTTCCAGCAGCTTGTCCAGCAGATGCGCGGGCACGTGCTCGGCCAGCTTGGGGTCGTCCAGCCCGTTGATCTCAACGCTCTCGGCCACCTTGTTTCGGTCGGCGCGGTCCATCAGTTCCAACCGGTCGCGCAGCATGTCATAGCAACCGATGAAATCCCGACCGACACCAATCGGCCAGGCTGCGGGTGTCACGTCAATGGCCAGCATTTCCTGAATTTCGTCGATGATCTCGAACGTATCGCGGCTTTCGCGGTCCATCTTGTTACAGAAGGTCAGGATCGGCAGATCGCGCAGGCGGCAGACCTCGAACAATTTCTGCGTCTGGCTTTCCACACCCTTCGCGCCGTCGATCACCATCACCGCCGCGTCCACCGCGGTCAGGGTGCGATAGGTATCCTCGGAGAAATCCGAGTGGCCGGGCGTATCCACCAGATTGAACCGGAAGTTGTCATAGTCGAACGACATCGCCGAGGCGGAAACCGAGATACCCCGATCCTTCTCCATCTGCATGAAGTCGGAACGTGTGCGCCGTGCTTCACCCTTTGCGCGCACCTGACCGGCCATCTGAATGGCACCCCCATAAAGAAGGAACTTTTCGGTCAGCGTCGTCTTGCCCGCATCCGGGTGCGAGATGATGGCGAATGTCCGGCGCCGGGCAATCTCGGGCGGCAAGGTGGGTTGGTTCGAGGTATCAAGCATGAGCGCGCGTATAGGCGGGGAATCCAGCCGAGGCAAGACAAAGGGGCTGTTCCGAATCGCGTCTCTGTGGCAATAAGAACATATAGTGAACAAAATTCGGAGTGGATCAATGGATTTGAAAGAAATCGCCGAAGAGTTGGTGGCGGGTTGCCGTGAAAACCGGGCCAAGGCCAATCTGGACAAGCTATATGCAGCAGATGCCGTCTCGGTCGAAGCTGCGGATATGCAGGGCATGGGGCGCGAAGCGCACGGTCTGGACGCAATCCGCGGCAAGCATGACTGGTGGGAAAACTCCACCGAAGTTACCGGAGGCACGGTCAGCGATCCTTTCATGCACGGAGACGACCGGTTCGCCGTGATCTTCGAAGTGCAGGGTACGATGAAGGAAAGCGGCGAGAGTTTCGACATGCGCGAAGTGGGGGTTTATCACGTCGCAGACGGCAAGATCGTGCGCGAGGAATTTTTCTACTGATTGCCAGACATTTCCATGGAACCCATTCTGGCGTTCTTGGATGCGCCGGTGCTAGATGTGGGCACAGTGTTTACAGGGAGGGTCGGAATGGATCTGGGAATTCGCGGCAAACGCGCGTTGGTTTGTGCCAGCAGCAAAGGTCTGGGTCTGGGTTGCGCCGAGGCCTTGGCCCAAGAAGGTGTTGATCTGGTCATGAATGCGCGCGGCGCCGAAGTATTGGAATCTGAGGCTGCGCGCCTGCGGTCCGAATACGATATTGATGTGCAGACGGTGGCCTGTGACGTGACTACGGCAGAGGGTCAGGATAAGGTCATAAATACGGCGCAGGATGTTGATATCCTTGTGACAAATGCCGGCGGACCTCCACCCGGAATGTGGTCGGATTGGGAGCGGGAGGATTTCATCAAGGCGCTGGATGCAAATATGCTGACCCCGATTGCGTTTATGAAAGCCCTGTTGCCGGGAATGATGGACAAAGGCTGGGGTCGCGTTGTCAATATCACCTCTCAGTCCGTCCGTGCACCAATCGCAGTGCTGGGGCTTTCGAACGCAGCGCGAACCGGGTTGACCGGATATGTCGCCGGAACGTCACGGCAGGTAGCGCCGCACGGTGTCACCATCAACAACCTATTGCCGGGAATCCACGCAACGGACCGGGCGATTTCCTTGGACAGCGGAGTGTCTGCCCAAAAGGGAATCTCTATGGACGAAGCGCGTGCGGAGCGCGAAGCCACGATCCCCGCGCGCCGCTATGGCACACGACAGGAATTCGGAGCGGCCTGCGCTTTTCTGTGTTCGCAACATGCGGGCTTTATTGTCGGGCAGAATATCCTGCTGGATGGCGGCGGAACCAATCTGACGATGTGAACATGGCGCAAGGGTTCTCTCTGAAAGATCAGTTGTTCAACGCGGAAAAAACTTGCTACCTCAGCGGTTTGTTCGCGAATATTGAGCCGGATTTTGATAGCCACTCCTTTGAATCTGCCGTGATGTCGCGATTGCCGACACTGGAACTGAAAGAGCGGATGTCATGGATTGCCGACTGCCTGCAGAAAGCTATTCCGGGCGAACTGCCAGTGGTTGCTCCAGTGATCCTGCAGGCTTTACCGCCCCCGCTGGACCCGAGCAAAAACGACGACGACTTCGGTGATTTCATCTTTGCGCCGCTTGGCGAGTGGGTCGTGTCCGTTGGCCTGAACCATCCGGAGCTGGCGCTGGATGTATTCGAAGAACTGACCCAGAGGTTCTCGATGGAGTGGGCGATCCGTCCGTTCCTGAACACCCATCCGGATCTGGTCATGCAGCGGATGGAGGATTGGTGTGGTCACTCCAGCTATCACGTGCGACGTCTGGTCAGCGAGGGAACGCGCCCTCGGTTGCCTTGGGGGCAGGCCGTGGGGCTTGACCTGACAGATCCGTTGCCGTTGCTGGACCGTTTGAATGGCGACGACACGCGATATGTCACCCGTTCGGTCGCAAATCACCTGAACGACATAACCAAGAAAGCCCCGGATGTGGTGTTGGATCGGTTGCACCTCTGGCGGGACGCTGGGCGCCAGAACGATGATGAGCTTCAGTGGATGACCGCCCATGCCTTGCGGGGACTGGTGAAATCGGGCCATCCAGGCGCGATGAAGGTGCTGGGCTATGACCCGGACGCCGAACTGGTGGCGGATATTCAGGTGAATGGAGAGGCCAAGATCGGCGGTGCACTTGTGTTTGACATCGCGTTGAAGGGCAGCGGAGAGCAACCTGTGCTTGTGGATTATATCGTTCATTTTCAACGCCCTGGTGGAAAGATTTCACCTAAAGTGCACAAACTGAAACAAACCGCATTGAAGAACGGCGCACTGATGCTGAGCAAACGCCACAAGCTGAAAGGTGATGCCACTACGTTCAAGTTGATACCCGGCCCGCACCGGTTGGAGGTTCAGGTCAACGGGCGCGTGCGCGCCGGAGTCGATTTCGAATTGGTGGGCTGAAGCAAGCAAAACTCCTCACGCTTGCGTCAGGTTTGTTTGCGCGGGATTGCTCTGGCATTGCGGCGGCGCTAGTTGCGTTGTGACAATGGACAGGGGAACAAGCCGATGAAGCATGAAGCTGTGCAGAACTACTATGGCGAGGTGTTGCAGGGCAGCGCGGACTTGCAGACAAACGCTTGCTGTACACCGGATGACATGCCGGATCACGTAAAGCAGATTCTGGCGCAAATTCATGATGATGTGTTGACACGTTACTATGGCTGCGGTCTGATCGCTCCGCTGGATCTGGAGGGGATGCACATCCTTGATCTGGGCTGCGGCGCGGGGCGGGACGTATTTGCGCTGTCGGCCATGGTCGGTGAAACCGGCCGCGTCGTGGGCGTGGACATGACGCCCGAGCAACTGGACGTTGCTCGCAGGCATCGGGACTATCATGCGCAGGTATTTGGTCATTCGGCCAGCAATGTCGAATTCCACCACGGCTACATCGAAAAGTTGGATGAGTTGGACCTGCAACCCGGCTCCTTCGATATCATCGTGTCGAATTGCGTGATCAACCTCGCCACAGATAAGGCCGCTGTGCTGGAGGGTGCGCATCGATTGCTGAAGGATGGCGGAGAGATGTATTTCTCGGACGTCTATGCAGATCGTCGCATACCGCGCGCCATGGCGGAAGATGAAGTGCTGTATGGCGAGTGCCTGTCGGGTGCCTTGTATTGGAACGATTTCCTTTCGATGGCACGCGCCGCAGGGTTTGGCGATCCGCGCAGGGTCTCGCATCGTTCGCTGACCATTGAAAACCCTGTTCTGGAACAGCGGGTTGCACCGCTGAACTTCATTTCAGCCACCTACAGGTTGTTCAAGTTGCCCGCGTTGGAACCAGCTTGCGAGGACTATGGTCAGGCGGTGATCTACAAGGGTACGATTCCACACGCACCACATGAGTTTGTTCTGGACGATCATCACGCCATCCGGACGGGCAAAGTCTTTCCTGTTTGTGGCAACACATGGATGATGTTGCAAAACACGCGTTTTGCCCGGCATTTCGACTTCATCGGTGATTTCTCGACTCATTACGGAATTTTCGAAGGCTGCGGCGGGGATAGTCCGTTTGTGGAACGGGGTGAGGTCGCCTCGGCCAACTGCTGCTGACGCCTTGCGTCCAGCGGGCGGGGTTGCTATCCCCGCCCAAGCCCGATGGAATTGATCGGGTAAGGCAATGGGGTCCATCGGTGACAGGCAACGCAACGCCTCCGCGGCTTGAAATTCGCAATCTTGTCGCTCGATTCGAAGGGCGCGCCGTTGTGGATGATGTCTCGCTGACAGTGCAGGCGGGGCAGGTCACCTGCCTGCTGGGGCCTTCGGGCTGCGGAAAGTCCACTACATTGCGGATGATTGCCGGCGTCGAGATGCAGAGC
Source organism: Ruegeria sp. HKCCD6647-2 (assembly GCF_057221075.1). NCBI lineage: Bacteria > Pseudomonadati > Pseudomonadota > Alphaproteobacteria > Rhodobacterales > Roseobacteraceae > Ruegeria > Ruegeria sp. HKCCD6647-2. The sequence goes on along the minus strand of NZ_JBWVBD010000001.1, from coordinate 1,210,346 downwards.
TCGGGCGAGATCTACGTCGACGGTAAACTGGTCTGTGACACCGTCTTTCGCGTTCCGCCCGAACGGCGCGAGATCGGTTTGATGTTTCAGGATTTCGCCCTGTTCCCGCATCTGAGCGTTGCTGACAACGTCGCCTTCGGTCTGAAAGGCGGCAAGGACCAGAAACGCGCCCGCGTTGAGGAACTGCTGACCAAGGTTGACCTGATGCGGTTCATCGACGGATTTCCGCATCAATTGTCGGGGGGTGAACAACAGCGCGTTGCGCTGGCCCGCGCGCTGGCTCCGCGACCGCGGATCATGCTGATGGACGAGCCGTTCTCGGGTCTCGATAACCGTTTGCGTGACGGAATTCGCGACGAAACGTTGGCCATTCTCAAGGAAGAAGATGCCGCGGTCCTGCTGGTCACACATGAACCAGAAGAGGCGATGCGCATGGCGGATGAGATTGCCCTGATGCGACGTGGCAAGATCGTGCAGCAAGGTGCGCCATATAACGTTTACACCCGACCAGTGGATAAGGCAGCGGTTTCATTCTTTAGTGATATCAATGTTTTGCCTGCGCAAGTTAACGGCGCGCTTGCGCAGACGCCGTTTGGACAGTTTTTGGCGCCCGGATATCCGGATGGAACGGATGTCGAAATTGTTTTTCGCCCACAACATGTGCGGCTGGATTTTGACCGCAACGGCAAGGGGCCGTCGCCGACGGCCACCGACGGCGTCGCAGCGCGCGGCGTTGTGGAACGGGCACGTTTTCTGGGCAACGAGAGTCTTGTCGAGTTCCGGATGGATTATGATTGTTCGATCCTGAGGGCGACCGTTCCCAACGTCTTCGTGCCGAAACCGGGCCGGGTCATGTGGCTGACCATTCGCCGCGACAAGTGTTTCGTCTTCCCCACCTGACACCCGGTAAACGCAGTTTCTGGCTAAGTGGTGCGCGAATGCCTCAGATTGCGTGCGCCCTTTGCTTGCCGCAACGCGGGGGCGGGTCTATCAAGGGCGAAAGGCAGGGGTGGATCGGGCATGCGAATTCTTCTGACAAACGATGACGGTATCAATGCGCCGGGGCTGATCACGCTCGAGGCGATCGCCAAGGATCTGGCGGGGCCGGGTGGTGAAGTCTGGGTCGTGGCGCCGGCGTTTGAACAGTCGGGCGTCGGTCACTGCATCAGCTATACGCACCCAATGATGCTGGCAAAGCTGGGCGAGCGCCGGTTTGCAGCCGAAGGTTCACCCGCCGATTGCGTGCTGGCGGGGCTGCATGACGTGATGAAAGACGCACGTCCGGATCTGGTATTGTCGGGCGTGAACCGTGGTAACAATTCTGCCGAAAATGCGCTGTATTCCGGCACCTTGGGGGGCGCAATGGAAGCAGCATTGCAAGGCGTGCCGGCCATCGCCCTGTCGCAGTACTTCGGGCCTCGGAACCTAGGTTTGGACGACCCGTTTGAGACGGCAACCCGGTTTGGCGCTGACCTGATACGCCGTATTCTGGACGCAACCCCGGAGGAGCAGGTAGATTATCGCCTGTTCTACAATGTCAACTTCCCGCCTGTCCCGGCGGACGAGGTGCTGGGGACCCGTGTAGCGCCACAGGGTTATCGCCGTGATACCCATTTTGGGGTCGAGCCGCACAGCTCGCCCTCGGGTCGGCGGTTTTTATGGATCAAGGGCGGATATCAGCACAATCCGACCGCGCCGGGCACCGATGCGGCGGTCAATCTGGAAGGCTATATTTCGGTCACGCCGATGCGGGCCGACCTGACGGCGCATGATGCGCTTGAGGCATTGAAGATGATCGAATGACGGGACTGACTCCAGAAAAAACCATGCAGTTCCTGTTCGCACTACGGTCGCGCGGTGTGACGGATGCGCGCGTGTTGGCTGCGATGGAGCAGGTCGACCGTGGCTTCTTCGTCAGGGGCTTGTTTGCAGAACGCGCCTATGAGGATACGCCGCTGCCGATTGCCTGCGGGCAAACGATCAGCCAACCGTCGGTCGTGGGGTTGATGACCCAGGCGTTGCAGGTCCGGGCGCGGGACACCGTTTTGGAAATCGGAACCGGGTCCGGCTACCAGGCGGCGATCCTGTCGAAGCTGGCGCGGCGGGTTTACACGGTGGAACGCCACAAACGGCTGGTGCAGGAAACCAGTCAGCTGTTTCGTGACCTCGGATTGACCAATGTGACCTCGATGTTGTCGGATGGGTCCTTTGGCTTGCCCGAGCAGGCCCCGTTCGATCGGATAATTGTGACGGCGGCTGCCGAAGATCCTCCGGGCCCGCTCTTGGCGCAGCTGAAAATCGGCGGTATCATGGTGTTGCCTGTAGGCCAGTCCGATGCGGTGCAGACCCTGATCCGGGTCACGCGCACCGAGACAGGTCTGGACTACGACGAATTGTTACCTGTTCGGTTCGTGCCTCTGTTAGAGGGGCTCGGGAAGGATGGGGCTTAAACGGATTTGCAGGATGCGCCAGAACCCCGGACAACAGGGGCGGGTGTTGAGGACAGTAGAATGAGAGCAGTTTCCAATTCAGCCATGCGCCGCTGTATGACAGCCGTTGCCGCGCTTGTGGTTCTGGCGGGGTGCGAAGGCCCGTTTGATTATGATCTTCGCGGCAATGTCGGTGGCTTCTCCACAACAGACGCCGTTCAGTCAGCTACCGCAAGCCGACCAGCGCCCGATGCGCGCGGGGTGATCACCTATCCGAATTATCAGGTCGTGGTTGCACGGCGAGGTGACACTGTCGGCGACGTTGCAGCCCGCGTGGGCCTGCCTGTGGTCGAGCTGGCCCGGTTCAACGGGTTGCAACCCAATGACTCGCTGCGCGACGGAGAGGTTCTGGCATTGCCACGTTCGGTCGGCGCCGCCGCCGGTAGCGTGGATATTGCCACAATCGCAGGAACAGCGATCGACGAAGCGCCGGATACGGGTTCGGTCCAGACGACCACGCTACAGCCAGCGCAACCTTCAGCAGCGCCGACACCGGCACCGGTCGCTTCGGGCCCCGAACCGATCCGCCACAAGGTCAAGCGGGGCGAGACTGCCTATACAATCTCGCGCCTGTATCAGGTCTCGGTCGAGTCGCTTGCAGAATGGAATGGGTTGGGCTCGGATTTCACCGTGCGTGAAGATCAGTACTTGCTGATCCCGGTCAAGAACCAGTCCGCACCGAAACCTGCCAGCGCAGCTACGCCCGCGGCTGCCACGAACGTGACGGAACCGGGGCAGGGATCTCCGACTCCTACGCCGCCGAGTGCAACCCAGCCCTTGCCGGATGAGAAGATCGAACCGGCGGCTGAGGCGCCGGACGTGACGGCAGAGGCGCCGACCAACAGCGGGACATCGGCCTTGGCTTTCCCCGTATCGGGGCGGATCATTCGCACCTATGACAAGGGCAAGAACGAAGGCATCGACATCGCAGCCGCACCCGGAACACCGGTCAAGGCAGCGGAGGCCGGAACAGTAGCAGCGATCACCGCCGATGCGGATCAGGTGCCGATCATCGTGGTCAAGCACAATAATGACCTGCTGACCGTCTATGCCAATGTCGACGACATCAAGGTCAAAAAGGGTACCCGGGTGCGGCGGGGGCAGAACATTGCTGCGCTGCGGGGTGGCGACAACGCCTATGTTCATTTCGAAGTGCGCAAAGGGTTCGAATCGGTCGATCCTGAGCCCTACCTGAAGTGAGGTGGAATGGCCCGTTCCGGGCCATGCCTCCGGCGGGGATATTTTTGGCCAGATGAAGGGCGGATCAGGCGTGTGGGTCGTAGTCGCTCAGACGTTTGCCGGGTTCGTCGGTGAAAAGTTCCGGCAGCGGAGTGACCGTTTCGATCAGGTCTATGCGGAAGACGCGGAAGGCGTCACGCTGCTCGCACCAGGCGGTCAGGGTCCAGACGCGCCCCCAGTATTCCATGTGTAATGGGCGAATGACGCGATCTGTCAGCACGCCATCAATGCGTCGGTAGGACAAGCGCAGCTTCTGTCGGGATTTGATCGCCGCGCGGATTGGGGCCATGTGGGCCAGCCCGCGCGCGGCGTCGGCAAAGGGATAGACGGCGAATTTCCACGCATCGGCCTCGGCCACGACCTGCGTCGGCAACACAGCGTCGATTTTTTCGGCCAGCGACTCGGCAGCGGCCTTGAGGTCGGCATCGGCGGCCTCGGCCACAATTGCCATGCCGAGGTTCAGCGCTTCGAGCTCGGCAGGGGTCAGGTTCAGTGGGGGCAGGGTGATCTGCTCGCGCACCATGTAACCCACGCCGCGTTCACCTTCGACCGGAACACCAGACGCCACCAGGGTATCCATGTCGCGATAGATCGTGCGGACCGAAACCTCGAGCCGGTCCGCGATGTCCTGCGCGCGGTGCAGTTTGCCGTCGCGCAGGATCTGGATAACATCGAACAGCCGGTCAGTGCGGCGCATGGGATATCCTGTTTGTCATGACGCTCCTATGGTCCAATGGATCGCATCGTGTCGCATGGTTACTGTATCGGGTGCGATTGCGGCCATCACGGCGGGGGCGAATTCCTGCTTCGGGAATGCGGTTGCGGCAGCCTGTGCACTGTCCATGTCCGCCCAGATGACCGTGTCGGTCCAAAGCCCGTCCTCACCTGAACTGAGGCGCCGGAAGACAAAGCCCTGAGCATTTCGAACAAAGGCTTCTGTGCCCTTCATGATGTTCACGAAATCCTCCTCAGTTACGTCGGCGGCAAGTTTGAAGGTTACGGTTTCTGCGATTTGTGTCATGTCACGCTCCTGTTTTGTTGAGACAGGGTCGTTATAGTGGCTAGCAACTGACATAAACCTGTCAGTTGAAAAAAGCGAGACCTGTTAAAATGCGCCGACCCATCAATTTTCGGTGTCAATTTGATCTGGGTCCCTTTTGGCAAACCGTATCCGGGCGTAAACACGGTCCCAGATCAAATTCTCGGCGCGCTGCGTCGTTGTACAAGGAGAAGAGACATGCTCAACAATATCGGCCTTCCCGGTCTTCTGCTGATCGCCGTTGTGGTTCTGGTGCTGTTTGGCCGTGGCAAGATCAGCTCACTGATGGGCGAAGTGGGCAAAGGCATCACTGCGTTCAAAAAAGGCGTCAAGGACGGCTCGGAAGAGATCGAACAGGACGCGTCCGAGCTGGCCAAGGACGTCACGCCCGAGTCTGACAAAGACAAGGTCTAATCGGCCATGTTTGATCTGGGCTGGACCGAGCTTCTGGTCATCGGCATCGTTGCGTTGATCGTGGTAGGCCCGAAGGACCTGCCAGTGCTGTTCCGCAATGTCGGTCGCTGGGTCGGCAAGGCGCGTGGTATGGCGCGCGAATTCAGCAATGCCATGAACGAAGCAGCGGACGAGGCCGGCGTGAACGAGATCAAGAAAGGTCTCAACGCGGCTACCAATCCTGTGAACACGGCGATGGATGGCGTGAAGCAGGCAGCGCAGGACATGGCCAAAAGCATGGACCCGACCAAGTTCGATCCTGACAGCGAAACCGGTAAACTGGCAGCCGAGCGGGCCGAACAGGCCAAGAAAATCCAGGCCTCGACCGCACGCGCCGCAGCCGAGCGCAAGGCCAGGGAAGCTGCTGAAGCGCTGGCCAAAGCCGAAGAAGCCGAAGCCGCGCTGAACAGTGAAGGCAAAACATGACGAAGACCGACGAAATAGAAGATTCCTCGGCCCCGTTGATCGAGCATTTGACGGAGCTGCGCACGCGGTTGATCCACAGCGTGGTGGCTTTTCTGATCGGAATGATCATCTGCTTTTCGGTCGCGACGCCGATTTTTAATTTCCTGACCAACCCGTTGTGTGAGGTTCTGACCGAACGGGGGCAGGATTGCGGGTTGATATTCATCTCGCCTCAGGAAGGTTTCTTTGTCGCCATCAAGGTCTCACTTCTGGGTGGCTTCATACTGGCCTTCCCCTACATCGGAATGCAGATGTGGCGGTTTGTTGCACCGGGTCTGTACCGTTCGGAAAAGAACGCGTTCTTGCCTTTCATGCTGGCTTCGCCCTTCATGTTCCTGTTGGGCGCCAGCTTTGCCTTTTATGTTGTGACGCCGCTGGCCTACGACTTCTTCCTCGGTTTCCAACAGTTCGGAACGGAAGGTGAGGCCGTCGTGGACGGAGCCTCAACAGCACCGCTGAGCGTGGTGTTCCAGGGTTCGGCTCAGGAGTATCTGAACCTGACGATCAAGTTCATCGTGGCCTTTGGCCTTTGCTTCCAACTGCCGGTTCTTCTGACGCTCATGGGAAAAGCGGGCCTGGTCAGCGCCCAGGGCTTGGGCGAAGTGCGCAAGTACGCTGTGATCGGTATTCTGGTTCTGGCAGCGGTCGTGACGCCCCCGGATGTCATCACTCAGATCATCTTGTTCACGGTTGTGTACGGTCTCTACGAAGTCTCGATCTTCCTGGTCGCACGTGTCGAGAAGAAACGCGAAGAACAATTGCGGGCGGACGGCTACTATGACGACGAAGCCGAAACGGACGAAGAGATGGTGCAGGAACACGACAACGGCAAGTAACTTGTAGAAAAAACTGGATCAGGCGCGCCAATTGGTGGTGCGCCTTTTTCTTTTCCGCCTCTTGTTGCGCGGGATGGAACATGGTTTGAACCCATCCAGACAAGACCGGAGACGCCGATGGACGATCAAGCCCTGAACCGAATCGCCGATGCGCTGGACCGCATGGCGCCCGCGCCTTTGGCTGCGCCGGATTTCAACGCAGCGCCGGCGTTTGTATGGCATGTCGACCCGGATCGGCTGGAACCGGTCACGCTTGTCAACCGGGTCGATCTGGACCTTCTGGTGGGCATCAACCGCTCGCGCGATACCCTGCTCGATAACACGCGCCGCTTTGCGGCCGGATACAAGGCCAACAACGCGCTGCTGTGGGGCGCGCGCGGGATGGGAAAGTCCAGCCTCGTCAAGGCGGTCCACGGCGCGTTGCAAGCTGATCATCCGGACCTGAAGCTTGTAGAGTTACAGCGCGAGGACATGGCCTCGGTCGCGCGGCTTCTGAACCACCTGCGCGAAGCCCCGCACCGTTTCATTCTGTTCTGCGATGACTTGTCATTCAGCCACGACGACCAGCACTACAAGTCGCTCAAGGCAGTGCTGGATGGTGGTATCGAAGGGCGGCCTGAAAACGTCGTTTTCTACGCCACGTCGAACCGCCGCCATTTAATGCCGCGCGACATGATCGAGAATGAACGCTCCAGCGCCATCAACCCGTCCGAGGCGGTAGAAGAGAAAGTCTCGCTGTCGGACCGCTTCGGTCTGTGGCTGGGCTTCCATCCCTGCGACCAGGACGAATACCTGGCGATGATCGACCGCTATTGCTCGGCCTATGGCGTCAGCGTCGATGCGGAAACCCTGCGCGCCGATGCTATCGAGTGGCAGGCCACACGCGGTGCGCGCTCGGGCCGGGTGGCCTGGCAGTTTTTTGTCGACCTGGCTGGCCGAAACGGCGTTCACATCGCCTGATCCGCCGCTTCATCTGGCCAAAAATATCCCCGCCGGAGGCATGGCCCGCAGGGCCATCCCCATTCACAACGTCGAAATAATGCGCTTTGCCTCATCATCCGGGCTGGTCAAGGCCTCCCGATCCTCACCGGGGTGGAACCGAGCCCTGACAGCTGTGGGCATCGGCGCCGGCTCGACGATGGACACACGCGGGCCGGTACGTTCCGTCTCGGTTGCCCAGCTTCGTGCCAGCGCCATCTGTGCGGCCTTGGTTGCGCCATAGATGCCATAGAACTTCTCTCCCGCTTTGGGATCGTCAAAGAACACGGCGTGACCGGAGTCTCCCAATAGAGGAGCGATATAAGGGATCAGCACGGAGGTTGCGGTCGCGTTGGTGTTGATCGCCTTGGTCCACTCCTTGGGATCGACGAAATGCGCGGGCGTCAGAGCCGAGGTGTGAACGGCCGTATGCAACCAAAGATCCACTTTGCCCCAGCGATCGTGAATTCCGCGGCACAGTGTTGCCATGGCGTTCGGATCGGCAATGTCCATCGGTGCCAGTGTAGCCGAACCACCTTTGGCTTTTATGCGATCGTCCAGCTCTTCCAGCCCGCCTGTGGTGCGGGCAACGGCGACGATGTGGTAGTCGGGAGCCAGCGCTTCGGCCAGAGCTGCACCCAACCCGCGAGAAGCCCCGGTAATGAGGGCGATTTTGGTCTGATCGGTCATAAGTGCGGTTTGAACGCCCATGCGCGGGGCGTCAAGACTGGATCAGCTACCAGGTATGCTCATGCGCTTGGTCTGGCCGCTTTGTCGCAGCACGATACCGTCTTCATCGATGGCAACCACTGTCCCCGAGGCTACACGGCTGCCCAGTTTCACCTTCTTGATACGGCCCGAGGACAAACGCATCAGGGCCTGCATCTCTGCCTTGGGGCCAAAGACGCCCAATAGAGAGACTGAGTTCTTTTTCAGCGCTCCCTTCTGGGTCGCTGTGACTTTGACCGTAGCGTTTGGCATTCTTTGCGGTCCGGGAAATTGCCGGACCCCTTTTGGTGAGTGATTTGAGCCCGTCGGGTATCAAAGTGACGAGGGGAACAAAAGCTCACACGGCATGGCACGAAAGACCACGCGGAGGCGGTTTTGGAGAAACCTTTGCAATTACGGCAGGTTCATCGAAGGGTTGTGGGCGGATTTTCACCGGGCGCCGCTGGATGCACTCGCCAACGCAGTGTTGTCACACTCACAAACAATTCTGGGTAGTGCCGAGCTGATTCGCGAAAGGCGCGATACGTTCGCCGAGGCGCTTATCCTGAGGCCAGCTTGGCGGCGTTCCATGACCCGCCCGGTACCTGCATATCTTCCCGCTTTTTGCTGACGCGGCTGCTGTTCTCCAGGCTGTCCAGATAGTTTTCGCTGACGCTGCCGGTGATGTAGTTGCCGTCAAAGCAGGAACAGTCAAACGCCTCGATCTCAGGGTTGCCTTCCTTAGCGGCCCAGATCAGATCGTCAAGGTTCTGATAAAACAGCGCATCCGCGCCCAGTTCCTCGCGGATTTCCTCGATCTCTTTGCCGTTGGCGATCAGTTCATGCTTGGTGGGCATATCGATGCCATAGACATTGGGGTATTTCACCGGCGGTGAGGCGCTGGCGACATAAACCTTTTTCGCACCCGCTTCACGACACATCTGCACGATCTTCTTGATCGTATTGCCGCGCACGATCGAATCGTCGATCAGCAGGACATTGTGGCCTTCGAACTCCAGCGGAACCGCGTTCAGTTTGCGGCGAACGGATTTCTGCCGCTCGGCCTGACCGGGCATGATGAAAGTCCGCCCGACATAGCGGTTCTTGACCAGACCTTCACGGTAGGGAATGCCGGTGATCTTGGCCGCCTCAAGTGCCACCGGGCGGGCGCTGTCGGGAACGGGGATGATCCGGTCGATGTCCAGCCCCGATTCCTGTATCTGTTTGGCCAGTGTCTGACCCATGCGCATCTGAGTTTTGTAGACCGACACGCCATCCAGCAGCGAATCCGGGCGCGCCAGGTAGACATACTCGAAAATGCAGGGGGTCAGTTGGCCTTCGACCGCCTGGAACTCGTGCATTTTGCCGTCCAGATCGATCAGGATCGCCTCGCCGGGGCGCAGGTCGCGCATCTTGTCAAACCCGTTGATACCAAAGGCCACGTCTTCCGAGGCAAAGGCATAATCGTCGCCTTCACCTTCGATCGCGCGCTTGGCGACGGACAAGGGACGGATGCCGTAAGGGTCGCGGAAAGCCAGCATGCCGACACCGGCCACCAGACAGATCACCGAGTAGGCACCCTGAACACGTTCCATCGTCATTTTCACACCGGCAAAAATGTTGCGGATTGGGTCAGAATTGCCGTTCACCTTGATCGCGTCTGCCACTTTGTCGGCCAGCACATTCAACAGAATTTCCGAATCCGAGGTGGTTCGAAGGTGACGGCTGTATTTGCCGGTGACCTTCTCGCGCTGTTCGGCGGTATTGGTGATATTGCCGTTATGCACAAGATAGATGCCATACGGGGCATTCACGAAAAACGGCTGCGCCTCGGCCGCGCTGAGTGATCCGGCGGTGGGATAGCGGACATGACCGATGCCGACCTGACCCAGAAGCACCTCGGCATCCTGTGCGGTGAACACATCCTTGACCAGACCATTTGCCTTCTTTTCGCGGAAGAACTCTCCGTTATAGGTCACGATGCCCGAAGCGTCCTGACCCCGGTGCTGCAACATCAGCAGCCCGTCATAGATCTCCGCAAACACATCATGTGTCCGGCTTGCGATTCCCAAAATCCCACACATGTACGGGGCTCCAATATTCTATGACGTTTTGGCGTGAGGTTTGACCGACGAGCGGTTCCGGTTGCCCGGCATCCTCAGGGCAATGTGCCCGGGTGCTGCTGTTCCTGGTGCCAGAGTGGCGGTCATCATTGCGGCGCAGGCGCATGAGAACAGAAAGAACAAGATCGGCAGCTCCGATTCCGTGGCGGTTTGGCCATCACATAATGGCAAATCGCGCGCCTGTCATCAAAGGATCACATTTACCTTTTGACGCAGGCAAAAAACGGGCACGAGGGTTGGAAATGATGACAAGGCCGCCCGCGTGTGGTGTCATGGCCGGAATGGTGGCTGATCGTCCACCGTAGCGTAGCGAGTGGAAAACAGCCATGTGGGAACACAAGCCCAACACCCCAAAAGAACCCCCGGCCAAACGCCGATGCCATCGGTGCCGCGGGGCAGGGCGGGCACCGTGTGAAATCTGCAAAGGCGCCGGAGAAGTCGTCAAGAGCAGGGATATTTACGGTAAACCGGTTTCCAGCCGCTGCGACGGTTGCTTTGGGCTGAAAACCATTCGTTGCACGGTTTGCGGAGGAGAGGGGTTTGTCTGAACGCTCCGGTCCCCGTTAAAGCAAAAGCCCGGGCAATGCCGGGCTTTCGAATGGCTCTGAAAAGATCGCGGTCTCAACCTTGCGAGTCGTCCTGAGACTCCTCGTTTGTGGTGTCCGGCGTCGTGGCGTCCGGCGCATTGTCAGCGGTGCACGAGGCGACCAGTTCTTCGTACTGAGCGGTAATCCAGCCCAAAGCGGCCTCGGGGTTTTGCTCTTCGATTTTGTCGCTGAACTGTTCGAACACTTTGGCCGAACGGCTTTCGTCAACGATTGTGTAAGACTGCCCGGTCATCACGGTATCGTAGACAAAGAAGGCGATGGCCACCAGAAGGATGCCGCGGGCAACGCCAAAGAAGAACCCCAGGGCTTGGTCCAACCCGCCAATGGCTGAGCGCTGCACCAGCGATGAGAAGAGCGGGGTAAAGATGCTGACCACGATAAGTGCTACCGCAAACACGGCGGCAAAGCCGGTGATCACGGACAATTCACAGCTGTCGCGCAGGAATTCGCCAACCACCGGGACTTCTTTGACCAGTGGAACGACCTGGGGTGCGAAGATAAAGGCCAGAACGGCGGCTGCGACCCAGCCTGCGATGGCCAGAACCTCGCGCATGAAGCCGCGAGAGTAGGCGAGAATGCCCGACACCACGACGATCAGGGCAACGACCCCGTCAATAATTGTAAAACCTTCCATGGCCCTCGCCTGTTCGTTTCTGCCCCTCAGGGCGCGACTTTAACCTGCTCCGAAGGTTTCGCCAACAAACCCCACCAAATCAGAGGGTCGGGTGAGTGTCAGACCTGCCACAGTGCCGGTTTTGCCTCCGGCCGGAGCAATTGCCGCTGTGAAACCAAGTTTTTGCGCCTCTTTCAACCTGTTTTCGGTCTGCGGAGCCGGTCTAAGTGCCCCAGATAGCGAGATTTCTCCGAAAACGACCGTGTCGGCAGGCAGGGCGGTATCTTCGCGCGCGCTGAGCAGTGCTGCGGCAACCGCGAGGTCCGCAGCAGGCTCGCTAACCTTCAGGCCTCCGGCGACGTTCAGGTAGACATCAAGGCCCGCAAACGGGATGCCGCAACGCGCCTCGAGCACGGCGAGGATCATCGCCAGCCGTCCGCTGTCCCATCCCACGACCGTGCGGCGGGGTTGGGAATGGGGCGAGGGCGCGACAAGGGCCTGAAGCTCTACCAATACCGGGCGGGTGCCTTCGATGCCCGCGAATACCGCCGAGCCGGGGCTGGGTGTGCCGCGTTCCGACAGGAAGAGGGCGGACGGGTTCGTAACCTGTGCCAAGCCCTTGCCGGTCATCTCAAATACACCAATCTCGTCCGCCGGGCCAAAGCGGTTCTTGACCGCGCGCAGGATGCGGAACTGGTGGCCGCGCTCGCCCTCGAAATAAAGGACGGTATCGACCATATGCTCGACGACCCGTGGGCCGGCGATCTGGCCTTCCTTGGTGACATGGCCGACCATCACGATGGAAACGCAGTGCCGTTTGGCAAATGTCGTCAATTCGTGCGCGGCCGCACGGACCTGACTGACGGAACCCGGCGCGCTGTCGACATTGTCTGCCCACATGGTCTGGATCGAGTCGATGATGGCAAGACCGGGTTTTTCGGTTTCGAGCGTTGTCAGGATGTCGCGCAGGTTGGTTTCGGCGGCCAGTTGCACGGGGGCGTCTTCAAGCCCCAAGCGGCGGGCGCGCATTCGCACCTGCGCGCTGGCTTCCTCGCCCGAGACATAGATGGTTTTCACACCCGCGCGGGCAAACCGGGCTGCGGCCTGTAGCAGCAAGGTGGATTTGCCGATGCCGGGGTCTCCGCCAACCAGCAGGGCCGACGCCGGGACGAGACCACCGCCAAGCACGCGATCCAGTTCCTCGACCCCGCAAAGTGTACGCGGCGGGGGTGTTTCTTCGGTCGAAAGGTCCGTGAGCGTGAGGGATTTGCCCCGCTTACCGCCCAGCGATTTTCTTGCCGGACCAGCAGAAAGGGGCACGTCTTGGATGATAGTGTTCCACTCACCACAGGCGTCGCACCGTCCGGACCATCGGGTGTGAGAGGCGCCGCAGGCGGAGCATGAGAACGAAACAGTCTTGGCCATGCGGCCCTTGGTGCCCGAGGATTGGCAGTTCTTCAAGCCCTTACGGGCTTTCATCACTGCCGATATGCGCTGCGATCTCGGGCCCGAACGGGCCGTCGATCCCAACGGGCGCTGACGCGCCGATGCCGCGTAGCTATTCGGCGGCGCGCGGAGGTGTCATCGCGATGACGCTGGACGCGGTCGGATCGCTTCCATCCGGTGGTGATTGCAGTTGGGCTGTCAACTCGGGCAACAGTTCGAACAGTTCGTCCCGCAGGCGAATGAGTTGCGATCGGGCGATGGATTCCTCGATTTCGATGTCGCGGGTCCATTGGCGCAATTCGTGTTGAATGGTTTGTGCGTCTTCGATCCGTTTCTGGAAGCGCTCAACCTCTTCCTGACGCTGTTGCAGGAACGCACGGGCACGGGCGACCTTGGCTTCGCCGTAGGTTTCCGCCAACTCCTGACTGACCTGGCTCATCTGTGCCGCAAGTTCCAGCACCTCGGGTTCCAGCGCCTCGAGATCGGGATGGTCGCGCAGATAGGCCATCCGCTCTTTGACCGCATCGAACTCGGACGCCAGCGCAAAGGCACCGCTGCGATCAGCGGCATGGGCAACCTGATAGGCTTCGGCCACATCCTGCATGTTAAGTGTGAATTTGCGGTGTGCGTTTTCCAGCGCCATCATCCGGGCGTTCGACGGCAGGTAGAAGGCGAGCATCAGGATCAACGCGGTTAGGCCGGTCTGAACGTAGATACCCGCATCAATGGTTGCTCCGCCGCCCAGACCGGCCTGTATGGACAGCCAGGGCAGGACACCAAACGCGGACATCAGGGTGGTGGTCACGGCAAAAAGCGCCGCCGCGCAAATAAGAAAAAACGTCAGTTTCAGGAAAGCATTCTGGAATTGCAAGGTAACACTGTGGAGGGCGGCCATGGTCGTCGAACTCCTTTTCAAACCGATACACACCGGGCCGAAGCGGAGGACACATCAAACAGGTAAAGCGATCCGCTACGGACCCGTAACTACGAAAACGTTGCTGCTCGAAATACAAAAATGATACTCAGATAAATGTTTTCAATCAATTAGGGCTGAGGATTTCGTGAACTGGATGTCATTTCCGTAATGTGCCCCAGTGCGATCGAGGCCAGAATGCAGGCCGTGAAAAGGTAAAGACCCCACGCAGTTTCGATGGTCGCGTAGGAAAATCCCTTGGCCAGAGTGATGTAGAGTGCGATCAGGAAGATGTCGGCCATGGCGAGCTTGCCGAGAATGTGCAGGGCGGGCTGAACGCGGGCGTCCAGAAGGTTCCACTGGATCAGCGCGGTGCCGATGGTTTTGAGGTAAGGGGCGAAGAGGGCAAAGACGGTGACGATCAGCGCCAGGAAGACGTCCGATTTCCACAGCGATTGGAGCCCGGTAATGACGCTGATTTCGCTGAGGCCGAAGATCGGCAGCAGGCCCGCGCGCATCAGCGGGGCGAACCACGCGATGGGGTAGAGGATCAGGAGCGAGAGGGTGGCGAGGCGGAGGGTCATGTGCAAGATTTTGGTAAGGCAACTGAATACTTAGTGAGTGCAGGTATCTGCGGCAAGTTCTGAGTTGCGGTCGCTTGAGTTGAGTGTAAGTTTAGGTAACTCATAAATTAATCAGCTTTAGATTGCAGTGTCTGACCCTATAATAAAGATCGTAAATGGCCCATCCGCGTTGAGCAAAGGAATCGCTGCTGCGGGAACTGACGGCTTAAATGCTGTCTTTTCTGCTGGGAGTGCTGCAGCAGACAGATTACCGTTTGACCGAGAGCAGCTTTTCGGTGTTTTGCATTTCCGGCTATATGAAACGGATCGCGCAAGAAAAAGAGCAGGATGGATTGGTGGCCGCCTCTACAACAAGTTTTCCGGTGAAGATCCCGACTACATTCCAGTTTCCGGCACACATCTTCGACAAGTGTTTGATGCAATTCGCATCCAAACCCCTGATTTTATTGTAAATTCCGGACAATACCTGTTGCGTTGTGACTACGCCAAGCGCGCATATGACCAGATAAAGCATGAACGCGAGGCGGGGAAAGTTTAGCGCACCGCCTCAATCGGCCCCTCAGCACTCCCACTGATGAACTGCTCGACATAGGGATCACCCGACGCATCCATCTGCTCAACCGGCCCGGTCCACTGGATCACGCCGTCATGCAGCATCGCCACGTTGTCGGCAATCGCGCGGACCGAGCTCATGTCGTGGGTGATGGTCATGGCGGTGGCGCCCATCTCGGTCACGATTTCGCGGATCAGGTCGTTGATGACGCCGGACATGATCGGGTCGAGGCCGGTGGTGGGCTCATCGAAAAAAATGATCTCGGGGTCGGCGGCGATGGCGCGGGCCAGGCCCACGCGTTTTTGCATACCGCCCGACAGTTCCGATGGGTACAAATCGGCCACCTTGGCCCTCAGACCGACGCGGCGCAGCTTGTCGATGGCGATTTCGCGGGCGTACTCCGGGGGACGTTTCAGCGGTCCGCGCAACAGCCTGAAGGCGACGTTCTGCCAGATGGGGAGTGAGTCAAACAACGCACCGCCCTGAAACAGCATGCCAAATCGGGCCAGAAATGCATCCCGGTCGCCTTTTTGTGCATCCTTGCCGTCCACATAGATCTTTCCGCTGTCGGGTTTGATCAGGCCGAGGATACACTTCAACGCCACGGATTTCCCAGTGCCCGAGCCACCGATGATGACCATCGACGTGCCCTTGGGGATTTCAAGATTCATGCCCTGCAGCACATGGTTGTCGTCAAAGGCTTTATGTACGTTCTCCATCCGGATCATAGCGAGAAGAACACCCCTGTCAGAACGAAGTTGGCGGCGAGGATCAGAACGGCGGCAGCCTCGACCGAGCCCTTGGTGGCGCGCCCCACACCCTGCGCGCCGCGGCCTGAGGTCATGCCGTAATAGCACCCCATGATGGCGGCGATCATGCCGAAGGCGGCACCTTTGACCAGCGACGATACGATGTCCCGGATTTCAAGGAAGTCGACCGTGTTTTTCAGGTAAGCCGCCGGGTTGAAGCCCAGGTTTTGCGTTGCAACCGTGTACCCGCCGGCGATGCCGATGATGTCGCCGACCGCAACCAGAGCCGGAACTGTCAGAACGGCCGCAAGCACGCGGGGTGCGGTCAGGTATTTCATCGGATGGGTCGACAATGTGACCAAGGCGTCGATTTGTTCGGTCACTTTCATCGTCGCGATCTCGGCCGCGATAGAGGAGGTCACGCGCGCCGCGATCATCAGGCCGACCAGCACGGGGCCAAGCTCGCGCACCATGCCGATAGCGACGATTTGGGGCACAACGGCCTCGGCATTGAAACGCGCACCCCCGGCGTAGATTTGCAGGGCCAGCGCACCGCCGGTGAAGATGGCAGTCAGGCCGACGACGGGCAGGGACAGCCAGCCGATATTCAGCAGCGCGATCATGATTTCCCGCGGATAGAACGGCGGGCGGAATATGTGCGAGATTGCGTCCACGGCAAACAACGCCACCCGGCCAAACGACGCAAACGCGTTCAGCACGGCCCGGCCCAGCCCCCCCAGCGCGGTGATTGGGTTCATTCCACGTAGCCTCGCGAATATCGGCTGCCCATCGAGGTCAGGATCTCATATCCGATCGTGCCGGCGGCTTCGGCCAAATCATCGACGGTTTGATGTCCGTTCAGGATGCGCAGGCGCTCGGGGTCTTCGGGCAGGTCGGTCACGTCGACCGTGATCAGGTCCATCGAAATGCGACCGACGACGGGGCAGGGCAATTCCCCCGCGAAGGTATCGATGCCGCCTCCGATGGCGCGATGCAACCCGTCCGCGTAGCCTGCCGAGACGGTCGCGATCCGGGACGGGCGACGAGCGGTCCAGGTGTTGCCGTATCCGACGGTTTCACCCACCTCGACCTGACGGACCTGAATGACGGGCAAATCGACGGTAACGACAGGCTTTGCCTCGGCAAAGGGCAGACCACCATAGAGGCCAATCCCCGGTCGGCAGAATTCAAAATGGAACTCGGGCCCCAGCAACGTTCCACCCGTTGCCGCCAAGGACCGCGGTATCGAAAGACCTTCGGTCATGCCCCGGAAGGTCTGCAACTGCTGCAGGTTCATCGGATGGTCTGGCTCGTCCGAGCAGGCCAGATGCGACATCGCCACGACTGGATTGAGCGATAAGGCAGAGTCCCGCAGTTCGGCCCAGTCCGTGGGTTCCATCCCCAACCGGTTCATACCGCTGTCCAGTTGGATACCGAAGGGGTGATCGGGCAGGGCCTCGCGGTGACGCTGAAACTGTTCCGGAGAGTTGATCAACGGGATCAAACTATGGTCGGATATCAGCTCGTTGTCGCCGTCCATATGGCCCGAGAAAACAAAAATTTCCGGGCCCGGCCCCAGTGCCTTTCGCACTTCGACCCCTTCTTCGGCCGCAGCGACAAAGAACTTGCGAACGCCTTCTTCAGCCAGAGTCCAGGATACCGGTCCGGCGCCCAGCCCATAGGCGTCCGCCTTGACCACAGCGCCGGTTTCGACATTCGTTTTGGCATCCAGCGCGCGCCAGTTATGGGCAAGCGACTGAAGATTGATCGTTAATCGTGCAGTACTCATGCGTCGTTCATGACATTGGATCGTCGCAGGTCAAGGGGGGAATACCCTATTTCTTTCCCGGTTGGTGCGCCTCGTAGGCAGCTTCCGGTTCAGAACTTAGAAAATCGGCAAATATCAGCGGGTTGAAACGGGGTTAACCGACATCTGGCAAGGGTTGTATTATTGTATTCGCATGCGGGTCAAAGAGGTTCGGAAAGCTGTATCGTTCACGACCCAAACGGTCGACTGCACGATGCGGCTTGGGCAACATCCGTCCGTATCGCATCTGCGGATCAGTAACTTTCGATCTCGCCGCCCTGTTGCCAGGGCTTCACCAGATTGCCAAAGCGGGTGAACTGCGCCTCGAACGACAACTCGACCGTGCCGATGGGGCCGTGGCGCTGCTTGCCGACAATCACCTCGGCCTTGCCATGCAGGCGCTCCATGGCCTGTTTCCACTCTTCCATCTTTTCCAGCTCATGATCGCCTGGCTTTTCGCGTTCCTTGTAATATTCCTCACGGAATACAAACATCACCACGTCCGCATCCTGTTCGATCGAGCCCGATTCCCGCAGATCGCTTAGCTGCGGGCGTTTGTCGTCGCGGCTTTCTACCTGACGGCTCAGCTGGGACAAGGCGATGACGGGGATGTTCAGTTCCTTGGCAATCGCTTTCATGCCCATCGAAATCTCGGCGATTTCGTTGACGCGGTTGTCGGACATGCCCCGGCACAGCTGCAGATAGTCGATGACCAGCAGGTCCAGTCCATGCGTCCGCTTCAACCGCCGTGCGCGGGCGGCAAGCTGTGAGATCGGCAGGGCAGGTGTGTCGTCAATGAACAGAGGGCAGGCTTCCAGTTCCTTAGCGGCATCGACGAAACGGCGGAACTCGGCCTCGGTCATGTCACCTTGACGGATCTTGTGGCTGGAGATTTCAGAGGCTTCGGCCAGAACGCGACCGGCCAGCTGTTCGGCGCTCATCTCGAGCGAGAAGAATCCCACGACGCCGCCATCAATCGCGCCTTCGCTGCCATCAGGTTTCAGCCCGCGCTTGTAAGCCTTGGCTACGTTGAACGCCACATTGGTCGCTAGCGAGGTTTTACCCATCGACGGACGACCCGCGAGAATGATCAGGTCCGATGGGTGCAACCCGCCCAATTGTTTATCCAAGTCGGCCAGACCGGTGGAAATCCCCGCCATGCCGCCACCGCGCTGGTACGCCTCATTGGTGACGTTGACGGCTTCTGTGACCGCCTTTAGGAAGGATTGGAAACCCTGTTCGGTCTGGCCCTGCTCGGAGAGCTGATAGAGCTGTTGCTCGGCCTCGACGATTTGCTCTTTGGGCTCACTGGACACATCGACCCGCGCGGCCTTGTCCGAGATGTCGCGACCCAGCCGGATCAGCTCGCGCCGGATCGCCAGATCATAGATCATCTGGGCATAGTCATGCACCGCGAAGGCACTGATCGAGGCCCCGGCGAGTTTGACCAGATAGGCGGGTCCGCCCAATTCCTTCAGGCCCTCGTCATCCGCCATGAAGGATTTCAGCGTCACGGGTGAAGCCAGCGCATTCTTGGCGATGCGCGTGGCTGCGACCTCGTAAATCCGCGAGTGAACTGGGTCGTAGAAATGCTCGGCCCCGATGATCGAAGCGACCCGGTCATAGAGGTCGTTATTGGTTAGGATCGCGCCCAAAAGCTGCTGTTCGGCCTCAATGGAATGCGGCATGGTCTCGGCGTTCTGAATCTGCGCTGCTGCCTGCTCGATACTGCTGATCTCGTTCATCTTGTCCCCGCTGCCCGTTCCGAGGTTCTACACGCCAAGCCCCGGTTCAAGCTATCTGCAAATGAATGGGGGTAAGTTGGTATAACCGCCCCCGGCTTCGGGATAACTGCCCATCTGAATGGGGATAACTTCCGCCCAGTTTTGCACGGGACGAAAGCTATCGCAACATTTGGTGTGATGGGCGCGAAATTCGACTAGATAGGCGCGCTTTGGATCGATTCGAAAATCAACTATCCCCAGCTTACCCACAGGCCGAATTTTACGATTTATTCGCGTCCTGCCACCCGCGCGGGTCGTTCAGGAAGGCTTCGACACCGCTAAGGGTCTCTTCGTCAAAGGCCTTTTGCGCCTTGGCCTCGGCCAGGACGTCCCACCAAGTGCACAGCGAATGCAGCTTCACGCCGTGATCGCCCAGGGTCTTCTCGGTCTCTGGAAAGATGCCGTAGTAAAAGATCACCGCTGTATGGCCGCAGGTCGCGCCCGTTTCACGGATCGCATCGACAAAGGACAGCTTGGAGCCGCCATCGGTGGTCAGATCTTCGACCAGCAGCACGCGTTCCCCTTCGCTCATCGCGCCTTCGATGCGGGCGTTGCGGCCGTAGCCTTTGGGCTTCTTGCGCACATAGGTCATGGGCAGGGCCATACGCTCGGCGACCATGGCGGCAAAGGGGATGCCGGCTGTCTCGCCGCCCGCGATATTGTCGAACGCCTCGAACCCGGCCTCGCGCATCACGGTGACGGTCAGGAAATCCATCAAGGTCGAGCGGATACGCGGGTATGAGATCAGCTTGCGGCAATCGATATAGGTCGGGCTGGGCAGGCCGCTGGCCAGTGTGAACGGTTCACGCGAGTTGAAATGCACGGCCTTGATCTCCAGCAGCATCCGGGCAGTCAGGCGGGCGATTTCGGTGCTGTCGGGAAATGAACTGGGGATCATGGCGCAAACCTCTGGGCTGAAAGGACGTTGCGGGCTGATAGCGCGACGCCTGGGTCAGAGTCGAGAGGGGTTGGCCAAAAGAAAAGCGGACCCCCAAGAGGTCCGCTTGTGCCCTTGCAGGCGATCAGGCAACTAAGGTGGGCTTAGCTGCTGATGTCGTAGGCACGTTCTCCGTGTACCGATAGATCGAGCCCGTTTGTCTCGGTCTCGGCGTCTACGCGAAGCGGTGTGATCAGCGCAACCACTTTTACCAACACAAACGTGACAACTGCCGTAAAGGCACCCACGATCAGCAGCCCGCCCAGCTGTGCAGTCCAGGTGCCCAGACCGAATAATGCGATCATAAGCGTTCCGAAAATCCCACCAACGCCGTGCACGGCGAACACGTCCAGCGTGTCGTCGATATTCAGCTTGTTGCGAATGACATTGACCGCTTCCTGACACAACACGCCGGCCACTGCACCGATGATCAACGCCTGCACCGGTCCCACGAATCCCGAGGCCGGGGTGATCGAGGCCAGACCGGCAATCGTACCCGTAACCAGACCAACCATCGACGCCTTGCCGAAACGAATCTTCTCCCACAGCGCCCAGGTCAGCGAAGCAGTGGCAGCGGACAGATGCGTCACGGTCATCGCCATTGCGGCGCCTCCGTCAGCGGCCAGTTGCGAACCGCCATTGAAGCCGAACCAGCCGACCCACAGCATCGCCGCACCGACCATGACAAAACCGGGGCTGTGCGGCGGGGTGGTGCGATTGCGGCGTGGTCCAAGGATCACAGCGATGATCAGGGCGGCCAGACCGGCCGTTTCATGGACGACAATGCCGCCTGCGAAATCTCGCACACCGATCTCACCCAGAATACCGCCATCGGTCAGCATGCCGCCGCCCCAGATCCAATGGACGACCGGTGCATAACACAGCAGCATCCAAAGGGCCGAGAAGGTCAAAACGAATCCGAAACCCACCCGCTCGACATAGGCCCCAACAATCAGTGCTGGGGTGATGATGGCGAAGGTCATCTGGAAGGCGAAGAACAGGACCTCGGGCAGGGTACCAGCCAAGCTGTCGGCATCGACGCCGTTCAGAAACGCTTTGCCCAACCCGCCCCACAAGCCGGAAGCGCCGGGGCCGAATGCAATCGAGTATCCGGCGACCAGCCAGAGGATGCTCATCAGGCACGCGATGCTGAAACAGTGCATGAACACGCTCAGCACGTTTCGGGCGCGAACGAGGCCGCCGTAAAACAGGGCAAGGCCCGGTAATGTCATGAACAGGACCAACGCCGTTGCGACGATGATCCAGGCTGTATCGGCTCCGTTCATGGGCCGCTCTCCTCTTTCGCTGCAGGGGCGCCGATCCGTGCTTGCACGTCACCGACTGGCGCCTGATGAGTGGTGTGCTGTGCGTTGAAGCGAAGAGAGGGCGAGGAAAAAAGAGGCAGCACCCCAAAAGACCGCTTATTTTGAGGGCCTTTTTTCAACTGGTGACAAATTTTGCGCCTTCATGGGGCGAGTGGCGCAAATTTAGGCAAAGCGCGAAACGCCCTGAGAGAGCAGCGTCAACGCGTGGTCGCGGGCAGCGCGTCGGACGTCGTCGCGGCCCAATGCTCCGAATTCAACGGTTTCCACCTGTGTCGGCTGACCTATAGCCGCCAGCCCAAAGCAGACGCGCCCTTCGGGCTTGAACTCGGATCCGCCGGGGCCCGCAATGCCAGTAATCGAAACAGCCAGCTGCGCCTGAGACTGGCGCAATGCCCCTTCGGCCATCTCACAGGCAACCTCCTCGGACACCGCTCCATGCGTTGCCAGAGTTTCGGCATCAACGCCCAGCATCTGCTGTTTGGCTTCGTTCGAGTAAGTGACGAACCCCCGGTCGACCACGGCTGAACTGCCGGGAATATCGGTCAGCGCGGCGGCAACCATGCCGCCCGTGCAGCTTTCGGCTGTGACGATCATCAGGTTCCTTGCCTTGGCCCGTTCCAGCAGATCAGCGACATTCATAGGCCCAAAACCCCATGGGCAATCCCTGCAAGGATCACTACGCCAACGGCGGCGAATGCTCCGGCGATCACGTCGTCCAGCATCACACCCATCGGATCACCTCGCCGGTCGGCCCAACCGACGGGCCCGGGTTTGGTGATGTCGAACAGGCGGAACAGAACAAACCCCGCCACCCAGCCGGGCCATAGCGCCGTGATTTCGATCCCATTTGCCCAGGCAGGGTAGGATATTGCCCAAAGGGCGATGAATTGCCCCGCTACTTCGTCGATCACGATTTCCGACGGGTCGTGGTCATCCTGTCCTTCGGTCATGACACGGGTGGCCCACAAACCGCCAAAAAACGCCGCGAGCGTTGCCAGCACCAGCAAAGGAAACCCGCCAAGCGTATGCAGCACCCAGGCCATTGGCAAAGCTGCCAGCGACCCCCAGGTACCCGGGGCAGGGCGCAGATAACCGACGCCGCCAACTGTTCCGATCAGGCGCGCGGCCGTCATGCTTTCACCAGACAGGCCGTGGCAATCGAGGCAATCCCCTCACCGCGGCCGGTAAAGCCCAGTCGTTCGGATGTGGTCGCTTTGATCGAAACTTGATCCGCTTCTAACTCCATGATTTTGGACATTTCTTCCTGCATCGCCTGGGCGTACGGCCCGATCTTGGGATATTCGCAAACCAGCGTGCAATCCACGTTCGAGATGCGAAAGCCCATCTGGCCCGCCAATTCGACCGCGTGCCGCAGAAAGATCTTGCTGGCTGCACCCTTCCACTGAGGATCGGATGGCGGGAAGTGCTGGCCGATATCGCCACGCGCCAGTGCGCCGTAGATCGCGTCCGTGACCGCGTGCATTCCTACATCGGCATCCGAATGCCCCTGTAGCCCGCGATCATGCGGAACCTCTACTCCGCACAGGATCACACGATCCCCGTCGCCAAAACGATGCACGTCGTACCCGTTGCCCAGCCTTACATCCATATCCGTTCCTATTATGCGTTCAGCCCGGGCAAAGTCCTCGGGTCGGGTGATTTTTATGTTGTCCGCGTCGCCCGGCACAATGGCAACGTCCATCCCGGCTGCCTGCGCGACTTCGACATCGTCCGCTGCGACTCCGGCATGTCTCGCGTGGGCAGAAACGATGGCGTCATACAAAAAACCCTGCGGAGTTTGTGCCGCGAACAGGTTGCTACGGTCTTGAGTGCCTGAAACACTTGCATCTGCACCGATCCACAGAGCATCGGTAATAGCCAAACCCGGCGCTGCGGCAGGGCTGGTTTCAAGGGCTTCCAGAACGCCCCGAATGACGCGGGCACTGACACAGGGGCGTGCCACGTCATGAATAAGAACCCGCTCGACATTATGTCCGGCCAGTGCCTTTAGCCCGTTTCGAACCGATCCAGCCCGATCTGCGCCGCCCTTAGTCAGGATCAAATCCGTCTTGCCGAACTCTTTCCACGCCGGCGTATCCTCGGGGGCAAGCACCAAAACGATGTGATCGACCTTTTTGCGGAACCGGTCGATGGTCCAGTCGGCCACTCGCCGTCCAGCCAGAGCACGCCATTGTTTTGGTGTGCCGCCTCCGGCGCGCAATCCGCGTCCTGCGGCGACAATAATGGCGGCGGTGGTCATGGGGTGGCGTCTCCTGTCTTGGGCAATGTTTAGGGGGCGGTGAATGCAGAGGCAATCACCCGCGTCAATTCGCCCAAAAAATAGGCATATGATGATTTTGCGGGCTTGTTTGGCGCCGTTTTCTTGTTCATATGCTGCGTTTTCGATATCAAATCTGCAATTGCTCAAGGATTAGGCACGTTGACCCTGCGTCTTGCTGAAAAGGAACTGACCCCTCCGGTGTTGTTGGCGCCGATGGCTGGAATCACTGACCGACCGTTCCGCGATCTCGTCATGCGGTTCGGCGCAGGCATGGTCGTCAGCGAGATGGTCGCCAGTCAGGAGATGGTGCAGGCGAAACCCGGCGTGCGTGAGCGGGCCGAGCTTTCCGCGGATATTGAAAACACCGCCGTGCAACTGGCGGGTCGAGAGGCGCACTGGATGGCCGAAGCCGCCCGTCAGGTGGCCGACCGGGGTGCGCGGGTGATCGACATCAATATGGGGTGTCCCGCCAAAAAGGTAACGAATGGGTATTCCGGATCCGCATTGCTGAAAACACCGGACCACGCACTAACGCTGATCGAGGCGGTAGTGGGCGCCGTGGACGTGCCTGTGACGCTGAAAACGCGGCTGGGCTGGGATGACTCGCTGCTGAACGCTCCGGATGTGGCCCGGCGTGCGCAGGATGCCGGCATTCAAATGGTCACGATTCACGGACGCACGCGGTGTCAGTTCTACAAAGGTCGCGCTGACTGGCAGGCGATTAGGGCAGTGAAAGAGGCCGTTTCGATCCCCGTGATCGCCAACGGAGATATCGTTGATACGACGGCCGCCAAAGAGGCTTTGGAAAGGTCGGGCGCAGACGGTGTTATGGTAGGACGCGGCGCGCAGGGCAAACCTTGGCTGCTGGCCCAGATTTGTCACGATCTCTACGGGGGGGAGGCGCCGGAAATTCCTGAAGGCAAGGACCTGATTGCGATGGTCCGGGCACATTATCAGGCAATGCTGGGCTTTTACGGTCAGGATTTGGGCCTTCGCGTCGCCCGAAAGCATCTGGGGTGGTATATGGATGAGGCAGGCACACCCTTGACCCTGCGCCGGGCGGTCTTGACCTCACGGGATCCGGACGAAGTGTTGCGCTTGCTGGGCGACGCTCTGATCGTCAGGACGGAGGAGGCCGCATGACGTCGGATCAAGCCATCTGGGCCTCTTTGCCGGTTCCTGCCTTCATCATTGACCCGGATGACCGGGTTGCTGATGTCAACTCGTCAGGTGAGGGGTTTCTGAACGCGTCGCGCAAATCCGTACTGGGAAACCCGGTCTGGGATTTGTTGGCCGTCGACGCTCCTCTGGAAGAGGCGTTTGTGCGTGCCCGGCAATACGGGACTCCGCTTTTCGTGAATGATGTGGATGTCGGGTCGGGCAACCGGGCGCCATTGCAATGCGCGCTGCAAATCGCGCCGTTGATGGGGCATCCGGGCTCGATGATCATGACCATCTCGCCGCGTGAACTGGCGGGTCGAATGACACTTGGCAACACAGTCAAATCAGCGGCCCAATCCGCGATCGGAATGGCCGAAATGCTGGCGCATGAGATCAAGAATCCGCTGGCCGGCATCACGGGTGCCGCGCAGCTTCTCAGCATGAATATTCCGCAGCAAGATCTTGAACTTACAGACCTAATCGTTGCCGAGACTCGACGTATCGTGAAATTGCTGGAGCAGGTCGAGCAATTCGGAAACCTGTCAAAACCTGATTTCAAGCCGGTCAATATCCATGATGTTTTGGATCGCGCGCGCCGGTCGGCGCTGCTGGGTTTTGGGGCGCATATGACCATTATTGAGGACTACGACCCCTCACTGCCCTTGGCTTATGGTGATCCCGATCAGTTTTTGCAAGTGGTGCTGAACCTGCTCAAGAACGCCTCGGAAGCCGC
Organism: Ruegeria sp. HKCCD6647-2; assembly: GCF_057221075.1. Taxonomy (NCBI): domain Bacteria; kingdom Pseudomonadati; phylum Pseudomonadota; class Alphaproteobacteria; order Rhodobacterales; family Roseobacteraceae; genus Ruegeria; species Ruegeria sp. HKCCD6647-2. The sequence continues at coordinate 1,184,522 of NZ_JBWVBD010000001.1, read as the reverse complement.
TGATCCCAAAGGCGGAACCATTCGTCTGCGTACTTATTTCGAACATTCTTTCCGCCTACGCCGCAGCGACGGCACGGGCCATTCGCTGCCCCTGCAGATCGAGATCATCGACGATGGTCCCGGTCTGCCCGAGAAAATCCGCAGCGACATTTTCGATCCCTTCGTTTCGGGTAAAGACAACGGCACTGGCCTCGGGCTGGCACTGGTCAGCAAGATCGTGTCGGACCACGACGGCTGGATTTCAGCCGACTCCGTACCCGGACGCACCGTATTTCGCCTGTCCCTGCGACGGGCGCACAGTGAAGAGCAGCGCAAGGAGAGCCTCTGATGGATGGCACAGTTCTGGTCGCCGATGACGATCGCACAATCCGAACGGTTTTGACTCAGGCCCTGACGCGGGCGGGATGCAAGGTGCATGCGACCTCGTCGCTGACCACGCTGATGCGCTGGGTGGGCGAGGGCAAGGGCGATGTCGTGATTTCGGACGTTGTCATGCCCGATGGCAACGGGCTGGAGATGCTGCCGAAAATAGCCCAGGACCGGCCCGGACTGCCGGTGATCGTGATCTCGGCCCAGAACACGATCATGACGGCAATTCAAGCGGCCGAGGCAGACGCATATGACTATTTGCCGAAGCCTTTTGACTTGCCGGACCTGATGAAACGCACTGCGCGCGCATTGGAGGCCAAACAGCGCGCGCTGCCGGAACCCGCCGACACGACAGAGGAGCGACCGGACGAGTTGCCGTTGGTGGGGCGGACGCCTTTGATGCAGTCGCTATACAGGCTGGTTGCGCGCGTGATGAATACGGATCTGTCGGTCATGATTTCCGGTGAAAGCGGAACCGGTAAGTCGCTGATAGGGCGCGCTATTCACGATTTCTCGGACCGTCGCACATTACCATTCGTGACCGTAACGGCGACCGAACTGAGCGATCTGGAAGGCCCCGCGCGGGTGATGGCCCGGGTACGTGGCGGGACGTTGTTGATTGACGAGATTACCGACATTGAAGATGAAGTTCAGGCCCGGATCGTTCGGATGATGGACACGCCGGGCGACCATGTGCCGCGCTTCATGGCCACCAGTCAGTCGGACCTGACCGGTGCGATGGAATCCGGCCGTGTGCGCCAGGACCTGTATTATCGTTTGTGCGGCGCGACGATCCACGTTCCGGCACTGCGGGAGCGCGTGGACGACATCACCCTTTTGGCCGATCATTTTCTGGCCCGGGAGGAGCGTGAAACGGGAACGAAGCGCTGGCTCAGCCCGGATGCGGTTGAACTGGTGCGACGGTATTCCTGGCCCGGCAACGTGCGCCAACTTGAAAACGCCATTCGCCGTCTCAGCCTGACCAGCCGGGCCGACGAGATTTCCCGGACCGAAGTAGAAACGGTTTTGGGCAGTCAGCCCGAAGCCGAACCGGTTCTGGGAGACGGAGAACGCGAAAAACTGTCGGCCTCGGTCGGGCGACATCTGCGACGGTATTTTGATTTGCACGGGAATATTCTGCCGCCGCCGGGCCTGTATCAGCGGATTTTGCGCGAAGTCGAAGCGCCGCTGATCGAAATCGCTTTGGATGCAACCGGTGGAAATCAGGCAAAATGTGCTGATTTATTGGGGATTAACCGAAATACGCTGCGTAAAAAAATTACGGATCTCGATATTCAGGTGACACGTCGCCGCAAACTGATGTAATATCGCCACACAAAACGTGGCATCCGGGTTCGTTCCGGCCAACGACCACGACATATGGCGGTAAGTCGCGCAGGCGACACATCAGAATGAGGGCAGACGGTGGCAACCCGGGCACAGAACGGGCCGATCCTATCGATCAACCGGTGGCGCAAGTCCCGGAGATTCCGCAATTTCAGCACCTTGGGTCTGGTCATGTTGGGTCCGGTGCTGGCGCTTGCGACCTATCTGGTTATCGGTCCATTTGATCTTGGCGCGACGGCCCCGACACTTCGGCTGATTCTCCTTGCAGATCTCGTTTACGTTCTCGTTGTCGCTGCGTTGGTGCTGGGGCAGCTGGGCAGCCTGATCGCTGCGCGGCGGGCGAAATCCGCAGGATCTAGGCTGCACTTGCGCCTGATCGGCGCATTCACGCTGCTTGCGCTGGTGCCAACGGTCACCGTCGCGATCTTTGCCGGACTCACTGTGAATATCGGCCTCGAAGGGTGGTTCTCGGACCGCGTGCGACAGGTTGTCGGGTCGTCCCTGACCGCTGCTGAAGCTTACGAGCAGGAACACCGGCAAGGTCTGACGCAGGACGCCACCGTATTGGCACGGTATCTGGATAATGCGCGGGCGCTGGATTTCTATATCAGTGATGCCGAGCTGCGCGAGGTCCTCGCGCAAGGGCAGGGACAAATTCAGCGCGGCCTGCGCGAGGCTTATGTCATTGACGGAAGTGGAGAGATCAGATCCCGCGGTGATCGGTCTTACTTGTTCAACTACGAAAAACCCACGCCAGAGCAGATAATTGAGGCCAATGATCAGGGCATGGCGATTATTGCCGACTGGGACAACAGCGAGTTTCGCGCGCTGGTGCCATTGCAGGCCTTTGCTGACCGATATTTATATGTCAGCCGTGAGGTAGACGGCCAACTACTGACGCTGTTGGACGACACCAAGGAAACGGCCCAGTTCTACCGGCAGCTTGAAAGTGAACGGGGAAGGGTTCTGTTCGAATTTGGCCTGCTGTACTTGGCATTCGCAGTGATCCTCATTCTGGCGGCGATGTCGCTGGGTATGTGGTTCGCGGAACGCCTGTCGCGCCCGGTCGGACGGTTGACCACGGCGGCGCAGCGCGTCGGAGCCGGTGATCTGAGCGTGCAGGTGATAGAAGAGGCCAGCGATGATGAAATCGCCATGCTCGGTCGGTATTTCAACCAAATGACGCGCCAGCTGAAAGGGCAACGCGACACTCTGCTGGAGAACACGCGCCACATCGAACGGCGTCGGCGTCTGTTTGACTCGGTGCTGAGTTCGGTGACTTCCGGTGTTGTGGGTGTCGACCCGGATGGCTGCGTGACCTTTGTGAATCGCTCGGCCGAGCGATTGTTGGATTGGTACAGCGGCGAGCAACACCTGGCGATTGGTATCGCTGTGCCTGAGTTCCTGCCTTTGTTCGAGAACCTCAAGGAAAGCGGGCAGGAGGCCGTGCAGGGCGAGGTCAAGGTCACGCGCAAGGGGCAGCTAGAAAATCTTCTGGTCCGCATGGCGACGCGCCGGGGTGAGGATGGCGGGCTTGAAGGGTACGTGGTTGCATTTGACGATGTGACCGATCTGGTCAGCGCCCAAAGGATGGCGGCCTGGGGCGACGTGGCACGCCGCATCGCGCATGAAATCAAGAACCCTCTGACCCCGATCCAATTGAGCGCCGAACGGATCAAGCGCAAATTCTCCCGCAAGCTGGACGAGGAAGATTGCGACACCTTGGAATCGATGACGGATGTCATCGTGCGCCAGACCAACGATTTGCGGCGCATCGTGGACGAGTTCTCGAAATTTGCGCGTATGCCGGAACCGGATCGCCACGAAGAGAACCTTGTCGAACTGGTGCGCGAGGCTGTGTTGTTGCAACAGTCGGGGCAGCCCGATGTGGACATTGATGCCGACCTGCCCGACCAGCCTGTATTCGCGGATGTGGACGCAACGATGCTGAATCAGGCGCTGACCAACCTGATCAAGAACGCGGGTGAAGCTATAGGCACGCTGAAAGAAAAGGGCGCGCCAGAAAACCTCAAACCGCAGATCAAAGTGGCAATGGCGCCCGATGACGCCGGGACAGTCATCACGATTGCCGACAATGGCATCGGCTTGCCCGAAGACCGGGCGCGGCTGTTTGAACCTTATGTAACCACACGTGACGAGGGCACTGGTCTGGGACTGCCGATCGTCAAGAAGATTATCGAAGAACACGGCGGAGCGCTGACATTGGAAGACGCGCCCGTTTTCGACGGACAAGACCATTTCGGCGCGATGGCTGTGATCCGTTTGCCCGGGGCCGAAGGGGCCTCTTCCGTCGCGCCACAAAAGCAGGCGATTAAAACCAACAAACTGAAAGCAGGCCAAAGATGAGCGACATTCTGATCGTAGATGACGAACGCGATATTCGCGAGCTTGTGTCCGATATTCTCGAGGACGAAGGCTATTCCACCAGGCTTGCCGGCAACTCGGACGAGTGTATGTCGGCAATCAATTCCGAGCCACCAGGGCTGCTGATTCTGGATATCTGGCTGAAAGACAGCCGCATGGACGGGATCGACATCCTGAAGGCGGTGAAACGTGACAATCCGGATGTACCGGTGGTGATTATCTCAGGCCACGGGAATATCGAAATTGCGGTCGCTGCGATCAAGCAGGGCGCGTATGATTTCATCGAGAAGCCCTTCAATATTGATCAACTGATGGTCGTGATCCGCCGCGCAATGGAAACCTCGCGATTGCGTCGCGAGAATGCCTCGCTGAAGAGGAAAGAAGTCAGTTGTTCGGACATGATCGGCAAGTCGGCTTCCTTCCGCGCGATGCAAGGTCAATTGGACAAGGTCACCAAGTCAAACGGCCGCGTGATGCTCAGCGGGCCGGCCGGGTCGGGCAAGGAAATCGCGGCCCGGTATATCCACGCCCATTCCAACCGGGCCAACGCCCCGTTTGTCACAGTGAACTGCGCAGGGGTCGAGCCGGAACGTATGGAAGAAGTTCTGTTTGGGCGCGAATCTTCTGAGCGCGGTGTCGAATCCGGCCTGCTGGAAGAGGCGCATGGCGGAGTGATCTATTTCGATGAAGTCGCCGACATGCCCTTGGGCACTCAATCCAAGATCCTGCGTGTTCTGGTGGACCAGCAGTTCCAGCGTGTCGGAGGCACCGACAAGGTACGGGTCGATCTGCGCGTCATCTCTTCGACCAACCGCGATCTCGAAGAGGAAATCGCGGCGGACCGGTTCCGTGAAGAACTGTATCACCGTCTGAACGTTGTTCCGATTACGGTGCCTTCGCTGGAGGAACGGCGCGAGGATATCCCGGTATTGGCGCAGCACTTCATCGAAATGTGCAATGAAACCCAAGGCTTACCGATACGAGAACTGTCCGACGAGGCGGTTGCCCTGCTTCAGACCATGACCTGGCCCGGCAATGTGCGGCAGCTAAAGAATTTGATCGAGCGAGTGCTGATCCTCGGCGATGGAACGGGGCCGATTGAAGCGCGCGAACTGCCCAACGAGGAAGAAAAATCTGACGAAACCGGTCGTGTTGTCCTGTCCGGTGTCTTGGCGACCCTGCCACTGCGCGAAGCCCGTGAAGCGTTTGAGCGGGAGTATCTGCTGACCCAGATCAACCGTTTCGGCGGCAATATCAGCCGCACCGCCAGCTTCGTCGGAATGGAGCGCAGCGCGTTGCACCGCAAGCTGAAGTCGCTGGGCGTGGTCACTTCGAACAAATCGGGTGCGCGGGTGGCGCAGCTTGACGAGCCTGAACCGGCGGAATGATCCGCCGGGGCTAGCCCGTTTGCCCCGGTGTAATGATCTGGAACGAACCGTCGTCGAATTTCACGAAACAGGATGACGGGTTCAGCGGCGGCAGGACCGTTGTGCGCGCAGGTGTGACCCGTGACTTCACGCTGTTTTTGCAAGGCGGAAGGCTGACCGGCCGAAACCCTTTCTGAGCCATGCACTGAGCCTCGACCGTGTTGCGCAACCCCTGGTTTACATCCACTGTGTAAACACGCCCGGGTTCCCACCAGCCTGGCGAGCGGTAGCAATTTCCCTTTCCATCGCAATAGGTGCGTCCGGGCCAGTAGACGGGCGGGCTCTGTCGGATTTGGTTGGCTACCGGCGCGTCCTTAAGCGCCTTTACCTGACATTCTGTCGTCTCAGTCTGCAGGCGCGAGACGCTTTCGCCTTCTCGATAATACAGCGACAGAGGACCGCAAGCGGACAGAACGAGGACGGAAATCAGGAAAGCAGGTACTGTTTTCATACTGTTATCTTGCCTCAACCACCCGATCATGACAATTCAATTGACCGCTTTGGGGGCATCTGTCATTCAATGATTTCAGGCAGAAGGGCCAGAAACATGAAGGTCATCATTTGCGGCGCCGGTCAGGTCGGCTGGCAGATTGCGCGGCACCTGTCGAGCGAACTGAATGATGTGACGGTGGTCGACAACAATCCCGACCTGGTCCGTCGCGCAACCGAAACGCTGGATGTGCAGGGGATCGCGGGCTTTGCAAGCTACCCGGATGTGCTGGATCGGGCAGGGGCGCGCGACGCAGATATGATCATTGCGGCCACTCATTCGGACGAGGTGAATATGGTCACCTGTCAGATGGCGCATTCCGTATTCTCGATCCAGCGCAAGATTGCGCGTCTTCGGTCGAAATCTTACCTTGAGGCGATCCATTCGGACCTTTACCGCCGGGATCATTTGCCTATCGATGTCGTGATCAGCCCCGAGCGTGAGGTCGCAGCGGCCGCAATGCGCCGTCTGTCGGCCCCGTCGGCATTTGACACCGAGATTTTCATGGATGGCAGGGCGCAGTTGTTGGGCATTCGCGTTGATGAGGACTGCCCGATTGTAAACACGCCGCTGCGGCAGTTGACCGATCTGTTTTCGACGCTCAGCTCGATCGTGGTGGGTGTGCGGCGCGAGGGATCCCTGTTTGCCCCGGAATCCGAAGACCAGCTGTTTGTCGGGGACGAATGCTATGTCTTTACCAATGTCAAAGATGTCGACCGCACGATGGAAGTCTTTGGCAAGGCTCAGAAAAAGCAGGACCGCGTCGTGATTGTCGGCGGCGGCAATGTCGGGCTCGAGGTCGCTCGGACGCTGGAAGAACGTGAAAGCCGGGTGCGCGCCAAGATCATCGAGCGGGACCGGAAATGCGCCGAAATCGCCGCCGAAACGCTGGAACGTACAATTGTTTTGAACGGGGATGGGCTGGACACCGCGTTGCTGAGCGAGGCCGGGATTGACCGCGCCGATGCGATGCTGGCCGTCACCGATGACGACCGGACCAATATGCTGGCAGCCGTTCGTGCCAAAAGTGAGGGCTGCGCTCTGGCCATCGCTCTGATCAACGACCCGAGCATGGTGGCGCTGATGGGTCCCCTTGGGATCGACGCTTATATCAACCCGCGCGCCACAACGGTCAGTTCGATCCTGCGACACATTCGCCATGGCCGCGTAAGGCAGGTCTATTCCATCGGAGATGCAGAAGCCGAGGTGATCGAAGCAGAGGTTCTTTCGACCTCGCCCATGGCCGGACAGAAACTGCGCGACATCGATTTCCCGGAAGGTGTCCTGGTTGGTGCTGTGCGAAAAGGCGACGATGTCGTGCGTCCCACGGGCAGTCTGCGGATTGATGAAAAAGACGTGGTCGCCATTTTTGCGCTGGCTAAAGACGTGCCCGAGGTGGAACGCCTGATGCAGGTCTCCATTGATTTCTTCTGATGTTACGGGCGAAGGGTCAGCAGCAGATCGGGTTTTTTCGGCGATTGCCGCTGCTTTTGCTGATCTGGGGTGTCGCGTCGTTGGCGATGTGGATTCCCGCCGTTTATGCGCTGGCCCTGGATGACCATGATACGTCACGGTCGTTTTTCTACTCCGGCCTTCTGGGCATTTTTGTCGTCACGCTCATCTCTCTGGCTCTGATGAATCGGAAGCCTCGTCGGGGGACATTGGGTCAGCTGGCGGTGATGTTGTCTTCGTTTACGATCCTGCCTTTGTTTCTGGCGATCCCGTTACATGAGGCCCTGGGCAATACCAGCTTTTTAAATGCGTATTTTGATATGGTCAGCGCGGTTACAACAACAGGGGCTGACCTGTTCCCTGATCCTGCGCGTCTGACCGCACCGCTGCATTTGTGGCGGGCCCTTGTGGGTTGGCTGGGCGGTTTGCTGATGTGGATCGCCGCGGCGGCGATTCTTGCGCCATTGTCACTGGGAGGGTTCGAAGTCACGGCACGTGGCCAGCCGGGCCGCCCGGTATCGGGTGTCGCGCAGAGCGAAAAGATGGACCCGCGCGGGCATCTGATCCGAGTGACACGCGCTCTGGCACCGGTCTACACCGGGTTGACCGTGGTGATGTGGATCCTGTTGCTGATCGCAGGCGAACAGGGGCTGACCGCAATTTGTCATGCCATGTCCGTCATGGCGACGTCGGGAATCTCGCCTGTGGGTGGGCTTGAGGGGTCGACTGCAGGCATCACAGGCGAGGCAATTGTATTCTTGTTTCTGTTTTTCGCTTTGTCCCGCCTCACGTTTTCGGCGGACACGGCAACAACGGGGTACGCACGGCTGGACAAGGATCCCGAATTTCGTATCGGTGTTTTGATCGTGATGGCGGTCGCAGCTTTGTTGTTCTTCCGCGTCCTGGCCGGCGTTGCAGAACTAGGCCTACAGATCGAACTCATTCAGGCGCTGCATGTCATCTGGGGCATGGTGTTCACTGTAATGTCGTTTCTGACTACGGCCGGGTTCGAAAGCGCCAACTGGAATGACGCCCAGCAACTGTCGGGTTTGGGTACTCCCGGATTGGTCCTGATGGGGCTCGCACTGATCGGCGGCGGCGTCGCTACTACCGCCGGCGGGGTCAAGTTGCTGAGGGTCTATGCCCTCTATCTGAATGGCAAGCGCGAGATCGACCGGCTGATCTACCCCTCATCTGTCAGCGGCGAGGGCGGAGGCAACCGCCGTATTCAAAGCGATGGTGCCTTTATTGCCTGGATCTTCCTGATGATGTTCGCGCTGACCCTTGGTCTGTTCGATGTGTTGCTGGCCGCGACAGGCGTGGGTTTCGAACAGGCGATGGTTTTGAGTGTCGCCACTCTAAGCACGACCGGACCGCTGATCGAACTGGCCACGGACGTACCTATTAGACTGGTTGACCTGTCTGCCGGGGCCAAGCTGACGCTTTGCGCTGCAATGGTTATTGGCCGGTTGGAAACCCTTGCCATCATCGCACTGATTACTCCGGCCCTGTGGCGGGATTAACCTGCTTGCAGGCCATTCCATTAACGCCTGATTTTTCATCTGGAATATCTGCGCGCGCCACTCCATACTCAGCCGGAGGGAGCGCGTTGGTCCGCAGCGCGTAGCAAGAACAATGGCGAGATAACAAAATATGGCTTCGGACAGACAGAATCTGCAGGACGCGTTCCTGAACAATGTACGGAAAGCAAAAGTCCCGGTCACGATTTTCCTGATCAACGGCGTTAAATTGCAGGGTGTCATCACCTGGTTCGACAATTTCTGTGTACTGTTGCGCCGCGACGGACAGTCGCAGTTGGTGTACAAGCACGCAATTTCGACCATCATGCCGTCGCAACCGATCAATCTCTATGAGGGCGAAGACGCCTCTTGATGGAACATGACAGGACGCGCACCCGTGCCTGGGTGCTGCATCCCGAAATCAAATCAGATGAACAGCGCCGTGTTCCCGAACCAGCGCTGGAAGAGGCGGTGGCACTGGCCGCCGCTTTGCCCGATCTGGATGTGATCGGTTCGGAAATCGTGCGCCTGCAACGCGCGCAGCCGGGGCTTCTGTTTGGCAGCGGCAAGATCGAAGACCTGGGCGAGCGACTTCATGACAACAAGATCGAGCTTGTCCTGATCGACGGTCCGGTGACGCCTGTTCAGCAGCGCAACCTTGAAAAGGCGTGGAAGGTCAAAATCCTCGATCGCACCGGTCTGATCCTGGAAATTTTCAGCGACCGCGCCCGCACGCGAGAGGGCGTTCTTCAGGTCGAGATGGCGGCGCTCAGCTATCAGCGCACGCGGCTGGTACGGGCGTGGACCCACCTGGAACGGCAGCGTGGTGGTCTGGGCTTTGTTGGCGGACCCGGTGAAACCCAGATTGAAGCAGACCGTCGCGCCATTGACGAACAGCTCGTGCGCCTGCGGCGGCAGCTGCAAAAGGTGGTCAAAACCCGCACGCTCCATCGCGCCGCGCGTGCAAAGGTGCCGTATCCGATTGTAGCCCTGGTGGGCTATACGAACGCGGGCAAATCGACGTTGTTCAATCGCCTGACCGGGGCTGAGGTGATGGCCAAGGACATGCTGTTCGCCACCCTCGATCCAACTATGCGCCGGGTCGAATTGCCGGACGGCCCCGAGGTGATACTGTCGGACACGGTGGGATTTATCTCGAACCTGCCCACGGAACTGGTCGCGGCGTTTCGGGCGACATTGGAAGAGGTTCTGGGTGCGGACCTGATCGTTCATGTGCGTGATATCAGTCACGAAGAATCCGACGAACAGGCAAAGGACGTCGAAACCATCCTGACCTCGCTAGGTGTGGACGACGAACGTCCCCGGCTGGAAGTCTGGAACAAGACTGACCTGCTTTCACCCGATGAAACCGAAGCGGCCCTGTCACGGGCAGAGCGGGACCCGGCAATATATCCCATTTCCGCCGTAACAGGCGCAGGCGTCGAAAAACTGCTGGCCGAGATTGCAGTCAAGCTGCAGGGCGCCCGGCATGAATCTGTTCTGAACCTGGATTATTCGGAAGGCAACAAGCGCGCGTGGCTGTTCCGTCAGGACGTTGTGCGCACAGAAAAGCAGACCGATGAAGGGTTCGTTATTACTGTGCTCTGGACCGACAAACAGGCCGCACAATACTCTGCGCTGTGAATTGTCGCGCGTGAATATGGGAGAGAGCGATGTCGCAGGCCGATAGCGCGAAAATCAGATTGCAGGGGTTTCTGATTGTCCCGCCCGACAGGCTGGCGGATGTGCTTCGGGCATTGCCGGAGCACATAGCACTGACCCGAAATGAGACTGGATGCCTCGCATTCGAGGTCAGAGAGGATGCAGAGCTTCCAGGGCGGTTGATCGTGTCCGAGGTCTTTGAAAATCAGGCCGCATTCGAAGCGCATCAAGCACGCACAAAAGCATCCGACTGGTATCTGGTCACTCAGGGCCTCGAACGCGATTATGAGATTATCACGGATGCAGAAGACCCCCTTTAGAGTCTTTTGTCAGTGTGGATCGACGCGACTGGGGCAGATTACTTCCCGTCTATCTGCCTCTGGTAATCGTCTGCGTCAAACCATCCGAGTGATGATTTTATCTTGTGGTCCGCGCCCAACTCCCACTCTTCCCAGCCACGGGTGATGACATGGTTGCCGGTTTGGGCATGGTGTCCCTCGAGCGTCCAGACAAAGATGGCGTGCGAACCAGCCCACCGCAGCATATCGCACCGCACTTCAAGATCGGGAAAATCTGCGTGAAATCCGCGCGCCATTTCCGCAATTTCGTCGCGTCCGCGTAAAGGCTCGCCCCGGTTGATCGAAATCTGACCGTCCGAGGCAAAGAACGAGGCGACCGCATTTGCGTCGCCCGAACTCCATGCAATGGCATAGTCGCGCGCCAAATTGTTCAATGTGTCTCGAACACTGCCCACCGGTTTCCCCCTTCATTGTCGCTGCAATGGCCTTGCGAATGCTATGCCAAATGCGCGCAGCGGCGTCCATGCTAGCCCCAACAATGCGCGGATATCGGCGAAAAACTGAAGAAGAGCTCAGTATTCCCGGCTCAATCCATGCATCCACTGCCAGCTGTCGCGGGCGATCTCGGGCCCAACGACGTAAAGCCAATGAGAATGCGCCGGGATCAGGTGCAGGTCGACCGGGTGCCCCGATTGCGCAAGCGCCCGAGCTGCTTCGCGCGCTGCGGCGGCCGAGAAGATGTGGTCGCGCGTGCCCAGATACAGGCGAACCGGCTTGGCTTTGCTGGTCGGGGCGTGGCTGTCGGCTGGGTTAAAGCCAGCATGAAGCACAACCGCTTTCCACGGCCCATTGGTCCGGTTGACGAGAAATGCTGCCAGTTTCGCCCCGTCGGAATGGCCAAACAGATAGATATCACCCGGGTCGAGGCCATACTGATCGGGAACCGACTTAAGCATGTCCTCCAGAAATGTTTGTGAGATGTCGTCCGCCGTCCAGGTCTTGCCGCGCGCATTGGGTGCAATCAGGATCAGGCCGTTGTCGCTGGCTGTGGTCATCCACATATCCAACACCGACAATCCGTTCCGACCGGCCCCATGCAGCAGGATAACGACAGGCGCCGAAGGTTCCGCGGTCGGCCCGTAGCTGTACCAGCGCCGTCCATTCGCCGTGTGAAGCGTCGACAGTTGTTTCACCTGTGAAGAGGGTGCGTAGGAAAATTCCTCGGGCCACGGGTATTCAAGATCCCGGCGCTCAGCCACTTTGACCTGTTTTGGTTGCACTTGATCAGGTTGAGCGGCGGCGGCAAGGGGACTAACCGGCCGTTGGGCTGCGTGTTCCGAAAGCAAAAACGCGGCAAGCACGAAGCAGGCAAAACCAAAAAGCAGGCCAAGTACCAATAGGCGGAGCGTGAACACTTATGACTCCGATAGATTAGCGGGCGGGGTTAAGGTGGGTCACGCCAACCGCAGCCGCGCGGGCGAGGTCTATGTCCAATGACATGGGGATGTATTCTCCGCGGCGCCAAAGTTGGGCCTGATCGTCATAATAGCGCGACAGGAAATGGCCGGACTGGCCGGTTGCCGTAATGAAGACCGAGCTGTCCGGATCGGCAAAATCATAAACCCCACGATAGCCCGCGCCGTGGACGTTCTGAAATGGATCGGGACCGACGCCGGATGTCCGACCCCGAAGAAGAGTGTTGTCACCGCCGCTTGTCGATTGGCGGATGTTCACAAAAAACCGCAGCACTGGAACCTCGCCCAGAACCGGGTGATCGTGCGTGGCCTGATGCGCGTCGCCCCAGCGCAGGGATTCCAGCGCGTTTCCGTACCGTTCCGATATCCAGATCAGCGCATCGTCCAACGCCAGCCGCGCCATGTCGGTGCAGGTTTCAACCGGAGCACTTTGACGCACGTCGCACCAGACCGACGCACCGTCGATATCGCGGTAAACCCGTTCGATGAACAATGGCTCGACATGTTTGTACTCACTCGCGAGCGGACCAAGGTCGTCCGAAATCAGGCGGATCTGCAACGCGCGCAGCCATGCGGCATAGATCAGAGGCTCTGGCAGATGTTCATTCATCTCGCCATTCCATTCGGCCAGCAGGCTGAGTGCGGTTTGGCGCTGGCGCTCCAATGTCCCTTCCGGAGCGGACTCGCCTGTAAACCAGAGGTCGGCACCGATCAGTGGCAGCAACGAACGCGCCGTGAAGCTGACGGTGTCCAACTGAGCCTCGATAAAGCTGTCGCGAGTATGAACTTCGCGCGACTGCATCAGGCGTTCCCAGCGGTGTACCCGTTGAGTGTCGCCCCATTCATATGAGACGTGTTTTGGAAAGGGCCGGTCGATGATCTTGTTGTTGGTGTTGCCCAGGATGCCGCCTGCAGGGGCAACGAATTCAGGATTGTCCGCATAGGGCAGGCGGCCCTGCCAGCGATTACGTTTCAGCCAACCGGGGGTCGGAATGCGGCCCCGGCTTTGATTGTTCAGATCCCGATTGGGCATTGCGCCAATCAGTTTCAGTCCGATCGTGTCCTTGTCGACCAGCGACAGGTTCTGTGAGGGCGCAATATAGTTTTCAGCTGCGGCAATCGCCTGCCGCACCGTGTCAGCATTCATCAGGGCCATCGATGCCGTCATCGATGTATCGCGAGGGCTAAGGGCGTTCCAGGACAGCGAAGCGACATGCCCCGGAGGCGTGATGGTTTCCAGATTGTAATCCGTGCCTGGTAGAACGGGGCCGTTTTCTGTCCAGCGTAAAGTCAGGGTGATGGGGGCTTCATCCTTGATCTCAATGATCGAAGGGCGGGTGCGGAATTTCTTGTACCCATCGGGGGTCAGGTATTCTTCGGGGTTATCCGAGTTCAGCCGTTCGATATGCACGTCCTGATCGTCCAGATAGGACGAAGTTAAACCCCAACCCAACCGGTCGCTTCGTCCGGTCATGACTGCCGGGACGCCGGGAATGGTGGCGCCGATGACGCCCCCTTTTACCAGTTCCAGCCGCGCGAGGTACCAGACGCCGGGGGCGGTGAGACCCAGATGCGGGTCGTTCGCCAGCAAAGTGCCGCCACTGGCCGAGCGGGATGGCGCAGCAGACCAGGCATTGGAAGCGCCAGCCAATCCGCGGCGCGGAATAGGCGACAGGGGGAGGTCGGGCGTTTCCGTACCGGCGGCATATCGTGGCAAGTTTGGAAAAAGCGCGGCATATTCGGGAAGGGCGGCGATCCCCGGACCGGGTACATCCGGCAGGATATCGGCAAGACGGGGCGGGTCGTCGAGCATCAGTGAAGTACGGGCCCTGAGAACTTCATCCTGCAGGTGGCCGGACAGTTGCAACGCCATCAGCTTGATCACCGCCAGGCTGTCGCCGGGCTGCCAGGGAGACACCGGTGCGTTGAACAGAAACATTTCGGGCGCGCCGCGGCCCAGTGCCTGCTCGTTAATCTCATCCAGCCGGGCGTTCACTCCGGCGGCATATGCCCGCAATGCAGCCTTGGTATAGTCGTCCTGAACTTCGACCGACCGATGGGCCAACCCGTACAGATCGAAGCGGCGCAACAGCTTGTCGATATGAACCGTACGCTGGCCAAAGATTTCCGAGAGCCGCCCCTGCGCAGTACGGCGCAGAACCGTCATCTGCCACAGCCGGTCCTGCGCATGGGCATAGCCCAGACCAAAGAACACATCCGGATCGTTCTGGCCCAGAATGTGCGGTACGTTCGCGGTGTCACGGACGATCTCGATCGGGGCGGTCAGACCTTTGACTTCAAGGCTTTGATCGTAGTCGGGCAGGGACTGGCTGGCCAGAAAGTAGACCAGTCCGATGGCGGCCAGTACCAGCAAGATCAGCCCCGAGGTAATCCGTACCAGCCAGCGAAAGACAAGACCCATCCGTGCCCCACATATCCATTCGGTTTAAGTTGGGTCGGAGATTAGAGGATGCCCGGAACGACCGAAAGGGGATTACCCACGTAAACCGTCGCGAAACGGCCCAAAAAACTCAGAACCCCGCCACGTCACACGGCGGGGTTCTTCAGAGGGGGAGTGGTGTCTTGTGTTTACGGAATGATGCGAGTGTATTTGGTGCCTTCGACCGTGGCTCCGAATTTCAGACCCGCCTGCCCGAAGACAGCGGCCAGAACGGGTTTGCGCAGCTGCGTCGTGTCGGTTGACAGAGAGTCTCCGGTTGCATCGACCACGTAACCAATATCGGCCCCGGCGGTCCAACCGCTGGAACGGCGGAAGTCGTTCAACGCTTCTTCGGTCATGAAAAACAGAACATGCGCGTATTGCTGCGCGCCGATCTGCAGGCCTGCGCTGCCCGAAATGGCCGAATAGTAGTCGACGGTTGCACCCTGAATGCGCAGCGCGCCCTGACCAT
This sequence comes from Ruegeria sp. HKCCD6647-2, assembly GCF_057221075.1. Classification (NCBI taxonomy): domain Bacteria; kingdom Pseudomonadati; phylum Pseudomonadota; class Alphaproteobacteria; order Rhodobacterales; family Roseobacteraceae; genus Ruegeria; species Ruegeria sp. HKCCD6647-2. The sequence goes on along the minus strand of NZ_JBWVBD010000001.1, from coordinate 1,169,184 downwards.
AGGCGCCGCCAAATATGAACCCGGCCTCGGTGATCAGCGGCATGACCAGCATACCATTGGCTTTGTTGGCGATTTCGACGGTATTGGGGTACTTGCTGTACATTTCGTTCAGCGTGGCGTCGACGCGGGCGTCGATCGCCGCCGCGTTGTTATTTCCGACCCCGTTACCGCAGGCGGCGGTCAGGGTCAGTCCGGCCATGCCAAAAGCAAAGCCGCGACGGCTCAGTCGGGGGGTATTGGAACTGCTCATGTTTCCTGTCTCTGTAGATGTGCCTGATTTGCCGGGTGATCCCGATCTTGTGTGCAAGAATACGCCGATTGCCTTGGTATGTCACGGGAAAGCTGCCCCGCAGCGCTGAGCCATCGGCGAAAAGTTGCGAAATGGCAGGGTTTTAGCCTTGAAGGATTCGGGCAACCTGCGGCGCGAAGTAGGTGAGGATACCGTCGCACCCCGCACGCTTGAAGGCCAGAAGGCTTTCCAGCATGGTCTTTTCACCGTCGATCCACCCGTTCTGAGCCGCTGCCTGTATCATCGCGTATTCACCGGAAACCTGGTAGGCGTAGGTCGGTGCGCCAAAGGCGTCTTTGACTCTGCGACAGATGTCCAGATAAGGCATGCCGGGTTTGATCATCACCATATCCGCACCTTCGGTGAGGTCCCGTTCGATCAGGCGCAGCGCTTCATCCGAGTTGGCCGGATCCATCTGATAGGTCTTTTTGTCACCTGTCAGCGCGCCCGACGCGCCGACTGCGTCGCGGAACGGGCCGTAAAAGGCGCTGGCATATTTGGCTGCATAGCTGAGGATCATCACATTGTGATGGCCCGCCGATTCCAGCGCCTGCCGCATTGCGCCGATACGTCCATCCATCATGTCCGAGGGCCCGATGATGTCGGCCCCGGCCTCAGCTTGTGCCAGCGTCATCTTTACCAGCGCCTCGACCGTCCGATCGTTCACAATCTCGCCATCCACGACATACCCGTCGTGACCGTTGATGTTGTAAGGGTCCAGCGCGACATCTGTCATGACAGCGATATCGGGGGCGGCAGACTTGACGGCCCGGATCGCGCGGTTCGACAGGTTTTCGGGGTTCCAGGCCTCGGCACAATCTTCGGTTTTCAAGGACGGGTTTGTATAGGGAAAGATACAGATCGCCGGTATGCCCAGTGCCTGCGCTTCGACCGCAGCCTCGGCGATCAGATCAACCGAGCGGCGCATCACACCGGGCATCGAAGGCACGGGTTCTTCGACCCCTTCGCCATCACGCACGAAGACAGGCCAGATCAGGTCGTCAGTTGTCAGCGTGTTTTCTCGCACCAGGCCTCGGATCGCCTGCGTTTGGCGAGCCCGGCGAAAGCGAGCGAGGGGATAGGGGGCGATGGTCGGTTTCATGTCGCGCTCTCCTTGAACAATTGCGCATTGGGTGGCATGAATTCGTCGTGGTCTCAAGGGTATCAATGGACGCGCCGGTGCGATGCAAGGCCCCAAGGACGGTGAACAAAGGGCTGACGCTTGGACTTATATTCTTCGATCTTCGAACTCATCGATATGCGCAGCTTTTCGAATCTGTGGTATTGGATCGGTCTGGCGGTGCTCTGGTCCATGGCCAGCCACTGGTCGATGGGGGTGCCTTATGATCTTGTTGTCCGGGCGCGTCGTGTCGGCGGACAAACCGAGCAGGATCTGCTGGACATATCTCGTATCAACGCCAACCGGCTGCTTTACATTGCAGATGTCTCTGGCCTGGTCATCATGGCGATTGTCTGCTTCATTTTTACCGGCCTTGCCACGCTGGGGTTCTACTATGGCGTTGAGTTCGCGCAGGCAGTTTTTTTGTTGCTGTTTCCCTTGTGTTTCGTGGCATTGATCAATATCACCGCCGCCCGGCGGCTGAAACGACAGGAACCAACGGTAGAGATCGTCTCGAAGACTTTGACGCGCTGCCGGATTTTCACTCAGATCATCGGCATGGTGTCGATTGTGATCACGTCGCTTTGGGGTATGTACCAGAACATTTCGATCGGCGTTCTGGGCTGGTAGTAAACGAAAGGGCGCGGCAATGCAGGCTCCGAACCACTTAACAGTCGGCGGCGCCCCCGAAGGGTTTGACGCACAGCTTGTTCTGAACGAAGTCGCCCGCTCGGGCGGGCCGGTCTGCCATGTCGCCCGCGATGACAAGCGGATGGAGGCGATGCGTGCAGCACTTGCCTTCTTTGCGCCGGATATGCCCGTCTTTGTGTTTCCCGGTTGGGATTGCCTGCCTTACGACAGAGTATCACCCAATGCGGATATTTCCGCTGCCCGGGTTGCAACGCTGGCCGCACTGGTTCACCAGATGCCCAAGGAATTCGTACTGCTGACCACGCTGAACGCTGCAACTCAGCGCGTACCGGCACGGGATGTCCTGCGTGAGGCTGCGTTTACCGCGCGCGTGGACCATCGCATCGATGAAGACGCGCTGCGCGCATTCTTGGTTCGGATGGGATTCACCCAAAGCCCGACGGTGATGGAGCCCGGAGACTATGCGATCCGGGGCGGGATCATCGACATTTTCCCTCCGGGTGAAACTGGGCCCGTGCGCCTTGATCTGTTCGGAGACGTTCTGGACGGTGCCCGCCGTTTCGACCCGGTATCGCAGCGTACGACCGAGAAGCTGGATGTCGTCGAACTAGCCCCGGTCTCCGAGGTCATTCTGGATGATGCTGCCATCACGCGGTTCCGCCAGAACTACCGCATCGAGTTTGGTGCCGCCGGAACCGATGATCCGCTCTACGAAGCGGTCAGCGCCGGTCGCAAGCATCAGGGTATCGAACACTGGCTGCCATTCTTTCACGAATACCTTGAGACATTGTTCGATTACCTTCCGGGTGCCACGATTTCACTGGATGATCAGGTCACACCGGCGCGATTGGCGCGGTGGGACAGTATCGAAGACCAGTACGAAACGCGGCGTCTTGCACTGGAAAACCGGTCGCGCATGGACACGGTTTATAAACCGACCCCGCCAGGCCTTTTGTATCTGGACGATGACGCTTGGACCCAGACCGTGAGAGACCGGCGTCTCATGCAATTCAGCCCCCTGCCGCAGGCCAGCGGACCCGGCGTGATCGACGCAGGTGGGCGGATCGGGCGCAACTTTGCGCCCGAGCGGCAGCAGGAATCCATCAGCCTGTTTGGCGCTCTGGCAACCCATATCACGGACAAGATGGCCAACGGCCCGGTCCTTATTGCATCTTATTCTGAAGGTGCCCGCGAACGCCTGACCGGGCTGATCGAAGACGAAGGACTGGCCGAGGCGATCCCGGTCACCGATGGTACCCGTGTCGGTAAGCGCGGTCTGCATCTGGCCGTCTGGGCTCTGGAACATGGGTTCGAAACGCCCGGCCTGACCGTGATCGCGGAACAAGACGTGCTGGGTGATCGCCTGATCCGACAGCCCAAGAAACGCCGCAAGGCCGAGAACTTCCTGACCGAGACCCAGTCGCTCAGCCCCGGTGATCTGGTTGTGCATGTGGACCACGGAATCGGGCGTTATCAGGGAATGGAAGTTGTGACGGCCGCTGGTGCCGCCCATGAATGCCTGCTGCTGGAATATGCCGAACAGGCAAAGCTGTATCTACCAGTCGAAAACATCGAACTGCTGTCGAAATACGGCCATGATGAAGGTTTGCTCGACCGTCTGGGCGGTGGCGCGTGGCAGGCCAAGAAGGCCAAGCTGAAAGAGCGCATCCGCGAGATGGCGGACAAGCTGATCCGCATCGCGGCCGAACGTGCCCTGCGAAAAGCGCCGGTTATGGACCCGCCACCGCACGCTTGGGAAGAGTTCAGCGCCCGGTTCCCGTATCAGGAGACCGATGATCAGTTACGCGCCATTTCGGATGTGATGGAAGACATGCATTCCGGTGCTCCAATGGATCGTCTGATCTGCGGAGATGTGGGTTTTGGCAAGACCGAGGTCGCCATGCGCGCAGCTTTTGTAGCGGCCATGTCCGGCGTACAGGTAGCAGTCGTAGCACCTACAACCTTGCTGGCGCGTCAGCACGCTTCCAGCTTCAAAGACCGTTTCCGAGGCTTCCCGCTGGAGGTGCGCCAGCTTTCCCGTTTTGTCTCAGGCAAAGAGGCACAACAAACCCGTGATGGGTTGGCGCGGGGCACGGTGGACATTGTAATCGGCACTCACGCGTTGTTGGCAAAAGGGATACGTTTCAACAATCTCGGGCTTTTGATCATCGACGAGGAACAGCATTTCGGCGTGGCGCATAAAGAACGGTTGAAGCAGCTACGCTCGGACGTGCACGTCCTGACCCTGACCGCGACACCGATCCCGCGGACCCTGCAGCTCAGCCTTACCGGTGTACGCGATCTGTCGATCATCGGTACGCCGCCCATCGACCGTTTGGCCATCCGCACCTATGTCAGCGAATTCGATGTGGTCACCATCCGCGAAGCGCTGCTGCGTGAACACTATCGCGGCGGGCAGAGCTTCTATGTGGTCCCGCGCATCTCGGACTTGCCCGAAATCGAGGAGTTTCTGAAGGAACAATTGCCGGAACTTACCTATGTGGTCGCACATGGTCAGATGGCAGCCGGAGAACTCGACGATCGGATGAACGCATTCTATGACGGCAAGTATGACGTGCTGCTGGCCACGACGATTGTGGAAAGCGGGCTGGATATTCCGACGGCGAACACAATGATCGTTCATCGCGCCGATATGTTCGGGTTGGCGCAACTCTATCAGATCCGGGGCAGAGTTGGGCGGTCCAAGACACGGGCATACGCCTATCTGACTACCAAGCCGCGCGCGCGATTGACGCCCGCCGCCGAAAAACGCCTGCGTGTTCTGGGCTCGCTGGACACGTTGGGCGCAGGCTTTACGTTGGCCAGTCAGGACCTCGACATTCGCGGCGCGGGCAACCTGTTGGGCGAGGAACAGTCCGGCCAGATGCGCGACGTCGGCTATGAGCTTTATCAGTCGATGCTGGAAGAAGCGATTGCCAAGATTAAAGCCGGTGAGATGGAAGGCCTCAGCGATGCCGATGACCAGTGGGCGCCGCAAATCAATCTGGGCGTACCAGTTCTGATCCCCGAGGACTACGTGCCCGATCTGGACGTGCGCCTGGGGCTCTACCGCCGTTTGTCGTCGCTTTCAACCAAGGTCGAACTGGAAGGGTTTGCTGCCGAGTTGATCGACCGCTTCGGCACATTGCCGAAAGAGGTGAACACTCTGATGCTGGTCGTGCGGATCAAGGCGATGTGCAAACGGGCCGGCATTGCCAAGCTGGATGGTGGGCCGAAAGGGGCAACGATTCAGTTCCACAACGACAAGTTCGCTTCGCCTCAGGGTCTGGTCGAGTTTATTCAGAACCAGCGCGGGCTTGCTAAAGTCAAAGACAACAAGATTGTCGTGCGCCGGGACTGGAAAAAGGACAGCGACAAGATCAAGGGTGCCTTTGCCATCGCTCGTGATCTGGCGGAAAAAGTCGTTGCTGTGAAAAAGAAAGCGAAAGCCTAATCTCCGGTCACAAAGGTGCAGAGTTGCCAGTTGCCTGTTTCGGATTTCACAAACGCCGCGCGGTAACCGACCATGGACCACAAAAAATCTCGGTGCATGTAGCCCGCGGTTCCGTCTGTCAGCAGCACGCGCTGGTATTCCTCATACGGCAGGTAGTTCGGAACGATCACTACCTCATGGCTGATCAGGCCCGAAACCGCCCCTTCTCGCGATGGGTCCTTTCGAAGAGAGACGTTTTCACCGTTAACGAAGTAGGCCGTGAACGGATCGAGTGAAGCAGGCAGGGTGATTTGCCATTGATGCGGCATCCAGAATTCGCCCTCATCGTCGAAATAGCCGGGCTGCGACAGGGTGTTTTGCAGAGCAGTCCAAAAAGACTCGCGCAGGTCGTCGGCCTCGGACCGGAATTCTTCGGCCAGCGTTTCCGGGGGGACCGTCAGGTTGAGGCGAAACTCTTCCGGGCCGCCGTTGCTTCCGTGGCTGAGGTAGATGTCCGGGCAGGCCGCGGCGACGACGAAGTCCGTGTCACGCGCCTTGACCCGGTCCAGCAACGTGGTTCGGAATGCAACCAGGGAGGGGTCGCGTTCAGCTTCATCAATCGGAGTGAATTTCTGCCGTTCCGCCAAAGCGGGTCCGCAAATCAGGGCCGCAACAACAGATATTGCCAATTTCATTCAGCGGCCCTCATCGCGGCCTGAGCGCAGAAACAGGACGCTGCAACGGCTTGGTCAGCGCGTGCCAGAGCCAGGTCCAGCCTTTGCTTAATCTGCTTGATCTCAGTGTTTTCCCCGCGTTCCGTAAGGCAGTCGTGCAGACCCTTAAGGCTCCAGACATTGTCGGGATGGATCGATGCGCGGCTAAGGCTGCCGCCCAGTCCAAGGTCTTCGCGATAGATCGCCTCGGCTTCGGCTACATGTCCCTGTTCGAACAGCAAGGCACCCAGAGCGTGCCGCGTTGGCTGCATCCAACCCCACGGTTCGTCATAGGGCAAGGTGTCGTCCAGTTCGACCGAGCGGCGCAGGTGGGCAAAGGCCATTTCATAGTTTCCTTTGCGGTATTCAATTTCGCCGCGCAGCATTTCCGTTGCAATTTCAAGCAGATCAATGACGAGGTTATTGTGCAGCCTGCGCGTTTCAGGGACACAGGTCTTGGCAGCGAGGAACAGGTTCTCCTCAGCTTCCGCCTCGGCGATCTGTCCCGTAGCAGCATAGGCGATCGCCCGGGCATAGTGCGTGGTGGTTGTCAGGGTACGATAAAGATCCGGGTCGGACGGAAGTTCGAGCTTTTTGGCCTCTTCCCACCGGCCAAAGCGGATCAGTATATGCGGGCCCATGGACATGTAGCTTTCGAAGTAGTCGGCCATTGGCGGGCTTTCGATACGCAACATCTCTTCGGGCGTCGTGTCCCAAAGCCCGCGATTTGCGCGCAGGGCCGGTTCCATCTGGCCCAGAAACAAGGCGCCATAGATGGCAAAGTGATAGTTGTGCTGACGATAGCCGGTGTAGATGTTGAACGCGCCCTCGCGCTCGTAATATTTCAAATCAGCTTCGGTCGCCTTGGCGTTCCAGTAGGCAACATTGTGGTAGTGGCCGCACAGAACGTCGATATGCGTGGGCATGTGCACCAAATGTCCGGCATCCGGCACCAGAGTGCGCAAGACGTCCCCGGCTTTCAGCGCCTTTTCCGGGGCCGGCGACATTTCCATCAGGTGAACGTACAGGTGCAGAAGGCCTGGGTGGGACATGGCGTCGGGGTCGTTGGCCATGGCCCATTCCAGCGCCTCTTGTGCCTCCAACGTCGCGGCACCCTCGGCAGGTTGGCCGCTGTTCAGGTCCCACATCTGCCAGGGGGTGAGGTTCAGCAGCGCCTCGACATAGATTGTACGCAAGTCCAAGTGATCCGGTTGATCCGCAAAGGCTACGCGCATAGCGTCGGCGAAATCATAATCCCACATGTGCATGTCCGGGATCGGGTCGCGCTGAGGATACCGCGCGGGCAGGGCGCGGATCAGGGCCTGCTCGACCGGCGTTCCGCGATCAGCCAGAGCCAGGGCCTTTTGTGTGGCGTCATACGCGGTTGCCAGCGCCTTGGTTTGACCCTGCTCATCGCGCAAATCCCACGGCAGGTTGTAGTTTGGGCCAGCGGCATAGGCGATGCCCCAATACGCCATGGCGCACTCGGGATCATGTTCTGCAGCGCGCTGAAAGCAGGCGACGGCCTCGTCGTGGTTGTAGCCATAGGTCCACACGAGGCCCCGGTCGAACCAGCGTTGCGCTTCATCCGAAGGTGTTGTCACCGCACAGGAATATGTGCCGAGGTCGTAATCATAGCTCATCGAAATCCTCCCCTCGCATTGCGCGCAGGTTAGCGCGTTTCGAGGGGGCTGGACAGATCAGGCGGGTAGTCTGTTTTCGATCCGCCCCATATGCAGCATGAGCCCGAAGGCGAGAACGCACATGGTCAGCACACCGGTCGTCAGTGGCCCGATCGAGCCATCAAACAGCAAGCCGACCGGTGCGGCAATCGCCGCAGCGAGCACCGTCGAGATCGATCCGATAACCGAGGCTGCCATGCCGGCGATATGACCCATCGGCTCCATCGCGATGGCGTTCAGGTTGCCCATAGTCACGCCTGCCATGAAAAAGACGGTGGTTTGCCAAAAGACGAACAACGCAAAAGAAGCTTCGGGGGAAAGGTTCGCCATGTTCAGGACGATCACACACGATGTGATCAGAATTTGGCCACCAAGCGCCCAGGTCACAATCCGCCGCATACCCAAGCGCACGACAATGGCTGCGTTCAGCAAGCTGGCCGAACCTGACATCAGCGCTACAAAGCCGAACCAGAACGGAAAGCTCTCGGCGCGGTCATGAATGACGTCGTAGACCGGTTGCACCATGGTCAGCATGGTAAAGAGCATCCCCATGCACAGCGTCTGAACCAGTATGGACAGCCGGACTGTGGGATGGGCAAACATCTCTTGCACTGCCGCGATCATCAAGGGCAGGCGAAACGGGCGACGGTTTTCCGGTGGCAATGACTCGGGCAGGCGGACAGTCATCCACAGAACGATGACCAGGGCGAACAGAATGAACGACACGAAAATACCGCGCCAGCCGACCAAAGCGATGACGCCTGCACCCAGCATCGGCGCGATGGCGGGAACGAGGGTGAAGATCATCATGGCAATCGACACGATCCGCGCCATCTCGCGGCCGGCGTACAGATCCCGAATGATGGCCATGGCGACAACGCGCGGTCCTGCGGCGCCCAAACCCTGAACGATGCGCGCTGCCAGAACCAGTTCAAGCGACGAACTGGCCCAGGCCACAGCAGAAGCCAGGATGTACAGTGCTGCACCGCCATAAATCACAGGCTTGCGTCCGACGGCGTCCGAAATGGGACCAGTAAAAAACGTACCGATCCCCATGCCCAGAACGAAAGACGTCAGGATCAGCTGCGCCTTGTTGACGTCATCCGGGCTGAGCTGCGCGCCGATTTCGGGCAGCGCGGGCAGCATGGAATCGATCGAAAAGGCGATGGTCGCGAACATCATCGCGATCAGGGCAACGAATTCACCCCGAGACATGCGATTGGTCATAGAAGACTCCTTCCCGTTCGCGCTAGCACGACAAGACGGGTTGGGCTAGGTGAGAAAACGCACAGGGCTATGTGCTATTCTGCAGGGGAAGCCTCAATTTGAGACATGATCTCGGAGATCACTTTTCCCCAAAGCTCAGGGGGTTGCGCACCAGGTACAGCGTGTTGGTTGGCCACAATAAAGGTCGGTACCGAGTTAACACCCATTTGGCGCGAATGGCTGTCGCGGTTGCGAATATCTTCGCGGTCGGCATCCGATTTCAGCAGTTTCAGCACCACGGCAGCATCCATTCCTACACTGTCGGCGATGTCTGCCAGGACCTCGTGATCGCCAATGTCGCGGGCCTCGACAAAATAGGCATTGAACAGGGCATCGACGACGTCGCTCTGCTTGCCTTCAATCCCGGCCCAGTGGATCAGTCGGTGGGCATCCAGCGTATTCGGCGTGCGCTTCATCCCTTCGAAATCGATTTTCAAACCCGCATTTTCTGCATGTTCGACCACAGGGGCATAGGCGCGCACAGCGCCTTCCTTGCCGCCGAATTTCTGTTCCAGATATTCCCGGCGGTCCATTCCGCCCTCGGGCATGTCGGGGTTCAGCTGAAACGGATGCCACTCGATCACGAAGGGGTGGTTCGGAACGTCCGCCAAGGCCTTGTCCAGATGTGTTTTGCCGATGTAGCACCATGGGCAGATAGGGTCGGACATGATGTCGAGTTTCACGGTCTGGGTCATAAGGACGTCGCCTTGAAATAGGCCGGCAGGGCGCGGCGCAGGAGTTTGCCGTTGCCACCAGTGGGCAATGCGGGCAGGTAAACATAGACGCGCGGTTGCTTGTAACGCGCCAGCTTGTCGGACACATAGGCGTGCAGGGCGGCCTCGTCCAGTTCTTCGGGGCCGGTGTAAAAGGCCGCTATCACAAATGTGTCCGGTTTGATCTCGATCGCCGCGGCCCCGGCTTGCACTATGCCCGGGTGATGCGAGAGTACGGCTTCGACCTCGACCGGTGACACCCGATAGCCCCCCGCGTTCATCATGTCGTCGTCGCGACCGAGATAGGAAATCTGCCCGTCGACGGCCATGGCCCCCTGGTCACCGGTCAGGAACCAATCGCCCTGCATCCGAGCCTCAGCCTCGTCCGGGGCATTGAGATAGGTCAGCATCAAGCCAGGATCGTCGCGGTGGATCGCAATTGTACCTTCCTGTCCTTGCGGCACAGGGCCGTCGGGCCCGAGGATTGCCACGCGGCGGCCGGGTTGGGGCTGCCCTAACGAGTCGCCTCGTGCGGGATGTTCAGGGCAGGACGAGATGAATGTTGAACACTCGGACATGCCGTAGGCTTCGTAAAGCTCGGTTCCTGTGGTTTGCGTCCAACGTTCGTGCAAAGGACGGGACAGCTTTTCACCTGCACAAAGCCCGTGCCGCAAATCGGGAAGGGCGGGCAGGTGCTGTTGCTGTAAAATCTTGCGGAACACGCCCGGAGCCGCGGCGAAAATCGTGGCCTTATGGGCGTGCAGCAATGCGGGAAGTTCGGCCAGATCTGTGCCCGGCTCGGGGATGAGCGCGGTCGCACCGATGGTCCATGGATCCATGAGTCCGGTTCCCAGCGTGTAGGTCCAGTTGAACGCACCCGCGTGACACAGGCGGTCGGTTTCGCGCAAGCCGTACCAACCGTCCACCATCATCTGCCGCGCCCAAATCGCCCGGTGGGCGTGGGCTACGGCTCGCGGCTTTCCCGAGGTGCCGGAAGTATAGACCACATAAGCCAGCCGGTTCGGGTCCCCCATTGCAAATTCGGCAGGCGGCAAGTCACGCATCGCGGTCAGTCGATCCAGCCCAATTTTGTGCGGGTGGGATGCGCAGGCGATGGCCGGGTCATGCAATACCGCCGCTGGGAACAGGTCCGAGATCATTCGGGCGGTTTCCGGTTCGGTCAGTTGCGCCGAGGTCGGCACCGGAATAATCCCGACAGAAATGGCGCCTAAATAGGCGATTGGAAATTCGACTGTATTTCCCAGCCGCATCAACACGATGTCTCCGGGATGCAGACCGGTCTGCAACAACCCTGATCCCGTACCAAGAATTGCCGCTTGCAGCGCGGCATAGCTCCAATTCTCGGCGCCTTGTGCTTTGAGGATCGATAGGGCGGTCTTGTCCGGAAAATCCGACGCGTGACGCAGAACATGTGCCGCCATGTTGAATGGCGCAGGGCAGGCGGGCGGTGGGCCCTGATCAAAAACCGAAAGCATGGCGATTGGCTATCGCGACCGCTGGCGCGTTGCAAGCGCGCAGCACTGGCCCTATAGAGTTGGCCATGACATCAAGCGACCCGAAATCCCTGATCCGCATTGCCCGCGATAATGGTGCCGATACTCATGTCGAACCTCTGGATCTCGGCGCCCGGGTGCGTGAACTGCGCAAGGCGCGCAACTGGACGCTGGAACAGGCGGCAAGTCAGGCCGGATTGGCGCGGTCGACCCTCAGCAAGATCGAAAATGGGCAGATGTCACCCACTTACGATGCACTTAAGAAGCTGGCGATCGGATTGGAGATCTCGGTGCCGCAGCTTTTCACGCCACCGCAGCGCGACCAGGTGATCGGGCGCATGGCGGTGACGAAAATGGGTGCCGGCACGGCCCATGCAACGGCAACATATGAACATGAACTGCTGGCAGATACGCTGACGAAGAAGCAGATGCTGCCTTATCGTGCCCGGGTCCGGGCCCGGTCAATGGACGAATTTGATGGATGGGTGCGCCATGACGGCGAAGAGTTTCTGTATGTGCTGACTGGAATCGTGCGCCTATACACCGAGTTCTATGAACCCGTGGAGATGCGCCGCGGGGACAGCGCATATTACGACGGCAGTATGGGCCACAATGTCATATCCGTAAGCGATGAGGACGCAACGATCCTTTGGGTAACTTCGCTGACTTAAAGCCGATTGGCTTCACGGTTCAGCGACTCGGTAAACAGAAAATCTTCAAGCTCTTCGTGCGCTTCGTTCACGGTCAGATGGTGGCGTTCGGCAAGATAGGCTTCGAACTGTTTTCGGTCCTTCCGAACGCGCGCCATATCTTTATCGCGCAGGTTCGGAAACCTCCGTTTTGCGCGCGCGTAGGCCGCACCCCAATCTTGCGTCAGATCAGCCCAGTTTAACATCTGCGAGCCTTCCTTTAGTTCCGGTTTCAGGACTGCTCTCCCCTAAACAGGGTACGTATGAGTTGTGTGCTCCGCTTACATGACAAAATGTCGCACCCTGACGTCACGTAAGTGTCACAAATAAAAACCCGCTGCGGAGATACCGCAACGGGCAGACGGACCTGCAGTTAAGTGAGTGGCGGCCGGTCCGTTTATTCCAAGGCTTGAAGCCCGGATTCAAAACTATGTGCCCGATAAATACAGCAATAATCTGCCTCACAATGATAATCGGACTTCGCGCAACGTATATGCCTGTGGATATATCCGTAAACCCCCTAGCGAAAGTTTCGACTGGATCGGCAAAGATTGTGGGAGGCACCTACCTGTGCGAAATGCATGCGGAAATCCCACAAAATCTGGTGCCGTATCCCATATGTGCCGAATTCCGCCGAAGGTGTTTGCTTATCGGTTTGTACTTCGATGATCTTGAACGCCACACCATTACGGATTGGATCGATGCAAATTTCGGACGTCCGAAGAATCGGCAGCCGGAACTTTCGATGACGGGAACACGGCAACGCTATTTGAGTGGCAGTTTCCACGGTTCAGTGTAATCCGCAAACTCAATGCACTCAGATGCAGACAAGACTTACTCGGATCAGTCCTGATACCACCAGACCTGTGGCATGTATTCCGGCCCATCCCCATAGATCGGCAGGGTTTCGGGGAATTTCAGTTCCTTGGCATGGGCAATGCGCCCGACATCAAAGCTCCAGATCGGGATGACATATCGTCCAGCGGTCAACACTCGGTCCAGCGCACGAGTCGCGGCCACGAAATCCTCGTGGGTTTCCGAAGCCAGCATTGTGGAAATCAAGCCATCCACAGCCGGAGATGCCACGCCCATCAGGTTGCGGGTTCCCGGTGTATTGGCGTTTTCGCTGCCCCAGTACAGACGTTGTTCGTTTCCCGGCGACAGTGACAAGGCGCGGCGGAAGATGGTCATGTCAAAATCCAGGGCCGATGTCCGCTCGGTAAACTGCGCGCTGTCTACCTGTTCGGTCGTGACCTGGATGCCCAGCCGCTGCAGGGCGGCAGTGTAGATGTCGATTGCGGTCTGGTTGTCGCTGTCGCCCTGTTGCAGCAATACCGTGATGGTAAACGGGTCGCCGTTTGCATTGCGCAGCACACCGTCCTGAATGGTCCAGCCGGCCTCGGTCAGCAATTTGCTTGCTTTGCGAATGTTGGCGCGGTTGCGGGCCGATCCATCGCCTTGAGGTAAGGTGTAGCCCTCGATCGTGCCGGGTATCAGGCTGTCGGCATAGGGCAGAAGAAGCTCTTTGACCTTGCCGGTTGCCGCGCCAGGTTGCATCGCCAGATCCGAGCCTGAGAAATACGAGGTGATCCGTGGCTGCGCGCCGCCTGTGATCGTGTCATTGATGAACTCGAAATTAAATGCCAGCGTCAGCGCTTCGCGGACACGCCAGTCATCGAACGGGGCCTTCCGCGTGTTCATCACGAAACCGGTCATGCCCGACGGTTTTCCGTGCGGGATTTCCGTCTTGATTACATCACCGCGCTGGACGGCGGGGAAGCCAAACTGAGTCTCCCATTTGTCCGCGTTGAATTCGCGCACCGCAGACAACTCGCCAGCCTTGAAGGCCTCAAACAGAACTGTGCCGTCACCATAGAATTCGATCCGCATCTCATCCAAATTCATCGTGCCCTTGCGGAAAGGAATGCCGGTGCCCCAATAGTCAGGATTGCGGCGCAGGTTCACATATCGGCCAGCTTCATAGTCATCGATCACGTAAGGACCGGAGCCAACGGGGACGTCGTGCAAAGGTGCGTTGGCAAAGTCCTTACCCTCCCACTGGGCTTTTTGCAGGATCGGGCGCAGGCCGGCGATCAGGGCCAGTTCGCGGTCGGGCTCGTTGAAGGTGATGCGCACGCTGCGCGGACCCGTCTGTTCGATGCTGTCGATCTTGCCCCAAAGCCCGCGATACCGCAGGTGGCCTTCGGTGCCCAATGTCTCATACGACCAGATCACATCCTCGACCGTCACCGGGCTGTCGTCCGAAAATCGGGCGTTTTCACGAAGAGTAAACTCGACCCAGGATCGGTCCGGAGCGGTCTCAACTGATTCGGCTAACAACCCGTAAAGTGTGAAAGGTTCGTCCCAGGACCGGCCCATCAGGCTTTCATGGGTCCAAAACCGCAACTGCCAGGGTGACGTGCCTTTTTGCACAAACGGGTTCAAACTGTTATAGCCGCCGGTGTTTCCGAAAACGACCTTGCCGCCCTTCGGCGCATCCGGATTTGCATAGGGCAAAGACACAAAATCCGGTGGTAGGGCAGGGTCGCCATACATAGCTATGCCGTGGGCCGAATCTGCCAAAGCCAGCGAAGCAGAAAAAACGGCGGTGATTCCCGCGATCACTGGGAGAACGGGGTGGAGATAATTGGCACTCATTTTGGAAACAATCCTGCTCTGGCCTTATTTTGTTTGGGATTCATCGTAGCCATGATTTTTCTTATTATCAAACTTTTAGCTTGGACGATGGCGTGGAATTGCTTATAAAGGATGCACTGCTCGATAGGTTTCTTGCCTGTATGAAACCTGCCTCAATAACTTAACGCCCGCTTCGTGCGGGCGTTTTTTTGTGCAGAATTTGTCTGGGAAAGGCCCCCGGATCATTCCCCGTTTTCTTTGCAGGTGCAGCATGGCACTGTGTCCGCGAATTGAACACGAGAGGGAGAGCGGCCATGAGCCTGTCTGGAAAAACAGCCATCGTTACAGGATCGAATTCGGGGATCGGGCTTGGCGTCGCGCGCGAACTTGCCAGGGCCGGGGCGGATGTCGTTCTGAACTCGTTCACGGATCGTGACGAAGATCATGATCTGGCTGCTGAGATCGCCCAGGAAACCGGAACCAAAACGCGCTATATCAAGGCCGACATGTCCAGGGGGGAGGAGTGTCGTGCCCTGATCGAACAGGCTGGCGCCTGTGATATTCTGGTGAACAACGCGGGCATTCAGCACGTGTCGGCGATCGATCAGTTTCCAGTCGAAAAGTGGGACGCGATCATCGCGATCAATATGAACTCGGTCTTTCACACGACCGCCGCCGCGCTTCCGATGATGCGCAAGGCGGGGTGGGGCAGGGTCGTCAATATCGCTTCGGCCCATGGTCTGACCGCTTCGCCATACAAGGCGGCTTATGTTGCGGCCAAGCATGGCGTCGTTGGAATGACCAAGACCGTCGCTCTGGAGACCGCACAGGAACCGATCACCTGCAACGCAATCTGTCCGGGATATGTGCTGACACCGCTGGTCGAATCCCAAATCCCCGACACGATGAAAGAATACAACATGAGCCGCGATGACGTGATCAAGAACATCATGCTCGAGCGGCAGCCCTCCAAGGAATTCGCAACGGTTGAACAGTTGGGCGGAACGACTGTTTTCCTGTGTTCGGAGGCCGCGTCGCAGATCACGGGGACGGCAATCTCGGTGGATGGCGGCTGGACGGCTCTATAACGTACCGTGGCACTTGCCATCAGCGCTGATCAAAGGGAGGAACGCAGTTTGAAACGCATCAACCTGGCTTTGCAGGGCGGTGGTGCCCACGGTGCGTTCACTTGGGGCGTGCTTGACCGGTTTCTGGATGAAGAAGATATCGAGGTTGCGGCGATTACCGGAACCTCGGCCGGGGCGCTGAATGGCGCCGCATTCAAGTCAGGGATGGTGCATGCGGGGCGTCAGGGCGCGCGGGATTATCTGGACGGTCTTTGGAAACGCATGGGGGCGGTCGGGGATATGCGGATCGCCCACTGGATGCGCGGAGTCGAACCGGCGCATATAGCGCAGGCGCTGGAATATGCAGCTCCGTTTTCGGTGGCCGATGCCTGGTCGCGGCTGGTGTCGCCTTATGCGTACGGACCCTTCTACAAGAACCCGCTGGAGTCGGTCGTGGACCGGTTCAACTTTGATGAGATCTGTGCCGATGACGGGCCCAACCTGTTCGTGTGCGCCACCTGTGTCCGTAGCGGCAAGATCAGAGTTTTCACGGGTCACGAGATTTCAACGGATGCCATTCTGGCCTCGGCCTGTTTGCCGAACCTGTTTCAGGCGGTCGAGATATTCGATCCCAATTCCGGGCGAACCGAAGCTTATTGGGACGGCGGTTATACAGGCAACCCGGCGCTCTATCCGCTGTTCAACGGGGAATTGCCGGACGATGTGGTGATCGTGAATATCAACCCGCTGGAACGGGACGAAGTGCCGAAAACACCGCAGCAGATTCAGAACCGGATCAATGAGATCAGCTTTAATTCGTCGCTGTTCCGCGAGTTGCGTGCGATCAATTTCGTGCAGCGGCTGCTGGCAGAAGGAAAACTGAAGGCCGGAGAAATGAATCGCGTTCTAGTTCACATGATTGCCGATGACGAATTGATGAACGATCTGTCTGCGGCGACCAAGACCGTTCCCAATCCGATCATTCTGCACAGGCTGAAACAGGCCGGGCAGGCAGCGGCGCATCAGTTCCTGCGCGACCACAAGGACGATTTGGGTGAGCGCAGCACCGTCGATCTGCCATCGATGTTCGGCTGATTACTCGGGCGGTAGTGTCGGATCTTTTTCGTTTGGGTACACAAGCCCGGCTGAAATCACCAGTTTTGCCGCGTCTTCGATGGACATATCCAGCAGGATGACATCCTCTTCCGGAAAGAACAGAAGGAAGCCGGACGTAGGGTTCGGCGTGGTGGGGACAAAGACGCTCATCAACCCGCCGCTGGTTTCTGCGCGCTCACTGACCTCACCCTTGGCGGTGGTCGACACAAACCCGATGGCCCAGATGCCCCGGCGCGGATACTGGATCAGACAGGCTTTTTCGAAAGAACGTTCCGTCTGGGCGAAAACGGTTTCCGAAATTTGCTTGATGCCGGAATAGACGGACCGAACCACCGGCATACGGTCCACAAGGCTTTCCGCGAAATGGATCAGCGATCTACCCAGAATGCCCTTAGCGACCCACCCGACCATCACTGTGAAGATCAGGAAGATCACCACACCTACACCACGCAGGTTGATCCCCACATATTCCTGAGGCTGAAACCGCTGCGGCACCAGCGGAAGAACTGCGCTGTCGATCCAGCCGACCACCGACCAGATCAGCCAGACGGTCAGCCACACCGGTGCGATGACGACGATCCCCGTCAGGAATGACGCGCGGAGCCCGGCGAACAAGCCCGGGCGGCGATGCGGTTCTTCGTCAAAGGGTGTATTCATTGCAGTCCTGAGTGATTTGCGGAATTAGTTAAGCAGTCCGGCGCATTGGTACAATAGGGCAGTGTTATGCGGTGCCGTCGGTCAGAGCACGCGCGATTCCGGCTGCGAGCCGCGCGTTGTTCCGAACCAGTGCAATATTTGCGACCAGTGAGCGCCCTTCGGTCTGCTCAAAGATACGCTGCAACAGGTAGGGTGTGACGCCTTTGCCGGTGATCCGATGCGTCTCGGCATCAGCCTGAGCTGAAGCGATGATCGGGGCCAGTTCCTCGGCCGGGATCTGGTCGGTGATCGGGATCGGGTTGGCGACCAATTGTCCGCCGGGTAAGCCGAGCGCGCGGCGGGTGGCGTGAGCTTTCGCAATCATGTCTGCGCTGTCCATCCGAAGCGGTGCCACAAAGGGGGATTTGGCGGACCAGAATGCAGGGAACTCGTCCTGACCATGTGCGATGACGGGAACACCGAGTGTTTCCAGAACCTCCAGGGTTTTGGCGAGGTCCAGTATGGCTTTGGCACCCGCAGCGACAACTGTTACCGGCGTTTGCGCCAGCTCGTGAAGATCGGCCGAGATGTCGAATGACGTCTCGGCGCCCTGGTGTACGCCTCCGATCCCGCCGGTCGCAAACACGTCGATCTCTGCGTAATGCGCAGCGATCATGGTGGCGGCAACGGTGGTGGCCCCGGTGCCGCCTGTGGCGATGCAGGCTGCCATGTCCGCGCGCGAGATTTTGGCCACGCCCTGCGCTGAGCCCAACGCTTTCAACTGTTCCGGTTCCAGCCCGACATGCAACTGGCCTTCAATCACGGCGATGGTTGCCGGGGTGGCACCCGCATCTCGGATGTCTTGTTCCACCTGTGCCGCGACCTCGATGTTCTGAGGGTAGGGCATGCCGTGGGTGATGATGGTGCTTTCCAGCGCGACGATAGGTTGGCCAGCATCCTTGGCAGTGCGGACCTCGTCAGAGTATTGGATGTCGATCACAGTGGGGTTTCTCCGGAGACATAGGTGGCAGCGGCATGCAGGGCGCGGCTCAGGGCCGCTTCGTTATCCGCACCGCTCGATTCTGAAGCGATATGGGCCGCCATGAAAGTGTCGCCCGCGCCCGTCACCCGGGTGACAAGAACGGACGGTGGGGTTTGGGTCAGAACGCCGGAAGCCGAACCGACGGTTGCCGAGTTACCGCCGTCCGTGACCAGGACCCGCAAAGCACCCCGATCCAGCAGACTTTTGGCGGCGCTTTCGGAATCGGTGAATTCTCGCTGGCACAACAAGCCGGCTTCTTCGAGGTTTACATAAAGGGTTGCACGGGCGTGCTTGAGGAAGGGCAGCAGGCGCTCGGCCTTGCCGGGAGAGGCAGGTGCAACCCTCAGGTCGGCGCGGGCGAAGGCCGGGCTTTGGGCGATTTCTTCCAACAGGGTCAACGTCAGGTTGCCGTCTAGCGCGATCGGGCCTTCGAAAGGTGTGTTCTCATACCCCAAAGGACCATGCATCAAGGGGCGCAGTATCTTGGCGCCCGCCGCTTCCAGCGAATGGGCGTCGGCGATGGCCGCAATCAGACCATTTGCGCCCTCGACGGCCATATAGCGGTCGGTCGGCAAGTCTTGTGAACGGTAGACATGATCCGTCACCATACCAAGCCGTGAACAGGCATGGATCAGCTCATCGCCTTCGGGGTCGCGGCCAATGGCCGTCAGAAGGGTTGGCGTCATGCCGAAACGCACAAGGGTCATGGCAATATTCATGGCCACGCCGCCGGGTAGGCGGGTAATCCGCCCCGGTACGTCCGAGCCCTGCCGCATCGCGCTGGCAGACCGCCCGATCACGTCCCACAGGACCGAGCCGATACACAGGATTTCGCTGTTCTGAGTCATGCTGATGTCATGCCGCAGTACCCGTTTCCCTGCAAGTCGGAATGGTACCGCAAACAGCCAGGTTCAACCCATTGCCGCGATCAGAGCGTTCAATTCGGACAAAGGATCGTCTTTGGACCAGATCTCATCCCCGATGCCGAAGAAGTCTGTGCAGGGCGTGAGTTCGCGGATCAGGTCCGGGGTCAGCGCTCCTTCGGCCACTACCGGAACCTCGATCATCTCGGACCACCACTGGAACAGATCCTTTTCCGCGCGGGTGCCGTCACCCAGGGCCGCATTGCCAGCGGGACCAAAGGCCACATAATCCGCTCCGGCCTCGCCAGCGGTCATGCCATCATGGCTGGACGCGCCGCAAAAGCTGCCCACGATAGCGTCGGTACCCAGTTCCTTGCGTGCAGCCCTAACCGAGCGTGCAGCATCGTCCAGATGCACTCCGTCCAGCCCCAGCCGTTGCGCCAGCAACACATGGTTGGAGATCACCAATGCCACATCGCGTGCGTGGGCCACGTCGCGGCAGGCATCGGCTGCGCGCGCGATTGCATCTTCGTCATTTCCGGCAAGCGCCAGACGAATGCAGGCGATTTCGGCGCCGTCCAGCACACGGGCTATCTGGTCAGGGAAGGTGCTCAACGAGATTGTCGGCGGGGTAATCAGGTAAACCTGCGGCTGCTCGGGTGTGTCCATTGGCGCGTCCTTCGCTTTCAGTCTTTGGCGCGGTTTAGCGGATTGCGACGGGGAAGCAAACTTTTATGCCTGTCGCGCCGGTAATTGGGAGCAGAAGGGGCACGGGCGGCTTGCTCTGCGCGATTGCGCGGATTAGAGCAGGCGGACCTTTCCGGAGTAAGTGATGCCCAGCGATACATCCCAACCTTCATTCGTGCTCGTCCGCCCGCAGATGGGCGAAAACATTGGTGCCGCTGCGCGGGCGATGTGGAATTTCGGTCTGGACCGGATGCGGATCGTGACACCTCGGGATGGCTGGCCGAATCCAAAGGCGGTGGCAATGTCGAGCGGGGCCGGTAGGCTGCTGGACGAGGCGCAACTGTTCGATAACCTGGCTGGCGCGCTGGCTGATAAAACCTTTGTCTTCGCCACAACCGCCCGGCAGCGTGGCCTGACCAAACCAGTCTACAGCCCAGAACGCGCAATGCAGATCGCGGTCCAGAAAGTCGCGGCTGGTGAAAAGGTGGCGGTACTGTTTGGCCCCGAACGCGCCGGGCTTGAGAATGAAGATATCGCCAGGGCCAACGCCATTATCTCTGTCCCGGTGAATCCGGAATACGCCTCGCTGAACCTCGGCCAGTGCGTATTGCTGACGGCTTATGAATGGATGCGCCAGACCGGCGACGTCGTGCATGAGGCTACCGATTTGGGCAGGGGCGACTGGGCCACTGGCATCGAGGTTGAAAAGCTGGTCGAGCATTATGAGGATCGGTTGGACGAGGCCGGGTTCTTCTATCCACCTGAAAAGGCAGAAGGCATGAAGGTAAACCTTCGCAACTTGTGGTCACGGATGCGAATGACGCGGTCGGATGTGCAGATGCTGCACGGCATCATGCGTCAGATGGTCCGCTGGAAGGAAAAGGGCTGAGGCTGGACCTATCAACCTCCAAGCCCTAGCTTGCGACGAAAATCAGGACATGAGGACGGCATGAGCGGCAAGCGCAGCATCTTCGAAGACGTCTCGGACACAGAAAAGCAACAGGCGGTTCAGCCCGGAATGATCGACAAGGGGCGCGGAGGCGCGCGTCAGGCCATTCGGGTCTGGCTGATGGTCCTGTTTGCTCTGGTCGTTGTGATGATCGCGGTCGGAGGTCTGACACGCCTGACCGACAGCGGCCTCTCGATCACCGAGTGGCGTCCGCTCACCGGAGCCATCCCGCCGATGACCGAGTCCGACTGGCAGGCGGAGTTCGACAAATACAAGCAAATCGACCAGTGGCGCATCCAGAACCAGTGGATGCAACTGGACGATTTCAAAACGATCTATTGGTGGGAATGGGGACACCGTCAGCTGGGCCGGGTGATCGGGTTGGTCTGGGCCGCTGGTTTCCTGGGCTTCCTGATCGCGCGTAAGATTCCGGCTGGCTGGACCGGCCGGCTATTTATCCCCGGAGCGCTAGGCGGAATTCAGGGGGCCGTGGGCTGGTGGATGGTTGCCTCGGGCGTGACACAGGGCGAAGGGATGACCGCCGTGGCCAGTTATCGGCTGGCCGTGCATCTGGGGCTGGCTTTCGTGATCCTTGGGTTTCTGGCCTGGTATATTTTCATGCTTCGGCGCGAGGAGCGCGACCTGATGCAGGCCCGCCGTGCGAAAGAGGCGAAACTGTTTTCACTGTCGACCGGCCTAATGCATTTCGCCTTTTTACAAATACTCATTGGTGCGCTTGTTGCCGGGATCGACGCTGGCAGGTCCTATACCGACTGGCCGCTGATTGGAGGGCAACTGTTGCCGCCGGATGCCACGATTCTGGAACCGATGTGGCGCAACTTCTTCGAAAGCCCGGGGCTCGTCCAGTTCATCCATCGCTGCGCTGGCTATCTGCTGTTTGCCTTCGGTGTCGTGGTCTGGAGGCGCGGTGGCGCCAGCGCGCACCCACAAACGCGCTTTGCCTTCAATGCCATGTTTGCGGCTCTGTCCCTGCAGGTGGTCGTCGGCATTCTGACTGTCGTCTACGGCGCGCCCTGGCAGATCGCGATTTTCCATCAGTTTATGGCCGTCGTCGTCTGGACCCTGATACTGCGCGCACGGTTCCTGACGGCGTACCCCATTGCAACTTCTTTGCGCGGAGCATGACATAAATGACAGCTTTCAACGATCTGATGGCCTATCAGCGAGAAACCTCGGCCCTCGGACAGATTGCCGGACGTCTGGGCTGGGATCAGGAAACGGTGATGCCGCGTGGGGCAGCGCCACAACGCGCCGAGGAAATGGCCGCGATCGAGGCTGTCTTGCATGCCCGTCGATCTGACCCGCGCGTGGCAGATTGGCTGGAGCAGGCCGCCCCTCAGGATGAGGTCGGCAAGGCGCAGATGCGCGAAATCCGCCGTGCCTATGACCGCGCGGTCAAAGTGCCCGCGGATCTGGCAACGGCTATTGCGCGCGTGACGTCCGCTGCGCAAGGCACATGGGCCCAAGCCCGTGCGGACGAAGATGTTTCGGCCTTTCTGCCTGTGCTGGAAGAGGTTGTCTCGCTCAAACGTCAGGAAGGTGAGGCGCTGGCACAGGGCGGTGACGTCTATGATTCCCTGGTCGAGGATTACGAACCCAACACGACCGGCGCCCAGATTGCGGCGATCTTCGATCAGATGCGTCCGCGTCTGGTTGCCCTGCGCGCGGCGGTTCTGGACAAACCGGAACCCGCTGCATTGAAAGGGAAGTTCGACGAACTGGCTCAGATGCGTCTGTCGCAAAAACTGGCCATCGCGTTCGGCTACGATCTGAACCGGGGCCGCGTGGACAAGGCCGTGCATCCGTTCAGTTCCGGCAGCGGCTCGGACGTGCGGATCACCACGCGGACCAGCGAAACCGACCCGTTCAACTGTTTCTACTCAACGATTCACGAGGTTGGTCACGCCGCATACGAACAGGGGATCGACCCCAGTTATGCCCTGACACCCTTGGGCCGGGGCGTGTCGATGGGTGTGCACGAAAGCCAGAGCAGGATCTATGAAAACCAGTTGGGCCGGTCCCACGCGTTCACTGGCTGGCTTTTTGGGCAGATGACCGAGGTTTTTGGCGACTTCGGAATTGCGGATGCCGATGCCTTCTACCGCGCCGTCAATCGCGTCCACAACGGGTATATCCGCACCGAGGCGGACGAGGTTCAATACAACCTTCACATCATGCTGCGCTTTGATCTGGAGCGCGCGCTGATGAGCGGTGACCTTCAGGTAAGTGACCTGCAGACGGCGTGGAATGATCGCTTTGCCGCTGATTTTGGTTATGCCGTGGACAAGCCATCAAACGGGTGTCTGCAGGATGTGCACTGGTCTGTTGGCCTGTTCGGTTACTTCCCGACTTATTCTTTGGGCAATGTCTATGCCGGGTGCCTCTATCAGGCGTTGCGCAACGCTGTTCCGGAACTGGACAATCAACTGGCTAAGGGCGACACCTCGGGCGCAACGGGTTGGTTGCGCGACAGCGTTCAGCAATATGGCGGCCTCTATGCACCACGCGAGATCATTCAGCGCGCGAGCGGAATGGAGCCGGGGCCGGAGCCGTTGCTGACCTACCTGGAAGACAAGTTCGGCGGTTTGTACAACCTGTGAGGTCGCGAGAACCCGCTGTAGCTATGAATCCGGCAGAGAGCCGAACCCCTGCTTGGGCGTCGTCCGCGCAGCTGAATTCGGGATCAAAGTATCACAATCGGTGTGTGCTCAATGCGGACGGCGACTGCGGCAAAAAACAAGACGCTTCCGGTCAACACGAACACATGCCAGATCGTGTTGTGATAGGGTAGCCAGTCCAGAAGATAAAACGCGATACCAGCGGTATAGACGATCCCGCCCGCCAACATCAAAACCAGAACGGTTTGCGGAAGTTCAGCCAGCATCCCATGGCCAGCCCAGACCGCGGCCCAGCCCATCAGGACATAAAGCGCAAGACCGAACCACCGGAACCGGTTTGGATGCACCATCTTCATGACGGCACCCAAAGTTGCAGAGGACCACAGCCCGATAAGAAGACCTGTCGCCGGAACGCCGGACAATAGAACAAATGGCGTGTATGTGCCCGCGATTTTGACATATATCCCGGAATGATCGAGGCGGCGGAGGAGCTCCGACCACTCGTCGCTCTCGATCATGTTGTAAAGCGCCGAAAAGGTCAGCATGACAACAAGTGTAATACCGTAAACGGATGCACCCAGCACAGCGGCCGGGTCCGAGCGGTAATAGAAGGTCAACGCAACTAGTATCGGAGCCGCGATCAGAGCCGAAGACACGCCCAAAACGTGAACAACGCCGTCGCTGATGCGTTCGGCACGGCTGTAGGCCGGTCTGATATGTGCAAAAGATTGCATATACAAAACCTAGGCAGCCATCGGGCTGCGGGCAAGCGGATCGTCTGCGGCGCTACCGAGATCGTGATTCAAAACGAAAAAACGCCCGCAGAGCGAGCGTTTTGTTTCAGATGTGACGTAATGCGTGAGGTTATTCCTCGGTTTCCTCGTCCCCCTGATCGGCGATCCAGGCGACACTGACGACTTCTTCGCCCTTGCCGGTGTTGAAGACTTTCACGCCGCCAGCCGAACGTGAGCGGAAGGAGATGCCGTCAACGGGGACACGGATCGATTGGCCCTTGGACGTTGCCAACATGATCTGGTCGTCGATTTCCACCGGGAACGAAGCCACCAGTTCACCGCCGCGCATCGCCTTGTCCATGGCGGCAACACCCATACCGCCGCGCCCCCGCACTGGATAGTCGTGGCTGGAACTGAGCTTGCCAGCACCGCCGGCCGTGATGGTCAGGATCAGGTTTTCAGCGGCCGACATTTCGGCGTAACGGTCCTGTGGCAACAGGCTGTCGGCATTGCCTTCTTCTTCATCCGTCTCTGCATCATCAGTAACACCGGCGACAGCGCGCCGCATCTTGAGGTAAGCTGCACGCTCGTCCGGGTCGGCCTCGAAGTGGCGGATCACCGACATTGACACAACGCGGTCGCCGTTGGACAGCCTAATTCCCCGAACACCGGTGGATTCGCGAGAGTTGAAGACGCGAACATCTGTTGTCCGGAAGCGGATCGCGCGGCCGGAATTGGTGACCAGCATCACGTCTTCGTCTTCTGAACAAATGCGCGCGTTCACCAGTTCCACGCCTTCTGGCAGTTTCATCGCGATTTTACCGTTACGGCGGACGTTGGTGAAGTCCGACAAACGGTTGCGGCGCACATCGCCGGCGCTTGTGGCGAAAACGATCTGCAGGTTTTCCCATTCGTCGTCCGGCACATCCACAGGCATGATCGCCGCGATGGAAACGCCGGTCGGGATCGGCAGGATGTTGACGATCGCCTTGCCCTTGCCGGTGCGGCTGGACTGTGGAAGGCGCCAGGTCTTGAGCTTGTAGACCATGCCTTCGGTGGTGAAGAACAGCAGTTGTGTATGCGTGTTGGCCACGAAGAGGTTGGTGACAACATCCTCTTCCTTGGTCTGCATTCCCGAAAGGCCCTTGCCGCCACGTTTCTGGGCACGGAAATCGGCAAGCGGGGTCCGCTTGATGTAACCGCCCGAGGTGACGGTCACGACCATGTCTTCGCGCTCGATCAGGTCCTCGTCTTCCATGTCGCCCGACCAGTCGACGATCTCGGTACGACGATCGACGGCGAATTGTTCACGGACGCTGCGCAGCTCATCTGCGATGATGCCCATGATGCGCTCGCGCGAGGACAGAATATCCAGGTATTCCTTAATCTTGGCTGCCAGTTCTTCCAGCTCGTCAGTGACCTCTTTGACGCCCAGTTGGGTCAGGCGCTGAAGGCGCAGGTCGAGGATCGCTCGGGCCTGAACCTCGGTCAGGTTGTAAGTGCCGTCGTCGTTCATCTTGGACAGCGGATCGTCAATCAGGCGCAAGTAGCCCTCGATCTCGGCGGCGGGCCAGCGGCGGGTCATCAGCTTTTCACGCGCTTCAGCGGCATCAGCCGAGGAGCGGATAGTGGCGACCACTTCGTCCACGTTCGAGACTGCCACGGCCAGACCACACAGGATGTGGCTGCGCTCACGCGCCTTGCGCAGATCGTATGCGGTACGACGTGCAACAACATCCTCGCGGAAATCGATGAACGAGGTCAGGAATCGGCGCAAGGTCAGTTGTTCGGGGCGGCCGCCGTTCAAGGCCAGCATGTTGCAGCCGAACGAGGTCTGCATCGGTGAGAACCGATAGAGTTGGTTTAAAACCACCTCGGGCGTCGCGTCACGTTTCAGTTCCACCACGACGCGCACGCCATTACGGTCGGATTCGTCCTGGACATGGGCGACGCCTTCGATGCGCTTTTCGCGCACGGCCTCGGCGATCTTTTCGATCATTGCGGCCTTGTTCACCTGATAGGGAATCTCGTCCACGATGATGGCATAGCGGTCCTTGCGGATCTCCTCGGTGCGGGTCTTGGCGCGGATGATGACACTTCCACGTCCTTCCAAATAGGCCTTGCGCGCGCCAGAGCGGCCAAGCATCACACCGCCGGTCGGGAAGTCGGGGCCCGGGACATATTCGATCAGTTGCTCGGATGTCAGGTCCGGATCATCGATCAGAGCCAGCGTCGCGTCGATCACCTCGCCAAGGTTATGCGGCGGGATGTTCGTCGCCATACCCACGGCGATGCCGCCGGCACCATTGACCAGCATGTTCGGGAAACGGGCTGGCAGGACGGTCGGTTCCTTGTCCTTGCCGTCATAGTTGTCCTGAAAATCGACCGTTTCTTTTTCGATATCGGCCAGAAGGGACGCGGCGGGCTTGTCCATACGCACTTCGGTGTAACGCATGGCCGCCGGGTTATCACCGTCCATCGAGCCAAAGTTGCCCTGACCGTCCAGCAGCGGCAGCGACATCGAGAAATCCTGCGCCATCCTCACCAGCGCGTCATAGATCGCGCTGTCGCCGTGCGGGTGATATTTACCCATCACGTCGCCAACCGGACGCGCCGATTTGCGATAGGCCTTGTCGTGCGTATTTCCTGTCTCGTGCATGGCGTAAAGAATGCGGCGGTGCACTGGCTTCAACCCATCGCGCAAATCGGGGATCGCGCGGCTGACGATGACCGACATGGCATAGTCCAGATAGGACGTGCGCATCTCGGATTCGATAGAGACCGTCGGGCCGTCGTAGACTGGGCGCTCGGGCGGGGTTTCGTCCATGTTTTCAGTAATTTCTGGCGTATCGCTCACGTAAACTGCCCGTGTATTGTTCTGGGTCTATATCTTGTGGATGCACCTTATCAGACCCGGCACATAAGGTGCAAGCAAGCAACGATTCCGCGTGCAAAAATCCTTGGTAACACCAGAGTAACATATTGTTAAGTAAGGGTTAGGTGGTTTTCATGCTATCCTGAAGAGACCTTGCAACAATCTGGAGGTCTGCATGGCGCAAAGCGAAACAGAATTAATGCTCAAGGGGTACGGGCTGACGACGGCGGAGTTTTTCTATCACATGCCCGATTACATACACGTGTTGAACACGTTCATCTGGCAAGAATACGATCTGGCGCCGGATCATCCAAAGCTGTTCGATTTCATCGACTTCTGGCAACGAGAGATCGAAGGTCCGTTGCATTCCGTGCGATTCACGCACCGCAAGATGATCGCGCCCGGTGAGTGGCAAAACATGGTCGGAGAGTTTCGGATCAACTGACGACTCAGGCAGAGCAACTTGCCCCGCCCAAAACGCAGAACTTGGCGCAGTGCGGGTGATTCAGGTGCACATCCGCCTCAGCTTCGGCCAGTGTCTTACCCATTTCGAATTCCGGCGAATACGGCAGCAGAGTGCAAGCCAGAACCGCCGGGTTGGACGCGCCTCTGCGTTTCACGACCATCCGTGAGCTTGCGCACATGACCGAGTCGGGGGATTTGTTCAGAATACTCCAGCAACCGGTTGTAATTTCGGGAACATCAACCGTTTCATCCATCTCGGGAAACAGGACTGTCTGACTCGGGTTATGTGCATCGATGTCAAAGCCGTGTTCGGCAAAAAACGCGGCATAGCCGGCCCGGCTCTCGGCATCTCTGTCGCCCCAGACAGAGCGACCGGCCACAGCCATCCTGAATCCATTGTCCCGCAGCCATTTCATTCCGGTCAGGGTCTTTTTGAAACTGCCGACGCCGCGCTCTTTGTCGTGCAACTCGGGCCTAAAGTGATCCACGGAAACCCGCAGTATTAGCTTGTCTGGATAATCGCGTTGTAAATCCAACAACCCTTCTCGCATTTTGCGGCGCATCATTGGCAGCATGGCATTGGTCAGGATCAGAACGTCGAAGCCACGCTCAAGAGAAACCCGGGTCATGTCGATCATTTCCGGGTTCATGAAGGGCTCACCACCAGTGAACCCGATCTCGCGAATTGGCCAGTTCCGGGCTTCGATCTGGTTCAGGTAGTCCCGGACTTCGTCGGCAGTAATATAAACCAGCGCATCATTGGTCGGGCTACTGGCGATATAGCAGTTTTCGCATTCAATATTGCACAGCGTGCCGGTGTTGAACCACAAGGTCTCGGGATTTCTTAACGGGACCGATGCGCGGGGTTGGCCGTCTGCTGTCACCAATTTGTCCTGAAACTTGCCGATATTAGCGATCTGAGTGGCGTTGTGTTTCATTCCCGCTTCCGGTTCTTTGCGTCTTTACACTCGATCTAGTTCGCTCCGGATCGGGGGGAAAGGTGAAAAAGGCGGACCTGACAGAGTTTTGATTGAGCGAAAAAGAGAAAAATGGTGGCGCTAACATTGGACATGGCCGGAACGGCAAGGTAAGGAAAAATCATGGTTTCTCGCGTCATACCTGTTGATCCCTTTGATCTGGTCATTTTCGGCGGAACCGGCGATCTGGCACAACGCAAGATCCTGCCGGCGCTGTTTCGTCGCTATTGTGCAGGTCAATGGTCCGCAGATGCCCAGATCATCGGAGCAGCCCGTGGTGCACTGGACGTCGAAGCGTTTCGCGAAATGGTCTCCGAATCGTTGCGTCTGCATGTGCCCAAGCGGGCTCAGGACGCGAATGCGTTGAACGGGTTCTTGCAGTGCGTGGATTACGTTCCCCTGGACGCGCTTTCGGACGATGGCTGGTCCGCTTTGGCGGAGAAGCTCGCGCGGGATCGCATCAGGGCGTTCTACTTTTCGGTTGGTCCGCGGTTGTTCGGGCCTCTTGCCGAGCGGATCAATGCAAATGGTTTGGCCAATGCCCAAACGCGTGTGGTGGTGGAGAAACCTTTTGGGCACGACCTCGACAGCGCGAGGGTATTGAATGCCACTCTGGCGGCGCATTTTGCCGAAGGGCAGATTTATCGCATCGATCACTATCTGGGTAAGGAAACAGTTCAGAACCTGATGGCGGTGCGGTTCGGGAACATGTTGTTCGAACCGCTGTGGAACAGTCAATACGTCGATCATATCCAAATCACCGTTGCAGAAACAGTGGGTGTCGAAGGGCGGGAAGAGTATTACGAGCGTGCAGGTGCCATGCGGGACATGGTGCAAAACCACCTGATGCAGCTTTTGTGCCTGATCGCAATGGAGCCGCCGGCCAAGTTCGATCCAAACGCCGTGCGCGACGAAAAGCTGAAAGTGATCCGTGCGCTGGACCCGGTTGAGCCGCATCACATCGTGCGCGGTCAGTATTCGGCAGGGCCAGAAGGGCCGGGTTACCGTGAGATTGTGGGAAATCCACGCTCGACCACGGAAAGTTACGTCGCGTTGCGTGCCCATATCAGCAACTGGAGATGGGCGGGCACTCCGTTTTATCTGCGCACGGGCAAACGTTTGGTGGCGCGCTCGTCGGTCATTAATGTACTGTTCAAGGACGCGCCGCATTCGATCTTCGGGGAAGAGGCCGGACGGCACGCCAATGCGCTGTCGATACGCCTGCAACCGAACGAGGGTATCACGCTGAAGGTGACGATCAAGGAGCCGGGGCAGGGCGGTATGCGCTTGGTCGACGTCCCGCTGGACATGAGTTTTGCCGAGGCCCTGGGTCCGGAAAATCAGGACCCGCCGGATGCCTATGAACGACTGGTGATGGACGTGATCCGGGGCAACCAGACGTTGTTCATGCGGGGGGACGAGGTCGAGGCCGCCTGGGCCTGGACCGATCCGGTCATTGCGGGATGGCAGGCACGGGGCGATGTGCCCAAACCTTATGACAGCGGCAGCACCGGCCCCGGCGACGCCGAGCTGCTGATGAAACGCGACGGTCGCCACTGGCAAGGGATCAAGCCATGAAGATACGGGAATATGCTGACCGCGATATGCTGGCCATCGACGTGGCAAACGATTTGGCCGGAGAGCTCGAGGCCGCCTTGCTGCACCATGATCTGGTGTCCTTTGCCGTTCCGGGCGGCACGACCCCGGGACCGATTTTCGATGGGCTGTGCGCGGCTGATCTGGAATGGGACCGCGTGCGTGTACTTCCTACTGACGAACGCTGTGTACCGGCCGATCACGAACGTTCGAACGAACGCCTGATCCGTGAACGGCTGCTGACCAGTCGCGCTTCGGTCGCCGAATATGTGCCGCTTTTCGTACCGGGACGAGGTCCGGAAGAGGCATTGGCCGAGATCGAAACGCTTATTGCGCCCGTTTTACCGCTTTCGGTTCTGGTCTTGGGCATGGGTGAGGACATGCATACGGCTTCGTTGTTTCCCGGAATGGATGGATTGGACAGGGCGCTGGACAGTCGCGCGCCGATGCTTGCCGTTGCACGGACAGACGTGCAGCCGGAACCGCGTATTACACTGACGGCTCCGGTGCTGGACGGGGCGCTGTCCAAGCACCTGATCATTTATGGCGATGCAAAGCGGACCGCGCTGGATAGGGCAATGTCCCTGCCTCCCGAAGAAGCGCCGATCGCCGCCGTATTGAGCGGCATGACCGTACATTGGTCGGAGTGATTGATATGCAGATTGAAAGCCTGAAGTCCCTCGCCGCCCAGAACGCCGACACCCGCATTGTGGATATTTTCAATGCTGATTCTGAGAGGGCTGGCACCTTTTCTGCCTCGACAGGCGATTTGCTGTTTGATTACTCGAAAACGAGGATCGACAAGGATATCCGCAAGGAGCTGATCCGTCTGTGTGATGAGGCCGGCCTTGCCTCTCGACGCGACGCGATGTTTTCCGGGCAGAAAATCAACGAGACCGAGGGCCGGGCGGTTTTGCACACTGCCTTGCGCAATCTCGACGGTGGCTCGGTCGAAGTCGACGGTGAGGACGTCATGCCCGGCGTTCTGGACACGTTGCAACGGATGCGCGTCTTTGCCGAGGAAGTGCGTGGCGGGGCTATCCAGGCCCCCGGTGGCAGTTTCACCGATGTGGTGAATATCGGAATCGGGGGGTCCGATCTTGGTCCGGTGATGGCGACCCATGCGCTTGCGCCCTATCACGACGGTCCGAGGTTGCACTACGTTTCGAACGTGGACGGCGCTCATATCGCCGACACGTTGCGCGAACTTGATCCGACTCGCACGCTGATCATTGTGGCCTCCAAGACCTTTACAACGATCGAAACCATGACCAACGCGCGCACCGCTCGTGCGTGGATCATCGATGGTGGCGGCGATCCGGCGCACCAGTTCGCAGCCGTTTCCAGCGCATTGGACAAGACAGCGGCCTTTGACATTCCCGAGGACCGGGTTTTTGGTTTCGCCGATTGGGTTGGCGGGAGATATTCCATTTGGGGACCCGTAGGTTTGCCGGTGATGATCGCCGTCGGCTCGAATGCCTTTGATGCGTTCCTGCGCGGTGGGCAGGCGATGGACCTGCATTTCCGCTCCGCTGAATGGATTGAGAACATGCCGGTGATGCTGGCTTTGGTTGGCATCTGGCACCGCCAGGTGCTGGGCCACACCAGTCGTGCCGTTCTGCCCTATGACCAGCGCCTGTTGCGCCTGCCTGCCTATTTCCAGCAATTGGAGATGGAATCGAACGGCAAATCGGTCGTCATGGACGGCAGCGTGCTGACCATGCCCTCGGGTCCGGTGGTCTGGGGAGAGCCCGGCACCAACGGGCAGCACGCCTTTTATCAGCTGATCCATCAGGGCACTGATGTGATCCCATGCGAGTTCATGGTCGCCGCTGAGGGTCATGAACCAGAACTGGTCCATCACCACCGCCTGTTGCTGGCCAACTGTCTGGCCCAGTCCGAGGCACTGATGCGCGGCCGTTCACTGACTGAGGCGCGCGAGCGCATGGCGGCCAAGGGGTTGCATGGGGAAGAGTTGGAACGGCAGTCCCGCCATCGGGTGTTCCCCGGCAACAGACCCTCGACCACTTTGATCTACCCCAAGCTGACACCGTTTGTTCTGGGCCAGATTATCGCACTGTACGAACACCGGGTCTTCGTCGAAGGTATTCTGTTGGGGATCAACTCGTTCGATCAATGGGGTGTTGAGCTGGGCAAGGAACTGGCTACCTCACTTGGGCCGATCGTCGACGGGGATGTCAGCGCGGCGGACAAGGATGGGTCAACTGCCGCACTGATCGATTATGCGCTGCGGCATCGGGGCTGATTAACACCTCGGTACGAATTATGCGCCGGTGCAGCGTGCATTCTTTTATTGTCAGACAATTGAAAGATTGGCAGGGTTACTGCCAATCAAGGCCTTGTTTGATCCACCCGGTCTTGTCCGGGCGTAGTGCAGACAGGTCAAAAGAAGCGCGGCCATAGCGGCACGACGCTGACAATGGGAGGATGTCCATGCTGGGACAGATGATGACGCAGCCGCTGCTGATTTCGTCACTGATTGATCACGCTGACCGCTATCACGGGGGAACCGAGATCATCTCGGTCGAGACCGACGGTTCGGTAACCGAGACCAACTGGGCCGGAATTGCGCAAAACGCGCGGCGGTTGGCCTCGGCGTTTGGCAAATTGGGGTTGCAGCCGCAAGACCGGATCGGGACCCTGGCCTGGAACAACCGACGTCATCTGGAGGTCTACTATGCTGTGTCCAGTGCGGGGTTTGTCTGCCACACGATCAACCCGCGCCTGTTCCCGGAACAGCTGATCTATATCATCAACCACGCGCAGGATCGTGTGTTGTTCTTTGACGCGACCTTTATTCCGCTGGTTGCCGCTTTGCAGGAACACCTGACCGAAGTTCAGCATTATGTGCTGATGGGTTCCAGGGACGACGCGGCATCGGAACAGGTGGCCGATCTGAAATTCTACGACGAGTTGATTGAAACCGGCAACGATGATTTCGAATGGCCTGACCTCGACGAAAACACGGCCAGTGGCCTGTGTTACACCTCGGGTACGACAGGACATCCCAAGGGTGTTTTGTATTCTCACCGCTCGACCGTGTTGCACAGTTTTGCGTCGAATACGCGGGATGTCATCGGGTATTCTGCCATGGACGTCGTAATGCCTGTTGTGCCGATGTTCCATGTCAACGCCTGGGGCTCTCCTTACGCCTGCGCAATGTCCGGGTCGCGGATGGTGCTTCCGGGGCCCGGTTTGCATGGCGAAGCGCTGGTTGATCTGATCGACACCTATGGTGTGACGCTGGCAATGGGTGTCCCGACGATCTGGCAGGGGCTTCTGACTCATGCCGAGCAAAGCGGATCGCAACTGGCCAGCCTCAAGCGCACCGTCATAGGTGGCGCTGCCTGTCCGCCGTCGATGATTGAAACCTTCCGTGAAACCTATGGCGTCGACACCGTACACGCCTGGGGTATGAGCGAGATGAGTCCGCTGGGGACGACCAATTATCCTCTGGCCAAACATCTCAACCTGCCGCTCGAAGAGCAGCACAGGCTTCGCGAAAGCCAGGGACGCCCGCCCTATGGGGTCGAGTTGAAGATCGTGGACGATGACGGCAATGATCTGCCTCATGACGGAGAGACTCAGGGCGATCTGATGGTGCGTGGTCACTGGGTGCTGGACAGTTATTTTCATCTTCAGGATCAGCCGCTTCTCCAGAATGGCTGGTTCGCGACCGGCGACGTCGCGACACTGGACCCAGATGGCTATATGACAATCCGCGACAGATCCAAGGATATCATCAAATCAGGCGGCGAATGGATCAGCTCGGTCGAGTTGGAAAACATCGCCGTCGGCCACCCGAAACTGGCCACCGCCGCGGTAGTAGGCGTACCCCATCCGAAATGGGACGAACGTCCCTTGCTTGTCGCAGTCAAGGCAGACGGTGAGAATCCGACCGAACAGGAGTTGTTGGAATTTTTCGACGGCAAGATCGCCAAATGGCAAGTCCCGGACAAGGTGGTGTTTGTGGATGCGCTTCCGCTCAACGCCACGGGAAAAATCCTGAAACGCACCCTGCGTGACGAATTCAGGGAAGCCCTGACTGGGTGATATTTTGAGAAGAATGGCTCCGGCGGTAGGGATCGAACCTACGACCAATTGATTAACAGTCAACTGCTCTACCGCTGAGCTACGCCGGAACGGTTCGGGCGATATAGCAATCTGATTTCTGGGCGTCCAGAGGGCGCAGAGTGATTTTTGCGAAAAAAATCGGAAATCGCCGCATACTCAAAGCAGGCGATTCAGGTGCAAACATAAGGGGGGATTTGGCTCCGGCGGTAGGGATCGAACCTACGACCAATTGATTAACAGTCAACTGCTCTACCGCTGAGCTACGCCGGAACTGAGGGCGCGTATAACAACACCGATTTTCGCCGTCCAGAGGGGAAGCGCTTTGCGGTGAAAAAATTTTCGCGGGTCAGCTAAGTCGTCTGAATTGTGTTGATACGGACAGCTCCTGCAGCGGGTCCACGCGGGATTTACCGACCAGATCCACGAGATGCGCAAACACGTTTCGTTCGGCGGCCGGCAGCAGCGCGTTGGGAGTCTCGACATAAATTCGGCGGGTCAGGTCCTGTACCGTTGTCGGGCCATCCTCCAAAGCGGCCAAAATCTGCGCTTCACGCTCCAGGCGGTGCCCAATCAGCCAATCCAGTCGAGCCGCAGGGTCTGTCACCGGAGCGCCGTGCCCGGGATGAAACACGGACCAGTTGCGCGCACGCAGGCGATGGCAGGCACCCATGAAATCCGTCAGATCGCCATCGGGAGGGGAGACCAGTGAACTGGCCCACCCCATGACATGATCTGCCGTGAAACACGCATCACCCCAGGCCAGTGCAATATGATTGCCCAGATGACCTGGCGTGTGGATGACCTCAAGCTCCCAATCATCGCCCCTGATGAACTGACCGTCCGCCACTTCCTGATCCGGGCGAAATGCCGAGTCGATTCCTTCACCGCCACCCGCGAGGCCCTGTTGGGCAAGACGGGTCATGACAGCGCTGCGTCCGGCCATGGGGCCGCCATATGCCAAAATCGGCGCACCTGTGCGCGCTGAAAGCGGTGCCGCGAGCGGAGAATGATCCAGGTGCGAATGCGTCACAAGTATGTGGCTGATATTCTGACCGGGTTCCAACGCGTTCAGAATCGCGTCCAGATGCGCCTCGATCATCGGGCCGGGGTCGATCACCGCGATATCTCGGGTTCCCAGTAGATAAGTGTTCGTGCCGCGATACGTCATGGGCGAGGGATTCGGCGCGAGAATCCGACGAAGTCCGGGCGAAAGTTCCTCTGCCATGCCGGGTAAAGGGTTGAAATTGTCGGGGGATTGCATTCTGACCTCTTCCTCTTACCCAGGTGGCCAGCTAGGTTTAGCCCATGTCGTCGCAATGGCTCAAACCCTATATGCCTCGCAGCCTTTATGCCCGTGCTGCTTTGATCCTTGTACTGCCGGTGATTGTACTGCTGCTGGTTGTATCCATCGCGTTTTTGCAGAAGCACCTCGAAGAAGTGACGCAGCAAATGACGCTTACGGCATCGCGCGAAGTCGATCTTATAATGGACGGCATTCAGGGCGCCGAAACGCAGCAGGAGGCGCTGGCGGCTCTACGATCCGAACTCACGGTTCTGGGGATGACGGCGCGGTTCCTTCCACCGAACGAAGAAGCCGAGCCCGGCCCACGTCGTTGGCACGACTTCATTGCGCCGCAAGTTGCCGCAAATCTGAGCGACCGTATACCTGAAATCGTCACAATCGCCCTGCCAAGCGGCAGAGAAGCCCGGGTATATCTGGACACCGACCTTGGAATCCTCGAGCTGGTTTTTGATCGCAGGAGGTTGTCGCCCGCTGCGCCGCACCAGTTGATTGTCACGATGGTGTTCTTTGCCGTCCTGATGACAACAATCTCATTCCTTTACATGCGCAATCAGCTGCGCCCGATCACCCGCCTTGCGGATGCGGCGCAGGCTTTCGGGCGGGGCAGGGTGGTGCCCTATACGCCGAACGGAGCAATCGAAGTGCGTGCGGCAGGTAATGCTTTTCTGGATATGCGGGCGCGGATTGAGCGCCAGATAGAACAACGTACGCGGATGCTGTCTGGTGTCAGCCATGATCTGCGCACCCCGCTTACGAGGTTGAAACTGGGATTGTCGCTGCTGCCGGAAGACGATGGTGCGCAAATGCTGAAAGATGTGGACGAAATGCAGTCGCTTCTGGACGCGTTTCTGGAGTTTTCCCGAGGGGCCGCGGAAGGCGCGCCTGAAAAGGTCGAACCCAAATCTTGGTTGCAGGGAATTGTGCAGGATTCCCAACGCGCCGGTCACGATGTTGAAATTGTGTCGGTCGACGGTGAGGGATCCGCGATGGTGCGCCCAATGTCGATGCGACGCGCGGTCGAAAACCTGATCGGCAACGCCGTTCGCTACGGCTCCCGCGCTGAAGTGAGCCTGACGCTCTCGCCAAAGTCCTTGCGCATTCGGGTCGAAGATGATGGCCCCGGTATTCCGCTAGAGCAGCGAACCGAAGCCGTAAAGCCGTTCACCCGGCTTGACCCTGCCCGAAACCAGAATCAAGGCAGCGGAGTCGGTCTGGGTCTTGCCATCGTTGCCGACATCGCGCGCGCGCATGGCGGTACATTGCGGCTGGGTAAAAGCGAGCGTCTGGGTGGTCTATGTGCGGATATCGTGATCGGGCGATGAAAAAGCGGGTTCAGGCCGTTTCATCGCCAAGTCGCTGCATAAGCCGCACATATGCCGTCTGACCCAAACGGAATGTCGGGAGGCGAAAGAACTCGTCCGGAGCGTGCTGGTTTTCGTCCTCATGTCCAAATGCGAACATGACGGCGTGCAGCCCGAGTTGATCAAGCAGCGTGGACATAACGGGAATTGAGCCGCCGACCCGGGTCTTGTAGGGGGTCTTGCGATAAACCTCTTCCAGAACCTGACCGGCGATGGCCGTGGCATTGTGGCCTGCCGGTACAAGGAAAGGATCGGCGCGTCCGGGGTTTCTGGTGACTCTGGCCGAGACGCCGGGCGGGCAATGCGCGTCGACGTGCGCAGCGATCAGCTCGAATATCCGTTCCGGGTTTTGGTTGGCCACCAACCGACACGTAATCTTCGCCGACGCAGATGCAGGTAGAACAGTCTTGGTTCCCTGGCCCTGCCAGCCGCTGGTCAAACCGTTGATTTCAAATGTCGGGCGCGCCCAAAGATTTTCGCGTGTGGAGTATCCCGGCTCGCCATGCGTCGCAGGTGCACCGGTCTGTGCAAGATAGGCGGCTTCGTCCCACGGAACCCGCGCAATTGCGTCACGGTCTTCGGCGGTAAGCTCGACGACATCGTCATAAAACCCCTCAATCGTGATGCGCCCCTCCGGTGCCTTCATGCTGGCAAGCAGATGGGCGAGGGCCTGAGCTGGATTGGCCACACCGCCCCCATGCATGCCAGAGTGCAGGTCGGCGCGCGCTCCGGTCACCTCGATTTCAAGCGACGTCAGCCCCTTCAATCCAAGAACCAACTGCGGTGTTTCGGTGTCCCATTGTGATCCGTCGGCGGAAAAAATCATGTCTGCCTGAAGGCGATCGAGGTTCTTTTCGATAAACGGTGGCAAATCAGGAGAGCCGATTTCCTCTTGCCCTTCGAAAAAAAACCGCACGTTCACGGGCAGATTGCCTGTCTCCGCCAGCAATGCTTCTGCGGCCAGAATTGGGATCAGCATCGCGCCCTTGTCATCGGTCGCGCCGCGCCCGTAAATCCGATCACCGCGTATCGTCGGTTCGAACGGTGGTGAAGTCCAAAGATCAAAGGGCTCTGCCGGCTGAACGTCGAAGTGACCGTAAACAAGGATTGTAGGCTTGTCGGGCCCGGCGTGCAGCCAGTCGGCGCAGACGACAGGATGACCTGCCGTCTGATACATATTGGCGTTTTCGATGCCTGCAGACTTAAGGCGATCAACTACCCATTGGCCCGCGGTCTGCACATCTGCCGCACTCTCGGGTTTTGCCGAAACGGATGGAATCCGGATGAAATCGCAAAGCTCATCGACAAAACGCGTCTGATGCACGTCCAGATATTCACTCCATCCCATAAGAACCCCCGCAAAAATTTGGGATCAATCTGGCGTGACCCGGAACATCCCTCAAGGGGATTGTTGCCGGGTCAGGTCGGAAAACGGTGAATACTTAGGCTTTGATCTTTCGATGAACCTTCAGGTAACCGTTTGTTCGGCGACGATTTCCCCAAAACGCTCGAAAAACTTGGCCGAGAGTTTCTTTGCAGTACCGGCAATCAACCGGCTACCCAATTGCGCGATCTTTCCGCCGACTTCGACCTTCGCGGTATAGGCCAGAGTTGTTTCTTCCCCTTCCGGTACCAGAGAGACATCCGCACCCCCCTTTGCAAACCCGGCGGCACCTCCTTTGCCTTCACCCGACAGAGAAAACTCGTCTGGGGCCTTGGACTTGTCCAAAGTCACCTCTCCACTAAAGCGTGCTTTGACCGGACCGATCTTCAAGACAACTTTGGCCTCAAGATGCTCGGGCGAATGCTGTATCAGTTCTTCACAGCCGGGGATGCATTCTTTCAGGACATCCGGATCATTCAACGCGCGATACACGACGTCACGCGGGGCGGCGATGCGGATTTCGTCATTTAGTTCCATCTGAGTGTCCTCTGCTCAACAACATCTTGGGAAAACGCGAAGCGCGGCCTCGGTCGCTTCTTCGGGTGTCATTTCGGGATGCGCAGGCCACAATGCCCGTAACACGTCACGCCATTTTTTCATCATGCGATGTCTCCTCGGATTTGTCTGAATTCCGCCAGAGGATGATCTCGGCCAGGATCGACAGCGCGATTTCATGCGGATCAATTGCGTGGATATTCAGGCCCGCGGGTGACTTGAGCCGATTTGTTCGTTCGGCGGCCATTCCCATCGCCTCAAGCTTGTCACACAAGACCTGAGCCTTGCGCCGGCTGGCGACCATCGACACGCGATTTGCGGGCGTTTCCAGCGCCGCCTTCAATGCCGCTCCGTCACCCTTTCCCTGAGAGGCAACCACGACAAAATCGCGCGGTTCGACGCCAAGCGCATTTATATCGTCTGAGCGGAAACTGGTGTGATCTGTTGAGCTTTCCGAACCTTCCGGCAGGCAAACCCGGAACCCGGCAAGTGCGGCGTGGTCCGCAAGGGCCAAAGCGATTGGTGAATCGCCGAAAATTACAACGCGGGGTGCGTGCTGATATGGCTCGACCAACAGATCGACCGTGCCACCCGACGGGCAGCCGCTTTTGAAGGTCCGAACACCATCCGGATCTGTCATGGCCACCACCTTTTCTGTAGGTTTCACGCGGATCATTTTCGGAGATCCGCTCGCAAGCGCCTCCAGCGCGGATGTGCGGACGGCGCGCTGCACGCATGCACCGCCCAGGTGACCCAATATCCGCCCGTCGCGGGTAATCGCTGCTTTGCCACCTGCTTTGGCCGAAGTCGCGTCGGCGGTGCGAAGGACAGTTGCCACGCAAAAGGCGTCGCCCTTGCGGCGCAACTCCTCAATCGTGTCGAATATGTCGAAACCTGCCATGGCCGTGTCCTTTCACAGTTTCCGGAACTCGGGTTCCAGCGCTGCCAGTGCGTCGAGCGTATTTGCCGGCAAATGCGCATCGAGATATGGCTCGGCCGCCTGCATGGCGGCTGCAACGGGCTGGTAATCTCTCCAGCCCTTCAACGGGTTCAGCCAGACAATCCGCCGCGATTTGCGCCGGATGCGCGCCAGAACGTCGCCCAAGTCGCGCGGATCAGAGCTGCAATAGCCGTCCGACAGGATCAGAACGATCGTCCGCCCATTCAGGGCGCGTGCGCCATAGCCAGTCAGGAAGGTCTCAAGACTGCCGGAGATATCGGTGCCACCGCCAAAGCCTTCAGCCATCAAAGACAATCGTCCCGCAGCGCGCAGTGTGTCGTGGTCGCGCAACGCGTCGGTCACCCGCATCAGCCTTGTGTGAAACAGATATGCGTCCGCTTCGGTTCCGCTGCCGACCAAGCCCTTTAGAAAGGCCAGAAAAACCCTTGAATAAACGGTCATCGACCCGCTGACGTCGCACAAGGCGACAATCCGCATGGGTCGGAGTGGTCGGGCTCGCCGGAACAGGTCGATGGGTTCACCGCCGCGCGCCAGACTGGCGCGCTGAATCCGACGCATATCTAGGGACGGACCCCTGAGGGCCTGTTTTCTACGACGCGACCGCCGATCCCGGATTGCCCGCGCGAGTGCCGTTGCCGCAGCTTCGGCTTGTTTCAGCGACTCCTCGTCCATCAACTCGCGCAGATCCCGGCGCGACTGGTTGTCCACGCGGGTTGCAACAAGTTTGCCGTCTATCCCTTCGGCCTCTGCGTTGCCTTCCGCCGGAGTTGTGGCGTGATCTGCCTTGGGTTCGT
Organism: Ruegeria sp. HKCCD6647-2; assembly: GCF_057221075.1. Classification (NCBI taxonomy): domain Bacteria; kingdom Pseudomonadati; phylum Pseudomonadota; class Alphaproteobacteria; order Rhodobacterales; family Roseobacteraceae; genus Ruegeria; species Ruegeria sp. HKCCD6647-2. Next base: position 1,128,378 of record NZ_JBWVBD010000001.1, on the reverse strand, counting down.
GTTCGTCTTCCTTCCGACTTGTCTCTTGCCAAATCATGGGTTTGGCGGATTGCACCCGCACATGCGTGTCTCGTGCCATTCCGGTTCTTTGCTTTCCAGCGTTAAACCAATAGGAGTCAAAGAGGTCATTAAAGCGACGCCAATCATCGGCGTCGCCGGACAGCAACACGCACAAGGCTTGCCGTGCCTGATCGACATCGGTCGCTTCGACGGCCGACAAGGCCGCAAGCGCATCTCCGGCTTCCTTCGGACCGACACGCAACCCATTCATTCGCAGATGCGCGATGAACCCGGACATGCGATCCGCCAATCCTTGCGCGCGAGATGGAAACTGGGTGACCTGCATCACGCAACCTTTCCGATGAGCCGGTCCATGACCTCTGGCGGGGCAGCATCGTAGTCCGCGGCGGTTTTGAGCAGGCAAACCAATGTGGCCTGAACCTCACTCCGGGATTTGGCCAGGTCATTAACGCCAAGGCCGGACAAAGCAGCCGCCCAATCCAGCATCTCGGCAATGCCGGGGGTCTTCTCCAGATCTTCTTTGCGCAATGCCTGCACAACACCGACGATTTGCCGGGCCAGTTGACCTTCGATCTGGGGCATTCGGGCATGCAGAATGGCGATTTCAGTTTCGCGGGACGGGTAGTTGAGGAAGCTATAGAGGCAGCGGCGGCGCAGTGCGTCGGACAGATCCCGGGTGCCGTTGGCCGTCAGGATCACGACAGGCCGCGAGCGCGCCTTGATTGTACCGAGTTCGGGGATGGTGATCTGAAAGTCTGAAAGTATTTCAAGCAGGTAGGCCTCGAATTCTTCGTCCGCCCGGTCGATCTCATCAATCAACAAAACCGGCGGTTCGTCCTCGCTGATCGCTTCCAGCAAGGGCCGCTTCAGCAAGTAGTCGTCGGTGAACAACTGCGCCTCGCTGGTGCCGCCCTGCGCCTCGCTGGCACGAATGGCCAGAATCTGGCGCTGGTAATTCCATTCATAGATGGCATGGCTGGCATCCAGCCCTTCGTAACACTGCAACCGGATCAAGCGCGCGGTGCGTTGGGCTGCCAACGCCTTGGCGACTTCGGTTTTGCCGACGCCAGCCGGGCCTTCCAACAGCAGCGGTCGGCCAAGTGTCTGCGCCAGATGCAGCGCCATCGCCAATCGATCGTCGGCGACATAGCCCACCTGTGCGAGGCCCTGCTGTATCTCATGCAAGCTCATGCCATTCTCCCGGATTGCCGCCGCGAAGGGGTTCAACGCGGCGGCTTTTCCTTTTAGCCATGCATTCCCAGACCGTTGGCGATCTTCCAGATGCGCCAGTGGTCATGCGGCATATGGCTCTGGACCAAACCGAAGGGCCTGAACGCATCATGCACCGCGTTCGAGAACGCAGGGACGCCACCGACATTCGGGCTCTCGCCCACTCCTTTGGCACCTATCGGGTGGTGCGGAGACGGCGTCACCGTGTGATCGGTGGTGTAGTTGGGCGTCTCCCAAGCCGTCGGCAGGAAGAAATCCATCAGCGTGGCGGTTTTTACGTTACCCATCTCATCATAGGCGATTTCCTGACCCATCGCGATGGCCAGTGCCTCGGTCACGCCACCATGGACCTGGCCTTCGATGATCATGGGGTTGATCCGGGTGCCGCAATCATCCAGCGCATAGAACTGCCGGACGTCCCATTCGCCGGTATCCACATCGATCTCCATGACGCAGATATAGGCTCCGAACGGATAGGTCATGTTCGGCGGGTCATAGTAACTGACGGCCTCCAGACCGGGCTCCAGCCCTGGGATCGCCTGATTATAGGCGGCGAAGGCGATTTCCTTCATCGTCTTGAACCGCTCAGGCGCACCTTTGACTGAGAACCGGTCCACGTCCCATTCGACATCGTCGTCGTGGACCTCCAGCAGATAGGCCGCGATCATCTGCGCCTTGGCGCGGATTTTGCGCGCAGCCATTGCCGTTGCCGCACCGGCCACAGGTGTCGACCGAGACCCATAGGTCCCAAGCCCATAAGGCGCGGTGTCGGTGTCACCTTCCTCCAGCGTGATATCGTCCGCAGGCAAGCCGATCTCACTTGCGATGATCTGGGCAAAGGTCGTTGCGTGGCCCTGACCCTGACTGATTGTCCCCAGCCGCGCGATGGCAGAGCCGGTCGGATGAATACGGATTTCGCAGCTATCGAACATACCAAGCCCAAGGATATCGCAATTCTTGACCGGGCCTGCGCCGACGATTTCGGTGAAATGCGTCAGGCCTATCCCCAGAAGCTTGCGGGTTTTTCCAGCCTTGAAATCCTCGACCCGCTGTGCTTGTTCGGCCCGCAGACCTTTGTAGTCGACAGCCTTCAGGGCTTTGTCCCAAGCCGTGTGATAGTCCCCCGAGTCATATTCCCAGCCCAGCGCGGACTGATACGGGAACTGATCGGCCTTGATAAAGTTGATCCGCCGCAGCTCGGCCGCGTCCATGTTCAGCTTGATGGCCAGAACCTCGATCATCCGTTCGATGAAATAGGCAGCCTCGGTCACCCGGAACGAGCAGCGATAGGCGACACCGCCCGGTGCCTTGTTGGTATAGACCCCGTCCACTGCCAGATAGGCAGTTGGAATGTCATAGGACCCGGTGCAGATGTTCATGAAACCGGCCGGGAACTTGGTCGGATCGGCACAGGCATCGAACCCACCGTGATCCGCCGTGGTATGGCACCACAGGCCGGTGATCTTGCCATCCTTGGTCGCAGCGATCTTGCCCTGCATCCAGTAATCGCGGGCAAAGGCTGTGGACATCAGGTTTTCCATCCGGTTCTCGACCCATTTCACCGGTCGGCCGGTGACAATGGACGCGACAACCGAGCAGACGTAACCCGCATAGGCGCCAACCTTGTTGCCAAAGCCACCACCGATATCAGGGCTGATCACCCGGATATTGTGCTCGGCTAGGCCAGAGATCAGTGAAACGACCGTACGGATCGCATGTGGGGCCTGGAACGTGCCATAGAGCGTCAGCTTGCCGGTCACCTTATCCATCGAGGCAACGCAGCCGCATGTCTCCAGCGGGCATGGGTGGGTCCGGTGGTAATAGACCATCTCTTCGGCCACGACATCGGCCTCGCCCAGAACAGCTTCGGTCGCGTCTTTGTCGCCCTGTTCCCAGGTGAAGATGTGGTTGTGATGCTTGCGCGGCCCGTGCGCACCCTCGGTCTGACCCGCAAGGTCTTCGCGCAGAACGACGTCCGACTTCAGCGCCTCGAACGGGTCGGTCAGGACGGGGAGCTCTTCGTACTCAACTTCAACCAGCTCTGCCGCATCCGCCGCGATGTAGCGGTTTTCGGCTACGACATAGGCGACTTCCTGGCCCTGGAACAGAACCTTGCCATCTGCCAGCACCATCTGCTTGTCGCCAGCCAGCGTCGGCATCCAATGCAAACCCAGCGGCGCCAGATCTTCGGCCGTCAACACAGCAACAACACCGGGAACGGCCTGCGCAGCCTCTTTGTTCACACTGACGACACGGGCATGGGCATAGGGCGAGCGGACGAATGCGCCGAACAGCATCCCGTCAAGTTTGATGTCGTCGACATAGTTGCCCTTGCCTTGGGTGAAGCGCACGTCCTCGACGCGTTTGCGGGCGCAGCCCATTCCTTTGAGGTTGGCGGCGCGTTCTTCGGGGGTCATGGTTTGATCGTTCATTCCGCGGCCTCCTTCTGAGCGTTCAGCATGTCGGCAGAGGCCGAGATCGCCTTGACGATGTTCTGGTATCCGGTGCAGCGGCAGAGGTTGCCGGCCATGCCAAATCGGATTTCTTCCTCGGTCGGGTTCGGATTTTCCTGCAACAGACGGTGCGCGCGGGTGATCATGCCCGGCGTGCAGAAACCGCATTGCAGCCCGTGATGTTCGCGGAACATCTCTTGCAGAACACCAAGGCTGCCATCGTCATTGGTCAGGCCTTCGACAGTGGTGATATCCGCCCCATTCACCTGGGCCACGAAGGTGGTGCAGGATTTGACGGACTTGCCGTCGACATCCACGGTGCAAGCGCCGCAATGGCTGGTCTCGCAGCCGATATGAGGGCCAGTTATTTTCAGATCTTCCCGCAGGAAGTGGATCAGCAACGTGCGCGGCTCAGCCAATCCTTCGACTTGCTTGCCATTAACGGTGAGTTTGACGTGCATTTTCGACATGAATAATCCTCCCCTCAGCCAGCTCGGCTTTGAGCGCGTTCGATGGCGCGGCGCAGTATCACAGCGGCCACGTGTTTCTTGAATTCGACGGGGCCGCGGTTGTCGGCAACCGGGTCGATGGCACTGAGCATTGCGGCGACGCAGCCATCGATGTCTCCACCAGCCAGCGCAGAGCTGGCGGTTTCTGACCAGACGGGCGTGTCCGACAGGTTGGTCATTGCCACCGAAGCCGAGCCATTGCCAACCATCACTGCGGCGGCAGCAGTCGCGTAGTCGCCGATTTTGCGTTTCTGCTTCTCGTACGCCTGTCCGACACCCGCACCCGGCACCGGAATCGAAATGCGGGTCAGGATTTCCTCATCCTCGCGCGCGGTGAAATAGGCGGCCTCGTAGAAATCCCGCGCCGCCACGCTGCGCGACCCGTCCGGACCGGACAGCTCAAACGTCGCGTCGAGGCACTGCATCAAGCCCGGCATGTCATTTCCGGGGTCCCCATTGGCGACATTGCCGCCGACGGTGCCCATATAGCGAACCTGCGGGTCTGCGATCTGCAACGCAGCCTCGCGGATCAAGGGAATGGCGGCAGCCAGCCCCTCATGCGCGATCAACTCGTGCTGTGTGACCATCGCGCCCAAGGTGACGGTATCGGAGCCGATCTCGATGCCCTTCAACTCATCAATGGCCTGAAGATCGACCAGATGGCCCATTTCGGCCATGCGCAGCTTCATCATCGGGATCAGGCTGTGCCCGCCCGCAATCACACGCGCTTCGTCTCCATGTTCTTGTAGAATCCCAATGGCCGAGGCGATATCGCCTGGCCGGTGATACTCAAAACCGGCTGGTATCATGTTCTTCCTCCCTGGGTCCGAGCGATTTGCCTTGAGGACCTGAGGCTAAGAATGAACGGTGGGATTACCTGATCCAGCCGCCGGGAACGGGGCGCGCAGCTTGTTTCACGAAATGCGAATGGGCTGCACGAGCTGCGATTACAGGCCCAGAGCCTCGCGGATGTCATTCAGGCGGGATCGGCTGACAGGTACTTTGGTCAAAGCATCGACATCATCGAAATAACAGGTGCCGTTGTCCTTATGCCGCTCGAAGCTGGAGACATGCTTGGGGTTCACCAGATAGCTTCGATGTGACCGCAAGAAACCGTCCGGTTTCAAACGCGTTTCAGCTTCGGTGATGGACCAGGGACAAAACAGTTTCTCATTGTCCATGTAGAGGACTGTGTAGTGCCCTTCGGCCCGGATGGCAGCGATTTTGGAGGGTCCTGCAAAAAACGTCTGGCCCTCACGCTCGTATGGAACCCCAGCACGAAGGGTGACAATTGGTTCCGGAGAGGGAAGGTCGGCAGGAGCAGCGGCAGGCTCGGACTCGATAAAGGAAATACCGGTCAGTAAAAACGCGCCGCAAATCAGGAATACCGCCACCGTGACCCCCATTGCCAGCACTTGATTGTTCAGGGCTGGACCAGCGCCCCCGGCGCTGTCCGTAGCGACAAAATCAGTCAGGCCCGTAGCAACGAAATGCATGGTAAAAACTGCCAGGCCAAAGCACACGGTGCCCAACAGGATATTGCGTTGCGTACGGTTGTCATACGCGGCCCAGATCGCCAGCACGGACAGTACCACCGAAGCCAGCGTCGAAATGGCAACGTCCCATACGTTGTAGACGGGTCGACACAGCTCCATCCCGGCCATACCGACATAATGCATCACCACGATACCCAGCCCCACGATCACACCGGCGCCAACGATCGTTCGCATTGTCCGGGGGCGGAAATGAAGCAACAGCAACGCCAGACCGACCATCAGGATCGCAACAAGCGCTGAAATCAGCGTGATCAGGGCGTCATAATAAAACAGGATCGGCAATTGGAGCCCCAGCATGGCCACAAAATGCATGGACCAGATGCCGCCGCCGAGGATGATCGCAGCCAGGGCTACGAAAAACTTACGTCTCTGATCATCCAGTTTCGACGCGCCGTGTGTCAGATAGAGTCCTGTGAATCCGGCCATCAAAGCCACGGCCAAAGACGCCGCCACCAGCCAGACGTTATGTGAATACTCCAACATGTAGGCGTGCGCGCCCTCCCCAGCGCAGGGTGACGTTAGCAAACCTCATATAAGGGTACAATCGACACATCTGCTAACCCGGTTCAGATCACAATCTGGGTGCAGTTTCAGACTTTTCCATAGGGTTTTCGGAAAGACAAAAGTCATCATGCTGCTCTTGTCAGGCACTGATTTCTTTCAGGACGAAGATGAGTTGCGAAAGTAGTGATGTTCAGCGCCGCCTCAGTGTTCGCCTTATTCGACGTTGTAGCTATTCACCGACAATAAGCGTGTGAATTACGGTACGCGGTATGTTGCGACACCTTCAGTTACCGTTTTGCGGAAATCTACACCATCAGGCGGTCAGATGCCTCAAGTCAGAGTTCTTCGCCAATTAGTAGAACTGGAAAACCGTCCCAAGGTAAGGCACTCTGGAACTCTGCGCGCATGTAGGAGGTCCCGGAATGCCCCAATACAACGACATGTTCGAACTGTCCGTCGACGACATAGACCTTATCGAATCTTCTTTGCGGCGTGCTATGACATCACTGTCTCATGAGTTGGCCAACGAAGACGAGGAAAACAACTCTGAAAAAGAGGAATCCCTTCATCGCATTCAAGACCTGCTGGGGCGGCTTCACGATCAGAAAATATTCTACCGGCCCAAAAGCGGTGTGTACGTGAGCGGCTGAAGCTTGTGCGAGAAATAACAAGCCGAGCAATCGGCGAATCCCGGGGCTATTTACAGAGATAAGCGCCTGGCTGGATGGGCCTACGTCAGATGATAGGCCGTTCACGGGTGTGTTTGCGGGACACCTTTTCACAGAAATTTGGGGCCGCAAGGCGGTATTTGGTAGGCCCGGAGGGACTCGAACCCCCAACCAAAGCGTTATGAGCGCTCTGCTCTAACCAATTGAGCTACAGGCCCGCCTGAGCGCCTTGCGTATCACGATCAGGGCCCGCGTCAAGCCTGACCGTTGCAACATGTCCAACAATCGACTAACCCGCGCGCAAAGCATTCACGGGGGACTGACGATGACAGCGGGCAAGAACGGAATCACCTACGCCGATGCAGGTGTGGATATTGACGCAGGCAACGCTCTGGTCGATCGGATCAAGCCGGCGGCGAAGCGAACAAATCGCCCGGGTGTGATGAGTGGCCTCGGTGGTTTCGGCGCGTTGTTCGACCTCAAGGCGGCCGGCTACGAAGATCCGATTCTCGTCGGGGCCACCGATGGTGTTGGCACAAAGCTGCGGATCGCGATTGATACCGGTGTGGTCGATGGCGTGGGTGTCGACCTAGTCGCGATGTGCGTCAACGACCTGATCTGTCAGGGGGCCGAGCCGTTGTTTTTCCTGGACTATTTCGCCACAGGCAAGCTGGACACGGACACGGCTGCGCGGATTATCGAAGGAATTGCTGACGGTTGTGCCCAGTCCGGATGCGCTCTGATCGGTGGTGAGACGGCGGAAATGCCAGGCATGTATCCGGATGGAGATTTCGATCTGGCTGGTTTCGCAGTTGGTGCGATGGAGCGTGGTACAGCTTTGCCCGATGGCGTGCAGGCGGGTGACGTGTTGTTGGGGCTGGCCTCGAATGGGGTGCATTCCAACGGCTATTCGCTGGTGCGCAAACTGGTCGAAATGTCGGGGCTGGGCTGGGATACGGCGTCTCCCTTTGGTGATGGCTCGTTGGGTGAGGCACTGCTGACGCCGACGCGTCTCTATGTCAAACCGGCACTGGCGGCGATAAGGGCAGGGGGCGTCCACGCGCTGGCCCACATCACCGGCGGAGGTTTGACAGAAAACCTACCGCGTGTTCTGCCAGAAGGGCTGGGGGCTGAGATCGACCTCAACACGTGGGACTTGCCGCCTGTGTTTGGCTGGATGGCCGGAATTGGCGGGATTGCCGAGGCCGAAATGCTCAAGACCTTCAACTGCGGCATTGGTATGATCGTTGCCTGCGCCGCAGATCAGGCCGACACGGTTGCAGCAGTGCTGGCCGATGCTGGTGAGACGGTTTCGCGCATCGGAACGGTCACCGAAACCCCGGGTGTTGCCTATTCGGGCTCGCTGTTGTGAGGCACAAACGGGTCGCCATTCTGCTGTCCGGCGGGGGGTCGAACATGGTGTCGCTGGTCGACAGTATGACGGGCGATCATCCCGCGCGCCCGTGTCTGGTTATGTCCAACGAGGCACAGGCGGGCGGGCTGGAAAAAGCGGCGGATCGCGGTATCCCCACAGCCGTAGTGGATCACCGTCCCTACAAGGGCGACAGGGCGGCTTTCGAAGCAGAGTTGATCAAACCTTTGCAGGATGCGCAGCCCGATATCGTTTGTCTGGCCGGGTTCATGCGGGTTCTGACCGGCGGATTTGTTTCGCATTTTCAGGGGCGGATGCTGAATATTCACCCGTCGCTATTGCCGAATTACAAGGGTCTGAACACACATGCCCGCGCAATCGAGGCCGGTGACGCCGAGCATGGTTGCACCGTTCACGAAGTAACGGCGGCACTGGACGATGGCCCGATCCTGGGACAGGCACGCGTCGCGATCGAAGAAGGGGATACGCCAGAGGTTTTGGCTGCACGGGTTCTCGCATGGGAGCATAAGCTGTATCCTGCGGTCTTGCGGCGGTTTTCTGGCGGGGACAGGACACCGTTTCACCTGCCCTGAATTGCCTTGGGTGATTTACACGCCCCCGGAATTCGGCCTATGGTCGCCCCTAACGCTCGGGACGAGGACAAAAAGACGGGCAGTCACCAAAGAACAAGAGCAAACACAGCACGGCGCATGAAAACCCTGACAACCACGCAAGAACTGGCCGATTTTTGCCAGACGGCTTCGAATTACTCCTATGTCACTGTAGATACGGAATTTCTGCGTGAACGAACCTATTATTCGAAACTGTGCCTCGTTCAGATGGCTTACCCGTCTGACGACGAAGACAGCGCAGTTCTGGTTGATCCTCTGGCCGCAGGTATGTCGCTGGCACCGCTCTATGACCTGTTCACCAACGAAAACGTAATCAAGGTTTTCCACGCCGCGCGGCAGGATCTTGAGATTTTCTGGGTCGAAGCCGGTATCTTTCCGACACCGCTGTTTGATACGCAGGTTGCCGCGATGGTCTGCGACTTTGGCGAACAGGTGGGTTATGAAACGCTGGTCCGGAAAATCTGTAAAGAAGGGGTGGACAAGACCTCGCGCTTTACCGATTGGTCGCGCCGCCCTCTGACGGATGCGCAGAAGACTTACGCTCTGGCGGATGTGACCCACTTGCGGAAGATCTACGAATATCTCGCAGCTGAGCTTGAAAAGACCAGACGCAGCCACTGGGTTGCCGAGGAACTACGGATACTGACGCGCCCGGAAACCTACAATATTCGCCCCGAGGACGCCTGGCGGCGCGTCAAAACACGCACCAACTCGGCGAAATTTCTGGCCGTGGTCCGGGAACTGGCGCAATTCCGCGAAGCATATGCGCAAGAGAACAACGTTCCGCGCAGCCGGGTGTTCAAGGATGATGCTTTGATCGAATTGGCCTCGACCAAGCCGAAATCGCACTCGGATCTGGGTGGTTCGCGGTTACTGCTGCGCGAAGCGCGCAAAGGTCCGATCGCCGACGGCATTCTGGCCGCCGTCAAACGTGGGGTGAATTGCCCGCCAGATCAACTGCCAAAGGTCGATAACAGTCGCGACAAGCTGAAGGTCAATCCTGCGTTGGCGGACCTGCTGCGGGTGCTTCTGAAATCAAAGACGGAAAGCGCGGGCGTTGCAGCCAAGCTTATCGCGTCAAGCGCTGACCTGGATCTTATCGCAGCAGGAGAACGAGAAGTGCCGGCCATGACCGGCTGGCGGTTTGAAGTGTTCGGGGAAGATGCCCTGAAGCTCTGCGATGGCAAGATCGCGCTGGCGGCCAAAGGGCAGACCGTTCAGGTCGTGTCGCTTTAGCGGCGGCGCGATTCCAGGGCGTTCTGTTGACCCACCACGCGGACCATACGAATACCCTGCAGTTCGTCTGCCGACACGTTGATGGCGTCTGAAACCATACGTGAACGTTCAGTCCCCTGCGCCGTCGAGTAATCGGGATAGTTCACGCGGAATGAGAACTCCAAAACGCCGTTTTTTGTGTTTTCTTCCGAGTCGACACGGCTGAGCCGGGCTTCGTAAGCGCCCTGTCGAATTGCGGTGCCGGATGCGTAGACGATGGCGCCGGACGGTGTGGGCTCGATCCTCAGCTCATCGATTCTGGCTATAGGGACACTTGTGTCCTGTGCCTCGGGGCGTTCAAACAGGCCGATGCCATCGCCTTGCTCAGGAACCAGAGCATTCGGATCGTCTGCCGACGTCTCGACCGGGGCAGGGGTGCTGGAGCCAAACCAGTTGGAGGGGTTCACCCGCGAGTCGCGCCAGCCGCTGCAGGAGGACAGAATGAACGAGGAAACCAGAAGAACGGTCAGAGATTTGTGCATGGGCCCCAGAGATTTGCGCGTATTTTCCTGCATGGGGTTACCGTAATTTGATCGCCTTGAAAAGCCACGCTGGGGGGTGGACAGGAGGTAAAGGTGAGCATAGGTCACATTTGTGACCGCGTAACGCAAGGAAAAGCCGACCTATGGCAACGTCCGCCTTTGAAGAGATCGTCGAGGACTTCGAGTTCCTGGAGGACTGGGAAGACCGGTACCGCCATGTCATCGAGCAGGGCAAGGCGATGCCGCCTTTGGATGACGCGTTAAAAGTGCCCGCGACCAAGGTCCACGGCTGCGCAAGTCAGGTTTGGCTACATCCCGTCATCGAGGGGGGAGTGTTCCATTTCGATGGCGATAGTGATGCCCTGATCGTGCGCGGCCTGATCGCGGTTTTACGCAGTCTTTACAATGGTTTGCCTGTGAACGAAGTGCCCCGCGTGGATGCCGCAACTGAATTGGCGCGGCTGGGGCTGAACGATCATCTGTCTGCGCAACGCTCTAACGGGCTGCGTTCAATGGTCGAACGGATTCGCGAAGTCGCATTGGCCAACGCCTGACCTTAGTCCTGCCGTTCGGCGTTTGGGCGCGCCGCCCAATCGGACAGTGTGGTTTCCAGATCGCCATATCGTGTCAATCTGCGTTCAAAGGCCAGCCCCATCCGGTCCGCGCAGTCCTGTGCACGCCGGGTCAGGTCAGGGTCGTCGGTCTGCGCCTGATAGACGAGTTTGGTGTAATTCCCGAAATACATGTCGCGTAGTTCAGGATGCCGATCGAGACCCAGAGGTTTCCAGACGAAAGCATCGAATTGCCGCGCCAAGAAGTCCGTCAGATAAAAGGCGGTGGTTTCGTCTTCGCTGTGGTCCGCGAAGGCGTCGTTGCCTTCAAAAAACGAGTAACAATGCGGGCCTTTGACCATCTCTACGCCTAACCGGTCGCAGGCCTGCTGCAGCAGCCCGCCCGTGCCGCAATCGGCATAGACGACATAGATTTTTTCATAGCCGTCGCGGTGTTTGGCCACCGCTTCCTCGACAGCTTGAGTGATGCGTTCGGGATGGACATGCAGAATCGCCGGAAGACAGGTTAGCGCCATGTGGTCCCAGCCGTTACGGGCTTTCAAATCCAGAATCTCTCGCGCTAACGCACCGCAGGCAATCAGCAGTATATTTTCTGACCGACTTTGCGCGTCATAACCTTGCTGCGTCAGGCTTTCGTCGTCTGGAAATGGCGTGTCCGTCATGACCCATCCGTTCGATTGCGTATCAGATCAAATCTAGTGTTTCGGGTGGCCGGTATTCAAGCGTGGCCCCGGAACAAAAAAGGCCGCCCGAAAAGGACGGCCTTTGGTAATCTTTCCGTTGCCTTAGCCCGCCATCTGGTTGTGGCGGCGTGACACGAAGTCCTTGGCCATTTCCACAGCCACAGCCGCGTCACGGCAATACCCGTCTGCGCCAATTGCCTTGCCGAACTCTTCGTTCAACGGTGCGCCACCTACGAGTACGATATAGTCATCGCGCAAACCCTGTTCGACCATCGTGTCGATAACGACCTTCATATAAGGCATCGTGGTGGTCAGCAGAGCGGACATGCCCAGAATGTCCGGTTTTTCGGACTCCAGAGCCTCAAGATAGTTTTCGACCGGGTTGTTGATGCCCAGATCGACCACTTCGAAGCCCGCGCCTTCCATCATCATCGAAACAAGGTTCTTGCCGATGTCGTGGATGTCGCCCTTGACGGTGCCGATCACCATCTTGCCCACGCGCGGTGCGCCGGTTTCCGCCAGCAGCGGTTTCAGGATCGACATGCCACCTTTCATAGCGTTGGCAGCCAGCAGAACCTCGGGGACGAACAGAATGCCGTCGCGGAAATCGTGGCCAACGATCGTCATGCCACCCACAAGCGCCTTGGTCAGGATGTCGTAAGGGGTCCATCCGCGTTCCAGCAGAATGTTCACGCCTTCTTCAATCTCTTCCCTCAGACCATCATAAAGGTCGTCGAACATCTGCTCGACAAGTTCGTCGTCGTTCAGTTCGGACAGGATGATGTCTTCTTCATCGGACATGGGGCATTTCCCTGAGCTGTTCGGGCCCTCGGCCCGGGGTGGCAATTTTTACCGTTTTGGCCATTTCGTCGCATGCATACTGTGACGATTGCGACCTTGGTCGTTCTTAGACCGACCTATAGGTCAAATTTTGGCGCAATGGGACGGATTTTTTTGCATGATTATCTTGTGATCCATTCAGGATCGTTCGGTTTTTTCAAATTATCCCATTGGCTGACGGCTCGGAGGTCCGCGGAAATCGCCTTGTCTGAGTAGCCGTGGTCCTATATCACAGAACAATGAGAACAAAGAGCGAACAAATTGTCAATCATGCAAGACTGGTCGCTCGCGGCACGGCGTCCAACCAGACCGGTCGTTTCGAGCGGTTTTCGACTGTCGCCATGAGTGATGGTTGGCACGACGACGAGGAATTGCCGCCGTTGCGTACCGAAATCCGGGATGAAGTTGCACGAAGCCTGATTACCTACAATGCGTCACCGGATTTACCCTTCGACCGTTCGATCAACCCATATCGAGGGTGCGAACACGGGTGCGTCTACTGTTTCGCGCGTCCGACGCATGCCTATCTGGGGCTTTCCCCGGGATTGGATTTCGAAACACGTCTGGTCGTGCGCCCGAACGCGGCAGAAGTGTTGCGGCGCGAACTGTCTGCTCGATCCTATAAAGTCGCGACCATCGCTCTGGGGACGAACACGGACCCCTACCAACCCGTCGAAAAAAAACGCGAAATCACAAGGTCTTGCCTTGAAGTCCTGAGAGAGTTTCAGCACCCGGTCGGTATCGTGACCAAGGGCGCACTAGTCGAGCGTGATCTGCACATTCTCGCACCGATGGCAAAGCTGGGTTTGGTTCGCGTAGGGATTTCGTTGACGACCCTAGATGCCGATCTGTCCCGCAGGATGGAACCACGCGCGCCATCTCCGCAACGCCGGTTGGAAACGATCCGGCGGCTGACCGAGGCCGGCGTTCCGGTGCGTGTCATGACGTCGCCTATCGTACCCGGACTGACGGATCACGAGCTCGAGCACCTGTTGGAGGCAGGTCAGGAGGCGGGAGCTGACGCAGCCAGTTGGATCATGCTGCGGCTGCCGCGGGAAGTTTCCGAGTTGTGGCAGGATTGGCTGGCAGAGCATGAACCAAACCGCGCCGGGAAAATCATGGCGCGCCTGCGAGAGATGCACGGGGGCAAAGACTATGATCCGCGCTGGGGCCATAGAATGCGAGGTGAAGGCACATATGCCGAGATGATCGCCCACCGCTTCAAGGCTGCGGTCAAACGACTTGGCTTGGCACTTCAAACGCCGCCATTACGGTGTGATCTGTTTGAAGTACCGCCGCAAGTCGGGGATCAATTGAGTCTGTTCTGACAAAAGAAGCCCCGGCGCGATGCCGGGGCTTTTTTGCGTACTGTTTGATTTCAACGATTCTCGATATCGACATAATCCCGCAGGGTTTCGCCCAGATACAACTGGCGCGGGCGACCGATTTTGTTCTGAGGATCGGCGATCATTTCCTTCCACTGGCTGACCCAGCCGACCGTGCGCGACAGCGCGAAGATCGGTGTGAACATCGATGTCGGGAAGCCCATCGCCTCGAGGATGATGCCCGAATAGAAATCGACATTCGGGAACAGCTTCTTCTCGGCGAAATACGGATCTTCCAGAGCTTCCTTCTCCAGCTCCTTTGCGACCTGCAGTTTCGGATTGTCCTCAATGCCCAGCAGGTCCAGCACCTCGTCCGCAGACTGCTTCATCACTTTGGCGCGTGGGTCGAAGTTTTTGTACACGCGGTGGCCGAAGCCCATCAGGCGGAACGGATCGTCCTTGTCCTTGGCACGGGCGATATACTCGGGGATGCGATCAACGGTGCCGATCTCCTCGAGCATTTCAAGGCAAGCCTGGTTGGCGCCACCATGGGCCGGACCCCAGAGGCAGGCTATGCCGGCGGCGATACACGCGAACGGGTTCGCACCCGAAGACGAGGCCAGACGCACGGTCGAGGTCGAAGCGTTCTGTTCATGGTCGGCGTGCAGCGTGAAGATCCGGTCCATTGCGCGGCTTAGGATCGGGTTAACTTCATACTCTTCGGCCGGAACGCTGAAACACATGCGCAGGAAATTCGACGCATAGTCCAGATCATTACGCGGATACACGAAAGGCTGGCCGGTGTGATACTTGTACGCCCAGGCCGCGATGGTGGGCATCTTGGCGATCAGGCGGTGCGACGCGATCTCGCGCTGGCGCGGGTCCGAGATATCGGTCGAATCGTGATAGAAGGCAGACATCGCGCCCACGACGCCAACCATAATGGCCATCGGATGCGCGTCGCGACGGAAACCGCGATAAAAATACTGCATCTGTTCGTGCAGCATGGTGTGGCGCGTGATCGTGGTTTCGAACTTTTCCAGATCCTTCGCGACCGGAAGCTCTCCGTACAGCAGCAGGTAACAGACTTCCAGAAAGTGGGATTTTTCAGCAAGTTGGTCGATGGGGTAACCCCGGTGCAGCAATTCACCTTTTTCCCCGTCGATATAGGTGATTGTGCTGTCGCAGCTTGCAGTCGATGTGAAACCGGGATCATAGGTGAAAACACCGGCATCGCTATAAAGTTTGCGGATATCAACAACGTCCGGACCAGCGGTCGGCGAGTGAACCGGCAACTCATACTCTTTACCATGAACAGTCAGAGTGGCGGTTTTGTTGCTATCGGTCATTTCGTCCCTTCCTTAGTCATGCGCAAGTCGGTTCGCTGTCCGACCTTGCGGGCAACGGCTGCACGCAAGCGCGCAGTCCGGGTCTTAGCGGAGCAGCGTTACCCGAATGTGAAGGTCGGGCTTAATTCACTGCATCGGAAAGCCGCGCCAGGGTCTCATCCCTCCCAAGCACGAGCATCATATCAAAAACCGAAGGTGTCACGGCTCGACCTGCAAGCACCGCCCGCAGCGGACCTGCCAGTTTACCGAACTTTAGCCCATTCGCTTCTGCGAACGAATTCAGGGTTTCCTCCAGTTCGTTACGGGACCAGCTAGCATTTTGCAGCTGCGGCGTCAATTCGCCCAGTATACCATCGGATACAGATGAGAGCGCTTTTTGAGCCTTCTCGTCTGGTTCGATCGGCCTTTCAGTCAAAACAAAATGCGCTTTTTCAAGCAGTTCCGGGAAAGTTCGGGCCCGATCCTTGAGGCAATACATCGCACGTTCCAGATCACTGGATTGTGTGCCAATCAATGGATCAAGCTCAGCCGCTGCCAGATAGCCATCAATCTCTTGCCGCAATGCAGCATCATCGGAAACTGCGATATGCTGCCCACAGAGGTTCTCAAGCTTCTTCAGATCGAACCGGGCGGGACTTTTGCCGATACCATCCAGATCAAACCATTCTTTCGCCTGTTCGTCGGTAAAGAACTCATCGTCGCCGTGGCTCCAACCCAGCCGCGCCAGGTAATTGCGCATGCCGGCGGCGGGATAGCCCATGGCCTGATATTCCTGCGCACCCAACGCTCCGTGCCGTTTGCTGAGTTTCTTGCCGTCGGGGCCGTGAATCAACGGGATATGCGCCCAGACCGGCACGTCCCATCCCATAGCCTCGTAGATCATCATCTGACGCGCTGCGTTGTTCAGATGGTCGTCTCCCCGGATCACGTGGGTCACGCCCATGTCGTGATCGTCCACCACCACCGCCAGCATGTAGACAGGCGTTCCGTCCGAGCGGAGCAGGATCATATCGTCAAGTTGATCGTTGCGAATGGTAACGTCACCCTGAACCCGGTCCCGGATCACTGTAGTTCCGTCCTGAGGGGCCTTGATGCGGATCACAAACGGCAAATCAGGATGGGTCGATGGGTCGGCATCTCTCCAGGGGCTGCGGAACAAGGTCGATTTGCCCTCAGCGCGCGCCTGATCCCGGAACGCGGCAATTTCTTCCTGTGTCGAGAAACACTTATAGGCCTTACTTTCAGCAAGCAGCTGGTGCGCCACTTCGGCGTGACGCGAAGCACCTTCGAACTGGCTGATGACGTCGCCGTCATGATCCAGCCCCAGCCATTCCATCCCCTGCAGAATCGCTGCCGTCGCTTCGGGGGTCGAGCGTTCACGGTCGGTGTCTTCGATCCGCAACAGGAACTTGCCGCCACGACCCCGTGCATACAGCCAGTTGAACAGTGCGGTGCGAGCGCCGCCGATATGCAGAAAACCAGTGGGAGAAGGGGCGAAACGGGTGACGACCTGATCGGACATGGTGGTGATTAACCTTTTGGTAACCGTAGCGGCTTAGAGTTGGCGCCTGTCTAACGAGCCCGGAGGACGGGGGCAACCATGCGTGTTCTGGCCGGGATTGAGACCGCATTATTGAAGCAGCGAGGGTATCTGTTTCCGTGGTCGCCGGTCTGCCTGGCAGTTGGAGTTGGCCTCTATTTCAACCTGCGGTTTGAACCCGGCCCGCAACTCTATGGCTGGGTTCTGGTCGTGGCGCTGGGTGCGGCAACTGGTGGTTTGAAACTGCCCGCCGCATGGTCTCCGCTGGCTGTTGGTGTGGCGCTGGTCGCCGCCGGTTTCCTGCTGGCCGGTGCGCGCGCCCACGCAGTTGCAGATCCGGTTCTGCAATGGCGCTACTATGGCCCGATCGAGGGGCGGGTCGTGGCGCTGGACCGCTCTGCGTCGGATGCGCTGCGGGTGACGCTGGATCGGGTACGACTTAGGGATGTACCTGAAGAACAGCGACCGCAGCGCATCCGGCTTTCCGTGCATGGCGAAGCTGTTCCGTTGGCGCCGGGTCAAAGGATCATGACGACCGCGCATATGTCTCCGCCGCAGGGACCGGTCGAGCCCGGTGGTTTTGATTTCCGCCGACATGCCTGGTTTCAACAGCTGGGTGCCGTTGGGTATACCCGGGTTCCTATCATGTCTGCGGCCCCGGCGCAGGATGGTCGCACGGGAATTTGGATCACGTCCTGGCGCATGGCGATATCCGATCATGTGCGCAGCGAACTACCGGGCGACATTGGCGGTTTTGCTGCTGCCGTAACAACCGGGGATCGCAGCGGAATGGGGCAGAAAACACTTGAATCACTAAGAGCGTCCAACCTTGCGCATCTGCTGGCTATTTCCGGGTTGCACATGGGCCTTCTGACCGGATTTGTCTTCGTGGCTTGTCGGGTCGGATTCGCAGCGATTCCCGTGCTGGCATTGCGCTGGCCGGTGCGAAAGCTTGCCGCTGTCTGTGCGTTGGTTGCCGCAACGATTTATCTTCTATTGTCGGGTGGAAACGTCGCGACCGAGCGCGCCTTTGTGATGGTCAGCGTCATGTTCGGCGCAGTGCTATTCGACCGCAGGGCGATTTCCTTGAGGGCCGTAGCTGTTGCAGCCCTGATCGTTTTGATCCTTCGACCTGAATCCCTGTTAAGTCCCGGGTTCCAGATGTCTTTTGCCGCAACTACGGCTTTGGTCGCGGTATTCGGAGGGTTGCGTGATTTCGGACCGTTCCACGGCCCAAAATGGGCGAAGCCCGTGCTGGGATTGTTGATGTCTTCTGCCATCGCGGGCCTTGCCACAGCACCAGTCGGAGCCGCGCATTTCAATACCATGTCTCACT
Organism: Ruegeria sp. HKCCD6647-2; assembly: GCF_057221075.1. NCBI lineage: Bacteria > Pseudomonadati > Pseudomonadota > Alphaproteobacteria > Rhodobacterales > Roseobacteraceae > Ruegeria > Ruegeria sp. HKCCD6647-2. Next base: position 1,110,031 of record NZ_JBWVBD010000001.1, on the reverse strand, counting down.
ATGGTCTGCTGGCGAACCTTTTGTCCGTACCCGTCATGGGTTCGGTGGTGGTTCCAGCCGCCGTTGTGGCGGCGTTGCTGGCGCCATTTGGGTTGGAGTGGCTTGCGTTGGCGCTGATGGGCATTGGGTTGCGCTGGATTCTGGGGGTTGCCGAATGGATCTCGGGGTTGGATGGCGCACAGGGGTATGTGGTCAGCCCGCCGGATCTTGTGCTTCCCATCCTGGCATTGGGCGCCCTATGGGTGATCCTTTGGCAAGGTCGTGCCAGATGGGCAGGTGTGGTGCCAATCATTGCTGCGCTGATGCTGTGGGGACAGGGGCATCGGCCGGAAGTTCTGGTTGCCGATACGGGCGGCCTGGTTGGCGTTATGACCGAAAACGGACGGGCACTGAGCAAAGAAAAGGGGAACGGTTTTGTGGCGTCAGTCTGGCTGGAAAATGATGGTGATGGTTCGGATCAAGCCCACGCCGCCGCCAGATGGCCTAATGTGCCGGATCGCATACAGCGGTATTTGCTGGCAGACAAAGAACTGGTTCACGTCACTGGTAAAAAAGCGGCTCAACGCTTTGACGAATGCAACGAAAAACAGATCGTGGTATCGCCAGTTGCCTTGGAACTCAGCGGCGAATGCGTTGTATTCGGCCCGGAAAAACTACTGAGGTCGGGCAGCCTGGCAATTGACAATGGTCAGCTTGTGACCAGCGCTGAGGTTTCCGGGCGCAGGCTTTGGTCGCCGGATGCCCGGAACATCAAGGATCAGTAGCTGCGGATCAGCCCGACCAGACGACCCTGAACCTTAACCTTTTCTTCAGGAAGAACGCGTGTCTCATAAGCCGGGTTGGCGGCTTCCAACGCGATTGCGTGCCCGCGCCGGAAGAACCGCTTGAGCGTGGCTTCCTGATCTTCGACCAAGGCCACTACGATATCGCCATTATCTGCGACAGTCGTTTCGCGGATCACAACGACGTCCCCGTCGTTGATTCCCGCGTCGATCATCGAATCTCCTCGCACTTCAAGGGCGTAGTGGTCGCCATGTCCGGATACCATGGTACCGGGAACCGCAACGTGATGAGATACATGGCTGATCGCTTCGATTGGAACACCGGCGGCGATACGGCCCATTACCGGCAATTCCATCGCGTCTACCGCAACCGGTTCATAATTCGCCGGACGTGGCCCGGAGGGGCGGTTGCCTTCGATCACGCGTGGTGTAAAACCGGCCGTCGGCTCGCCCCCAAGGCTTTCCGGCAACTTGACGATCTCGATGGCGCGGGCCCGATGGGCGAGTCGGCGGATAAAGCCACGCTCCTCTAACGCCGTAATCAAACGGTGGATCCCGGATTTAGACCTCAGATCCAGTGCAATCTTCATTTCGTCGAAACTGGGCGGAACACCGTCCGCCTGAACGCGTTTATGAATGAATTCCAGCAAATCCAGCTGTTTCTTGGTCAGCATCGCTCGCACCTCGTCGCTCATGCGTTTTCTTTTGTTCTACGCATGTTCACGTTTTGTGTCAACGGATTTGCCAGATTGCTAGATAGGCAGGTACAGAACCTCGTCGCCGATTGTACATTCTGGATCATGTGGGTCACGTACAAGCAACGCGTTGGCCCGGGCCAATACGCTGAGCAGAGAACTGTCCTGATCGTCGCAGGCCCGGATGCCGGTCTCGTCAAGAATGGCGCGCATGTAGTGTTCGCGTGGACCGTTCTTGCCAAGTGGCGCTGTGAGTTTGGCGCGTTGAAAAGGCGACAGCACTTGTTCAAGCCCAAGCATACGCCGCACCATGGGGGCCAGGAACAGATAGCCGCAAACCATGGCGCTGACCGGGTTTCCGGGTAGGCCGACCATCGCGGCATCGCTCAGCCGCCCGGCCATAAGCGGTTTTCCCGGGCGCATCCTTATCTTGTAGAAGGACCGTTCCATCCCAAGTGCCTCTGAGACATCAGCGACGAGGTCATGATCTCCGACCGAGGCGCCCCCGATGGTAACGACCAGATCGGTTCCGTGCGCCAACTCGAACGCTGCTTCGAGTGATGCGGGTGTGTCCTGCGCGATCGGCAATACGCGAACATGCGCTCCAGCGTCTTCCAGTAAGGCTTTGAGGCCAAACGTATTTGAGGCGATAATCTGGTCCGGGCCAGGGGTTTCGCCGGGCATGACCAGCTCGTTTCCCGTCGAAATCAGCGCGATCTCCGGTTTTCGAGTCACCGAAGCGACGGGGGCGTTCATCGCCGCCATCAGGGCAATGTCTTCCGCGCGCAGGTGTCGTGGCGCGGAAATCCTAGTTCCGACCTCGAAATCAATCCCTGCCGGGCGGATGTTGGTCTTGGCGCCGGGGTCGTCAGTGATCGTGATCAGGTTGTCCCGCCAGTCTACGTCTTCCTGAATAACGACAAAGTCAGTGCCTTCTGGAACCGGTGCACCAGTAAAGATGCGCACGGCCTGACCGGCACCGACGGAGCCGTCAAAACGATGACCTGCTCTGGCCTCACCAATAACCTTGAACATCGCGTGCAGTTCAACTTCGGTTGATTTGACCGCATAGCCATCCATCGAGGACGCGGCAAACGGCGGTTGGTTTCGCGTGGCGACCACATCTTCGGCCAGAACGCGGCCGGCGGCTTCGGCCAAAGGAACAGTCTCGGCAGGGAGTGGAGTAACCAGATCAAAGAGTAGGCTGCGTGCCTCTTCTACGGTAATCATTCCGCTTCGTAACGCCCTGATTTACCGCCATCTTTCAGCAGAACCCTGATCCCGCCTATTTCCATCGCCTTGTCCACCGCCTTGGTCATGTCATAGACCGTCAGCGCTGCCGTCGAAACTGCCGTCAGAGCTTCCATCTCAACGCCGGTCTGCCCTGATGTCTTGACAGTCGCTTCAATTTGTACGCCCGGTAAGTCGGGATCCAGCGTCAGTTCCACGGCCGCACGTGTGATCGGCAACGGGTGGCACAAGGGGATCAGGTCCGGGGTTTTCTTTGCACCCATGATCCCGGCCAGTCGCGCCACGCCCAGGACATCGCCTTTCTTTGCGCGGCCTTCCGAAATGATTTCAAAGGTTTCCCGAGCCATCTTCACGTGACCTGCAGCCACGGCAACGCGATCCGTTACCGCCTTGTCCGAGACATCGACCATATGGGCCTGGCCTTGTGCATCGAAATGGGTCAGTGGCATCACATCACTCCGGGAACCAACGGGTTGGCGAGCAGCGTGTGGGTTGCGGCGGCCACATCATCCTGACGCATCAGGCTTTCGCCGATCAGAAAACAGCGCGCGCCATACCGGGCAATATCTGCCAAATCTTCGGGCGTGCTCAATCCGCTTTCGCAGACAATCGTACGATCCGCAGGAACCAGCTTTGACAATCGCCGTGTTGTGTCAAGAGTGGTCTCGAACGTCTTGAGGTTGCGGTTGTTTATTCCAATCAGCGAGCTTTTTAGTTGCGCAGCACGTTCCAGTTCGGCCTCGTCGTGCACCTCGATCAGAACATCCATACCCCAGTCAAAAGCGGTTTGTTCCAGTTCCGCAGCCTGTGCGTCGCTGACCGAGGCCATAATGATCAGGATGCAATCAGCCCCCAGCGCGCGCGCTTCGACCACTTGATAGGGGTCATACATGAAGTCCTTGCGCAATGCCGGCAGCGAGCACGCGGCGCGGGCTGCTGTCAGAAATTCCTTGGCTCCCTGAAAGCTGGGCGTATCGGTCAGAACTGACAGGCACGCAGCACCGCCTTGCTCATAAGCTTTGGCCAGGGACGGTGGATCGAAATCCGCGCGGATCAATCCCTTGGACGGGCTGGCTTTTTTTATCTCGGCGATCAAGCCATAGCCCTTGCGCGTCGCAGTTTGCAGGGCATCCGCAAATCCCCGAGTTTCCGGAGCCGCGTGCGCCTCGGTTTCCAGAGTTTCCAATGACTTACTGGCCTTGTCCGCAGCAACTTCTTCCAGTTTGTAGGCTTTGATCCTGTCCAGAACGGTCTCGGTCATGCGGCTTCCTGTGTAATTCGGGCCAGGGCGGCGATTTTGTCTTTGGCTTTACCGCTGTCGATACTTTCAGCTGCCATCGCGACGCCTTCCCGCAGGTCATTGGCCGCGTCGGCAACCACCAGCGCGGCAGCGGAATTCAGCAAGACAGCATCGCGATAGGCCGAAGGCGCGCCATCCAGCAGAGCGCGGAAAGCGATGGCGTTCTCTTCGGGCGTTCCGCCGATGATATCCTCGAACGGATGAACCGGCAGGCCAGCGTCTTCGGGGTGAATCTCGACCTCTTTGACAGTGCCGTCCTCGACCGAGGCGACCCAACTGACACCGGTAATAGTCAACTCGTCCGTGCCATCCGATCCGTGAACCAGCCACGCGTGCTCGGATCCAAGCAAACCCAGAGTTTCGGCCATCGGGCGGATCAGGTCACGGCTGAAAGCGCCGGTCAGCTGTCGTCGCACCCCGGCCGGGTTGGTCAGCGGGCCCAGAATATTGAAAATCGTGCGCGTGCCCAGTTCCTGCCGAGACGGCATGACATGGGCGATAGCCGGATGATGCATAGGGGCCATCATAAAGCCAATACCGGCCTCTTTTAAAGCCCTTTCAACGACTTCCGGGCCGACCATAACGTTGATACCCAGTTGCCCCAGCGCATCCGCAGCCCCTGATTTCGAACTGAGATTGCGGTTGCCGTGCTTGGCCACGGTAACCCCCGCGCCGGCGACTACAAATGCCGTCGCGGTCGAGATGTTCAGCGTCCCTTTGCCATCGCCACCGGTGCCGACGATGTCCATGGCACCCACCGGAGCGTGTACCGCATGGCATTTGGCGCGCATCACTGCCGCTGCGGCAGCGTATTCATCGACGGTTTCACCGCGTGTCCGCATGGCCATCAGTAATCCACCGATCTGGCTGGGTGTTGCTTCTCCGTCAAACAAAATGCCAAATGCCTGTTCGGCCTCGGCGCGGGTCAGCGGCCGGTCGGCCGCAGCACCGATCAGCGGTTTCAGTGCGTCGCTCATGCGGGGACTTTCATTTCATTCAGGAAGTTCTTGAGCAGGGCATGGCCATGTTCTGACGCAATGGATTCAGGGTGAAACTGAACGCCATGTATCGGCAATTCCTTGTGCTGCAGCCCCATGATCGTGCCGTCGTCGAGTTCAGCCGTGATTTCAAGACAGCCGGGCAGGGTGTCGCGTTCGACAATCAGCGAGTGATACCTAGTTGCGTCAAACGGCGTCGGCAGGCCGGCAAAAACGCCCATTCCGTTATGGTGCATCTGGCCCATCTTGCCGTGCACGATCTCGTGACAGCGCACGACGTTGCCGCCAAAGGCTTGGCCGATGGTCTGATGCCCAAGACACACACCCATCAGTGGCGTTCGAGTTTCAGCCGCAGCTTCCGTCAGTGCCAGGCAAATGCCGGCCTGATCCGGGTCACAGGGGCCGGGGCTCAGCAGTATTCCTGCCGGATTCATGGCCATCGCTTCCTGCACGTCCAGCGCGTCGTTGCGCCGCACAACCATTTCAGCGCCCAGTTCGCCCAGATAGTGAACGAGGTTGTAGGTAAACGAGTCATAGTTGTCGATCAGCAGCAGCATTTTGCACGTGTCTTATGTTCGAGCATTTCGGGCTGGCGATGCAGCCCCGAGACGCGATATAATGTCGGGACATACATGCTCAGGCTTGTGCGGCAGCGTCAAGGGGACATCGGCCCCCGGCGTTTTCGCAAGTGAGTGCCGCAGCAGACGGCGCCCGAGGTAGGTAAGGCAGGAAACAACGCGAGAGGCGAGATTTCGATGGGCGGATTTTTCGGTGGACTGATCGCCGGGGCGGTCACTGTGTTGATCGTGGGCGTGGCATTGTCCGTGACCACACCGCTGACCCGCAAACCCGAAGTTACAACCACAGCGCCTGTCGTGGCGACTGTGCCCGTGCTTGAGGGCACGGCGAATGTGGACGGAACCGGAAACGACGCGGATCTGGTCGAGTTACCTCCTCGTGCACCGGAAAGCCCCGAAGACCAATCTGATACGCTAGCCAGTCTGAGTGATGCCGAGCCGCAAACCGACGCTTTACCGCAGACCGGGACCGCGCCCCTGGAATTGGATGAACCGGACACGCCGACTGCGCCTTCGGTGACGGTAGCGGTGGATTCACCTGCCGTGCCGGCAGAAACCGCGCCTGCGCCGGTGTTGCCCAGTCAGGACGTGGAACCAGATACGGTCGCGGAAGTGCCATCCCCGCCAAAACCGGTGGTCATCGAAGAGTCGACGCCGGAACCGGAACCGCAACTGACGGAACCAGTTGTACCGGAGGTGACCCCCGAAGTCGCCGAGCAGCCCGAAGAGCCTGCACCCAAGGAAGACGAACAGCAGGTCGCTATCGTGGAGCCGGAACCAGAACCTCAGCCCGTGTTACCGGAAGTCCGGTCCGAGCCTCGGGTCGAAGGCAATCCAATTGCCGTTGAGGGGGAAGAAGACACAGAACCGCGCGACCTGCCTCGGATCGCGTCCTTGCCTCAGATCGGTGGCGAGCAACCTTCGGTGACATCTCCGGGCGTTGGTAAACGAATCCTGCCGCTGACGGAACGGGACGAGCCCGAGGTCGAAGAAGTTGTCGAAGCACCGACGACCACAGGAAAGCCGATCGAGGACTATGCGGCAAGTTTTGAAAACCCCGAAGCCAAGCCGCTGATGTCGATTATTCTGATCGACGACGAAGGCGCGTATGGCGCAGAGGCGCTGAAGGATTTCCCATACCCTCTGAGCTTTGCCGTAAAGCCGTCCGATCCCGAGGCCGCCGAGAAAATGGCCCGCCACCGTGCAGCGGGTTTCGAGGTCTTGGCTGTGGCCGATTTGCCTGCGGCAGCCAGTGCGCAGGATGCCGAAGTGTCCCTGTCGGTGTGGTTGGACGCTCTGCCCGAAACTGTTGGAATTCTGGAAGGTGTCGACACCGGCATCCAGGGCAACCGCAAGCTGGCTGATCAGGTGGCTGCAATTGCCGGAGGGACAGGACGTGGTCTGGTCACGCAGGGCAAGGGCTTGAACACAGTGCAGAAACTGGCTGCGCGTAACGGCATCCCGTCAAGCGTCGTGTTCCGGGATTTTGACGGTGCGCGCCAGGACCCGGACGTGATGCGCCGCTTTCTGGATCAGGCCGCGTTTCGTGCCAATCAGGAGGGCGCGGTCGTGATGCTGGGTCGCCTTCGCCCCGAGACTATTTCGGCCCTGTTGCTTTGGGGGCTTGAGGATCGCGGCAGCCGGGTCGCAATGGCCCCGATCTCGGCCGTGATGATGAACGAGATTCAGTGATGCATTGAGCGTGTGAAAGGGGCAGAGTTCGCGAGACCTGCCGCCGCTCAGCTGTTGCCGTTGCCGGTGAACCGCGCTGCATCGGCCGCCGCGCGACGGATGGCGTTCGACTTGTGAACGGTTTCCATGAACTCCGCTTCGGGGTCGCTGTCATAAACAACTCCGCCGCCGGCCTGAATATACAGCTTGTGATCCTTAACGATGGCCGTGCGTAGGGCGATGCACATATCCATGTCGCCGCCTGCGCTGAAATACCCGACACCGCCGCCATAGACGCCGCGCTTTTCCGGTTCCAGTTCGTCGATGATTTCCATCGCACGAACCTTTGGTGCACCAGACACCGTACCGGCAGGCATTCCCGCAAAAAAGGCATCTAACGCGTCTTTGTCCTCGGCCAATTCACCGACCACGTTGGAAACTATGTGCATCACGTGACTGTAGCGTTCGATGATGAACTCTTCGGTTGGACGCACGGTACCGATTTTCGAGACCCGACCTGTATCGTTGCGACCCAGATCCAGCAGCATCAGATGTTCGGCCAGCTCTTTCTTATCGGCCAACAAGTCGACTTCGTTGGCCTTGTCTTCTTCGGGCGTGGCGCCGCGCGGGCGGGTTCCGGCGATAGGTCGAATCGTCACTTCACTGCCGAAGACCCGCACCAGAATTTCCGGGCTGGCGCCAACGACCTGAAAGCCGCCAAAGTTGAAGTAGAACATGAAGGGCGACGGGTTCGTGCGCCGCAAGGATCGGTACAGCGCGAAGGGAGGCAGCGGGAAATCCTGCGTCCAGCGTTGTGCAGGGACGACCTGAAAGATGTCGCCGGCGCGGATGTACTCCTTGGCTTTCTCGACCGCTTCCATATAGCCGGACTTGGTAAAGTTCGACACCGGTGGCGCGACTTCGCCGGCTTCACCCAGATCGCGGGTTTCGGCGGGCATGGCGCGTTCCAGATCGCGAACGGCGTCCATCACGCGTTCGGCAGCCTGCGCATAGGCCGCTTTGGCCGACTGCCCGTCGCTGACCCAGGCCGGAGACACGACGGTGACTTCACCTTTGACCCCGTCCAAAACGGCAACGACCGAAGGGCGCAGCATGATTGCGTCCGGCAGGCCGAGCGGGTCCGGGTTCACGTCTGGCAGATATTCCACGAGACGAACCATGTCATAGCCCAAGTACCCAAAAAGACCTGCGGCGGCTTGGGGCAGGTTGTCGGGCAGTGCAATGCGGCTTTCCGCCAACAGCGCACGCAAGTTGTCCATCGGGTTGCCGCCCTGCGGCGCAAACGCATCCGCATCGAACCGGGCCGAGCGGTTCAGTGACGAGGTTTCCCCATGACACCGCCAGATCAGGTCGGGTTTCATCCCGATGATCGAATACCGACCACGGACCTCGCCACCGGTGACAGACTCCAACATGAAGGCGTCTTTCTGCGCGCCCGTCAGCTTGAGCATCAGGGACACGGGCGTATCCAGATCAGCGGCCAGTCGGGTATAGACGACTTGATTTTCACCCGCCTCATATGCGCGTGCGAATGCGTCGTACTCTGGTGTCAGGGCCATGTCCGGTCTCTTTTAGTAACTGGCCTGTACGGCGTTCAGGGCCTGTTGATCCACGACAGGACGGGCCCGGGTCTGAGCATCGCGCACGTAGATATCAAAGATGTTCTGTGCAAGCGCCTGATCCAACTGCGCGGCCAGCGCGTCCTGCATCTGACGTTGTTCATCGGTTTCCGCAGGTGGCAGTTCTTCGTCGAGACGCACGATCAGAGCAGTGCCAGGGCCCGGAATAACGCGCAGCTCTCCGGGCTCCATCTCGAATACCTGGCTCATGAAGTTGACCGGTGCATCATCCAGAAACGCCGTCCGGGTCAGCGCGTTTTCCACGCGGAAGGGCAGACCTGTTGCCGCGAAATCACCATCGGTCGCCAGTTGGGTCAAAATGCTGTTGGCCTGTTCCTGCAACGCCTTTGCGGTCTCTGCCTGCACCCATGCGCCGGCCACGCGAGAACGAGCTGTCTCCAGCGGTTCGGGGCGGGGTGGCAAAACCTCGTTCAATCGCAAAGCAAAGATCGAGCCATCTTCGAGAAACGCAACTTCGGGGAAATCACCGTCTTGCACGGCTTCTGCCGCAGTGCGGAACCCGTCATACGCGGCAATGCCGTCGTCGCTCTGCCGGGTCCAGTCAATCGTACCCAGCTCCATATCGGTTTCTGCCGCCAGTTCCTCCAGCGTGGCCCCACCGGCCAACATGTCGTTGATATCTTCGGCCTGCGCCTCGATCTGGCGGCGCGCACGGTCGGCGGCCAGTTCTTCCCGAAGTTCGGCTTCTGCGTCTTCAAAGCTAACGTTATTTGCGGCCAGCGAACCGTTGATGCGGAAAAGGGCGGGGCCAAAGACTGACGGAAGCGGCCCAACCACATCGTCGATCTCGGCCGCAAACACGGCGTCTGCTGCCTCTCCCAGGTCTTCGCGCGTGACGTCGCCCAGATCCACGTCGCTCAGCTCCAGCTCGCGGTCGCGAACCAACTGTTCGAAATCCGCCCCGCCGACTTCAAGCTGTGCCAACGCTTCGGTTGCTTCTGCTTCGCTTGAAAACACCAGACGTTCGACCAGGCGTCGTTCCGGCTGCTGGTACTGCTCGGCCCTCTGGTCAAATAGGCGGCGCACGGTCTCTTCGTCGACTTCGACCGTGTCCAGCAGCATGTCTGGCGACAGAACTGCATAAGTCAGCTGCTTGGTGCGGGGCAGGGTGAACTGATCGGTGTTCTCGTCGTAATAGGCCTGAACCTGTTCGTCCGTCGGCTCAGAGATCGGCGTCTCAAGCGCGTCAGAGGACAGGGTTGCTAGGGTAAAGCTGCGCCGGGCCAGAATATAGTTGGACAGCGCATCGGTCAGGGTGCGCGGCATCTCTACACCGCTCATGACAGCGCCCTGCACGATGGTGCGGGCGGATTCCTTGCGCAGGTCCGCCTCGAACTCGGAGTCCGTCAACCCGACCTGCTCAAGCTGAAAGCGGTAGGCCTCGCGATCAAACTCGCCGTTGACGCCTTGAAAGGCTTGAATTTGCACGATTTCCTTTTGCAGGTTCTCGTCACCGATTGAAACGCCCAACTGAGCAACCTCGTTGTCCAGCGCGGCCAGTGCGATCAGGCGTGACAGGGCCAACCGGTCCAAGCCCAGGTCGCTGGCCTGAGACATCTGCATCGGCTGGCCGGTCTGCGCTTCGACCGCCCTGATTTCCCGTTGCAATTCACGCACATAGGAATCGATCGAAACGTTTTCATCGCCAACCTGCGCAACGGTTCGCACTGTGCCGGTGAGGCTGGTCGCACCAAACCCGGCCAGGCCCAGCATCAAAAGGCCCATGAGGATCCAGACAAAGGTCTTCGATAGGTTATTCATGCCTGCGGCCATGGTGCCCTCTTGCTTTGGTGGTGGCAGGAACTGCCCGGTCGGTTGGCGCCCTGAATACGACGCGCACCGCCGAGGGGCAAGCTCAGAAGGTTACCGCTTGCAAACGGTCGAACAACCGCTCGATTCCGGCGCGATCAAGATTGGCGAAAGCCACGCGCACCTGTCGCTTTCCGGCCGGGTCGTGATCGGGCATGAACATCGTGCCCGGCAACAACAGGACGCCTGCTTCGCTGACCAATCGGCGGGCAAGCTCGTCCGAGTCGATGTCGAAGGGGTGTTCGAGGTAGGCGAAATAGGCGCCAAGCCCCAGCAGCCGCCATCCTTTGTCGGCAAGACGGGGCATACCTTCACTGATTGCGGCACGGCGGTCGAGAATCTCGTTGCGTTCAGCCGCCACCCATTCAGACAGGTGCTGCATGCCCCAGAGGGCGGCAAACTGGCCGATTTGGCCGGGGCAGATTGCAACCGTATCCAGAAACTTCTCCATCTCTGCCAAAAGCGCGGCGCTGCTGGCGACGGCGCCCACACGGTGCCCAGTCAATCGGTATGCTTTTGAGAATGAATAAAGATGAACCAGCGTATCCTGCCAGTCCGGCAACTGGAACAATTCGTGCGGTGGTCCGCTGCGGCTGTCAAAGTCGCGGTAGGTTTCATCGACGAGCAGGCGAATGCCCGCCTCCTGTGCTAGTTCATAGAAAGCACGCACAAGATCGGCGGGATACTCCACGCCGCCGGGATTGTTGGGGGTTACCAGCGCAATCGCGCGGGTTTTGTCGGTGATCAGGCCTCGGGCCCTGGCCGGATCGGGAAGCAGGTCGTCACCGGTCGGTAAATCGACGGCCTTAACGCCTGCCATGTCCAGCCACATTTTGTGGTTAAAATACCACGGGGTTGGCAGGATGATTTCATCCCCTTGATCAGTGATTGCCGAAACGACGGCCGAAAACGCCTGATTGCAGCCTGAGGTGATTGCCACTTGATTCTGGGAAATCCGGGCCGCGTAATGATCGCCGATTTGCACAGCAAGTTCCGCGCGCAGATCATCGTTTCCCAATACGGGCCCATAAAGATGGGCGCTGTCCTCTGAGATGGCGAATTCGGCCATGGCCTCGCGCAGCGCGAGGGGCGGCGGATCAACCGGGGCCGCCTGACTGACATTGATCAGCGGGCGGTCGGTGGGAAATGTGACCCCTTCAAGCCACCGGCGTGCCTCCATCACCGGAGGGGGAAAGGTGGCTGTGGTGCGGGTCTGGATCATGGCGTGCCGTTCTTGAGGCGAGGAACCTCCTCGCGCTTCGAGGTGTTTGTTGTGGAGAAATCCGTGGGATCAGTCGGTGCCCCGGTAGGGTTCGACATATTGCAGTGCCATGTCCCATGGAAAAAAGATCCAAGTGTCCTGGCTGACTTCGGTAATGAACGTGTCGACCATGGGGCGGCCCTTGGGTTTGGCATACACCGTCGCAAAATGCGCCTTGGGGTACATTACCCGCACAAGCTCCAGCGTTTTGCCGCTGTCGACGAGATCGTCGATGATCAGAATGCCTTCACCATCTCCCATCAGGTCCTTGTCCGGCGACTTCAGAACTTCGGCTTCGCCCTGGGCCTGATGGTGGTAAGATCTCACGCTGATCGTGTCGACAGTGCGAATGTCCAGCTCGCGGCTGACGATCATCGCCGGTGCCATGCCGCCGCGTGTAATCGCGACGACTGCGCGCCATGCACCGTCATCTGGGCCTTGGCCGTCCAGCCGCCACGCCAACGCGCGCGAGTCGCGGTGGATCTGATCCCAACTGATGTGAAAACCTTTTTCGTGGGGTAGGCGGTCTTTGGCGCTCATGATCTTAACCCTTTTCAACGTCCGGCGCGTCTACGGCTTTCATGCCGACGATGTGGTATCCGGAATCAACGTGCAGATTCTCGCCGGTCACACCGCTTGACAGATCGGACAGCAGATAGAGGGCCGACTTGCCGACATCGTCAATTGTCACATTGCGGCGGAGGGGCGAATTGTACTCGTTCCACTTCATGATGTAGCGGAAATCGCCAATGCCGCTGGCGGCCAGCGTCTTGATCGGCCCCGCCGAGATCGAATTGACGCGGATGCCGTCCTTGCCCAGGTCTTCCGCGAGGTACTTGACGGATGCCTCAAGCGCGGCTTTGGCGACACCCATGACATTGTAATGCGGCATGACCTGCTCGGCGCCATAATATGTCAGGGTGATTGCGCTGCCGCCCTCGGCCATCATCTTTTCAGCCCGCTGCATCACGGCGGTGAAGGAATACACCGAGACATCCATGGTCAGGTTGAAATTGGCGCGGCTGGTGTCGACGTAACGACCGCGCAGTTCGTTCTTGTCCGAAAACCCGATCGCGTGAACCACGAAGTCCAGCTTGCCCCACTTCTGTTCGAGCGAAGTGAACAGGGCGTCAATCGATTCTTCGTCGCTGACATCGCAGGGCAAAACGATTTCGCTGCCCAACTGGGCGGCAAGTGGATCGACGCGTTTCTTCAGCGCATCGCCCTGATAGGAAAAAGCAAGCTCGGCGCCGGCATCGGACAAGGCGCGCGCGATCCCCCAAGCGATAGATTTGTCATTGGCCAGTCCCATGATGAGGCCGCGTTTTCCGGCCATCAACTGATTTGACATGTTCGGTTCTCCGCCAGTCGTCGCATTGTGTTCGGTTGGTTTATGCCATTGATTGCCCTGCATCAAGGCCATGCGCTCTTGCCCGCAGCGGGTTCTCGCCTTAGGGTCGGGACCAATTGTTTCCAGGGGATGGAAATGAACGAGCGCAGTGGCATCTTTGCCGGCACCGATCCGTTTGAAATAGCGCGGCGGTGGCTGGGTGAAGCTGAGAAAACGGAATCCAATGACCCGAACGCAGTTGCCCTGGCAACTGTGGATGAGGACGGGTTGCCCAACGTTCGCATGGTGCTGTTGAAAGACATCGAAGCGGACGCTTTTGTCTTTTACACAAACTACCACAGCACCAAAGCGGCAGAATTGGACGGCTCGGGCAAGGCGGCGTTTGTCATGCACTGGAAATCGTTGCGGCGCCAAATCCGCGTTCGTGGTACAATCAGCCGGGAAGACGGCCCGCAGGCGGATGAGTATTATGCCTCGCGCTCGCTCAAAAGCCGTTTGGGGGCCTGGGCCTCACGTCAGTCGCAGCCATTGGAAAGCCGAACCGCGCTGATGGCCGAGGTGGCCAAAGTTACGGCAAAGCTGGGCCCGAACCCGCCGCGCCCTGAATTTTGGGGCGGTTATCGGTTAAAGCCGACCGAGATCGAATTCTGGGCAGATGGAGCTTTCCGTTTGCATGACAGGTTCCAGTGGCGGTGGAATCCCGACCGTTCGGAATGGCACATACAAAGGCTGAATCCATGACACTCGCGTATCGTGAAATGCAACGGCCCATAAATAAAGGACTTTTTCGGCTTGAATTTGTGTGCCAATCTCATAGAAACCAAACCCTTAACGACCTTAATGCTTTCGTGATGGGAAAACAGTGCCAGAAGATCTGAACAGCATGTATCGCGTCCGTGGACACGTTAAATGGTTCGATCCCGCAAAGGGGTACGGATTTGTTGTGTCCGAAGAAGGCGGCCCGGATATTCTGTTGCACGTCAACGTGCTGCGCAATTTCGGCCAAAGCTCCGTCGCGGACGGTGCAGGTATCGAGATCATGACGCATCGCACCGACCGGGGTGTTCAGGCGGTCGAAGTGATCAGTGTCGATCCACCCGCCCGGGCCGAGTCGATGATGCTGGCTGATTTTGCTGAGCTGGACCCGAACGTAATCGCGGCGGCACCGTTGGAAGCTGCGCGAGTCAAATGGTTCGACAAGGGCAAGGGATTTGGCTTTGCCAACGTGTTTGGCAGCAGCGAAGATGTGTTCCTGCATATCGAAGTCCTGCGTCGATCCGGCCTTGCGGACCTGCAGCCGGGCGAAGCATTGGCGATGCGCGTGATCGACGGCAAGCGCGGCCGCATGGCGGCGCAGGTTCTTGCCTGGGAAGCAGCTCTGAACAGCTGAGAGCCGTGATGAAGTTTGCCTCTCTCCTGGTGATTCTCACTTTGATACTTAGTGCGGCCGCCAGAGCAGAGTGCAGGTTGGATCGAGTAGACCTGAAGAACGAAAATTCGCAGGTTCGCTTCGACATCGAACTGGCCCGGACTCCTCAGGAAAGATCACGCGGGTTGATGTTTCGTGAAGAACTGCCTGCACGCTCCGGGATGCTTTTCGTGTTCGATCCGCCGCAACGCGTGGCCTTCTGGATGAAGAATACTCTGATCCCCCTGGACATGATTTTTGTCGATCGGTCGGGGACAGTAACCCATGTACACGAAATGGCGATTCCCGGAGATCTGACGCCAATCGAAGGCGGAGATTCGGTTTATGCGGTGCTGGAAATCAATGCGGGCCTTGCCGCAAGCTATGGTATTCGGCCCGGTACACGGATGCGGCACGAAATTTTTTCGCAAGGCCCCGCGATTTGGCCTTGTTAGGGGTTTTCAAATCAAATCGGCATCGTTAGGAAGGCGCACGGTCCGGGGCGTGGCGCAGTCTGGTAGCGCACCTGTTTTGGGTACAGGGGGTCGTAGGTTCGAATCCTGCCGCCCCGACCACTTCTCTCACAATACTGGTGTTCCACCATATCCGATATAGATGTCGGAGAGGTCACGATCCAACGCATCCCCTTGGACCGGAACTTTCACTGTCGACCCGTTTCTTTGCGGAACTAGAAAGAACAAATCCGCGTCGACCCGATACCCTTGGCTATTCTTGGTCGAACTCAGGCGCGTCACGATTTGCGGCAGGTTCTGTGGATAGCCGTCATAGTTGAGAATCAGAAACGCCGTGGTTTGTGGCGACAGCAACTCGCGGCATTCAAAGGTGCTCTGACCCGTTTTCACATAGTCTTCTCCCGGCCCTGCACAGTCTGTTTCGAAAGAGGTGAACAGTTTTTTCGGATAGTCAGCGAATTGTGCGCTACGGGATGCAGGCGGCAATTCCTGTGGTGCGCAGGACACTGTAAGGACCAGGATTGGTAGCAGTCGCAACAAATGCATAATTAAATCCGGCCTTGTTCAAATCCGTTCACTTCCGTCGAGTATGGCACGCGTTCAGATTTCGCGAAGATGATTCTCTTACACCTACGTTAATTGTGTTGCAGATGATCTACTGCCTGTAACTGTGGTGTTCATAACAGGAAATCAATTTGAATGTTCGCGGCGTTGATCTGACGTAACTGTGAATCGATTTGTGGAGGAATCGCGGATTGGCGGTTTACCGCCGGTTTCGTGGGTTACGTCAACAAAAAAGATTTCAAAAATGACGGAAAAAGAACGTTGACCTCCTATGGGTAGATACGCCAAATTGTATGGGCCGAAAGGATTGCCACTAAATCTGGTAGCGAAATAGCCAGAACAGGCAATGGGCGAGGGTCGGAAAGCACTTAATTGCGACGTGCAACCGTTTGATCGGTTCTGCGCTGTCTTGGACGGCGCACCGTCCCGTAGTGTCCGAAATTTGGCGGCAAGGCGGGCGGCACCCCGCAGGACAAGTTTAAGTGCCGGGAAGCGAACATTGGGCTGAATTGGGGCTGCGGAAATGAAGATTGAAAGAAAGTTCACCAAACCAGGGCAAGATGCATACGCAGATCTGGATTTTGTGTCGGCGACCTCGGAAATCCGAAACCCTGATGGCACCATCGTGTTCCGACTCGACGAAATCGAAGTCCCGGCCAGTTGGAGTCAGGTGGCCAGTGATGTCATCGCGCAGAAGTATTTCCGCAAGGCCGGTGTTCCGTCCAGGCTGAAAAAGGTCAAAGAGAAGGACGTTCCCGAATTCCTGTGGCGCTCTGTCCCCGCTGATGGTGCTGAATTCGACGGCGAAACCTCCTCAAAGCAAGTGTTCGACCGTTTGGCCGGCGCTTGGGCATATTGGGGCTGGAAGGGTGGCTATTTCTCGACCGAAGAAGATGCGCGTGCTTACTTTGACGAGATGCGTTATATGCTGGCCACGCAGCGTGCGGCGCCGAACTCTCCGCAGTGGTTCAACACCGGTCTGCACTGGGCCTATGGAATCGATGGCCCGGCGCAGGGCCATCACTATGTCGATTACAAAACCGGCAAGCTGACCAAATCAAAATCCGCTTACGAGCATCCGCAGCCGCACGCATGTTTTATCCAGTCCGTTGATGATGATCTGGTGAACGAAGGCGGCATCATGGATTTGTGGGTGCGCGAAGCGCGCCTGTTCAAATACGGCTCGGGCACCGGGACCAACTTCAGCCATCTGCGTGCAGAAGGCGAGGCGCTGTCGGGTGGCGGCAAGTCCTCGGGCCTCATGGGCTTTCTCAAGATCGGCGACCGCGCCGCTGGCGCGATCAAATCAGGCGGGACAACCCGTCGGGCAGCAAAGATGGTAATCGTCGATGCAGATCACCCGGATATCGAGCAATTCATCGAATGGAAGGTGATCGAAGAGCAGAAGGTGGCCTCGATCGTTGCCGGATCGAAGATGCACGAGAAGATGCTGAACGGCATTTTCGAGGCCATCCGCTCATGGGACGGTGCGCAGGACGATGCGTATGATCCCAACACCAATGACAGCCTGAAGAAAGCGGTTCGCGAGGCGAAAAAAGTCGCGATCCCCGAAACTTACATCAAACGTGTGTTGGATTACGCCAAGCAGGGCCATGACAGCATCGAATTCCCAACCTACGACACCGACTGGGATTCGGAAGCCTACAGCTCGGTTTCGGGCCAGAACTCGAACAACTCGATCCGTGTGACAAATGCATTCCTGACCGCCGTCGAGAAAGACGCGGATTGGGAACTGATCAACCGCACGGACGGCAAGGTTGCTCGCACAGTTAAAGCACGCGACCTATGGGAAAAGGTCGGCCACGCTGCATGGGCTTGTGCTGATCCCGGCATCCAGTTCCACGACACGGTCAACGAATGGCACACATGCCCCGAAGACGGAGAGATTCGCGGCTCGAACCCGTGCTCGGAATACATGTTCCTGGACGACACGGCCTGTAACCTGGCGTCGATGAACCTGCTGACCTTCCTCAAGGATGGTGAGTTCCAAGCGGCCGACTACATGCACGCCTCCCGTCTGTGGACCCTGACGCTGGAAATCTCAGTGACCATGGCGCAGTTCCCGTCGAAGGAAATCGCGCAACTGTCCTATGACTTCCGCACTTTGGGTCTGGGTTACGCCAATATCGGTGGCCTGCTGATGAACATGGGCTACAGCTACGACTCGGATGAGGGCCGGGCGATCTGTGGCGCACTGACCGCGATCATGACCGGTGTAGCCTATGCGACCTCGGCCGAGATTGCCGGAGAGCTTGGCCCGTTCAAAGGTTACGAACGCAACGCCGACCACATGCTGCGCGTCATCCGTAACCACCGCCGTGCGTCGCAGGGTGTGACCGAGGGTTATGAGAAACTGGCGGTGAAGCCGGTTCCTCTGGATCACGACAATTGCCCGGACAAGCGTCTGATTGATCTGGCCATGTCAGCCTGGGACGAGGCGCTGAGCCTCGGCGAAAAGAACGGTTACCGCAATGCGCAAGCGACTGTAATTGCGCCCACCGGCACCATCGGTCTGGTGATGGATTGCGACACCACCGGAATCGAACCGGACTTTGCACTGGTGAAGTTCAAGAAGTTGGCCGGCGGCGGTTACTTTAAGATCATCAACCGCTCGGTGCCGTCGGCACTGGAAAAGCTGGGTTATTCCTCGTCTCAGATCGAAGAGATCGTGGGTTACGCGGTCGGTCACGGCACCATCGGCAACGCGCCGGGGATCAACCATACCTCGCTGACGGGTCATGGCTTTGGCCCCAATGAGCTGGCCAAGGTGGATGCCGCGCTGGAAAGTGCCTTCGACATCCGGTTCGTGTTCAACCAGTGGACACTAGGCGAGGATTTCTGCACCGGCGTTCTGGGCATCCCGGCAACCAAGCTGAATGACCCGACCTTCGACCTGCTGCGTCATCTGGGCTTTACCAAGGCGGATATCGACGCGGCCAACGACCACGTTTGTGGAACCATGACGCTGGAAGGGGCGCCGCATCTGAAGGAAGAGCATTACGCGATCTTCGACTGCGCCAACCCGTGCGGCAAGAAAGGCAAGCGTTTCCTTGGGGTTGATAGCCACATCACTATGATGGCTGCAGCGCAAAGCTTCATCTCGGGCGCGATCAGTAAAACGATCAACATGCCGAACGACGCGACCATCGAGGATTGCCAGAAGGCCTATGAACTCAGCTGGTCGCTGGGTGTTAAGGCGAATGCATTGTACCGCGATGGCTCGAAACTGTCGCAACCTCTGGCAGCGGCGCTGGTCGAGGATGACGATGAGGCGGCGGAAGTGCTGGAAAGCGGTTCGACGCAGGAAAAAGCCGTCGTTCTGGCCGAAAAGGTGATCGAGAAGGTTGTGGTCAAGGAAATGATCCGCAGCCATCGTGAGAAACTGCCGCATCGCCGCAAAGGATACACGCAGAAGGCGATCGTGGGTGGCCACAAGGTCTATCTGCGGACCGGTGAGTTCGAAGACGGCAAGCTGGGCGAGATCTTCATCGACATGCACAAGGAAGGCGCTGGCTTCCGGGCGATGATGAACAACTTTGCCATCGCTGTGTCGGTCGGTCTGCAATACGGTGTGCCGCTGGAAGAGTTCGTGGATGCCTTCACCTTCACCAAGTTCGAACCAGCAGGGATGGTGCAGGGCAACGACTCGATCAAGAACGCGACCTCGATCCTGGATTACATCTTCCGCGAACTGGCCGTGTCCTATCTGGACCGCACCGATCTGGCCCATGTGAAACCTGAAGGCGCGACCTTTGACGATCTGGGCCGGGGCGAGGAAGACGGTTTGTCAAATGTCTCGGAAATCAGCGACAGTGCGGCCACCAAGTCCTTGGAAGTGCTGAAACAAATCAGCTCGACAGGCTATTTGCGCAAACGCCTGCCGCAGGATCTGATGGTTTTCAACGGCGGACAGGCCGAAGTGAACGGCTTGGCAGAAACAGCCGCGCAGTTCGAAGCGCCGGCGGAAACCGCCGTGGCGACCAGCATGGACGCCCGCACCAAGGCCAAGATGCAGGGCTATGAGGGCGATCCCTGCGGTGAATGCGGCAACTACACATTGGTGCGCAACGGCACCTGCATGAAGTGCAACACCTGCGGCGCGACAAGCGGGTGTAGCTGAGGAAAACGCCCCGGCAACCCGGGGTGCAGGGGTCGGAAGCTGCCACAGTGACCGGCCCCGACGAATACGGAGCAAGGCCTGAGACTTACCCAAGGCGCCTTGCTCCACTCGGTCGGCATGCCCGTGTCGACCGGGAACAGGGTGGGGCGGAATATTGCTCCCTCCCACTCTCTCACGGGGCGGGTGCGCTCGTCCCATGCGCAGTCCAGGCCGCAGGCAAAAAAACACCGGGCGGTCAACGATATGAGCCTGGAAGGCGAAACTGACAGGGGGCTTCGGCCCCCTTTCTTTTTGAGGCTGCCGAGTCGCCGATTTGAGCACAGGTTCGCCGGATCACTGCAATTCTGTCGGGCAAGAACCGCCGAAACGCCCATTGGTCATTTTGTACAGCGGCGGATTGCGGATGCGACTCGGCGAAACACGCGGAGATTGGCGCGAAAACGCAAAAGTCCCGCAAAACGGGTGACGAGGGGGTGGGTGAGGGTGTTTTTGATGCCTGTCCGGACACCAAGACACAAAAAACTCACTCAGGAGGCACCTTTATGAAACCGCAAAACATGGCTGTCATTTCAGCAATTGTACTTGGACTGCCGACTCTGGCAGTTGCGCAATCCACGGCTGACGCCAACGGCGACGGGGTACTGACCATCGAAGAAGTTCAGGCCGTTGTGCCCGAAGTTGACGCCGACGTCTTCTCGACCATGGATACAAATGGTGACGGCGCGCTGGACGCGGACGAGATCGCGGTGGCGCAGGAAGCCGGTCTGCTTCCCCCAAGCAACGGCTGATCTCTCATCGCGACGGCGGCCCGACTCCGTTCGGGCCGCTGCATTTTCAACGGGTTATACAGGCAAGTGAATGCTGAATTTGGCGCGCAGTTCAGCATCCAGAAGGGGATCGAATTTCGCTTGTGACGGGGTGGCCAGGATTTCTTCCTTACGCGCAATCGCCTTTTCGATCAGATCCGGTTTGCCCAGTTCCGCCCACTCCTTGGGCGACGTTCGGTCGCCCAGTGCAGGGTAGACGTAGTCCACCTGCATCCGGCTGAGGGTGGCATCCGTTCCGAGGTAATGCCCGGGCCCGCCCAGGCAAACCTCGGCGATCTGGTCGAGAGCCAACGTGTCATCCGTGACTTCGATTCCACGTACGCAGCGCAGGGCCTGACCAATCAGATCATCACTAAGGATCAGGCTTTCAAGGCAGAAACCCAGCAGCGACGAATGCATGCCGGCAGCCTCGTACACCATGTTGAGACCGGCCAAACCTGCCATGACGTTTGAGCACATTTGCTCCCAGCCGGCTTGCATGTCCGGCAGTTTCGAATCCGATGCACCGGCCGCGGCGCCACCGGGCAGGCCATAAAACTTGTGCATTTGCGCGCAGCCTGCGCTCAGCAGGGCCTGCTCACCGGATCCGACCGACATTGCACCGGTACGCAGGTCCAGACCGAACGGCCAGGTGCCGAAAACTGCCGGAGCGCCGGGTTTGACAGCATTTACATAGACCAGACCAGCCAGACATTCGGCCGTGGCCTGCGTGATGGCGCCGGCAATAGTGGACGGCGCCGTTGCGCCTGCCATGCCCGCTGACAGAAGCAGAACCGGCATTCCGGCCTTGATGCAGGCCTCCATCACCTCGCAACTTTCGGTTGCAAATTTCATTGGCGGCACGACAAAACAGTTGGAGTTCGACACGAATGGCCGTTCGCGCCATTTTTCCTCGCCACCAGCGATCATGTGCAGCATTTCCATGGCCGGAGCGACATAGCTTGGATCGGTGAACGAGGTGCCAACATGCTTGTACGTGCCCGAGCAGCACGCGTAGATGGTGTTCAGATCCATCTCTCGATTGTCCAGGATATCGCGGCACACCATGGGGCGCTGGACAAAGTGGATATTATCCAGCCTGTCACAAATGCGGGACGCATCATGCAGGTCCTGAACCGTCGAATCGCGATACTCGCGCCCGTGGACGTCGACCATGTGAACGGCGGCACCGGCGGTTCCGTAATGTACGCGATTTCCAGACAACTCCAGGTCGGTTTTGCCGTCACGGCTATACAACGTGACCGAGCGGTTTGCCTTGGCCAGCATGTCCTCGACCAGTGCGCGGGGGAAGCGGATGCGACCGTCCTCGCCCAGAATGCAGCCCGCACCAACAAGGTAGTCGATGCCACTTTGCGGTGCGTCGGCCAGACCGATGGTTTCCAGTGCGGTCAGGGCTGCGGTGTGAATACGCTCCATATCCTGCTGGCTGAGCGGCTTGTAGGTTCCGCCCTCCATACCGGGGCGCACTGGACGCAAATGGTCGGGCAGGGCGCTCGAGCGAGCTGCGCGACGGGCCGAGCGGCCGCCACTGCGCGAGGAGTTTCGGGATTGATCATTCATTATTTTTGGGTCCGGTTACTAGACAGGATGTACGTTTTGGCGGGCTCAACCCGCCAGAGGCCGCCCCCTTGCGGCACGTCCCCGGTCCGCACCGATGGTGCGGCTTACAAGGGATATCTTCCATACATCGTTCTTCATCAGAGCCCTCGGCATTTCATACGAGAATAGGCAACCAACGCCGGCATAATCTGTTCTATTTGCGACCACTGCGCGGAATTCTTTAACCATGCTGCACTTCCTCTCGACAGTGCCGAATGGCCTAAATGTCACGCAAGATTCCGTGAGGAAATGTTTTTTCCCGCAAGGATGGAATTCTGTTAAGCTGATATCAGTTATTTAATGAGGAACTTTGGGTTAGCTGATTTTCTGGCATGCTTCAGATTCGCGTGAGGCAACCCGCCAAAACCGGCAGCGCACGTCCGGAGGTTTGAGTGAAACCGATTAAGGCCATACTGTCCGCAATTCTGATGTTGAGCGCCGGACCGGCGCTGGCGGAGGATTGGACGGGAGTTTTTGCCGGGTTTAGCTTTGGATATTCAGATGTTGATGGCCCCGGCGGCAGTGGCGGCAACGATTTTGTTTTCGGCCCCCATATTGGATACGACTACGATTTCGGCAATTTCGTTCTGGGCGGAGAGCTGGAATACAACCGCTTTAACCTGGATCTCGGGCAATCTGAAGGAACCCTCGACAGCATGTCCCGGCTGAAACTGCGGGGCGGCTACGACTTTGGATCGGCCCTTGGCTACGTGGTTGTTGGTACTGCGCGCGCGGACACATCCGGCAGAAGTGACACCGCAGCTGTCTATGGGATCGGCGTCGCGTATCCGATCGGGGACAGGTTCGTCATCAGCGGCGAGGCCTTGCGCCAGAATTTCGATGACGTGACTCGGTCCAGCGGTGGGCTGGATGCAAATGTCATCAATCTGCGCACGACATTCCGTTTTTAACGAGCGCTGCGTGCCTTAGGCGGCACCCCTGTCCCGAGACAACTGACCGGCGAAATCGCACAACACTTTCAGCGAATCCTCGAATCTCTCATCATCAACCGTCATCGCGACGCGCACGTGACCCGCGGCAGCAACGCCGAAGCTTTCACCGGGCATAACGGCAATGGAATGTGCGTCCAGCAGGGCGTTTGCGAACCCCTCACCGCTCAGGCCGGTGGCGCGAATATCCAGCATCAGATACATCGCCCCCTGTGCCGGGATCAGACCGACAGTGTTTTGCTGCGCAAGCAGCCGTGTTGCCAGTTCACGCCGCCGGCGGAATGGGGCGGCTACCTCTTCCTCGGGTCCCTGACCCGCGCTAAGGGCAAAACTTGCAGCGTCCTGAATGAACCCCGGTACGCCATAGGTTGTATGGGTCGCCAGATTGATCAGGTGTTCGATCACCTCTTCCGGGCCGACGATCCATCCGCAACGAGAGCCGGTCATTGCATGAGATTTGGACATGGAGCCAACGACCAAAGTACGCTCGTCCATGCCAGCCAACGCACGGGGCGAAAGGTGCGATCCTTCCCAAACCTGAGTGTCATAAACCTCGTCCGAGATCAGCCACAGATCGTGGCGCTGGCAAAGTTCAGCGATCATGCTTAGCGTTTCGGGGGAATAAACCACGCCAGTTGGATTGTTCGGCGTGTTGATCAGCAGGGAAACGGCCCCGTCCGCGTGCTGTTCTATTTCATCCGCGCGGGGCTGAAAGGCGTCCTCAGCGTGTGTCTGAACCGCTTTGGCGATCCCCCCCGCGCCGCGTATCGTGCCGGGGTAGGTGGCGTAATAGGGATCCAGGAACAATCCCGTATCGCCGGGATTGCACACCGCGACGTGAGCGGCGAACAGGGCGGCCTGACCGCCTGGCGTGATCAACACGTTGTGGCGCGAAGTTTTCACTCCGGTGCGCATCTGAACCCGAGCGGCCACAGTGTCGCGCAGCAGATCGGTGCCGGGAACCATCGCATAGCCCGTGTGCCCGCTTTGGGCAGAGGCATACATTTCCGCAAGTATCTCGGGGCTTGTCCCGATGTCATGTTCACCGATCGTCAGTTCGGTCACTGCATGGCCTTCCGAAATCATGCGGCGCGCGCGGTAAAACACGTCCCAGCCATCGGAACCACCTTGGGTCAGATGTGTGATGCGATGCGACAGTTTCATTCCACGCCTCCCTGATTTCGCCCGAATGGGGCAGAGGCTGGAAGGTTTGTCAATCAGCTTCGTGCAGCCAGGGTTGCCTGTACCTTTTTGGTCAGCGAGGCGCGCACGATGTCATAAGAAGCGGTCAACCGGTGGCGCATTTCCTCGGGGTCGGTTTCCCAGGGCAAGCGAATCCAGCTTCTGTGGAAATAAGGGGCCTTGGTGCCAATACCCGCATCTATCAGCATCTGGGCGGTCTCAATATCCGGTGTCTTTACAGAAACGCCATCCCCGACCGAGCCGACGCAAGCAAACATCTTGCCGCCAACTTTCCATGCGTCGTGCCCTCCGCCCCAGGGGTCGGATAATTCGGCGCCGGGCAAGTCCCGGCATATGGAATTGACGAAATCGCGGCTCATGCCACTAACCTTGCCGTGTGGTGCGAATGAACTCAAGGCTTGGCGCAGAATGTGTCTCGTGATATGCGAAGCTTATGAACCGTATGACCTGCATCATTATCTGCTGCATTCCCTGCTGATCACTCACGCGGGCCGGTTTCTTTCGTTTTCATCCCTGAGACAAGTTGCTATGCCCGCGCCAACGCGCAAGCGCATGCTGTTTTAGGAGCAAGACCCGATGACGACGATCAAACTGCACAACACACGGACGCGGACGAAAGAGGATTTCGTGCCGATCGACCCTGAAAATGTGCGGATGTATGTCTGTGGCCCGACGGTCTACGACCGGGCACATCTGGGAAATGCGCGGCCCGTTGTCGTATTCGACGTGTTGTTTCGATTGCTGCGCCACGTGTTTGGGGCCGAGCACGTGACATATGTCCGCAATTTCACCGATGTGGACGACAAGATTAATGCGACTGCGCTGGCCCGGAAAAAGGCAGGCGCTGGTGGCCCTTTGGAGCAATTGGTTCAGCAGCGGTCGGATGAAACGATCGGCTGGTATCTGCATGACATGGGTGCGTTGGGCGCGTTGGAGCCCAACCAGATGCCGCGCGCGACAGAGTATATCGCGCAGATGATCGCGATGACGCAGGACCTGATCGACAAAGGCCATGCCTATGCGGCCGAGGGGCATGTGTTGTTTGCCGTCGACAGCTGGAAAGAGGAATACGGCAAGCTGTCGGGTCGGTCGGTGGATGACATGATCGCTGGCGCTCGTGTCGAGGTGGCGCCTTACAAGAAGAACCCGATGGACTTTGTGCTCTGGAAGCCATCAACAGACGACCTACCGGGGTGGGCGTCGCCCTGGGGACGCGGGCGACCGGGGTGGCACATCGAATGCTCGGCCATGAGCTATGAGTTGCTGGGCGAAAGTTTCGATATCCATGGCGGCGGCAACGATCTGATGTTTCCGCATCATGAGAACGAAATCGCACAAAGCCGCTGCGCACACCCGCATGGAGAGTTTGCAAGGGTCTGGATGCACAACGAAATGCTGCAGGTGGAGGGAAGGAAAATGTCCAAATCGCTGGGCAATTTCTTCACCGTTCATGACCTGTTGGAGCAAGGCGTTCCGGGCGAAGTGATCCGGTTTGTCTTCTTGCAAACCCATTACCGCAAGCCGATGGACTGGACCGAGAAAAAGGCGCGCGAAGCCGAGGCGACGCTGCGCAAATGGCGGACGCTGACAGCGGGCATCGAGCCCGCCGCCAACGTGGCACCCGCGGTGATCGAAGCGTTGGCAGATGACCTCAATACTGCGGGCGCCATCGCAGAACTTCATCGTCTGGCAGCGGAAGGCAATGCGGCGGCTCTGTTGGCCGGTGCGCAAACATTGGGTTTGTTGACGGCTGAAATGGGCGATTGGGCGGAAACCTGCACGCTTGATTTGTCATCACATGCCGAAAGGCTCGCCCAAGCGCGGGCGACCGCCATGCAGACCAAGGACTTTGCCGAGGTTGATCGTCTGAAAGCGCTGTATCTGGCTGCGGGGCTTGAGGTTCGGATGAGCAAGGACGGCGTGGATCTGGTGCCGGGTGCCGGTTTCAACGCCGCCAAGCTGGAGGATGTGTGATGGTCAAAGAACGCCTCTACCTCTACGACACAACCCTGCGTGATGGTCAGCAAACACAGGGGGTTCAGTTCTCGACAGCCGAGAAGGTTCAGATCGCTCAGGCTCTGGACGAGTTGGGTGTCGACTATATCGAAGGTGGATGGCCCGGCGCCAACCCAACGGACAGCGCGTTTTTTGACGCCGCCCCCGTGACGTCAGCCATGTTGACAGCGTTTGGAATGACCAAGCGTTCCGGCCGGTCGGCTGAAAACGACGATGTTCTGGCGGCCGTCATGAACGCCGGGACGCAGGCTGTTTGTTTGGTCGGCAAGTCGCATGATTACCACGTGACCCATGCCTTAGGTGTTTCGCTTGAGGAAAATGTTGAGAATGTGCGCGCCTCGATTGCACATATCGTGGCGTCGGGGCGTGAGGCACTGTTTGATGCCGAACACTTTTTTGACGGCTACAAGGACAACCCGGCCTACGCGGTCGAGGTCTGCCGCGCCGCCCTGGACGCGGGTGCGCGCTGGGTTGTGCTGTGCGACACGAATGGCGGTGCCTTACCGGCAGAGGTTGGGCAGATTGTCGCCGCGGTGATCGCCGCCGGACTGCCGGGGGACCGGTTGGGCATCCACACGCATAACGATACCGAAAATGCGGTGGCCTGTTCGCTGGCGGCCGTGGATGCCGGGGCGCGACAGATTCAAGGTACGTTGAACGGGTTGGGAGAGCGGTGTGGAAATGCCAACCTGACGGCTTTGATCCCAACTTTGCTGCTGAAGGAACCTTACGTGTCGGGTTTCGACATTGGTGTCAGTGAGGAAGCGCTGACCGGGCTGACCCGGATCAGCCGGATGCTTGACGACATCCTGAACCGGGTCCCCAGCAAACAGTCGGCTTATGTCGGCGCATCGGCTTTTGCCCACAAGGCAGGGCTGCACGCCAGCGCGATCCTCAAGGACCCATCAACCTATGAACACGTGGACCCGGCCAGTGTCGGTAATGCGCGTATCATCCCGATGTCGAACCAGGCCGGACAGTCCAACTTGCGCAAGCGGTTGACCGAGGCTGGATTGACGGTCGAAGCCGGCAATCCCGCGTTGGGACGCATTCTGGAACGGATAAAATCCCGCGAAGCCGAGGGGTACTCCTATGACACCGCGCAGGCGAGTTTCGAACTTTTGGCGCGGGACGAACTGGACCAACTGCCTGAATTCTTTGAGGTGAAGCGCTACAAGGTCACGGTCGAGCGCCGCAAGAACAAGTACAACAAGATGGTCAGCCTGTCCGAAGCTGTTGTCGTGGTGAAGGTCGACGGGGAAAAGAAACTGTCAGTCAGTGAATCGCTGGACGAGGATGGTAGTGATCGCGGCCCGGTGAACGCTCTGGCGAAGGCTTTGGCCAAGGATCTGGGCCAATATTCCCGCATTTTGAACGACATGCATCTGGTCGACTTCAAGGTACGCATAACGCAGGGCGGCACCGAAGCTGTGACCCGCGTCATCATCGACAGCGAGGACGGGCAGGGGCGGCGTTGGTCGACCGTCGGCGTCAGCGCGAACATAGTTGATGCGTCTTTCGAAGCATTGCTGGATGCGATCCAGTGGAAACTGGTACGGGATTGCGGTTCGCAAACGGCTGCGGCGGAGTGACCGTGGAGTTCGGCGAAGACGTCAAAGCCTGCGCGGCGTTGGTACACAAGGCCGACCCCGACCGGTTCATGGCGGCCATGGCTGCACCCGTCGCGGCGCGCGCGGTTCTGTTCCCACTCTATGCCCTAAATGTCGAGGTAGCCCGCGCGCCGTGGGTCACGCAGGAACCGATGATCGCCGAGATGCGCCTGCAGTGGTGGCGCGATGCGCTACAGGAAATCGCCGAGGGTCAAACTGCTCGTCGTCATGAGGTCGTGACGCCCTTATCACACTGCCTGTCCCCGCATTTGGCTGCATTGCTGGATGAATATGTCGCCGTAAGGCGTTGGGATATCTATCGCGATCCGTTTGAGGACGAGGATCATTTCGACAACTACATTAATCAAAGCGCAGGAACTCTGATGGTTGTTGCCGCTCAATCTTTGGGCGCTGGCGACGAACAGACATTGCGTGATTTTGGCTATGGCGTGGGTGTCGCGAACTGGTTTCGGGCTATTCCCGATCTTGAAAGCCGGGGCAGGATTCCTTTGCTGGACGGTACCCCGGTCGGTGTTCGAAACCTGGCTGAGAAGGCACTTATCCGGCTAGTTGCCGCCCGAAAGGCACGGTCATCGATTTCAGCCGAAGCACGTCCGGCACTTTTTGCCGGGTGGCAGGCAGAATGGGTGCTGCGTCGGGCCCTGGCGCAGCCTGCGCGTGTGGCCGCCGGTGACTTGTCTCAGGGCGAAGTGCGGCGAAGGCTGTCGTTGATGTGGGCTGTTGCTACCGGCCGATGGTAGGGATCAGACTGTCTCGGCTTCAGAGGGGCGCAGGACCAGCCACAACAAGGCGCCACCTGCAAGGGTCAGCAATGGGATCATCGCCAGGTTGACGGCAGTCCAGCCTTCGACGGGTGACCCGCCCGAACAGTTCATAAGGCCGCCCGAGGCCAGCGAAGCCACCGTAACGCCCCCAAACACCAACAGGTCGTTGA
The DNA here is from genome assembly GCF_057221075.1 of Ruegeria sp. HKCCD6647-2. Taxonomy (NCBI): domain Bacteria; kingdom Pseudomonadati; phylum Pseudomonadota; class Alphaproteobacteria; order Rhodobacterales; family Roseobacteraceae; genus Ruegeria; species Ruegeria sp. HKCCD6647-2. The sequence goes on along the minus strand of NZ_JBWVBD010000001.1, from coordinate 1,080,928 downwards.
GACCCTGCATTCGGCCGCGTTCATTCACGTTGTGAGATGCGGCCAGCATGGTTGTGGCACCGATAAAGCCAAAGTTCCAGCCGAGGCCGAGCAGGATCAGTGCAACGAAGAAATTGCCAAGATCAACCCCTTGCAGGGCAACGACCCCGGCCCCTGCCAGAATGGCCAGGCCCAGGGCGACGATTTTTTCGACGCCGAAACGGGCGATCAGGTGACCCGTGAAGAAGCTGGGAACATACATGGCCAACACGTGTGCGGTGACCACATCGGCAGCGTCATTTGCAGTGTAGCCACAACCCACAACCGCCAGCGGTGTGGACGTCATTACCAGATTCATGAGCGCGTACGAAACCATGGCGCAAGTGATGGCAACGGCAATGCGGGGTGTTTTCAGCAGCTCTAACCGCGAGCGCCCTTTGGCCGACTCTTCAGTCGGGCGTGGAGGTGTCGGGATATCGAGAAAAAAGAACAGGACCGAGCCAATGACGTTAATCGCAATCACCGCAAGATATGTCCCCAGAAAGGGAATGACATAGGCGGTTGACGTAAGCTTGACGATCTGCGGACCGATAATGGCCGCTGCCAGCCCGCCGGCCATGACATAAGAGATCGCCTTGGGTCGAAACGTGTCCGATGCGGTGTCGGCAGCCGCAAAGCGATAGAAACCGTGCGCGCTCATATAGATGCCGGTCAACAGGCTGCCCAGCAAGAAGACGGGGAAAGATCCCAGAAACAGGCCATATGCACCTATCAAGCCGCCGCAGGCACCGGCGGTCGCGCCGACAAGAAACCCTGCGCGCCGCCCCCAACGCTGCATGATGGCGGAAACAGGTGTGGCGGCCAGCATCGATCCCAGGACGATCAGCGAGATCGGCAGGGTCGCCAGACAGGGATTGGTCGCCAGCGACTGACCGGCCAGCCCTCCGACGATAAATATCATCGGCATCTGCGACCCCAGCAGGGACTGCGCTGCAACCAATACGGCGACGTTGCGTTTGGCCTGCCTGTCGTTCGAGGTCGTGGCGGTCATCGTCATGGCGTAATCCGTATCGGCGATCCGTCCGGCATACAAGCGGGTTGCATATGCGACAAAGGTGCCTAACGTGCGGCGGGGACCACGAAACGCGGAGCGCGCATGTCCGTCGGACGCATCATTGAAACATCAGACTGCGTTGCCGAGGGCGCCGAATGGTTGTCCGGAGCCTGCCCCCGCATGGCATACGCACTCGGGCAGACAGGTCCGTTGCCCTTGCGCCGCCGTCCGGACGGATTTGCCCAGTTGCTGAGCGCGATTGTCAGTCAGCAGGTCAGTGTTGCTTCGGCCAATGCCATCTGGAGGCGGATGCAGGACGCAAAACTGACAGGTCCGCGTAAGATCATGTGGGCCAGCGACGACGATCTGCGTGCTGTAGGCCTGAGTCGCCAGAAGATCCGTTATGCCCGCGCTCTGGCCGAAGCGCGCATTGATTACAAAGCTTTACGAGACGCTTCTAATGAAGATGTTGTCGCTATTCTGACACAGGTTTCCGGAATCGGTGTCTGGACAGCCGAGATTTACGCCATGTTCTCTCTGGGCCGGGCCGACGTCATCGCGCCGGGTGATCTTGCGCTGCAAGAGGCAGCTCGAATTCTCTACGAATTGCCCAAGCGTCCGACAGACAGGGAATTGCGTCAGATGGCCGAGGCATGGTCGCCATGGCGATCGGTTGCGGCACGCGTTTTGTGGGCCTATTACCGCGTGGCCAAAGACAGAGAAGGGATCAGATGACACGGGTTTTGAATGCGCTCCGAAAAGAGCCGGTTTCGGGCGACACGCGCTCGGTTGTGGTGTTCGTTCACGGCTATGGCGCCAATGGGGCCGACTTGCTGGGTCTTGCGGACGTTCTGGGTGAGCATTTGCCGGACACGCTGTTTGTCGCTCCGGATGCGCCCGAGCAGATCCCCGGAATGCCCAACGGGTTTCAGTGGTTCCCGATCCCCTGGATCGATGGGTCGTCCGAAGAAGAGGCGCGGCGCGGTATGGAAATGGCTGTCGAGGACTTCAACGCGTTTCTCGACGCCCTGATGGTAGATGAGGATGTGTTGCCCGAGCAGGTTGTGCTGTTCGGGTTCTCTCAGGGAACGATGATGAGCTTGCACGTGGCTCCGCGCCGCGAAGACCCTGTCGCGGGGATCGTTGCATTCTCAGGTCGGTTGCTGGAACCGGACCTGTTGCCCGATGAAACGATCAGCCGGATGCCCATTCTTCTGGTACATGGCGACTCGGATGACGTCGTGCCGCCCCAATCGCTACCCGAAGCGGCCGAGGCCCTGCAGACTGCGGGTTTCAAGGAAATCTACGCGCATGTCATGAAAGGCACCGGGCACGGTATCGCCCCCGACGGGCTGAGCGTCGCGCTGGCCTTCATGCGCGACAAGCTGAGCCTCTGATCCATGATTGCTGTGCGGCCGATGATGCGAGAGGACGTGGCCGATGCGTGCTGCATTCTAAACGACATCATAGCCGCCGGCGGAACGACCGCGCTTGAAATCCCGTTTTTCGAGCCCTTGTTCGCACAAAGTTTTCTAGAGGGCGCGGATACGATCTGTTGCCACGTCGCGCTTGATGATCAGGGCGAGGTAGCCGGGTTTCAATGGTTGGGGACCTATGAAGACTTGCCGGAAGATTGCGCCGATATCGCTACTTTCACCCGCCGCCACCCGGTTTTGCGCGGGGCAGGGCGCGCACTGTTCGAAGAAACTGAGAGACGGGCCGCGGCGTTGGGTTTTCAAGCTATCAATGCGACGATCCGGGCGGATAATGTCCTTGGACTAAGCTACTACGAAAAGATGGGATTTCGGGATTTTTCCGTGGCTTATGGCGTTCCATTGCGGGATGGAACGCCGGTCAACCGGATTTCGAAACGATACGCCCTGCGCTAGTCCCACAGATGACCTTCTGCAAACTCAACCGAGTTACCTGCCGGGTCCCTGACGTAGAGCGATCTGGCGCCGCCGGGCCAGTCGAATTCGGCATCAAGCGGGATGTTCCAATCCAGCAGGTGTTTCCGCATGGTTGCGATCTCTTCGCGCGTCAGAACCAGACAGACGTGCCCCGGGCCACGGGCACCATGCGGAGGAACGGGTAGGTCTGGGTTGTTGGGCGGCTGTTCGGTCTGATCCGGGTTGAACAGCAAAAGTACAGATTCCCCGACCCGATAGAAAACGTGACGGTCTTCAACGCGTTGAATCTGCGTTAGCCCCAGAATCTCACCATAAAACTGCTCGGCTGCATTCAAATCATTTACGTACAATGCGGCTTCAAGAATGGCGGACGGGGCAGGGATGCCCTTCGTAATCTTCATAAGTCGAGTTTAACCGCTATCGCAGCTCGTGTCACCGGCGGGGGCGGCGATCACGCTTGCGGTGGGTCACGGAGTTCAGCGTTGGCATCGGCAAACTTTCCCATTGACCGGGTGCCAGGTCTTCCAGCGTCCAATCGCCAATCCGGGCGCGGATCAGACGCAGCGTGGGATGGCCCACGGCCGCTGTCATTCGGCGCACCTGACGGTTTCGGCCTTCCCGGATCGTCAATTCGATCCAGCTGTCCGGCACCGTCTGCCGAACGCGAATCGGCGGAGTGCGAGGCCAGAGCGCATCCGGCTGATCGATCAGCCGGGCTTTGGCCGGACGTGTCGGTCCTTCTTTCAGGTCCACGCCGTCGCGTAACGCCTTCAATGCGGATGCGTCCGGTATCCCCTCGACCTGCACCCAATAAGTCTTGGCCATCTTGTGTTTGGGATCCGATATCTGAGCCTGCAACTTGCCGTTATCGGTCAAAAGCATCAGCCCTTCGCTGTCGCGATCCAGACGACCCGCCGGGTACACACCGGGCAGGTCGATGAAATCCGACAGTGTACTACGCGGTGATTCTGCATTTGCACGATCTGTGAACTGCGGCAGCACATCGAAGGGTTTGTTGAATCGGATGAACCAGCTCATGCCTCGCCATAGCCTGCCGGACACAGTGAACGCAACCTGTGGATAACTGTCACGATGTTGTTACGGATTCGGCTTAACCAATCCCCGAGATATTGTGGAAACTCAGGGCTTGTCAGAGTTTTAACACGATATATAGTTAAGTTAAGGCCGGGGCGGGTGTTCCCCGCTCTGATGTCAAAAACGGGCAGTACAGAGCGAGGAGCGATTCTGTTATGGACGGAGACTTCAGGACCGAATTCGTCAGGGAACCCGGTGCGCTAAAGCATCATCCGGCATTGGTTTTGAACGCCGATTATCGCCCGCTTTCCTATTATCCCCTGTCTTTATGGCCATGGCAGGAGGCTATCAAAGCCGCCTGGCTGGATCGGGTCGACATCGTTGCCGAATATGACGAAGTGGTCCGCAGTCCCAGCACCCAGATTCGAATACCATCGGTGGTTGTCCTGAAAGACTACGTAAAACCCAGAAAGCGCGTGGCCTTCACGCGCTTTAATTTATTTCTGAGGGACGAATTCCGATGCCAGTATTGCGGCAGTCGCGGGGACCTGACATTTGATCATGTCGTTCCGCGCGCGGCAGGCGGTGTCACAAGCTGGCAGAACGTGGTTGCAGCCTGCAGCCCCTGCAATCTGCGCAAAGGGTCGAAATCTCTGCGTCAGGCGAGAATGACGCTGCGCAAACCTCCGCGCCAACCCGATGCCGAGGCTTTGCGGAATATTGGGCGCAAATTCCCTCCGAACCACCTGCACGACAGTTGGATCGATTTCCTGTATTGGGACGCAGAGTTGGACGAACAATAAAGCCTAGCGCGCACGCCAGGCTGCGATCCAAACCAGGACCAAACCGGCCGAAATCAAGGCGTTCCAGCCCGCCATCGACACCCCGAACAGTTCCCACGGAATCTCGTCGCAGCGGACCAGCGGGGCTGACATGATCTGGTTCATCAGTTCTTCCGCTGACAAGCCGCTAATATCGCCCGACGAGCAACTGGACGGGCCTTCCCACCACTTTTGTTCGACTCCGGCGTGGAACAGACCAATCCCCGCAGTGATCGCAGCGGCCAAAGCGCCCAGAAGCGGAAGCGCCCGCTGACCAGGCAGCGCCAGCGCGGCAGCACCGATCAGAACCGCAACCCCGTGCGGGTAGCGCTGCCAGATGCACATTTTGCAGGGCGCCATTCCGCCGAGGTATTGGAAACCCCATGCGGCCAGCAGCAGAGCAGCCGAACCGCCTGCGGCCAAAGCGATCAGTGATGTTCGATTTGTCATAAGTACCGTACTGCAAAGAAGCCGCCAAACAGCAGCAGGATGAACAGTGTGAACATTAGACCCAACCGCTTTTCGATGAAATCGCGGATTGGCTCACCAAACTGCCACAACAGCCCCGCAACGATGAAGAACCGCAAGGCGCGTGCGAGGATGGACGTGGCTATGAAAGTTCCCAAAGGCATGCCTGTCCAGCCGGACATGATCGTGATCACTTTGTAGGGGAAGGGTGTGACCCCCGCCGTCAGCACAGCCCAAAACCCGAAATCGTTGAACCTTTCGTTGAACTCTTCCATCGCCTGCGCTTTGCCCATGGCTTCCAGTATGGGTTGGCCGAGGCTTTCGTAAAAGAAGGCACCGATGGCATATCCCAGCAACCCGCCCAACACAGAGGCCACAAGCGCCACCGTCGCGATCAGCCACGCGCGCGAAGGCCGCGCCAGGATCATGGGAATCATCAAAACGTCCGGAGGGATTGGAAAAAAGGAGCTTTCGACAAATGCAACTATTGCCAGCGCCCATAGGGCATGAGGGTGATCCGCCAGACGAATGGTCCAGTCATAAAGTGATCGCAACATAAAACACAAAATCCATGTCTAGGGACAGGCAACCAAAAACACGCACCCGAAGAACCGTCAACCTCCGTCGCGGGAACAAACGTCGGAAAGGTCGATTTTTGCCTCTGGACCTTCCCGTTGCGGGACGCTAATCCAGTGTGCGTGGCCCAAGTGGCGGAATGGTAGACGCAGGGGATTCAAAATCCCCCGCCTTCACGGGCGTGAGAGTTCGAGTCTCTCCTTGGGCACCACCACATCCCATTCGACTTGAAAGATTACTGATCTCGCTAAGGACCATTGGAGGATGGTTGTTTTGGGGTCTATACTGGCTACAGGCGGGGAAACTTCCGGTTTCAGCGTCAAATCTGAGGCTTTGGGCGGTCTGGCGAAGTGCCGGCCTTGACATTCGTTGTGTCTGAATGAAACCTCGGAACGGTTGGGAGACATTGGAAAATTCACATAGTTGCACCCGTTGCATGACGGGCTGATCTGGCTTATCGGCACGTTCCCCGGACAGGGGCTTTCGCCTTTTTCCGCCCACACAATAAAAATGGGAGTTCTTAAATGAAAAACAGCAGCAAGCTTAGCCTCGGCGCATTTGTTACCGCTGCCATGATGGCTCCGGCAGCTTATGCCGAAGAGTTCATCACCATCGGTACCGGCGGTGTGACCGGCGTGTACTATCCGACCGGTGGCGCGATTTGCCGCCTGGTGAACAAGGGCCGCAAGGAACACGGCGTACGTTGCTCGGTCGAATCGACCGGCGGCTCGGTCTACAACATCAACACCATCCGCGAAGGCGAACTGGAGTTTGGTGTGGCGCAGTCCGACTGGCAGTACCACGCGTTTAACGGCAGCTCGAAATTCGAAGAGGCCGGGCCCTTCGAAAACCTACGCGCCGTATTCTCGGTTCATCCCGAACCGTTCACGGTTGTGGCACGTGCCGACGCCGGCATCACCAACTTCGAGGACCTGAAAGGCAAGCGCGTCAATATTGGAAACCCCGGTTCCGGTCAGCGCGGCACCATGGAGGTTCTGCTGGGCGAAATGGGTTGGACCACAGACGATTTCGAACTGGCGACCGAGCTGAAAGCGGCTGAACAGTCTGCCGCCCTGTGCGACAACCAGATCGATGCGATGGTCTATACCGTCGGTCACCCGTCGGGTTCGATCCAGGAAGCCACTACGGCGTGCGACTCGGTTCTGGTGAACGTCAGCGGCGATGCGGTTGACAAGTTGGTCAACGACAACTCGTTCTATCGTACCGCGACCATCCCCGGTGGCATGTATCGTGGTTCGGACGGCGACACCGCTACCTTTGGTGTGGGCGCGACATTCGTGACTTCGGCAGACGTGTCGGAAGACGCGGTTTACGCGGTTGTCAGCTCGGTCTTCGAAAATTTCGATGACTTCAAAAAGCTGCACCCGGCGTTTGCCAACCTCAAGCCCGAAGAAATGATCGCGGACGGCCTGTCGGCTCCGCTGCATCCGGGTGCCGAGAAGTACTACAAAGAAAAAGGCTGGATTCAGTAAGCCAGACTTATAGCAGGGTGCCTACGGGCGCCCTGCACCAAACCCGAATCAAACGGGTGACGTAGAAGGCCGAAAATGGCCGCGACGGGGAGACATTTCATGAGTTCCGACACACAATCCAATCGCCCGCTTTCCGAAGAAGAGCTACAGGAACTTGTAGCTTCGTCCGATGCCGGTGGGCGCAATCCTGTCGGTAACGTCGGGCTCTTTCTGGCCATTGTCGCGGCGATCTGGTCGATCTTTCAGGTCGTGCTGGCGTCTCCGATTGCGAACTATGTCCTGCCGGGCAGCGTCGTGAACAACGCGCGGCAGTTTCATCTGGCCTTTGCGATGTTTCTGGCCTTCGCGGCTTATCCCGCGCTCAAATCCAGCCCAAGGGACTATATCCCCGTCCAGGACTGGATCATGGGGATTCTGGGCACATTCGTCGCGCTTTACGGCTATTTCTTCTACAACAAGATCGTCGACGCGGGCGGTCTTGCGGACGACACGGACAAGTGGGTTGCCTTGGTCGGCCTGTTGCTGTTGTTCGAGGCCGCGCGTCGAGCGCTTGGTCCCGCAATGGCGATCATCGCGACGATTTTCCTGGCCTATGTATTCTTCGGCTCCTCCGAATGGGTGCCCGAGGTTATCCGCTGGAAGGGCGCCAGCCTGAAAAAGGCGATGAGCCATATGTGGATTACGTCCGAGGGCGTATTCGGCATCGCCTTGGGCGTGTCCACCAAGTTCGTCTTCCTGTTCGTTCTGTTCGGCGCGTTGCTCGATAAAGCCGGGGCAGGGAATTACTTCATCAAAATGGCCTTCGGTGCCTTGGGGCACCTGCGCGGCGGTCCGGCCAAAGCGGCCGTCGTTGGCTCGGCGGCAACCGGTCTGATCTCGGGTTCGTCCATCGCCAACGTTGTGACCACTGGCACATTCACCATTCCGCTGATGAAACGCGTCGGATTTAGCAGCGAACAGGCGGGCTCGGTCGAGGTTGCGTCCTCCGTAAACGGTCAGATCATGCCGCCGGTGATGGGCGCGGCGGCCTTCCTGATGGTGGAATATGTCGGCATTTCATATGTCGAGGTGATCACCCATGCATTCCTGCCGGCTGCGATCTCGTACATCGCGCTTGTCTATATCGTGCATCTGGAGGCGGTGAAGCGGAACATGCCCACGCTGGGTGACCGCGATGTCCATCTGGCGCGGACGATCGTGGGGATGCTGTCCTTCTTCCTTGTCTTCGCAGGGCTGTGTTACGGCTCGCAATTTCCGGTCGATGCGGTGACCAACTGGGCTCCGTCGGCAGCCGGTCTGATTCTCAGTCTTGTCGTCTGTGCCATCTACGTTGTGTTGCTGTACCTCGCCGCGCAGGTGCCGGATCTTGAGCCCGATGACCCGAACGCAAAAGAGGTAAGGCTTCCTGTTATCGCGGACATCTACAAGGCCGGTCTGCATTACCTGCTGCCGATTATCGTTCTGGTCTACTTTCTGATGATCGAACAGAAATCTCCGGGGCTGTCTGCTTTCTGGGCAACCGCACTGCTGTTCGTGATCCTGCTGACGCAGAAGCCGCTCAAGGCTTTGTTCCGTGGCGAGAGCAGTCTGAATGAGCGTTTCATCGACGGTGTTGCTGACCTGTGGCAAGGCCTGATCGACGGTGCGCGCAACATGATCGGGATTGCTCTGGCCACGGCCACGGCGGGCGTGATCGTGGGCACGGTGACCCTGACCGGTGTCGGGCAGGTGATGGCCGATCTGGTCGAATTCTTGTCGGGCGGTAACCTGATCCTGATGCTGGTGATGGTCGGGCTTCTCAGTCTGATCCTTGGCATGGGCCTGCCGACAACGGCCAACTATATCGTTGTCAGCTCGCTGATGGCCGGAGTTGTTGTGGAACTGGGCGCTCAGAGTGGGTTGATCGTACCGCTGATCGCGGTGCACCTGTTCGTGTTTTATTTCGGTATCATGGCCGACGTTACCCCTCCGGTGGGTCTGGCGAGCTTTGCCGCGGCCGCCGTGTCGGGTGGAGACGCCATCCGAACGGGCTTTACCGCCTTCTTCTACAGCCTGCGGACCGTGGCGCTGCCCTTCGTGTTCATTTTCAACACCGACCTTCTGTTGATCGACGTGACTTGGATAGAGGGCATCATCGTTGCCATATTCGCAACAATAGCGATCCTTGTCTTTACTGCGGGAACAATGGGGTACTTCCTGACGCACAGCCGCATCTACGAAAGCATTGCCTTAATCCTTGTGGCCTTTGCGCTGTTCCGACCCGACTACCTTATGGACAGGTTCGCGCCACCTTTCACCAATGTTGAACCGGCCGCATTTGTGGAGACCATTGGCAATACGCCGCCGGGCACCGAGGTGCGGATGGTCATCAGCGGGCCCGATTTCGACACGCTTGAGATGACAGACACAACTGTCGTTGTGCCCGTCGGCAGCGAAGACGGTGGTGCTGCGCGGGTCGAGGCGATGGGCCTGCTGTTGATCGAAGAGGATGGGTTGATCAAGCTGGAAGAACCGATGTTTGGCTCTCCGGTTGCGGATGACCTGGACATCTTCGACTATTACGGTGACGAGGCCGTGCGTCTGACATCTGTCAGCCTTCCGTCCAGTCAGCCGCCTAAGCAGTTGATGTATATCCCGGCGCTGATCCTTCTGGGTCTGATCGCCTTCCTGCAACGCGGCCGCGCCGCCAGACAAGAGGTGCCCGCATGATACGTTCTGTTCTATGCGCAGTGGACGCTGGTAAACCGGAGACAGATGCAGAAGTGCTGCGGCAGGCGGCGCGTCTGGCGGATTTGGATGGTGCGCAGTTGGATGTTGTCACGGTGCTGCCGGATTATGGCGAATCTTTTGTGGGCAGCTTTTTTGAACCCGAGCACCATGAGCACGCTATAGAAAACGCACATAAGGCGCTGGAGCAGCTCGGGAATACCGTCTTGGGGCCTGAGCGTAATGCCAAGGTGCGCCATGTGGTGGCCACCGGCACTGCCTATCAGGAAATCCTGCACACGGCCGAGACCGCGCAAAGCGATCTGATCGTCATCGGTGCGCATCGGCCTGATCTTAAGGATTATCTGTTGGGTCCGAATGCCGCGCGGGTTGTACGACATTCGACTGTTTCCGTTTACGTGGTCCGTTAATCTGGTGATTGGGGTTGGCTATTCTGCCAGTCCCAGCTGATGCAAATGCGCAAATCCGGTCATGACGTCCTGGCTGTGGCGGAGTTCCAGCACAAGGCGCGCGGTCGGTGCGCTTTCCGCCAGCGCGGAAAAGACGGCGTGCCAGTTAACTGTGCCCCGACCCGGAGCCCAATGCCGGTCTGCATATCCGTCCGCGTCCTGCAGATGAACATGCGCCAGCCGTGCCCCGGCGGTACGTACATAATAATCAAGCGGCGGTGCACCGGTGGAGCCGTGGGCGTAATGCGCGTGGCCGGTATCCAGCGACACTCTGACGTGATCCACACCGAAACTGTCTGCCAGTACGACGCGATCCCGGGGATCCTTATCCTCGATGTTCTCGATCACAAGTTGAACACCCAGTGAGCCCGCCCGTTCAACAATCGGAGCAAGCGTGTCGTGCGTTCGCCCGATTTTGGAAGCCCGGGCTGTAAGATCCGCGTCGAGATTGTTGAAACTCCACGTCTTATAGGGCGAGTGCAGGACCATCTGCGTAGCACCCAGCGCGGCGGCGGCGTCCAATGCCTGATCAAGACGCATTTGCACGACGGCTCTTACCTCGGGGTCGCGACAATCAAGCGGCAGGTCGTAGAATGGCCCATGGATGCCCAGCCGCCCTTCATAACTTTTTAGTTCCGCTTTCGCGGCTGCAATCAGATCCTGCCCCTCTTGGCCAAGGTTTTTGGCAAACAGGAAGTCTTGAATTTCCAGATCACGCTGCCCCTCGATCAGCCAGTCGCGATGGGTCGCCAGATCAGTCACCATCAACGCTGCGCCCACTTTCAATTTCGTCATTAGCAGTTCCTTTCCGATGGACACTGCTCTAACGACGGGCCGTGACAGTCAGACGACAGAACGCATCAATACCCGGTCATCTCCAGATACCCCTGTCCCGAGTGGCTGCCTGAGACTTTGACCGGCCCTTCCCAATATTCGAACCGTGTGCCCATCCAGGCCTGAGGATTCAATGCGGTGACTTCGATATCCAAATCGCGATCGGGAAGGGTTACACGCCATTTGACCGGTATCTCTCGATCCGCGACGCGGGCCGTTTCCTGCGGTGCAAACGTTGCCGAGCCGTCGGGCAGGGCCGAGCTTTGACCATCTTCGCTGATCCAGGTGGCTGCGGTGAAGTCCCCTCGCGCTCCGCGCAGACGAAAGGCCATTAGTTTGTTTCCGTCATCAAAGCTGAGCGAGAACCAGTCCCAACCGCTCTGATCCGGCGACAAGGGTTGCGATGACCATTCGCGGTCCAGCCATCCCTCTCCGGTAACGGAGACGTTTCCGGTCGGCAGGCGCAAAATGCCCTCAACTGCGTATGCGGGTTGTGAGTAGTAGTGGCTGGCCTGCCCATCTGCGGATTTAACGGAATAGCCCCGCTGGCCGTGGAAAACCAACGGACCGGTGGCCCGCAGGGCGAGGTCATAGCCAAAATCTGACCCATTGGCCGCCAATTCCAGCGCGTCAATTCCGTCGCCACGCATGTGCCACTCGTCAATCCAAGCTGCAAAGGGTACAGCCGTCACGCCTGCCTGGCCAATGCCACCGCGCGACAGCCGTTCGGCAAAATAGTGTTCGTCGGGGGTGGTTATCGCGGCGTGCCCCATCCAGAGCTGAGGGCTCTGCCATCCCTCAGTCTCGGTCGGTTTGAGCGCCGAGCGGAATAACGTCCATTGAACGCCATAATCCAGGCCGTCCTCACCCCGCAGATTTGCGGTCAGATACCACCATTCGATCCGGTAGGACGGGTGCGGCCCGTGATCTGAGGGAAATAAAAAAGCGTATCCTTGTTGAGGAACGTCGAAACCTTCCGCCGTTCCTCCGAGCCCGGCATAGCCCTGCGCCCATGCGCCGATGGGAAACCAGAGGAGAAGCAGGATAACCTTAGCGTTCATTTGCAAACACCCTCAGAAGGTTGACAGGAGGCAGACGCAGCAACCGCCATGCGGGCAGGGCCGCGGCAATTGTGGCAGCAAGCAAGGTCAGGGCGAACAGGCGTATCCAATCGGTGGGGAACAGGAACATGGGCAGGCGCCAACCGAAGGCCTGTACATTTATGACGGCCAACAGAATCCAGGCCAGAACCAGACCCAAGGGCAACGCCAGACAGGCAGTCAGCGTCGCCAGCAGAACGCTGCGCAACACTTCCAACTGCGCCAACTGGGCTCGGGTCAGTCCAAGGGCCCAAATCGGTGCCACCTGCGGCAGGCGCTGTGTCCATAAGGTCAAAAGGCTGGTGAGGATGGCAAAGCCGGCGACACCGAGCGTCAGTATGTTCAAAGCCGAGGTGACCACGAAGGTCTTGTCGAATATGGCCATCGATTGCGCCTTGATTGCCCCCTGCGGCACGACGGCGCGGGCGGGCAGGTCAAATCGCTCACGCAAGGCTTGTGACAGGTCCGCGGCGCGTTCAGGTGCCACGCGGATACCAAAGCGTCGTGCTGGGGTCGACGGTGCGATCGCATCCAGTTGCGGCATCGCCACGATTGCCTGACCGGTGGGGTTGCCGTAGTCGGAATAGACGCCCGCGATCGTAAGGGAATCGTTTGGCGTCAGGTCGAGTGTGTCGCCCGGCCACAGATTAGCTCGACGGGCCAGTTGTTCATTGATCAGAATTGCACCCTGATCCATAACCATATCCCAGGCTCCGGGGCTGCGTGCGATCAACGGCCAATGCTGCCGATAGGTATCGTCGTCAATGACGCCATACAGGAACAATGGGCCGGTTTCATGCGCCATCTCGGTGCTACGAATGGGCAGAACGGCGGTGACCTGTGGCTTCAGCCAATCGGCGATTTGCGCAGCCTGCTCTTCGTTTGCGGCCGTGATGTAGAGCTCGGAAGTCAGGCGTTGATCCAGCCAGCCGGTAAACGTCAGGCGGAAACTGGAAACCATTGTCCCGACGCCCACATTGGCGGCCAGAGCAAGCAACAAAGCCATCAGTGCCAGTGAAAGACCCGGAAGCTGCGCGCGCATGTCCGCCCAAACCCACTGGGCCAGCGGTCCACGTGCGCGTCGCGCCAGTACGGCCAAAAGCCAGGAGAGGAAGACCGGCAGCAACAGGGCGGCTCCGGTCAGGATGCACGCCAACATGGCAAAGCCTGTGATCAGGCTGCCAAATCCGGCGTATAGCGCAAGCCCGGCCAAAATAATGGCGATGCCAAGTCCACCCGCCAGGCGACGGGAAACAACTCCGCCCCAGGCCTGCAATCCTGGCCCGGCCAGCAGGGGCAAACGCGATAGCTTCCACAGAGCCTGACCGCTTGCGACCAAAGTGCCCCCGACGGCCATCGTGAGACCGGCAAGCGCCCAGAGCGGACGCAGGGTCAGTTGTCCGTCAACCGGTGCACCGTAAAGACCACGGAGCGTTACCGCCACATCCGGGATCAGCGCGCCCGCGATAAAGTATCCCAGAACAAGACCCAGCAGACCTCCGAGCAGGGCCAGCAGGACAAGTTCGGACAGGAACAACGTTACGAGACGCCGCATCGGTACACCCAACGCCCTGAGCGTGCGGATCATTCCGCGCCTTTGCGCAAAAGCCAGCCCAACCGTGCCGTGCACGATGAACAGGCCGACTGCGAAAGAAAGTAGACCAAACGCAGACAGGTTTAGGTGGAAACTGTCGGTCAACTGCGCGGTGTCCGTTCGAACCGAAGGCGTGGTACGCTCTAGTTCCGGTGCGATGTGCGCCAGAGGCGGCAAGTTTGCCGGCTGATCAGGAAGGACCACGAGACGAGAGATCATGTTTCGCTGATCAAGCAGTTCCTCGGCCACTCCAATATCTGTGAGGATCATGTTCGGGGGCAGGGCATCGCTGACGATGATAGGCGGATAACCATCAAGCCCGTTAAACAGAGCCTCCAAGTCGGGTGGCATCAACAGACGCCCCGGAGAAGTCAGGATGTCAGAAGGATCAGGTGGATCGTTGCTTTGCTCGACCCGAGTAATCGCAGGCAGGGCGGGATAGCTTACCATGTCGACACCCATCAGACGCATCGAGCGCCCATTGACTCGCAGAGTACCTTCCAACACCGCGGCAACCTGCCAACCTGCGCGGCGCAATTCGACGTAGCGGGACAGGGGGATCAGACCGGACGGATCATGCAACTCGTCAAACTGACCGACGGCGAGCTGTGCGCTGGCTCTTGCATAGCTTGCACGAGCCTCGGCGTTGATGGCCTGAACCGCGGACCATAAGCCCGTCGCCAAGGCTATTCCGGTCAACAGCGTGGCCAGTTGCAACCGGTGCGTACGCCAGTGGGACAGCAGAACCTGTAGGCAGGCAGCGATCATGCGATATGGCCGCCGTATAAATGCGCGCGCCGGTCCAGCCGTGCTGCAATATCCTGAGAGTGGGTCACCAGCAGCAGCGCTGTTCCGGTGTCAGCAACCAATGATAACATCAGGTCCAGAACCACCGCACTGGCGGTTTCGTCGAGGTTTCCTGTGGGTTCGTCCGCCAGCAGAAGCTTGGGTCGCGTTGCCATCGCACGCCCGATGGCCACGCGTTGCTGCTGCCCGCCGGACAGGTGTTCGGGGTAACGGTCCAGCGTCTCAGCGAGGCCCAGTCGATGCGCCAGCTGCGCAGTCCACTCAGGATTATCGCGATCGGCAAGGCGGGCATGAATCGACAAGTTCTGGGCCACGGTCAGCGACGGGATCAGGTTGAACTGCTGAAACACCAGCGACAGGGTCGAACGTCGCAGCTCAGCGCGCCCTGCGTCGTCCAGCATCGAAAGCTGCGCGCCGTCCAAGGTGATCTCTCCCGCATCGAAACCGTCCAACGCGGCAGCCAGATGCAACAACGTGCTTTTTCCACTCCCGCTCTCTCCGGTCAGGGCCAGCGTCTGGCCCCGGTCCAGTGTCAGCGAGACATCGTTCAGAACAGGGCGCCCACCAGGGTAGGATTTCCGAACATGATCAATGGTAAGAAGCATTCTCAACCTCGTTTGGTGCACTCCACAATGTGCAATCCCGGCTTGTGGTGTCCAGTGCCCAGCGCCTCAGGGTTCCATTCGCCGCAGTGCCGACCCTGGGTCAGGGTTGTTCAATGCTGCGCAAAGGCCCATGCTGCAAACCAGAGAAAAAAGAAAACGAGGGACGCGCGGAATGACCTTGCCGCAGCAGATACTGTGGGGCAGCCTTTATTTGGGGATCTGCTTTCTGATTGAAATCATGTTGCTGACATGGTGCGTTCTGGTTGTTCGTGGCTTCCTGGAAAAGTGGGAAAGCCGGAGCACAATTCTGGCCACAGCAGGCCCCATCACAATCGCGTTGGCATTCATCATCTTTACACACACCGTACAGGTCTGGATTTGGGCCATTGTCTGGGTGTTCGGAGATGTCCTGCCTGATTGGAATTCGGCACTGTATTTCTCGCTGGTGACCTTCACGACCCTCGGCTACGGCGACATCGTTCTGGGCGAGGGGTTGCGCATCTTCGGTGCCTTCGCTTCGGTCACCGGATTGCTGGCCTTTGGTCTATCCACTGCGTTTCTGGTCGCCTTGATGACCCGCGTGTTTCAGGAGAGGTTTCTGACCTAAAGGATCGGCGCAAAGAGGCGCGCGATCGGTGCACCGAAACGGATGTGAGTGGGTTGTTGAGATAACGTTCTTGTCAGTTCGTAACTGGCCTCGAAATCGGTTTTCAGCATGTCAGCAGCTGCCCGAGCGGCGCGAGGGTCAAAAAACAGCGCCATCGCCTCGAAATTCAGCCGGAAAGAGCGGTTGTCAAGATTGGTTGTCCCAACTGCGGCCAGCGTATCATCTACCAGGAACGCCTTTTGGTGCATGAACCCATCGGTGTATCGGAATACACGCGCCCCGCATTCCCGGATCTCATCAAAATAGGCGAAAGCGGCCAGCCAGGGCAGACGATGATCAATCACATCCGGAACCAGAATACGCACATCGACACCCCTTAGCGCGGCATGTTGCAACGCCGTCATGATGTCGATGTCGGGCACGAAGTACGGGGATGCAATCCACAGGCGCTCTTTGGCTTCTGCAATAGCGGCAAAGAACATCATCGCGCCTGTTTCGGTTTCATCGCCGGGGCCGGTTGCCACGAGAAGGGCGTTCATATCCTGTTCGGACTCGCTGCCGGCCCAGTCCAGTTGGTCGATCAGGTCTTCGTTGCGCGCCCAATGCCAGTCTTCAATAAAGATCAACTGTAGTTGCCTGACGATGTGACCGGTCATTTTCAGGTGAGTGTCGCGCCATCGTCCGAACCGGGGGCTCTGGCCCAGATACTCGATCCCGATATTGTGGCCACCAATAAAACCGGTTTCCCCATCGATGATTACGGTCTTGCGGTGATTGCGATAGTTGAGCTGAAAGCGGAAGTTCGGCCCCCTTTGTTCACGTGGGTCGGCCACATCAATTCCCGCGCTGCGCAGTGTTTCCAGGTAAGTCGACCGCAGCCCGTAACTGCCGACCGCATCCGTCATGAACCGAACATGCACACCACGTTTGGCGGCTGCTATGAGCCGTTTCTGCAGGTCCTGCCCCAAAGCGTCGTCGCGAACGATGTAGAATTGGATCAGGATATAGTTTTTTGCGGCATCTATGGCTTCGAAAATGGCCTTGAATGTCGCCTCGCCATCAATCAACAGCTCGGCTCCATTGCCACGGGAAACCGGCAAATGCGCTAACGCCTCAAAGGGACGTGGATTGATCCGCAATGTGTCGGGGTCTGGTTTGGAGAAATCCGCAAAGGATTTGATGCCCTCAACCACGCGTTCGCTTTCTTTCCGCGCGATGCGGTAGCCTCTGAACCGGTGGTGACCCAAAAACAGGTAAAACGGAACTGCCAGAAAGGGCGAGGTCAGCAGAAAAACAACCCAGCCGACGGCGCCCTGAGGTGTTCGGGCTGTCTGCGCCGCACGGACGGCAAAAACGACTGCAACGCAATAAAGTGCGAACAGAATCAAAGAGACAAGTAATGTCCACATCAGTGCGTTGTATTCCGAATGGTTCAGTTCGCGCCAGTGTAGATGCGAGACCAGTCATTGGCCATATCAATGATGACCCAACCCATTTCGGGACCCTTATCCAGCCCATCGACCAGTTGACCGATATGGCTGTCGCGATCATAAGCCCATTCCCGTTCTGCGTCCGTATGGTGCACCAGAACCCCCAGTCGCGGCCCATCACCGGCGGTCGTCCATTCTATCATGGCGAAATCGCCATCCGAATTTCCGCCGGCCAGAAGAGGTCGGCGACCAATGGTCCGATCGATATTGACCGGTTTGCCTTCTTTGTCGTCAACAAAGGCAATGCCTGGCGCCTTGGCGATCATGGGGCTTTCGCCCGAGGTGTCGTAAGTGGTTTCACCATAGGTACCCAGGATCTGTTCGGGTGGGATACCGTATGCTTCTTCTGCAAAGACACGCATGAAGTGAAGGCCGCCGCCCGACACGATATAGGTCTTGAAGCCTTTGTCGCGGAGGTAACGCAACAGCTCGACCATTGGCTGATACGTCATCTGATCATACGGCAAACCCGTATCGGCGTGACGTTCGTTTTCCAGCCAGTCAGCAACGGCATTCTGAAACTCGGCAACGCTGACGCCGGAATGCGAGGCGTTTACTACTTTGATCAGGGCCTCATGGCCGCCCTTGAGAATGGCTTCAAGATCTCCTTCGGCCGCGGCCTTCAAAGTCGGATTGGACAGGATTGCAGGGTCTTGCTCGGCGAGTTCGGCCAGACGGTCCATGGCAAATATGAGCTGAAAATAGACAGGCTGCTCTGCCCAAAGCGTTCCATCATTGTCGAAGACAGCAATTCGCTCGGACGGCGTCACGTAATCCGGACCCTCGGGATCGGTCACCGAGGTGACAAAGGAAAGAATCCGCGCCTTCGACTCCGAGTCGGTCCAACTTGGCAAAGGATCGGCAAATGCAATCAGTGGCAGCGTGGCAAATAGTATTGAAAGAGATCTAATCATATCAGGAAACCTCCTGTTCAAACGGTCAGGGGCTGCAAATTCAGCAGCCCCCGAGCTTTAGCACAGCCGCATCAGTTGGATGTCGGCGTGTTCAGTTTCTCCATCACCTGATCCAGGTTGAAGCTGGCGGCCTTCTGGCGCGGCGGGTATTCTTGGAACGTTGCCAGGAAATCACCCACATATTGTTGCGCCGGAACCAGGAAATAGGCCCGGTCGAGCAGCCAGTCATAGTAGGTGTTGGATGTGCGGTAACCCCGTTCGTAGGGATCACGGCGCAGATTGACGATCAGCGGAATGCGCAGCTCGGTCCACGGCTCGATCCACGCGCGCAGGGTTGCCCAGGCTTTCTGCTCGAGGAAGATCAACTTCCAATCGTCAAAGCGCAGCGCCGTGAGGTCACCGTCATCCGAGAAATAGAAGATCTCGCGACGTGGGCTTTTTGTCGTTTCTCCGGTTAGCATAGGCAGGATGTTATACCCATCCAGATGCACCCGATAATCACGCCCCATTGCGGGGGAACTGTAACCGTCCATCAGCTTTTGCTTGATGTCGGGATCCCCGGCAACGGCCAGGTAGGTCGGCAACCAGTCCATGTGATGCACGATCTCGTTGGTGACCGATCCGGCCTCGATCTGACCGGGCCAGCGCACCATCGACGGCACACGCCAACCGCCTTCCCAGTTGGTGTTCTTTTCACCCCAGAAAGGCGTCGCGGCTGCATCCGGCCATGTGTTGTAGTGCGGCCCGTTATCTGTTGAATAATGCACGATCGTGTTGTCGGAGATGCCAAGTTCGTCAAGCAAATCAAGCAACTGACCGACATGCATGTCATGTTCGATCATGCCGGCGCTGTACTCGTCAGCGACGCGTCCTGAAATCTCGTTTGCCTGCGCGCGCATCTCGTCTTTGACGTGGGTGCGGAAGTGCATGCGCGTGCCGTTCCACCAGACGTAGAAGGGCTTGCCTTGCTCATTCGCGCGCTTAATGAAGTCGATGGCGGCAGCAACCGTTTCCTCATCCACCGTTTCCATGCGCTTTTTGGTCAGAGGGCCCGTGTCCTCGATCTCGCCATCGGCGCTGGATTTGATTACACCCCGCGGGCCGTATGCTTCGCGGAAGGTACGACCGTCAGGTAGAACCGCATCACCCGGATAGTCTTCATTCTCTGGTTCTTCCTCGGCATTGAGGTGATACAAATTGCCAAAAAACTCATCAAAACCGTGGTTTGTAGGAAGATGTTCATCTTTGTCACCAAGATGGTTCTTGCCAAACTGCCCCGTAACGTAGCCATGGTCTTTCAGCAAACCCGCTATGGTCGGATCCTCTACCTGCATGCCAAGGTCCGCACCGGGAAGGCCGACCTTGGACAAGCCTGTCCGAAATACCGATTGGCCCATAATATATGACGAGCGACCGGCAGTGCAGGATTGCTCACCATAATAGTCGGTGAAAATCATTCCTTCTTTCGCCACCCGGTCGATATTGGGCGTTCGGTACCCCATCAGACCCATCGTATAGGCCGAGATATTGGACTGACCGATGTCATCGCCCCAAATGACAAGAATATTGGGCTTCTGGTCTTGGGCCCAGGCTGGCAATGCCAGCGCGACAGCGATCGACGCCACGGCGGCCTGACGTATTCTGGTGCGCCAGTTTTTTAGGAGTTGAGAGGAAGGTGACATGTGTTGCTCCTGAACTTTTGGACTCTGAAGTCCGACGAATAAATTTGCGAACGGGACTCGAACCGATTTCAAGGCCCGTCATTAAGCCAAGGATTTCCCGCAGAAATTCAGTTTGCACGGGAGTTGTGTAACGATAACGTATGCCAGTGCAGCGGTTCGCAATTTATCATATGATGAAGTTGAAATATACGGATGTTAAAAAACCTTGGTAATCGGAACTCCCTGAAGAAATCGGACTGGTTCGCGAGCCGGTCGGCCTCCTTTCAGGACGCGTTTTGGGCCTGCGCAATCAGCAAGAATTACGACCCGGATGAGGTGTTATACCTCCACGGCGATTCGGCGGACGGCATTCACGGCGTTCTGCAAGGCGCGGTAAAGATAACCGCACCTGCGGATGACGGACAGGAATTTACCCTGCATCAGGAGGGCGGCGGTTTCTGGGTTGGTGATCTTGCGTTGTTCGCAGCCACGCGCCGATTGATCAGCGTCGTCGCTACACAACCGACCGAGACTCTGTTTTTTCCGAGTTCCCGGCTGGAGCGTCTGGTGAAAGACAACCCGGAATATCTGCGGGACTTTTATGCTCTGTCCTACGAAAACATGCAGAAGGCGTTGCGAATTATCGCCAATCTTGGAACTACGGGAACCATGAAAAGGCTGATCCTGCGCCTGTTGCATCTGGAGGAGGTGGCCACCGACCCGGACGGTTGGATCCATATTTCGCGGGAAGAATTGGCCGCCATGATTGCCGTTTCCCCTCCGACGCTTCACCGATCTCTGCACAGCCTCGTTAATGACGGATTGGTTGAAGGTGGCTATGGACGGTTGCGGTTGAAAGACCGGAGCGCACTGATCTCACTCTGTCAGAGTTGACTGGTTCGTGTCGTCCTCAGCCAATCGGCCATCCAGCGACATCAGAATCGCAACCGGCCGCAAAGCCGGGATGTGGCTGAAGATAATCAGGATACAGACCGTCAGCGGGACGCTCAGGAAGGCACCGATCAACCCCCAGATGGTCGTCCAGAAAGTCAGGGCCAGTATGACCAGAAAGGTCGACATGTTCAGGGACCGTCCCAGCATGGCCGGGTCCAGAAAGTTGCCAATCAGGAACTGAATTGTACCGCAACCCAGCACAATCACCAGAAATGGCCCGATGCTGTCGAACTGAACCAGCGCAATCATGGCCGGAAACACCACGGCGATGATCGAACCGATCGAGGGGATGAAGTTCAGCGCAAATGTCAGCACAGCCCAGGTCTCGGCATATTCCAATCCCAAAACACGGAACACCGTATAGCTGATCGTGGCGGTTATCAGGCTGATGAAGGTCTTGACCCCCACATAACGTTGCAGACTGTAGGAAATCGCATCCAGAACCGAGGCCAGATCGGCACCTAGCTGAGGATTTCCTGCCGCAAGCTGAATCTTCTTTCGAAAGGCCAGCCGTTCGGCCATCAGGAAGGCCACATACAGGCTGATTAGAAAAAACTGGTTCAGCAGCGAAGTCGCGCTGCCCAGTAACACGCGGGCGACATAGGACATGTCGATGCTGACCAGATTGTCCCGAATAAAACTGGTGACATCATTGCCGACCAGTCCGGTGATACGGTTGACGGCGGTATCGAACTGGTTCTCGTATGTGTTGATCGATCGGGCGAACTGCGTGGCCTGGCTGCCAAGCACGTACATGATCATGAACAAACCGGCCAATACAACTGTGACGCCGGCGATGTTGGCCAACCAGACGGGTGCCCGTGTCACAGCCCGCACCCGGTCGGCAAGCGCGATGATCAGAACATTGACCAGCAACGCCATGGTCAGAGGGATCAGAAACCGCGCACCGGCATAAAGCCCCAGTACGACCAGAGTGGCCACGATCGTAATATCCCGCACAACCGTCAGTGTCAGTCGGGGGCGGGCAGGGCTGTCCGGTGATTCCGAGGTCATGTCAAAGCCTTGTTCCGTGGGTGCCATGATCCTGCACAGGCCAGCGGGTTTATGCAATCCGGTCAGGCGGTTATCGGCAAGAATTCAGCATATAACCCATATTGCCATGTTCTGCCCGGTTCCAACGTGGGTTAGTGTCATTGTATGAGCCATGCTTCGATTCCATCGTTTGGACAATTCCTCAATGCCTTTTGGCTGGCATTGCGTCGATTCAATAACAAGGATGGCTTCGTCATGAGCAGCCATGTGGCGATGTCGTTGATGATGGCCTTGTTTCCTTTCGTCCTGTTCACCGTTGCCTTGGCAGGGGCGTTGTCGCAAGGCTATGTCACCGACGAGTTGATCGAATTGATCTTCGGGGCGTGGCCAAAGGACGTGGCAGATCCGATCGTTTCCGAATTGCGGGCGGTGCTGGACGGAGCAGGGACCGGCGTGATCACTTTGGGTGGCTTGCTGGCCGTCTATTTCGCGTCAAATGGTGTCGCCGCCGTCCGCAAAGCTATGACGCAGGCCTACCACGATCAGGACAGCTGGCCGTTTTGGAAAACGCGCTTGCTGTGTTTTGCGCTCGTTATCATTGGCGGCGCTGCCATTCTGGCCATCGCTGCGGTAGAGGTGGTTCTGCCGGTCTACACCCGTCTGGTGTCGGAAAGAACGGATGTAAACGTTGGGCAGTGGCTGTCCGTCGATCGGCTGCGATGGACGTTTACTGTTGCGGTACCGGCTGGCACGGTTTTGTTGGCGCATCTGATACTGCCGACGCGGCGGCACAGGCTGTCTCAGATTCTGCCGGGCGTTATTCTGACGCTTGCGCTGTGGGCGGCAGGTGGTTGGGGGTTCTCCATCTATATCGCCCAGTTTGCCACCTACAGCGCTACTTATGCGGGATTGGCCGGTGCCATGGCGGCCCTGATCTTTCTGTATCTGTGTTCCGCGATGTTGATCCTTGGAGCGGAGTATAACGGAGCATTGATCGACCTGCGGAACGCCCAGCAGGCCAAAGACGTGGCCTGATCTCTCCTAAAGCTGCCAGACCTGAACGGCACTGAACGGGCGGAATTATGCCACGTTCCCGGCAAGATTCACCGTTAGGATTAAGGGTCAAAGGTTTTTGCAGGTGTCCAATGTCTCAACGTTTTTCTACAACAACACAGCCGCTGGTCGGACCACGTAAAGCCTCTTTGGATGAACGCATTGCCGAGCTGCGCGCGAAAAGGCCGGTCTATGTCAACCACGGCGAAGCATTGTTGTTGCAAGGGATAGCGACAGCGTCGTTGCGCGAACAAAAGATCGTGGATGGCAGGTTCGATCTGGATTAACGGGCTGTCAGCCGCGGAAACCCGTTGCGACGACGAATTTCTCTGAACTGTCGGACCGCGACGCAGGCGGTTTCACGTTGGAAACCTTTTGAAACTTCTGTTTCAGTAGCTTTTGCAGGTCACCTTCCGCGCCCCCGGCCAGAACCTTGGCGACAAACGTGCCGCCCTCTTCCAGAACGTCAAAAGCGAAATAGGCGGCGGTTTCGCACAGCGCCATGATCCGCAAATGGTCGGTTTGCTTGTGACCTGATGATGCGGCTGCCATGTCCGACATCACAACATCCGCTTTGCCGCCAAGCCATTCCTTTACCTTCTCGTCGGCGTCATCTTCCATGAAATCCAACTGATGCACTTCGGCACCTGCAACGGGCTCGACCTCTTGCAGATCAACGCCCAGAACAGTGCCGACCCTCTTGCCGCTTTTTTCACCCAGCGCATTGACGCGCTTGACCGCCACTTGCAGCCAGCCACCGGGTGCGCAGCCCAGATCGACCACGCGCGCACCGGGAACGAGAAAGCGGAATTTGTCGTCCAGTTCCAGTATCTTGAACGCCGCGCGCCCGCGGTAACCCTCGACCTGCGCGCGTTTGACATAAGGGTCGTTCAATTGCCGTTCGAGCCAACGTGTCGAGCTGAGTTTGCGCCCGCGCGCGGTCTTGACCTTTACCTTCAGGTCGCGCTGCCCGCGGCCCGAGTTGATTCTGCCAGTTGGTGTCTTCGTCATCAGAACGGTCCGTCTTCCAATACACCGTCCGCACTCATCTGTGCATAAAGCAGGCCTTCGCGCAGCCCTCGGTCCGCCACCGAGAGACGGTCGGTGGGCCAGCAACGCAGCAGAGCCTGCAAAATGGCAGAGCCGGACATGATCAGGGCCTGCCGGTCATCACCGATCCGTGGATCCCGGCGTCGACCCTGAGGGCCGAGTTCTAAATACCCGCGTATGACTTTGTCAATCTGATCGCTGGTCATGCGCAAACCGTCCACTTTGGTCCGGTCATAGCGTTTCAGACCCAGATGCGAGGCTGCAACCGTCGTCACGGTGCCGCTGGTCCCAACGATCTGAAACCCTTCACGCGCCTGTTCGTCCTTGTAGGGCGCAAAGTCGGCCAGGTTTTCCTCGAAAAACCAGCTCATCAGGGCAAAACGGGCCGAGTCATCTTCGACATCGTTGAACTGATCCCGCAGCGTTGCCACGCCCAGTGGCACGCTGATCCAGTCGACAACCTTGGCTGCCGGAAATGGGCTTTCGACCGTGTGGAACCCGTTATGCAGACGCATGATCGCTGCCGGCCGGTCCCGGCGCGGCACGGATGAAATGTCGATCCAGACCAGTTCGGTCGAGCCACCCCCGATATCGACAACCAGCAATTGCTCGGTCTTGGTTGAGACCAGGGGCGCGCAGGAAATGACGGCCAGGCGGGCCTCTTCCTCGGGTTGGATGATCTCGAGCGTCAGACCGGTTTCGCGTTTAACCTGCCGAATGAAGTCCCGCGAGTTCTTGGCACGACGGCAAGCTTCGGTTGCGATCAGACGCATCCGTTTGACCTTGTTGCGTTTCAGCTTTTGCTGGCAGATTCTCAGGGCTTGAACGGTACGCGCCATTGACGCCCGTGACAGCCGCCCGGTTCGCTCCAGCCCGGCACCCAACTGCACGGACTTGGAAAAACTGTCTACCACATGGAACCCGCTGCCCTTGGGCTGGGCTATCAACATGCGGCAGCTATTTGTCCCCAGATCCAGCGCCGCATACAACGCATCTGGATCGGGTCTTGCCGGCGCGGGGCTTTCGACCGCCTTCGGGAACGCGCCCGCACCTTTGGGACGCTTGGGCGCCATCGTAACGCCCTCCGATTTTCGAGTTACCCCGACCATAGGTCGCGCACCGCAATCACGCAAGACGCTCATTATCGTCATGAAGATTTTGATGTCGGGCTCTTGGGAAACTTCGGATACAAGCCCGGTACGCGAGTGTGGGCAAAAACGTCGCTTGAAAAGCGTTGGGTGTCGAAAATCGACCGACCTGAGCCCACATAGAAGTTTAGAACCGGCCCATCGGGTTAGGAGGAATCACAGCGATGCCTGACGTCACTATTGTATACTGGCGCGATATTCCCGCTCAGGTCATCGTCGGCAAAGGCCGCCGTGGCGCCAAGCGGCAATTGGAGGAACGGTTCGAGCAAGCGATCGACCGGGCCGCCATGAAGGTGAACGCCAAGGACAGTGATGCCTACCTGGCCGAGTGGCGCAAGGCCGAACCTTTTGTGGTCGATGGCGACCCGGCAGAGATTGCCGAAACAGAAGCCGTGCGTCTGGAAACGGAATACGATCAGGAGCGGGTCAAAGCCCTGATCGCCAATGACGGTTGGGCATGAGCCCCAGATCTGTATGGGAGGCCGCAATGGCTTTGCTGAACTTCAAGAAACGTGATGCGGCCGAGAAGGCCCCGGTAAACCCGACCGTCGAAGCCTTTCTGAAAGGTTATTCGATCGAGGTTATGCCGCGTACCGCCGAAAAGGTCGAGGATTTCCGCGCGCTGTTGCCCGAAGGCACCCGCGTCTACATCGCCCATATCGAGGGCACCCCGATCGAGGACATGGTGAAAACCGCCAAGCGGATCGCGGACGAGGGTTATCCTGTCATGCCGCACTTCCCGGCGCGGATCATCAAGGATGCTGCAACGCTGGAGAACTGGATCTCGATGTACCAGGGCGAAGCGGGCGTTGAACAGGCGCTGCTGCTGGCCGGTGGTGTAGCCAAGCCGCATGGCGATTTCGACAGCTCGATGCAATTGCTGGAGTCCGGCCTGTTCGACAAGGCGGGCTTCAAACGTCTGCACGTGGCGGGTCACCCCGAGGGGAACAAGGACATTGACCCAGACGGCTCGACCAAAAACGTCGATGATGCGCTGCGCTGGAAACAGAAATTCAGCGAAACAACCGATGCCGAAATGGCGCTGGCAACCCAGTTCGCTTTTGACGCAAAGCCGATCATCGCTTGGGCCGACAGCCTGAAAGAAGCGGGCATTAACCTGCCGATCCATATCGGCATCGCGGGTCCGGCCAAACTTCAGACGCTGATCAAATTCGCCATCGCCTGCGGCGTCGGTCCGTCACTGAAAGTTCTGCAGAAACGCGCCATGGACGTCTCCAAGCTGCTGTTGCCTTACGAGCCGACAGACGTGTTGACCGAACTGGCCACCCACAAAGCGGCCAACCCGGATTTCAACATCACCAACGTACACTTCTTCCCGCTTGGTGGTATCAAGACCAACGCCAACTGGGCGATTGAAAACGGCGGCGCTTCGGCAAAGCCAGCAAACTCCTAAGGAACGGACATGACCCGTACAGTCGTAGAATCAAAAACAAAAACCGCCGTTCTGGGCTTTGACGAGCCGTTCTGTGTGATTGGTGAGCGGATCAACCCGACTGGTCGAAAGAAGCTGGCCGCCGAACTGGAAGCGGGCGACTTCTCGACCGTCGAGAAAGACGCCATCGCTCAGGTCGCTGCAGGCGCGACCGTTCTGGATATCAACGCAGGCGTTGTCTACAACTCGAACCCCAACCCGAATGAGACCGAACCGCCGCTGATGCGTAAGATCGTCGAGCTGGTGCAGGGCCTGGTCGAAGTGCCGCTGTGCATCGACTCGTCGGTTCCGGGTGCGCTGGAAGCCGGTCTGGAGGCCGCTGAAGGTCGTCCGCTGCTGAACTCGGTCACGGGTGAGGAAGAGCGTCTGGAACTGGTTCTGCCGCTGGTCAAGAAATACAACGTTCCGGTTGTGGCGATCTCGAACGATGACACCGGCATTTCGGAAGACCCCGATGTGCGCTTTGACGTTGCAAAGAAGATCGTCGAACGAGCAGCCGATCACGGAATTCCGGCCCACGACATCGTCGTCGACCCGTTGGTCATGCCCATCGGCGCGATGGCCACCGCCGGTCAGCAGGTGTTCGCACTGGTTCGTCGTCTGCGCGAGGAACTGGGCGTGAACACCACCTGCGGTGCGTCCAACATCTCGTTCGGTCTGCCGAACCGCCACGGTATCAACAACGCCTTCCTGCCGATGGCGATGGGTGCTGGCATGACCTCGGCGATCATGAACCCGGTGGCACTGCCGGTGACACAGAAGAAGATTGCCGAGAAGAAAGAGGCTGTTGCAGCCGCAGGCATCATTCTGCCGGAAGGTATGGACGACGAGACGTTCGTTCAGATGTTCGGTCTGGGTTCGACCCTGCCGCGTGCGGGCAAAGAGATGGAGGCCATCCGCGCCGCCAACCTGCTGACCAACAATGACCCGCATGGCGGCGAGTGGATCAAGTTCAACAAATCCCCCGAAGAGGCAGGCGCCACAGGTGCCGCCGGTGGACGCCGTGGTGGTGGGCGCCGTCGCCGCGCCTGATCCGCATTGCATTGAAATTCGAGAAGGCCGGGTCGTTCGCCCGGCCTTTTCTTTTTGACACGGATCATTGTCAGTGAACATCAGGGTCATAAGATTGGGAGCATCCGACGTCTCAAACAGGTGCGCCCATGTCTCATCATCCTCCGAAACTCTCGGAAGTCGATCTCTCCAAAAAACTGGGCAAACACGAATATCTTGAGCGGTTGGTAGACCTGCAAGCTCGGTTGGCGCTGATTCAGCAGGCGTTTCTGTTTCACGGCCTGAAAGGCGTGATCGTTTTCGAAGGTTGGGATGCCGCCGGCAAGGGCGGAACGATCCGTCGAGTCAGTCAGGCTCTGGACCCGCGCAGTTTCAAGGTTTGGCCGATTGGGGCGCCGCGTAACTACTATCTGAACCGTCACTACCTGTTGCGGTTCTGGGAGAGGTTACCACCCGAGGGCGCAATTTCGGCATTCGACCGCAGTTGGTACGGTCGTGTATTGGTCGAGCGGATCGAAAAGTTGACCCCTGAAAAGCGCTGGCGCGAAGCCTATCGTGAGATCAATGATTTTGAGCGAATGCTGGTCGATGACGGCACCCGCATTGTGAAGTTGTTTTTTCACATCTCGCCGGAAGAACAGATGGAGCGATTCACCGAACGGCTGCGCAACCCGCTGAAACGCTGGAAACTCACCTACGAAGACTTCCGCAATCGCGAGAAATGGCAAGAGACCGAGGTCGCAGTGGATGAGATGCTGGCCCGAACCTCGACCGAGATTGCACCATGGAACGTTATTCCTGCAAACAACAAAAAATTTGCCCGAATCAAGGCGATAACAGCCATTGTTGAGGCGTTTTCGGATGGGGTTGACCTGAACCCGCAGCATTTGGACAAAAAAACGCTCGAAGCAGCGGGGCGTTTGCTGGAAGTGGATCAGGACCTGATTGACAGTTTGCGCGCCCGGACGGATTGATCCGTCTTGAACCCGGTTCCGGGGCAGGGTATCCAAACAGGCGCGGCGGGTATGATGTAATGGTAGCCTGTCAGCTTCCCAAGCTGAACGCGCGGGTTCGATTCCCGCTACCCGCTCCAGGCATTCTCGAAATCAATTCGCTCGCTGCGCCTGAAACAGGTTGATCACCGCCGGAATCTTCAGGTCCTGACCATTGGTATAAGGGCCAAATGCTTCTGCCACGGCGTCCTGAATGGCGCGGACATCTTGTGCTGTTCCGTTGAAGTGAGAGATTACCCTGGCAGCAGGGCCGACACGGGTGCACAAAGCAGCCGAATCCTGAACCGAACCGACACCTGCCAATCCAATTGGCACAGCCTCGGCCTTAATACCGGACAGGCCAGCTTTGGCCATCATGCCTGTGACATGTTCAATGTCGTGAAATGCCAGCGGTCCGGGTGCATACCGATCCACCCTTGGTGGCTGACCCAGATGAGAAGTCGCGGCAACATGAGGAATTTTGAACCAGGGGTTGTCACCAAGCGGACCCCATGCGGCAAAGGTCATTTGTCCTTTGGATTTTAACGCGCGGGCCATATTGGTGAATGCAGCAACCGAATCTTCGAAAAACATGACGCCGAAGCGTGAAATTGCAGCGTCATGTTCACCTGCCTCAAACTCGTGCGTCTGTGCGTCGGCGTAGCGGAATTCGATGTTTCGGACACCGCTTTGCATCGCTCGGGCTTGGGCACGATCCAAAAAGGGTTGAGAAATGTCGACTGCGAGAACTTCGCCCGACAATCCCACTTGCTGTGCCGCAGAGATAGAACTGACACCGGTGCCGCACCCGATATCAAGAACCCGCATCCCCGGCCTCAGTTCGGCACGTTTCAGCACCAGGTCGAGCACCGGGGACATCAGATGATCAAGTTGGTCTTCGTAGGTCAACCATTTTGCACCAGAGGCCGATTTTCCCCAGTATTCCGCCTGTTCGTCGTTTGCGGTCTGCATTCCGGCCTCCTGTCGTTGGCGCGACTATGACCTGCGGCGACGACGGCGGCCAGATTTTTCCTCATCCCCGCCGCCAGTATTGAACGAAGGAGCGGGCAGGGTGACCACTTGTGCCAGTTCCGGGAACGGGTCAGTTTTGTGCGGGATCGCGTTAGCAGCGACGAAATGCTCCTGAAATTTGGGTTCGATTGCAGTTTCGACCTTGGTGATCTCGCGCACAACACGCTCGATCTCGGCCCGCGCGGCGATGTTGCACAAGGCGATCCGCGCGCCGGTACCGGCGGCGTTGCCCGCGCTCGATACCTTCTCCAGCGGTGCATCCGGGATCATGCCCAGCACCATGGCATGCTTGGTCGAGATATGTGCGCCAAACGCGCCCGCCAGAACCACGCGGTCGACCTTGTCGACCTCCATTTCGTCCATCAGCAAACGAGCGCCGGCATAAAGCGCGGATTTCGCCAGTTGGATGGCGCGGATGTCGCCTTGGGTGACGGTGATGCGCGGGCCGCCTTCGGCACTGGAATCGTGGATCAGGTATGCGTTGGTCCGACCTTCGGGTACGCAGCGCGCGGTTCCGGTCTGTTCGGCCGAACCGATCAGACCGCTTTCGTCCAACAGCCCGGCGATGCGCATCTCGGCCACGGCCTCGATGATGCCCGAGCCGCAGATGCCTGTGATGCCGGTTGTTGCGATGTCCTGATCAAAGCCTTCCTCGTCCGACCATTTCTCGGAACCGATGACGCGAAAGCGGGGTTCCTTGGTGGCCGGGTCGATCTCTATCCGCTCGATGGCACCAGGGGCCGCGCGCTGGCCCGAACTGATCTGAGCGCCTTCGAATGCGGGGCCGGTGGGCGACGAACAGGCCAGAACGCGGTGGGTGTTGCCCAGAAGAATTTCGGCGTTGGTGCCTACGTCGACGATCAGTACCAGATCGTCGGATTTTCCGGGCTCTTCCGACAGTGCGACCGCAGCGCAGTCGGCGCCAACGTGGCCCGCGATACAGGGCAGGATATAGACCTGCGAGCGCGGGTTCATGTTGGCCAGATCCATCTCGCGCGCCGGAAGCGAGACGCTTTCCGACGTCGCCAACGCAAATGGCGCCTGACCGAGTTCCACGGGATCAAGCCCCAACAATAGATGGTGCATGACCGGGTTGCAGACAAAAACGGTCTCTACGATCAGAGCGGCGTCGATATCGGCTTCCTCTGCAATCGAGGTGGTCAGATCGTTGATCGCCTCGCGCACGGCTTTTGTCATCTCTTGATCGCCACCGGGATTCATCATGGCGTAGGACACGCGGCTCATCAGGTCTTCGCCGAACCGGATTTGCGGGTTCATCAAACCGGACGAAGCCTTGACTTCTCCGGTTTCCAAATCGGTCAGGTGGGCCGCGATGGTCGTCGAGCCGAGGTCGATCGCCAATCCGTAAAGACCGCTTTCATGCAGCCCGGGCCAGATCTCGACAATGCGGGCGACGGTGTCCTTGTGGCCTTTGTGAACGGCTACCGTAACTTCCCATTTGCCCTTGCGCAGTATCAGTTGCAGCTTTGACATCAGGGACAGATCGGCGGTGACTTCGTCAATGTGCCACTGCTCGCGCAGCGCGCGTTCCAGTCGTTCCAGATCTCCCGTGGGCGAGTGCATGTCGGGCTCTTCCACGACCACGAAATAAAGCCGGGTGGCCGGGTCCATGGTAATGGCTCGGGCAGCGGCGGCCTTGCGGACGACCTGGCGGTGAACCTGGCTTTCGGGCGGTACGTCGATCACTACGTCGCCCTGAACAGAAGCCTGACAGCCCAGACGGCGACCTGGTTTCAACCCGCGTTTGTCATCATAACGCTGCTCGACTGCATTCCATTCGCTCAGGGCATCTTGTGCGACTGTCACGCCGTGCTTGGGAAACTCACCATAGCTGGGGGTAATCTGGCATTTCGAACAGATTCCGCGCCCGCCGCAGACCGAATCCAGATCGACACCCAATTGACGGGCAGCGGTCAGAATCGGTGTGCCAACGGGAAAATGTCCGCGTTTGCCCGAGGGAGTAAAGACGACAAGAGGGTCGTTGGTCATGTTGAGCCTGCCATTTGTATTCGCGCGTATGCCGGGCAAGATATTGGTTTACGCGCCAAGGGAAAGGGCAATCAGCGGCACGTTTTGCGCAGCTTGCGTCGTTTTCGGTTGCGGCATCGCCCCGCAGGCGAAAACTACTTGATGCCGGGGGCTTTTCCTTGGGCGCAATCCATGCAATAGGGTCACCGCCAAACGGGCTTTTGCATGGGGTTATCAGATGCAGATTCGTGAGGCACTCACCTTTGACGACGTTCTCCTGGTTCCGGGCGCATCTACCGTGCTGCCCGCCACGGCGGATACAAGCACGCGGGTGACGCGTGAAATCACCATGAATATCCCGCTGCTGAGTTCGGCCATGGACACGGTGACCGAAGCGCGCATGGCCATTGCCATGGCGCAAGCCGGCGGCATTGGCGTCGTGCACAAGAACCTTTCGGTCGAGGAACAGGCCCGAGAGGTACGCCGGGTCAAACGGTTCGAATCCGGTATCGTTTACAACCCCGTCACTCTGCGTGTCGATCAGACCCTTGCCGATGCGCAGGCATTGGTCGATCGCTACAACTTCACCGGCTTTCCCGTTGTTGATGACGCGGGCCGCGTGGTCGGTATTCTGACCAACCGGGATATGCGCTTTGCCACGTCGGACGACATGCCGGTCAAGGCGATGATGACATCGGAAAACCTCGCCATGTTGCAGGAGCCGGCTGATCTGGAAGAAGCCAAAAGCCTTATGCGCGCCCGCCGGATCGAAAAGCTGCTGGTGGTCGATGGCGAAGGCAAACTGACCGGATTGTTAACTCTCAAAGACACAGAACAGGCTGTACTGAACCCGACCGCGTGTAAGGATCGGCTGGGTCGGTTGCGCGTCGCCGCAGCGACATCTGTGGGGGATGCCGGGTTCGAGCGGTCGGAACAATTGGTGGATTCCGGTGTAGATATCATTGTTGTGGACACCGCACATGGACACTCGCAAGGTGTTCTGGACGCGGTGAAACGAGCCAAAACCCTGTCGAACGAGGTTCAGATTATCGCA
The DNA here is from genome assembly GCF_057221075.1 of Ruegeria sp. HKCCD6647-2. Lineage (NCBI taxonomy): Bacteria > Pseudomonadati > Pseudomonadota > Alphaproteobacteria > Rhodobacterales > Roseobacteraceae > Ruegeria > Ruegeria sp. HKCCD6647-2. Next base: position 1,048,075 of record NZ_JBWVBD010000001.1, on the reverse strand, counting down.
GGCAACGTCGCCACCGCCGAGGCGACAAGGGCACTGATTGATGCCGGGGCGGATGCGATCAAGGTCGGCATCGGGCCAGGCTCGATCTGTACGACGCGCATGGTTGCTGGCGTCGGCGTTCCTCAGCTGACTGCGATTATGGATTGCGCAACGGCGGCGGGTGATGTTCCGGTGATCGCCGATGGCGGCATCAAATTCTCGGGCGATTTCGCAAAGGCGATCGCGGCCGGTGCGTCCTGCGCAATGGTTGGTTCGATGATTGCAGGGACAGACGAAAGCCCGGGTGAGGTGATCCTGTATCAGGGACGCTCCTTCAAATCGTACCGCGGTATGGGCAGCCTGGGTGCCATGGCGCGCGGCTCAGCGGATCGGTATTTCCAGAAGGATGCCGCCAATGACAAGCTGGTGCCGGAAGGGATCGAAGGACAGGTGCCATACAAAGGATCAGCCAGCGCGGTCATTCACCAACTGGTCGGCGGTCTGCGGGCCGCGATGGGTTATACAGGTTGCGCCACTGTCGACGAAATGCGCCGTAACTGCAATTTCGTCAAGATTACCGGTGCGGGCCTGAAAGAAAGTCATGTGCACGACGTTCAAATCACGCGCGAGAGCCCGAATTATCGGGTGATGTGATCTCCGCGTGTCGCGGTGTCCGGGCCGGGCGCCGCGCGGCAGCTGATGTGAAGGATTGGAAATCACAATGACACCAGCTGCGCGCGTGCAGGCCTCTATAGAAATACTCGATGACATCCTGGCTGGAACTCCGGTTGAAAAGGCATTGACCGGATGGGCGCGACGCAGCCGGTTTGCCGGGTCCAAGGACCGGGCCGCAATACGGGATCACGTTTTCGATGCGCTGCGACGCAAGCGTTCCTTGGCGGCATTGGGAGGGTCCGAAACGGGGCGCGGCCTGATGATCGGGCAAGTCCGCGCATCGGGGCAGGACCCCTCGGATCTATTTACCGGCGAGCGACACGCGCCGCGCGCCGTGTCTGAGGCCGAAGTTGCTCGGGATTTTTCCAGCAAAGCCGAACGTCTGGACATTCCGGAGTGGCTTTGGCCGGAGTTCCAGAGATCTCTGGGAAACGACGCTGAGGTTGCTGCCATCGCGCTGCAAGATCGAGCGCCGGTTCATTTGCGAGTTAATTTGTCAAAGTGCGACTTAGCCGAGGCCGTTCACGTGTTGGCTGAAGATAGCATAAAGGCCAAACCGCACGCCGCATGTGAGACGGCCCTGGAAGTGACTGAAGGCGCACGAAAGATTTCGCAATGCCGTGCATATATATCCGGATTGGTCGAACTTCAGGACGCCGCCAGTCAAGCCATTATTGCCGCGCTTGATTTGCAGCCGGGCATGCGCGTTCTGGATTATTGTGCCGGCGGTGGTGGTAAGGCCTTGGCTCTGGCGGGTCGAGACAAAAACGTGCGCGTCTTTGCCCATGATGCCAACCCCGCTCGAATGCGTGATTTACCTGATCGGGCATCGCGTGCGGGCGTAGACATCACTATCTTGACCGGGCCTGAGATTAGGGAACTGGCCCCGTTCGACATTGTGCTGACAGATGTTCCCTGTAGTGGAAGCGGATCATGGAGGCGAGCGCCTGCCGGCAAGTGGTCACTGACGCAGGATGGGTTGGAAGCACTTACAGTCACTCAATCCGAAATTCTTGAGATTGCTGCACCCCTGGTAACCGACGGAGGTGTGCTTGCTTATGCAACCTGCTCTATGCTGTCGGTGGAAAACGACACCATTGTCGATGCTTTTGTGCGCGACCATCCGGATTGGAAATCGGTGTTTCGGAAATCGTGGCTGGTTTCCCACGGAACTGATGGGTTCTATTCCGCGCACTTGACGCGAAAATAATCTGTTGAAAAACAACTATAAGACGATTTTTACTGCTTTACCAATTAAGCAGTGGTTAACCATTGCGATCCGATACTGATTTGAAATTTATCACGTCGAGTAGTTGATGCCGGACACTGCTGAGAATTTGCCACCGCCTCTGCCACAATGGGGACATGGGCGTGTACGTCTGCTCTCGTTAGGTGCGATAGCGCTTTTTCTGTGCGTTCTTCCGGTTTTTGGCGTGTTCCCCGGCCATTGGAATACAGGGGTGGTCGTTGTCGGCCTCTCATTTCTTTTGGTCGTTCTGCTTCAAACGGCATTCACCTTGCTGGACACGCGAATATCCGAACGCAAGAATGCGGTTTTGATTGCGCTGATAGAACAGGAAAACGATGCCTGTTTCATAACTGACGCGTATGGAGACCTGCAGACTGCAAACGCAAATGCGCGCGCACGGTTTCAGGTGCGCAACGGGCAAAGGCTGGATGTCTGTCTGGGGTCACTTTTCGCCAATCCAGCCGCGATACTGCTGCGACTACAGGCGCGAGCCCGAAAGCAGGGTCATGCTGGTGAGGATATTGTAACGCGGGGGCAGACCACATCAATCAGCGTAACCAGGCTTGAAAGCGATCTCTGTTACTGGCGGGTCGGATTGGACTCGCAAAGACAACGGAGCGATATCACAGCCCCATTGCTTACAATCGGGCGCAACAGAATCATAACACAAGCCAACGATGCTGCGCGGCAGTTGCTGGGTAAAGAGCTGACTTCGCTGGACCAGATTATTCCAAGGGATGTTTCCCTGAATGGCGGAATGCTGCGTCTTCAGACAGCTGATGGTCCGCGGATTGTGGTTGTGTCGACACTTCGTGACGGTGGGGTGAACCGGGACATAGCGCTGGTTCCGGTTCGGGGCGTTGGGCCTGAAAACGGCGAAAAGTCCTTTGCCGATCTGCCCGTGCCGATCATGCGGCTGTCGCCCGAGGGTGAGATCCTTGAAACGAACCGGCTTGCTGCGCGTCTGATCGGAGAGTTGAAACCGGGTGAAACAAATATCGAAGACATCATGCAGGGGCTGGGGCATCCTCTTCAGGAATGGCTCACCCGCACTGCCGAGCAGGACCTGCCCCCGCATTCCGAATTCTTGCGGCTGACCCGTGCCGACAAAGAGGTTTTTGTGCAGGTCACACTGTCAAGGGTTTTTCAGGATGGGCAGATCTGCCTGATCGCCGTTCTTAACGATGCGACCGAATTGAAAACGTTAGAAGCGCAGTTTGTGCAAGGTCAAAAAATGCAGGCCGTCGGACAACTGGCTGGTGGCGTTGCGCATGATTTCAATAATCTGCTGACAGCGATCTCTGGTCACTGTGACCTGCTATTGCTACGCCATGATCAGAGCGATCCGAACTACGGGGATCTTGTTCAGATCAATCAGAACGCCAATCGGGCGGCGGCACTCGTCAGCCAGTTGCTGGCGTTCTCGCGCAAGCAGACCCTCAGGCCCGAAGTGTTGGACCTGCGCGATACGATCTCGGATCTCATTCATTTGCTGAACCGGCTGGTTGGGGAAAAGGTCCGCCTGACCCTCAGCCACGATCCGGTGCTCAAACCGGTCCGGGCGGATAAACGACAACTTGAACAGGTTTTGATGAACCTTGTCGTCAATGCCCGTGATGCTATGCCCGAAGGTGGTGAAATTCGGATCGAAACCGAAATCGCATCATTGGACCAACCGCTGACACGAGATCGCGCCACAGTGCCGCCCGGAGAATACGTGACCGTTAAGGTGATTGACAGCGGCGTGGGGATACCTGCGGATAAGCTGCAGAAAGTGTTCGAGCCTTTCTATACCACCAAACGCACCGGTGAAGGGACCGGTCTGGGGTTGTCCACGGCCTATGGGATCGTCAAGCAAACCGGCGGGTTCATCTTTGTCGATAGCACACTCGGGCACGGCACCGAGTTTACCGTGTTCCTGCCCGTATGTGCCGCCGTGGAAACCGCTGAACCTGAAACGATAACTGCCCCGGATGAGCAGGGCGCTCAGCAGGGAGAGGGCGTTGTCCTGTTGGTCGAGGATGAGGCGCCTGTTCGTGCCTTCGCGACGCGGGCTCTGAGGTTGAAGGGCTACACGGTGCTCGAGGCCGAATCGGCTGAAGCCGCGCTGCAACTGCTGGAGGATCAGACCTTGTCCGTCGACGTGTTTGTCACCGATGTCGTCATGCCGGGCATGGATGGCCCAACCTGGGTACGCAAGGCGATGGAAACACGACCGGATGTTTGCGTGGTGTTCATGTCCGGTTACACAGAAGGCGCATTTGGTGATTCAGGCCCTGAAATCGAAAACTCGACATTCCTGCCGAAACCCTTTTCGCTCACGCAACTGACCGAGGCTGTATTTCAGCAGCTCAACTGAGGAAGCTAGCGCGCAGATGTGTGTAGCGCGAAGTCATCGGCATATTCGCGGCGATACCACGCATCGGTCTCAGCAGACAGATCCATGGGCCGCTTTGGGGATACGTTTTCCTGTGGCAACTGAATGTCACAGTTCAGGCGATCCTGCAGGAAATTCTGTATCGCCGACTGGTTTTCATATTTGAAAACATACGTAGCCCCGGCACCGTTGCTGCGGGTACGGAAAAACCCGGCCTGACTGCCGACATCAGCGAAGGCCGGCCGGGGGTTTTGCAAGTATGCCCGGACAAAAGCATCGAAACTGAGGTTCTTGGTCGAGTTGGGGTGACCGTCCAGTTCCGGGCGGCCACGATACCTGTACCAGCTGCCCAGCCAGTCGACCGGCTCCCGCACGACGGCCATGATCTCCATTTCGGTATCAAACATCTTCTGAAAGACGGACTGGAAAAACCGATCAAACCGCCGGACAGTTGCGTGTTTCAGTTCCGGCGGACCAGCCACAACAAGATCGGCGCGATCCCGAAGAGCTGTCAGATAGGCAGAGCTTCCGGTTTTGGGAACGGACAAAAGCGCAAGCCGTTCCTTGTAGAAAACAAGCATTTTTTCTTTTACCTTCAATGCTTTTGAGTTTTCAGATTGTCGTAAACGACTCTTTAATACAATTGAGGAACTGTGAAAATTGTAAGTTTTTATTGAAATGTTCTCTTTTTGATCTCATAAGGAACAAGAGGCGAACAAAGCAGCGATTGCCGCCCGATCAAGGGTGTGACAAAAGGGAAGGCGACAGGACAATGGCGGATCTTCTGACGATGAGCGACAAGAAAAACGCAGATAAGCAAAAGGCGCTCGACAGCGCGCTGGCCCAGATTGAGCGACAGTTCGGAAAGGGCTCGATCATGAAGCTGGGCGAGGACGCCAAGCAGGATATCGATGCAAGCTCGACCGGCTCGCTGGGGCTGGACATTGCTTTGGGTATCGGCGGTCTGCCGATGGGGCGGATTGTGGAAATTTACGGTCCTGAAAGCTCGGGTAAGACCACGCTGACGCTGCATTGCATTGCCGAGCAACAGAAACGCGGCGGCGTCTGTGCGTTCGTGGACGCGGAGCATGCGCTGGACCCGCAATATGCCCGCAAGCTGGGTGTCGATCTGGACGAGTTGCTGATTTCGCAACCCGATACCGGTGAGCAGGCGTTGGAAATTACAGATACTTTGGTGCGCTCTGGCGCGGTGAACATGGTCGTGGTCGACTCGGTAGCCGCGCTGACGCCGAAATCCGAACTCGAAGGCGATATGGGTGACAGCAATGTCGGGGTACAAGCCCGCCTGATGAGCCAGGCGATGCGCAAGCTGACCGGCTCGATCAGCCGTTCGAACTGCATGGTCATCTTCATCAACCAGATCCGGATGAAGATTGGCGTCATGTTCGGCAGCCCGGAAACCACGACTGGTGGTAACGCTTTGAAGTTTTACAGCTCGGTCCGTCTGGATATTCGCCGTATTGGTGCGATCAAGGATCGGGATGAAGTGGTTGGCAACCAGACCCGTGTCAAAGTCGTCAAGAACAAGGTCGCGCCGCCGTTCAAGCAGGTGGAATTCGACATCATGTATGGCGAAGGCATCTCGAAAATGGGTGAGCTGCTGGACCTGGGCGTCAAGGCAGGCGTCGTCGAGAAGTCCGGATCGTGGTTCAGCTATGGAGACGAGCGGATCGGGCAGGGGCGTGAAAACGCCAAGCAGTATTTGCGCGACAATGGTCGAGTTGCGCTGGAGATCGAAGACAAGATCCGCGCAGCCCATGGTCTGGACTTTGAAATGCCGCCCGAAGCGGAAGAGGATGACATCCTCGAAGCTTGATCGGGCGCTGACAAGATCAGCAGAGATCCACACGACTATTTGAGTGGGGCTGAGATTTTCGGGAACAGGGCGGTCCAACGAGGCCGCCTTGTTTCGTTCCGGCACGCCTCGCCTGTGGACACTCCCGAGGTGCGCAGCTAAACCTCCTTCGGAACAAAATGATTGCGCGCTGAGAGAGCCCACATGCCCACGCTGAACGATATCCGCTCGACCTTTCTGAACTACTTTGCCAAGCAGGGGCACGAAGTGGTGGCCTCTAGCCCGTTGGTGCCGCGCAATGACCCGACACTGATGTTCGTGAACTCGGGAATGGTTCAGTTCAAGAACCTATTTACCGGCGTCGAAACGCGTGACTACCAGCGTGCTACAACGGCACAAAAATGCGTGCGCGCGGGCGGTAAGCACAATGATCTGGACAACGTCGGTTACACCGCACGTCATCATACGTTCTTCGAAATGCTGGGTAACTTCTCGTTTGGCGATTACTTCAAGAACGACGCGATCCCGTTTGCGTGGGAGCTGATCACCAAGGAATTCGGCATCGACAAAAGCCGCCTGCTGACGACTGTGTATCATACCGACGACGAGGCATTCGAGATTTGGAAAAAGGTCGGCGTGCCCGAGGATCGCATCATCCGCATCGCCACCAACGACAACTTTTGGCAAATGGGGCCAACCGGTCCATGCGGACCCTGTACCGAGATTTTCTATGACCACGGCGATCACATCTGGGGTGGCCCTCCGGGTTCGGCCGAAGAAGATGGCGACCGATTTATCGAAATCTGGAACATCGTTTTCATGCAGAACGAGCAGTTCGAGGATGGCTCGATGGTCGAGCTTGACATGCAGTCGATCGACACCGGCATGGGGCTGGAGCGGATTGGGGCTTTGCTGCAGGGCAGTCACGACAATTATGACACCGATCTGTTCAAAACGCTGATTGAGGCTTCGGCTGACGCGACCGGTGTTGATCCCTATGGTGATCAGAACGTGCACCACCGGGTGATTGCCGATCACCTGCGGTCGACCTCTTTCCTGATTGCGGATGGTGTTATGCCTTCGAATGACGGGCGCGGCTATGTCCTGCGCCGGATCATGCGCCGTGCCATGCGCCATGCACATTTGCTTGGTGCGAAAGACCCGGTCATGCACCGTCTTGTGCCGACGTTGGTCCAACTGATGGGCGCGCAATATGCTGAACTGGGTCAGGCGCAGCCGCTGATCGAAGAAACGCTGCTGCTGGAGGAAACGCGGTTCAAGCAGACGCTGGATCGCGGTCTGAAGCTGTTGGATGACGAAGTTGCAAGCTTGCCGGATGGCGCGGCGCTGCCCGGTGATGCGGCATTCAAGCTTTACGACACTTACGGTTTCCCGCTGGACCTGACGCAGGATGCCCTGCGCGAGAAGGGCCGGACTGTGGATACCGACGGGTTCGATGCGGCAATGGCCGAGCAAAAGGCGAAGGCGCGCGCGGCTTGGGCCGGGTCTGGTGAGTCAGCAGATCAGGCGGTCTGGTTCGACGTTCTGGATAGCGCTGGCGCTACGGATTTCCTTGGCTATGAGACTGAGAAAGCCGAAGGCCAGGTGGCCGCTCTGATCGTTGATGGCGCTTTGGTCGATACGATCAAACAGGGCGGAACCGGATGGGTTGTTGTAAACCAGACGCCTTTCTATGGCGAAGCCGGCGGGCAGATTGGCGACACCGGCGAAATCCGGCGTCTTGAGAATATGCAGGATGTGTCCCGCGTTGAAGAAACGCGCAAGTTTGCCGAAGGCAAGGTCTATGCGCATCGCGTGATCGTCAGCCAGGGTGCCTTGTCGAAAGGCGACGCCGTCGAGCTTGAGGTGGATCACGCCCGTCGCACCGCCATACGCGCCAACCACTCGGCCACGCATCTGTTACACGAAGCACTGCGCGAAACACTGGGCGATCATGTGGCGCAGCGAGGTTCGTTGAATGCCGCAGACAGGCTACGGTTCGATTTCAGCCATTCCAAAGCGCTGACACTGGACGAGATTCAGAAGGTCGAGCGTGAGGTTAATGATTTCATCCGCCAGAACTCGACCGTCGAAACACGGGTCATGACGCCCGATGACGCACGCGAATTGGGCGCTCAGGCGTTGTTTGGCGAGAAATATGGTGACGAAGTTCGCGTAGTCTCGATGGGCAAGGCGCCCACCGGCAAGGGACATGACGGCGAAACCTGGTCGATTGAACTGTGCGGCGGCACGCATGTGCGCCAGACCGGCGACATCGGCACCTTCGTCATTCTCGGAGACGGTGCCAGCAGTGCCGGCGTACGTCGAATCGAAGCACTGACTGGGGACGAGGCGTTCCGGTATCTCTCGGCGCAGGATCATCGACTGGCGCAGATTGCGCTCGAGCTGAAAGCGCAGCCTGATGATGTCGTTGGTCGGGTCAAGACGCTGCTGGACGAACGCAAGGCATTGCAGAACGAGGTGGCACAGTTGCGCCGGGATCTCGCCATGGCAGGTGGTGCCGGGCAGGGCGGCGGAACCGAGGCGCGGGACGTCAACGGAACAAAGTTCCTGGCGCAGGCATTGTCTGGCGTTTCCGGCAAGGATTTGCCGACATTGATTGATGAACACAAGGCGCGCCTTGGTTCCGGCGCGGTTTTGCTGATCGCGGACACCGGTGGAAAAGCAGCCGTCGCCGCCGGCGTGACATCAGATTTGACGGATCGGGTCTCTGCCGTGGATCTCGTCAAGGCGGCCGTGTCCGAGTTGGGCGGAAAAGGCGGCGGTGGACGCCCGGATATGGCGCAGGGTGGCGGCAAGGATGCATCAAACTCTGACGCCGCGATAAAAGCGGCCGAAAAGGTATTGGGAGGATAAGATGCCTGCACTCTGGATTGCGCATGTCACGGTGACGGATAGCGAAGCCTACGGAAAATACGCGGAACTGGCCGGACCAGCGATTGCAGCTCATGGTGGCGAATTCATTGCACGCGCCGCCAGATACGTTCAATTGGAAGGGAAAGAGCGGCCCCGCAATGTCGTGGCTCGTTTCCCGTCCGTCGAAGCGGCGGTGGAATGTTACAATTCGGCGCAGTACCAGGCGGCGCTCGACTATGCCCGCGGTGCCAGTGAGCGGGAACTCGTCGTCGTCGAGATCACGGAATAACCTAAACACTTTCTGACGCACCGGGTGCATGCGTCAGAACCCACTGCTGTTGTTGGAATATGTGCCTTCCCGTGCAAATGGTTGGCACGTGGATTGAGTGCGTCATTGGCACGCCAGATAGCAACAGGCTTGGAATTGTGGCCGTCCTCGCCACTTTGTTGAGCGGAAATTGTCCAAAAGAGTTACGAATTTCCGCCGTTTTTCATCCCCAAACTGACCCGTGATTGCTTTGTCGCCTCCGATCTCGATAGATAAGAGAATCGGAATATGGGTGCACGAAAAAGTAATCGCTCGGATGCTGTTTGATCGAGGGATGACGATGACAAAGTTCTGCTCCAAGCTTGTCGCGGATGCACAAGGCACATTACGTCAAACCGGAGCCATCATTGCTCTGGTTTTTGGTGTTTCGGTGTCAGGCACCACGAGTTCGTCCGCCGAATCCGCCTTTATTCCAGGGCAGATGGCTTCACAGCCTCCATCTGGTGCGCGCGACCTGTGCGCGCAGTATTCCTGGGCCTGTGCGACCAAACCGTCAATCAGCATGTCCAGCGACCAGGAGATGAAACTGGTCAAGCTGATTAACCGGAAGGTAAACGCAAGCACGCGATCGGTAACGGACCAGTCGCAATACAGGCGCGCCGAGCACTGGGCCCTTCCGACGTCGAGGGGCGGCGACTGCGAGGATTTTGCACTTCTGAAAAAGCGGGATCTGATCAAGGCAGGCATCGATCCCAGTAAACTACTGATCGCTACGGTGCTGGATACACGCAGAAACTCTCATGCGGTGTTGGTCTATCGATCAGCCAGAGGGGACCTGGTCCTGGATAACCTCACTAGTCGAATCAAACCCTGGACGGCTACGCGGTATCTGTTTCTTCGCATGCAAGATCCGAAACAACCTCGTCAATGGGTCGGGGTTTTTCGGAGCAGTTGAAATCGTGGTTGGCACGGGCAAACCTGGCCACTGTGTTCAACACTAAATGGGCGACCGCTGGGCCGCCCATTTTTGATAACTGTCAAGCGTTTTGGCAGTAGGCGCCTCTGTCTTGAGCACTTGCCGTAAGTTTCATCGCAATAGCCGCCAACAGTAGTCATTCTTTCTTCGTCACGATCGTCATCGAGTTGGACCTAGTCTGGTCCATCATCTTCATCTACGCCATCGTCGCCGTCATCACGGTCATCAACGTCGTCGCCGTCATCACCGTCGTCGCCGTCATCACCATCGTCGCCGTCGTCACCATCGTCGCCGTCGTCACCATCGTCGCCGTCGTCACCATCGTCGCCGTCGTCACCATCGTCGCCGTCATCACCGTCGTCGCCGTCATCACCGTCGTCGCGGTCATCACCATCGTCGCCGTCGTCGTTGTTACCGCCATCGCCGCCCTCGTCGCCGCCCTCGTCGCCGCCATCGCCGCCGTCGTCGCCGCCGCCATTGGGATCTTCACCAACCGGATCGTCGCCGTCTGGATCATCATTGCCCGGGCCGCCAGTGGTTCCAGGCGTCGAGTCGTTCGGTTCCTCTTCAGCGCGACCGTCACCCGATCGCTGGGTGTTCCCGAGCGTAGATGCCGTGGGAAAGTCCGTCAGAACTGCCGCAAATCGCGGACAGTCAAGCAGCGTGCGTTGCAGAATTTCTTCAAAATCCGCCCGCCGCTGGATGTAACGCAGCATACGAGAGCTGACCACATCACACGCGCACAGTGTATTGGAAGACACGGATTGCCTTGCTGTTTTTACCGTGCACATCTCGGACGCATAGGCCGCGCCGGGTGATAAAATTGGCAACGATGCCGAAACAAAAATAAACGAAAGTAACCTTGATCTCATGCGCATAATGCGCCTCCTCAGTACTCTTTACCCGTTGGAGCCACGAAGACTCGCAGCGCCGCACTCTGGTCACGGCTATACCTTAAAGCTGCCACATTTACAGGGGGAAGAAAGCCCGGATTTCATCATCATGAACAACCTGAGGTAGAAGTCACCAGAAAATCAAAGAGAAAGCCCGGGCAGTTGCCGGGCTTTTAGAAGACCACTATTTTAGTGAGTGACTTAAAAATGTCACAGAAGTGCCATTGTTTCCATTTTTGGGAGCAATGATGCCCCTAATCTCACGCAGATTTGGCCATCCGCTTTCGTTCATGTGGGTCGAGGAAGCGCTTGCGGAGACGAATGGCGTTCGGCGTAACTTCGACCAGTTCATCGTCATCGATATACGCAATCGCCTCTTCCAGTGAAAACTGAACATGCGGTGTCAACCTGACTGCGTCGTCCGAACCACTGGCGCGCACATTGGTCAGTTTCTTGCCTTTGAGGGGGTTCACTTCAAGGTCATTGTCGCGCGAATGCTCACCAATGACCATTCCCTGATATACATCGGTTTGCGGACCGACGAACATCCGGCCGCGCTCTTCCAGGTTCCACAACGCATAGGCGACCGCCTGACCATTTTCCATCGAAATCAGAACGCCGGCGCGACGACCCGGGATCGGACCTTTGTGCGGTGCCCAACCGTGGAAAACGCGGTTCAGAACGCCGGTCCCGCGGGTATCCGTCAGGAATTCGCCGTGATAGCCGATCAGGCCGCGCGAAGGCACATGAGCAATGATGCGGGTTTTGCCGGTACCGGCAGGCCGCATCTCGACCAGCTCGCCTTTCCGCGCCCCTGTGACTTTTTCGATAACTGCGCCAGAGTATTCGTCATCCACGTCGATAGTGACTTCCTCGACGGGCTCCAAACGCTGGCCGCCTTCTTCACGAAACAGAACCTGTGGCCGGGAAATGCTGAGCTCGAACCCTTCACGGCGCATGTTCTCGATCAGGACACCCATCTGCAATTCGCCACGGCCGGCAACTTCGAAGGCTTCGCCGCCGGGCGTATCTGAGATTCGTATGGCAACGTTCGACTCGGCCTCTTTCATCAGCCGGTCTCGGATAACGCGGGACTGCACTTTTTTGCCATCACGCCCAGCCAGTGGAGAATCGTTGATACCGAATGTCACTGTGATGGTTGGTGGGTCGATGGGCTGTGCGGGCAGGGCCTCATCCACTTGTGGCGAGACCAGCGAGTCTGCAACGGTGGCCTTGCTCATCCCCGCGATGGTGACGATGTCGCCTGCTTCAGCAACGTCGATTGGCTGCTGCGCCAGGCCGCGGAAAGCCAGGATTTTCGAGGCGCGAAAATTCTCGATCAGTGCGCCGTCACGGCTGAGCGCCTTGAGGCTGTCGCCTGCCTTCAGTGTACCGCTTTCGACGCGACCGGTCAGGATGCGGCCGATGAACGGATCGCTGCCCAATGTGGTGGCCAGCATACGGAACGGTTCATCTTTTTTCTCGATCTGCTTGGGGGACGGTACGTGATCGACGATCAGATCAAACAGTGCGCTTAGATCCTTGCGGGGACCGTCCAGTTCCATATCCGCCCAGCCCGAACGGCCCGAGGCGTACATGGCCGGGAAGTCCAACTGATCATCTTCCGCACCAAGGTTGGCGAACAGGTCGAAACATTCGTCCAGCGCACGGTCTGGTTCGGCATCTGGCTTGTCGACCTTGTTCAGCACCACGATCGGGCGCAGACCCAGCGCCAGGGCCTTGGACGTCACAAACTTGGTCTGCGGCATCGGACCTTCGGCCGCGTCGACCAACAGTACAACGCCGTCCACCATGCTGAGAATCCGCTCGACCTCTCCACCGAAATCGGCGTGGCCGGGGGTGTCGACGATGTTGATGCGGGTGTCTTTCCACTCGACGCTGGTTGCCTTCGCCAGAATTGTGATGCCGCGTTCACGCTCCAGGTCATTGCTGTCCATGGCGCGTTCGGCCACGGCCTGGTTCTCCCGGAATGCACCGGATTGTTTGAGCAGCTCATCCACCAGAGTGGTCTTGCCGTGGTCCACGTGAGCGATGATTGCGATATTGCGCAGGTCCATGAGAGGTCAGCCTTTGAACGGGAAGTTGCCGCGCGCATAGCGCGGCTTGGAACAAGTTACCAGCCCAAACGCGCGGTTAGTGCCCAGCCGTCTTCGAAAACAGGTGAATGATCAGGATACCTGCAAGAATCATCGACAATCCAAGCACTGCAGGCCAATCGAGCCTTTGACCGAAAACCAGGAAACCGATCAGAGCGATCAGGAAAATCCCCAGACCAGACCAGATTGCATAGACGATACCCACCGGCATCACCTTGAGGGTCAATGCCAACAGGTAAAACGCGCAGCCATAGCCCACGACGACCAACACCGAAGGCCACAGGCGCGTAAATTGCTGACTGGCTTGCAGAGCAGTTGTTCCGATGGTTTCGGCAACAACGGCCAACAAGAGGATGAAGTAAGCGTTGGGCACGGTTTCACTCGCTGCTGAATGGTGGGTTTGGTTGACCACGAATCCGGGTGTTTCGGCAAGCAGGTTTCTGTTTTCAATCAAAGGGAGAGTTGACCGAAGGTCAGGTTATCCCGACTGTTCGGCAACGGAGAACCCGTGGTAGAGTGCCTGCGTTTATTAGTGATTTTTCAGCGAGTTCAAAATGACGACATTTGCAAAATCCGTCATCATCATATCGTTCTTGATCGTGGCGCTGGGGTGGCTTGCAGACGGGGGGTCCGTCGACAAAGATGCAGCCCAAATTGTTGAGCGGTTAACGGGTAATTCGGTTTGAGCGCAAATCACCTGCGATAGAATAAAAGGAGCCTTCGGGCTCCTTTTATTTTGTTTCACCCAATGTCTAAGGCAGCTATTGCTTTTCGATCGCCTTGAGTTTCGAGCGGTGCTGGGACAGTTTCTTGACCACAAATTGCCGCGCCTTGCGCTCGGCCAGACGCACACGGATTTCGGTCAGAAATGCCTCTTCCAGCGTTTGCGACGCGGCACCCAGAACCTCTCCGACTTCGACAAAGAACCGATCCTCGCCGGTTTCATCCATGACTTTCATCGTGTCTTCGGCCAGCCTTGAGGCGAGGGTGGTAATTGTGTCGGACATTAGCGCGTGTTCTCGGTCAGTCGGCGTTTCACGTATTCGGTCACATCGGTCATCAACGTGTCCATGTGACGATCCTGGAAAAAGTGGTCGGCACCCTCAACCTCGTTATGAGTGATGGTGATGCCCTTTTGTTCGTGCAGTTTGCTGACCAGTGTGGTGGTGTCTGCCGGTGGCGCAACACGGTCGGCCGAACCATTGATGATCAGACCTGAAGACGGGCAGGGTGCCAAAAACGAGAAATCATACATGTTCGCAGGCGGCGAGACGCTGATGAAGCCCGTGATCTCGGGGCGACGCATCAAAAGCTGCATGCCAATCCAGGCGCCGAACGAAAACCCTGCGACCCAGCAGTGTTTCGAGTTGTTGTTCATCGATTGCAGGTAATCCAGCGCGGATGCCGCATCGCTCAACTCGCCAATACCCTGGTCATATTCGCCCTGACTGCGCCCAACGCCGCGGAAGTTAAAGCGCAACACGGTGAAGCCCATGTTGTAGAACGCATAGTGCAGGTTATAGACCACCTTGTTGTTCATTGTCCCGCCGAATTGTGGGTGCGGGTGAAGCACGATGGCGATCGGTGCGTCTTTTTCCTTTTGCGGGTGGTAACGGCCTTCCAGGCGGCCTTCGGGTCCGGGAAAAATCACCTCGGGCATGAGTGCTTTGGTCCTGTCTTTTTAACACGTTGGCACCCAGATATACTTGACGGTATTCGTCGGGCACCTTAGAACGGTTCTAATTACATTTGGGTCGCGTAAAAACGCTGTCAGTGGGAGATACGCACTGGCTGCGGCGGCGTCAATGATTTCGCGCTATTCTTGCCACGAGGGAATACAATGAAGCTGTCAACCAAGGGCCGATACGCAATGGTTGCGCTTGCGGACATTGCGCTGCAGCCGGCTGACCAACTGGTGACGCTTTCAGAAATTTCCGAGCGGCAGGACATCTCGCTGCCGTATCTTGAGCAGTTGTTCGTCAAACTCCGACGTGCCGAACTGGTTGCGTCGGTTCGCGGACCCGGCGGGGGTTACAGGCTGGCACGCCCTGCATCGGATATCCGTGTGGTTCAGATTCTGTCGGCTGTAGATGAAACCGTGGACGCGCTGCAAAAAGGGGCGGGGGCTTCGGGTGCTTCGTCGGGTAGCAGGGCCCAATCCCTGACCAACCGTTTGTGGGAGAGTCTGAGCGCCAACGTTTATGTGTTTCTGCACCAGACACGGTTGTCGGATGTCATCCAGAATGACCTGGCGCCGTGCCCGGCCGTACCAAGCTTGTTCTCGGTCGTGGACGATTGATGGCATGACACTCTATTTCGCATCACAAAACACCAAGAGCCCGCTAAAAAAGATGTATCCATGAAACGTGTTTATCTGGATCATAACGCTACTACCATGCTTCGACCCGAGGCGCGCGCTGCAATGATTGCAGCGATGGACGTTGCGGGAAATCCCTCATCGGTCCACGCCGAAGGCCGGGCTGCCAAGGCGCTGGTTGAAAAGGCGCGCGCGCAGGTTGCGGCGGCATTTGGCGCGGACGGGGCAGACATTGTTTTTACATCTGGCGCAACCGAAGGCGCAGCGTTGGCACTGGCGGGGCGTGGCTTGCAAGGCGCCGAGATTGAGCATGATGCGGTGCGGGCTTGGACTGACGGAAGTTTATCCGTTTCATCCAACGGTCACGTTGCAGTTATCAGCCCTGAGGTTTCGACCCTCCAACTGGCGAATTCCGAAACGGGCATTGTTCAGGCCCTGCCGGATGGGCTTGCCGTTACAGATGCAACGCAGGCGTTTGGTAAACTGCCCGTCGCATTCAACTGGTTGGGCGCTGAGATGGCGCTGATATCGGCCCACAAACTTGGCGGCCCCAAGGGCATTGGTGCCGTGGTCATGAAACGTGGCACGTATCTGCCTGCACAGATAAAGGGGGGCGGACAGGAGATGGGCCGCCGCTCGGGCACTGAAAATGTCATTGGAATCGCGGGTTTCGGAGCCGCGGCTGAAGCGGCTGCGCGGGATCTGGCAGATGGTATTTGGGAAAAAGTCGCAGAACTTAGAAATATTCTAGAAAACGCTCTTGAGGCCAGCTCTAAATCTACTATTTTTGTCGGGAAAGATCAGGAGCGACTCCCCAATACACTGTGTTTTGCCACCCCCGGTTGGAAAGGTGAGACGCAGGTCATGCAGATGGATTTGTCCGGATTTGCGATCAGCGCCGGGTCTGCGTGTTCCAGCGGCAAGGTCAAGGCCAGCACGGTCCTGACGGCCATGGGCTACGACGAATTGACGGCTGCAAGCGCGATCCGCGTTTCGCTGGGGCCGGAGACGACAAAAGAGGATGTGCTGCGTTTCGCGGAAACGTGGCTTGAAAAAGAGAAAAAGCATCACGCGCGTGCCGCGTGATCTGACGGAGGGTGTCTTATGGCCGCTTTGGACCAGACCCAGGTAAAAGAAGGTGTCGATCAGGAAACCGTGGACGCGGTGCGCGAGGTCAGCACTTATAAATACGGCTGGGAAACTGAAATCGAAATGGAATACGCGCCCAAGGGCGTGTCTCCGGACATCGTTCGTCTGATTTCGGAAAAGAATGAAGAGCCGGAGTGGATGACCGAATGGCGCCTGTCCGCGTTCGAGCGCTGGACCAAGATGGACGAACCCAACTGGGCCATGGTGAACTATCCGAAGATCGATTTTCAGGATCAGTATTATTATGCGCGTCCGAAATCGATGCAGGAAAAGCCCAAATCTCTGGATGAGGTCGATCCCAAGCTTTTGGCGACATACGAGAAACTTGGTATCCCGCTGAAAGAGCAGATGATTCTGGCCGGCGTCGAAGGCGCCGAGGATGCCCCTGCGGAAGGTCGCAAGGTAGCCGTGGATGCGGTGTTCGATTCGGTTTCCGTGGGTACGACATTTCAGGCAGAACTGAAGAAGGCGGGTGTCATCTTCTGCTCGATTTCCGAAGCGATCCGCGAGCATCCAGAACTGGTCAAGAAGTATCTCGGCTCCGTGGTGCCGGTTTCCGATAACTTCTACGCAACTCTGAACTCGGCTGTGTTCTCGGACGGTTCGTTTGTCTACGTGCCGCCCGGCGTGCGCTGCCCGATGGAGCTGAGCACCTATTTCCGCATCAATGCGGAAAACACCGGTCAATTCGAGCGTACTCTGATCATTGCCGATAAGGGCTCGTATGTCTCTTATCTGGAAGGCTGTACCGCCCCTCAGCGGGACACAGCCCAACTGCATGCGGCGGTGGTTGAAATCATCGTCGAAGAAGATGCCGAGGTTAAATACTCGACCGTTCAGAACTGGTTCCCGGGCGATGAGAACGGCAAGGGCGGAATTTACAACTTCGTGACCAAACGCGCTGATTGCCGGGGCGACCGATCCAAGGTGATGTGGACACAGGTCGAGACCGGTTCGGCGGTGACATGGAAGTATCCGTCTTGCATTCTGCGCGGCGATGACAGCCAGGGTGAGTTCTATTCGATCGCCATCACCAACAACTATCAGCAGGCCGATACCGGCACAAAGATGGTTCATCTGGGCAAGAACACCAAGTCGCGGATCGTGTCCAAGGGGATCAGTGCGGGCAAGGCTCAGAATACCTATCGTGGTCTGGTGTCGATGCATCCCAAGGCTAAGAACTCGCGCAACTACACCCAGTGCGACAGCCTGTTGATCGGAGACAAATGTGGCGCCCACACAGTGCCGTATATCGAAGTCCGCAACAATTCTTCTCGGGTCGAGCATGAAGCGACGACCTCGAAAGTGGATGACGACCAGCTGTTCTATTGCCGCCAGCGCGGTATGGACGAAGAAGAGGCGGTGGCGCTGGTCGTCAACGGCTTCTGCAGGGATGTTTTGCAAGCCCTGCCGATGGAATTCGCCATGGAAGCGCAGCAACTGGTGGCGATCTCGCTGGAAGGTTCGGTCGGTTGATGACACGTACGCCACGCAAACGCATTCAGCGGGATGATGTGCTGACCGCTCTGGGATACGCACTTCCGGTTCTGGGCGGATTGCTCGGCGTGGCCTATGTGAACACCAACTACATGGAATTTATTAACCCGGTCTGGGCGGTCGGTGGAGGGGCAATCCTTGGCTGGATTGCCGCCCGCGTGATCCGCAAAATTCTGGGATAGGAACACACAGGGGCCGAGGCGCCCCTTGCGATACGCAAAAGGACAAATCATGCTGGAAATCAAGAACCTGCACGTCAAACTTGAGGAAGAAGAAAAGGAAATCCTCAAAGGCGTCGACCTGACCGTCGAGGCCGGCAAGGTACATGCGATCATGGGGCCGAACGGGTCGGGAAAATCGACACTCAGCTATGTGCTGTCGGGACGCGATGGGTACGAGGTGACTGCCGGCTCGGCCTCTCTGGATGGCGAAGACTTGCTGGAGCAGGAGCCGGAAGAACGTGCGGCTGCCGGTCTTTTCCTCGCGTTCCAGTATCCGGTCGAAATACCCGGTGTCGGCAATATGACCTTCCTGCGCACGGCCGTGAACGCGCAGCGCAAGGCCAGGGGCGAAGAGGAGTTGTCGGCGGCGGATTTCCTGAAAGTCATTCGCGCCAAGGCGAAATCGCTGAAGATCGACGCTGATATGCTCAAGCGCCCGGTCAATGTAGGCTTTTCCGGCGGCGAGAAAAAGCGCAACGAAATTCTGCAGATGGCCGTGCTTGAGCCGAAGATGTGCATCCTGGACGAGACGGACTCGGGCCTTGATGTGGACGCCATGAAGCTGGTGGCCGAAGGCGTGAACGCGCTGCGGGATGAAGGGCGCAGCTTTCTGGTGATCACTCACTATCAGCGTCTGCTGGACCACATCCAACCGGATGTTGTTCATATCATGGCAGACGGTCGCATCGTTAAATCCGGCGGTCCCGATCTTGCACTTGAAGTTGAAAACAACGGTTATGCCGACATTCTCGCCGAGGTGAACTGATGGCGCTGGCTCAAGCAAAACAACCCGCGACGGAAGAGCGGCTTGCCTCTCTGAGCATGCCTGATGCCGGTTGCACGCGCAAAGCGCGCGAAGCGGCACTGATGCGCGTTCGTGAACTCGGATTGCCCGGACGGCGGGACGAGTATTGGAAATACACCCGGCCGGATACCTTGATTTCGCCTGATGCGCAATCTGCGGCCGTTTTCCAGACAGACGAACCCATGATGTTTCATGAGTTCGACCGGTTGAAGATCGTCTTTGTCGATGGCGTATTCAGCCCCGAAGAATCGGATAATCTGGAGATGGAAGGCGTTACTATCGACCGGCTTGAGGATATCTGTTGCAAGGACATCCATTGGGCCAAAGAGTTGTACGGCGTTCTTGAAGCAAAGGGGCAGTCCCCTGTTCCGCGCCCGCTGGCGGCACTGAATACCGCCTTTGCATCGGATGGCGTGGCGATAAACGTGACCGGAAAGCCGTCCAAACCGATCAGCCTGATCTACCGCCATGCGTCGGAAACGTCGGACGCGATTTTGCACCACTTCATCCGAGTCGAGACCGGGGCGGAGGTTACGATCCTGGAAAACGGCCCGGCCGCGTCCCGCTTCAACAAGTGCATGGAGATCGACATCGCGGACGGTGGCACCTTGCACCATATCCGCGCGCAGGGACGGGACCATCAACGCCGCGCCGCGACCCACATGTTCACGCGTATGGGGACCGAGTCGGTATACAAATCGTTCACTCTGACCGTGAACGGCGTTCTGACACGTAACGAACAGGTCGTGGAACTTACCGGAGATAACGCTGTCGCTCATATCGCGGGCGCATGTGTCGGCGATGGCGAGTTTCACCACGATGATACGGTTTTCGTGACCCATGATGCGGTGAACTGCGAAAGCAGGCAGGTGTTCAAGAAGGTACTGCGCAACGGGGCGACCGGAGTGTTCCAGGGCAAGATTCTGGTGAAGGAAGGTGCTCAGAAAACCGACGGATACCAGATCAGTCAATCGTTGCTTCTGGATGATGACAGCCAATTCCTGGCAAAGCCGGAGCTGGAGATCTACGCAGACGACGTTGCGTGTTCGCATGGCTCAACATCCGGTGCGATTGACGAAACGGCGTTGTTCTATCTCCGCTCGCGCGGGGTGCCGGCAGAAGATGCAACGGACATGCTGACGCTGGCATTCCTGGCTGAGGCTGTGGATGAGATCGAAGACCAGGCCTTGGCGGATGTCATCGTGTCCCGTCTGCAAGAATGGCTGGCACGCCGCCGCTGATGCCCGTGACATCGGATATCGTGGCCACGTATCGCGGCCCGGGACGCGTTGTGCGCCGTCTGCTGGATATGGGGCAGCGGGAAGACCGTGCATTGGCGATTGTGATGTCATTCTGCGTCATCGCATTCATCGCTCAACTGCCCGGGCTTGCTCGCAGGGCTCACGTCGAGGGATTGGACCTTAGCATGCAGATGGGTGGGGCCCTGCTTGGCTCGATCATCATTCTGCCTTTGCTTTTTTACTGTCTGGCCTGGCTCTCACACCTGGTTTCAAAAGTGTTTGGTGGCGGTGGTTCGTCCTACGGGGCACGTCTGGCTCTGTTCTGGGCACTTCTGGCATCGACACCTCTTGTGCTTCTGAACGGCCTTGTTGCCGGGTTTATCGGCAAGGGTGCGGCACTGAACCTAGTTGGCATCGCGTGGGTGGCTGTGTTCGTGTGGTTTTGGATATCCGGTCTCATTCAGGCGGAAGGTCGCAATTCATGACAACATCCGCCCTGCGCAGCCTGGCCGTGTTGACGGTCGCCAATCCGGCTGAGGCCGCCCGGCAAGTTCTGGCGAACTGCCCTGGTCGCGACGTATTGTGGCTGGCCTTCAGCCTTGCGGTTGTTCTGAATACGTTGGTCCAGTCGGCTTCCGGTCTTATCTTTCCGGTCATCGACCCCGACCTTCAGTACTTGTCGGAACCGGTATGGTATATTCTGATCACCACGGCCGGAGCGCTGATGCTGAGCATTGGTGCGTTTTTCTTGATCGGCCGTCTGTTTGGCGGCAAGGGGTCTTTCGACGGGGTCATGGCGCTTTTGATCTGGTTGCAGTATCTGCAGGTTGCAGCCCAGGTCATTATCTTTTTCCTGGCGCTGGCCCTTCCGCCGATGCTGCGCCCACTCATCCTGGCGATGAGCCTGTTCAGCCTTTACATCACTTTGCATTTTCTCAATCAGGCGCATCAGTTCGGATCATTGGGAAAGTCTTTTCTGGTGATATTGGTTTCAGGTCTCGCGGCCATTCCATTCGTCCTTCTGTTGACCCCAAGCGGGCCGGAATAGGGAATACAGTCTATGTACGATGTGCAGAAAATCCGCTCTGACTTTCCGATCCTGTCACGGCAGGTGAACGGGAAGCCTTTGACCTATCTGGACAATGGCGCGTCGGCGCAGAAGCCTCAGGTGGTGATCGATGCGGTGACGCAAGCCTATGCGCATGAATACTCCAATGTTCATCGTGGTCTGCACTACCTTTCGAACCTAGCAACCGAGAAATACGAGGCTGTCCGCGGTATGGTTGCGCGGTTCCTGGGCGTTCCGAACGAGGACGAGATCGTTCTGAATTCAGGTACGACCGAAGGGATCAATCTGGTCGCCTATGGTTGGGCCATGCCGCGCATGCAGGCCGGTGACGAGATTGTTCTGAGCGTAATGGAACATCACGCCAACATCGTTCCCTGGCATTTTTTGCGCGAACGTCAGGGTGTTGTCCTGAAATGGGTCGATGTGGATGCTGCCGGGCACCTTGATCCGCAAGCAGTGATCGACGCGATCGGCCCGAAAACCAAACTGGTGGCCGTAACTCAGTGCTCCAACGTCCTGGGAACGGTGGTCGATGTCAAAACCATAACCGAAGGTGCCCACGCCAAGGGCGTGCCCGTTCTGGTGGATGGAAGCCAGGGTGCCGTACACATGCCTGTGAACCTTCGGGATATCGGATGCGATTTTTATGCCATCACCGGTCACAAACTGTACGGCCCGTCCGGATCAGGCGCGATCTACATCAAGTCCGAACGGATGGCCGAGATGCGCCCGTTCATCGGCGGCGGCGACATGATCAAGGAAGTCTCAAAGGATCAGGTGATCTATAACGACCCACCCATGAAGTTCGAGGCTGGAACGCCAGGTATTGTGCAGACCATCGGCTTGGGCGCAGCTTTGGAATACATGATGGATCTTGGAATGGATTCCATTGCCGCGCATGAAGCGGGTTTGCGGGACTATGCGATGCAGCGTCTGACCGGCCTCAACTGGTTGCAGGTTCAGGGCACGACCGCCAACAAGGCCGCCATATTCAGCTTCACTCTGGACGGGGCCGGACACGCGCACGACGTCTCGACGATTCTGGACAAAAAAGGGGTTGCCGTGCGGGCAGGGCATCATTGTGCCGGACCTTTGATGGACCACCTCGGGGTGACCGCCACATGCCGCGCGAGCTTTGGTCTGTATAACACGACGGACGAGGTGGACACGCTGGTTGACGCACTGGAACTGGCGCATGATCTGTTCGCATAAATGGGCCTAAAGGTGCGATTGCAGTGCGGATTTGCAGTTGCACCCACTCCGGAACGAGGGTAGCTAACCCTCAAGGCACCTGTAGCTCAGCTGGATAGAGCGCTGCCCTCCGAAGGCAGAGGCCAGAGGTTCGAATCCTCTCAGGTGCGCCATATCAATGAAGATAATAAAATAAATTCAATGAGTTAGATTGATATTGCGCTCTGTTAGGTGACACAATAGGTGACACATGACAGCAAGTTGGTTCAAAATCGGCCCAATCAGTATGAAGATAAAATACGTGGAGTGGCGTAGAGGTACGGCCTACTATCGCCGTCGAATTCCGTCCGACCTACAGAATAAATACAATGGAAAAGCCCATCTGTTTTCCTCACTCAAGACAGACAACCCAGCGTTGGCGGCAAAGCGGTCATTCGAAGAAACTAGGCGTATCGACAGGGAATGGAGCCTGTTGAGATCGAAGGGGCAATCAGACCTTCAGACTAGAGAGGAGGGAATGGCGGTACTTCGAAAGTATGGCCTGAAGCCGGGTCAAGCCGTCGAGTACGACAAATACGACATAGAGCCGGAAGAGTTTGTAGGCGAACTTCTCGCTCACTCTCACGACCCTTACGGAAACAACCCCGGTATCGTAAAGGAACGACTACCAGCAGGCCTTAGGATGGCAGCTGAGTTATTTTACGCTGAAGGTGACGAACTGAACAAACTCACTTGCCCCAGCTTCTCCAAAGTTATCGAGAAACACCTGTACTTTCATCCAAGACGGTCATCAGACCCTCAGTTTGACCGAGCCACACAGAGGTTCATAAAGGTCAACGGAGACATGCCTATAGATCAATTTCGGCGGGAACACGGGAACGCGTACGTCAAGGACCTGCTTGAAAGCGGGGTGAAAAAAGCGACGATAAAAAGGTATCTCGCTCAAGTGAGGCCAGTATTCAATACGGCTATCATCGAACTTGAAGTGCCTATGAATAACCCTCTGGAAAAATTGCAAATACCGGATTCCGAAAGGGATACTGAACCGACAAAGAACCCATTTACAGTTGAACAGGTCATGGCCATTCAGAAACGGTGCATGAAGGTTAACGATGAGCGTAGGTGGTTGATTGCAGCCCTAAGCGATACTGGTGCGAGACTGTCTGAGATTGCAGGATTACTTCGGAGTGATGTCCATTTAGATGCACCGATACCGTATGTCTGCATCGCGGCAAATAGCGTTAGAGAAGTCAAAAACGACGGGTCCGCTAGGAAAGTTCCCTTGGTTGGTGCAGCTCTATGGGGCGTGAAACAAGCGATGGCTGCTTCAGAAGAGGATTATCTTTTCCCCATGATCACTAGGCATGGTGACTACGACAAAAATGCAACCTCAGCCGCGTTGAACAAATGGCTAACTGAACAGGGGCTTAGAGGTGAAAAGCAAAGTATGCATAGCCTAAGGCATTCGATGAAAGACCGGCTAAGAAATACAGGCTGTCCAAAGGATATTCATGACAGGATCGGGGGTTGGAAGACTTACGGTGTGGGGGAATCCTACGGTTTAGGACATGAGCTGTCGGTTCTTCATAATCATCTACTGCATATGATCGAATGCGAGTCAGAAGGCGCTCGACGTCTGACGTAATTTGGTGAAGAGAAGAGAAATGAAAGACGACAGGATCATTACGCTTAAAGTCAGGCCAGACTTTGAACCTGAAGAACTGAGGGCAGCGAAAATGGCCCCCTTGGTTATGCTGCCTTTTTCTGAAGAGGCTCATAAGGCTGTTGATGCGATACTGGATCAGACCGTTTCATTTCAAAGAGGGCAGGGAAGAAGAAAAAGAGGGCTTAAAGCGGAAGTAGCCCTATCATTAAAAGCCACGATTGCCGCACTTATTGGCGACTTACTTGAAGCAGCTCTGAACACAGAGTCGAATGGTTACTGCTGGCGATTGGGGGATAGAACCAAATTCAAAGGCACTTTGGCTACCAGCAGGCACTACGAAACCCTAAAGGAAGAGTGGCCTTTAATGGGGCTGATGGATGTCGCTGATGGCTTCAGAGGAAGTGATGATTGGGACGGGGAGATATATCACCCGAACACTCCGAATAAGAGATGGGCTACACGACTTAGGGCGACACCCCTTTTGCTGACAAAGCTTGAGGAATTTGGAATCAGCCCAGCAACGTTGTCTCTGCATTTCAGGACAGAATTCAAAAAGTCCCAACCAATCAGCCTCAGAACAACAAAGACTAGTGGTCAGGCTAAGGGCAGACTCATTTCTTACCAAAGAACACCAACGACTGATGCACTCGAAGCTGATGTTCGGGAAATCAATGGATTCTTGGCTGAATGGCAGTACAGCTTTGGTGCGCCTCCTGTGCTGTATCGCTTGTTCAACAATGGCGATACTGAGGACTATCAATGGGATATGGGGGGTAGATTTTACGGTTCTGAGTCCACCTACATCAATTGGAAGTCTGAAGACCGTAAAGGTATCCAGATTGGCGGTGAAGCTACAGCCGAAATCGACATAAAGGCCTGCCAACTAACCATGCTTCATGGCTTGTTTGGTGCCGAGTATGAAGTTGGCGTCGACCTCTACGAGATAGAGGGAATTGATCGAGCCGAAGTCAAACAGGCAGTAAACACAATTGTCGGCAATGGAAGGGTAAGCAGAAGAAGAAGCAATCCAATCCAAACTAAGCTTCTAGAGTACTACCCCTTCTTGAATGATCTAGAAGCTCATGGATTTAACTCTCTGAAACTTCAGGCAATTGACTCAAACATTATGAATCAAACTCTCCTTATGCTGAAACGTGAACACAATGTACCAGCACTTCCAATCCATGATTGTCTCATTGTTCGCGCAAAGGACATAGATGCTGCGAAAGAAGTGTTCATCGAAGCGTTTTTTGAGCATGTTGGAGTGAAGCCAACCTTAGAGGTAGAACATTGATGAAGAAGAATCCTCAGTAGATACTGGGACTATTAACTTATCTGATTCAATTACTTACTGCTTCTACGTGTAAGATTTGGTTTGACCATACGATTTGTATTAGACTGCTTGTTGTCTACTTCTAAAATGCTAACGGTATATACCATAATGTCCTACCTTACGGGTTACTATGAACGCTAAGGCCGTCGTTGGATGGCTCCGAGTGTTTGCCAAGTTTGCGTAGATTTGAGATTCTCTTATTCATCAATGGAATCAACGAGATGCTTGGCTTCATTGGATCAATCTAAAGGAGCAGTACAGGGCCGTTTGCTTCTCTCTGGTAGGGGAGAGCTAAGAAGTCGTAATGGACCGCCCTACGGGGCTCTAAGAGGCTCTCAGGGGTCCTCCAGGTTAGTGGGTACTGGGGATAATTTAAATTTGATATCAATTGGTTAATACTTGCCTTTGAATTTTGATTTCAACCACCGACTATTAGGGCGTCAATAAGAGCTATTGAGATTTCCTCGGGCGTCTTCCTAAATCTTTATATACTTGTCGGATTGCTGCTCGACCGAAATAGAATTGTGCTGCCGTTTCTGTTCCTACGAAGCGGGTTTTAGCCGCACGGTTCATCAAGGTCTGCTGTGCGGACTAAGCGGACATCTATCCTCAATGAATGTCGTTCTGGTGTGCAGGAACTCTTGGCACATCTATCGCCAAGGAACTGACCCATTTACACTCGTGGCCGTTACGCGCAGCGATGATCC
Organism: Ruegeria sp. HKCCD6647-2; assembly: GCF_057221075.1. Lineage (NCBI taxonomy): Bacteria > Pseudomonadati > Pseudomonadota > Alphaproteobacteria > Rhodobacterales > Roseobacteraceae > Ruegeria > Ruegeria sp. HKCCD6647-2. The sequence continues at coordinate 1,021,652 of NZ_JBWVBD010000001.1, read as the reverse complement.
GGTCCTCAACATGACTTGCCTCCCAAACAGCAACGCATTCCAATTCAAGGCACTCGCTCAGAAGCGCTGGCCGTTCCCAGCCTTGCTCAGCAAAGTCTGAATGATAAAGCGAAAGAGCCCCGGAAATTTTGTCCTGCTTGAAACGGTAATCTTCGTTCATCACATCACTTCGAGGCTCAACCCGGCCAACTTTCAGCCAAAAACCACTACTAATAATGTCACGATAGACAAAGGACTTGAACAATATCGGCAGGTGAATCAAATCTTCGATTGCCGGGCGTTCTGAGAAATATCCTTCAAAAACCGCGACGAAATACTCTTCCCCAAGTTGCCCATATGCCCAACAGTTTTCAGCTATTGGAATCTCAACCAATGCCCCAACTTGCCAGCGCTGCCGTTTAATAGCTTGGCCTCTTTGTGCTCGAAGAAAGTTATTTGTGTCCATGCTTCGTGCATCGCACGCTAAGCACCTATTCTCAATGTCAAAGAAGGGCTCAAACCGGTCATCTGACCTCTTTTGTCGGTCTATACTGCTCGAATGACGGCTCTGCGGACCTTAGCTGCCGTTCCGCCTTAGTGCTATGTTCCCTTAGCTAGTCGGTGGTCCTGACCAATTGTACCTGAAAAGCATCGAACACTCCTATCAGTTCCGTCGTAGACCCGACGTTATAGTGGTGAGTGAAGATTTCGTCGCCTGACGCCATATCCAAGACCTCGCAAAATGCAGTGCCTTGTTCCCAATAGGTTAGCCGACCAATGGCTGAAAAACCCTCACACTCAATATATACCGACGAGTTTGACGTCGGCTTACAAATCACCAGTTTGGGATTTGGCAACACGGGTAGCAGTTGATGTCTGGCAAGTTCTGAAAACTGTTCGATAGAAGGTGTCATCAAATTCACAAAGCCATAATCTGAACGTTGCAGCCATCTTGTTGCCGGTTTGGCCGACCGTCAATGCGTGAGTAGGCATTGAACACGTCGCTGTTTCGTCTTATCTGCACCAGGCTAAAACCGGTCATCTGACAGTTTCGGTTGGTCTACACGGCTCGAATGTCGGCAAAGCGGACAAAACGGACGTTCCGAGTGGTATCTGTGTTACTATGAAATCACGGTAAGGATGGGAGGCGAAATTTGACTTGCCTCAACTTGGTTCAGTAGGCCTGAGGCTTCGTCGCGAAGCCAAATCAGTCTATCGTCTTCAAGACAAATGTCGGCGACTTGCTCAATAGTTATCTCGCAAATTGGGATTGGATCGGTCAAGTCGGCGATCAAATCTCTGACCTGTTTTTCGGAAAGGTCGCCCTTGCCATACCGCATCATGACAAAACCTGCTGACAAGTCATGTGCCCATTGGGGAAGAAGTATTTGGGTATCAAGTAAGGCCTTATGGAATATTTCTTCGATGTTGTCGGAGCGCTCAACTAAAACGAAGTCCATGAGCCACGAGTCAGGGTCCGTGGACCGCATCAACACCTTAGTCGCCCAGTTCGAAAATTCTTTCTCTGACCAATAACCGCTATCATTTAGCGCATATAGAACACAGAGAAGGTCTGCTTTTGTCGAGATGGTCCGGGAGGTTTCTGTTGCCATGAAACTCATCCTAAAGCGAGAGCAAACGGTCTTGAAGTAGCAATGGGTTAACAGTTGGGCTCGAACCGGTCATTCGACGGTTTCAGTATGTCAACGGGTCGGTTCGGACGGCATCAAGGTCGGTCTAGCGGACGAAGCGGAACTTTGACTTTTTTAGAATCGTGCCTAGCATGCCGCTCACAACGCTGCCCGACCATTATCCGTATTAGCCACCAATAAGGATTGAAGTACCTAGATGACCCACGATGACGACGAGTTTTTGGCGCAAGTTGCTTCAATTGACGGGAGAGAAGTTGTCAAAGTTTATTGCGATGATGCTGGAAACTTCCGTCTGAAAAAGTTCGCGACTAATTTCGATGAAGAAGAGCTGGTAAGATATGAAATCGCAGTTAATCCAAATCCCGGTGGCATTTACGGCAGTCTAGAAATCGACATATCTGAAGCTGAGGCGCTTGTTTCGAAGTGATATCCTTCTAACGACAGCTTAGTTCAACTGGGGCTCTGAGCGGACATTCCCAACCAAAATAGGAAGGCAATGTTCGTTGCGGAAAAGCAGCCATTCGAGAGTTTTGGCACGCCTCGGCTAGTTGGTCGCAATCCACCCGTCGCTCCACGGCCCCAAGTATTGCGCAATCCACTCCGAGAATGAGTTGGCGACTTTGGTCGTATCGTCGAAATCATGATCCCAAAAGAATACAGCGGCGACCGACTTTCTGCCGCCATCCAACTCTTTCATGTCGAAACAAAATTTGCTGCCCATGCTGTCATTAGCGATGACCAAAAAGTTCTCGGGCAGGCCGATGGGGTGCCGGCCTTGTGTCTCGCTGACGATTTCCTTTGGCGTGCACAGCTCGGACAAGTCGTGAAGGTCTGCCTGTTTGTCGACAATCGCTGAAAGGAGGCGTGGAGGCCATGGAAGCCCGACAGCAGTGACCTGCTCCACGTAGTCGGTTGGAAGAGCGATTTCAAAAGTTAGTTCAACTTGCTCCAACTCGATAGTTTTCACTGCTGTTGGAGCGCTGTTCTTAGCGCCCCATTTCTCTGCGAAATGTTTCAGTTCCATATATTACTCAACCGACCTGGTAAAATATCAAGTCCAGACAAGACTAACGGTAACCGAAGATGTCAACGGCGGTTTGGGCTCGGAAGTGGACATTGCAGCCGTTTAAGGTTTTGAGTTATTCAAGAGGGCATGTCAGAAAACACCCCCCCTGATCAGGCAGCCGAATTCTCGAAGGCGTGGCGACAGTCCTTCGGGAAGAGCCCCCCGCTCGGACACGTACTGAGGCGCGATTTTTTCGACCAATGGACGAGATTTCATGCTCTACCTGAGTCCAAGCGCTATGCGGGTTCCGATGATGAAAGGGACATCATTGTTCATAGGGCCAACACCCTTGCTACGGAGTGCTTTGGAGAACGCGCACGGGTTTGGATAGCAGTTGGACGTTTCAAGAATTTTGCATCTAAGAACAATGATTTGCCCGTCTGCGTGAGCCAGCCGGTGTCGATGACTTGGATCGACGAAGACGAAGAGCCGGATGACCAGTCTGAGATTACGTTCTTTGCAAGTGTATTGGAGTGGAAGCCAAGTTCTTTGGACAGGCTTATTATTCAAATCGCGGAAGACCAAGAACGTGCAATTCTATTTTCCGAGGACACTCAAACCGTGCTTGCACCATATGACGGAGGCTTCGATGTAATCAGCCTGCAACCGAACTGGATTGGCAAGCTTGAAAACAAGCACAGGGCATGGATGTCTAGCAGACCGGACAAGTTGTAAGTTACTTAGGGCTCGAAGCGGACAGAGCCGCCATTCAAATTAAACGTTACGCTAGCTGTCGTGGTCTTCACGAAGCATTACCGTGGGCAAAGGCTTGGAGCGTTTCCCTTTGTTTCGACCGCGTCGATATTTGCTCTGATATTCTCTGCGTTGCTTAGTTACTTCATAGAGAACAATGCCCGAGCTTGTACCTAGGTTTAGGCTTTCGATCATTCCGAACATTGGAACAGCGACACACATCTCGCTGCGTTCTACCGCGCTGTCTGTGATACCGCGTTTTTCGTTTCCGAACCATACAGCCAACTTGGTGTGTGTCGTGAAATCACCTTCGTGAAGAAAGACGTTTTTCTTTCCTTTCACGTGAGGTGATGTGACGACCGATATAAACCCTTGCTTTTCCAGATGGTTAAGACACTCGTCAGTGCTATCGAACCGCTTCACAAATGTCCATTTCACCGCCGACACAGAGGTCTTAGACAGCGACTTTCGCTCTCGCATCTCTTGCCAATTTTCCGGCAAGGCTTTGCGCGGATCGACGATATAGACCTTTTCAACGCCTAGTGCGTTTGCGTTGCGAATGACCGTTCCGATGTTCTTGATATCGACCGGATCTTCTATGACGGCAATCAAGTTCTTGCAGCGAAATGCCTTTATCGCATCTGCACGCTTGCGGACCGTCGCCTTGGACTTCTTGGGTTCTGTGTTTTCCATCTCAGACGAGTATCACGTAGCAGGCAAGTTTCAAGACACGTCCTTTAGTCCAGAAGCTGTCAAGCAGCATGCCCGCTCTGGGCTCGAAGCGGACATCTGACAACTTCTTTTAGCCATCAAATGTCCGGTGCACGAACCTTCCAGATTCTGACCCACTAAGGAACCGTTTTTTCACAGTTAATAATAAGAACAATAAACCCCCTCCTTTTTGAAGTCGGTTTCTAAAACCCCCCACCCCTTTGTTTCCAGACAAAAAATGCTGCCAATAGGCCAAGGTTCTGTGTCCATCCTCTCAGGGTGGCGGAAATGGTGGCAATGAAGTCGATCTCGGCTTTTGGCAAGCAATTGCCTCAACGTCTAGGAATCTAAAGGAGATCACCACCATGATCATCGGATACGCAAGAACATCTACACTGGAACAACAAGCAGGACTAGAAGCCCAACAGACGACACTCACAGAAGCTGGATGTGAGAGGGTCTACTTCGAACAAGTCTCTTCTGTTGCCCGTAGAGAGGCGCTCAGTGAAGCTCTCAGCTACTGTAGAGAAGGAGATGTCCTCATTGTCACCAAGCTTGACCGCCTTGCTCGTTCAGTCAGGCATCTAGGCGAGATCGTGGACGACTTAACTCAAAGAGGCGTCGCTCTAAGAGTACTCGATATGTCCCTTGATACTTCAACGGCTACGGGGAAGCTGATGCTGAATGTCCTTGGGTCCATCGCTCAATTCGAGAGAGAGATGATGTTGGAGCGGCAGCGAGAGGGAATAGCAAAAGCCAAAGCTGAGGGAAAATACAAAGGCAGAAAACCAACGGCACGTATGAGGGCTTCAGAGGTGCTTCAGTTACTAGGGCAAGGCTACAAGAAGCACGAGATCGCCCAGCGCTTAAGTATTTCTCAGAGATCGGTCTATCGGATCGTTAATGAGGCTCATCAGTCAGTCGCTGTGGAAGGTCAGTGCTGAAATAGACGACAAAATGCGCAGCTAGTGGTTGTTAGCTTCTGCTAGAAGCACTCACTAGCTGTGTTGTTTTGGTTGTTAATGGATGTGTAACGACCAGAAAGGTTCAGCCTGAGGCCCATTGCGGACCTTCTCAATAACTCTGGGGTGCCAACGGCTAAGGGTGGTATTTTTCTGGCGCCACAGGTTCAGAGCGCTTTCCATTGGCTTGTGGGTCATCAAATTCGATCAATTCAAGATTGTGTATATGTTAAGTGCTCAAAGGCAAAATGGCACAATCTACTGTTAGTTAGCTGTCGATCAATTGATCGTAGGTCGCTGTCCTCCGAAGGCAGAGGCATTATAAACCTCGCACGGGGAGTTTTGATCCCCTGCATCCACCAAAATGTAGACGGTTCCCACATACGGATAGTATTGAGAATGCTAGAATTTAGCACACCATGCTGAATCACTCATTTTAGCTATGCGAGCTCAACCCAGATTGGAACGTGATGCCTCTGTCAGATTACGCTTTGGAGTTGACCGGTTTCAAAAAAATACCGGAACAGGCTTCAATTGTAGCGAAATTCTACGGCTTGCATGTCTACAAAACTGGCGGCCTCAGCCTTTCAGATGTTACAAGCTCGTTGTTTTCTTGGGAGCTGGACGGCACAGAGTTTAAATTTGCATTTGGAAACAACCTAAACAGCGTATGCAGATTGCTGACTAACGATGACTTTTCGGATGACTTGGAAGCGTGGGAAAAAGAAAACGAATGTCAGCCACCTTACCTGGTTGTTTTGCTTGGCCCAACTCCACCCCATACAGCTACAAACTGCTGGACCAAGAGAGAAAGTGAAACACTGCTCACCTATGAGGCGTTCTTAGATGCCCGTGCTGACCTAAGGGCCACTAAGTCTGCGATTTTGCCTCGTTTCTTGACTGGTCTGTCCTGTGAGTTCCAGAAATCACTGGGGACCATCGGTTTTGATTTTGTACATTCCACGGCGTTTGGGGTTACGGATCAGGGCGAGAATGTTCACGATCTTGGTTTGTCTATTTTTGGTAAAGGAACGGTTACTGTAAACATTAATGATGCGGATTTGTCAGATGGCATGGCTTCGGCGAGGTCGATTGCAGAACAAGTCAACTACAAATCAGCTAAGTTCTTGGAGCAAGGGATGCGAGAAAAGGACGACTTGAAGGCATTTCTTTTTCTGTTTCTGTCAATAGAGACAACGACGCACAAGACCTTCAATCGCATAGACCACAAGGCTCATATAGAAAGGCTCTTTCACCCGGATGCTCGAATTGCACCTGAAGCCAGAGCATTGTTCGAGATAAGAAAAGACTTCATGAAGGACCTAACGCCTCGCTTCATTTGGTGTGCTACATGCGTCTGGAAAGGCATTAGTAGCGACGACATTTCTGAGTTCAAATCGCTAAAGAAAGTTCGGGACGACATTGCTCACGGTAAGATTGTCTCACCAGAATATAGCGATGTAGAACGTGTTCGAAAGCTTGCCCAGCGTGTTCTATCCCAGCAGTGAATTGAGACAAGCCTTCACTTTGGTCTACTGGAAAGCTGAAGCCAACGGCACGTGCAAAGACCGATGACGTTTTGAAATCGCGTTCAAAGGGGGTCGGTCCCTCAGAAATTGCCCAGCGCCTCGGAACAGGAAGGGCGCCATTCTATCGGATCATAAGTGACCAAGAGGAAATAAAAACAGATGACTAAAGATCACTGGGACAAAGCGGAGGTTATCGGCAAGATCACTGGTGCGGTGCTGATCCCAGTAGTTGTAGGAGTAACAATTGCTGTGTTGAACGTGCAGTCGAATACACGCACGACAGCAGCGCAAATGACAGAAATTGCTGTTGGTATTCTCGCAGAAAACCCACAGGACGACCCTACAACTAAGGGTCCACTAAGGGATTGGGCTATCTTGGTTCTTCAGAATCCTGGCAAGATTGTTCCTCTTAGTCCAGCAGCAGCAAAGCAACTTCAAACTGTTCCGATTGGACATAGTCGAGGAACATCAAGTGCCGTCACTGGCAGTATCTATGTTGACCCAAACTCCTTTCATCAAGGAGAATTGCTGGTGGTGCGCCCTGAGATAGCCGAATAAGCCTAAGCCATGTTTCTGGCTCAACGAATGAGAGACTTTCGCCCGTAACGCTTACTCATTGCATTTCGGTGTGTTGACGTAGACGAAGATGCTAATGGCCCAGTGATTGTGGAAGTGATCTGTTGATTGGGATGAAAAGTTGATCCGAAATCCTCAAGGGTGACACAAAGAGTGACACGTGTGGCGTTGGTGTTGACGTAACTATTTATAAAATAATAATAATGCCGAAGCTAAAATTGGTAGAAAATCCTCTCAGGTGCGCCACTCAATTCCCAATTGGATTATACCCCGGGCTGCATCTAGCACCGTGATGTGTTGGTAGTCGCAATGAAGTGCACAAAAACAAACCCCCAGCAGACTTGTCTGAGGGGGTACGTTTCCAAGTACGGGGTTTGGTTTGAATCAGCCGCGCCAGGTTCGGATGTCGCCGCAATCCATGTGCACGAAATTCGACCGGTAGTATTGCCCGACACCACCAGCGCGGCAGGACATTGCGGCCTTCGCCATTTGCGAAACCGAACGAGAGGACAAGCGCAGATCCGCAGCCTGGCCTTTCATGTGAAGCGAGTTTCTGGCAACGCCACGCGAGCGGGACCGCAGCATTGCATTGGTCTGCGGCGAGCGATAGCCCGACAGCAGCATGTAGGGTTCGCTGACGTCCAGCAGGTTGTGCGATGCGGCCATGATATCGATGGTACGCAGGTCCATTTCCTTGACCTGATCGCTGCGCCAGTCGCGCATGAAGTGGTTAATTTCCTTGACGGCTTGTTTGACATACTTGCCATCGACCCAGTAAATCATGTCGATGCGTTCACCCGTGCGACCCGAATACATGCGAATTCGGCGAATGTCGCCACCGCCACGGAGAAAACCAGCCGCATTGGAATAAGTGGGAGCTGCCACGACTGCCGTGGCTGCGAATGCGCCTAATAGGGCACGCCGGGTCAAGCCCGATGTACTGCTCTTGGTCATTTCTTGTTTCGTCCCGTACTGTTCCTGCCTGCACACGATGTTACGCGCGCGTTCTTAAATTTTTCCCCATCCCAGATGCGGATTTTATGGCACAGTTGGAATCACGCGCCAAGGAATCTTTGATGAATGCGAATTCAAGGGGGAATTTTCGGCAGTTTTTTGCGCAACTGATGCGAACGTGCACAGTTTTGCCACAGATATTCGGCGCTTAACCGCTCGCGATGCAAACGCGCATCACGGCCCGAAAGATGACCCTTGATGATGGATTTGTGAATAGACTTCTGCGGCGGTGCAAAACATTATTTCGCAGGCGCCTTTGTTAGGGGCGACCAAGTCATTGAATAACCAAGGACATCCTATGCCCTCTGTCTTTCGGACATGTACCAGTCTTTTCATCGCCGCTTGTTTCGCGGTATCCGGTTCTGTCGTTCAGGCGGGAACCGACAGCACGGCGTTCCAGTTGGCAGTGGCCGAGACGACGGCGCAGGAAAAGGACGTCGCCACGTTCTATCGGCAAAGCGGATTTGAACCGATTTGGGTTGGAGACACGCCTGAACATGCAGCCCGGCGCGCTGCGTTGATCAAGGCGTTGTCGACGACGGATATGCATGGACTGCCGACAGCGCGATATGACGTGCAATCCCTTATTGAACGCATGGAAGGGGCTAGAACGATCCGCGATCTCGGGTTGTTGGAAGCTGAAATGACCCGTGTATTCCTCAAATATGCCCGGGACATGCACTCGGGGACAATCAATCCGTCTAAAATCGATGATGGTCTTGTCAGAGAGGTCGAGCGGCGACCAACTGCCGAACACCTGGAATTGGTGTCGTCTGCCCCTGCAGGAAGCTACATTGCCAAAATTGCACCGCAATCAACGCAGTATCGGGCATTGATGAAGCAGAAGATCGCGCTGGAACACCTGATCGCTCAAGGTGGCTGGGGGGCAACGGTTCCCGTGACTAAGCTGGAGCTGGGTGACTCTGGGCCGAACGTCATCAAGTTACGAAACCGGCTGGTTTCGATGGGGTATCTGAAGCCCACGGCCAATCCAAAATTCGACGCTGATCTTTTGGCGGCGGTTCGGGCCTTTCAGACTGCTCACGGGCTGGAACCGGATGGCGTCGCAGGTAAGGGTACGATCACAGAACTCAACCGTCCGGCGTCAGACAGGCTCAAGTCAGTTTTGGTCGCCCTTGAGCGTGAGCGTTGGTTGCCGAAGCAGCGCGGAAAACGGCACATTCTTGTTAATCAGGCAGATTTCTCGGCAAAGATCGTGGACGAGGGGCAGGTGACTTTCGAAACCCGCGCGGTCATCGGTAAAAACACCCATGATCGCCGCAGCCCTGAATTTTCGGACCAGATGGAGCATATGGTGATCAATCCCAGCTGGTATGTGCCGCGTTCGATCATCACCAAGGAATATCTGCCGAAACTGCAATCCAATCCGAATGCGGTTGGTCATATCCAGATCACAGATCGCACCGGGCGACAGGTGAACCGAGAGGCGGTCGATTTTACCCAATTTACCGCGCGCGACTTCCCGTTTGCGATGCGCCAGCCGCCCAGCAAAAGCAACGCGCTGGGGCTGGTAAAGTTCATGTTCCCCAACAAGTACAACATCTATCTGCATGATACGCCTCAGAAAAATCTGTTCGCACGGGAAGTGAGGGCGTTTTCGCACGGTTGCATTCGATTGGCGCAACCCTTTGAATTTGCGTATGCCTTGCTGGCGCGGCAGGAGGAAGACCCCAAAGCCTTCTTCCATCGTGTTCTGGCTACCGGGAAAGAGACAACGGTGCCTCTGGATCAACCCGTCCCCGTGCATCTGATCTACCGGACCGCATATGTCGGACCCAAGGGTGACATTCAGTATCGGCGCGATGTCTACAACCGGGATCACAAGATCTGGGAGGCGTTGCAAAAGGCAGGGGTGGTCCTGCCGGACGTTCAGGGGTAATCACGGGGCAAGTCCTGCCACAAGGAAGCCCACGATGCAGTACACCGTTCAACAGATCGCCCAAGCCATTGGTGCCGAAGCCGAAGGTCACACCAACCTGACCATCCTGCGCGCCGCCGAACCCGGCGACGCTGGGCCAACCGACCTGGCGATGGCGATGTCGCCGAAATACGCTGAATCCCTGGCTTCTGGTTCGGCGCGTGCGGCCGTGTTGTGGGAGGGTGCGGACTGGAAAGCGCTGGGACTTGACGCGGCTATCTTTGTCGGTCGGCCACGAATGGCGATGGCGGGGATCACGTCCATGCTGGACCGCGGGCAGGGGGTTTTGCCCGGCATTCACCCTTCGGCTGTTGTCGATCCGACCGCGGAGATCGGAGCAGATGTATCGATTGGTCCGCTCGCAGTCGTCGGGGCGCGAGCGCAAATCGGATCGGGCGCTGTGATCGGTTCCCACTGCGTGATCGGCATGGACGCGACTTTGGGCAAGGACGCCGTCTTACGAGAGATGGTCAGCATCGGGGCGCGGGCCATCGTCGGTGATCGGTTCATTGCCCAGCCCGGAGCCCGGATCGGTGGAGACGGTTTCAGCTTTGTGACGCCCGAGATTTCAGGAGCCGAGAATGCACGTAAAACCATGGGCGATCAGGGTGATGCCAAGGCACAGAACTGGCTGCGCATCCATTCCCTGGGCGCAGTGGAAATCGGCGATGACGTCGAAGTCGGCGCCAATTGTACCGTGGATAACGGAACGATCCGGAACACGGTGATCGGCAGTGGATCGAAGCTCGATAACCTTGTTCATGTTGGGCACAACACACGCGTCGGGCAGGACTGCCTGCTCTGCGGTCAGACCGGTGTGTCCGGTTCTGTTGAAATCGGCAACAACGTTGTGCTGGGCGGTCAGACCGGTGTGGTCGACAACATTTTCATTGGGGACGGCGTGATTTCGGGTGGCGGGACCAAAATTCTTTCAAACGTTCCCGCAGGGCGCGTCATCATGGGATACCCCGGAATAAAAATGGAAAGCCATACGGACATTTACAAAGCGCAGCGTCGATTGCCGCGGCTGGCCCGCGACATTGAGGCGTTGAAAAAGGCTGTTTTCAAACAGCCCTCAAGCGATTAAATCATCCCCAACGCGACAATCAGGGGATCGACATGAGCATCAGCGACCGCGTCATCGCAATTATTGCCGAGCAAGCCGTGCTGGAGCCATCGGATGTGACACCCGACAGCACGCTGGAGGATCTGGGCATCGACAGTCTGGGTCTGGTCGAAAGCATTTTTGCGATCGAAGAGGAATTCGACATATCGATTCCCTTCAATGCCAATGAACCAACAGCCAGCGATTTCGACATTTCGAACGTGGCTGCGATCATCGCGGGGATTGAAAAGCTCGTGGCGGAAAAGGTCTGACAGGCGCTATGAAACGCGTTGTCATTACGGGCGCCGGCACCATTAATTCGCTGGGCCATTCTGTTCCCGACACGCTTGAAGCGATGCGTGAAGGGCGGTGCGGTATATCCGAGCTTGAATTTCGCGATGTCGAACGGCTTGCAATCAAAATCGGTGGCCAGGTTCGTGGTTTTGAAGCCGAAGGGCGGTTCAACCGCCAACAGATGACGCTTTATGACCGGTTCACGCAGTTCACTCTGACAGCCGCAAAAGAGGCTATCGATCAATCGGGTATCGTGTTTCACGGAGACGTTGCAGCGCGTTCCGGTGTGGTGCTCGGCACTGCAGGTGGCGGCGTTTCGACATGGGATGACAACTACCGCTCGGTTTATGAAGACGGCAAGAATCGCGTTCACCCATTTGTGGTCCCCAAACTGATGAACAACGCGGCCGCAAGCCACGTGTCGATGGAGCACAACCTGAAAGGCCCGAGTTTCACCGTGTCCACAGCGTGCGCGTCTTCGAACCACGCGATGGCGCTGGCCTTTCAGATGGTACGCAGTGGTGCGGCCCCGGCAATGATCACTGGCGGCTCGGAATCGATGCTATGCTTTGGCGGCGTCAAAGCGTGGGAGGGCCTGCGCGTCATGTCCAAAGACGCCTGCCGTCCTTTCAGCGCAAACCGCAATGGCATGGTTCAGGGCGAAGGTGCCGGCGCTTTTGTCTTTGAGGAATACGAGCACGCCCGTGCGCGGGGGGCGGGTATCCTGTGCGAGGTTGTGGGGTTTGCAATGTCTTCGGATGCTGCAGATATCGTCATGCCCAGCAAACAGGGCGCATCGCGCGCCATGGCTGGCGCCCTGCGAGATGCAAGACTGAATGCAAGCGATGTGGGTTATATCAATGCCCACGGAACCGGAACTGCGGCCAACGACAAAACCGAATGTGCTGCCGTCGCAGATGTGTTTGGCCCGCACGCGGATGATCTGATGATCTCTTCGACCAAATCCATGCACGGGCACCTGATCGGCGGCACAGGCGCGGTTGAACTTCTGGCCTGTATTATGGCCCTGCGCGATGGCGTCATTGCACCAACGATCGGGTATGAAGAACCCGACCCGGAATGCGCGCTGGATGTGGTTCCGAATGAAGCGCGCGAAGCCAAGGTGGATGTGGCGCTAAGCAACGCCTTTGCCTTCGGAGGTCTCAACGCAGTTCTTGCGTTGAAGCGGGTGTAAAGAAAGCCGCCGCGGAAACGCAGCGGCTTTTCAGTTACTTGTTTGCGGTTATTAGTTTACCGATGGACTCAGGCTGTCGAATGCCGAGGTAAATCCGCTCAGTGACATATCCATGTTGAGGACCTGGTCTGGCACGCGCGCGGGCACCAGTGACAGTACGGCTTTGGTACCAGATTTCATGGCATCGATATCACCCTGTGTCAGCCCCAGCTGCGCGACGCATCCAACCGGGATACAGTGGTGATAGTTGTACAGTTTCCGCGGGGCACCATCGATGGAGACCGCAAGCTGAGCCTGCAGCAGGGTTTCAAGCGGCACCACCACATTTGCCCAAGCTACCGCAGCGCCACCTTCGGGCAGTTTGCCGATTGTTACTTCGGCAATCGGATCGCCCTGGGCGCCTTTGAGGATCTGAACCATGGCACAGGGGTCGTTTCCTTCCTGTGCCTTGATACAGGAAATGCCCCAATCACCGGATTCCTCCTTGATGTATTGCTCGCCAATGCGTGGACCGGACTCTCCCAGATCGAGGTCATTGCCGACCTGAGACTGGTCGGTCTGCGTATCAGTTGTTTCCTGCGCGTATGCTGCGCTGCTCAGCAGAGCCACCGCCGCAAGAGTGAATGGGACAAGTTTCCTGATCATGAATGCCTCGTGTTGCTGATCCAGCTTTTTGTTTCCTCTACCACCGCAGAACCGTGGTGTCAGGGTTAAACCGGCATCGGCGTCCAGAATTGAACGGAAATCCGCCGAAAGTCGGGTGACAACTGCATGGGATGCCAAGGAAAAAGGGAGCCGGTGAAGCGGCTCCCTTTAAGAAATGTATCTCCCCGTCGGACTGGCCGACTTAGTTATGCGCAGACGTTACGAGAGCAATTCCCGTGGGTCAACATCTATCCGCAAAATTTAATCCAGCATTTAGTGCATTTACGTTTTGCCAGCCAAAAAAGCCGTGCCCAAGGGCACGGCCAGTCAACAGGGAGGAAGTTTGCCTCTTCACGGGCACAACCGCAAAGAAAGCAAAATGACTATCGCAGCCAAAGGTTAACTTTGTATGCTTGGCGCAGATCGGTAGAAATTGGGACAGTTTTTCTATGAGCGACAAGATTTTCATCGGCGGCGCGGGTCCGGACTATGGGCAGGCGCAGGGCATGGCTTTGAAGTATGCCAATCGTCACGGGCTGATTGCAGGGGCAACGGGCACGGGAAAAACCGTTACGTTGCAAATCCTGGCTGAAGGGTTTTCCAAAGCCGGTGTGCCGGTATTCCTGTCGGACGTCAAAGGAGATTTGTCCGGGTTGGCATTGCCGGGCAGTGAAGGTCACAAACTGCATCAGGCCTTCCAGGATCGGGCAGACCGGATCGGTTTCGATAAATTCGCATATGCGGCCTGCCCGGTGACCTTCTGGGACCTCTTCGGAGAACAGGGCCATCCCGTGCGTACGACGGTAACCGAAATGGGCCCGCTCCTGCTGTCGCGACTGATGGAGCTGAGCGAGGCGCAGGAGGGCATCCTGAACATCGCGTTTCGGGTTGCGGATGAAGAGGGTATGCCACTTCTGGATCTCAAGGATCTACAGGCCCTGCTGGTCTGGATCGGAGAAAACCGCGCTCAGCTGTCTCTGCGTTACGGCAATGTCTCGACGGCGTCGATCGGTGCCATTCAGCGCCGGTTGCTGGTGCTGGAAAATCAGGGCGGCACGAACCTGTTTGGCGAGCCTGCTCTGGATCTTTCCGACCTTATGCGGACCGATGAGAACGGCCATGGGGTGGTCAATATCCTCGCTTCGGACAAGTTGATGGGTGCGCCAAGGCTGTACGCTACGTTTCTTTTGTGGCTGCTGAGCGAGTTGTTTGAAGAACTGCCCGAGGTTGGAGATCCAGACAAACCTAAGCTGGTGTTTTTCTTTGACGAAGCCCACCTTCTGTTTGATGACGCGCCCAAGGTTCTGGTCGACAAAGTGGAACAGGTCGCGCGTCTGATCCGGTCCAAGGGTGTTGGTGTCTACTTTATCACTCAGAACCCGGCCGATGTTCCCGAGGACATTCTGGGCCAATTGGGCAACCGTATTCAGCACGCTTTACGGGCGTTTACAGCGAAGGACCGAAAGAACCTGCGGCTGGCCGCCGAGACCTATAGGGAGAACCCGGAATTCGACACGGAAATCGCTATCCGCGAGGTAGGCGTGGGTGAGGCCGTGACATCCATGCTGCAAAAGAAAGGCGTGCCGGGCATGGTCGAGCGAACCCTGATCCGCCCGCCCGGGTCTCAGCTAGGGCCCATAGGCGATGCAGATCGCCAGGCGATCCTGGTATCCTCGCCGATGGCCGCGAAGTACGACAAGAGCATAGATCGGAAGTCGGCCTTTGAAATTCTCCAGGCCCGGGCAAATACCGCCGCGCAGGAGGCTGCTGCTGCAGAATCCGAAGACATCTTCGAGCAGCAATCACCGATCGAGCGCGAATATGCATCGGCACGCCGGTACTCGGGCAGTCGGGTCGGGCGATCTTCATCTCGTGTGACACGCAAGAAGGACACGTTTGCAACCGCCATGAGCGAAGCAGTCATCAAGGAATTGAAAGGCACAACGGGCCGACGCATCGTGCGCGGCATATTAGGCGGGTTGTTTCGGAACCGGTGACCGAATAAAGCGCCCCGCCAATTTCCGACAGGGCGCTGCGCCCTTTATTTGTTCAACCGGCGCAAGCCTTCCTGTTTGCAGTAGTTGTCCGCCTCGGGCACCGACATTTTGGTGGCCGGGAAATTGATTGCGCGATCCCACGAAACACGATCATGCCGGTACAACTGACATGTCACAACACCCTTTGGCGTCTTCACCTGAACGGGCGTCGTTTCCAACTCTTCCGGGGTTGGCACACAGGCGGATAGGGGGGCCATCAATACGGCCAGCGTCGCAGTAAGTCTGAGTGGTTTCTGCATGGGCTATGCTGCTCTTTCTTTCGTGAACACAGTGATCGTTAAAAACCGGACGGATGCAGAGTGGGGTCCAGCCGTCAGGTACCGCCGAAGTGGTGATAGACGGTACACTCGTTTATTCTTTTTTAACCTTTGAAACAAGAAACCGCGCCGATTGGCGGCGCGGTCACGGCATTCTGGGTGAAGTTTTGCCTATTTCTCGGGGATCAACCCCCTTGGGCTGAACCTGAGAACAATCAGCAGAATCAGGCCCATCGTGAACAGGCGCATATGCGCCGCACTCTCGATCAGATGTGTTTTGAGTGCGCTGCCATCGGGTAGCCCGGCGGTAACTGCGCTCATCAACCACAGGCCGATCGGTTCGACCTGTACCCATAGGAACCAAATCAGGAAGGCACCCAGAACCGCTCCGAAGTTGTTACCTGATCCGCCGACGATCACCATGACCCAGACGAGAAAGGTAAACCGCAACGGCTGATAAGCGCTGGGTGTCAACTGACCATCCAATGTGGTCATCATGGCGCCTGCGATACCACAGATCGCGGAACCCAGAACAAAGATTTGCAAATGACGGCGGGTGACGTCCTTGCCCATCGCCTCGGCTGCCACTTCATTGTCCCGAATGGCGCGCATCATGCGGCCCCAAGGGCTTTTTAGGGCCATCTGCGCCATCCAGAGCAGCACCAGCAAAACGATCAGGAACAGCAGCGAATAGCCCAGTTTGACCGAAAGGGTTGACGCTGTCACCGGGTCCAGCCCGAACCACTCGGCGCGGGCGATGAACGACGGATCTTTCTGAAGCTCGACTTCATAGCCGACAACGGGCGCGGGGCGGGGAATTCCGTAGACATTCTTGACGCCTCGGGCCAGCCAGTCTTCGTTCTTCATGATCGCGATGATGATCTCGGCAATACCCAGCGTTGCAATCGCCAGATAATCCGACCGCAGGCCCAGCGCCGTTTTACCGATCAACCACGCAGCCCCTGCCGCCAGCAGTCCACCTGCTGGCCAGGCCAACAAAACCGGAAGGTTCAGACCCCCAAGGTTGCCTTCTACCGCCGGGTTTATTGCTTCGACCGCTGCTGCATTTGGATCGAAGATCGCGCGATAGACAAAAAATCCGATCACCAGAATACCAATGATCGACAAGGTTTGCGCACGTCCCTTCGGTAACTTCTGCGCGACTAGAACCGCGGCCACAACTGTGGCTGCCCCTAACAAAAGGGCCAGAACGATCCCGTAACCCCCTGCGGACCACGCTCCAGGCGTCGGAGAGGTCGATACCAGCACAACCGCCAGACCGCCGAGCGCGACAAAGCCCATGACACCCACGTTGAACAGACCGGCAAAGCCCCACTGCAGGTTCACACCGATGGCCATGATGGCCGAGATCAGACCCATGTTCAGGATCAGGATGGCGGCGTTCCAACTTTGCGTGAAACCTGTCAGCAGAATCAGGCTGCCAACGACGACGAAAAGCAGCGTGTTTTTGACGGACTCGGTCATACTGCTTTCCCCTTAAACAGACCCGTGGGCTTGAACAGAAGCACGATCAGCAAGATCACAAAGCTGACGGCGAATTTGTAGTCGGTCGACAGAAACTGCACCAAGCCCGACGGGGCAAGGCTTTCCGGTGCAACGTAAGTCAGCACTTTCTTCCACGCATAGGTAATCGTGACCTCGGAAAACGCGATGATGAACCCGCCCGCAATGGCACCCAGAGGATTGCCGAGGCCACCCACGATGGCCGACGCGAAGATGGGCAGCAGCAGTTGGAAATAGACGAAGGGCTTGAAGCTTTTGTCTAACCCATAAAGAACGCCCGCCGTCGTTGCCAAGGCTGCGACGATGATCCATGTGATCATCACCACACGTTCGGGATTGATGCCGGACAGCAGCGCCAGATCCTCATTGTCAGAATACGCACGCATCGATTTTCCGGTCCGCGTTTTGTTGAGGAACCAGAACAACAGCGCTACTGCAACAACCGCGACCACAACTGTGAGCGCCTGAGAAGTTCGGATCGCAAGGCCCTCGTTCAATCCGGTCATGGCCTTGAAATCCCGAGCGGAAATCAAGAACCGTGCGCCATCCGAGAACCGTTGGTCGTCGGGACCGATGATAAACCGCACCAGGCCATTCATGATGAACATCACGCCCATCGAAACGATCACCAATATGACTGGTTTGGCCTTTTGATCTCGGTAAAAGCGGTAAACAAGCCTGTCGGTGATCAACACGAGGATGATGCAGCCCAAAATGGCAAAGGGCAGGGCCAGAAGGGCAGTAGGCAAAGGCCCAAAGCTGACGCCTGCGGCCTGCAACGCCCAAGTGACCAGCACGGCGATCATCGCGCCAAAGGCCATCGTGTCGCCATGGGCAAAGTTCGAGAACCGCAGAATGCCGTAGATCAGCGTGACCCCCAGCGCTCCGAGCGCCAGCTGGCTGCCATAGGCAATCGCTGGCACGATGACAAAGTTCGTAAGCGCGACAAGCGCGTTGAGTAGGTCCATGAATTCTTCTCACTGTCCGGGTGCGGCCTTATGCCATGCGGGTGGGTGAGAACACAACATTTCAGCCGCGCAAGACGCCCTAAATGGTCACAAAAAACGCGATTTTCGACCTGCGTCACAGCCCATGTTGCCGGGTAGAAAAAACGACCCCCGGAGGCCGGGCACAAACCTCCGGGGCGCGGCGCGCCGATTCTGCTTTTTTGCGCGAATCTGGGCGGCTTATTGGGAACTATTGGGAAATCGTGCAGTTACCGCGTTCATTCCGCTGCTTCGCACCCGTTGCCCGGATCGCAAGTTGGCCAGAGTCGGTATTCACTGTGTAACCGACGCTGCCACCTTTAAGAACCTGAAGGAATTCCTGAGCGCCCAGGCTGGGGTAAACGAGCACCTCATGCTCTTGGTTGTCGACCAAAAGCGCGCCCTTGGATTGACCTTCACGCCGTTTCAACGTGACTTGCTGGCCGGGTTCGAGTGGCGTGCATCCACTGGTCTTGCATGTCTCGGTAATCTGGCACTCGTAAACTGTTTCACCTTGCGCGGGGTCTTGCGAAACGGCCTGCGCGGTTGCGGGCAGGACGATGGCGGCAAGCACTGCCAGATATTTCATATTGTGTCTCCTAAAGGGGTAATGGCCCGAAATATGTCGAGAATCCCGTCTGGATTCTCGTCGTTCGCTCGGTGTGAGTAGGCGTGGAAAATGGCAAGAATTAAGCTGATGGTGGGCGGAAATCAGAAGCGGTCGAATTTTCGTATGCGCGGGTATTTCAAAGTAACGCTCTGAGATTGAACGGTTTAATACTGACACGATTTAGGTTCCGCGGGAGAAAAGTAATGATTGCCTTTTTTACGTCACTTTCGACCATCAGTGCACTGGCGAGACACGGTCATGAAAAAACATCGACCCGACGAACACGCTTTTTCACTCAGCCTCAAGAACAAGTGAAGGTCTCCGTGCAGCCCATTGAAATCTTTGAGTTACTCGTTGACTTGTTTTGAAGCGTGGGGGCGCAGAAACAGGAAAGAGGTTCCACATGAAGTTTTACGCAGCTCTGATACTGTGTGCGACCATGCCGGTGATGGCGCAATCGGCAACGAGTGATCCGTTGAACGGGGCGGATTTTGTTGTCAATTGCGTGTCGGACAGCAATGGTGGCGCAGTGACCCTGGCGCGATCCGGCGCGTCCGACAAAGGGTTCATTGTCACGGATGAGATCAAGGGAGAGGCGACGATTATCGCGGGGCTAAACTCACTGACCTTCCTGCACATCATGGACAAGGACGTTGTGACCTTTGTCGTTGATTTCGAGGATCGGAACTACGATATGTCCATCAAAGGCCCGCATGCCAGCAATGATTTCGGGCAATGCGGCGATCCGGTATTCTGATGTCGGAGCAAGGTGCGAAACTTCAAAGTAGATAGAAGGCGATAGGCGAGCAGCCAGAACAAATGCGAGTTCGGCGTGCGCGACGAACTCGCTGAAAATCCCAGTTGGCTACAAGGCAACCGATCTCAATCTTCTGGCAATTCCCGCGGTTCGCACAAGCCTCCAAAAGTTACATGTGCGTCCGGACCAGCGTAGACAGATACCAAAATATCTTTGTCAGGAAAGAAGGTCACTAAGGTAATCTTCGGTTCGGTTTGTTGCTGCTCACTCCAGTTTCCAATTAACCAACGTCCATCTTCTTGTAGTTGTCCAATTCCAATTGAGTTGGTCGTCGTGGATCCGAAGCCGAACCGGTTGGATTCTCCTGGGCGCGACATACGGCTAAGGCCGAAAGGGGTATAGTCCGCCATTGCAACCGGTTTCGTAGGGTTACCACCAGCTGATGTGGTATCAGTAAGTGTGCAAAAATAGAGTTCGTGAAGTTCAATTTCCGATGCAGCTACGGAATTTTGGGACGCTATAGCGCCCAAAACAAAAAGGAAAACTGTCAGGATTGCTCTCAAGTTCCTCATCCCCCCAAGAAACTCTTCCGCACCTCCGGGTCAGCCAACAATTCCTTGCCCGTGCCGCTGTAGGCATTCCGCCCCTGCACCAACACATACCCCTTGTCCGCGATCTCCAGCGCTTGACGGGCGTTTTGTTCGACCATCAGGATCGGCAGACCGGTGCGAGAGACCTCGATGATCCGGTCGAAAAGCTCGTCCATCACGATAGGCGAGACCCCGGCGGTCGGTTCGTCCAGCATCAGCACCTTGGGCTGTGTCATCAGCGCGCGTCCGACGGCGACCTGTTGGCGTTGACCGCCCGACAACTCTCCGGCCGCCTGATTGCGTTTATCGCGCAGAATGGGGAAGAGGTCATAGACCTGCTCCATGGTCTGGCCGATGTCGTCGCGGCGGATGAAGGCGCCCATTTCAAGGTTTTCCTCGACTGTCATCGAGGTAAAGATGTTCTGGGTCTGTGGCACGAAACCCATACCCTTCATCACCCGGTCCTGTGGGGACAGGTTGGTGATGTCCTCGCCATCCAGCCGCACCGATCCGGCGCGCACGTCCAGCATCCCGAACACAGCTTTCATCGCGGTTGATTTTCCCGCGCCGTTGGGGCCGACGATCACGGCTATCTCACCCTTGTCCACGGCGATGGTGCAATCGTGCAGGATGTCGGGGCCCTTGCCATATCCTCCGGTCATGGTGTCACCGATCAGGAAAGGACCGCCGCCGACATAATGCGTCTTACCGCTTTTCTTGTGCGCCGGTGTCATGGTCCCGACACCATGGGTGTTGGTGATCGAGGCGTCTTTGTTGCCCTTGTCGTCCTGATAGGGGTTGTCGCTCATGCCAGCGGTCATGTTTGGGCCTCCAGCTTGTCTTTGTTCTTCAGGCCGGTGCCCAGATAGGCCTCGATCACGTGTTCGTTGGCCTTGATTTCGTCCAAAGTGCCCTCGGCCAGAACCTTGCCCTCGGCCATACAGATGACCGGGTCGCAGATCTTGCCGATGAAATCCATGTCATGTTCGATCACGACAAAGGTATAGCCGCGTTCCTTGTTCAGTCGCAGGATTGTATCAGCGATGGTCATCAGCAGGGTGCGGTTCACACCCGCGCCCACCTCGTCCAGAAACACGATCTTGGCGTCGACCATCATGGTGCGGCCCAGTTCCAGCAGTTTCTTCTGCCCGCCCGAGACCTGACCCGCCTTGTGGTCGGCAAGATGTTCGATGGTCAGGAACTCCAACACCTCATCGGCCTTGGCGCGCAAGGCGCGTTCTTCGTCTGCGATTCGCTTGCGGCCAAACCAGGTGTTCCAAAGCGATTCCCCCGACTGCGCACCGGGCACCATCATCAGATTCTCGCGGCAGGACATCGAGGAGAATTCGTGCGCGATCTGGAATGTGCGCAGCAGGCCTTTGTGAAACAAGTCATGCGGCGGCAGGCCTGTGATGTTTTCACCGTCCATGAAAACCTTGCCGCTTGTCGGCGGCAGAACACCCGCGATCACATTGAACAGAGTGGTTTTTCCGGCCCCGTTCGGCCCGATCAGGCCAGTAATCGAACCTTTTTCGATTTCCAGCGATGCCCCGTCCACCGCGTGAAAACCGCCGAAATGCTTATGCACGTCTTCGACGACGATCATGTGTTCCCCTGGCCACCTGAAAGTAGCGCTTTTTAGTTGTCCCCATGCCCCTTCATCAGGGGTGCGGGTTTGTGTCATCGAAACAGCCCGGACACAAGGCCCGGGCTGCTTGGTTTTAGAATTTGGTGTCCGAAATCAACGGAAATTGACGGTTTTGTTTTCGCCGTCGGTCACTTCGATCTCGCGGTACGAACCCGCGCTTTCACCGGGGCCGATCAGCTCGACACCGGACGCGCCGACATAGTCGATGTCCTGACCTGCGGCCAGCAGTTCCAGGCCTTTCGCCAACTCACCCGGATAGATCTTTTCACCTGGTGCGTTGGCGACGTCCATGATTTTACCGCCATAATCAGCAGGGTTCGTCGATCCAGCAGCTTGCATCGCCAGCATGAACAGGGCAGCAGCATCATAGGATTCAGGCGAATAAGGGGACGAGCCGTCAAAGCCCGCTTCCTCGGCCATTGCAAAGTACTTCTCGGCACCTTCACCGCCCGAGCCGGCAATCTGACCGAACGAGCCGTTCAGGTCCGGACCAACGTTTGCGGGAAGCGAGTCGCCGATCATGCCACCGGGCAGACCGAACGTGTCAAACGCACCGCTGTCCAGCGCCGACTGGATGATGCCCAGACCGCCCTGGTCCAGATAGCCCGCAACAACCAGAATGTCGCCACCGGCCGAGGCCAGCGCGCCAACTTCGGCCGAGTAGTCGGCCTTGCCGTCTTCGTGCGCTGCAACGATGGTCACTTCACCACCTGATGCTTCGAACGAGGACTGGATCGCATCCGCCAGACCCTTGCCATAGTCATTGTTGGTGTAGGTCAGCGCAATCGAGCTGATGCCACGGTCATTCAGGATGTCCGCCATCACCTGACCTTCACGCGCGTCCGACGGGGCGGTGCGGAAGAACAGGCCGTTGTCCTCCATGGTCGACAGGCCAGGAGAAGTCGCGGAAGGCGAGATCATGACCATACCGTTCGGGATCGCAACGTTCTGCAGGATCGCACCGGTCACGCCCGAGCAGTCACCACCGATGATGCCAGCAACGCCGTCAGCAATCATGCGTTCGCCGTTCGACGTGGCCAGACCGTTGTCGATACAGCCGGTGTCGGCGCGTGATGCGGTGACTTTGGCGCCATCCAGCAGCTTGCCGGATTCGGTGACCTCGGCCATCGCCAGCTCGGCACCCGAGCCCATGGCTGGGGAAAGCGATTCGATTGGGCCGGTGAAGCCGAACAGAACGCCCAGTGTCACATCCTCGGCCATTGCGGTTCCGGCCAGCAGAGCGGTTGCTGCAGTCGCAGTAAGCAGCTTTTTCATAAGGTTACTCCCTGTTATGAACGTATTCGTTCTGGGCACGACCCTAGGCAAGCTGTTCGGAAAAGAAAAGTCCTAACGAAAAGTTGGCTTTCGCAGGTATGCGCTATCTTGTTTTCTCGACCAAAGGCGATCCACGTAAGCGGAGGTTTCGGATGCTCAGGCTTGGTTTTTTTCTGGCATTTCTCTTGTCGTCCAGTGTGGTTTCCGCAGATCAGATACAGACCTCAGCTGGCCCCGTCACGGTGACAACGCTCGTCAGTGGACTGGATACGCCTTGGGCCATCGGAATATTGCCGGACAGTTCTTTTCTCGTCACGGAGCGCGATGGAGAGCTCCTCTATATTGCGGACGGGCAGTCAAAACGCGTCAAAGGCGTGCCAAAAGTCGTGACGAACGGGCAGGGTGGTTTGCTGGACGTCACTGTTGCGCGCGACTTTGTGCGCTCACGAGAGATTTTTCTGACTTTTTCCAAGCGACAGAAGGGCGGGGCCGGAACCGCGCTTGCTGTCGCCCGTTTGTCGGAAAGCGGTGATCGTCTGACCAATCTGCGCGTGATATTCGAGGCGCTTCCCGGCGGATCGGGAGGCCGCCATTTTGGCTCTCGCGTGGTTGAGGCAAATGACGGCACCCTGTTCCTGACGATAGGTGACAGAGGCGATCGGCCCAGTGCTCAGGACCGGACCAATCACATAGGCGCTGTCATCCGAGTGAACCGGGATGGAACGGTGCCTGCCGATAATCCATTTGTCGGCGAAAGTGGCGTACGCCCCGAAATCTGGTCGTTTGGGCACCGAAATCCGCAAGGAGCAGGACTCGACGCGCGCGGTCAACTATGGATTTCAGAGCATGGTGCGAGAGGCGGCGACGAAGTGAATCTGGTACAGTCAGGAAAGAATTACGGATGGCCGGTCATCTCCTACGGCGTCCATTACTCTGGTCAGAAAATCGGCGAGGGCACTACGAAACCGGGCATGGAACAACCCGAGCATTATTGGGACCCTTCCATCGCACCGTCTGGATTATTGGTGTATTCCGGCAAGCTGTGGCCGGAATGGAAAGGGGACATTTTTGTCGGTTCCCTGAAGTTTGATTACATTTCACGGCTCGAAGGAACGCCGCTGCGCGAAGTTGAACAGATCCAAGGCCCTGAAACCGAGCGTGTCAGGGATATCGTGGAAGCACCTGACGGGGCCATTTGGTTCATTTCAGTAGGAAACGGGGCGATCTACAGAATGACGCCGACCCGTTAGACCGACAGCCGACCGCCTTGTGCGCCGCGCTCGCGATAGGGCGTGGTGTTGTAGTGTGCCCGGTAGCATTTCGAGAAATGCGAGGGGCTGGCGAATCCGCAGGCCAGTGCCACGTTGATCACGCTCATGTCCGTCTGCATCAGTAGGTTGCGAGCTTTGTGCAGGCGCAGTTCCATATAATAGCGCTTGGGCGAGCGGCTCAGATAGCGGCGGAACAGTCGCTCGAGTTGCCGCGTCGACATGCCGACGTCCTTGGCCAGGATCGAGGGAGAGATCGGTTCCTCGATGTTCTTTTCCATCATCAGAATGACCTGGCTAAGCTTGGGATGGCGTACCCCGATGCGCGTGGGCGTGGACAGGCGCTGTGTGTCCTGATCCGTGCGGATCGAGGAATAGATCATCTGATCCGCCACCGCATTCGCCAGATCCTCACCGTAGTCCTCGGCAATCAGTTTTAGCATCAAATCTATCGAGGATGTCCCGCCCGCAGTGGTCATCCTGTTGCCGTCGATCTGAAATACCGATTTGGTCAGTTCGACGGTGTCGAACTCTTCGGCAAAACTGTCCGAGTTTTCCCAGTGGATGGTCGCGCGTTTGCCCTCCAGCAGACCAGCCTTGGCCAGTGTATAGGCAGCGGTACACAGTCCCCCGATTTTCAGGCCCTTGCGTGCCTCGCGGCGCAACCAGTTCAGGACACGTTTGGTCGTCGCGGCCTGAACGTCGACCCCGCCGCACACCAGAATCACTTCGTCACGTTGCAGTTCGGACAAGTCACAATCGAGTTTGAATGTCGTACCGGCGGAGCAATGAACCAATTCACCTCCTTCACCGGCCAGCGTCCAGGTATAGAGTTCCCGATCAGACATTCGGTTGGCGATGCGCAGGCTATCAAGGGCCGACGCAAAGGACAGAAGGGAAAACTTATCCAGCAGAACAAAAACAAAATTGTTCGGCTTAGTGGAATTGCTATCCACGGTGACAACTTGGCGTTGCTCTTGCATGGCGAACTGTCCTTGATTCGGTGCCGGCCGACCTTTTTGAGCCGGCGGAATTGCCAGCCACCATGCTCAAAGCTTGTTTCCGGCGTCAAGAGGCGCAAATGGGATATGGCCACTCTTCATTGCATTTTGTATAGAGACCCCCTGAAATACCTCAGCGGAGATCAAAGCAATGACCGAGTGGCAAAAAACGAACTGGCGCAACAAGCCTCGCGTTCAGATGCCCGAATATACCGACCCGGCCGCACTGGCCAAGGTTGAGGCAAAGCTTTCTCAGTATCCCCCGCTGGTTTTCGCGGGCGAGGCGCGTCGCCTCAAGCAGCATCTGGGTGCCGCAGGGCGCGGTGAAGCATTCCTGTTGCAGGGGGGCGATTGCGCTGAAAGCTTCGATCAATTCAGCGCTGACGCAATCCGTGACACCTTCAAGGTGATGTTGCAGATGGCGATGGTTCTGACCTACGGCGCCAAGGTGCCGGTGGTCAAGGTCGGACGTATGGCCGGGCAATTCGCAAAGCCACGCAGCGCACCGACCGAAGTGGTGGATGGCGTGGAACTGCCCAGCTACCGCGGCGACATTATCAACGAACTGGCCTTCACACCCGAGGCGCGGATTCCGAACCCAGAAAAGATGTTGCAAGCCTACACTCAGGCGGCGGCAACGCTGAACCTGCTGCGCGCGTTCTCGACCGGTGGTTTTGCCGATATGAGCCGCGTGCATTCCTGGACACTTGGATTTACCGATGAGCAGGACGTTCAGAAATATTCCGAGATTGCGGATCGGATTCAGGACACCATCGACTTCATGGGCGCGGCCGGGATTACCGCCGACACCACCCACGAATTCTCGACCGTGGAATTCTACACCAGTCACGAAAGCTTGTTGCTGGAATATGAAGAGGCACTGACGCGCCTCGATTCCACGTCGGGCAATTGGCTGGCTGGCTCTGGTCACATGATCTGGATCGGGGATCGCACACGTCAGCCGGATGGTGCGCATGTCGAATTCTGCCGCGGCGTCCTGAACCCGATTGGCTTGAAATGCGGTCCAACGACGACAGCCGAGGATCTCAAGGTTCTGATGTCCAAACTGAACCCGGAAAACGAAGAAGGTCGCCTGACCCTGATCGCCCGGTTCGGTGCAGGGAAGGCAAGTGAACATTTGCCGCGCCTGATCAAAACCGTGAAAGAAGAAGGCGCCAAGGTGACCTGGGTTTGCGATCCGATGCACGGCAACACGATCAAATCGGCGACCGGATACAAAACGCGCCCGTTCGAATCCGTTCTGCGCGAGGTTCGTGATTTCTTTGGCGTACATCAGGCCGAAGGCACCATTCCTGGCGGTGTGCATTTCGAAATGACCGGTCTGGACGTTACTGAATGTACCGGTGGAGTTCGTGCTGTGACCGAAGAAGACCTGTCCGACCGTTACCACACGGCCTGCGATCCGCGTCTGAACGCCACGCAATCGCTGGAGCTGGCGTTCCTGGTTGCTGAAGAACTGACCAATTTGCGCCGCGATCGGAAGAAACGCGCTGCAAGCTGAGTGCACTTGTCAGAAACTCTTGAAACAAAGCGGCGGGTCTTGAGCCCGCCGTTTTTTGTTGTGCGAACTTAATCCTCGCGGGAAGAGACCAGTCTCAGATGACTTTTGGACGGATGAAGAGGCTCCTGATCTTCGGCAAAGCCCATCGCCTTTTCCGGGGAAACCTGTGGAGGCACCTGAAGATCAGCAATCTTGCGCACCCGGCTGTCCGTGATCGTGAACCGTCGTGGCGTTGTCCCGATTGCGCCATCGCTGATCATGACACCCAAGACCCGGCTGACATCGCCAAGGTCGCTTTTCAGCGGCAGAAGGATCATGCGGGCTTGCAGGTGTGCACGACCCATCTTGCCTTTTGAAACCATGCCCAGCTCGGTTACGGCGGGGGCGGCAAAAACCCGTTCCAGTTGCAACGTGACCTCTTCCCGCGCTTCCGGTTCGAAAAAGGATGTCAGAGGCATCCCACGGACTTCCATTCCCGCCAGTTTATTCAGATGACTGCCCGCAAGGCGAAACCGGGCAAGACCTGGTGCAATGCGTTCCAGAATAAACGTGTATTCAAGAATATTCTCCAATCCGCGCGGATCGATTTGTGATCGCTTCGGCACCCCATCTCCGGTCAGCAGTGCGGTCCAGTATGCCTCGGCCTGACGTATGGGGGACAGGCTGCGCCCGCTGTCAAAGCGATCCATTGCAACGATCTTTCCAAAACTTGAGCCGGAACCGGTCCCGAAAAAGGTTTTCATTTTCATCACCCTAACATCAATCACTCGCGATTTATCTAAAATGCCGTGTAATAGGCACCACAGCGATACACCAGCCGTTGCGACCGGAAGATTGGCACGGGTTAAGACAATTTTGGAGGAATTCTTTAACGAATGGTTAACTTTGCCGGATGAAGTCAAGAATAAGCAAGGTCTTGCCCCGGGGCGGTCGATGGCATTAGGTGCGGCAGGCGCGCGAAACGCGTCAGAGGATTGAAAGGGCAGGCATGATCAAATCCATGACTGGGTTCGCTTCGGGCAAAGGCGCGCTAGGCCCACACAGCTGGACGTGGGAGCTGCGCAGCGTCAACGGCAAGGGCCTGGATATGCGCCTGCGTGTTCCGGATTGGCTAACAGGGCTCGAAGCCGCTCTGCGGGCAGAACTGTCCAAGGCCGTCGGTCGCGGAAACATCACCCTGTCGCTGCGTGTAAACCGGGAAGAAACTTCGTCGGACATAAGATTGAACAGTGCTGCCATGCAGGCGGCGCTGGCTGCCTTGGCCCAGACCGAATCCATGGCTGCCGAGCAGGGCGTGACTTTGGCACAATCGCGTGCCAGTGACCTGCTGGTTCTCAAAGGCATGATGGATAACGGTTCTGACGAAGACGAAGCGGCACCCATCGTCGCGCAACTGACCAGTGATTTTCGCGGGTTAATATCCGACTTTCTGGCCATGCGCCGCACCGAAGGGCAGGCATTGGCGGAAATCCTGCAAACACAGCTGGATCGCATTGCCGACCTGACCGACCAGGCGGCAGGGTTGGCCGAGAGACGTCGCGATGATATGGCGAAAGCGTTGCGTGAAAATCTGGCGCGTGTTTTGGACAACGCACAGGGTGCTGATCCCGAACGTGTCGCGCAGGAGCTGGCTTTGATCGCGGTCAAGGCCGACATCACCGAGGAGATCGACAGGCTGGCCGCGCATGTCACAACGGCGCGAAATTTGCTGGCCGAAGAAGGCCCGGTGGGGCGCAAACTGGATTTCCTGACCCAGGAATTCAATCGCGAGGCCAATACCCTGTGCTCCAAGTCCCAGAATGCCGAACTGACGGCGGTCGGGTTGGAACTGAAGGCGGTCATTGATCAGATGCGCGAGCAAGTGCAGAACGTAGAATAACAGACGGGAACCAGAAACATGGCGGATCGCCGAGGTCTCTTAATCATTTTGTCCTCACCTTCGGGCGCGGGCAAATCCACGCTGGCCCGACGGCTGATGCAATGGGATAGCGAGTTGGAGTTCTCGATCTCGGCTACAACCCGTGCGCCGCGACCGGGGGAAGAGCACGGTCGCGAATACTACTTCTTGTCCGAGGACTCTTTCAAACAACAGGTCGCGGATGGTCAGATGCTGGAACACGCCCATGTGTTCGGAAATTTCTACGGGTCTCCCGCCGAACCTGTGCTCGACTCAATCAACCAGGGCCGGGACGTTCTGTTCGATGTGGACTGGCAGGGCGAGGTTCAGATCCGTAATTCGGATCTGGGCAAACACGCGCTTTCGATCTTCATCCTTCCGCCGTCGATCCGGGAACTGCGCCGCCGTTTGGAAGGCCGCGGTCAGGACAGCGAAGACGTGATTGCAAAGAGAATGCTGAAAAGCTGGGACGAGATCAGCCATTGGGGATATTACGACTATGTCCTGATCAATGATGATCTGGACATGACAGAAGAGAAGCTGAAAACCATCGTCAGCGCCGAGCGGATGCGGCGTATTCAGCAGCCGCGCCTGCAACATCACATCCGCACATTGCAGACCGAGTTCGAGGGGCTGTCATGACCATTTACGCTCTGGGTGAAGATACGCCACAGATCCACGAAGACACTTGGGTGGCGCCTGACGCCAACCTGATAGGCAAGGTCGTGTTGGAGCAGGGGGCCTCGGTCTGGTTTGGCAGCACCATTCGCGCCGACCACGAAGAGATTCGGGTGGGTGCGGGCAGTAACGTTCAGGAAGACTGCGTCATGCATATCGATGCAGGCTATCCATTAACAATTGGTCGGGATTGCACGATCGGGCACAAGGTCATGTTGCATGGATGTACAATCGGCGACAACAGCTTGATCGGTATGGGAGCCATCGTTCTGAACGGCGCGAAAATCGGGCGCAACTGTCTGATCGGGGCAGGAGCCCTGATAACTGAAGGAAAAGTGATCCCCGACAATTCGCTGGTCATGGGATCTCCTGGAAAGGTCGTCCGTCAGCTGGACGAAGCGGCCGCGCAAAAGCTCACGCTCAGCGCGCTGCACTATCAGGAAAACATGCGCAAATTTCGCGAAACACTCAAACCGGTTTCACTAGGCAGTTAACGCCGGATAGGCCCCAGATGTCCCAAGACCTGATTGGCGAATTCGTTTCAGCCGTACCGATGCCTGCTTTGCTGGTGGATCAGACAGAGCGGATCATCGCTGCCAATACGGACGCCAAAACGCTGCTCGGTCAGAATATCGAGGGGCGTCACTACGCCACGATCCTGCGACAGCCGCAGGTGATCGAAGCCATGGAACAAAGCCTGCGGTCCAAGGGCCCTGCCAAAACCCGTCATCTGTCCAATGATGGCGCGCAGGACACGACATTTCAGGTGGAATGTCGATACCTGAATGGCGTAGGTGCCGTTTCTGGCGGCGCGGTTCTGGTGGTATTCCAAGACGTCACCCATCTGGAGCAGGCCGGCCAGATGCGTCGCGACTTTGTCGCCAACGTCAGTCACGAATTGCGCACACCTCTGACCGCCTTGATGGGATTCATCGAGACGCTGCGGGGTCCGGCCCGCGATGACGTCAATGCCCGGGACCGGTTTCTTCAAATCATGACGGACGAAGCCAACCGGATGAACCGTCTGGTTGGCGACTTGTTGTCCCTGAACCGCGTGGAAAGCCAGGAGCGCGTTCGCCCAACCGAACAGCTTGAACTTACGGCCTTGCTGGAATCCACACTGAACTCCCTTCGCCCTCTGGCCGACGATGC
This sequence comes from Ruegeria sp. HKCCD6647-2, assembly GCF_057221075.1. Taxonomy (NCBI): domain Bacteria; kingdom Pseudomonadati; phylum Pseudomonadota; class Alphaproteobacteria; order Rhodobacterales; family Roseobacteraceae; genus Ruegeria; species Ruegeria sp. HKCCD6647-2. The sequence goes on along the minus strand of NZ_JBWVBD010000001.1, from coordinate 991,070 downwards.
AGCGGTCACCATGACGCTGAATGCGCCGCCCGAACCGGTTTCAGTCACGGGTGATAGCGACCAGTTGCGTCAGGTTTTCACCAATCTTATTGAAAATGCGATCAAATACGGCGGCAGCGGCGAGAGTGTAACGGTCAACATTCTACCTTCGGAACGTGACACAGCGATGCGTGGACCGTCGGTTCGGGTTCAAATTGTGGATAAGGGGCCGGGTATTGATGCCGTGCATCTTCCCAGATTGACGGAACGATTCTATCGGGCGGACAGCCACAGATCCCGGGAACTGGGTGGTACAGGGTTGGGGCTTGCAATCGTGAAGCATATCGTCAATCGCCACCGGGGTCGTCTGCGGGTCGAGAGCGATCTTGGAAAAGGTTCCGTCTTTACAGTGATTTTGCCACGCTGAGATCGGTTGACCCGACCTCGCGACTTTGGTGTCGGCGCTCACTTTACGTATCGTCAAGTTAAGAAATCCTAAGAAAAACTTGAGTTGTCATAAAACCGTTACGTATGTGTCACAAAAGGCTTACGCGCGGTACTTAGGGGTGCCGGCAAGATCATCATGGGGGTGATCATATCTTATCTTTTTCAGGGAGACTGAAATGTCCTTTGTAAAACTGTCGGCATCTGCGCTGGCAATCGCTGCCGTCTCGGCGACCACTGCTGCAGCTCGTGACAATGTCCAGGTTGCCGGTTCGTCGACCGTTCTGCCGTATGCCTCGATCGTTGCGGAACTGTTCGGTGAAAACACCGACTTCCCGACACCGGTTGTCGAATCGGGCGGCTCGTCGGCCGGTCTGAAACGTTTCTGCGAAGGCGTTGGCGAGAACACTATCGACGTTGCAAACGCATCGCGTGCGATCCGCGAAAAAGAAATCAAAGCCTGCGCCGAAAACGGTGTGACCGACATCATGGAAGTGCGCATCGGCTATGACGGCATCGTGTTCGCCAGCCAGCAGTCGGGTCCTGCTTTCACCGCATTCCAGCCGGCTGACATCTACAACGCCATTGGCGCAAAAGTCATGAAGGACGGGGCGCTGGTCGACAACAGCTACAACAGCTGGGCCGAGTTCAACGGCGACCTGCCGGATGTTGAAATCGCCATGTTCATCCCGGGCACCAAGCACGGCACCCGTGAAGTGTTCGAAGACAAGGTTCTGCTGGCTGGTTGTGAATCGACCGGTGCCATGGAAGCCATGATCTCTGGCGGCATGAGTGAAGATGACGCCGAAGACGCCTGCCTGGACGTGCGTGCGGACGGCAAGTCGGTCGACATCGACGGCGACTACACCGAAACCCTGGCGCGTATCGACACCAACCCGAACGGCATCGGCGTGTTTGGACTGGCGTTCTACGAGAACAATACCGACAAGCTGAAAGTGGCCACCATGGGTGGCGTCGCACCTTCGACCGAGACCATCGCGTCGGGTGAGTATCCGGTTTCGCGTCCGCTGTTCTTCTACGTCAAGAAGGCACACATCGGCGTGATCCCCGGCCTGAAAGAATACGCTCAGTTCTTCGTCGCTGACGAAATCGCTGGTGGTTCAGGCCCGCTGGCCAACTATGGTCTGGTTGCTGATCCTGAGCTGGCAAAAACTCAGGAAGCCATTGCCAATGAAGAGACCATGGGTTCGGGCAGCTAATCCCGCCTTTGGTCTGAAGTACCGGGGGCGGCATTTGGTGTCGCCCCCAACTTGTGTTTCTGAATTTCCCAATCGAGACCAAATGGGGGTGTCATGCCGATACTTTGGCTCATTCTGATCGTTCTGGCGATCGCAGCTTTCGGTTATGTATTAGGTCGGGCACGCGCTCTTCAAAGCGCCGGAGGGGACAGTCGGGATCTGCATTCGCTTCCGTCGTTTTACGGCGCGAACGTCGTGCTGAAAACGGTTGTACCGGCATTTGGTCTTCTGGTTGTCTGGTTGTTGGTGCAACCGCTTTTCGTTAACTCGCAGATATCCGGGATGATCCCGGATTCGGCCATTAAAGACGGCTCGTCCCGCAGCCTGGTCATGGCCGAAATCCGCCGTGCAGCCAGGGGTCTGGACAACGCAGTTGCACAAGGGCAATTGACCGAGGATCTGGCACGGAACGCACGCGCCGATTTCACGGACATGACCCAGCGCCTCAAGGACGCGGGGCAGGTCGTGACCTCGGACATCACCCAGCCGGTGCTGCGCGCAGCGCAACGTTATCGGATCATGAATTCCACCGGTTACTCGATCATGACGGTCGCAGTAATCCTGGTCGCGCTGGCTGGTGCCGCATTCAGTTGGTTTCAAACACATTCGGAATATCGTGCCCGCAACGTTGTGGAGCAGGGGGTCAGCGTTCTTTTGCTGGCCGCTGCATCGATCGCAATTCTGACTACCGTCGGTATCGTTCTGTCGCTGGTCTTCAACACGTGGGAATTCTTCAAGCTTTATCCTGCGTCGGATTTCTTTTTCGGAACGACATGGGCGCCCAGTTTCTCGGGACGTGGCGGATCTTCCGCTCTGGGCATCATTCCACTGCTTTGGGGTACGTTCTATATCTCGCTGGTTGCTCTTTTGGTGGCTGTTCCCATCGGACTGTTCGCCGCCATCTACCTGAGCGAATACGCGTCGGCCCGCGTCCGTTCTTTCGCAAAGCCACTGTTGGAGGTGCTGGCCGGTATTCCCACCATCGTTTATGGCCTCTTTGCCCTGCTGACCGTTGGCCCGCTTTTACTGGGCGTGTTCGGCGATGGCGGACTGGGCTGGATGAAAGCGGGCACGGCCGTAATGACAGCGGGTCTTGTCATGGGCATCATGCTGATCCCGTTTGTGTCGTCTCTGTCGGACGACATCATCAACGCGGTGCCTCAGGCTATGCGCGACGGCTCGTACGGGCTGGGGGCGACGCAGTCGGAAACCATCCGTCAGGTCGTGCTACCGGCAGCACTGCCCGGGATCGTCGGTGCGATCCTGCTGGCAGCATCGCGCGCCATTGGTGAGACAATGATTGTGGTTCTGGGGGCTGGTGCCGCCGCGCGCCTCAGCCTGAACCCGTTCGAAGCCATGACCACCGTCACCGCAAAAATCGTCAGCCAGTTGACCGGGGACGCGGATTTCGCATCACCCGAAGCGCTTGTCGCTTTTGCGCTTGGAATGACACTTTTTATCCTCACGCTGGGGCTCAACATCTTCGCCCTTTACATCGTGCGTAAGTATCGGGAGCAGTACGAATGACCGACGCCAGCATGCAAAGCCCCGAAACAGGTCGCCACTCGGTCTCGCTGACTGCCAGCGATGCGCACACAAAAAAGCGCGCCAACGCGGAAAAGCGCTTTCGCGCCTACGGTATTATGGCGATTGCGACCGGCCTGTTCTTCCTGATCGTTCTGTTTGCCTCAATCCTGTCGCAAGGCCTTCCGGCTTTTCAGCGGACGGTTGTCAGCGTGGATTTCACGTTGACCGAAGCTCAGCGCGATGAAGCCGAAGGCACGTTGTTCAAGACCAAAGCTTACTCCGACCTTTTCATCTCCGAACTGAACGGCGAATTGGCGGAACGTGGGATCAGCGTCGATTTCGATGAAGCCGCCATCGAACGTCTTCTGGGTAAAGTTGGCGGCACGATCCGGACCTTTTATGCCGACAACCCGGATAAGTTGGGCGAACCCATCGAGTTTGATCTGACCGCGTCCAGCCGCGTTGACGGATACTTCAAGGGTCGCGTTTCGCGCGATACTTTGCAGGACAGTCGTTTCCTTCAGCTCAGCGATCTGGATCTGGTGGACGCACTGGAAGAGGCAGGCATCATCAAGCAAGTGTTCAACTGGCCTTTCATCACAGGCGCGGACTCGGGCGTGGACAACCCCGGCGGTGCGGGAATCGGGGCATCGGTTGTCGGCTCGTTCTTCATGATGTTGGTGGTTCTGGGCCTGTCGTTGCCCATCGGCGTCGCCGCGTCGATCTATCTTGAGGAATTCGCGCCGCAGAACAGGTTCACGGATCTGATCGAGGTGAACATTTCGAACCTCGCCGCCGTGCCGTCAATTGTATTCGGTATCCTCGGCCTCGCGGTCTTCATCCAGTTCATGCACTTACCACAGTCTGCGCCATTGGTCGGCGGTCTGGTTCTGACGCTGATGACGTTGCCAACAATCATCATCTCGACCCGCGCGTCGCTCAAGGCGGTTCCGCCATCGATTCGCGATGCGGCATTGGGGGTAGGGGCCTCGAAGATGCAGGCCGTGTTCCACCACGTGCTGCCACTGGCTGCGCCGGGGATTCTGACCGGCACCATCATTGGCCTGGCCCAGGCGCTCGGTGAAACCGCACCGCTGCTGCTGATCGGCATGGTGGGTTTCGTGGCCCGCGGCTATCCCGATGGGTTCCTCGCGGGCTTTACCGAGCCGAACTCGGCCATGCCTGCTCAGATCTATACCTGGGCCGCGCGTGCGGATGTAGGTTTCTACGAGAAAGCCTGGGGCGGGATCATCATTCTTCTGATCTTCCTGCTCTCCATGAATATCATCGCAATCATCCTTCGCCGCCGCTTTGAACGCCGCTGGTAAATGGAGCTATAACAATGAACGACATGTCGCGAGTGGAGAGAGAAGTGGACACCAAGGAAATCAAGTTGGAGTGCCGTGACTGCCAAGTCTACTACGGTGACACCCACGCCATCAAAGATGTGAATGTCGACATCGAAGACAAAACTGTTACCGCTTTCATCGGCCCGTCCGGTTGCGGCAAGTCGACGTTCCTGCGGTGTTTGAACCGGATGAACGACACCATTGACGTTGCCCGTGTCGAGGGGTCGTTCAAACTGGATGGCGAAGACATCTATGACAAGCGAGTCGACCCGGTTCAGTTGCGCGCCAAGGTCGGAATGGTGTTCCAGAAACCCAACCCGTTTCCCAAGTCGATCTACGACAACGTAGCTTATGGACCGCGCATTCACGGTCTTGCCAAGAACAAGGCGGAGCTGGATGAAATCGTCGAAAAGTCCCTGCGTCGCGGCGCGATCTGGGACGAGGTCAAGGACCGTCTCGATGCCCCCGGAACCGGCCTGTCGGGTGGGCAGCAGCAGCGTTTGTGTATCGCCCGTGCCGTGGCGACCGAACCCGAGGTCCTGCTGATGGACGAACCCTGTTCGGCGCTTGACCCGATCGCGACGGCGCAGGTCGAGGAACTGATCGACGAGCTGCGCGAGCGATATTCTGTGGTGATCGTCACCCACTCGATGCAACAGGCGGCGCGCGTCAGCCAGAAGACTGCATTCTTCCATTTGGGCAACCTGGTTGAATTCGGTGAAACGGGCCAGATTTTCACCAACCCTGAAGATCCGCGCACGGAAAGCTACATTACAGGCCGGATCGGCTGAGCACAGGTATTTGGACATGACCGAACAACATATTGCATCCGTTTTCGACCGGGACCTCGAAGCCATTCAGGCACATATCATGAAAATGGGCGGTCTGGTCGAGGCCGCCATCATGAGCGCGGCCCGGTCACTGGAAATGCGAGACGAAGAACTCGCACAAGAGGTCCGTCAGGGCGACAAGGCCATCGATGCGCTGGAAGATATCATCAACGAGGAAACCGCTCGGCTGATCGCATTGCGTGCGCCGACGGCGAGTGACCTGCGGCTGGTTCTGTCGGTCCTGAAAGTTTCCGCCAATCTGGAACGTATCGGCGACTATTCCAAGAACATCGCCAAACGCACCACCGTTCTGGTTAACTCCGGCGAAATCAATGGCAGCGCTGCCGCACTGCGCCGCATGGCGCGCGAAGTGGAACTCATGCTTCGCGATGCTCTGGACGCCTATATTCAGCGCGACGAAGAACTGGCCCGCGACGTGATTGAGCGCGACGAAGAAGTGGATCAGATGTACAATGGCCTGTTCCGCGAGTTTCTGACCTTCATGGCCGAGGACCCGCGCAATATATCTTCGTGTATGCATCTGCACTTTATTGCGAAGAACATCGAACGCATGGGCGATCACGTAACGGCCATTGCCGAGCAGGTCGTATACCTCGTCACGGGCGAACGCCCGACCGAGGGCCGACCCAAAGCCGATACAACGTCGCAAACCGCCTAGGAGGCAAGACAATGTCCGTTGATCAACCTACGGTGCTGGTTGTCGAGGATGAACTGGCCCAGCGCGAGGTGCTTGCGTACAACCTCGAAGCGGAAGGTTTTCGCGTATCCAAGGCGGCCAGCGGGGATGAAGCGCTGTTGCTGGTGGATGAGGACAGCCCTGACATAATTGTCCTTGACTGGATGATGCCAAACCTCAGCGGGATCGAAGTTTGCCGCCGATTGAAGACCCGCCCGGACACGCGGTCGATCCCGATCATCATGTTGTCGGCGCGCAGCGAAGAGGTCGACAAGGTCCGCGGGTTGGAAACAGGGGCTGACGACTATGTCGTCAAGCCGTACTCGGTCGTGGAACTGATGGCGCGGGTGCGTACCCAGTTGCGTCGGGTGCGCCCTGCAACGGTCGGCATTCGACTGGAATTCGACGACATAATCCTCGATTCTGAAACGCACAAAGTCAGCCGCAACAACAAGCCGCTTAAGCTTGGGCCAACGGAATTCCGGTTGCTGAGCACATTCATGGAAAAACCGGGCCGCGTCTGGAGCCGTGAACAGCTTTTGGACCGCGTTTGGGGGCGGGACATCTATGTTGATACCCGCACTGTCGACGTACATATCGGGCGTCTTCGCAAGGCATTGACACAGCATGGCGGCGAAGATCCCGTTCGCACAGTTCGCGGTGCCGGATACGCACTGGGCTAAGGATCAACGGGGCAGGGTCTCTTCGCTCTGCGCCTGCGAGGCGAGCCAGTGCCTGAAGTGCCGCAATGCTGTGTCCTCGGACTTCTCCCGGGGCCAGACCAGATAATAGGCGCCAAGTGTCTCGACACTGTCGGAAAATGCAGCGATCAGGTTTCCTGTCGCCAGATCCTGTTCAACCAGATAGTTCGGCAGCAGTGCTACTCCCAGACCATGCAGCGCTGCCTGATTGATCGTCGTGAACTGGTCATGCACTGTACCGGGCAGGGGATCGGGATGTGCGACTCCCAACTGACGAAACCAGTCTTGCCAGGCGCGTGGTCGTGTCTGAATGTGCAGCAAAGGCAGTTTCAACAGGTCATCGGGCGACTTAGGAGCACCTTGAGGCAGCAACTCTGGTGAACACACGGGAACGACACGTTCGACCTGCAAAAGCAAACGATCCGTTCCGGGCCAATCGGGTTCACCAAAATGCAACGCTGCGTCAAAGGGTTCGGCGGCAAAGCTGAATGGTCGCAGCCGGGTCGTCATGTTGATCGTGATGTCCGGATGCAGTCGCGCAAAATCGGGCAGGCGGGGCACGAGCCAACGCATCCCGAACGTCGGCAATATGGCAAGGTTCACCATTCCCCCGGCGGGTGCGACGTGCAGCTTCATTGCCGCCTGCGCAATCTGAGACAGGGCGGGACGGATTTCCTGAACATAGTCCTGTCCGGCTTGCGTGAGGGACAGACGCTTGCGGTCTCGTCGCACCAGCTCTGCGCCCAGCTGTGCCTCGAGTGTTTGCAGTTGCCGGCTGACCGCGCTTTGGGTCAGCGCCATCTCCTCGGCAACCGCCGAGGCCGAACCCAAACGATCCAGGGCTTCAAGTGCACGCAGGGCAGAAATTGGTGGCAATGTAAGTCGGCGCGGTTTCATCTATGCGTTTTAGTCATGAAAACTTGCAAATGTCTCGCTGTTTTTTGCAAGAAACTCAGATTAGATTTAGGAAAACTGTCTCAGCGGAGAAATCTCATGAATGCCCCCGACACCAAACCAACCCTGCGCGCCAAGGATGCACCCGATTTGGGGGCCTTTGCGTGGGACGATCCCTTCCGCCTGACCGATCAGTTGGAAGAAGACGAACGACTGATTGCGGAAAGCGCACGCAGCTATGCACAGGAGAAGCTGCAACCCCGCGTCACCGAAGCGTTTCAGAACGAAGAAACTGACCCCGAAATCTTCCGCGAAATGGGTGAGATGGGGTTGCTGGGTACAACATTGCCTGAAGAATACGGAGGCATCGGTGCCGGATACGTCGCGTATGGCCTTGTCGCACGCGAGGTTGAGCGTGTGGATTCCGGCTATCGTTCGATGATGTCTGTCCAAAGCTCGCTGGTCATGTATCCGATTTATGCCTACGGCAACGAGGAACAGCGCCGGAAATACCTGCCGAAACTTGCCAGCGGCGAATGGATCGGTTGCTTTGGGCTGACCGAACCGGACGCCGGTTCAGATCCTGCCGGAATGAAAACACGTGCCGAGAAAATCGACGGCGGATACCGCCTGACGGGCACCAAGATGTGGATCTCGAATGCCCCGATTGCCGATGTTTTCATCGTCTGGGCCAAGTCTGATGCACATGACGGAAAAATCCGCGGCTTTGTTTTAGACAAAGGGACCAAAGGTCTGAGCGCCCCGAAGATCGAAAACAAGTTGAGCCTGCGCGCTTCGATCACCGGTGAGATCGTTCTGGACGGTGTCGAGGTGGGCGAGGACGCTTTGCTGCCCCACGTACAGGGCCTCAAAGGTCCGTTTGGTTGTCTGAACCGCGCCCGCTATGGAATCAGCTGGGGAACCATGGGGGCTGCAGAAAGCTGTTGGCACGCCGCACGCCAGTACGGTCTGGACCGAAAGCAGTTCAACCGGCCGCTTGCGCAGACGCAGCTCTACCAGAAAAAGCTGGCGGACATGCAGACTGAGATCGCTTTGGGGTTGCAGGCCAGCCTGCGTGTTGGTCGACTGATGGATCAAGCCGAGGCCGCGCCAGAGATGATTTCGATTGTCAAACGCAACAATTGCGGCAAGGCGCTGGAAATCGCTCGGATGGCGCGTGACATGCACGGCGGCAATGGTATTTCGTTAGAGTTTCAGGTCGTCCGACATATGATCAACCTTGAAACCGTTAACACCTACGAAGGCACGCACGATGTGCACGCTCTGATCCTGGGGCGTGCGCAAACCGGGTTGCAGGCCTTTTATTGAGACCGGTCAAAGTTGTAACCCAACTGATCCGACGCTTATAGGGCAAGGCGGTCCTACCGTCTGCTTTCCTGGCGACGCATGTGTCCGTCAGGATGCCTTGGTCGGATGCTGCGTGTTTGACATTGCAGTGTCCGACCCCAAGCTTCTTCGTTGCGCGAGAGCAGTTGAACGCGCGTTGAGCGTTCCAAAAATTAGCCATGTCATTCGTTCTTTCAAATTTTGATTGTGAGGCCATCAATTTTATTTCAGTGTCCCGATGGAATCTCTGGTTTCAGGCTTCACAAATTTTGCTCTCCACTCGGAAAAATTAGCGCAGGTCCAAAATGTCAGAACGACCCTTGTCTCACATCCGCGTTCTCGACTTCGGTCACTATCTGGCCGGTCCTCTGGTGGGCATGATGCTGGCAGACATGGGGGCCGAGGTCATCCGTATCGATCCGCCCAATGGCCCGGCCTTTGACGATCCTGCCTTCGACATGATTTCGCGCGGCAAAAAAGTTTTAACGCTTGATCTCAAGTCTTCAGCCGGGCGCCAAACGGCGGTCGAACTGGCCAAACGCTCTGACGTTGTGATCGAGAATTTTCGCCCTGGCGTCATGGATCGTCTGGGTTTGGGGCCCGGCACTCTGCGCGCCGCAAATGATCAACTGGTCTATCTGTCGTTACCCGGTTTTGCCTCGACCGATCCCGTGCTGGCCGGATTGCCTGCGTGGGAGGCGGTCATCGCCGCCTATACCGGGCAATTCACGGATATGGGGCTGAACCGGCGGTTGATGGGGATCAACCCGTCCTTCACACCGCTGACATTGGCCTCGGCCTACGGTGCCAGTTTCGGCGCCATGTCAGTCTTGTTTGCCCTGAACGCACGCGACCGAAACGGAGGCGACCATATCGAAGTTCCGCTCGCCTCGGCTTTGCTTGAAGGGCTGATCTACAATTGCGAGCAGATCGAAGACTACCCCGAGCGTTACAAGTCCCCGCGTGAGGTGGAATTGGATCGGCGCGCGGCCGAAGGTCTGCCTTTGAACCTGAAATTCGACGAATTGTCTGAATTCCTTGATCCGTTCTATCGCACTTATACCTGTGCCGACGGGCGCGGCTTTTATGTGGTGTCGGGTTCGGTTGCCACACATCCACGGCGGGTGCTGGAAACGCTGGGCCTTAAGGAGTTGGCAGATGAACTGCCGGATTTCTCGGCCTATCTGGATACCAAAGACTGGCCCGCGGAATGGTCAATGCGAAATTACCCGGTCGGTGCGTCCGACCGGGCGCGCGTTTCATCGGCCATGAAGGACGCTTTTCTGACCCGACCGTCGCATGAATGGGAAGAGCTGTTCGGAACGGCCAAAGCACCGGCTACCGTGCAGCGGTTTACACAAGAGTGGTTGTCTGATCCTCATGCGCTGGCCTCGGGTCTGGTGCTGCGGGTCGAGGATGAGCGCCACGGCAAAATGCGCCAGATGGGCAATGTCGCATGGCTGGCAAGCGACGAGGGTGCGACTGAAAAAACCGGGCCACAATCTGCTGATTTGAAAGCGGTATTGGCGGATGCGCCGCGCAGCGGAAATGTTTCAGGAAAAAGCGGCTGGCTGGACGGAGTGAAAGTGCTGGACCTGACCAACGTGATCGCGGGCCCGACCATTGGATCGACGCTGGCGCGCTTTGGGGCAAATGTCACGCTTGTACAGCCGGTCGAGCCTTCGGTGGATCCGTGGAACACAATTGTATTTGGGATTCACGCACAACGCGGCAAGGAAAGCATTCTTCTGAATCTGCGCAGCGACGAAGGGCAGGCGGCATTGGCCAAACTGATCGCCGAGGCCGACGTCATCACATTGAACGGAACGGACGAACAGCGCGACAAACTCGGCCTGTCACCGGATCGCTTGGCGGCGATTAACCCGAAACTCATCCTTGTTCAACTGGATGCTTTCGGTGGGCCAAAGCGCGGGCCGAAATCGGACCACCTTGGTTATGACGATCTGGCGCAAGCCGCGACCGGCGTGATGGTCCGGTTCGGGGGCGGAATGGAAACCCCGGAAGAGCACGCGCATTTTGGAACGATTGACGTGCTGACCGGATTCTGCGCCTGCGTTGCGCTTGGCGGAGCGCTCTTGCGACTGCGGAAAACGGGGAAGGGTGGTGTTGCTCGGGCGTCCCTGGCGGGTGCAGGCAACCTTATTCAGGCGCAGTTCATGTATGACTACGAAGGTCGTGAACCGTTTGGCGAACCCTCGGGGCGCGACGCTTTGGGATGGGGGCCGTTCTATCATTGTTACGAGGCTGCGGATCAGTGGATGTTCTTTGCCGCACCGGCGGACGGGCCGGCGGCTTTGGCCGCTGTTTCGGAACTCGCCGATCTTGCCGATTTGACCACAGAAGATCTGCACGGCGCGCTGGCGGATCGGTTTCGGCAGAAGCCGCTGTCCCACTGGCAACGGGTTTTCGGCGGTTCAAGCACCGTGGTTCCGTTGGCTTCGCTTCACGAAACGCGTGACCGAGCCTTGCAGCTTGAAAGCGCGGGAGACATCGACATTGCGAAGGACACATTCCGGGTCATTCGCCACGATCAGCATCCAATGGGTCGTTGGTGCGATCTGGTCGCGCCCAATGCTGTTCGTCCGACCAGCGGCCGGATCACAGTTCCGAGCCCGATGCCCAAATATGGAGCGCATACGACGGACATTCTGAAGAGGATCGGCTACGACGAAGCGCAAATTCAGCAAATGATCGGTCGCGGCGCGGCCGCCACAAGCTGGTCTGAGAAATACCTGCCAGAGTAAAGTGGACGGCATCGACACGTAGTGAAGGGGCAGAATGGTGCTCTCGTTTAACAGATCTATAATTCGTATAATCGGTATTATGGTAATTGTGCAATGCGGCTGCCTACACCGTATTCGTCACTGAAAGAAATGCTCTAGCAATCTCAGTCCGTTTTTTCTCTTGTTATCGGCCATTTAGAAAAGCCACTTGATCTCACTTTCGCGACGGTCGCAACAAACCTTCCTGCGCGACGGATGCGACCAACGTACCATCCTGAGTGTAGATCGAACCACGATTGTAACTTCGACCGCGCCCGGTCCACGGCGACTCCATGGTATAGAGATGCCAGTTCTGAAACTGCACGGGCCCATGGAACCAGATGGCATGATCCAGGCTGGCGCCGTTTATTTCGCCGGAAAACCAGCTGAGACCGTGCGGACGCATGCCAGAGCTCAACAAGCTCATGTCCGAGGCATAGGCCAAAAGAAGATGCTGCGTCACTGTATCGGCCTCATCTGCCGCGGCCATCCGAAACCAGAGGCTGTTACGATCATCCGTTTTTTCTGGCCTGAAAACGTCCAGAGGCTCAATTTCACGAACTTCGATCGGACGTTCGCGCAACAGTTCCGACCGCAGTTTGTCAGGAACCCGATCCAGATACTTTTGACGCAACTCATCGCGCGACGGATGGTATTCCGGCGCCGAAACCTCTGGCATCGGATGCTGATGGTCCCAACCATCGTCCTGAACGTGGAATGAAGCGGACATGTTCAATATCTGCTTTCCATGTTGAATGGCGACGACACGTCTGGTTGTAAAAGAACCTCCGTCTCGCGCTTTATCAACCTGATAAATAACGGGTATTTCCGGATCACCCGGTCGGATGAAATACGCGTGCAAGGAATGGCACAAACGATCTTCGACCGTCCTGTAGGCGGCTGCAAGGGCCTGTGCGACCACCTGCCCTCCAAATATCCTTGTGGGCGTTTCACCACCTGAACCGGTTCCACGAAACAGGTCTACTTCCAGCCGCTCAATGTTCAGCAGGTCCAGCAGGATGCGTTCGGCTTCGGTCATCAAATCGTCTCCGGTGTCAGGCCGGTTTCAGGTATCAACGACGCGCACATCATTCAACCAATGCACCGAGAACAAGCGAGCGGAGCTCGGCCCGCGACGGGTATGAGCTGGAGGGTGACAGCTGCGTAAAAAAGACGGTTGTCAGATCATTGACCCGGTCGATCCAGAAAAAGGTCGAGGCCATGCCGCCCCAAGCGAAGTCTCCAACAGAAGACGGCGCGCCCAGTCGACCCGGATTCAGGACAACAGACCCGCCAATTCCAAACCCGATTCCTTGCATCGGTTGTTCCGCAAAACTCTGTGGTCCCATTGAGGCAATGTCGCCCGGTAAGTGATTGCGCATCATATATTCTACGGTCTTGGCCCCCAGCAGACGAACACCGTTTTCAGTTCCATTGTTGCGCAACATCTCGGCGAACCGGCTGTAGTCATCGATCGTACTCACCAATCCTCCTCCACCGGAAAACGTCGTCGTGCGTTCGAACGGAGAACCTCCGGCGGCGTCGACAAGCCGTAACGTATCGCCACCCTGTTTCGCCGCGTTCAAGGCCATGGCATCGCCTTCCAGCGGAGTATAGAGCGAGGCAAACCTGTCCCCTGCCCCTGACGGCACAGAAAACCCGGTTTCCTGCATTTGCAGTGGCTCGAAGATGTGCTCTGCAAAGAACTGATCAAGTGACTGTCCTGTCACAACCTCAATCACGCGACCTATGACATCGATGCCCACCGAATACTCCCAGCGCGTGCCGGGCTGGAACGCCAGCGGCAGGGCCGACAGCACTTTAACCCGGTCGGCCAATGGCCCTTGGTCTGGTGAAAAAATCAGATCCAGCGCGTCCAATTCCTGCGGAAGAAGACCGGGATTGAACGGATAACTGAGGCCACTTGTATGTGTCAGCAATTGATGCAGGGTTGGCGTGGGCGCATTTTCAGTTTGATCCAGACGCGTCGCTTCGGGAACCAGCGCTTGCATGGATTGAAATTCAGGAATGAATTCGGACACGGGCGCATCCAAGTGGACCAGCCCGCGTTCCGCAAGCATCATCAGAGCGACCGAAGTGACAGGTTTTGTCATGGAATAGATCCTGACAAGCGTGTTTCGTTGAAATGGCAGGTTGTTTTCAACGTCGCGGCAGCCGCAGCTGTTAAAAATTACTTCCTGCCCGTTTTGCTTCACCAAAAGGGAACTTCCCGCGTATTTGCGTTGCTCGACATATCGGTGCATCCAGTTGCGAATATGCGTCAGTGCTGTTGGGTCAAACCCCATGTGTTCGCTCCGCTGTGATGTTTTTCGCCGATAGTGCCGCGACGTGTTTGTAAACGACAGCGAAAAACCGCGTCCTCTGACGGAAAGCTCTGAATCGACGCGCCATGGACTGCTAAACTAAAGATTGAGTGGATTCGGCTCTGCATTTACTGACCGGGGAAGAAACATGGCGCAAAACATTGTATTTATGTATGACTTCTGCAGTCCCAATGCGTATCTGGCCTATAAAGTTTTGCCTGATCTGGCGAAAACCCTGAATGTATCGCTGGACTTCCAACCGGTTCTGCTCAGTACCGTTTTCAAGGCCACGAACAATCAAAGCCCATTTCAAGCCTTTTCCGATATTCGCCAGAAATCTGCCTATCTGACGCATGACCTCCACCGCTTTGCCCGGCGTCGCGGCATCAGTTTCCACATGAGCCCACATTTTCCACTGAACACCAAGTTTGCCATGCGAGGTGCTGTCTATGCCCATGGAAAACCGTGGGAACGCAGATACATTGACGCTGTATTTGACGCAATCTGGGTTCACGGCCAAAAGGTCGACGACCTGAATGTCTTGATGGATGTCGTTCTGGAAAGCGATTTGCCCACTCGCAAAATTCGCGATGCACTGGGTGATGCACACATCAAGCAACAACTGAAAGATCAGACAAAAACGGCAGTTAGAAATGGCGTTTTTGGCGTGCCCACGATGTTCGCCGGTCCCGAGATGTTTTTTGGGAAAAACAGCCTTGGGAATCTTGAATTGGAACTCTCACATTCGAGTTAGCCGTCCAGTGCGGCAAGCCCGTGTTTTGCAAACTGCGGAACGTAGGCGCCAAAAGCGCGGGCTCGTTCAGGGTCTGACGCGTTGCCGTCGAGTGCGCGCTTGTAGACCCCTTGCAATATTCCGGCCATTCGAAAAAAGTTGAAGGCCAGATAGAACCCAAAATTGTCGATCCCGTCGAGCCCCCTTCGCGCACAGTAATCCGCGACAAAGCGTTGATCTGAAGGCAACCCCAGACTGCCGCGATCAACCCCAGCCAAACCGCGGCCTTCTGATCCGGGGGGCATTTGCCACTGCATGATAACAGCCGCCAGATCAGCGTAAGGGTGGCCGATTGTGGACAATTCCCAATCCAGAACGCCGATACAGTGTGTTCCATTCTGTTCGAACATCAGGTTGTCGATACGGAAATCACCATGCACCAGTGTTCTTTGGCCGTCATCTGCCGGTATTGACGATTCCAGCGCTGCGATCAACGCGTCCATTTCGGCGATCACAGCTGTTTCCGAAGCGCGGTATTGCTTCGTCCATCGCGCAATCTGGCGTTCGAAGTAATTCCCCGGCGGCCCATAGTCGGACAAGCCGACGTTGTCGATATCGACCTGGTGCAACTCGGCCAGAACTCGGTTCATCTCATCCAGGACCCCTGCCCGCGTTTCGTTATCTTCGCCTTGCATCGTAGGGTCCTGAAAGCTGCGTCCCGGCAGATGTTGCATCACGTAAAACATCGTTCCAATAACGCTTTCGTCCTCGCAAAGAAGATACATGGCCGGCACCGGGACCTTGCTGCCAGCCAGCGCGCTTTGCACCCGGTATTCACGATCGACAGCGTGCGCGGACTTCAGCAAAACACCCGGAGGTTTGCGGCGCAGGACATAGTTTTTGGTTGGCGTCTGCAGCAGATAGGTCGGGTTGGATTGCCCGACGGCGAACTTGGTGGCTGTAACCGGGCCTTCGTAATTCACCAGGTGCGCTTTAAAGTAGGTGTCTATTGCGTTCAGATCTAGCGTATTTTCAGACGTCGGCATGAGCTATCTCGGGTTTGGATCCGTCTAAATTCAACGGCCAATTCAAAGGGCGTCGGCGAAAATATTGCCACCGCTTTGGACATTGATCCCGCCGGATACCGGGATGACAGCACCGGTAACATAGCTGCCGCCGCGCCCGCACAGGAACAGCATGCACCCGCCAATGTCATCCTCTCGCCCGACGCGACCGAGCGGGACGGCCTTGCCAACCTTTTCCCTCTTGTCCAAATCTTCGGTCGCGAATGCAGTCATTCGCGAGACAAACGGTCCCGGTGCGATGGCGTTAACCGTCAGTCGGTATGGTGCAAACTCCTTGGCCATGATTTTCGTCAGATGTATCACAGCCGCTTTCGAGGCAGAGTAGCTGTAAGCGCCGTCTCCCATGGGGGCCTCGCCCATGACCGAGGCCACATTTACCACCCGCGCCGGATCTTCATCCGATGCCGCCTTCATCAACAGCGGTAATAGTTTCTGGGTCAAATCAAAGATGCCCGCCACGTTTACCGACATCACCTTTTCCCATGCATGGTAGGGAAACTGTCCCATGGGCGCGCCCCAGGAAACACCAGCATTGTTCATAAGAATATCAAGGCTTTGTGCGCGAGTATTCACTTCGGCCACAAGGGCATCAATTCCGGCCTCGCTTCCGATATCGCCCGCAAAGCCTTCGGCCGAACCGGGCGCGTCTAGTGCGTTCAACTCGGCCGCTACAGATTGGCAGGCGTCTCCCTTGCGCGAGGCTATCAGAACTCTGGCCCCGGAACGCACGAAGGCCTCGGCCGCCATTCGGCCAATTCCTGTCGCCCCTCCTGTCACCAGCGCGGTTTTTCCTTGAAGCGAAAACAAAACTTCCGGGGTCATGTGAATTCCCTAATTTGGCTGGCGGCCACCTGCCGCGGCCTGAAAATGCAAGGATGTTCCGCCACGTCGGTGGCATTTGACACTAATCCAACGCAATCAGATCTATCTAAGCAAGAGAAAGAAGCGCAAATACCAATTTACTGCACGTCAGCCGAGAAATGTTTTACCTGGAGTTCCGGGTCGGTTTGCGGGCAAGTTCAGTGTTTCGAATTGGTAACCTTCAAGCGGAATCGTCGATCTGTTCACGGAAAAGTTGTTTCGCCGGGAACCGATATGTGACCAAATTTACATCCTTACCATTCATATCACGCCAGCATAAAGAATCACGGTTCGCCTCATGAGGGCAGAGGTGGCTGGACGCTCCTTGAAATCGGGTTTATGAAAATAGGACATGGGGACAGTAAGAAATGAAAAACATCCTGGTTCTGAATGGCCCGAATCTGAACCTTCTGGGGACTCGACAACCAGAAGTATACGGCCATACGACCCTCGAAATGATAGAAGACCTGTGCAGATCTCACGGTGACACGTTGGGACAGCACATCACACATCTCCAATCCAACCATGAAGGGGCGCTGATCGACGCAATCCATGAAGCGCGCGGAAAGCAGGATGGGATCGTACTGAATGCCGGTGCTTTCACACACACGTCGGTTGCAATGATGGACGCGATTTCCTCGACGCAAGTTCCAGTGGTCGAAGTGCACCTTTCCAATATCCACGCGCGCGAAGAGTTCCGCCACAAGTCCTTTGTCGCGCCGGTTGCCATCGGACAAATCTGTGGATTTGGCGCCAAAAGTTATGTTCTGGCATTGGATGCGCTGGCCGCGCATCTCGGACAGGAGAGCTCGGAATGAACCTGAACGAGTATCTCAACTTTCTAAGCTACGCCAAGACGCTGGAAGAGCTTTGGGATGCGCATTGCCGTCAAATGGCAAAGTACGGATTTGATCGGCTGCTGTACGGCTACACGCAGTACAGAACCGAGACGTCCTTGGGCGATCCCGAAGATTTCGTGATTTTGACCAACCACTGCAAAGAGTATCTGGACGGGTTCCTGCGGTCAGGTCTGTATTTCCACGCACCCATGCTCAAATGGGCGTTGGCCAACGAAGGTGCTGCCAGTTGGCGCATGATTCAGGAAGCAATGTCCAGCGGCACCATGACCCCAGAGGAGCGGCAGGTCTACGAGTTCAACAAGTCCAAGGGCGCAACTGTCGGCTTCACGGTCAGCTTCACTTCGGTCTCGCTAAGGTCGAAGGGCGCGATTTCGATGGCGCATTACGGGGACATGTCACAGGACGAAATAGATGCTGTCTGGGATGAGCATGGCGATGACATCCTGCTGATGAACAACATGGCGCATCTCAAGATCCTCACCCTGCCCTATAACGCGCCGAACCGGGCGTTGACCAAGCGCCAGCGTGAAGCGTTGCAATGGGTTGGCGATGGCAAGACGACACAGGACATCGCACTGCTGATGGGGCTGACATCAGCCACAGTTGAAAAGCATCTGCGCCTGGCGCGCGAGGCACTGTGTGTTGAAACGACCGCGCAGGCCGTTCTCAAGGCGTCACTGCAAAACCAGATGTTTGTCATGGAAGTGTAATGACCACAAAACTGACGCAAAAATGCGTCAGCTTACCTTAGGTAAGGAAAACATTACTTCCTTATCCGCGCTTAAAATTGCAGAGTGATACTGTTCCGTGAGTGGTGGCTTTAGCCAGGGAACATTTGATCGGATCTTTGCTATATCAGAGCTCTCCGGTCGCTCTGTCTCAGGGGCGTCTATTCGTCCACGTACCTGGGTCGGAAATTTTGGGGGGCCTCGACCATCCCCATCATGCGGGGCCCCTCAATCTATCTCCACACAGCTCGTCCAGTTTTCGATCGCCGTTTTGTCGTAAAAAAACCGGCTACGCATTGCGTAACCGGTTGCTTTGGTTCGAAATGTGCGGCCCGGCGAACGGGCCGCGACATGCCTTAGCCCTGAGCGGCTTTGGCAACTTCGGCAGCGAAGTCTTCTTTCTCGACCACGATGCCTTCGCCAACTTCCAGACGGATGAAGCCGGTGATGGTTGCGCCGGCTTCCTTGGCCGCCGCTTCTACGGTCAGATCGGGGTTCACAACGAATTGCTGGTTCAGCAGAGTCGATTCGGCGACGAATTTCTTCATGCGGCCTTCGATCATCTTTTCGATCACCTGCTCCGGCTTGCCGGATTCGCGGGCGATGTCCATTTGAACCTGCTTTTCCTTCTCGACAACTGCCGGATCCATGTCCGCTTCGGACAGAGCAGCCGGGTTCACAGCGGCAATGTGCATCGCAATCTGCTTGCCGATGGCTTCATCGCCACCGGACAGAGCAACCAGAACACCGATTTTACCCATGCCATTGGTTGCCGCATTGTGGACGTAGGACACAACTGTGTCGCCCGACAGTTTGGCCATACGGCGCACCGACATGTTCTCGCCGATAGTGGCGATCTTGTCGGTCAGGGTGTCAGCAACGGACTTGCCACCCAGATCAGCAGCCAGCAGAGCCTCGACATTGTCAACGCCTTCGGCCGCATATGCGATCTTGCCAACCATTTCCTGGAACTCGGCGTTTTTCGCAACGAAGTCGGTTTCCGAGTTCACTTCAACAGCAACGCCGTTGCCGCCATCGACGTGGACTGCTACCAGACCTTCTGCTGCGGTACGGCCCGATTTCTTGGCCGCTTTGGCCAGACCTTTGGTGCGCAGCCAATCAACGGCTTCGTCCATGTTGCCTTCGGTTTCGGTCAGCGCTTTTTTCGCGTCCATCATGCCTGCGCCGGTCTGGTCGCGCAGTTCTTTAACCATTGCTGCTGTGATTGCCATCTTTTGGCTCTCCTCAATTCAAACGGAATTGGGGCAGGTCATACCCTGCCCCATATGTCATTTACGTGACGGGCAGCTTACGCTTCGGCAGGTGTTTCTGCTTCTGCGGGCGCTTCTTCCGCAACGGCTTCTTCAACCGGAGCTTCTTCGAATTCACCCAGGTCAACACCTGCAGCACCCAGCTGAGCGGTCATACCGTCCAGAGCGGCACGTGCGGCCAGGTCGCAGTATAGCGAGATCGCGCGGGCTGCGTCGTCGTTGCCGGGGATGATGTAGTCAACACCATCGGGCGAGCAGTTGGTGTCGACAACAGCCACAACCGGGATACCCAGCTTGTTGGCTTCGGCGATGGCCAGTGCTTCTTTCTTGACGTCGATGACGAACAGCAGGTCCGGAACGCCGCCCATTTCGCGGATACCGCCCAGCGACGCCTGCAGTTTGCCCTGGTCACGCTCCATGCCCAGACGCTCTTTCTTGGTCAGGCCTTCAGCACCCGATTCCATCGCTTCGTCGATTTGGTTCAGACGGTTGATCGACTGGGAAACGGTTTTCCAGTTGGTCAGCGTGCCGCCCAGCCAGCGGTGGTTCATGTAGTACTGAGCCGATTTTTCAGCCGCTTCCGCGATCGGGCCAGCGGCCTGACGCTTGGTACCAACGAACAGAACGCGGCCACCTTTTGCAACGGTGTCACGAACGGCCTGCAGCGCCTGATCCAGCATCGGAACGGTCTGGGTCAGGTCCATGATGTGGATGCCATTGCGCGAGCCGTAGATGAACGGGCCCATGCGGGGATTCCAACGCTGTGTCTGGTGACCAAAGTGAACGCCAGCTTCCAGCAGCTGACGCATGGTGAACTCGGGAAGAGCCATGCTGTTTTCCTTTTCCGGTTTGCGCCTCGGCGGGGGTGAAAGAAGCGGATGCTCCAACCGGCGGTCTTGATGAGGATGTCTCCCTCAAAAAGCCCAAACCCCGCCTGCGGGTTTGAATGGCGCGCGTATAAGGCAGGATTGAACGCAGCGCAAGTGCCAATCGCCCTTATTTTTCGAGGCGAGCCAACGCGTGGGCGTGCCGGACCGCCTCTTCGCAATGCGCAGCGAGTGCCTTGCGATCTGGAAAATCGCTGACCCGAGCCGGAGAGTGGTAAATCAACTCGACCGAACCCTGCTTGCGTGCCCCCAATGTCTTGAGCAGATGGGGCCCGAAGTCCATATCGCCCCACCAGCCATAGAACCTTTCGGGTTGCCCCTTGGGGGCATGGAAAATGACCGAAACCGGCTGCACGTACATGAATTCTTGCAGCTCATCTGCGAAGAACGCCGCGAAAAGTGTTGTTTTGAAGGGCAAAACCCGCAATCCATCTGTCGAAGTTCCTTCGGGAAAGAACAACAGCTTGTGTCCCGCTTTCAGACGGTTCTCAAAAATCTGCGTCTGCTCACGCGCTTTTTTGCGGTCACGCTCGATGAACACGGTGCCCGTTGCGCGGGCCAGCCAGCCGATCCCTGGCCATTTCGCAACCTCGGCCTTGGAAACGAAGTAAACTCTTTTGCGGGCATTCAGCGCAAAGATATCCAGCCAGGACGTGTGGTTGGCAACCACCGCTCCGCGTTCGCGCATCAATTCTCCTGACGTCCGGAACCCGATGCCGAGGATTCGGAACGCGTTGCGACAGACGAATTGCGGGATGAAAGACGAGACGGGACGGCGCATTCCAAAGAACGGTTGCTCGATCAGACGGATGGCCAGCAGGACGAACAACCCGCCGAAGACCAGCACAGCCAGCGGCAGCCCGCGCAGAACCGCCAAAACCCAACCGAAAACACCCAGCTCTA
Source organism: Ruegeria sp. HKCCD6647-2 (assembly GCF_057221075.1). Classification (NCBI taxonomy): domain Bacteria; kingdom Pseudomonadati; phylum Pseudomonadota; class Alphaproteobacteria; order Rhodobacterales; family Roseobacteraceae; genus Ruegeria; species Ruegeria sp. HKCCD6647-2. Next base: position 969,608 of record NZ_JBWVBD010000001.1, on the reverse strand, counting down.
CCGGTTCTGGTGCGTCCTCGCTTTGCCAAGAAGTCTCGCTCACCGTCTCAAGCTCCGCCATAGATGCGACGCTGCCGCTCGTTCATCCGGGTCGTATCCAGGATCAGACACACATCGGTTGTGTTAAAAACGTGGTCGATAAAAGCCCCCTCGCCCACAAACCCGCCCAGCCGCAGATATGCCTTGATCAGAGAGGGCACTTGAACCATTGCGGCGCGTCGATCCAGCGCATCTGCAGCCACAAGGTTCATCGATTGGAACACGTCAGGTTGCGCCTTTACCCGAAGGTCAGGCGGTGCCAGATGGTTGTGGTGCAGCATCGACAAAGGTTGCGCCAGTTCCTGCACGTCTGTTCCATGAAAGCTGGCAACGCCAAACAGCACCTCTATCCCTCGTTCTGTGACGTACCGAGCCAGGCCGTTCCAGAGGTGGTACATCGCTGTGCCGCCTCGATAGTCGGGATGCAAACAAGAGCGGCCGAGTTCAAGCAGTTTGCGTCCGCTCTGTTTTAGAACGGTCAGGTCATATTCATCCTCGGAATAAAATTGCCCCAGTTCTACTGCACGTTCACCCGGTAACAGCCTGTAAACGCCCACAACTTCGCCAGTTGCATCGTCAATTGCCAGCATATGATCGAAATATGGATCGAACCGGTCCTGTTCCAACCCGGCATCATGGTCAACCATTTCTCCGCCGCCGCCGAGCTCTCGAACGAAGACGTCGTATCGCAGCCGTTGTGCAGCGCGCAACTCGGCCTGGGTCTCGGCCAGTTTGACTGTAAAAGAAGGGCCAGTATCCGGCATCAAAGGGGTCTATCCGTTGTTCAATCTTCGCGCTGATACCGCAGATGTCGGGGGCAAGGCAACAAGTGCACTCTGGTCAAGGTTGTTAACCTTTTCTAAACCAGTTTCACGGATCAAAGACAGGCATCAGGGCTATGCGTGTCCCATCGATTACCACTTTCCCCTGCTCGCGAAAGTTCACGGTGATCTTGCCGCCTATGTTGGACTGCACCTGTCCGATACCCCATTCGGGGAAATCCGGGTGGCGGACATACATGCCCGGTGCAAGAATGGCATTTAGGTCTGTCATGTCGTGGCTCCGGTCCGGCGGCAGATGCAGCAGGAGGTACGCATGGGCGACACGAACGTCAACCTGGCCGAGTTGATCGGTTCCCGGATCTGCCATGATCTGATCAGCCCGATCGGGGCAATTACCAACGGGTTGGAGCTGTTGGAGATGGTTGGCGCGTCACAAGGCCCCGAGATGGAGCTGATCTCGGGCAGTGTCGGCAGCGCGGGCGCCAAGATCAGGTTCTTCCGCGTGGCCTTCGGTGCCGCCAGTGATCAACCGCTGGGACGTGCCGAGGTGAACAACCTGCTGAAAGACATCGAACAGGCCAGCCGGGTCCGCGTGCGTTGGCACGTGACCGAGCCGATGCCGCGTAATCAGGTCAAACTGGCATTCCTTGCTTTACTGTGCTGTGAAAGCGCCATGCCAATGGGCGGGGAGGTCGAGATTACCGTTACCGGAGACACCTGGCTCGTCAGCGGCTCGGCGGACACCATGAAGGTTGACGCAGGGTTGTGGAAAGGTCTGACCGGCAAACACCACCCGGTCAAGGTGACGCCCGCGCAAGTGCAGTTCGCCCTGTTGCCAGAAACTGCGACCGCAATGGGGCGGCGCGTTGCGGTTGAGACCGCCACAACGCGAGTCGCCATTCGGTTTTAGCTGCGCGTGGTCCCGTTCCCGCGCACCAGATATTTGAAGCTGGTTAACTGAGCCGCGCCAACCGGTCCCCGCGCGTGCATCTTGCCGGTGGCAATTCCAATTTCGGCACCCATTCCAAACTCACCACCATCCGCGAATTGCGTGGACGCATTGTGCATCAGGATCGCGCTGTCCAGCCGCTCAAAGAACCGGGCTGCGGCCTGCCCGTCTTCTGCCATGATACAGTCGGTATGGTTCGAGCCATACCGCCGGATGTGGTCAATCGCTTCATCAACGTCCGCGACCGGTTTCGCCGCGATGATGCTGTCTAGAAACTCCTTGCCCCAATCCGCATCGGTTGCCGCAATGGTTCCGTCACCCGCCAGCGGTCCCTCAGCGTGAACCTCAACCCCGGCAGCCAGTAGCGCCGCAATCAGGTCACGCCCCAAACTGTCTGCGATGTCTCTGTGAATCAGCAGGCATTCGGCCGCGCCACATATTCCGGTCCGGCGGGTTTTGGCGTTCAGAACCACATCCAGCGTTTTCTGAGGGTCGGCGGATTTGTCGACGTAGATGTGCACGATACCTTCGAGATGCGCAAAAACCGGCACTCGTGCCTCACGCTGGACAAGGCCGACAAGACCTTTACCGCCGCGCGGAACAATGACGTCCACGTAATCTGTCATCGTCAACAATTCCTGAACCGCTGCCCGGTCGCGTGTCGGCACCAATTGAATTGCATCTTCCGGAAGGTTTGCAGCCTTCAATCCTTCGACGAGACAAGCGTGAATGGCGGTCGATGAATGAAAACTCTCGGACCCGCCGCGCAGGATGACCGCGTTGCCCGACTTCAAACAGAGCGCGCCCGCATCAGCCGTAACATTGGGTCGGCTCTCATAGATGACTCCGATTACACCCAGAGGCGTGCGGACGCGCTGAATGTTCAGCCCCGACGGCATGTCCCATTCGGCCAGCACTTCGCCAACAGGATCCGCTTGGTCGGCTACTGTACGCAAGCCATCGACCATGCCTTGAATGCGAGCGTCGTCCAGCATCAAACGATCCATCATCGCCGGGCTCAAACCCTTGTCGCGGCCAAATTCAAGATCCTTCTGATTGGCCTCGATGATCTGGGCGCGGTTCTTCCAAACGGCGTCCGCTGCCGCTATCAGAGCGGCGTGTTTGCGCTCGGCATTGGCAAATGCCAGTTCCTTCGACGCGGCTTTGGCGCGTTTTCCAAGGTCGGCCATCAGGGCGGGGATGTTATCGAAATCCTTCATGTCTTGTGCCTTTCTGGTCGGCAATTTGTATTTCGGCTTGCGTGTTTACACAGCCAGATCGTCGCGATGGATCAAAGCGGCCCTGCCAGGATAACCCAGCGTCGCCTCGATTTCCGAGGATTTGCGCCCTTTGATGGCGTCAGCCTCTTGCGCTGTATAGCGGCTGAGGCCTTGCGCCAGACGCCGCGCGCTTGGGTCTTGAACCGCAACCGGATCACCGCGCCCGAAATCACCACTTACGGCGACGACACCGGCGGGCAGCAGGCTCTTGCCGTTTGCAAGCGCGCGCGCGGCGCCCTCATCCACCGTGATCTCTCCGCGCGGTTTCATTGCGGAAATCCAACGCTTGCGGGCAGCATGTGGGTCGAGCGTTGCGGTGAACCAGGTGCAATTGGCACCGTCTTCCAGCGTTTTCAGCGGGTTCAACGGTGAACCTTCAGTAATCGCCATGTCGCAACCCGCAGCGACTGCCATCTTGCCAGCCAGCAATTTGGTCTTCATCCCACCTTTTGACAGCCCCGACCCGGCATCACCTGCCATCGCTTCGATCTCGGGCGTGATGTGTTCGATCACGTCATAGCGCGTAGCGGAGGGGTCCTCGCTGGGATTGCCGGAATAAAAACCATCCACATCGGACAACAGGATCAACTGATCGGCCCCAACCGTCACCGCGATCTGTGCCGCCAGACGATCATTGTCTCCATATCGGATCTCATCCGTGGCAACTGTATCGTTTTCATTAACAATCGGAACAACACCCATACCCAACAGCGTTTCCAGCGTGGCGCGTGAGTTCAGATAACGGCGGCGGTCCGCACTGTCTTCTAGCGTTACGAGAACCTGCGCTGTCTTGATGTCGTGCGGCGCCAAAGCCTCTTCGTAGGCCCGTGCAAGTTTAATCTGACCGACTGCGGCAGCGGCTTGAGATTGTTCAAGTGGCAAACTTGTCCCAGTCAGGCCAAGGACACCACGCCCCAATGCAATGGACCCCGAAGATACCAGAATGACATCTGCGCCCTCCCCTTTGAGCCAGGCAACGTCTTGGGCCAGAGAGTGCAACCACTCAGAACGCAACAAACCCGTTTCGCGGTCCACCAGCAACGCAGACCCGATTTTGACAACCAGGCGTTTGGCGGAAGTCAGGGTTGCCAAGGCTGGGCCTCCTCAGTGGGTTTTTGCCGCAGGCGGTTTTCATCAATTTGGGTACGCAGCGCACGAAGAACCTCGGTTACGCCCTGATGTGCGACACCGGACATGGTCATGACCGGGCCGCCAACGGCGTCTTCAAGCTCGGAACTGGCAAGTTGCAGTTCTTCTTCATCCAAAGCGTCAGACTTGTTCAGGACCGTGATCCGGGGCTTTTCGGCCAGTTCACCACCATAGGCTTCAAGCTCATGTATGATCGTCCGATAGTCTTCGGCGACCGTCTGTGATGTCCCGTCGACCAGATGCAGCAGAACCGCGCAACGCTCTACATGGCCCAGAAAGCGGTCTCCGATACCACGGCCCTCGTGCGCGCCTTCGATCAGACCGGGAATGTCAGCCACCACAAATTCGACGTTATCAACACCGACAACGCCCAGATTAGGATGCAGGGTCGTAAACGGATAATCAGCAATCTTTGGTCGTGCGTTCGAAGTTGCCGCCAGAAAGGTCGACTTCCCGGCGTTTGGCATGCCCAGCAGGCCGACATCCGCAATCAGCTTCAGCCGCAGCCAGATGGTGCGGTCAATCCCGGCCTGCCCCGGATTGGCGCGGCGCGGCGCCTGGTTGGTGGCGGATTTGAAATGCAGGTTGCCAAAGCCGCCATTGCCGCCCTTGGCCAGCAAGAACCGCTCACCCACCTGCGTCAGATCGCAAATGACGGTCTCTTCGTCCTCATCGAGAATCTCGGTGCCGACAGGGACGCGCAGAATGATGTCGTCGCCATCCTTGCCGGTGCGTTGCTGACCGCGACCAGGCTGGCCGTTCTTGGCAAAGAAGTGCTGTTGATAGCGGAAGTCGATCAGAGTGTTCAGCCCGTCGACCACTTCGGCCCAGACCGAACCGCCCTTACCACCGTCCCCGCCATCGGGACCGCCGTATTCGATGTATTTTTCGCGTCGGAAGCTGACGCAGCCGCCACCTCCGGCCCCGGACCGGATGTAGACCTTTGCAAGATCGAGAAATTTCATGTGTGTCCCCTACTGCAAAGGCCCCATCGGCCACAAGTCAGAGTTTTTTACTGTAAGTCCAGGTGGGCACATTCGCATCGCGCGCCACGGAATAGCTTTCTGCATCACCCAGATACTGGAACCCGCAATGGGTCAGCACCCGGGCCGAGGCCGGGTTGTCCTGAAACACGCTGGCGAACATCGTGGCGTTTTCCAGCGGGTTGGCGTTCACCAGCGCCTCGACGGCCAATGACGCAACACCCGTATTCCAATAAACCGGAGCAACCCAGTAACCGACCTCGGACTGGTTGCGATCCAATCGCTTCAGCGAGATCACTCCTATCAGCTCCGGTCCGCTGTCCTTGGTGGCATCCATGACCCAGACATCTTCGTCCCGATCTTCGGCCATCGAACGCGTAACAAAAGCTTCAACAGATCCGGGCGGCAGCGGATGGGCAATACTTGTTGTCATGCGCGCCACGCGCTCGTCGCCTGCATAGTGTTCAATGAGACCCATATCCGACCGGCGCAACGGGCGCAGATCGAACCGCTCGGTTTCAATCACCGGCTGGTTTATTATCGTCTCAAGTTTCATGAGTGCGGTCCTCCTCCGAACAACTCAAAAAATGCGGATACAAAAACAAAACCAATTAACGCCCACATCAGATATTTTCGCCCCAGGCGATCTTCAACCGCGTGCTCAACCCTGCCTTGCGTAAAGGTCGGAATACTGCTTGCTGCGTCAGTCATCGGAGCTTTCGATCAAAACTGCGTTAAAACGAGAAAGGGGACCGGCATTTTCTGCCGGTCCCCCATGAATTTTTCTTAAACCTTCTGGGTTTCGGCTTACTCTGCGGCCTCCGCCACTGGCAGGACCGAAATAAAGGTGCGGTTTTTGAGTCCCTTGTGGAACTTCACGGCGCCATCAACAGTTGCAAAGATGGTGTGATCCTTGCCCATGCCGACGCCTTCGCCCGGCCAGAACTTGGTGCCGCGCTGACGTACGATGATGTTGCCTGCGATGGCCGCTTGACCACCATAGAGTTTCACGCCAAGGCGACGACCCGCTGAGTCGCGACCGTTACGGGAGGAACCGCCAGCTTTCTTATGTGCCATTCTCTCTCTCCTTAGCCTTTGGCCAGCTCTTTGGCCTGCTCAACCCATTCGGGTTTCACTTTGACCGTTTCGATAGCAGCAATCTGCTCGTCCGACAAGGCAGCCAGAGCGGCAAAGCTCTCGATACCGGCTTCTGCCAGCTTTTTGGCGGCGGCGGGGCCGACACCATTCAGCTTGGTCAGATCGTCAGCGGCAGCAACAGCGGCAGTTGCCTCTGCTTTGGCTTCAGCTTTTTTCGCAGCAGGCTTTTTCGCCGCCGGAACAGCTTCGCCAGCCGGAGCCGAACCGGTTGCAGCTTTGATGCCCGACTTATCAGCGCCCGAGGACAGGATGTCGGTGATCTTGACCAGTGTCAGTTTCTGACGGTGGCCAACGGTACGCTTCGAGCTGTGCTTACGACGGCGCTTGACGAACTTGATGACCTTGTCACCTTTGATCTGTTCGATCACTTCGGCCTGTACGCCCGCGCCTTCAACGAAAGGTGCACCAACAACCGGAGCATCGCCGCCCAGCATCAGAACATCGTTGAATTGAACTTTTTCACCTGCGTCGGCAGCCAGTTTTTCAACACGGAGCATATCGCCCGCCTGAACCTTGTACTGCTTGCCGCCAGTCTTGAGGACCGCAAACATGCGTCTTTCCTTTGTCTAACCGCGTTCTGTGGTCCCCGTTTGGGTGTTTTGGCCTAGGCCACCTCGAACAGCGCGCCCTTTTCGGGCTGTGTGACGACCCCGGAGCGAACCCCTCAGGTCAAATAATAACGAGACCCGGCGCGGAGATTCCGGCCGGGATGCGCGCTTATCCTGAGTTTGCTTGTAAAAGTCAACCCAAAACCCGGGTTAAAGGTCGGATGCATTCAGCGCCTGCGCCACGGCCTTTCCGAGTTCGAACGAGATCGTATCGTACATGTCGTCAAAACCTTCAAAAATGGCGAGGTTCAAAGCCTTGCCCGCCTCGGTTCGTGAGAAGGCGATATTCTCTCGCATCTGTGCTGAGGTCAGTGGTTGATAGGCCAATAGCAAAAAGGAATACACCCACTTTTCTGTCTCCGCCTTGGTGTCGTCTTGTTGTGCCAACAACTCGGCTAACAGGGTGCTTTCGTCCGCTGGGCTACCTTGGCCAGCCGAAACTCCACGATAGAAATTATAGTCGGAGCTGAGCGAATTCTGAACATTCTGTTCGATCAGGTCGTTGACCTGAATATACTCGTCGACCAGCCGATAATTCACAGAGTCCCTGTCGACCTTCCGATAGGCAGTGCGCGCAACTTCTTCGACTGCCTCGTCCGCAAATGCACGGCGCGCCGAGTTTTCCAATGAGACGATCGTTTGCCCAAGGTCACTTTCAAAGAAGATGGCAGCCTGTTCCATCTGAGTGTCTGTCATGGATGCGGCAAAAGCATGCTCAATCTTTTCCTTCATCCACTTGGGATCATACAGATCCTCAACCTGCGAAAGGAAGAAAGCCCCACCCTGCCCGTCCAGCAGAGCCTCATCCAGTTCACGCCCCTGAACCATCCCTTCCTGGCTGAGAATTCCCACGACATCATCCATATGCAACGCGCGCGTCAGACGGCCAACATACTCGTTGGCTTGCAGCGGGCCCACCCAAACCGTCAAAGCAATGGTGAAAGCGATCAACTGCCGCATCAGATGTCCTGAGCCGGCCTCAGCTCGGCCATGCGTGACGCGAGAACTTCGAACCGCATTGCCATGATCTCGTACTGAATGGCGTTCAGCAGTTCATAGACCTCTTGCATAAGGGGTTGTTCCAGAGCCTCGACATACGCATCCACATCGTCGTCAGAAAAGTCCTGATAGGTATAAGCCGCCCCTGCAAGCGCGGACAATTGCAAGGACCGGCGCATGTCACCCTCATTCGCGCGCAACATCTCGCGCAGCTCGTCGCCGTTTAGCTGCAGTTCGATGACGCCCGAAGCACTGGCTGCCAGCAGAAAGCGCACTTGAATTTCCTGCAGTGCCCGCAGCGATGTGCCACTGGCGTCAACCGCGCGATTCATCCGCTTCAGGCTTTCAACCCGCGAAGAGCCTTCCTTGATCAGGCTGGAGACTATTTTCTGGCCTTCAGCTTGCTTGGCATCGTCATCCTCATCCATGTGCGCTGCATTCTCGGCCACGACCAGCCGTTGCCCCAGATCCGACGCATAAAAGTCGACCGCGTGATTGAGCGCTTCATCGCTCAGCGTCTGTTCCAGAATCGATACGGCGGTTTCGTGCATTTGTTCCGTATCGAAAACTTCTTCTGTCAGCCTCGCCCAGTCCGACCCGAATCCATCCGGATCTATCCCCAGCATCTGAGGGGCCGAGGCGGACGCAAACGCAATGCTTTCCAGCGCGACATCAAATCCGGTGGTGGTCAAAAAGGCTTCGATCCGGTCTCGATTGGCAGCCATAGACGGAGCCGCTGCAATGCACATGACAAACGTTGCGAACAGAAGCGGGAAAACAAGTTGGCGCAGATGATAGGTCATGAAACAAAGCCTAGGGGTTTTACGCCCGCTGGCAATGGAAAATGCCGGTGTCGGTGAATTGAGGAATTTTCTGCTTGCACCCCTGCACGTTCCTCACTAAATCCCCCCCTCACAGACCCCCGCGGAGAGGTGCCGGAGTGGTCGAACGGGGCGGTCTCGAAAACCGTTGTGGGTGCAAGCCCACCCAGGGTTCGAATCCCTGTCTCTCCGCCACTTAACTTGCTTCAAGCAAAGTTTCATTAAGCCACGCCCATAACCCTGACGCTCAGCTTGACTGCCAGCACGCAAGTCGAGGGAGTTGGTCCATTCGCCGAAAGCAAAGGTAAAAAACAGCGGCTTGCGCTTAGGTATTGAAAACTGCCCTTCGAGCCAAGACTGTGCCACCATCAGAGTGTTGGTGTTCACAGGTGCTGGGTCGGCAACAGGATGCCAGGCTTTCCACTAACGTTTGACGGCAAAAGCTACTTCGCTGTTCAGAGGGAAACTCTGGCACGTCAGTATTTCGTCGTTCGCGATGTCTTTGTCTTCCAGCGCCATACGGGCAGCCATGTGTACTTTGCCTTTTGTCAGGCTCGCTTTGCAGGCTCCGCAAACCCCGGACTGGCAGCTATATGGCGGTCGCAGACCGGCTTTCAGGGACGCGGCTAGCAGTGTCTCTCCGGCGTTGACGGGCACGCTATGGGTGGCGCCATCCAGCGACACCCGTGCGGTGGCGGCGACACCATAGGGCTGTGATTCATTGATAACAGTGCCACCGAAGCTTTCCATGTGAATGCGGTTGGCCGGTACGTCCAGCGACATGAGCGCCGCTTTCACGTCACTGTTCATTGTACCGGGGCCGCAGATCCAATAGTGCGCATCCTGCGCGACGGGTGGGGTTTCACCAATTGCTTCCTGTATGGCGGATGCGTCGATGCGGCCTGACTTCCACGGGGTAAACCAGCTCCAAATCGAAGGTGCTGACAGTACGTGGCGCACCGTGAGACGTTCGGGATGGGATGAGACCAATGTTTCGAAGTCTTCAGAAAACAGTATGCTCTTTGCCCCCGCGTTTCCGTAGACCAAATGAGCCACGGAGTGAGGTTCGTCGCTTAACACCGCCTTAATCATTGCAAAATGCGGAGTGATCCCGCTGCCAGCAGCAAAGAAATAGTGCGTTCGGCGCTTGGTGGCTCCGGGTGTCAGGGCGAAATTCCCGAACGGTGGCATGACATCGATAAGGTCGCCAACGCGAAGGCTGTCGCCAATATAGTTGGACACCTTGCCACCCTTTATTCGTTTCACCGTGATCCGCAAGGCAGCGCCGGGTGGATTGGATATGGTATAGCTGCGACGTTCTTCATTGCCCTGAAGTGTAAATCGTACTGTCACATGCTGACCTGCCTTCCATGTGAATACATCGCGCAGGTCAGATGGGATGTCGAAAGCTACGCTGGTCGCCGCACCGCTGATTTCGGGGGTGATCTCGGACACGGCCAGAGTATGAAAGTTTCGTGTCATCAGAGCCTCAGCGATAATCTATGGTTGTTTCCAGTGATTTGATTTTGGGAGTGCCGAGCCAGGTCACGACGAGGAACTGGTCCATCTGGCTGGCTTGGCCGGAAACCCCCTGCCAATCATAGTCGATCCGGGAAACAGCCGTGACCAAGGTGCCGTTGTCGACTGTTTCTGACGAGATTACCGGCCCGTTTCGTGCCGTTTCGACATACCCCTCCGTCGCCTCTTCAAGCGATGGTTCCTGGCTCCAAATCGGCAAGCTTTTCCAATCGGAAATAGCGTAACCGAAAGCATCATCCGCTTGCCCCCGGCCATATTTGATTGTGATGGTATGACGCGCACCGGGATGCCAGTCGACCAAATTGACCATGCTCCCGGTCATCTTGATGGTCAAAAAGTAACGTTCAACCAAATCTTCGGGCAAGTCCGCTGGAGCGGCGTAAGACAACCCTGCGGCAAGAGTTGCGCCCAATGCCGTCGCGGAAATACGATTCACGTTTCCTGCGCCTTCATGAAATCGAGTATGGCCCTCTGATGGCCAGTGATCGGGCTTTCACCGGTCGCGGCAGGCCCGATCTCCAGATACGGGCTGGTCAGGGATTTTTGTTGCTGTTCACAGGCATAGATATCCTCGGTGGTAAAATCGCCGGATGCCATCGGGTCGTCTTCACCAGTGGCGTCATGTTCGTCGTATTTTGGACCCCCGAAGCCCTTCCAGAATTGCGAGCTGCTCCAGCCTTGTTTGGTGAATTCCCAGTCCGAAGCATTCGCAAGTTTGGTTCGATTCTCGACACGAGTCAGGTCCGGCCCAAGCGGTGTGACAATGAAGATGTTCCAACTGTCTTCGCTTGCGCCAAGCCCGATACCGGGAAACAGCATGGGTACCCACGTGCCGAAATGCGGTTCGGGGATGACGCGCGGGGTGGGCAGGTTCCTTTCCAGATCTTTGGCGTATTCCGGCGAAGGTGGCTCCCAAAAGTGGTAATGAGGTCCCTTCCAGCCATATTCAGCCTTGGCGTGGTCATACATGTGCAGTGTGTTGGAGTGCAGATGGCTCAGGTGATAGACGTCGATGTAATTCTCAACCACGATCTTCCAGTTGGCCTTGATTTCATAGCTCTTGCGCGCATCCGGGAATTCCACCAGTTCCTCGGGTTTATGGGGTCCCAGCAGCGGATCGACATCCCCGAACCATTCGGCAAGCGTCGGCGCATTCGGATCAGGGTGCACAAACAGCATGCCGCGCCAGACATCCACGGCCGCCGGTTTCAGGCCAAGGCAGGACTTATCAATTCCGTTTGGATATTCACGGGTTTCATCTGGCACCGAAATAAGGTTGCCTTCCAGATCGTAGGTCCAGTCATGATAGGGACATGTCAGCGCTTTTTGAGCTTTGCCGACGGCACGGATCAACTGCGTGCCGCGATGGCGGCAAATGTTGTGGAATGCGCGCAGGCGATGGTCACGGCCCTTGACGATGAAAATGTTGTTCAAACCCGCCTGCACCGAGATATAGCTACCTGGTTCGGACACGTCCTCGGTCAGTCCCGCATAGCGCCATGAGCGTGAAAAAATCAAAAGCTGTTCGCGATCGAACCAGGCTTGCGAGGTATAGGCCTCGGCTGGAAGCAGGTGGTATATGGTTTTCATGAAACAGGTCCTCAGACAAGCAAGGGGGCATATTGCGGAAGGATTGAAGCGACGATCATCAATACTCCGATCAATGCCCAAAGGATGACGACGGCCCAAAACAGGATGGGGTCTTCATCCCTGTTGACTTCGAAGACCAACAGGGTTTGGCCAGCCATAAGTGACGGAACCACCCACCAAAGAAACAGCAAACCCCAAACCCAATAAAGGCCCAGCAGAGCCGCAACCAGTAGGATCGGAAAAGCAACGTAGTTGAGAATTCGCGGAGTGGTCATTTCGTGGCCTCTAGGCTTTCTGCAAGGATCAAAGCTGCCTGTTTCACCTCTTCTCGCCAGGCGCAGGGCGGAGCTAGCGGCGTCAAAGCGTCGAGATTGATGTACGAAGCGGCAATGCCCTGCGTAACGGCGCGCACAAGCGCTTGATCGGCATCCGGTGAAACCCGTTGCAACGTGATCTCGATCATGTCCAGAAAACGTTCCAGGCTCCCCAAAAGGGCAGAACGCATGGCCGGGTGATCTCCCACCGAAGTCGTCAATGCCTGCCATGCAAGCATCAGCCTCGGGTCGGATCCGGAGTTCTTGTCAAACAGCAACTCGACCAGCTCATTTGCGAGAGAGACCTGTTGAAAGGCTGCCTCCATGGCGTCAGTCGCGGCCGCAAATTCCTCAACGACGAGGTTGGTCAGGGCCTGGATCATTTCGTCTTTGTTGCCAAGGTAGTGGCGGAGAAGCGGACGTTTCACACCGGCTTCGGCGGCGATGCGCTCCTGCGTTGCTCCTTCAAGGCCGAACTGGGCGACGCAGGTCAGATATGCGTCCAGAATTTCCTTTGTCCGTTGGTCTTTGAGGCTGGGTCGCGGCATGGTTGTCTCGAATATTGTCATCAATGACAAATAACCATTCCGGGTTAATTGTCAACACTGCCAATTAATTTCCTGATCCCATCTAAGAAACCTCATCGTTTCTTCGCCGTTGACAGCAAGGCTTATCGACAAACCGCCGCGGGTTCATACAAAAGCCACCCAAGTTATGGCCTCGCTTCCGCATCGATCCACGCAGATGACAAGCGGAAAAGATGTGGGCGGCGTGAATCTGCCTGAATGAATCAGCCGGATCAGCACGCAGTGGCTCAAACCTGGATTCTGCAAAGATTGCTCCGGTTTTCCCCTTTGCAATCAGGTAGTTTTTACCCATCTGGGCGGAAGATCTTTCAAAGGAGATACCTATGTCCCGTTTATTGCTTATCATTGTCATCGCCGCCATTGGCGCCGGTGCATATTACTACATGACACAACCCGAACCCACGCCAGCCGAACAGCTACAATCCGCAGCCGAGGATGCGTCGGATGCGGTTGGCGAGGCCGCGTCAGCGGTGCAGGAGGCGGCAAGTGACGCTGCAAATACAGTTACGGAACAGGCCGCCGAAGCCGCGTCTTCGCTGACCGATCAGGCCAACGATGCTGCGGCCGAGGCCGGAGAGCAGGTTGCCGCACTGACCGCTCAGGGGCAGGAATTGTTCAACTCCTGGCTGCAGGAAGGCAAATTGACGGCCCAGCAGTTCGACTATGACGCTATGGTCGCATCGGTTCGGGACAGCGCGCTGACGCAGGAAGTAAAAACGCAGGCCATCGCGATCCTAGACACGATAAAAGCCTCGCCCGAGACCATCGCTTCAGAAATCCAGAAACTGCGCACCCTGTTGACGCAGCAGTAATAAAAGCGGGCCGACCCTTTTGGTCGGCCTGTTCCGTCAGGTCACGGCGGCAGGCGATTGACGCTGACCGAACCATTTGGTTGGCTCGCCTTTAGTCCACGTTTCAGTTCGCCGCCCACTGTCCTTTCATCGATACTTGCGGGACCGGTGGGCTTGAACAACCGATCCACAAAGGAAAAACAAATGCCCGACCTGCCCTCGTCCATGTTTGCCGTCATTCAGAAACACGATGGGTACTCAGGTGCGGCAACTGGACCGACCATTGATGACGCCAAGGATTGGTTGGAAACGGCCGAATTGCCCTTACCTACTCCGGGGCCCGGGCAGGTCCTGATCCGGCTGCGCGCGGCATCCGTGAATCCTTCGGACATCCATTTCATCAAAGGCGAATATGGTCAGCCCCGGATCAAAGGCGCTCCGGCCGGATTCGAGGGGTGCGGAGACGTGGTCACAACCGGCAAGGGTGCAGAGGCTTTGCAGGGCCAGCGCGTTGCCTTCGTGGCGGCTGGTTCGGGGGCCTGGGCAGAATTTGTCGTCACGCAGGCCCAGATGTGTATCCCACTGCGCCCTGACATTTCGGATGATGACGGAGCAGCGCAGATCGTCAACCCTCTGACCGCGATGGCGATGATTGATATCGCCGGTGGCGACGGGGACGCTTTTGTCGTTTCGGCTGCAACCAGTCAATTGGGCAAACTGATGTGCAGTCTGGGTCGCGATTTGGGGCTGAAACCGATCGCGTTGGTACGTCGGGCCGAGGCTGTCGACGCTCTGATGGACATTGGCGCCGCCGTAGTTCTCGATACGACGCAGGCTGATGCTGTTCAGCAATTTGCGGATGTTTCGGCCGGCCTGGAACCACGTGTTTTTCTTGATGCTGTCGCCGATCAGATTTCGGAACAAGTGTTCTGCGCCATGCCAAACGGTGCGAGGTGGATTTGCTATGGCAAGCTGAGCGCCGAACTGCCGCGTCTGACACAGATGGGGCAGCTGATTTTCATGGACAAGCGGATTGAAGGCTTCTGGCTGACGAAATGGATGATGTCTACGCCGCCCGCGGATCAGATGCGGGTAGTGACCGAAGTGCAGGCCCGCTTTGCCGATGGGCGCTGGAAAACCGATGTATCAGAGCGGCTTTCCCTGCGGGACGTTGTGCCAAATCTCGCGAACGCGCTGAAAAAGAGTGACGGAAAGGTGATTATCACGCCATAGTAGATTCACGCCCCGGCAATCAGAGGAGACCGGGGCACCAACGACGCCGGACATACCGGCACAGGGAGGGAGAGTTTGGATAACGCGCAGCTGCTGATCAGCGGTCTGGCCAACGGATGCGTCTATGGCCTGATCGCGCTCGGCTTTGTGCTGATTTACAAGGCGACCGAGGCGGTGAACTTCGCGCAGGGCGATTTCATGATGCTTGGGGCCTTTGTCACCATCGGCCTGACAAACACCGAGTATATGGGCCTGCCCTTTTGGTTGGCCTTACCGATTTCCCTGGGGATCATGGGCGCGCTCGGCTACCTGGTCGACCGTCTGATCATTCGCCGCCTGTTTGGTGAAAGCCAAACCGCAGTGGTCATTCTGACGATCGCTCTGGGGTTTGTCATCCGGTTTGTGGCTGGTTTGATCTGGGGGCATGAGCCGCAAACCCTGCAGAACCCTCTGGCAGGGAAAGACGTTCGGTTCGGAGGGCTGGTGCTGGGGCTTGAGGACGTCGCCGTCATTGTCGTTACAGTGGTTTTGACGTGGGTTTTGTACCTGTTTTTCAGCAGGACGAAGGTGGGGCTGGCCATGCAGGGCGCGTCGCAGAACCAACTGGCCGCCTATTACATGGGCATTCCGGTCAAACAGGTTCAGGGCTTTATCTGGGCCCTTGCAGGTGTTGTCGCGGGGATTGCCGGAATTCTGTTTGCCGCCAAGGGCTCGGTAGATCCCACAACGGGACTGCTGGGCATCAAGGCCTTTGCCGCAGCGGTTATCGGCGGATTCGGCAGCCTGCCCGGCGCCCTGGCCGGCGGCCTGATCGTCGGTGTGATCGAACCGTTCGCGAGCCGCTATATCGCTGCCGGCTACAGCCAGATTGCCCCCTATGCATTGCTGCTTGCCGTTCTGATATTTCGCCCGCACGGGCTGTTCAGTCAGGTTCGGATCAAAAAGGTCTAGGCGCATGCGGATCGTTTTCAAAACCGACTACATGCAGGATATTCGCCCCTGGAAAGATCGGTATCAACTAATCCTCTATCTGATCCTGCTGGCCGTCGTCACAGCAGCCCCGTGGTGGCTGGACGAATTCTATCTGGGAGAACTGACCAACGTCCTGATCTGGGCCATCGCTGGATTGGGCCTGATGATCCTGACCGGGCACACCGGTCAGGCCAGCCTGGGCCACGCAGCTTTTCTCGCCTTTGGGTGTTACGCCAACGTGGTCCTGATCGAGTCCGGTGTCCCGTTTCTGGTCGCCTTCCCGGTTGCCGGAGTTTTGACTGGACTCGCTGGCGTCACAGTTGCGATTCCCGCTTTGCGCCTGCACGGAATATACCTCGCCATTTTTACGCTGGCACTATCGATATTGATGGACGACATCATCGTACTGGCCGAACCGATTACCGGAGGAGTCGCCGGTAAGTATTTGGGTGGCGTCGAGATTTTTGGCGTACTGGTCGATCGCTGGGCCACGCCTGATCAGTTTTTCTGGCTGGTTCTAAGCGTCACCGTTCTGGTGACGTTGGGCTATGTCAATCTTCTCAGAACCCCCTTGGGTCGCAGCTTTATTGCAATTCGCGATTCCGAGGTTTCGGCGCAGGCCATGGGGGTTGATCTCGCCCGGACAAAAGCAATCTCATTTGCATTGTCCTGTGCCGTAACCGGCTGGGCCGGAGCCTTGATGGGCCTTTATGCAGGGGCTTTCAACAACGAAACCTTCAGCGTTCTGATCTCAATTCAATTGCTGATGATGATCGTTATCGGGGGATTGGGATCGATCCACGGCGCCTTTTTGGGCGCCGTTGTGATCGGGTTCCTGCCGCAGTTTCTTTCGATCGCAAAGGAATATATCGGCGCCATATTCGGAGGTAACACCGTCGCCATACCAGGATTGGAATTCGGCATATTTGGCATGATACTGATTGCCTTTATCCTGTTCGAACCCATGGGCATTTATGGCCGCTGGCTGAAAATCCGCACGTGGTTCGAGCTGTTCCCGTTCTACCGCAAAGACATGTTCAAACGGCAAAAGAGCTACCTCAGGACGGAGCGGCTGAGATGAGCCTGCTGGAATTCAAAAACGTCACTCTGAAATTCGGTGGCCTGACTGCGGTGAACGATCTGTCCTTTGCCGTCGAACCGGGTGAAGTCTTTGCCATCGTCGGCCCCAATGGTGCAGGCAAATCGACCGTATTCAATCTGATCTCACGGTTCTACGACCCTGACGCGGGTTCGATCACATTCGACGATCACGATCTGCTGCGGGTCAAACCCTCGGGCGTCGCGGCTTTCGGCGTGGCCCGGACATTTCAGAATATCGAACTGTTCGAACACGCCACCGTGCTGCAAAATCTGCTGGTCGGGCGTCACCGGCATCGGAAAACCAACCTGTTCTCAGACATTCTGTTTACTCGCTCCGCACGCCGGCAGGAGCTTGAGAACCGCGAAAAAGTAGAGGAGATCATAGACTTTCTCGACCTGCAGGCGTTTCGCGACAAAATGATCTCGGGCCTGCCCTATGGCGTGCGCAAAGTGGTTGAAGTGGCGCGCGCGCTGGCGACCGAGCCCAAACTGTTGCTGCTGGATGAGCCGGCCTCAGGCCTTTCCGTAGAGGAAACCACAGATCTGCGCTGGTGGATTGATGATATCCGGCGGCAGATCGGAACCACGGTTCTGATGGTCGAACACGACATGGGTCTGGTCTCAGCCGTTTCCGACCGGGTTCTGGCCATGGCGGACGGGGCGATGCTGGCGCTTGGAACCCCGGCCGAAGTCCAGTCGCACCCCGCTGTGATCGAGGCCTATCTGGGGAAAGCGTCATGACCGACCCCATCCTGAAAATCCGAAATATCGAAAGCTTCTACGGCCCGATAATGGCGATCCGCGGCGTGTCATTGGATGTGCATCAGGGTCAGATCGTTTCGATCCTTGGCGGAAACGGGGCGGGTAAGACAACGCTGATGAAAACGATATCCGGCGTGATGGACCCGGAAAAAGGAACAATCATGTTCGAAGGGCGTGACATTCAGGGGGCCGAGCCTCACAAGATCGTGCGCGACGGTATCGTACATGTTCCCGAAGGCCGCGAGGTCTTTCCCCTGTTGACAGTGGACGAAAACCTCAGCCTCGGGGCATATACTTTGACCGATAGGGCGCAGGTGAAACGGGACCGCGATCTGGTCTTCACGTACTTTCCCGCTCTGAAAGAGAGCCGCAATCAGGAGGCCGGAACCCTGTCCGGCGGGCAGCAGCAGATGCTTGCAATCGGGCGCGGTCTGATGGCCAGCCCGAAAGTCATGTTATTGGATGAGCCCTCGCTGGGCTTGTCGCCGTTGCTGGTGCAGGAGATTTTCGGCATCCTGAAGCGGCTGAATGCCGAGCAGAACATGACCATGATGCTTGTCGAACAAAACGCCAATGCAGCGCTGGAACTTGCCGATCATGGCTATGTCATGGAGGTTGGTCGAATTGTGATGAACGGCGCGGCAGATATGTTGATGCAGGCCGAAGACATCCGGAACTTCTACCTTGGCGTCCAAGAAGATGGCAGCCGCGAAAACCGCCGCTGGAAGCGGAAAAAAACGTGGAGGTAGCGCCAATGGATGCCAGCCCCCTACCTCCGCAGACGATGATCAACGGCGTCCGGTTCAACGCCACACCGGGCCAACGCCCGTTACGGGTGGATGGCTGCATCACGATCAGCGAGTTGTTTCAGAAACGTTGCGCGGAATTGGGCGACCGAACAGCGCATCGGGAAAAAGATCTCGGCATCTGGAAATCCTATTCCTGGACCGACTACTGGCGGCACGCCAAATGGATCGGTCTTGCCTTGCGCAAACTTGGATTGCGGCGTGGTGAGGTCGTCTCGATTCTGTCGGAAGATCGCAAGGAATGGGCCTGGTTCGACATGGGTATACAGGGCGTCGGCGGTATTGCGTCAGGCATCTACACCACAGATGCAGCAAGTCAGGTACAATATATCGTCACCGACAGCGACAGCCGGTTCCTGATTGTCGAAGACGAAGAGCAGTTGGACAAATTTCTAACCGTCGAAAACGCGTTACCGGACCTTCTTAAAGTCATTATCCTCGAAGACGAAGGTCTGCATAACCTGGATCACCCCCGCTGCATGTTGATCGATGATCTCTACGCGCTCGGCCGGCAGGCGGAGGCTGAAGAGCCCGGGGCCTTCGAGGCCGAGATAGCCCTGACCACACCGCAGGACACGGCCTTATTGGTTTATACGTCGGGCACCACGGGCAAACCCAAGGGCGCGATGCTGAGCAATGAAAACATCATGGCGGCCATCGAGGCCGGCGCGCACGCTCTGCCCGCTTTCGAGACAGATGAGCAGCTATGCTTTCTGCCGCTCTGCCACATTCTGGAACGAGACGTCTCGGTTTACTTCCCGCTCGCCTCGAAATGCACCGTCAATTTCGCCGAAAGCCCAGAAACGGTCTTTGCAAATCTTCAAGAGCTCTCTCCCGATACTTTCACGGCTGTGCCGCGGGTCTGGGAGAAGATCTATTCCCACGTTCAGTTCATGGAGAAAGAGGCGACATCGACAGGGCGTTTCGCCTTTCAACGGGCCATCGCGGCGGGACTGCAGCGGGCAGACAGCATCCTGCGTGGACAACCAGTTCCGCTGATCACAGCGGCCCGATACTGGTTTTGGGATCAGATGGTACTTCGCAATCTGCGGCGCATGTTGGGAATGGACAGGCTGCGGCGCGGCGGGTCCGGTGCCGCCCCCATCTCACCAGAGTTGCTGAAATGGTATTGGGCCATCGGCGTTCCGCTGGTGGAAGGGTTTGGAATGACCGAAACCTCGGGCATCGCATCGCTCAATACGCCCAAGATCAACAAAGTTGGCACGATCGGACGACCTGTGCCCGGCAATGACATTCGGATCTCGGATGACGGGGAAATCCAGATCAAAGGGTTGAACGTATTTCAGGGCTATTGGCGCGACAACGCAAAAACAGCGGAAACCTTCACGGCCGACGGATGGCTGTGCACCGGTGACATGGGGCGCATAGACGACGAAGGCTTTGTCACCATCACCGGCCGGTTGAAGGACATCATCATCACCGCTGGCGGCAAGAACATCACCCCGGCCGAAATCGAAAGCCGAATGAAGTTCAGCCCCTACATCTCGGACGCCGTTGTCATAGGCGACCGGCGCAAATTCCTGACGGCTCTGATCATGATCGACCAGGAAAACGTCGAGAAATTTGCACAGGAACAAAAGATACCCTTTTCAGACTTCGCGTCGCTTTGCGCCGCCTCGGACGTCAAAGCGCTGATTGGCACCGAAATCGCGCTTGTAAACCAGGACTTCGCACGGGTGGAACAGATCAAGGATTTCCGCCTGATCGATGTCTTGCTGACGGCGGATGATGACGAGCTGACCGCGACCATGAAGTTGAAACGTAATCTGGTGGAAAAGAAACACTCACATTTGATCGAAGATATGTACCATGAGACAGGGCTTGGCCCACAGGGAGGAGAGATATGAAGAATTTCATCGCAGGACTGGCTGCCGCGACGGCATTGACCGCTACGGCCTCATTGACTTTGGCTGACACCCAAGGCGTTACCGACGACGAAATCGTCATTGGATCGGTCAATGATCTGAGCGGCATATTCGCAGCTGTTGGCGTTCCGGCGACCAAGGGCGCGAATGTGGTGTTCGATCGGGTCAACGCCAATGGCGGCGTTCATGGTCGTACCATTCGCTATGTGGTGGAGGATAACGGTTACCAGATGCCACGCGCGATGCAGGGCTATAATAAGCTGCTGAACCGCGACAAGGTGTTTGCCATGCTGCAGTCGCTGGGTACGCCGATGAACCTGGCCGGGTTCAAGTTGCTGGATCCCAAGGGCATTCCAAACGTTGCCCCCCTGACCGCCGCGCGGCAAATGCTGCAAGAACCGATGAACAACAAGTTTACCTCATTCTCGACCTACTACGACCAAAGCCGTGTCGGCGTAAAATACCTGGCCGAGCAATTCGAGTCGCAATCCGTCTGCACCATGTACCTGCCAACGGACTTTGGTGAAGAAATCCTGGAGGGTAGCCAGGCCGGCGCCGAAGAAGCCGGGATCAAGTTCGTCGCGGAAACCACTCACAAACCGGACGAAACCGATTTCGTAGGATCGCTGAGCAAGCTCAAAGAAGAAGGATGCGATATTGTCACGATGGCGCTTGGGGTGCGTCAGGTGATCACGGTTGTGGGAACTGCCAAGAAGATGGGGCTTGAGGATATGCTGTTCCTCGGCACCTCGGCCAGTTTTCTGACGGTTGTCGCCCAGGTGCCCGGCGGTGTGACGGATGGGCTTTACGCGGCTGCGTCGTGGCAGGATCTCTGGGCACGTGCTGATGAGCCTGCACCTGCGGCCTTTATAGAAGAATACAAGGCGGCCACCGGCGAAGACCCGGTCGGTTTTGCAATGCTTGGGTACTCAGCCGCGGAACTGATGGTCAAAGCACTTGAGGCGGCGGGACCCGACCTGACCCACGAAAGCTTTATCGCCGCAATGGAAACGCTGGATTACCAGGATGATCTGGTGGGCAACCACATGACCTTTGGCCCGGATGATCACCAAGGCGCGGATTCCGTTTATGTCAATGTCGTGGAAAACGGCGCCTGGAAGCTGGTTTACGAAGAATAAGCCGAGGCTTTAGGCAACAATAAAGGGCTCGCAAATGCGAGCCCTTTGAAATTGCGCACTCGGCAGCGAATTAACGCTTCGAGAACTGGAACGAACGACGCGCTTTGCGCTTACCGTATTTCTTACGTTCAACAACGCGGCTGTCGCGGGTCAGGAAGCCAGCAGCTTTCAGAGCACCACGCAGCGACGGATCGTACAGCTGCAGCGCTTTCGAGATGCCGTGCTTGACCGCACCGGCCTGACCGGTCAGGCCACCGCCTTTGACAGTTGCGACAACGTCGAACTCACCTTCCACACCGGCAACCTGGAACGGTTGGCGCAGGATCAGCTGCAGAACGGGGCGTGCAAAATAAGTGTCCTGGTCTTTGCCATTCACGGTAACTTTGCCGGAACCCGGCTTGATCCAAACGCGGGCAACTGCGTCTTTACGCTTGCCTGTGGCGTAGGAACGGCCCAGCTCGTCACGTACGGGTTCACGCACGATGACTTCTTCGGCCACGGTTTCAACGCCTGCGACGGCGCTCAGCTCTTCGAGAGTATTGATCTGATCAGCCATCGGTCATTAGCTCCGGGTGTTTTTCTTGTTCATGGACTTAACGTCCAGAACTTCGGGGGCCTGGGCTTCGTGCGGGTGCTCGGCACCGGCGTAAACGCGCAGGTTGGTCATTTGCTGGCGCGCCAGACGGTTGCCCGGCAGCATGCGCTTGACCGCCTGGGTCACGACACGCTCGGGGTGAGCACCTTCCAGGATCTGCTGTTTGGTGCGCGACTTGATGCCGCCCGGGTGGCCAGTGTGCCAGTAGAAGTTCTCTTCGCGCTTCTTGCCGGTCATCTGGATTTTGTCAGCGTTGATCACGATGACGTTGTCGCCCATGTCCATGTTCGGGGTGAACGACGCTTTGTGCTTGCCACGCAGGCGCATGGCGACGATCGAGGCAAGACGGCCCAGAACAACGCCCTCGGCGTCGATCAGGATCCATTTCTTGTCGATGTCTGCAGGTGTTGCAGAAAAGGTTTTCATGGCAGGATAGTCCTGTTTGATGTGAAAGACCGCCCCAAGTCGGAGCGGTCCGAATTCGATGGATGGGTATTTAGAGACAGTCGATAATCACGTCAAGAACAACAGAGCGTATTTAATCGCTGCTTTTCAATGGCTTACCAAATAGGTATTATTTTACCCCAAAAATTTGCAACATTGTGAAGCACCAAAATTTCTCAGCTTCTTAAATCACACTATTCTTTTAGTCAGATTTGGAGTCCCGCCATGCAAAATCTACAACAAACAATCAACAACTACGAAGCCGCGTGGCAAGAAACCGACGAAGGGAAACGGCTTGATCTGCTGACGTACTGTTTTGCGGAAAACGGTCGCTATGTAGATCCGACTGCAGATGTCAGTGGGCGCGAGGCGCTGTCCGCCCATATTGGCAAGGTTTTAAAAAACTCTGATGGAACTGTCGAGATTACCAGCAACCCAACCAACCATCACGATGTGATCCATTTCACGTGGCACATGGTTGGGCCGGATGGAAATGTATATGTGGCCGGCCATGATTTTGTTCGGCTTGATGTCAGCGGCAAGATTGCCCATCTGGCTGGCTTTTTTGGCGACCCCGTCCCACTGGGGGAAAGCGTCAAACGCTGATCTGTTCCGGCGGATTGTCCAGCAACGCACGTAGCCGCAGCATCGCATCCTCGAACTGGTCCAGCGTCACGTGTCCGTTCATGGCGATGCGAACGGCATTTGGCGCCCTTCCATCCCTTAGCGCGAACTCATCGGCCGAACGTAGCTGAATCCCCTCACGCTCTGCTGCCCGGCTGAAGGCAGCTGATCGCCAACCGGATGGTAGGTTGAGCCAGACAAAAGGTATGTCTGCATCCCAATTCAGATCAAACCCACCTAGCGCATTCACGGCCACCCTTACATATTCGCTCATTTTCGAACGAACATCCCGGGCGAGTTGACGTGACCGGGGATCCATCAGCAGCATTCGGGTCAGTTCTGCCAGAGGCTGCGCCAGGCCAAAATACCCGTATTCTGCGGACCTGCGCAGGTCTCCACTTCGTTCTTTTGGCGCAATCGCAAAACCGACCCGCAAGGCTGGAGTCAGGGTTTTGGAAATCGATGACACATGCCAGCCCCGTTCTGGCGCCAGCGCGCGATAGCTTGGGGCGCGGGCCTCTCCCATCCGGTAGCAGTCGTCCTCGATGATCTGAAGGTCATGGCGGCGGGCGATTTCGATCACTTCTTTGCGGCGTTCAAGTGGCGAATGCCCCCCGGTCGGGTTTTGCACTTCCGGTGACACACAGATGGCCTGAGCGTGTGTGTGGCGTAAAACGTGGTCCAGCGCTTCCGGGTTGATCCCCCATTTATCCAGTTTCACGCCCATCACCTCGGCGCGCATCAATTCCCCGGCCCTGCGGAACCCGGCATATGACAGGTCTTCAACCAGAACGACGGGTTTAGGGCCGGTCAGAACCGTCTGGAACACGACGCACAGGCCGCTTTGCCCGCCATGAGTCAACACAATGTCGTCCGCGTTCAAAGCGCCGAGCGGCAGGTCCGACAACCAGTCCACCACAGCCTGCCTTACAGGCTGATAAGCATCCCGTGTGGGATAATTCATGAACATACGCGGATCGCCCTTGGCGATATTGGACAAGCATTCCCGGATCAGTGTCACCTGCCCTACATCCGGCAAGCGCGGGCTGAACAGACTGACATTGGCGTCATATTTGTCGTCCCGAAGGTGCAATTGCCGTGACCAGACATCGTCCAGGATCGGCGATCGCGGCGGCGCTACGAATGTACCACGTCCGACTTCGGCTTGTAGCAAACCTTCGTCAGTCAGGATCGTATAAGCCCGTGCAACCGTCCCTGGTGTGATTTGTAATCTATACGCAAGCTCCCGCACCGGAGGCAGTTTTGTTCCGACTTCCAGTGTTTTGTTTTCAATCGCTTTTCGGATCGTATCCGCAACCAGCGTATACTTTGGCCCCTTTGCTTTGGGGAGCGCCTCGGGCCAAATTGTATCCATTACAATTCTTCCTTTGCTTTTGACACAATCCTGAATGTATCAAACACATGTACCGAACATTTATACTTTGTGTCAATACAATTTTGAAAGGATGCCCAGATGACACGCTCAATGCACAACCCCGCCCTTTTGGTGCTGAACGACAGTCCCCGACTGCCGCTGATCGCCGCGCTGGCCGTGCGGTTTGCGGCGACGGTCACAAAATGGGAACAACGCCGTCGCAGCCGCGTCAATCTCGGTCGCCTGGATGACAGGCTGCTCCGCGATGTTGGTTTAACAAGCTATCAGGCGCGAGATGAATCCAAACGCTATTTTTGGATGGAGTAAGTAATCCCCAGTCCCATTTTTTGGGACCTCTTCCTGGGCCGGGGCTTGCCCCGGCCTTTTTTATCCAAAGGCAGCCGCTGCCGAGCCTTCGGGTGGGATCGAATAGGTCATGCTTGCCCGCGCCACCGGCTTGTCCGAGCCTTCCGAGAACATCAGGACGTCTCCGACCGCAAGGCTTCGCCCTAGCTTCAGCAGCCGGCATTCCGCAATCATATCCGCCGCACCTTGAGGTTTTCGCAGGAAATCCATCGAGCAGCTTGTCGTAACGGCCAACGATTGCCGTCCCTTGCGGGCAAGCACCATCGCATAGACGCTGACATCCGCCAGCCCGAACATGGACGGGCCGGACACTGTGCCCCCAGGGCGCAGGTGGCGGTCTTCGACAACGAGGCGCATGGTGATCGTGTCTTCGTTCAAATCTTCGACGACGAAATCCTTGTGAACCTGAGGAAAGACCTGAGCGAGATATTCGGTCAATTCTTCTTTGCTCATCGCCAATGACATACTTTCCCTCCCTGCCTTGCCGCCCTACAGTTGGCCGACACTCAGCGGGAGGGCAAGATGGCAATTCTGGAACGTAACGACACGGGCGCAATTGCGCACCTGACCATGAACGCCCCAGAGCGGCTAAATGCCCTGAGTGACGAGATGTTGGCAGCACTCCAAACCGAACTGGATGCCTTGCGAAATGACCGCTCGATTCGGGTTGTGGTGCTGTCTGGCGCAGGCAAGGCGTTTTGCGCGGGCCACGACCTGAAACAGATGACACAGGGCCGACAGGCCGAAGATGGTGGAAAGGCATATTTTCAAGACTTGTTCGCGCGTTGCGCACGGATGATGATGTCGATTCAGGCCCTGCCCCAACCCGTCATCGCCCGGACCCATGGCATCGCCACAGCCGCCGGTTGCCAACTGGTGGCCACTTGCGATCTGGCCGTAGCCGCTGAAGGAACGCGATTTGGCGTGAACGGCGTGAATATCGGGCTGTTCTGCTCGACGCCGATGGTGGCGCTCAGCCGGAATATCCCGCGCAAACAGGCGTTCGAGATGCTGACCACGGGTGACTTTATTTCTGCCGAGCGCGCCCAGGAACTGGGCTTGATCAATCGGGTCGTTCCCGAAGCGCTGCTTGAACAGGAAACTATCGCACTGGCAGAGCAGTTGTCGAAGAAACTCGGCGCAGCCGTCAAAATTGGAAAACAGGCGTTTTATCAGCAGCTGCAAATGCCATTGGACGAGGCATATGCCTATACCGCCGAGGTAATGGCGCAGAATATGCTGCACCGGGACACCGAAGAAGGAATTTCCGCATTTATCGAAAAAAGACCGCCAAATTGGCAGGAGTAACGCAAATATTCCAGATAAATTTAGCCACTGTTCGCATTTTTTCACTTTTCAAAAGGGCGACACTGTGGCAATGGTGGGTCAAGGCTAAGGCCTGAATTGTGCTTTTGGGTCGCCGTGGGCGGAAGGTCCCTCCAAGCTGGTTTCTCTCACCGGCGTTGACATTCCCGCAGCGGCGACCCCAAGACTTCCCGAAAAAACACCGTTGAAACGCGCGTTGCGTATGGCTGCGCTCTGCCCTATTTGGCTGCTCATGACACAGAGATTGCATATCGTTGGCGGCGGCATGGCCGGATCCGAAGCCGCCTGGCAGGCTGCTGAAATGGGTGTGGATGTCGTCATCCATGAAATGCGGCCCAAAGTTGGCACTTTTGCGCATCAGACCGGCAACCTGGCCGAGATGGTGTGCTCGAACTCATTCCGTTCCGACGATGATGAACAGAATGCTGTTGGGTTGCTGCATTGGGAAATGCGGGCGGCAAACGGGCTGATCATGACCACTGCGGATGCGCACCGCTTGCCCGCCGGTGGCGCGCTAGCGGTGGATCGGGATCCGTTCGCCGAAACCGTTACCGCCAAACTGCAGGCCCACCGCCGCGTTTCCGTGACAGCGGAAGAGGTGACGACACTGCCTGACGCTGGCAACTGGATCTTCGCCACGGGTCCATTGACCTCGCCGGATCTGGGTGCTGCGATCCGTTCCGAGACAGGAGCCGAGGCACTGGCCTTCTTCGATGCTATTGCCCCGATCGTTTACGCAGACAGCATCGACATGAGCCAAGCCTGGATGCAATCCCGTTATGACAAGGGCGAGACCGAAGAAGAACGCACCGCCTATCTGAACTGCCCGATGGATCGCGATCAGTACGAAGCGTTCATCGATGCATTGCTGGCCGCCGACAAAACGGAATTTCACGACGGTGAAACTGCGGGCTATTTCGACGGCTGTTTGCCAATCGAGGTTATGGCCGAACGCGGACGCGAAACGCTGCGTCACGGTCCTATGAAGCCGGTCGGACTGACCAACCCGCATCAACCCGATTTGAAACCCTATGCTGTGGTGCAATTGCGTCGGGACAACGCTCTGGGAACGCTGTTCAATATCGTGGGCTTCCAGACCAAGATGAAATACGGCGCGCAAACCGATGTTTTTCGTATGATTCCCGGTCTTGAAAGCGCCAGCTTTGCGCGTCTGGGCGGGATACACCGCAACACATTCATCAACTCTCCGACCCTGCTGGACGCACAAATGCGGTTGAAATCCCGGCCCAACATTCGTTTCGCCGGCCAGATCACCGGTGTTGAGGGCTATGTCGAAAGCGCGGCAATGGGATTGCTGGCCGGTCGGATGGCAGCAGCAGAATTGCTGGATCGTTCCCTGCCCGAAGTTCCGCAGGATAGCGCGATGGGTGCATTGATTCACCACATTACCGGCGGGGCCGAGGCCAAGACATTCCAGCCGATGAACGTGAATTTCGGCCTGTTCCGCCCGGTTGATGGTCTGAAAGGCGGGCGGCGCGGCCGAAAGGATCGTTACAAAGCCTACACTGATCGCGCCAAAGCCGCATGGACCGAATGGCTGACGAATTGCTGACTGGACGCAGCCCCGGGGCTGCGCCTAACATGGCTGAATGAGCGAAAAGTTTCTGAACAACACCTACAATCTGGATAGCGCTGAAGACACTCAGAAGCACTATCAGAAATGGGCAGCGTCCTATGACGACGAAGTCGCGGAAAACGGCTATATCACCCCGACCCGAGCTGCCGAGGCCCTTTGGTCCAAACGACCGGAACCGGAGATTCCGATTCTGGACTACGGTTGCGGAACGGGCCTGTCCGGTGTGGCCCTGAACAAGGTTGGTTTTCGCGCAATCGATGGCAAGGACCCGTCGCCTGAGATGTTGGAAGTTGCGGCGGCAAAGGGCGTCTATCGCACCCTGTCGGGATTCGAGATTTCCGATCCGAACCCGTTGGAACAGAACGAATATTCGATAATCACAGCGATCGGCGTGATCGGAACAGGTGCGGCACCACCCGAAACCTTTGATCTGCTGATGAAGGCGCTGCCACGGAATGGTCTTCTTGTGTTTTCATTGAACGACCACGCGCTGGCCGAGCCGGCCTATTCCGTTCGTCTCAACGACTGGTTGGATATGGGTGCTGCTCGCCTTCTGTTTCGCGAGTATGGCCCGCACTTGCCAGGTATGGACATGAAGTCTGACGTTTATATTGTTGAAAAAGCGTGACATTCATTACACGTTTCGCACCATCACCCACGGGACCATTGCATTTGGGGCACGCCTATTCCGCGTTGTTGGCATTTGACATGGCAGCGGCCCGCAGCGGCCAGTTTCTGCTGCGGATCGAAGATATTGATCAATCTCGTTCGCGTCAGCATTGGGAAGATCAGATATATGATGATCTAAATTGGTTAGGGCTGGTTTGGCAGCAGCCCGTCATGCGGCAATCGGATCGGCTGCAACAATATCGTGCCGCATTGGACATACTGATTGCGAAGGAGCTCGTCTATCCCTGCAGTTGCAACCGCGCGGACATTGAAGCAGCCGCCGGTGCGCCTCAGGAAGGCGTTCCGCAGTTTGGCCCGGACGGGCGCATTTATCCCGGAACGTGCCGACATCGCCTCATGTCCGATGCGGGGCCAAATGATGTCCTGCGCCTGAACGTCAAGAAAGCGCTGGAAACCCTTGATTTAAGGATTTTTCAAGAGACCGGCACGATGCACCTTGGACATCATTCGCTGGATCCAGAATGCCTGTTGCATTCCGTTGGCGATTTCATTCTGGTGCGCCGCAACATGGGCAGTTCCTACCATCTGTCCGTGGTCGTCGATGATGCCGATCAGAAGATCACCCATGTCATTCGCGGCGAAGACCTGTTTGATGCAACACAAATACACGTCCTGCTTCAGACCCTGCTCGGCTTGCCGACACCAGTCTATCACCACCACCGTCTGATCCGGGACCCATCCGGCAAGCGCCTCGCCAAACGGGATGACGCCCGCGCAATCGCCAAATATCGCGCCGAGGGTGCCTCGCCCGCGGATATCAAGGCCATGGTGGAGCTCTGACACCCGTCAATGATGAGCGCACCGGGGGAGCCTGCTGGCGCAAATCTCACCCCATGGGTGACATCAATTCCACCTCGACCCCGTCCCTTATGGCAGTGTAGAAGCAACTGCGCCGGTTTGTATGGCAGGCCGGGCCCGTTTGCCGAACCACAACCAATAGGCAATCCCGGTCACAATCGACCCGAAAGTCGACAAGCTCCTGCACGTGGCCCGAGCTTTCGCCCTTCACCCAAAACGCCTGACGGGATCGCGACCAATAGGTCACGCGCCCCGATGTCAGTGTCCGATCAACGGCTTGCGCGTTCATCCAGGCCATCATCAGAACCTCGCCTGAACTTTCATCCTGCGCGATCGCAGGTATCAGACCCGCTTCGTTGAATTTGAGCGTCGACGGGTCGAACGAGACAGTGTGCGACATGGCAAAAACCTTTTGCATCCCAGAGCGTGGCCACTATGTATGAGGAACAGTCAACGAGGGAAAGCCATGTCCGGCGAAACTGACCTGATCAAGCTTTATTCCGGGCGCATTCTGGCGCTTGCGGCGGATATTCCGCATCTGGAGCGGCTGGATAACCCTGATGCAACAGTGAAAAAGCGTGCCCCGTTGTGTGGATCGACAGTCACTGTCGACGTGAAAGTCCAAGACGGTCACATTTCCGAGTTCGGACAGGACGTCAAAGCTTGTGCACTGGGTCAGGCGTCGGCTTCGGTCGTAGGCAATGCAGTAATTGGCACCACGCGTGCTCAGGTGGAAACGGCCCGAGACCAGTTGTCCGCCATGCTGAAAAAAGGCGGCCCTGCCCCGGATGCTCCTTTCGACGGGCTGGAGGTTCTGATGCCCGCACGCGAGTACAAGAATCGCCATGCGTCGATCCTGCTGGCACTTGAGGCGACTTCCGAGGCGATGGAACAGGCTGAACAGGCCAATTGCGCGTAAACGTGGTGTTTCCCGGCAAACCCGTCTAGTCTCATGACAATTTTGAGGGAGGGACCGGTTTGAACAATCTGCTAGAGCATTTCGTGACGCTCTGGGTTGTCATAGACCCGATTGGAACGATCCCCGTATTCATTGCAGTCACAGCTGGTATCGAAGCGTCGGCACGGCGAAAAACCGCACTGCTGGCCTCTTTGGTCAGTGCCGGTGTGTTGATGTTCTTTCTGGTCTTCGGGCAATTGCTGATTGAAGCATTGGATATCGGCCTCAATTCCTTCCAGGTGGCCGGTGGGATCATTCTGTTCCTCTTTGCCCTCACCATGATCTTTGGTGAAAGCAAACAGGACATCGAACAGCGTCAGGCTGAGGAAGACCTTGAAGACAAGATGCACAAGACCAACCCGGCGATCTTTCCGCTGGCCGTGCCGTCGTTAGCCTCGCCCGGTGCGATGCTGGCAATCGTCATTCTGACCGACAACAACCGTTTCAGTGCTGCCGATCAGGGCATTACTGCGCTGGTGATGCTTTCGGTGCTTGCTATTGCCTTTGTTCTAATGCTGCTGGCAGAGCCGATCATTCGCTGGATCGGCCATTCCGGAGCCGCAATAATCAGTCGGATAATGGGCATGATCCTGGCATCGGTGGCAGTGAATTCGGTTTTGTCTGCCATGCTTGCAATCATGAAAACCGGTCAACTGTAAAAAAAAACCGCCGCTCCTTCCGGGCGAAAGGGCGGCGGCAGGTCATGCGTGTCTCGCGTGGGGTCCGGGTTTCCGCGTGGGGCCGAGGCAGGCCCCTACAAGGGATTTGGGACAGGCAGGTCACCCTTGACTGAAATGGGGATGACAACGCGGGCTTACCGGCACGAGATCGCAGGCAGAAAGGGTCAGAAACCAATCGGAAGGTGCAGGGCAACCATCAGCATAACCACCAAAGACGCGACACCCGCTGCATCCTGCAAAAGCGTGGCCTGCGAACGGCTGAAAGCGAACTTGATCTGGGTCAGCATGGTCTCACCTCCGGTCAGAGCATTAATCCTTTGTTGACCTTTTGTTCTCATATTTTCTTGAGTCGGTAAAGAACTTTTTGAGAACATTTGTGAACTTACGGGAACATATTGACTAACCCACTGAAATCAAACGGATCGCCTGATCCTGTTTCATCAACCACAACAGCACTCGTGCTGCCTGCCCCCGTTCGGAAGTCAGTTTGGGATCACCGGCCAACAAAGCCCGCGCGTCAGATTGTGCCACTGCCATCAACCCGGCCTGACGTTCCAGATCAGCGATACGAAACCTTGGAAGACCAGACTGGGCCGTACCAATCAGATCACCGGCCCCCCGCATCTGAAGGTCAGTTTCGGCGATGCGAAAACCATCCTCGGTCTCGCGCAATACCTCCAACCGCTTTCGACCTCCGTCGCTGAGTGGCGCCTGATACATCAACAGACAAGTCGAGGCATCCTCGCCGCGCCCGACGCGGCCCCGCAACTGGTGAAGTTGAGCAAGGCCAAAAATTTCGGCCCTCTCAATGACCATGATTGTCGCGTTCGGAACGTTCACCCCAACCTCGATGACCGTGGTTGCCACTAGAACCTTCGTCAGCCCGGTCTGAAACGCCGCCATGGCCGCGTCCTTTTCAGCCGGTGGCATCTGACCATGAACCAGCCCGACAACACATTCACCCAGCAATGCACGCAGTCGTTTGAACCGCTCTTCCGCGGCTGTCAGGTCCGACACTTCCGATTCGTCCACCAAAGGGCAAACCCAATAACATTGTTTGCCGTCCTCAATCGCCCGCCGGAGGTGGGCCACGACCTCGTCCATCCGCTGCGTGCTGACGATCGCCGTTTTGATCGGTTTGCGACCGGGCGGTTTTTCATCCAGGACTGAGACATCCATGTCGCCATATTGAGCCAGCGCGAGGCTACGCGGGATCGGTGTTGCGGTCATGACCAGAACGTCCGCGGCCCGCCCTTTTTCGGACAGTTCCATGCGCTGGCGCACACCAAACCTGTGCTGTTCATCGACAATGGCCAGACGCAGATCGTGGAAGTCCACATCCCCCTGAAACACGGCATGAGTTCCCACCAGTATATGGATATCACCCTTCTTGAGCGCCGCCAGTTTCGCCCGCCGCTCGGCGCCTTTGTCGCGTCCGGTCAGAATCTCCAAAACTACGCCGGCCTCTTCCGCCAATGGGCGTAACCCTTCAAGATGCTGTCGGGCCAGGATTTCCGTAGGCGCCATCATGACACCCTGCCCTCCGGCCTCTACCGCAATCAAAAGCGCAAGAAATGCCACAAGTGTCTTGCCTGCGCCCACATCTCCTTGCAACAGACGGTTCATCCGGGCCTCGGACGCCATATCGGCCGAGATTTCGTCAATTGCCCGAGTCTGCGCCCCAGTTGGACGATACGGGAGGCTGGTCAAAACTTTCGACTGCAGCTTTCCGCTGCCGACACTGACAATGCCACGCGCCTTTCGCTCGCGTTGGCGCGCCAGCGCAAGCGTCAGCTGATGTGCAAACAACTCGTCATAGGCCAGCCGCTCGCGCGCGGGCGCGAATAGGGCCACATCGTCCGCGCCTTTTGGATGGTGCGCGGCTTGCATGGCCGAATTCCAATCGAGCCAGCCCGCTCTGTCGACCTGCGCCGGGTCTGCCCATTCCGCCAGTTCAGGGGCTCGGGCCAAAGCGCTTTGCGCCGCTTTGTAGGCTGTTTTCTGGGTTACCCCTTGCGTCAGGTGATATACGGGTTCGAATTCCGGCAACTCGCCTGCCTCTTCAGGCGGTACGATGTGATCCGGATGCACCATCTGCGCCAAGCCATCGAAAAGCTCTAGCTTGCCCGACACGACCCGGCGCGCGCCCTGGGGCAGGATCTTCTGCAGATAGTCGCCCCGGGCATGAAAGAACACGAGCTGGAATTCGGTCTGGCTGTCCTCGACATGGATACGGTAGGCCCCACCGCGATTTCGGGCGGGGCGATGCGCGCCCACCGTCACCTCAACCGTTATCGTCGAGGGCAAGTCTGCCCCTTTGATCGTGTCGCGCCGACGTCTGTCCACCACCGCATATGGCAGCGAGAAGAGTACGTCACGCGGGGTCTCGATTCCCAGTTGCGCCATGTTCTGCGCAGTCTTGGGGCCCACCCCTTCAAGCGTTTCCAGCCCGGCAAAAAGCGGGAACAGTTTCTCGGGGCGGCCCGTCATGCGTCCCCGATAAGCTGCAACCAGCCGTCTTCATCCAGAGTTTCAATCCCCAGTTCGGCCGCTTTCTTGGCCTTCGACCCCGCGCCCGGCCCGGCAACCAGCAGGTCGGTCTTTTGGCTCACCGAACCGGACACTTTGGCGCCCAAGGCCTCGGCGCGGGCTTTGGCCTCGGCTCGGGTCATTTTTTCCAAAGTACCTGTAAAGACAACAGTCTTGCCGGCGACAGGGCTGTCCGTCGCCGGTGCGTCCGGAGCCACAATCGTTAAATTAGCGCGAAGATCGTCAAAGGCCTTCCGCTCATCCTCATTGGAAAAGGCATCGGACAGTGACAGACCGAGCGTCGCGCCAATTCCGTCAATTCCGGTCAGATCCGACCAGGCGCTGGACGCCGCCGCCGGTACGTTCAGCGCCATTGTTGCCGCATCACGAACCTCTTTGACCCGCGCCCGACGGTTCTCGGTCGACGCCGCAATCCTTTCGGCCTCTTCCGCCTCATCGGCGTTTCGATACGCCAACGCAGCAGGACGAGCGGTATCGATGGCCTGCGCCATGGCGTCCCAGTCACGATAATAAAGCGCCAGATCGCGCGCGCCGACCTCCCCAACATGCCGAATGCCGAGGGCAAACAAAAGGCGCGCAAATGGGATTGTCCGTTTTTCATCGATTGCGGCGAACAGGTTACTGGCCGAGGTTTCACCCCAACCATCCCGGTTCTTCAGCCGTGAAAGGTTCCGGGCATCCCGCGCTTGCAATGTGAAGATATCGGCGGGCACTTTTATGGGCAGGTCCGGATCGTCATAGAACATCTCGATCTGCTTTGCGCCAAGGCCTTCGATATCAAAGGCCTTGCGCGAGACGAAGTGTTTCAGCTTTTCCACAGCCTGCGCCGGGCAGATTAGCCCACCAGTGCATCGACGTACCGCATCACCATCTTCGCGAATGGCATCGCTGCCGCATTCAGGGCATTTTTCAAGAAAATCATAGGGCTGGGCGTCATCCGGCCTCTTGCTCAGGTCTACATCCGAGATCTTGGGGATCACATCCCCAGCCCGGTAGACCTGCACCCAGTCGCCAACGCGTATGTCCTTGCCTTCCCGGATCACTCCGCCTTTGGCGTCGCGTCCCGCGATGTAATCTTCATTGTGCAAGGTGGCATTCGAAACAACGACACCGCCAACCGTCACAGGGTGCAATCTGGCCACCGGGCTCAGCGCGCCGGTGCGCCCCACCTGAATGTCGATCGATTCAAGCCGGGTCCAGGCTAATTCGGCCGGGAACTTATGCGCAATGGCCCATCGGGGCGTTGTCGACCGAAACCCAAGCCGGGACTGAAGGCCCAGCTCGTTGACCTTATAGACGACACCGTCGATATCATAACCAAGAGTCGCGCGTTGCGCTTCGATCTGGCGGTAATGATCCAGCATTTGCTGAGTTGTGCCGCACAGGCGCGTCAAGTCGTTGACCTGAAAACCCAGTGCTTTCAGTCGTTGAATCGCCTCCATTTGTGTATTTGCCAAGGGCTCGGACAGCTCCCCCCAGGCATAGGCAAAGAACCGCAACGGGCGCGAACGCGTGATCGACGCGTCCAGTTGCCGCAATGAACCGGCCGCCGCATTTCTGGGATTGGCGAAGGTTTTGCCGCCCGTTTCGTTCTGCCGCGCGTTGAGCGCATCGAAATCGGCGTGAGACATATAAACCTCACCGCGCACCTCTAGCACGTCAGGCGCGCTGTCGATCTGGTGAGGAATGTCCGACACGGTCAGCGCATTGGCGGTTACGTTTTCACCAACTTCGCCGTCGCCACGCGTTGAGGCCTGAACCAGTTTGCCATTTTCGTACCTAAGAGACAGCGAAAGGCCGTCGATCTTCGGCTCGGCCGTATATGACAGAGGCGCATCGTCAGACAGACCGAGATACTTGCGAACAGAGCGATCAAAATCAGCCACATCCGACTCGTCGAACGCATTGCCCAGGGACATCATGCGAACGGCATGCGTGACCTTGGAAAACCCTTCTGCGGCGCGCGCGCCAACCTGATCAGTCGGGCTGTCCGAATGTTTGAGATGCGGAAAACGTTCTTCGATCGCCACGTTCCGACGTTTCAGAGCATCGTAATCCGCGTCCGATATCTCGGGCGCATCTTCCGCGTGATACAGTCGGTTGGCCCTGTTGATCTCAGTGGCGAGCCGCTCCAATTCGGCGCGCGCGGCGTCTTCGGTCAGCTCTGATACCGGAATGGATTCGCTCATGGCCTCGCCCTGTCACGTATTCTTGGACCCCAGTGATAGGGCGAGGCCATGGCTAGGTCCAGTACTGTGCTGAGCCGTGAGTGAGCTTGCCGCCCTGGACCAGAGACGGCAGTCAGTGACTGTAATCAGGCGCCGACCGCCATGCGGGTTTCGTCGACACTATTTGCCTGAGGATCGCGCAGGACATATCCGCGGCCCCAAACCGTTTCGATGTAATTTTCGCCTCCAGTTGCGTTGCTGAGCTTCTTGCGCAGCTTGCAGATGAAAACATCGATGATTTTCAGTTCCGGCTCGTCCATCCCGCCGTAGAGGTGGTTCAGGAACATCTCTTTGGTCAGCGTCGTTCCCTTGCGCAGGCTCAGAAGTTCAAGCATCTGGTATTCCTTACCGGTCAGATGAACTGTCTTGCCTTCGACCTCGACCGTCTTGGCATCAAGATTCACTGCGACACGGCCGGTTTGGATGATGGATTGCGAGTGTCCTTTGGACCGCCGGATGATCGCGTGGATACGCGCAACCAGCTCCTCTCGGTGGAACGGTTTGGTCAGATAATCGTCCGCCCCAAACCCAAAACCCTTGATCTTGCTTTCTGTATCGTCCGCGCCGGACAGGATCAGGATCGGTGTTTCGACCCTGGCAATCCGCAGTTGGCGCAGAACCTCATGCCCGTTCATGTCCGGCAGATTCAGATCCAGCAGTATCAGATCATAGTCGTAGAGCTTCGCAAGATCTATGCCTTCTTCGCCCAGGTCCGTCGCATATACGTTCAGGTTCGCATGTGTCAGCATCAACTCGATGCTTTTGGACGTTGTCGGATCATCCTCGACAAGAAGTATTCGCATTTCACTGCTCCAATTCAGTTCAATCTTTCCAATTAAAATCGAGCCTGAACAAAAATGGTTAATCCGACGTTACCGTTGAATCATTTATTCACTTTCCCCTTTAGGTTGTCGATATTTTTTTAGTGCGGTCACTTTCAACGCATCGACGCCGTGTTCGGCAACCATCGATACCCATGTGTTGAATTCTTCGTCGCTGATACCGTATTGCTTCTTCGCATCCGACAGGGATATCAGCCCGTAAAGCACGCCCCGCACCACCAGGATCTTGCGCGATGCGACCCATCTGCGCGTATCCGCCGGGGGCAGATCTGCGCGCGTCATGATCGATCCATCCGGCAGCGTGATCGACCTTGGCCCTTCCACTTTGTGCAAATACATCTTGTTACCCTTTTCCTGCTGCATCAAAGCTGGCACCAGCCTACTTAAAACAGAGTGAAACCGCCCCTTGAGAGTGTGTAGAATTTTCCTATATTCTGCCGGTCTTTCTTAACCCGGACTGGAACCGCCAAATGGCCCTTGATACCGAGACACCGCTGAACTCGCTTGGCTTCGCCAAACCGCCCTCGGAAACGCGGGTGGTGGTTGCCATGTCCGGCGGCGTGGACAGTTCGGTCGTTGCGGCCCATCTGGCGGATCAAGGCTATGACGTGGTGGGTGTGACGTTGCAGCTTTATGACCACGGCGCGGCCTTGGCCAAGAAAGGTGCGTGCTGTGCCGGGATCGATATCCACGACGCGCGACGGGTCGCCGAAGAGCGAGGCTTCCCGCATTACGTTCTGGACTATGAAAATATCTTCAAGGACGCGGTGATTGACGAATTCGCCGACAGCTACCTTGCAGGCGCGACCCCTGTTCCGTGTATTCGCTGCAATGAACGCGTGAAGTTCAAGGATTTGCTCGAGACCGCCAAGGACCTTGAGGCCGACTGCATGGCAACCGGTCACTACATCCAGCGCAAGATGGGCCCGAATGGGCCAGAGCTGCACAGTGCAGAGGATGCCAATCGCGATCAGTCATATTTTCTGTTCTCGACGACACCGGAGCAGCTGGAGTTCCTGCGCTTTCCACTGGGCCACCTGCCATCCAAGGACGCAACGCGCGAGATGGCCGCGCAATACGGTCTGGCCGTGGCGGACAAACCCGACAGTCAGGACATCTGCTTCGTACCCAATGGCAACTATGCCAGCGTGATCGAGAAACTGCGCCCCGGTGCGGCGGAACCGGGTGAGATCGTCCACGCCGATGGCCGCGTTTTGGCGCAACACAACGGCGTCATCCATTACACGATCGGCCAGCGCCGTGGTTTGGGCATCGGCGGCCTCAGCGACCCGCTTTATGTGGTCAAGCTGGACGTCGACACAAAGCAAGTTGTCGTTGGGCCAAAAGAAATGCTGGCCACGCGCATCGTTCCGGTGCGTGAGATCAACTGGCTGGGCGACGAACCCTTCACTTCGCGCGATGAATGGCATTTGTCTGTCAAGGTCCGCTCGACCCGCCCGCCGCGCGAGGCGATCATCCGGCCTTCGTCGGACACCACGGCCGAGGTCGAACTGCTGACACCCGA
Organism: Ruegeria sp. HKCCD6647-2; assembly: GCF_057221075.1. NCBI lineage: Bacteria > Pseudomonadati > Pseudomonadota > Alphaproteobacteria > Rhodobacterales > Roseobacteraceae > Ruegeria > Ruegeria sp. HKCCD6647-2. The sequence continues at coordinate 931,522 of NZ_JBWVBD010000001.1, read as the reverse complement.
AGAAGGCATTTCGTCGGGGCAGGCCTGCGTTTTCTATGCGAATGAAGGCAGCCGCATCTTTGGCGGCGGCTGGATCTGGCGCGGGTATTAAACCGCGTCAGTCCACGAGTTGCTCAGGATATAAAGCCCGGCGCAGATCATGACAAAAGGCACGAGACGTTCCAGTCTTTGCGCTAACACACCGGTCATGAAGCTGGCCCGTGCGCCCATCAAGCCCAAAAGCGCCAATCCGAACGCCGCCAATGTCGCGCCAATCACCCCGGCCGCCCGAAAGCTGGGAACCGAATCCGCCAGCAGTGGAGCCAAAACGGCGAACGTGTCCATCGACAGGCTGATAAACAGCATCATGGTCATGAGCATCGATGCGCTTGCGGACACGCGCGGGGCTTCCTCGGACCGTTGGCCCCAAAATTGTCGGATCACGCCGATCACCCCGAGCGTCAGCGGGATCACTCCAAGATATCCGGCCCATTGCGGTACCACATCCTCGACCCCCAAGGCCAGCAACAGAGCTGCATAGATCACGATAATCTGCGCCAGCAAGAACCCGAGGACCGCACGCTGCGGACCGGAAACCATCATCAGCGCCAACAGAGCTGCCAGATTGTCGAGGTTCGTCAATACCTGCGCCATGAACGCCGAAGCGGCAAAGACCACATGATCCAGCATCACGTACCCATCCGTTCCAGAACCGCGCGGGCGGCGCGCAAACCCGGCGCCTCTCCTCCGCGTCCCAATCGTTCCATCGTCAGGGCCATGGCTTCGCGCTGGTCGTCAGGGTTGGCGGCGACCCGCGTCAGGGCCACAGCGATTTTGTCGGGCTGGCAGTCATTCAGCAGACATTCCGGCACCGCGCGGGTCTCGGACACCAGATTGACCAGTGTGACTGTGTCCAGCTTGACCATCCGCTTCGCAATCTGGTGCGTCAACCAGTTCAGGTTATAGGCAATCACCATCGGAGTCGCTTGCGCCGCCAGCTCCAGTGAAACGGTCCCTGACGCTGCCAATGACAGGTCCGCTGCGGCAAAAGCCGCGCGTTTTTGTGCCTGAGCCTGATCCGAAGGCAGGGACCGCGGGTCGACGACCACAGGTTTGCCCGGCCAGTTTTTCGTGTGTTCCGATACCGTCTCAACCATATGAGAGACCGCCGGTACGACGACACGCGTCGTCGGGCGATCCCTCAGGAACAGGGACAGCGCCTGCCCGAAGACCGGCGCAAGGCGGTCGACCTCTCCCCGGCGCGATCCAGGAAGAGCGAGAAGCAGCGGAGCATCGCCGAGATCATGGGCGGAACGAAACGCCGAGATATCCTTGGCCGTGGCGATGGGTTCGTTCACGACCGGGTGTCCCACAAAGTCACACTCCATACCGGCACGTTCCATATAGGGCGGTTCAAATGGCAGCAGGGCCAGAACGTGATCGATGACCTTTGCCATCTTGTCCGCTCTTCCAGGTCGCCAAGCCCAGACCGAGGGCGCGACATAGTGGACAGTGCGGATAGCGCTGGCGGCCTTGACCAGCTTGGCGACGCGCAGCGAAAAGTCCGGGCTGTCAATCGTGATCAGGACATCAGGTTGGGTATCCAGCACGGCCTGAGCTGTCTGGGAGATCCGGCGTTTGAGATGAAAGAACTTCGGCAGAACCTCGACCAAGCCCATGACACTGAGCTCGGCCATTGGAAACCTGCTTTGCAACCCTTGCGCCTGCATCAAGGGACCACCTACGCCGTCGAACTCAACATCCGGGACGAGAGCCTTCAAGCCCTCCATCAACGCACCGCCCAACCGGTCGCCCGAGGGTTCTCCGGCGACCAGAAAAACGCGCATCAGACAGCCCGCTCGCGAACGGTCAGGAACAGGCCCAGCCGATCACATTCCTCGATGACGCGATCCCGCTGCAGGACTAGAACTCCGCCCTTTTCGATGACGATCCCGGACAGCCCCGCGGCCACGGCACCCGACACGGTATCGGGCCCTATCGCCGGCAAATCCGCGCGCCGATCCTGATCAGGTTTGGGCCCCTTGAACAATACGCCACCCCCTGCGTCCGGTCGCTGGGTCAGGGATTGCAACATCCAGGCCGTGCCGAAAATGCTCTCGATGGCCAGCACCTGCCCTTTCAGGACAACGCAGGCCTGACCGACATCCGCAGCGCCCATTGCGCGCAGTACACCGGCTGCACGGTCGGCGTCTGTCAAATCTGCGTCAGACGGTTGGGCCTCGGTCAGGCAGCCCAAAGGTGGTAAAAGTTCGGGTGCTATCTGATGGGCCGCGCGAACATCCAGGCCCGCGTCCTCGAATATCCCGATGACGGCCCGCAGGGCACCGTCGTCCCCGGACATGATCGCTTTTTGCAGGATTGGAACCAAAGGCATCGTTGCGGCATCAATACGCGCGGGATCGACAACCGGTCGACGCACTGCCCCTGCCATGCAAATCTGCGCTACACCGCGCGACTTCAACTCGGCAATGAAACTGCCGAGTCGTTCAAGCGGAAAGACCAGCTCGGCCTTCAGGTGGTCGGGTTCGAACCCTTCCAATGCACAGATCAGCGGGCGCTCGGGCAAAACGGACACGATTTCATCCGGCAAAGCGCCCGTTCCTGCGATCAGCGCCAGCATGAAGTCATTTCCCCGGTGTCAGGAAAGAACGATCGGTATCACCGGTCACAAATTCGACAATCCGGCGCACATATTCGCTCTCGGCGTCCTCGCCCAGACGCTGCGCACGATCCATGAAAGTTCCCTCACCTTCGGACAGCTCTCGGAACGCTGCGCGCAGGGCCGAGATGTCGGCCCGTGTCACACCACGTCGCTTGAGCCCGACCAGATTCAGCCCATCAAGTTCGCCGCGAGGCGCCTGAACGAGACCATATGGGATCACATCCTTGGCGACCATAGTCAGAGCCCCGATGATAGCGCCCTGTCCGACCCGCACCCACTGGTGCAGGCCCGAGATGCCACCGACGATCACGTCATCCTCAATGATGCAATGCCCAGCTGCACCGGCATGGTTGACCATGATGACACGGTTACCGATCTGCACGTCATGCGCCACGTGAACGCCGGCCATCAGAAGACAGTCATCTCCGATCCGGGTTACGCCGCCGCCGCCCTCAGTTCCGGTATTCACCGTTACGTGTTCACGAATACGGTTGCGCTTGCCGATCTCAAGACGGGTATTTTCGCCGCCAAACTTCAGATCCTGCGGAATCTCACCGATAACCGAGAAGTTAAAGACCACGCTGTCGTCGCCAATCGATGTATCGCCGGTCACCACGACATGCGATTTCAGCTCCACCCGGTCGCCAAGACGCACCTGCGCACCAACGTAGCAGAACGGGCCGATCTTACAGTCCTGACCAATCTGCACGCCGTCTTCAACTATTGCGCTGGGATGGATTTCGCTCATGTCGTCTTTTCCATGTCCCAGTCTACATAGGCCGAGAATTCGGCCTCGGCCGCAACCTCGCCATCGACGGTTGCGCGACCGCTGAATTTGAAGATCTTGCCGCCTTTTTTGCCGCGCACCGTTTCGACGTGCATCTCAAGGACATCGCCCGGAATGACCTTGCGACGGAATTTGCACTTGTCGATGTTCATGAAGTAGATCAGCAACTCGCTGTCGATGACATCCATGCCGACGCCCAGCATGACGCCTGCGGTCTGCGCCATTGCCTCGACAATGGTCACACCCGGCATGATCGGAGTACCCGGGAAATGCCCCTGAAAATGCGGCTCGTTCATGGTGACGTTCTTGATACCAACCGCAGACTGATACCCTTCGATATCCACAACCTTGTCGACCAGGAGAAACGGGTAACGATGCGGTAGAATGCGCTGAATCAACTGAATGTCGGCACTCTTGGTTTCCGTGGTCATGGTGCAGATGTCCCGTTCTGAATTTTTCTGTTCCGCGTGGTTAGCAATACCAGTCCGCAAGGGCAAGCGGAGCTATTCGCTGCGCCCGTTTTCAAGCGCGCTCCCGTCACCGATCGCGGCATTGATCCGTGTAATTGCGGCGTCGGTGATGTCAGACGCGTCCGAACTCAGGAATACGCTGGACCGTTCGATAATGATCGAGGCGCCGGTTTCACGCATCAGCTCGATCAATACCGGCTGTGCCATCTCGACAAAGGTGTTGCGCGCCTCTTCGCTGCGTCTGGCCAAGGCATCAAGTTTTGCACGTTGGCTTTCGCGGTGCTTCTGAACCTTTTCGTCAAAGGCTTCTGCCAGAGGGCGAAACTCTTCAGCCGTCAGTTCAGCCCGCTTTTCTGTCAGTTCCCGTTCTTCCTTGCTGAGTGCCTCGATGATACGCTCGTTTTCCTCAGCCAATTCCGCGCTTTCCACTTCGATTTCGCGAAACACACGCTGTCCAAAGGCAGATCCGGAAAAAAGCCGTTCACCCGAAATCGTCAAAACGCCGGACTGCGGCACACCCAATTGCTGCGCGCTGCCCCCGCCGGCTGCCACCATCGCAAGAAAAGCACACAGGGCCCAGATCGGGCCCTGCAATTTCTTTAGCAAACTCATGAACATACGTCCTTAGAACTGAGCTTGAATGGTCAGGTCGAAGTTCTGCTCTTTGTCAAAGCTTTCTTTTTTCAAAGGTTGTGAGAAGTTGAACCGCAAGGGCCCAAACGGCGTAGTCCACAGAACCGACACTCCGATCACGTGACGGATGGATCCGTTCGCACCAACGATATTGGCTCCAGCCGTGTTGACATTGTCGATGTTGTAAAGGTTGCCGACGTCATAGAACACACCACCACGCAAACCAAGCTCTTCGGGCAGACCCAGCGGGAAATCGGACTCGAACCGGGCAACCCAGTAGTAGTTGCCACCGATAGCGTCATCCTGACCGTTCGACAAATCGCGCGGACCGAGACCGGCAGGTTCAAAGCCGCGGAACGTACTTGGGCCCAGAACAAAGCGGTCAAGAGTACGGCTGAAGTTGTTCCCGGTCCAATTCAGGGCCCCAAGCTCGAGCGTGGCGCGCAAAACCACCTCTTCGTTCAGCACTCTCTGCTGTGCGATCGCGCGGGCCGTCGTCTTGATGTACTCACTGTCGCCACCCAATCCGGCGGCATCGATATTCGCCTCAAGAAGCACACCCGCATTAGGGTTCAGTCCACCCAATCGGCTATCATAGACGTAGGAAAGACCAATTGAGCTGGCAGTCTGCTTACCCTGTGCAATTTCCGAAGCGATCACCGCTCCGCTGGTCTGACCGCTTTGCTGGGTCATTTCGCTGCGGTTCCACCCATACCGCAATCGAAGCGAAGACAATTCACCGATGGCGTAACTTAGCTGTGGATTGAAGAACACGGTTTTTGTGTCGAACGTCGCAAAGCTGGAATTGGTGGATGCCAAACCGGTTCCCAAATCGAACCGCAGCCTTCGTCCCAGAAGATAGGGTTCACTAAAGTTGATCGTGTATTCCTCGGCGTCCTGGGCAGTCGACAGCGTAACGCCAAGGTTCTGACCGCGACCCAGGAAGTTGGACTCGTTCAGACCGATTGCAATCCCGAAACCATCGGACACCGAGTAGCTGCCGCCCAAGCTAAGCGAGCCTGTCGGCTGTTCTTCTACATCCACGTCCACGATCACCTGGCTGGGGGTAGAGCCTTCGCGGGTTTCGACGTCGGCGACTGAAAAGAACCCGAGCGCCCGGATGCGTTCCGCGCTCTGGCGAATTTCGCGCGGATTGAACGGATCACCTTCGACCGTGTCAAACTGGCGGCGGATCACCTGGTCCAGAGTTGTGGTGTTGCCCTCGATATCGATACGTTCGACGAAGATCCGAGGCCCTTTTGTCAGAACAAACTGCACATCCAATGTAAGATTGCGTTCATTGCGGGTGACGCGGGGCTCGACGCGCAGGAAGTCGACACCCTGCTTGATGCCCAGACGTTCCTGACGCGCAATCGAGTTTTCGATCAGCGTTGGCGAATAGACTACATCCGGTTTGATCTTAAGCGCGTCCTGATAGGCTGCCGCGTCGACACCTGGAATCTCGCTGACAGTCGAAATCTGCCCGAACTTGAACTGCTGCCCCTCGGTGACATTGATGACCAGAAAGAAAGCGTCCCGTTCACGGGTCAGTTCCACATTCGCACTGTTGACGCGGAAATCTGCGTACCCGCGCGACAGATAGAAATCGCGCAGAACCTGTTTATCGAACTCGATCCGATCCGCGATAAATGTGTCGCCGCGCAGGAAGGTGCGTAGAAAATTGGCCTGCTTGGTTTCCAGTACGCGGCGCAGACGTCGGTCGGAATAAGCACGGTTGCCGACAAAGCTGACGCGCTCGATCTCGATAGTTGTGCCTTCAGCCACTTCAAAAACCAGATCGACCCGATTGTCGCTGCGGCGGATGATACGCGGAATAACAGTGGCGGCGATTCGACCCTGCGCAGAATACACTTCGGCAATCAAATCGGCGTCAGCTTCGGCCATTTGCGGGGTAAAGACACGTCTGGGCTGGGACGAAATCGCTTCCAGAAGGATATCGTCTTTGACGCGGCGATTCCCTTCGATGCTGATCTGGTTGATTGTGGGGTATTCCTCAACTTCGATGACCAGTGTGCTGCCGCGCGGGGTCAACTCAACTGTCTCAAAAACGCCACTGTCAAGCAAACGCTGAAAAGCGTCGTTTAGCTGCCCAGCCGTCACGGTCTGACCCGCTTCGATTCCCGTTCGCGCGATGATGGTCGAGGTTTCGATCCGGCGATTTCCCTCAACTTCGAAGTTGGTGATCGTGTAGGTTTGCGCCCGAGCCGCTTGCGGCAAAGTCAGTAAACTCAGCGCTACAAAGAGAAAAAGAAACGTTAGTGCTCGCCACAAAATCTTGCCTTGCGACAATTTCAAGCCGCAGGATGTGCCCGTGCCTCTGCTGTCCGCCATTTTATTTTTCTACCCAGAATTTTCAGACTTTAGCAGTTGAGTAGCGGGAATGACCTGTCTTGTCAAAAGACGAAACGGCACATGCGCACATTGATTTGTGCGCGCATCAAACTGACAATTTGGGAAGAATCAAAGACCTGCGAGATACGCACCAGCAGCCAGCGCCAACGCGGTTACACCAAAGCTCAGCAGCGTGTCCCAGTTCAGCATGAACAGGAAACTGAAACTCCGGTATGATTTTTGCAACGCCTTGGTCATTTCGACACGATCCATTGGTCTGACTTCAGTTGAAACAGTAACCCCAAAATGAGGCATTTTTGCGTCCCAACCGTGCAGGCAGCGCCTTAATTTAGCAGAACAGGTCGTTGCTGACCGAAAACAGCATCAGCGAAAGTATCAGAGTTATTCCAATCCCCATCAGCACACGAAGCGCTTTGTCGCTGGGCGGCTTTCCCGTCACTGCTTCATAAGCATAAAACACCAGATGCCCGCCATCCAGCGCCGGGATCGGGAACAGGTTGAGCAATCCGACGGCCGTCGACAGAACAGCGATGAAAAAGACGAAGTTTTGCGCGCCCTGGCTGGCCATCGCGCCTGACGTTTCGGCGATACCAATGGGACCGGATATGTTGCAGGTGCTGATCGCACCGGTGATCATATGCCATATGCCGGAAAGCGATCCCTCGATAATGCGGACCGTCTGACGTACTCCGCCGGTCAACGAATCCCAAACCCCGGCGGGAACCGTCTCTGGTTCCAGCATCATTCCACCGACAATGCCAATGCGCCAATGCGTTACGAATCCACCTTCCGCTTGCGGTTCATCCGTCCTTCTCGGAGCCAGAGCGAACTCGAGTTCGGCCCCGTCCCGCCAGACATTTAACAGCAACGGCCGCCCATCCGAGCTTTCGACATGTTCCTTGAGCTGTCCAAATGCAAATATCGGGTCGCCATCAATCGCGGTGATGACATCGCCCGCCTGCAATTGAATGTCCATCGCCGCACTGCGCGGCGCAACCTGTTGAATCAAAGGTGGAAACAGCCATGGCGCGGCCACGTCCAGGGTCTGCCCATTACGGATAACCGTATAGTCGAGGACTGGTTCGACGGGCAATTCGCTGGTGAACTCGGACCAGGTACTCTGATCATCGAAATCAGGGGTCGTGATGCCGGCAATGGCTACGATCTCGTCCCCTTCCTGAAGGCCCTGAACCGTCCCCGGAAGAGGATGCAGCGAACCAACGGTCAATGGCTCTCGCGACACGCCCTGTGACCAGAAGATCAGGCCAAAGACGAGGACGGACATTGCGAAATTGAACACAGGTCCGGCCGCGACGGTTGCAGTACGGGCCCACAGGGGCGCCCCGTGCATGGTATGTCGAAGCTCTTCCGGGTTTTGCTCGGAAATTTCGTCCATTGCAGCATCGTCTTTCCCGGATGCAGCGTTGGCATCACCCAGAAATTTGACATAACCACCAAGCGGCAACAACGCCACCTGCCATCGGGTGCCGCGTTTGTCGACGCGGCTCCAGAGCACGGGACCGAATCCGATCGAAAACACCTCGGCATGGATACCTGACCAGCGACCCACGATGTAGTGGCCGTATTCGTGCACGGCGACGATCACAGACAACGCCACCACAAAGGCCAGCACGGTATACAGCAAGCCACCAAATTGAGGGATAAAAGAGAATATGTCCAAAAGTCTTATCCTGCTCGTTCAAGTACGGCTTCATCGATCCACTTACGTGCCAGATGGTCCATTTGCTGCACGTTATCAAGGGTCAAAGCGGCGTCAATAAGGCCATCCGCGGCGTCGAACCGGTCGAGAACGGACGACACCATGTCAGCCATGTCCAGAAATCCCACACGGCGGGCAATGAAATGATCCAGAGCCCTTTCCTTGGACGCGTTGAACACCGCTCCGGATAATCCGCCCCGGTCCATCACGTCTTTCGCAAGGCGAAGGGCGGGATAGCGGGCTTCATCCGGGGCGAAAAACCGCAACTGCCCCAGTTCGGCAAGATCCAGTCGCGGAACCGGCAATTCCTGACGCTCGGGCCAATGTAGCGCGTAGCCAATAGCATGGCGCATGTCGGGCGCTCCAAGATGGCTCATGATGGCGCCATCACGGAAGCCGACCAGAGCGTGGACAATGGACTCGGGGTGAACCAGCACCTCGATCCTCTCAGGTTGAATCCCGAAAAATTCTCTGGTTTCTATGACTTCCAGTGCCTTGTTAAACATAGAGGCGCTATCAATCGTGATACGCTGCCCCATGTTCCAGTTCGGATGGCTGGAGGCTTGCTCAACCGTTGCATTTGCAAGATCGCGCAGGGGCCAATCACGAAAAGCACCACCGCTGGCGGTGATGATGATGCGTTCAACCGTGCCTATGTCCTCGCCCACCAATGCCTGAAAGACAGCGGAATGCTCGCTGTCCACTGGTAACAGGCGCGCGCCGTGTTTGCGGGCGGTCTCAAGTACCAGTGGACCAGCGCAGACCAAAGTTTCCTTGTTGGCCAAAGCCAAAGTCGCGCCCTGTTCAAGCGCGGCAATGCCCGGCGCCAACCCCGCTGCGCCGACAATAGCGGACATGACCCAATCTGTCGGGCGCGATGCGGCCTCGGTCAAGGCCGCCTGCCCGGCAGCCGCTTCAATCCCCGTTCCGGCCAACGCGCGGCGCAAATCGTCCAGCCGATCTCCGAAAGCAGTCACCGCCAGACCTGCGCCAAGCCGCTGCGCGTCCTCGGCTAATTGCGCGATGTTCCTGCCACCGGTCAGGGCCACAACATCATAGGAATCCGGATCACGTGAAATCAGATCGATCGTGTTTTGCCCAATCGATCCGGTCGCACCCAAAATCGACACTCTACGCATCACATTCCTCCGGGCGCATAAAACAACCCTGCGAGTAGTACAAACAGCGATGCCCCCATCATACCATCAAAGCGGTCCAGAAAACCGCCGTGACCGGGGATCAGGTTCGAGCTGTCCTTCACGCCAAACTTCCGCTTTGTCGCGCTTTCGACAATATCGCCAGCCTGGCTGGCCATCGACGCAAGAACCGAGATGCCGACAAACAGAAGGCCAAAACCCGTCTGACTTGCGAACACGGCGCCAACGATTGCAGCGGCCACCCAGCCACCTGCTGTCCCCGACCACGTTTTCTTGGGACTGACCCGAGGCCAGAATTTCGGCCCGCCGATCGCTTTGCCAACGAAATAGCCCGCCACATCTGTCGCGACCACGACGAGGATCAACCAGACCATCCAGCCAAAGCCCATGTTCTCGCGGATCGAGATAAAGCCCAGACCGGCTGCCGCGATCCAGAACGCAAACAGTACATATATGCCTTTCGCGCGTTTGATCTGCCCCGCCCCAACAAGCGCAGGAGCCAGAAGAAACGGCAATTTGTAAAGCGGTGGAAGGTGATAGCTCAGAACCACGGCGACACCAGTCAGTATCCCCAACTGGATGGCAACTCCGAACCGATCCGGCTCGATCATCCGCACAAGTTCCCAGGTCATCAGGCCACACGCGGCCGCTATGAACGCCTCGAACCACAGACCGCCCAGCCAAACCTCAACTGCGCCGATTACCACCAGAACCGCTGCAGACAAGACCCTGGTCGTCAGATCAGACCATCGGCCATCGCTCATGCGAGAACAGCCCCGAACCGTCGTTCGCGGGCCCCGAAATTGCGACACAGCCGTTCCAGTTCGGCTGCAGTGAAATCCGGCCACAGGGTATCGATGAATTCGTATTCCGAATATGCCGACTGCCAGAGCAGAAAATTGGAAATGCGCGCCTCTCCGCTTGTGCGGATCACTAGATCCGGGTCCGGCAGGACGCGCGTATCCAGATATTTCGGCAAGGTTTCCTCATCAACATCCTCTGGACGCAACCGACCTTCGGCGACATCGCGCGCAAGACGTTTTGTGGCCCGCGCAACTTCGTCCCGCCCGCCATAGTTCAGAGCAACCGTCAGGTGTACAAGATCATTGTCCTGCGTTTCCCGCTCAAGCGCATCCATCAGCCCGGTCAGCTTGGAATCCAATCGCACGCGGTCGCCAATGAACCGGACGCGAATACCGTTTTCCTTCAGCGTCTGCGCCTCTTTGGTGATGTAGCGGCGAAACAGGCTCATCAGCCCGGCCACCTCGGCCTGGGTCCGCTTCCAGTTCTCGGTCGAAAAGGCAAAAACCGTCAGATATTTGATCCCAAGGCCCGGGCAGGCTTCAACCACCTCACGCACGCGCCGTGCGCCTGCGTGGTGGCCGAACAACCGGGGCCGTCCCCGCGCCTGCGCCCATCGGCCGTTCCCATCCATGATGATCGCCACATGTGTGGGGCCGACGGCCGACGAATTATGAGGGTCCTTGAGCATATCCGGGGGTCAGACCTGCATGATCTCGGCTTGTTTGGTCTCAAGCGCGTCATCGACCGCTTTGATCATTTCGTCTGTCAGATCCTGTACTTCCGCCTCCCACAGTTTCTGATCGTCCTCGGACATACCGTCCGCCTTGGCTTTCTTGATCTGATCCATGCCATCGCGCCGTACGTTGCGGATCGAAACACGTGCGCTTTCTGCGTACTGACCGGCAACTTTGCCCAGCTCGCGGCGGCGCTCCTCGTTCAGCTCGGGGATCGGCAACATAATAATCGTGCCGTTTAGCTGCGGGTTGATGCCCAACCCGCTTTCCCGGATCGCCTTTTCCACCTTGCCGACCAAGGATTTGTCCCAGACATTTACAGTAACCATGCGGGGCTCGGGCACGTTGACAGTGCCGACCTGATTGATCGGAGTCATCGAGCCGTAAGCGTCAACCATGACCGGTTCCAGCATCGATGCCGACGCGCGCCCGGTCCGAAGTGACGCAAATTCGGTTCTGAGATTGGCCATCGCGCCGTCCATGCGGCGTTTCAGATCATCGGTGTCCAGTACGAAATCGTCAGACATTCTGCTCACTCCCCGTCTTCAGGTGCTATTGGGATGGGTCATAAGCCATCACAAATGGGATGTATAGCAATCATGAGCAGGAATTGTGTCATTGACCAGAGTTGTTTCCACTGCGGATGCAAAAACCGCTGAAATCGAAAACCGGCCACTCCGGGGAACGGCCGGTTTTCACGGAATAGGCTGCTCAACTGTTGACGTCCACGACGACGCGCCCTTTCACCTGACCCTGCAAAATGTCAGCGCCAAGCTTCGGTAAGTCGGTCAGAGTGGCCGGTTGCACCATGGCATCCAGCTTGTCCATCGGCAGATCGGTCGCAATGCGTTTCCAGGCGCGAACCCGGTTGTCATAGGGCTGCATCACGCTGTCGATTCCCAGAAGATTGACGCCACGCAGCAGGAACGGGATCACCGAAGCAGGCAGGGCGGCCCCGCCGGCCAGACCTACCGCAGCAACCGAGCAACCGTATTTCATTTGCCCCAGAATGCGCGCCAGCATGGCGCCTCCGACGGCATCGATGCATCCCGCCCATGTTTCGCTTTCCAAGGGGCGCTTGGTGGTTTCGTTCAACTCATCCCGAGGCACAATGGTCGTTGCACCCAGAGATTTCAGGTAATCTGCCGTCTCAGGCCGGCCTGTCACCGCCGCAACTTCGTATCCCAGGTTGGCCAAAATGGCCGTCGCGACCGAGCCAACGCCGCCGGCCGCACCGGTAACCAACACAGGCCCATGGCCGGGCTCCAACCCGTGATCCTCCAGCGCCATGACCGCAAGCATGGCCGTGAACCCGGCGGTGCCGACCGCCATCGCGTGTCGGGTATCCAGCCCATCGGGCAAAGGCACCAGCCAGTCAGCGCGTGCATTCGCTTTTTGTGAATACCCGCCCCAGTGAGCCTCACCCACGCGCCATCCGGTCAAAACAACCTTGTCACCTGCCTTGTAACGGTCATCTGACGAGGATTCGACCGTACCGGCATAGTCAACGCCCGGTATATGAGGGTAGCTTCGCACCAGCCCACCGCCCTTGGGCGACATGCAAAGGCCATCCTTGTAGTTGACCGTGGAATATTCAACGGCAATCGTCACTTCACCGGACGGCAGATCATCCAGAGAAACCTGCTTGACCGTCGCACTGGCAAGGCCGCTTTCTTCATCTTTTTCAACAAGTAGTGCATTAAACATCATGTCGTCTCCTTCGGTCGACCCGGCATCGGGCCATTATCCCAAATCTGCTTGCGTCAGCGCCAGAACGTTTCCTGAACCTCGGCCCATCGCATCCCGTGTTCCGTCAGCACCTCGACCCGCGACCCGGCGGCCCAATGCGCCCGGTCGACCATGCCAATAGCAACGTTGACCTCAAACTCCGGTGAGAACACGGCCGATGCGATCTGACCGACCTGCTGACCATCAGCCAATAGCGGCCAGGATTGGGTGCATGGGCCGATCTCTCCTTCAATCACAATCGGGCGGATCATCCGCGGCGGCCCGTTTTCCGCCTGGTCTGCCAAAGCGGCCTTTCCAATGAAATCCAGTGGAGAATTGCAAAACCGGACCAATCCACATTCATACGGCGTGTTTTCGCGCGTCATGTCGGAACCGAAACTGAGCAACCCGCTTTCAATGCGCTCGATACTGTTCGGACATCCGGCCCGCACTTTCAGGTCCTGCCCGTTGGCAAAGAGACAATCCCACAGCGGCATGCCGTAGTCATGACCTTCGACATAAATCTCGAAACCGCCCTGTTTCGACCAACCGGATCTGGCGACAACGAACTGCGTGTCTTCAAACGCCAGCCGCTTGTAGCGGAAGAATTTTATGTCCCTCACCTGTTCACCGAAAACGCGCGCCATCAGTTCATCTGCCTTCGGCCCCTGAACCGCCAAAGGCGAGACATCGGGCTCGGTGATTTCAACATTCAGGTTCAGCGCGATAGCAAGACCAAGGGCAAACTGCCACAAGTCTCCGTCGGCAACGGACAACCAATAGTGGTCATCCGCCAGTTTGATCGCCACCGGGTCATTCAACATGCCGCCATTGTGATCGACAATTGGCACATAGTAGCACTGATCTGCCTGCATTCGATCCATATCTCGCGGACTTAGCATGCGCATCAGGCGCAGCGCATCAGGACCCTTGATCTGCACCTGTCGCTCACAAGCGACGTCCCAGACCTGCACGTGTGCTTTCAGATGTGCTGCATCCGCCTCGACGCTTTCGAAGAACGTCGGCAGCAGCATATGGTTGTAGACCGTGTACCCACCGACACCGGCCGCTTCCACGCCGGGCGTGAACGGTGTCTTGCGTACGCGACGATTGGGAGTGATGACTGCCATCTCAATAACCCTCAGGCAGAAAAACCAGATCGCTGACCGGAGCTTTGGAACCCGTTTCGGTCAACATTTGATGCAATTGGCCGCGATGGTGCGTCTGATGATTGAACATATGCATGACGCATTGCGCGTAAGGTTTTGTAACATCAGCCTCTTTTGCAGCCGAATACCACGTGAAAGGTCCCGTTAACGGATCATCCCCCAGCGTATCGGCCCATGCGGCAATACGGGCGTCGATCTTCACGCGCATAGGCAGCCACTCCGCCAGGCCCGCGCAGATCGATACACTTTGCGGGATACCACCACCGGGTTCTTCGCCTTTGTCAAAGCGGGAAATCCAGATCCAATCGCCCCAGAGCAAATGGTTGGCCGTGCCCATGATCGATCCGAAAAAGGCACCGCGATCCCGTGTTAGCTCGGCCGGTGCGAGAGCCTGAAGAAAACCCGCCAACTGGTTGTTTTGCCAGCGACCATAACGCGCCATTTCCCGAGCATATGCGCCGGTGATCATCATTTTGGCCCTTGCCAGTCGATAGGGCAGATTTCAGCCGACTTACCGCCAAAGTCCCACACCCGGCCATAGTCGCGGACCTTTGATTTAGTTCCCCGAGCGACGATGATGTCCGGCCCCATCCAGTATTTCGAGTTGGAAACCATCACCGGATGCTCGGGGTCTTTGCCCGCCAGCATTTCGATTTCGCCCTGAATCTTCCGACCGATCACTATCCGGCGCTTGTTACCGTCGCGCTCGATCTGAACCGGAGCCCGTTCGGCACCGATGATCTCGCTGACCAGCATAGTAAACAAACCAGTTGTCCCCCCGGCCTGGCCGCTGAAGATTTGCAGCAGTCCGTTATAGGCTTTGCCGCTGGCGCGCTCATCAACATAGGCCGCCACCTTCCACTGACCTTCCCCCATGCGACCGGGGATATCGACCAGAAGTCCAACATTCAGGCCCGACAAGTCCTCGCCCTCGTAATGGCCTTCGTCGATGATGACCCCCATCCAGGCGTGGCAATGCCCCTCGGTCGGCGGGTGAGCGCCCAGGGACACAACGCAGGGGCAAAAGACATCGCAGGAACAGTTCAGGATCAGTTCACCTTTGATCGCCCAGTCTGTCGGACTCATTTCGCGCCGTTTGGGATTGGGCATGCGGCTGTCGATCCGTTGACTGATGGGCAATCTGTCCGCATCCTGTTTTTTGTTTTTTGCCATCAGGTTATCCTCCGTATATAAAGGGGTAAACAAACAGGCCGACACCGCCCGCGATCAAAGCAAACCCCAGTGGTCGCGTCACAATGTGACCGATCTGGGGAAGTTTTTCCAAGACCATGAACAGGGTCGCCAATCCCATCCACAAAAGGCTCATGACTCCGCCCACAAAGCCAAGCGCCATAAAGCCCCAACAGCAACCGACACAGAATGCACCCAGGCCGAGGCCCATACGCAGACCGCCCGAAAACCCTGTTTGCCAGTGGCCCAGAAAATAGGTCATCGGGGCATGGCACACGCCGTGACAGACCTCCTTCGTGCGGCTGAACTGAAACGCTCCGACTGCGATCATTAATGCTGCTGCAAGCGTCGGCGACTTGGCGATCCCAAGCATGTCAACAGCGCCACCAAAAAGCAGTGCCAGCTGCAAGCCAGCGATAAGGGCCGCAAATCCCACCCAGACGGCGAAGTATCCCAGCAGAACACCCAACCACCCTGCCCGCGTACCATTGGCGCTGCGGATCAGGTCATCATAACTGCGCAGCGTCGGCACCAGCGTCGGCAGCATCATCGCCGCCATCATGATCGCCCACATCCAGAACAGAGGGCCGAATTCCGCCATGGGCATGTACATGTCCATCCGCGGGTCCATCGCCGCCATGGCCTGCCCCATCGGACCCGGCCGACCGATCCAGTCCAGATCCATGTTCCGGCTCATCGAGACCATCATCCACCACGACCACAGGATCGCGAAGTAGAAGCCCAACCAAAGCCCATTGCGGAATATTGTGCGACTCACCTGTTCCTCCCGACTCATCGCCCTTGCTTTTCAAATGTCAGACTTTTAAATGTCAGACAAATAAAAATGTGCTCTGGTATCCGACAAAATGAGACTCGACCCGCAGAACCGCACCGACCTGTCCGCCCAAATCGCACAGGCGATCCGGGATGCTATCATCTCGGGTCAATTGATTGTCGATGAGCGTCTGCCTTCCGAGTCAGAGTTGGCCGATCAGTTTCAAGTGTCGCGACCAACGGTCCGGGAAGCCTTAAAAAGGCTTGCCGCCCAGTCTCTGATCCGCACGCAGCGCGGCGCAACCGGGGGCGCATTTGTCAATCGGCTGAGCTTTCAGGACGCATATTCGCAGCAAATCACAACGTCGACCCTGTTGCTGTCGATGAACGCTGTCAGCTTTGATACCGCATGCGAGGCACGCTATGCGCTGGAACGTGCCTGCGCCCCTCTGGCAGCCGAGCGTCGTACGCCGGACCAGCTTGCTTCGATGCGGGCCGAGATATTCCGACAATCTCAACCGGGACTGACGGATGAGGCTTTTTGCGCGTCAGATGTGGCGTTTCACCGAGCATTGGTGGACGGCGCGGGCAATCCAGTGTTGTCCTATCAACTGGCCGGGGCGGTCGAGGCAATGCAGCCGCTGATGAACATGATCACATTCACGGCACGCTCGCGCGAGGAAATCATCGCGTTGCACAGTAAAATCGCTGACGCACTGGATGCCCGGGACGCAGCAACGGTGGACGCGGCTCTGGTCGAACTGGAATCCTACACACGTCAGTTGGC
This sequence comes from Ruegeria sp. HKCCD6647-2, assembly GCF_057221075.1. Classification (NCBI taxonomy): domain Bacteria; kingdom Pseudomonadati; phylum Pseudomonadota; class Alphaproteobacteria; order Rhodobacterales; family Roseobacteraceae; genus Ruegeria; species Ruegeria sp. HKCCD6647-2. The sequence goes on along the minus strand of NZ_JBWVBD010000001.1, from coordinate 914,533 downwards.
GCGAGACGTTGCCGAGAAACGAAGAAAACCCGCCTAGGCAAACATCAGAATATGTCTTGACGTAAAGCAACGGCGAAAAGGAAAATCGGGCAGGCAGCATAGCATCCGGCAACAAGATCGGAACTCTCAATACGAATTGAATATCAATTACTTACGGGAGGACGTTATGAACCAAAGACCGGACCCAACCTTTTACCCATCAGCAAAACTGGCAATGGAGGGCCCGACCGAAACACTGGCCTTCACGCTGATGCTAAGCCCAGACTTTTCTCAACCGGACGGATTGGCAGTTGTTAACGTCGATCCGACATCGGACGATTACGGCAAAATCGTCCATCAGGTGATCATGCCGGAGAAAGGTGACGAGTTTCACCACTTCGGCTGGAACGCCTGTTCATCGTCCCTGTCGCCGCTCAGCGGTCATACCTTTCTGGAGCGTCGTTACCTGATCATTCCGGGCATACGGTCCAGCCGGATTTATGTCGTCGACGTCAAAAACCCACTGGAAGCCAAGCTGCACAAGATTATCGAACCCGAGGAAGTCTTTGCAAAGACAGGATATTCCCGCCCCCATACCATTCATTGCGGCCCCGAAGGAATCTATGTGAGCACTCTCGGCGGCGGTGGCAAGGATGGCACCGATGGCCCGCCGGGAATTTTCATCATGGATTGCGAGAGCTTCGAAATCATAGGCCGGTACGAGATCGAACGTGGAGTACAGGACAAGCATTATGATTTCTGGTGGAACCTGCCGCGCGATTACATGGTCAGTTCGGAATGGGCGCTTCCGCCGCAATTCGAAAACGGAATCGTGGCCGAGGATTTGCTGTCCAATAAGTACGGTCATCGCATCCACTTCTGGAACCTGCGCAGCCGCTCCAATATTCAGACCATCGATCTGGGGGAAAACCATCAGATGGCACTGGAGATCCGTCCTGCGCACGACCCTGTAAAACAGCACGGATTCTGCGGCGTCGTTGTGGATACGACCAACCTGCAGGGCGCGATCTTTACTTGGTGGCGCAATGATGATGGCACTTTCGAAGCCAAAAAGACGATCACGATTGACCCGCAACCGGCTGATCCGGACGACTTGCCTGATCTGCTCAAAGGCTTCTCGGCCGTTCCACCTCTGGTCACCGATATCGATCTCAGCCTGGATGACAAGTATCTTTATGTTTCCTGCTGGGGAACCGGCGAGATGCACCAGTATGATGTGTCGGACCCGATGAATCCCAAGCTGACCGGTGTGGTCGAAATCGGCGGTATCGTGAAAAAGACCAAACATCCAAACGGCAAGGACTTTGGTTACGGCCCGCAGATGGTGGAAATCAGCCGGGACGGTAAACGCGTGTACTGGACCAATTCGCTCTATTCCACGTGGGACGATCAGTTCTACCCCGGTGATCGCGGCGCGGCCATGGTCAAAGCCGATGTGGGTGATGACGGAGGGCTGACGCTGGATCCGAAATTCTGGGTCGATTTCCCAAAAGGGTATCGCAGCCACCAAATCCGGCTAGAGGGCGGCGACTGTTCGACGGACAGCTTCTGCTACCCCTCCGTCTGAGTTGGAAATCTTGATGACATCAACGGCCGGCCTCTGGCTGGCCGTTGTTCTGAGTGGCGTCTATCACGGCCTGAATCCCGGAATGGGATGGCCGTTGGCCGTGTCTGCAGCGTTAATGGAGCAGAAACAGTCCGCGCTCTGGCGTGCGCTGGCAGCTTTGGCCAGCGGTCATTTCATCGCCATGCTTGGGGTTTTACTGCCCTTTGCCATGATGGCTGCGCTTGTGGAATACCAGCGCGAAATCCGAATTGGCGCAGCGCTGATCGTCATCGCGATGGGCATTTATATTGCCATGACCCGACGCCATCCCCGGATGCTCTCTCGGGTTCCTCCCAGCAAGCTCGCCCTGTGGTCTTTCCTTGTGGCACTGGCACACGGGGCGGCGCTGATGCTGGTTCCGATCTATCTGGGACTGTGCGGACTGGATGAACTGGATGCGGGTCATCGTGCAGTGTCGCAGATCATGACGACGAACGGTTTTTTGGTGCTTGCTGTCGCTGCCATTCATACCGCGGCAATGATAGTCGGTGGCGGTTTTCTGGCCTTTGCGGTTTACCGCTGGCTGGGATTGCAGTTTCTGTCCAGGACTTGGTTCAATCTCGAATTGGTTTGGGCCCTGAGTTTGATATTGGTCGGAGTTTTAGGACTGTGGTCAGCTCTTTAGACGCTTTTCCTCAGACAACAATGCGCTAGCTTAGCCGGACGGAACGCGAGGACAGGTTTTCATGATAGCAACACTTAACGTGATAGCCGCAATATTGACGATTGGATTTGGCCTATTTGGGTTCCTTGCCCCGGCGTGGACCGCTGCCTCGCTGGACTTGACCCCAACCAACAGCACCATGGGGCTAAGCGAGATGCGTGCATCGGTTGGAGGGTTGTTTGTCGTCACGGGCCTTGCAGTCTTGTGGCTGAACAATCCAATGGCTTACATGATGCTGGGCGTTGTCTATGCGGGTGCCGCACTGGGAAGATTTGTGTCCATCGCCTTGGATAACCCGCCGCTGAGCAAAGCATTGATTTTTGGTGGAATCGAATTGGTTCTGGCGGCCTGGCTGATTCTCGCAAACATGAACAAGTCAGCATAAAGCCCTGATTTGAATACGATCATTTCACTACACTCTGGATTTGCATCTGACCTCCCGCTCGCCTATATAGGGAATGTCCTTCGGGACTATGGACATAAACGCGCTCGTAATAAGCGGATCGGACCCGGGGGCGGTACCCGGCGGCTCCACCAACCATCCTTCGTTTGGGGATCATGGGGCCGAAACAGGATCGACGAACGTCTAAAGGGGTTAGCTTTGTCTCGGCTGTCTGCCACCGTTATCGGCGAAACTAGTACAATTGCAAACGACAATCGTGCTCCGGTTGCAGTTGCTGCGTAAGCAGTAACAAGACCGAAACTTAAGCCCTTTCGCCTAGCCGCGTAAGGCGGGGTCCGCAGGTACCTGGCAACAGAAACCTGCATTTTCCCCAATATGTCTGCATATTTCTGACATCTCACCTGAAATTCAGAGTTTGTTCATTTCTCTGCGCCATCTTCCTGCAGACTGACAGGAGAACAGAGATGACGAAATCCGATAGGTTGCGCGCGTGGTATTCCGAGGTCTGGGAAAAGGGAAACACGGATGCGATTGATCAGTTTTTTGCCCCCGACACGATGGCAGAAGGTCTGATTCCGGAAATGCAGGTCGGCGCGGATGATTTTCGCGATCTTGTGATGGCGTTCCGGCACGTGCTGGGCGATATTTCTGTGGAATTGCCTAAAGTTATCGAAAACGGCGACTGGGTGTCGGGCATTCTGCACGTCCGCACATTTCGGGCTGACAATGGCGCCCCGCTTGAGGTTACGGGTCAGGTCATGGCGCGTTTCAAGGGCGACAAGATGGTCGAGGCGTATAATCAGTTTGATTTCATATCTCTCTTCGAGCAGTTGGGGCAGTTCCCGCAGGATACTCTGCCGGTCTGCATGACCGGGCAGCGGCTGGATTGGGCCTGACGCGGTCTCAGTGCAATCTTGACCCACTGCACTCTTCCACGCTAGCAGGAACGCAAGGGGTCAGCTTGCGAACACCCCGTGAGGCGGCAGCCCAAGTTTCGCATGTATCCGAATTGACGGAGGAAACATGCTATGGCTGCCCCAAATGCAATTACCACCCGACAACTGGCCCGGTTGATAGGCACACCGCACGCGCCTGTGCTGGTCGATATCCGCACCGATCCCGACTTTGACGAAGACCCAAGGGTCATTCCCTGTTCAATACGTCTGCCACGCAACGATATTGACGGTATCCGCGAACTGATTGATGAGAACCCCTGCGTGATAGTTTGCCAGAAAGGCAAAAAGCTCAGCCAGGGCGTCGTTTCCTGGCTTCGCAGTCTGGGGCACCAGGCGGAATACCTGGAAGGCGGCATTCACGCCTGGTCCGATCAGCCGGACGCGCCACTCATACTCATGACTACTGTGCCCCCCGCGGTGAATGGCGGCACATTATGGGTCACACGACACCGCCCGAAAATCGACCGGGTTGCCTGTCCCTGGCTGATCCGCAGATTTGTCGACCCGCACGCGCGATTCCTCTTTGTTGCACCAGCAGAAATATCGGGCGTTGTTGAGCACTTCGGAGCAACCCCGTTCGATACCGAAGAGTCGTTCTGGAGTCATCGTGGCGAGGCCTGCACCTTTGACACAATGCTCGAAGAATTTGGGCTACGATCTCCCGCATTGGGTCGGATGGCGACTGTTATTCGCGCCGCAGACACCAATCGTCACCAACTTGCGCCCGAGGCCGCCGGGTTGCTGGCCATTTCCGTCGGGCTGTCACGCCAATATCGCGACGATCATGCGCAACTGGAGGCAGGAATGCATCTGTATGACGCGCTTTTTCGTTGGGCGCGTGATGGTTTCGAGGAAAGCCACGACTGGCCAGTGGGCCATGGATCATGAGTCCGTCTGCGCAGGAATTGTTCAAAGTCTTCGGCCGCATCGGCCTGCTGTCTTTTGGTGGACCTGCGGCGCAGATCTCATTGATGCATCAGGAATTGGTAGAACGCAGGACATGGCTGGATGAACAGACGTATTTACGGGCGCTGTCACTCTGCATGTTGCTGCCGGGACCCGAGGCGATGCAATTGGCAACCTATGCCGGATGGCGTCTGCGCGGCGTTGTCGGAGGGTTGATTGCCGGCGGTTTGTTCGTGCTGCCCGGAGCCTTGGTAATCGCCATTCTGGTGGGTCTTTACGCAGCTTACGGAGACCTTCCGCTGGTTCAGGCGGCTTTCTTGGGCGTTAAAGCCACGGTAATCGTGATCGTGGTTCAGGCATTGCTCAACCTGTCCCGTAAAGCACTGGTTGGGACCGAGCCCCGTGTGATCGCCGGATTGGCGTTTCTGGCCATATTTGCACTGAACCTGCCCTTTCCGCTGATCATTCTGATCGCCGCGGCTTGGGGATTTGCGACATCTCAAGAACAAGCGGTTGCGGCCAACGCTCCATCCCCCGCTTTGGCACGACCGGGCAGAACTGCAGCCCTCTGGCTGACCCTATGGCTGGCCCCATTGATTGCTCTGGATCTGGGCGGGCAAGAGCTGCTGAGCGATCTCGGATGGTTCTTCGCCAAACTCGCCGTGGTCACCTTCGGCGGTGCCTACGCTGTTCTTGCCTACATGACGCAAACCGTGGTTGAAACCTATCATTGGATCAGCACCGATCAGATGATCGACGCCTTGGGATTGGCGGAAACCACACCCGGGCCCCTCATTCTGGTAACCCAGTTCGTGGCAATGCTCAGCGGACAACTCGCCGGTGGTCCTGCCCTCGCACTGGCTGCTGGGCTGGTCGCACTTTGGGCAACATTTGTGCCCTGTTTCCTGTGGATTTTCCTCGCTGCGCCATACTTGGACAGAATCGCATCCCGCCCCCGCCTGAGTTCCGCCCTGCGGGGAATCACGGCGGCGGTCGTGGGCGTGATTCTCAACCTTTCGGTGTGGTTCGGGCTCAACGTGCTTTTCAAACAGGTCTCCAGTTGGGCCTGGGGGCCGGTATCACTGCCCCTGCCCGATCTATCTACATTGGACTTCCCTGCCCTAGCTTTGACAATTGCCGCCGGACTGTTGATTTTCCGCCTGAAATCCGGTTTAGCAGCGACGCTGACGACGATGATGCTGGCCGGCATGTTTACGCAGGTTTTGTGACCAATACCCCTCATCCCGGCCTTTCGTTTCCGTTGGAATCCCTTATGCTGAGATTAACCACTTTCGAGGATTAACAATGTCGCAAGACATCGACTACGGGAATTTGATGCACACAGCGATGCGCGGTCTGATCAAGACCGTTCTGACTGGTGTGTCGAAAGATGGCCTGCCCGGCGCCCACCATTTCTTTATCACCTTCGACACCAGACAGGACGGCGTCGAACTGGCGGATTGGCTGCGTCAGCGGTACCCCGAGGAAATGACAATCGTCATGCAACATTGGTTCGAAAACCTCGAGGTTGGTGACGACGGTTTCTCGATCACACTGAACTTCGGCGACGCGCCCGAGCCATTGTATATTCCGTATCTGGCAATCAAGACTTTTGTGGATCCGTCCGTCGAATTCGGCCTGCGCTTTGAAAGCCCCGAGGACGAGGACGAGATCGAGCACATTCCCGAAGAAACGGTCGAAGTCGTCGAAGTTGAAGAGGCCGAGCCCCACCACGACGCCGACGTCGTGTCACTGGACAGTTTCCGCAAGTAGTCCCATCAAACGCCGCCCTGAGCGGGGTTTACTCTTTTTCCAAGAATGTCTCGACCGAGCGCGATTTCATACCGTTTCGGAACCGGGAAAAAGACAGATCCAATCCGCCCTCGGCCAGTGTACGGTCGTATTGCTGCAATTCGTACCCGCCGTTTTCATCGATAAACAGGGAAAAAACAGTTAGGGTTTCGCCCTCGATCCGCCCCCAGACAAATGGCTCGCCTTTCATCGGGTCCAAGGGAACCTCGTGCCCAAATACGTTGCGTTTCATCGCGGCCGAAAATACATCTGGCCGTGCGGAGGCCTGAAAATCCACCGAGAACTTCTCTTCCTTGACGCGCCCGTCCAGCTTGTACGTCGTCGTTGTCCAACTGACGTTGAAACCACCCTTGGTTTTGTGAATCGACACACTCATATCTCGTGGAGTTTCGGTTCCGTCTGCATCCACAACGTTGGCCGAACCGACATAGTCGCCAACGAAGGCGTCGATATCGGCAGCAACAGCCTGCAAGGTCAGCGCAGCAAGCCAGATAGAAGCTGCCAGCGCACCAAAGATGAAGTGCATCGGTCTACCGGTAAGTGATGCGCGCATGACAACCTCCGTCGCGGTTACATGTATATTAACTTTAGCCCGATCAGGCACAATGGCACTGTTTTCGCTAACGTCAATTATTTGCGCCAACACGCTGTCTATACCTCTGAGACACATAAGTTTATGGTGCGCGCAACTGGCCGATTGCGTCGCGTCACAGCTGAGGCTAAACGGCATACAACTGCATACCAGACGGAGTGACAGATGTCTCAGACCCGCACCGAATCCGACAGTTTTGGCCCTCTTGAGGTCCCTGCCGACAAGTATTGGGGCGCACAAACTCAGCGTTCGATCATGAACTTTCCGATTGGCTGGGAAAAACAGCCCGTGGCGATCATTCGCGCGCTGGGCGTGATCAAAAAAGCCTGTGCCATGGAAAACAAGGCCATCGGTAAACTGGACGGCAAGATCGCCGATGCGATCATTCAGGCCGCAGGTGAGGTCATCGAGGGCAAATTCGACGACAACTTCCCTCTGGTCGTGTGGCAAACCGGGTCCGGCACTCAGTCGAACATGAACTCGAACGAGGTGATTGCAAACCGCGCCATCGAAATTCTGGGTGGCGAGATCGGCTCGAAGGATCCGGTGCACCCGAACGATCACTGCAACATGGGGCAGTCGTCGAACGACACGTTCCCGACCGCCATGCATATCGCCACCGCGATGAGTGTGCGGGACGTCCTGTTGCCGGGATTGGAGAAATTTGCTTCGGCACTGGAACAGAAAGCCGAGGAATTTGAAGGCATCATAAAGATTGGCCGCACGCATACCCAAGATGCGACCCCTCTGACGCTGGAGCAGGAGTTCGGCGGCTATGCGCATCAGATTCGTCAGGGCATTGCGCGGGTCGAGGCTTCGATGCCGGGAATTTACGAGCTAGCGCAAGGCGGTACTGCGGTAGGCACCGGCCTGAACACCCATCACGGTTGGGATGAAGCCGTTGCAGCAAACATGGCTGAGATTACCGGCCTGCCGTTTGTCACCGCACCCAACAAATTCGAAGCCCTCGCGGCCCATGATGCAATGGTCTTCCTGTCCGGCGCACTGGCGACCATTGCAGGTTCCTGCTACAAAATAGCGAACGATATCAGGCTATTGGGATCCGGTCCTCGTTCTGGCCTGGGCGAGTTGATCCTGCCGGAAAACGAACCCGGTTCGTCAATCATGCCTGGTAAGGTGAACCCGACGCAGGCCGAGGCTCTGACGCAGGTCGCAGCCCATGTGATGGGTAATGACGCCGCGATCAAATTCGCCGGATCGCAGGGCCATTTCCAACTGAACGTCTACAATCCGATGATGGCATATAACCTGCTGCAATCGATCCAACTGCTGGGCGACGCCACCGACAGCTTTACCGAGCGGATGCTGCTGGGCATCAAAGCTAATGAGCCGCGCATCGACAAGCTGATGAAGGAATCCTTAATGCTAGTGACCGCTCTGGCACCGACCATTGGGTACGACAACGCCACCAAGGTCGCCAAAACCGCGCATAAGAACGGCACAACTCTCAAGGAGGAGGCAATTGCGTTGGGTTTTGTGGATGAAGAGACCTTTGACGCCGTCGTTCGCCCCGAGCACATGATCGGCCCCAAAAGCTGATGGGCAAACCGGTTAGCCTGAACCGGTATCGCAAGGCGAAGGCACGGGCCGAGAAAAAGGCCCGTGCGGATCAGAACGCCGTGAAATTCGGACGTTCGAAATCCGAGAAAGAAGCCCTGCGGCTTCGTCAGGAAAAACAACAACGTGACCTGGACAACCACGAGGTCGAGGAATGAGCGGCCGACCCATCAAGCGCTCCCTGACCCTCAAAGGACACCGAACTTCGGTATCACTGGAGGATGAGTTCTGGCAGGCATTCCGCGATATAGCACGTGAAAAAATGCTTCCAATTAACGTTTTGGCGTCTGAAATTGATGTTTCGCGCGATCCCGAGACCGGGCTTGCCTCTGCCATTCGCGTGTTTGTTTTGAACTGGTATCGCGATCAAAACTGACTCCTTGCCAGCCCCACATAGGTTTGGATAGTGTTGCAGAGAACAAAAAGGGTACACAATGAGCCAGACAATACCAGGTCCTGACGGTCAACCACGTTGCTCATGGTGTCAGTCGGCGCCCGAATTCTTCGACTACCACGACAATGAATGGGGCTATCCGGTTGCCGACGATCAGCGATTGTTTGAAAAACTGTGCCTGGAAAGCTTTCAGTCCGGTTTGAGCTGGCGCACAATACTCAATAAACGCGAGAACTTCCGACATGCCTTTTGTGGATTTGATTTCAACGCGATGGCCGACTTTTCCGAAGCGGATGTCGACCGTCTTTTGCAAAACAAGGGCATCATTCGTCATCGGGGGAAAATCGAGGCAGTGATCAATAACGCCTGCCGCGTGCAGGAGCTGATCGCGGCAGAGGGATCTCTGGCAGCTTTTGTTTGGAATTATGAACCCCAAACATCGGCAGCTCCGCAAGCGGCGTCGACCTCACCCGAGTCGGTGGCGATGTCAAAGGACCTTAAGAAACGTGGTTGGAAATTTGTTGGCCCAACGACGATATTTGCATTCATGCAGGCCATGGGGCTGATCAACGACCACGCCGAGGGATGCATTGGTCGAAAAAAAGCGGCGCAATTGCGCCGCTCTTTCACGAAACCCGGCTGAATCTCAGACCGAGGCGCGAAAAATCTTATCGATATTGCTGCCCAGAGCGGAATTGAACTCCGCATCGGATTGCTGTTTCGACAACCCTTCTGTCAATGCACGCGAAAAGGATGCGATCATCTTGCCGTTCTGACCCAAAAGATCGCAGGCCTCATCCGTGGAATAGCCTCCAGACAGAGCCACAACACGCACCACGCGCGGATGATCGGCGACCTCGTCGTACAAGTTCGCCTGACTGGGAAGGGTCAGCTTCAGCATAACCTCCTGCCCCTCGTCCAGTTGGTCGAGGTTTTTTAGCAACTCAGATTTCAGGATGTCTTCGGCCTGGGCTTTGGTCTCCGAGTGAATGTTCACCTCGGGCTCGACGATCGGGACCATGCCGGCGTCGGTTACGACACGGGCAACGTCAAACTGTTGTGCAACAACGGCCGCGATACCTTCGGCATTCGCCTCGTGAATTACAGATCGTTCCTTGGTACCGAAGACACCGTTGGCCTTCGCAAGAGTATCGGCCAAGCCAGGGATCGGCTTCATCATCTGAACACCGTTGGCAGTGTCCTCCAAACCTTTGTCGATCTTAAGAAAAGGTACGATGCCTTTGACCGACCACAGGTAATCCGCCACTTTGCGACCATCGATATCTTCGCCCAATGTGCGTTCGAACAGGATGGCGCCGATCACTTTTTTCTTGGTGAAATCGTCGGCCAGGATGATCCGCGCGCGCATTTTCTGGATTTCGCCGAACATCTCTTCGTCCGAGCTGTAATCCGACGCTTGGACGCCATACAGCGCCAGCGCCTTGGGCGTTGAACCGCCACTTTGATCCAGTGCTGCAATGAATCCCGCACCTTCGGTCATTTGCGCGCGCTGTTCTGCCTTGGACATAACTCTTTCCCGTTCAATATTGATTCCGCTTTTTTCAACCGCATACAGCAAGGGGGTGGACAATGGTAGGTTGTTAGCGCTGAACCAGACGCAGGCGGATGCCTTCTTTGGACCTGACCGTCAGATGTGCAACCGGAACCGGTGTTTCCCCCTCGATTGTTTCCAGACGGTAGTGTCGCAGCAGCATGGACAGGATCAACGGCCCCTCAACCATCGCGAACCCCGCGCCGGTACACACACGCGGTCCGGCCGAGAACGGGATAAAGGCATTTCGCTGACATGCCTTCCCGTTTTCGGTGTTCCAGCGGGTCGGGTCGAATTCATCCGGCATATCCCAGAGACGCTCATGTCGGTGCAAATGCCACGGGCTGAGAACGATTTGCGATCCTTTAGCGATATTGCGACCGCGGAAGTGTTCCGGACAGGTTGCCTCGCGCACCATCATGGGGACCGGTGGATACAGCCGCAACGCCTCGCGAAATACGTCCCGGCTGAGACGGAGTTTGGACATCACCGAGAAGGATGGATCGTCCAGCGCCCTGGCCTCCTCGGCCACTTTCTCCTGCCAGTCCGGGTAGCTTGCGAGCAGGTAAAGAGCCCATGCCAGCGCCGAAGCGCTGGTTTCATGGCCCGCCAGAAAGAAAATCGCGACCTGATCCACCATCTCGCTGGTTTCGAAACAGCGTCCGGTTTGCGGATCCGGTGTCGTCATGATCTTGGTTGCCAGGTCATCAGGTGCGCATCCGGCGGCGATCTGTGCCGCGCGCTCTGCGGTCAGACGGGCAATGAGTGTTCTTATTTCGCCAGCATTTCTGCGGGTCCGGCGAGAATGGAACCGGGGCATCCAACGCGGCAAGGGAACAAAAGCTGCAAGGTTCAACAGCGGCTGCGCCCTTTGATAGGCGCGGAACTTCTCGAAAACCTCTGCCGCGGTCTCATGCTCGATGGGAACCGAGAACAGGGTCCGAAAGATCACATCTGCAGCGACATGGCTGGTGATCTCTTCGCATTCCACGGCAGTTCCGGCCCGTGACTGCAACCGGTTCACGCAGGCCTGCGCGGCAGCCAGCATGGCGGGAAACGTGTCCTTCAATCGACCGCCTTCGAATGCCGGATCGATGATCCGGCGTTGACCTTTCCAGGTATCGCCATTGGTCAGGAACACAGAATTTCCCAGCAATGGCCGCAACCCTTCGCTGATCCGGCCGGATTTAGGAAAGTCATCCGGCCTTTTCTTGAGAACCGTGTCAATCAGGTCAGGTTGATTGATCATGTAGGATCGAAAGAATGGGGTCCGAAATTCGGCCATCCACGCGCAATACAGGCGTTGAGGCTGCGCTGACAGCATGTCCTGACGAAACAACCTCAGATAGCGCCAGAGCGATACCTGATCCGGGCGGGCCTGAGGTTTTGGCGGTCTCACAGGCGCACCGACGTGTATTTCGAAACCGGACGCTCGATCCGCGACGCCGAAGGCGCACGGTTGGCAAACCTCTGCCGTAACGTCACAGGCCCGGCGGTGATGCGGAAGTAATCATAATCTCCGGGATTGTCGAAAGCGCAGAGGTACTGAAAATGCAATCTGAAAAACCGCCAACGCAAGGCGCGCCAGCGCTCTGCTGTCAGGGTTTTCGTAAACGCGGCAGAAAGAACCAGAGGCCAACGCTTGTCGGACCCGGCCACGCCGCTAACCGCTACGGGATCGCACAATGCAAAAGCGCATCCATCACCGGGTGCTGACACATCCACCCATGACAAGTGCGAACACGTGGAAAGAAACCGCAAATCTGTGCGCAGTTGGTTCGCATTGGGCAGGAACGAGACCATAGGCACCACCTGCCCCAAAGTCAGAAAAGACAAAACCGGACCCGCCCCGTTCCGACGGCGCATCAGGTCGGCTAGCACCATAACACCCAGATGCGCGCCGGAACTGTGGCCTACGATCAGAACCTCATCTACATCCGTCTTCATGGCCTGTTCGATCAGGATTGTGAACTGGTCCAACCGTGACTGCAGGTCCGGCGCAACCTCACCGCGAAGCCGTGCCGAATGCGCGTAGTCATGCATCAGATAATAGGCGAACAGCCGGTTGTCGATCCGCCGAAACCAACGCATCACGGCATAGGCCAGAACCACTGCCGGTAACCATGCAACTGCCCCGATAGTCGAAACAAGGACTGCGGCTATCCCCCAGGCCGCCAACAACGCCACAGCAAGTTGCAACAGCAGCATACCGACCGGGTATAGCGCAGCGATGACCGGCCCCTTGCGCAATTGCATCAGGCGCCAAAGCGTACCGGTTGAAATATAGATCCACGCTGTCTGGGCCAGTTGCCAGTAGGTCGCCGGGATCGAACGGGCCATGCTGTCGCGGACGATATCCGACCAGACCAGCACCTCAATATCCGCCTGCACCGTCACCCCGTCCTGAACTGATGTAACGTGCCAACCGTAGGGGCCGTCGCCGGACTTGGCGCAGACCGCAATCTCATATCCAGAAATCTCGGCCTGGTCCTGCCCCTCCTTCCGATACAATTCACGATAACGGCGGGGGTGAATCGGGTCATAACCGGGGATGTAGAATACCCGACGGCGGCGCACCACGTGTTGCGGAGATTGACTGCTCATGCCCTTGCCCTTTGCCGCGCAGATTAGCGCAGCGTGCGGACCAAGGTAAGACCTTGTCGACAATACGTTCGGCTAAAAGCTCAGAGGGTTAACCCAAAGTTGCCAATGCCGGGAATGTTTCAAGCAGCCACCAGCTGAACTCGGTAAACAATCCGGTAATCAGCATGATGCCAACAAATAACAGCAGGCCGCCCATCACCTTTTCGATCGTGCCCATGTGGGGTTTAATCCGGTTCATCACCGCCATCGAGCGGTTCAGGAACATCGCCGCCAGCAGGAACGGAATGCCGAGACCTGCCGCATAGACCCCCAGCAATAGCGTGCCGCGCGCGACCGATGCCTCAGACGCTGCAAGCGAAAGGATTGCGCCCAGTTGCGGGCCGATGCAGGGAGTCCAACCAAAGGCGAAGGCCAGGCCCAGAATATAGGCCCCAAAGACAGAGCCTCCGGAATCTCCTGTTTCGACCCGCGCCTCGCGATCCAGCAACGGAATGCGGAAGACATTCAGAAAATGCAGGCCAAACACGATGACGACTGCGCCGGATATCTTGGCAAACAGCACCTGATTCTGCAGCACAAATGCCCCAAATGCCGATGCCGTGAAACCTAGCAGAAGAAACACAGTCGACAGCCCCAATACGAAGAACAATGCGGACAGCGTCGCCTTGCGTCGTGCCCTCGCCTGATCCTGCATTTCATTGATCGTGACGCCGCTCATATACGCCAGATAAGGCGGTACGATGGGCAATACGCAGGGCGACAGAAAGCTGATCAAACCGCCCAGCATGGCGATGAACATGGCGGGCAATAGCCCTGCGTCGATGATATCAATTCCGAACATGTCTCAGCACATATGTTATCACACGCGCCGCGTCACGGGGCCATTCGGTCACATCCTCGTGGTTGCCTGCTGGACAGTATCGCAAGTTGGACATATCCCGGTTCTCATGACCGAAGTAACCGAAACACTGGATGCATTGGGCCTTTTGTGCCCCCTGCCAGTCCTGAAAGCCCGAAAGCGGCTGAAATCCTTGCCATCAGGGGCGGTCCTTCGAGTGCTGGCCGATGATCCGGCGGCCATCATAGACGTTCCGCATTTCTGTGCCGAAACGGGTCACACCCTGATCGCGCAGGAATCTGAAGACAACCACCAGGTTTACGTCATCCGGAAATCATAGAGCGCAAAGCCGCCGCAAAGAAAAAGGCGGACACAAAGGCCCGCCCTGTCTTATTGACCGATCGACCACCAGCCGCGCCGTTTCGGCTTGGACGGTGCAGGCTCAGATTCCTCCGCGACGGATTCCAGAACCGGTTCGACTGTCTCGGCTTCAGGCGCCTCAGGGGCTGGCTCAGCGATTTCGTCTTCTTCGGCGGCCTCTGCCACCTCCGGCTCTGATGGCGCATCAACCGCTTCTTCGACCACTTCGGCCTCGATCTCCACCGCAGTTTCCTGGTCTTGCACTTCAGGGTCAACTTCAGAAACGGCTTCTGGTGCCGGTTCTTCGGCCTCCGATGTACCTGCATCAGCCTCGGGTGACTGAGCCACCTCGACCGGCGCTTCCGCCTCAGCATCCGTGTCAGCCGCGTTTACCGCCGGAGTATCCTCTACAGTGGGCTCACTCTCGACTGCGTCCTCAGCAGCCTTTTTGCGGCGACGAGGCGCACGGCGCTTCTTGGGCTTCGCCGCCTTCTCAGCGTCTTCAGCCGTCTCCACGGTTTCGTCGCTTTCGGGCGCAGTCACATCATCTTCGGCAACTACCGCCTCACCGCCCTCCGACGCTTCTACGCCCTCGCCATCAGCGGATTCGGGCGCATCTGCATTGCCAGAGGTCTTTTTGCGGCGGCGACGACGGCGTTTGCGCTTGGGTTTGGATTCCTCTTCGGGTTGAACGGTTTCTTCCTCTTCCTCATCCGAAGAATCCACCAGATCCATCAGCGACGCGTCCACGGACACGACAGGCGCAGACGCCTCAGGCACGATCCGGCTGGCCGTCTTGAATTTCTCCATCGAGAAATCGGGACTGACCAGATGCACATCTCCTTCGATCCGAACCGAAAGACCGTAACGGCCTTCGATCTGGGCAATATGTTCACGCTTCTGGTTCATCAGAAAGTTGGCGATGCCGACAGGGCAACGCACCAGCACCTCGCGCGAACGGCGACGGGTGCCCTCCTCTTCGATCTGACGCAGGATCGACAACGCCATATTGTCGTCCGACCGAATCAAACCGGTACCGTGACATGCCGGACACGGCTGCGTCGTGGCCTCGATCATGCCGGGGCGCAGACGCTGGCGGCTCATTTCGAGCAGGCCAAAACCGGAAATCCGACCGACCTGAATGCGTGCGCGGTCGGTCTTCAGCTTGTCTTTCAGGCGCTTTTCAACGGCCGAGTTGTTCTTGCGCTCGTCCATATCGATGAAATCGATCACGATCAAACCGGCGAGGTCCCGAAGACGCAGCTGACGCGCCACTTCCTCGGCGGCCTCCAGGTTGGTCTTCAGCGCGGTTTCCTCGATCGAGCCTTCCTTGGTCGCCCGACCCGAGTTCACGTCGATTGCCACAAGCGCTTCGGTCACCCCGATCACGATGTAGCCACCGGACTTAAGCTGAACGGTCGGGTTGAACATCCCGGCCAGATAGCTTTCGACCTGATAGCGCGCGAACAAAGGCAGCGCGTCCTCGTACCGTTTCACGTTCTTGGCGTGGGACGGCATGATCATTTTCATGAAGTCCTTGGCAATGCGGTAACCGCCTTCGCCTTCGACCAGAACCTCATCGATATCGCGATTATAAAGATCGCGGATCGACCGTTTGATCAGGTCGCCTTCTTCGTAGATTTTTGCCGGCGCAATGGATTGCAGGGTCAGTTCCCGGATTTGCTCCCACAAACGCTGCAAATACTCATAGTCGCGCTTGATCTCGGATTTGGTTCGTTTTGCGCCTGCGGTGCGCACGATCAGCCCGGCGCCAGTCGGGACATCGATTTCAGACGCGATCTCTTTCAGTTTCTTGCGGTCAGCCGCATTGGTAATCTTGCGGCTGATCCCGCCACCGCGGGCGGTGTTCGGCATCAGAACGCAGTAGCGACCAGCCAGCGACAGATACGTGGTCAGGGCGGCACCCTTGTTGCCGCGTTCTTCCTTGACGACCTGCACCAGCAGAACCTGACGAACCTTGATGACTTCCTGAATTTTGTACCGACGCGGGCGCGGCTTGCGCGGAGGACGAATGTCTTCGCTATCGTCTTCCTCAGCGACGGACTCGATTGTGTCATCCTTGGATGCAGCGTCCGTGGCCTTGGCTTCTTCTTTTACGTCGCCATTATCATTGGGATCGTCCTGTTCCGCATCCGAGTCAGTTTCAGCCTCTGGTTTTTCGTCAGCCGGTTCAACATCCGAAACGTCCGAATCCACCTCGTCAGAAGCAACTGCGTTTTCGTTGTCGGGCAGCTCTGTGCCCGCTTCGGCATCTGTCTCCGCCTGTTCGTCAGACGCAGATTCCGCAGCTTCCGCCTCGACCTCTGCAGGTTGTGCGACCGCTTCATCAACCGGTTCTTCCACCGGTGTCTCGGCCACCATTTCCATGGGCGACGTGCCTTCCGGCACGGGGACATCAGCCTCGTCACCTTCATCCAGATCGATGGTTTCCATACCATTCGGTTCGGTCGAAACGTCCATCGTTTCAACCGGGTCGTCGGTCTTGACGTCCTCGGCCTTACTGCGCGAACGCGAGCGGCGCTTTTTCGGCTTGGAGTCCTCGGCCTCATCCCGTGCCTTCAAGGCCTCGGCATAGGCGCGCTCTTCCTCCATCAACGCTTCACGGTCGGCAACGGGGATCTGATAATAGTCCGGATGGATCTCCGAAAACGCAAGGAACCCATGCCGGTTCCCGCCGTAATCCACAAACGCCGCCTGCAGAGACGGCTCGACCCGAGTTACTTTTGCCAGATAGATGTTGCCAGCAAGCTGGCGTTTGTTTTCGGATTCAAAGTCAAATTCCTCAACCTTGTTTCCGTCGACCACCACGACGCGGGTTTCCTCCGCGTGGGTGGCATCGATAAGCATTTTCTTAGCCATGTGTCCTTGGTGCACCGCGCCAAACGCGTTGTCCTTACCCGTCCTGGCGGACAGGCGCATTTGGGGTGGTGTCTTGTCAGGGCGATATCGGACGGCGCGCGGCAGGGTCTGGCGCTGTGGCCCCCTGCCCGGTCTCTCAATCGTTGCGCGCGCGTCATCGCGGTTCTTCTCCGACAGGCGCGGTTGGCCGCTGCCTGCCCATTATATCCTTTCGCCCGGAATTTCCGGGCTCAGGCGCTCTGCTGCCCCGCGTGTGGGGCACAATCGGCCTGCCGCGCAGCGTGGGATTGATCCTCAGCAGCAGCACAGCAGCGAAACTCAAAAAGACGGGACTTGCAGGCTTAATTTTGCCCGGCCCGTTGAGCCACAATAAAAGCAGTCCTGTGGAAAAGACAATGGGCAAACTGCATTGCGCGGTGCAACGGCACCCGGGATCACTTCATCTGGCCATAAATATCCCGGGGGTGAATTGGCCTGAAAGGCCAAGAGGGGGCTGGCCCCCTCCGCACGTTACAAATAATCCGACCGCTGCAGCCCGTATTTGGCCATTTTCTCGTTCAGCGTCCGGCGTGGCAGGCACAACTCATCCATCACTGAAGCAATCGAGCCCTTGTGCCGTCGCATGGTGTTGTCGATCAACATCCGCTCGAACGCCTCTACGTATTCTTTCAGAGGTTTACCTTCAGTTGTCATCACCGGCTGCATCTCTTCGTGATCCGACATCAGAAGCGAGGCGATTGTGCCCGACCCGCGACGCGACTGCAGCACGGCGCGTTCAGCAATGTTGATCAGTTGGCGTACATTCCCCGGCCACGGGGCTTGCAGCAACTGTGCGGCTTCCTGTGCGCTGACCTGAGGGGAATCGCAGCCATATTCCTCGGCAAACTGCTCGCTCAGGCGGGTGAACAGCGTCAGAATATCCTCACCGCGCTGGCGCAGTGGCGGCATGGTGATGCGCAGAGCTGCCAGTCGGTAGAACAAATCCGGTCGCAGCACGTCTTCGCTGGTCTTGCCGGCTTCCTGCAGGTTGGAAATTGCAACGATACGGGTTTCAGCGGGCGTACCTTGCTCGTTCATCACGCTCAGCAGACGGGCCTGCAAGGTGTCGCTGAGTGCCTCGACATCCTCCAGTACCAGCGTTCCGCCGCGCGCTTCCTCGATGGCAGGTAGCTGCGTGTCTTCGGGCATCATCGGGCCGAATAGCCGTTTGGACAGTGCGTCCTCTTCCAGCGCGGCACAAGAAACCAATACGAATTTCTTGCCCGCCCGGCTGCCGACGGCGTGCAACGCATGCGCAACGAGGGTCTTGCCGGTGCCCGTCTCCCCATCGATCAGCACGTGACCGTCCGCCTGCCCAAGATCCAGTATGTCCTCGCGCAGGCGCTCCATAACCGGGCTGGCCCCGATCAGTTTGTTCATGATTTGGGTGCCGCCAGACAGCTCGCGACGCAGGGCGCGATTGTCCAGTGTCAGGCGGCGCACGTTGCTGGCCCGTTTGGCCAGCTCCGACATGCGGTCCGGATTGAAGGGCTTTTCCAGAAAATCAAAGGCTCCGACGCGCATTGCCTCGACCGCCATCGGCACGTCGCCATGACCTGTGATCATGATGACGGGCAGGGTGCTGTCCGCCCCCATCAGCTTCTTCAGCAACTGAATGCCGTCCATCCCCGGCATCTTGATGTCCGAGATCACGATCCCCGGATAGTCCGGCCCCAGAACCTTCAGTGCATCCTCGGCACTGGCAAAGGTTTCCGTGTCATATCCAGACAGCGCCAGCCACTGGCTGATCGACTGGCGCATGTCCTGTTCGTCATCCACAATGGCAATTTTCATGGCCTGTGCCATATTCATTCCTCGTTATTCCGCGGCCTCAAGGCCGTCGCTTCCCAGTATCGGCAGTTGCATCTCGAACACCGCGCCGCCGTGTTGGGCGTTTCGCGCGGTCAGCCGTCCACCGTGGTCGTTCACGATCCCGGACGAGATGGCAAGCCCCAGACCGACACCGTCGCCTGGCTGCTTGGTAGTATAGAACGGCTCGAACAGGTTCTCGATGTCCTCGATTCCGTGACCGTTGTCGCGCACGGTCAACACGGCCGAGTCGCCCGCTGCCAGGATGATCTCGACATCCGGCTCTGCCACTGATTTGGTGGCATCCAACGCGTTTCGCAAGAGGTTTACCATAACCTGTTCGATCCGCATCCGATCCCCCATCACCACGACGGGCTCCTCGGGCAGAATTTGCGTGATCTTCACATGGCGCTGTCGCAATTGCGGCTCCATCATAGATACCGCCGACGCCAACGCTTCGCCAAGGTTTACAGGGGAAAACGCATCCGCCCCCTTGCGCGCATAGGACTTGAGTTGCCGCGTGATCGCGCCCATCCGTTCGATCAGCCCGTCAATACGGCCAAAGCTGGCCAGAGCCTCTTCCGAACGTTCCCGACGCAGCAGCAATCGGGCACCGGCCAGATAGGTTTTCATTGCCGCCAGCGGTTGGTTCAGCTCGTGACTTACCGCTGCCGACATCTCTCCCAACGCCGCCAGTTTCGAGCTCTGCGCAAGCGTTTGCTCGGCAACTTCCAGCGTCTTTTCAACCCGTTCCCGCTCAGCAATTTCCCGCTGCAACCTCGCGTTCAATGCGCGAAGCTCCGCCGACTCTCGTTGGAACAATGTCATCCGCAACGTGGCGCGGCGGCTTAGCGCATAGAAGGCCAGCGCCAGAAGAATCGCAAAGCCCATGATCTCGAGCGCCAGAACGCTGTTCACTTTCTCCCGAATCGAGGAATAGGTCGTGAATGACGTCATTTGCCATCCACGAAACGGTATGCGTGTTTCCATCCGCATCACCGCCTCGCCTTGCAGGTAGGCATCAGGCGGCAACGCCGTCCAGTCGGTCGTGGCCCGAATGGCGCGCTGGATGGCACCGTCCGGTGGCTGACGCAGCATCGCGGCCTGCTCGTCCAGACCACGCCATTGCGGTTCGGTCGCCAGAATGATGGTCCCGGTGCTGTCGGTCACCATCACGGCATCCGAGATCCCAGCCCATGCACGTTCGAACTTCTGAAGATCAACTTCGACAACAATGACACCGAGAATGTCCGAGCCACCCTCGATGCGTCTGGAATAGACAAAACTGTAACCACCGGACTCGCGCGGAATGACGGAAAAGATGGTCGCATTCGATCGGATCGCGTCAATGAAGTACGGGCTGCTTCGATGCCCCTCGCCCAGACGATTGCGATCCGTTGCAGCCACAGTGCGGCCGTCCCGATCCAGCAACACCAGTGAGGCGGCGCCGATTTCTTCCACAAAGGAAATCAACCGCTGCGTCGAAAGCGAGAAGTCACTGGATTGCAACGCTGAAATCAGCGTCGGATCGCGCGCAAGCAGCTGCGGCACAATCGCGTTTCGGCGCAGTTCGCTCAGCAAATTGCCGGAGTACAGGGCGAGCCGCACCTCGGCCCGGTTGCGTGTCGACTCTGTAAAGCGGCTGGTCAGAAGGCTGTTCGTGATCCACACTGTTGCCACTGTCGCAACCAGCAACAATATGATGGTCAGACGCAGCGGCCACCCCAGCGGCGCGGCGCGGAACCGGGCGAAAAACCCGGGCCGGTCTGGTTGAACTTCCGAATTCATGCCAAGACGCTACGCGCCCGAGCCGATGACCTCAAGTCACACTGGCGCCAGCACGCCCGCCAATGCGCGGAAGAGCGCCGTCCCGTCGGTGCCTCCGTGGCCCGAATCCGCCGCACGTTCGGGGTGAGGCATCATCCCCAACACGCGCCGGTTGTGAGATAGAATTCCAGCAATATCGTCGCGCGAACCGTTCGGGTTTTCGGCGTAGGTGAACGCGATCCGGTCTTCGCCCTTCAGTTCGGCAAGCGTTTCATCATCTGCAAAGTAGTTGCCGTCATGATGCGCGATCGGGATGCCGATGACATCGCCTGCATTGTAACCTTCCGTGAAAGCGCTGTCGCTGGTTTCCACCCGCAGCCCCACGGTGCGGCAGATGTACTTCAGACCGGCATTTCGCAGCAACGCGCCGGGCAGAATTCCGGTCTCGGTCAAAACCTGAAAACCGTTGCAAATGCCAACCGCATATCCCCCGCGCTCGGTGTGTTTCGCCACCGCCCTGCAAATAGGAGACTGCGCCGCAATCGCCCCGCAGCGCAGATAATCGCCATAGGAAAACCCACCGGGCACACCCACGATGTCGATCCCCTCGGGCAGCGCGGCGTCCTTGTGCCAGACCATATCGACCTGAAATCCAGCCTGTTCAAAGGCGACTGCGAGGTCTCGGTCACAGTTGGACCCGGGGAAAACGATGACGGCTGCGCGCATGGCGGACCCTCCTACGAGATAAAGTCGGTGACGACCGCGACGCCCGGAGGCGCCGGATTGTCAAAGGCGGCAAGCTCATCGCTTACCTGGTTCAGTGTTATTTTGCGGGTCACCAGTGGGCTCAGCTCCACACCGCCGCCTGCAATCAGTGACAACAGCGACGGATAGCGCCAACTGGGCATACCGCGCGTTCCATAAACGGAAAGCTGCCCGGAATACAGAAGATCCATCGGCAGTGACATTGCGGCATGGTCGCCCGCGGGCATACCGATCTGCACCATACGGCCCATTTTGCGCAAGGACCGCATGGCGGACACCGTGGTGGCCTCGATGCCGAGGGCTTCGATTGCCACATGCGCACCACCGCCAGTCAAATCCCTGACAGCTTGCGGCGCGTCGCAGGTGGCCGCGTTGATCACCGCATCGGCACCAAGGTTTTTGGCATAGGCCAGCTTGTCATCAACAATATCGACCACGACTACGCGCGCGCCCAGAGCCTTGCCCAGCAGAAGGGTCGAGATGCCAACGCCGCCACCGCCAAAGACGGCAAGCCATTCCCCGCCCTGCAACTGTGCCCGGCCAACCAGAGCTTGCCAGGCTGTGGTCACCCGGCATCCCAGTGCCGCAGCAACCTCGGGGGCAAGATTGTCCGGCAGCGCCGTTAGGTTTGCATCCGCGTGGGCAACGGAAATGAACTCGGCAAAGGCACCGTCGCAGGTGAAACCCGGCACGATCTGGTCAGCACAGGTGGTTTGATGGCCCTGCGCACAGTCCGGGCATCGCCCGCAGGCCAGAATGAACGGTGCGATCACCCGGTCCCCGACTCGCCAGCGTTTCACCTGTTTGCCAGCCGCGACCACCTCGCCACAATATTCGTGTCCGGGGGTTATGGGCAGATTGACATCCGGGTCCGAACCCGACCACGCGTGCCAGTCCGACCGGCACACACCGCACGCCAGAACCCGGACGACAACGCCGTCCTCGGTGGGTTCGGGATCGGGAACAGTCGGCACCTCGAGCGGCTGACGATACCCGACCAGACGTGCTGCGCGCATCAATTCAGACCAGTTCGATTTCGTAACGTTCGATGACCGTGTTGGCCAACAGCTTCTCGCACATTGCTGTCACGTCGGCCTCGGTCGAGCCTTCGGCCAGTTCCAGATCGATGACCTTGCCCTGACGGACGCCCTCCACCTGATCGAAGCCCATGGCGCCCAACGCGTGACGAACGGCTTCACCCTGCGGGTCCAGAACCCCGTTCTTGAGCATCACATGCACCCGTGCTTTCATATTCGCAACTCCAACCTGCAGACCCGACGACCAGGGCCTTTTTACGTTGCGCGCGGGATACCCTGCTTGCGATCATTGGACAACCCTTCTTCGGCAGGACGGATGACCGCAGGAGGTCCCTCTACCCACCGATCGTCGAGGACAGCCCCGGATAGTGTTTGTCGATGGCATTGAATGTTCCGGTCAGCACCATCTCGACAGCAACCGCCACCAGCAGAATGGCCATGATCCTGGTCAGAACATTGATCATTGTATCGCCCAGCAACCGCGAAATCTGATCCGCGAACAACAACCCCAATCCGACAATCGCGCAGGCAATCAAGACAGCCGAGCCCAGTGTCACGATCTCCGCGCCGTCCGACAACTGATGCGAGAAGACAATCGTAATCGCGATGGTCCCCGGACCGATGGTAAGCGGAATGGCCAACGGAACCACCGCAAAGTTCAGCTTGCGCTCCTGCCCGTCCGCCAAGGCGGCCTGATCCCCCGGGGGGCGATCCTCGGCGTTCAGCATTGCCATGCCGATTCCGAAAATAATGATACCACCTGCAATCCGGAACGAGGGCACATCGATACCGAAAATCGCCAGCACTTCTTCACCAATCAAAACGGCGATCAAGGCAATCACGGTCACCGAAACCATCACGATTAGGGCAACACGACGCCGTTCCCGCTTCGAGCAGTGGTGGGTCATACTGAGAAAGATCGGAATGTTGTAGAGCGGATTGAATATGGCCAGCACAGCAGCGAGAAATTTCAGGAAAACTGCGTGATCGAATAATTCGCCCATACCGAATATCACCTTGTTGGCAAACCGGGTCAGATATCAGCGCCGAGCATGCTGCATGACGGTTAAAACTGTCAAACACTTAAACGGAATGCAAAAAAGTGCTGCATCCATCGACGCAGCACTTCAGAACAGTTTAGCAAACACGTTCTGATCAGTTGATCAGCGTCGGCTTGGTCACGTTGCTTTTCGGCAAAACGCCGAGGCGCCGGGCAACTTCCGAATAGGCATCCGTCAGGTTACCCAAATCCCGGCGGAACACGTCTTTGTCCAGTTTCTGCCCGGTCTCGATGTCCCAAAGACGGCAGCTGTCGGGGCTGATCTCATCGGCGACGATCAGGCGCTGATAGTCGCCCTCGAAAACGCGACCAATCTCGATTTTGAAATCGACCAGCCGAATGCCAACGGCCAGCATCACACCACTCATGAAATCGTTCACGCGAAGCGCCAGGCTGAGAATGTCATCCATGTCCTGCTGGCTGGCCCAGCCAAATGCCGCGATGTGTTCTTCAGTGACCAGCGGATCACCGAGAGCGTCATCCTTGTAGCAGTATTCCACAATCGGGCGCGGCAGCTGCGTGCCCTCGGCGATGCCCAGACGTTTCGACATCGAACCGGCCGCGTAATTACGAACGATGATTTCCAGCGGTACGATCTCGCAATTGCGGACCAGTTGCTCGCGCATGTTAAGACGGCGGATAAAGTGGTTCGGAACGCCGATCTGGGTCAGACCTGTCATGAAGAACTCGCTGAGACGGTTGTTCAGCACGCCCTTGCCGTCGATGACGTCCTTTTTCTCGGCGTTGAACGCGGTGGCGTCATCCTTGAAATACTGAACGATTGTACCCGGTTCGGGACCTTCATACAGAATCTTGGCCTTGCCTTCGTAGATTTTCTTGCGACGCGACATGAGCGACCTTTCCAGTCCGTGGCGAGGGAATGAGTCCCTTCGCGTTGGCGCCCTCATAGTGCAAGGCCCGCCAACCCGCAAGTTTGGCGGCCCGAGAGGGTTTGACGCAGCGCAAATACCTTGCGCCCGCGCGCCCGTATAGTCATATCATGAGGAAAGAAGATGAAACCCAAGAGGTCCCCAACCAATGACCACATTTGACGAACGTGAAGCCGCGTTTGAAAACAAGTTCGCGCATGACGAAAAGATGCAGTTCATCGCCCGGATGCGCCGCAACCGGTTTATGGCCGTGTGGGCCTCGACACTGAAGGGCGAGACTGTGGAACAAGCCCGGGCATATGGTCAGGAACTGGTACACACCGACCTGCAGAATGTCAGCGAAGACGACGTTGTGGAAGCGGTGAAAGGTTATCTTGGCGACTTGGCTGACGAAGCGAAAATTCGCGAAAAAATGGCAGAATTGCTGGTTGAAGCAAAAGAGCAGGTCATGTCAGAGGCCGAAATCTGAGGCGCGTGCCGCAAGTCTCATGATCTTCATGAGAATTATGAGTTTGATTTGACGCTCCGGTCGTGGGACACGGAGCGTCTAAATTTTTTATCGGCCCTTTGGGCCAAAAATTGGAATACCCCAATGACAAATGCACTCAGCAAGCTTCTGGAAACCAATGACGCCCTTCTGGCGGATGGGGCAACCGGAACAAATCTGTTCAATATGGGTCTGCAATCCGGCGACGCGCCGGAACTATGGAACGTGGACGCCCCCGACAAGATCCGGGCCTTGTATCAGGGGTCTGTGGACGCGGGCAGTGATCTGTTTCTGACCAATACATTCGGTGGCACCGCCGCACGGCTGAAACTGCATGATGCGCATAACCGCGTGGGTGAGCTGAACCGCATCGGCGCAGAACTGGGCCGCGAAGTTGCGGACAAGGCCGGGCGCCCCGTTGTCGTTGCGGGATCGGTCGGGCCGACCGGTGAAATTATGGAACCCGTCGGCAGTCTGACGCATGCCGACGCCGTCGAGATGTTCCACGAACAGGCTGAGGCACTGAAAGACGGTGGGGTCGATGTCTTGTGGGTTGAAACCATCAGCGCACCGGAAGAGTTCCGTGCCGCAGCCGAAGCCTTTGCCCTGGCCAACATGCCCTGGTGCGGCACCATGAGTTTTGACACAGCCGGACGCACCATGATGGGCGTGACGTCGGCCGATCTGGCACAGATGGTTGAAACATTGCCCAACCCGCCGATTGCATTCGGCGCAAATTGCGGCACTGGTGCGTCGGACATCCTGCGCACGGTCCTGGGCTTCGCCGCTCAGGGGACCGAACGACCGCTGATTTCCAAGGGCAACGCCGGTATCCCAAAATATGTGGACGGCCATATCCACTATGACGGCACGCCGGAACTGATGGGTCAGTATGCCGCCATGGCGCGCGACGCTGGCGCAACGATCATTGGTGGGTGCTGCGGAACGATGCCCGACCACCTGCGTAAAATGCGCGAGGCGCTGGATACTCAACCGCGCGCAGAGCGCCCGACGCTGGATCAGATCACCGCGGCGCTGGGCCCGTTCTCTTCCGCCTCGGACGGCACCGAAGGGGATACCGCCGCGCCGGAACGCCGGTCGCGCCGCCGCCGTCGGGCGTAATCACTGCGATCAGCGCCCCTCGAAGACCGGGGGGCGTTTTTCCAGAAAGGCCACGACACCTTCGGCAAAGTCCCGGGTCCGACCACATTCGCCCTGTAAATGAGCCTCGGTCGCTAGCTGCTGCGGCAGGGTTTTTTCATAAGTGCCCCGGATCGCCTGCTTGATCGCGGCAAAGCCTGCCGTGGGACCCTTTGCAAGATAGGCGGCACGCTTGCGCCAGTGGGCCTCAAACGCGTCGTCCGAAACCGCTTCCCAGATCAAACCCCAGTCGTCGGCCTGTCGGGCACTGATCTTGTCGGCGAACAGGGCCGCACCCATGGCTTTTGCAAAACCCATCTGACGCGGCATGAACCACGTGCCTCCGGCATCCGGCAAAAGACCGATCCTCGCAAAGGCCTGCAGGAAATACGCACTCTCAGTTGCGATCACAACATCGGCGCACAGGGCAAGGTTGGCCCCTGCCCCTGCCGCAGGACCATTGACCGCGGCAATCGTTGGAACCGGACAGTCATAGACAGATTCCAGCATCGGTTCGTATTCATCGCGCAACGCTCGCTCAAGATCGATCTTGCCGGTGCTCGATGCATCGCCAAGATCCTGACCCGAGCAGAACGCCTTTCCCGAACCTGTCAGAACCACGGCGCGCGCGTGGCGGGCAGCATGTTTCATCGCGTGGGTGATCTCGGCGCGCATCTGCGTTGTCAGCGCGTTCATCTTGTCTGCCCGATTCAGCGTCAAAACCGCCAAACCATCCGTGATGTCGAGATGGACAGCTTCGTATTCCATGAAAAATCCTCACCTGCGCAGCGTTTGGGGAACCCTGACGCAATTGTGAAAGAAGGGAAAGGTGAACCGCGCGTCAGTCTTCCAGAATTTGACGCAGGCGTTCCTTTTCCTCTTCGCTTAGCGTATCGGTCTTTTCAGCCGTCTGGTGCTTTGCGCGCTTGCGCAGAAAGCTCCACCCCATGGCCGCCGCGATCAACAGCATGATCGGCCCGGCAAGCCACAACATCAGGTTGGCCCCGGTTGTGGTAGGTTTCAGCAGCACATACTCACCGTAACGATCGACGATGAAGTCCACCGCTTCCTGATCGGTGTCCCCGGCAACAAGTCGTTCGCGCAACAGGATGCGCAAGTCACGCGCCAGCTCTGCATTGCTTTCGTCGATGCTTTCATTTCGGCAGACAAGGCAGCGCAGCCCGGTGCTGATATCCCGCGCCCGCGCCTCAAGCGCCGGGTCGTCCAGAACTTCGTCAGGCTGCACCGCCATCAGAGGTGTGGCCAGCAGCATCAGGATCAGGACGAGACGCTTCATTCCGCAGGTACTCCAGATTGCGGGGTCTTGCGGGCACCGGCGGCAACACGGAAACGACGGTCCGACAGGCTGAGGACACCACCCAACGACATCAGGATACAACCGCCCCAGATCCAGTTGGTCAGTGGCTTGATATAGGTTCGCATGACCCATCCACCATCGGCTTGCTGATCCCCGATCACCACGTAGACGTCTCGCAGGAACCGATAATCGATTGCCGCTTCGGTGGTCGGCATCCGGGCGACCGGATAATCGCGTTTTTCCGGATGCAATGTTGTGATTTGACGTCCGTTCTTTTCAACCACAACATCCGCCATGGTCGAGAAGTAGTTCGGCCCCTGAACCCGGCGCACGTCCTGCAAAGTCAACGTGAACTGTCCGACTTCATAGGGCTGACCCTGCTGTGCGACGCGAATGTCCTCGACTTCCCAGGCGGTGAGACCGGCAATTGCGAACATGGTGACACCCAGCCCGGTATGGGCCACCGCTTTGCCCCAATCGGCCCGCGGCAGGCGGAACAGACGGGCCACGCTGCCTTTGCGGCCGGTACGGCTCCAGAGATCCACGATGGCGCCAAACGTAATCCAGGCCCCCAGGAAAAGCCCCACCGGACCCAGCGCACTTCGCCCTGTTTGCATGACCCAGACAAGAATGGCCAAAGCCACAGCCAACACGAACGCATAGCGCAGCGACCACGCCACCCGACGCAGCTTGCCCCGCTTCCAAGGCAGCATGGAGCCAAGCGGCAACGCGATCCCCAGGGCAATCATGAACGGTGTGAACGCGGCATTGAAAAACGGCGCACCGACCGAGAGTTTACGGTCAAATGCCATCTCGGCCACCATGGGCCACATGGTGCCGAAGAACACGACAAAGCAGCTGACCGCCAAAAGGATGTTGTTCAGTACCAGCGCGCTTTCGCGGCTGACCATACCAAAAACACCCTTGGCCTCCATCGCCTGCGCGCGGGCCGCAAACAGGGTCAACGCACCGCCGACGAAGATCACCAGAATAAACAGGATAAATACACCGCGCTCGGGGTCGTTAGCGAAGGCATGTACGGATGTCAGCAAGCCAGAGCGCACGATGAACGTCCCGATCAGCGAGAACCCGAATGCAATGATTGCAAGCAGAATTGTCCAGCTTTTCAAGGCTTCCCGCTTCTCTACGACAATGGCCGAATGCAGAAGCGCGGCCGCCAGCAGCCAAGGCATGAAGGATGCGTTCTCGACCGGATCCCAGAACCAGAAACCGCCCCAGCCAAGCTCATAATAGGCCCACCACGACCCCAATGCGATTCCGATTGTCAGGAAGACCCATGCAGCAAGCGTCCATGGCCGCACCCAACGACCCCAGGCTGCATCAACACGACCTTCGATCAGCGCCGCGATGGCAAAGCTGAAAGCCATGCTCAGACCGACGTAGCCCAGATACAGAAACGGTGGATGGAAAGCCAATCCGGGGTCTTGCAACAGCGGGTTCAAATCTCGCCCATCGAATGGCGGCACCGGAAGACGGTCAAAAGGGTTCGAAGTGAACAGGATAAAGGCAAAGAACGCCACTCCGATAGCGGCCTGAACCGCCAGAACACGTGCTTTCAGCGTCGGAGGCAGCCCGCCGCCAAAAAAGGCTGCCATGGCCCCGAAAATCGTCACGATCAGCACCCACAACAGCATGGAACCCTCGTGGTTCCCCCAGGTGCCGCTGATCTTGTATATCATCGGTTTTGCCGAGTGGCTGTTTTCAACGACAATCCGCAGCGAAAAGTCAGAGGCAGCGAACGCCCAGACCAAAGCGCCAAACGAAAACGTCGTCAGAAGAAACTGGGCGATGGCTGCCGGTTCGGCAAATGCCATCCACCCGGTCCAGCGATTGGCGGCCCCAACCAGGGGCACCACGGTCTGAACAATTGCGACCAGAAAGGCAAGGATAAGGGCGAAGTGGCCAAGCTCGGTAATCATGGGGCCGTTTATACTGCTGCGCCCCGACAAGTGCCATTCACATTCGCGATTTCGCGGGGCACAAAGTGTCGCGCCTTATGCCTTTTGCAGACGACGCCAATCTTCCAAAGCGCGATTCTCGTCCGGTCGAGAAATCCCTTGAGCCAACTCCGCATCCGTCCCCGGGTCTGCAACGCCGGGGCTGTCGCTGCGCATCAACCGCAATGCCTCAAGGTTGGCCATCACGGTCGGTGCGCGCAGCATTGTCGCGCCGATTTCACGCTGGAAATCCTGCACCTTGGCCTGATGCCGCGCTCCGAAATAGAAGGACACAATCACGCCCAGCAACCACCACAAAGGTTCAGGAACCAGCGCGATCCCTTGCATCCGCGCCGCAAACCACAGCGGATCGATCATCGCTGCCACGAACAAGGCCAACGTTCCCAAAGCCAGAGCCGGCCGTGGCAGGCGGTTCAGCCCATCCATGAACCTGTCGTATCGTCCCTTCGCACCGCCTTGAAATTCGGCCCCGAACTGCTGCATCGCCTGCCCACGCAACGCAACGGCGCGTTGAGCCCCCGCATCGGTGTTTTCGCGAAAGACTTCGGCCGTCTCGCGCACCACGTTCCGGCCTGTGCCAAACAGCATGCCCAAAATCCCCGCGATCAAACCCATGCTGCGACCCTTTGCTGAAATTCTTTGGTGGTCAGATGGTACGAGGCGGACAAGAACTCTTCTGCGCGTCGAATCCATCCTCCCTTATTGCCTGTGCGCGTACGCGCATACTTGCGCAACGACGAATGATGATCGGCCAGCTTGAAATAATAGTTCCGACGCGCGACCCCGTAGGCGTCCCGCAGAACAACTGGATCAGGTATTGCTGCAGCATGAGCGGCAGCAGCCGTCTGCTGACCGATCACGCCATCAACAACCACGTCAAATTCCATGTCATGCAGCAAGCGCTGCAGGATTCGCACCGCCTGCGCTCCTGAGTTGACATACATATCGAACAGCGATGCCCGCAATTCCTCGGGCAACAATGCAATGCGCGGTTTTTCAAAATAGTGTTCCAGAAATACTTCGATGGCCTGATCCTTGCTCAATGACTGAACATCGGCGCGAGTGATCCGTCCATCGCCCGTCACATCCAATCCGAGCCGGCGCATGGTGTGAATGGTGACACCGAACTTGGTGGGGCCTCCGGGATCGTCCGGGTCATCCACATAGCCGCCCTCTCGCGCTACTATGCCCATGGCAATCTGCCGAACTGTTTGCATGCGGTCCCCCTTTGACACGTTGCGGAAACGGTCAGGGAAAAACGTTAAACCTGAGAAACAGGAAAGGGCGTTGCGCACCATGTGAATGCAACGCCCTGTTCTTCAGACCCAGTTCGCCTCAGATTGAGGAAGAAAGGAGCCAACGATCAGCTATCGCCCGCCTCTTTGTAGACGCCCTGCTCTTTCAGCGCGTCCACGACTTCTTTTGGCATGTAAGTTTCGTCATGCTTTGCCAGAATTTCAGTGGCTTCAAAGACACCATTCACGTAACTTCCGGTACCGACCATACCCTGATTTTCAGAAAAAAGGTCGGGCAATACACCGGTAAAGGCCACAGGCACACTTTCGCCCCCGTCGGTTACGACAAAACGTACCGTTTCACCCTGCCCGCGAATGATCGAACCTTCTTCGACCAGACCGCCAATGCGGAACACTTCAGTCGGTTTCGGTGGCTCGGCAATCACCTGGCTGGGTGAACGGAAGAAGTTGATGCCATCCCGCATCGCATACCCGATCAACCCCGTCGCAAGCACCAAAGCCACCACGGCCAGCAAAATCACTTGTACACGACGACGTTTCTTGAGCGTTTTCATAGTTTCCTCACGGGAACAGAGGGGCCATCATCAGGCCCGCCGTTTCAGCTTCACCTAACATCAGGTTTGCGTTCTGCAAGGCTTGCCCGCTGCTACCTTTTGTCAGGTTATCCAAGGCCGCTACGACAATCGCGCGGCGTTCAATCCGGTCTTCAGCCACGCCGATATGACAGAAGTTCGAGCCCCGCACATGATGGGTCGAAGGGGTTTCGCCAAACGGCAGTACCTGAATGAACGGTTCGGTTTCATAGGCGGAACACAGCGTCTCAAAGACGCTATGCGGATCGCCCTTTACATAGGTGGTCGCCAGAATGCCCCGATTGGCCGGGATCAGGTGTGGCGTGAATTGCACGTGCACGGTCCGCCCGGCGAGTTTCGAAAATTCCTGATCGAACTCGCCAAGATGTCTATGCGTTCCACCAATGGCATAAGCATTGCAACCTTCGCTCAGTTCGGCATGCAGCAGATTTTCCTTCAGCGCCCGCCCGGCACCGGATACAGCGCATTTCAGATCAAGGATGATGTCCTCCAGATCAATCACGCCCGCCGAAATCAGCGGCCGCAGAACATATTGCCCCGTCGCCGCATTGCAACCCGTTCCGGCCACAAGGCGCGCAGACCGGATCTCATCCCGGTAAAACTCGGTCAGGCCATAAACGGCCTCTTCCTGATGGGCGACGGCGGAATGCGGATTGCCGTACCACTTTTCGTATTCTTCTGGGTCGCTCAGCCGGAAGTCTGCTGAAAGATCGATAATCTTCAACGTCTTCGGCAATTCGCGGATGACTTCCTGACTGGTTTTGTGCGGCAAAGCGCAGAAGCACAGATCAACCTGCGAAAAGTCGATCTCGGAGATTTTGCACAGTTCCGGCAAATCCAAGTGCCTCAGATGCGGAAAGACCTGCGCCATGGGCTGGCCCGCCTTGCGCTCGGCGGCGAGCGCTGTGATTTCCATATTCGGATGCTCGGCGATCAGCCGCACCAGTTCGGCGCCGGTATAACCGGATGCGCCCAGAATTGCGATTTTGTGGGTCATGCGAGACCTCTTTCACTTATATGCCACATCTTACGACCGCCGATGCGACGGTCATCGAACTAATGATTTGGTAAGAGACCGTCCTTGACTTAGGTCAGGCAGCCGCAAAGGTGATTTGTCGTCGGAGGAACTGGGTTGCACGATCACTGACGAAGGCCGGTTTCCCGGTTGTCAGAAACCCGCCTTCGCCCTCGCCCGTCATGTTGGGATGGCGTTGCAGGTAATCGGCCAAGCTTTCGGCAACCAGATCACCCTGGCTGTAGACTTTTACATCAGCGCCAAGTGCCTGCTGAAAGGTCTCCGCCATCAACGGGTAATGCGTACAGCCGAGAATCGCGGCCTGGGGGTCGGGCATCTTGCGCTTCAGCGCGTCGACATGGCTGCGCACCAACGCTTCGGCCAGGATCATGTCTCCATCTTCGATGGCATCGACGACACCGCCGCAAGCCTGTGCTTCGACATCCACACCGATGGCGCGGAAGGCCAGTTCACGCTGAAACGCGCGACTGGATACAGTCGCTGGAGTGGCAAACAGCGCCACATGCTGCACTTCGACCTCGCGCGGGGGCGAATTGTCGCCCCATTGCCGTTCGGTCAGCGCCTCAATCAGCGGTACGAACACGCCCAGAACCCGCTTGCCTTCGGGCACGCCTTCCTCCTGCATTCGGCGCAGGGCGGCGGCGCTGGCTGTGTTGCAGGCCAGAATCACCAGATTGCACCCGCGTGACCACAGATCATGCACGGCACGGCGTGTCAGTTGATAGATATCCTCGGCATCCCGCACGCCATAGGGCGCGTGCGCGTTGTCCGCATAATACAGGAAATCAACGTCCGACAGACGTTGCTGCGCGGCGTTCAGGACGGTCAGCCCACCCAACCCGGAATCAAAGATACCTACTGCCATTTGCCCCTTCAGGCGCGATGCCGTTCCTCGAATTCATAGCCGTAGTCATAAGACTTTAACGGCTTCGGGGACAGCTCATACGTGGCTTTGCGCAAGAAATCCATCATCTTGCGCGTATCCTTTGCCAATGGGTCCAAAACATCGCGCCCAATCGGTTCGCCAACAACAACTTTGACGGGGGTATCAACGCGTTTCTTGAACTCTTTGATCAGCAAACCCATCCGCAGCGTATAGTGTAAATGGCTGGCGATCTGGAACAAACGCGAGGTGTGACCGTCAAAGAAAACAGGCACAACCGTCGCATTCGACTTGGCCACCATGCGGGCGGTGAAACCGCGCCAGCCCGGGTCCATGGGGTGCGCAAACGGCTTGACTGCCGTGCTAACCGTACCGCCCGGGAAAATTCCGATCGCCCCGCCGTCGCCCAAGTAATTCAATGCGGTTTTTCGAGTTTCGAGGTTCAGCCTCATCGCTTCTTTCGTTTCATCGAATGAGATCGGCAGAATGATCCTGTTCAGGTCCTCTGCCTTGCGGAACACGCGATGCGCCAGAATTCGGAAATCGCCGCGGGTTTGGGACAAAATGTGCCCCATCATCAACCCATCCAGAATGCCATAGGGGTGATTGGCGATCAGGATCAACGGTCCGGCTTCCGGAACATTCGACAAGGACCCGCCGACGACATCCAAAGACAACCCGTACCGCTCGACCATCACCGACCAGAAATCGCGGCCGTTCGAAACTTCCCGCTCGTACCCATCTGCCCGTTTGATCAGGCGCAAACGTCCGGTGGTGTTTTCCATCAGCTTGATCATCATGCGCCCGCCTTTGGTTTCAGCGGAATAAGCATAGGAAATGTCACGAGCGACATCACGGGACGAAGGCATTGGATACTCCGCTAACAGGGCCTGTATTATTTATTAGGTAACAATTTTGCCCAAGTAACGTGACAACCTTGTGAAGCTTCACTCTGCCGCAGACTTTACCTGCGATCCGTCGGCACTGATTACTGCCAGAAGTTCCTCGCGTCGTTTGGCTGCTTTCGCTTCGTTTTCCCTCAGAACAGGACCGAACCCGCGGATATCCAGTGGCAAACGAGCCAAAGCTGCAACTGCATCGCGCGTTCCCATCGTCACTCTCGGCAATACCTGTTTCATATCCCTTTCGTATTGCCGGATCAGTGACCGCTCCATCTTGCGTTCTGTGCTGTAGCCGAACGGGTCGAATGGCGTGCCGCGCAGGAATTTCAGCCGCGCCAAAATCTTCAGTGGGCCCTGAAACCATTCCCCGAATGCGCGTTTGCGCGGACGCTCGCCGCTTGCATTGCCACCCAGCGCCGGCGGCGCAAGGTGGAAGGTCATCTTGAAATCGCCGTCAAACTCGGCTGCGGCCTTGCTGCGGCTGTCCAGCAGCAGTCGCGCGACCTCGTATTCATCCTTATAGGACAGCAGTTTATGGTAGCCCTTCGCGACGGCCTCTTTGATTTCTGTGTCTTCGATGCCATCAAGCATCTTGCGATACCGTTTCGCCAGACGTGGACCCTGATAGCTGCGCAGGTGATCCGCGCGGAAATCAATCATCTGGTCCAGCGTTTTCGGCATTTCAGTCACATTGGGCTTGAGGACCTTCGCCACCTCCTCTGGGAACAGAACGGCCCAGCGACCGATCGCAAACGCGCGTTTGTTGCGCTCGACAGCCGCACCGTTCAGTTCAATGGCCTGCAGGATCGCTTCGTGGCGGATCGGAAGCAATCCACGTTGCCAGGCGGCACCGAAGACCATCATGTTCGAATAAATGGAATCTCCCATCACAGCACGAGCCAGATCCGTGGTATCAAACAGGTCGACGCCTTCCTTCAGGCGGGCGCGCAATGCCAGTTCGAGCTGATCAGCCGGAATCCGGAAATCGGTGTCGCGCGTGAAGTCGCCCGTTATGATCTCATGACTGTTGACGACCGCGCCCGTCTGTCCCGTCTGCGTAAGACCCAACGTTTTTGCCCCGGCGGACACCACCAAGTCGCCTCCGATCACGGCATGCGCCTCTCCGGTCGCCACCCGGATGGCGCTGATATCCTCAGGACGATCAGCAAGACGACAATGGATATGAACCGCGCCGCCTTTTTGCGCGAGGCCCGCCATCTCCATCATTCCCGCGCCCTTACCATCAATCTGCGCCGCCTGAGCCAGAACCGCACCAATCGTGACGACACCCGTGCCGCCGACGCCCGTGATCACTACGTTGTGTGTGCCGCTAATCTGCGGCAAATCCGGTTCTGGCAGATCCGGCAGGTCGATTTCGGTTGTGGCTTCTTTCCGGATTTTCGCCCCTTCAAGTGTGACAAACGACGGGCAAAAACCGTTCAGGCAGGAAAAATCCTTGTTGCAGCTCGACTGGTCGATCGCACGTTTGCGGCCAAGTTCGGTCTCTTTCGGAACAATCGAAACACAGTTCGACTGAATGCCGCAATCACCACACCCTTCGCAAACATCCGTGTTGATGAAAACGCGCTTGTCCGGATCCGGGAAAGACCCGCGCTTGCGCCGCCTGCGCTTCTCGGCCGCGCAGGTCTGCACATAAACAATGACCGATACACCCTCAATATCACGGTATTTTTCCTGAACGCGCATCAATTCGGCACGTTCGTGAGTTTCCACTCCTGCCGGCAACGCCTTGAAGTTCACATCTTCCTTTTCGTCATAGACAACGGCCACATGCTTGACACCCATCGCAGTGACTTCGGCAACGATACGTTCTGCGGTCAGGTCACCTTCGTTTTCCTGTCCGCCCGTCATGGCGACGGCATCATTGAACAAAATCTTGAAGGTGATATTCGTGCCAGAGGACAGCGCAGCCCGGATCGCCTGCACGCCCGAATGGTTGTACGTTCCGTCGCCAAGGTTCTGGAATACGTGTTTGGTGGTCGAGAATGGCGCCTCTCCGATCCAATTCGCCCCTTCGCCACCCATCTGGGTAAACCCGGTCGTCTCACGGTCCATCCACTGCACCATGTAGTGGCACCCGATCCCGGCATAAGCCCGGCTGCCGTCAGGCAGTTTTGTCGAACTGTTATGCGGGCAACCGGAACAGAAATACGGCAGGCGGGCCGCGATTTCCTGCGCATTATCCGCACGGCGCGCGTCCGAGAGCTTGGCCAGACCAGCCCGCAGGCCTTCGGTATCGCGCCCCTCTTCAATCAGAATTTCGCCCAGCTTTTCGGCAATCATGATGGGATCCAGCGCGCCGCGAGTCGGGAACAGCTCTTCCCGGTGCAACGTCCCTGCACCGCCTTTGTACCAACCATAAACGCGGCGGCCGCGGCGGTCGTCAAAGATCGTTTCCTTGACCTGAACCTCGATCAGTTTTCGCTTTTCCTCGACGATGATGATCAGGTCCAGCCCTTCAGCCCAGTCGTGGAACCCCTTCATATCCAACGGAAAAGTCTGGCCGATCTTGTAGGTGGTGATGCCCAGGCGTTCGGCCTCGTTCGCATCGATGTTTAGCAGCGACATGGCATGAACGAGATCCAGCCAGTTCTTGCCTGCCGCAGCAATACCAATCTTGGCGCCGGGTTTTCCCCAGACGCGCTTGTCCATCTTGTTGGCGTGCGAGAACGTCTCTGCCGCAAATCGCTTGTAATCGATCACGCGCGCTTCCTGCAGATGCGGGGTATCTCCGAGACGGATATTCAACCCACCTTCCGGCATGTCGAACTGTGGAGTTGCGATTTCCATCCGGTCGGGGCTGCCATCGACCACGGATGTTACCTCGATCGTGTCCTTCATCGTCTTCAGGCCGACCCAGACACCGGCAAACCGGCTGAGCGCGAAGCCATAGATACCGTAGTCGAGGATTTCCTGCACACCCGCCGGGCTGACGACCGGCATATACATGTCCACCAGCGACCATTCCGACTGATGCAGCACGGTTGAGCTTTCACCGGTATGGTCATCCCCCATGGCCATCAGAACGCCGCCGTGTTTCGCCGTACCTGCCATGTTGGCGTGGCGCATGACGTCACCTGACCGGTCAACACCCGGACCTTTGCCGTACCACAGGCCAAATACACCATCGAACTTGCCGTCGCCCCGCAACCCTGCCTGCTGGCTTCCCCAAAGCGCTGTCGCCGCCAGATCTTCGTTCAACCCGTACTGAAAGGTCACGTCGTTTTCCGCCAGTTGCTTCTGCGCCCGCGTCATCTGCAGGTCCACTGCGCCCAGCGGTGACCCGCGATATCCGGTGACCAGACCGGCGGTGTTCAATCCGGCTTTGGTGTCGCGGGCTTTCTGCATCAGCATCAATCGCACCAATGCCTGCGTCCCGTTCAGCAGAACAGGACTTTTGGTCAGATCGAACCGGTCATTGAGCGAGATTTTTGGCTGACTCATCTGACGTCTCCCCTCGTCGGATTAGTGTGCTTCATTTCCACGCATTTTAGGTCATAATTTCTGACCTGTATAGCAATTTTCCCCTTAACTGTAACGATTTCACCGTTTGAATGTGGAATTTGTTACGTGTTTCATATAGGGCTGCGACAGGATAACGAAAGTTGCGAAGATGGATTGGGACAAGCTCAGAATATTTCACGCGGTAGCGGACGCCGGCAGCCTCACGCATGCCGGAGACAAGCTTAATCTGTCTCAATCCGCCGTGAGCCGTCAGATTCGCGCGCTGGAAGAATCACTGAATGCCACCCTGTTTCACCGCCACGCGCGCGGCCTGATTCTGACAGAACAGGGCGAACTTCTATTTGATGCCACCTCGGCCATGTCCAAACGCCTGGATACTGCCGCCGCCCGCATACGCGACAGCGAGGATGAGGTCTTTGGAGTTCTTCGCGTCACAACGACTTTCGGCTTTGGCACCCTGTGGCTGGCCCCGCGCCTGCCCAAGCTTTATGAGCAATATCCAGACCTCAACATCGATCTGATGCTCGAGGAGCGGGTATTGGACCTGCCCATGCGCGAGGCCGACGTGGCCATCCGCATGAAAGAACCCAGCCAGGCCGACCTCGTCCGCAAACGCCTGATGACGGTGCAGATGTTGCTTTATGCCACGCGCAGCTACCTGGATTCCCACAATGCACCTCTGGAAAAGCTTGAAGACATCTCGAAACACCGGCTGATCTGTCAGACCCCGGCTGCACCCCAGGTTGGCGCGAGCGCCGCCTTGGTGCGACGTTTGATGACGTATGAGCCCAGTTCACTGCTGACGGTGAACAATTACTTCGGTGTTCTTCAGGGCGTATTGCACGATCTCGGTCTCGGCGTGCTTCCGGATTACGTGACCGAAGATTTCCCCGACCTGGTGCCCGTTTTGTCCGATACTGAGAGCGCGGACGTTCCGGTTTACCTCGCCTATCCCGAGGAATTGCGCCATTCCAAACGCGTTGCCGCGTTTCGGGATTTCGTTCAGGACGAAATCATAGCCCACCGTAAGCAGTTGAGGCAGATGGGAAAACTCTAGCTATGCATTACGGGCATAGCGGAATTGACCTGATTAACGTGTAAAATTCCTTGATCGCACACAAAGTGATCCCTAAATGACCTCTCGAAGGCGGTGATGCTGAAACGCTCATCATCTTCATACCTCCCTGTTGGACTACGGCCGAGCTTAGTGCTCGGCCTTTTTTTTGGTTTTTTGCTCTTTCGCATCATCGCCCCGTTGAAACTTCTGGGAAAAATTGATGCCTGCCCGTATGATCCGGAAAAACAATCAAATTTTTTGTGATCGAGGGCAAAATCAATGTTCCATCCCTTTCGCTTGCTGATAGCGCTGCTTTCAGTGCTGTTGATTTCAGGGCCACTTCACGCGCAGGACAATGGCGCCTCAGCACCCGCTACTGTTTCCATACCCGAGGATCTGACGCCTGAGCAGGTTGATGATCTGGTTGCCCGGATGTCCGACGATCAGGTCCGCGCCATCCTGCTTGAGCGTCTGGATGCTGTCGCAAAGGAACAGGCGGCAGCCAAGGAAGATCATGAGGATCCGCTGACCGAGATCAACGAGATCTGGGCTGAAATGGTCTCGTCCTGGACTCACGTCCTGACCACGTTGCCAAATATTGTCACCGCTCAGATAACGGCGTTCAGCAATTTCACGGACACATTCGGCTCAGCGGGCGTGTTTGTCCTCATGGGCCTTACCTTGAGCGTGTTAATTGCCGGTTTTGTTGCTGAAAAGCTATTTGGTCTCTTCACTCGCAGGTGGCATGCAAAAGCTGGTGAAGGCGAAGACGCCGATTTGTGGGGCGCGGTTCGATATCTGTTCCGCCGTTTCTGCAATGAAATCGCAGGCCTGGTCGTGTTCTATGTCGTCATCCGTGCGCTTGGACGGGCCGTGCTGACACCTGAACAAATCGTATATGCCGCGCCGTTTGTGTTCTTCCTGATCTGGATCCCTCGTCTGGGCGCCGCCGTTTCCCGGTTTATTCTGGCACCCAATCAACCGCATTTCCGGCTGGTCAATGTAGACAACCATTGGGCGAAGTATCTGCACCGCAACCTGATCGGCCTGCTGATCCTGATCGGGTTCACGATGTTCATCCTCAGGTTCAATGGGCTGAATGGCATTACCGGCGGGGAAACGCGTATCGGTTTCTGGCTGAACGCCGCGATTCACATCTATATCGGTGTCATCGCCTGGACTGCGCGTGAAGGCCTGTCTCAGATGATGTTGGGCACCGATCCCGATCACACTAAATTCGACGAAGAGGTCGCCCAATATTATCCCTATTTCGCCATCGGCGTGTCCGCGGTGATATGGCTGCTGGTCGAATTCCTGGTTGCGCAGCGTGACCCGGCAATCATCGCATTGTTGGTAAACGGACCGCATTTCACTACCATGTTCTGGCTGCTGATCGCACCGGCGCTGGACACTTTGATACGCGGTCTGGTGCGCCATCTTCAGCCGCCGATGTCCGGTGAAGGTCCGCTGGCCGAACGCGCGTATAAATCAACCAAGCGCAGCTACATCAGGATCGGTCGCGTCATAGCGGGTTTGATCGTTGTCTTCATGATCGCGCGGGCCTGGCATCTGGACCTTCGTCACGTCGCCTCGGCCGGTGTCAGCGCCGAAGTTGGCGGGGCGGTGATCGAGTTCCTTCTGATCGTTGCCGTTGGCTACATCTTGAACGAGGTTGTTTCCCTGTGGATCAACCGCCGTCTTGCCAAGGAGCAGACTGCGGCCGAAGAGTTGGACGAAGAGGCAGGTGGCGAAGGCGGAGGAGCCGGCGGCTCGCGCCTGGCAACCGTACTGCCACTGATGCGGGTTACCGCACAGATCACGATCTCTGTCATCTTCGGTCTGTTGGCGCTCAGCGCATTGGGTATCAATATCACGCCGCTGCTGGCCGGTGCGGGTGTACTTGGTCTGGCGATTGGTTTCGGGGCGCAGAAACTGGTGGCGGATGTCGTTGGTGGGGTGTTCTTCCTGATCGACGATGCCTTCCGCGTCGGTGAATATGTCGACGTTGGCGGTACCACCGGGACGGTCGAAAAGATTTCCATCCGCTCGATGCAGCTGCGCCACCACCGTGGACCGGTGCACACCATACCATATGGTGAGATTCAGAAGCTGACCAACTACAGCCGCGACTGGGTCATCATGAAGCTGAAATTCACCGTGCCTTTCGACACCGACCCCAACAAGGTCAAGAAGATCTTCAAGAAGATCGGCGCCGAGATGATGGAAGATGAAACCCACAAGGATGGCTTCCTGCAGCCCTTCAAATCTCAGGGTGTATTCGACTTTGACGATGTTGGCATGATCATCCGGGGCAAGTTCATGGCCAAACCGGGCAAGCAATTCACCTTGCGCAAGGAGATCTTCAACCGCGTCAAGGCCGCCTTCAAGGAGAACGGTATTGACTTCGCCCGCCGTGAAGTGCGGGTTGCGATCCCGGGTCTGGAAGAGGCTGAAAACATTAGCGATGAGCAAAAGGCCGCAATCGGCGCCGCAGCCAGCGCCGAGGTTAACAAGGAACAAGGGTAAGCTTAAGCCCTATCCAACAGCTGGAGCCGGGTTCTGCCCGGTTCCAGTTCGCAAAGCTGAGAGAGTTTGGTCGTGAGACTTTCTGTATTCGTAACCTCTATCTCAGTCGTCAGTATTTCCGCGAAACTAGCCTTTGCCGGCTCCGTCACTGTGGAAACCAATGTCGATCCCTTTGACGAAGCCCAAAAGAAAGAGGCAATTGGCTTTCGAAACGGCTCTTTCATTGCCGTGCCAATACCTTTTTCCGACCCCACAATCGGATCCGGCCTGACGCTGGGCGCCGGGTACCTTTATCAACTTGATGAAGACTCCAAACCGTCCCTTTTCGGCGTCGCCGCTCTTCGGTCCAGCAACGGAAGCACGGCCTACGGCGGTGCGGCCAACTTTGCGTTCGATAGCAATCGCTGGCTGATCGAGTCGCTATACGCCAAGGCTAATATCAACTACGACCTGTTCACATCGGTCGGCCAGTTGCCCGTGACTCAGGATGGCACCCTGGGGCGCATAGAACTGTCCTATGGATTCACACCGCAGATATCCGCAGGCCTTGCCGTTCGCTATTTGGACACATCCGTAAGCCTAGACGGGATTGGTCTGCCGCCCATTCCGCCACCATTTGATCAGTTCCTGAATATGGAGATCGTGACACCGACACTGGTTGGATCCTGGGATCGTCGCGACGACACGATCTATCCGACTACCGGATCGAACCTTGAGGTCGAATTGGCATACAGCCATACGCTAGAGGGGGTTACAGGCGACTATTCAAAAGCCTTTGTGAACTACACGCATTACTTCAACCCCTTCCCCAAAGGCGTTGCCGCTGCGCGGGTTTCCGTTTGCGGGGCATCGCAGGAAACGCCTTTCTTCGACCAGTGCTCGCTTGGCGGCACGGACGCCTTTCGCGGTTTTCCCGTCACGCAGTTTCTTGACTTCAGGCTGATCTCATTCCAGGCCGAGTACCGCCATCAATTCACGAGCCGTTTGGGCGCGGTCGCCTTTGGTGGTGTTGGTCAGACCGGTGACAGTTTCTCGAACCTGTCCGCCGGCGGAACGCATACGGCATATGGTCTGGGTGCCCGTTACCGTGTCTCGAAGAAGTTCCCGGTCGATTTCTCGGTCGATTGGGCACACAACAATCTGGGCGAAGATCAGTTGTATATCTATGTCGGTCAGCGCTTCTGACACCCCTGCGCGGTCTTGACCCTTCCCACCGGCGCGCCCTTGCCCTAAAAGGCGCGCAATCTCGGCCACCTTCGACACAGGACAGACGATGCAAGAGCCCGCCATCACCCCGGATCTTATTGCCGCACACGGGCTGAAGCCCGACGAATACGATATGATCCTCGAGATCATCGGGCGCGAGCCGACATTCACCGAACTCGGCATTTTCTCGGCGATGTGGAACGAGCACTGCTCGTACAAGTCTTCCAAGAAATGGCTGCGTACCCTGCCCACTTCTGGGCCCCAGGTAATTTGCGGCCCGGGCGAAAATGCAGGCGTAGTCGACATCGGTGATGGTCAGGCCGTGGTCTTCAAAATGGAGAGCCATAATCACCCCTCCTACATCGAACCCTATCAAGGTGCGGCGACCGGGGTCGGCGGCATCCTGCGCGACGTTTTCACCATGGGTGCACGCCCGATTGCATCGATGAACGCACTGTCCTTTGGTGAGCCCAGCCACCACAAGACCCGACAACTGGTCAATGGCGTGGTCGAAGGTATAGGCGGTTACGGCAACTGCTTCGGTGTGCCATGCGTGGGCGGTGAAGTTCGCTTCCACCCCGCCTATAACGGCAACTGCCTGGTGAACGCGTTCGCGGCTGGTCTGGCTGACAGCGACAAGATTTTCTACTCTGCTGCCTCGGGCGTTGGTATGCCGGTCGTCTACCTTGGTGCCAAAACCGGTCGTGACGGCGTAGGTGGCGCGACCATGGCATCGGCCGAGTTCGACGACACCATCGAAGAAAAGCGCCCCACCGTTCAGGTCGGGGACCCCTTCACCGAAAAGCGCCTGATGGAGGCGACGCTAGAACTGATGCGAACCGGTGCCGTGATCTCGATTCAGGACATGGGCGCGGCTGGCCTGACCTGTTCCGCCGTGGAAATGGGCGACAAGGGCGGTCTTGGCGTCCGGCTTGATCTGGAGAACGTGCCAC
Organism: Ruegeria sp. HKCCD6647-2; assembly: GCF_057221075.1. Classification (NCBI taxonomy): domain Bacteria; kingdom Pseudomonadati; phylum Pseudomonadota; class Alphaproteobacteria; order Rhodobacterales; family Roseobacteraceae; genus Ruegeria; species Ruegeria sp. HKCCD6647-2. The sequence continues at coordinate 871,199 of NZ_JBWVBD010000001.1, read as the reverse complement.
AACGCGAAGAGAACATGACTGCCTATGAGATGATGCTGTCGGAATCTCAGGAGCGCATGCTGATGGTTCTCAAACCCGAGCTTGAGGCCGAGGCCCGTGCCGTGTTCGAAAAATGGGATCTGGACTTCGCCATCGTTGGTGAAACAATTGCCGAAGACCGTTTTTTGATCATGCACAATGGCGAGGTCAAAGCCGACCTCGTCCTGTCCAAGTTGTCCTCCACCGCACCTGAATACGACCGCCCATGGGTTCCAACACCGCAGGCCGAGGAACTGGCCGAAGTCCCTCAGATCGATCCGATCGACGGGCTGCGCGCCCTGCTCTCATCGCCCAACTACGCAGGCAAGCAATGGGTCTATGAGCAATATGACACAATGGTCATGGCCGACACTGCCCGCACGCCCGGTCTGGGTGCCGGCATGGTTCGTGTGCACGGCACAGACAAGGTTCTGGCCTTCACCTCTGACGTGACTCCACGCTATGTGCGCGCCAACCCGGTCGAAGGCGGCAAGCAGGCCGTGGCCGAGGCTTATCGAAACCTGACTGCCGTCGGGGCAAAACCCCTTGCCACCACCGACAATCTGAACTTCGGCAACCCCGAAAAACCCGAGATCATGGGCCAGTTCGTCGGCGCGATTCAGGGCATCGGCGCCGCCGTTGGCGCACTGGACATGCCGATCGTGTCAGGCAACGTTTCCCTGTACAACGAGACCGACGGCCAGGCGATCCTGCCGACCCCAACCATTGGCGCGGTTGGCCTGCTTCAGCATGCGGACGAGATCATTGGCAACGAGGTACGCGAAGGACATGTCGCGCTGGTGATCGGCGAGACCAATGGCCATCTTGGCCAGTCGGCATTGCTGGCCGAGGTCTTCAACCGCGAAGACGGTGACGCGCCGCATGTTGATCTGGACGCTGAAAAGCGCAACGGCGACTTCATCCGCGCCAACCGCGAGATGATCAAGGCCTGTACCGATCTGGGTGATGGCGGTCTCGTACTCGCCGCGTTTGAGCTGGCTGAAGCGGCCGGGATTGGCGTTCATCTTGATGACGCATCGACCGAATTCCTGTTCGGTGAAGATCAGGCCCGCTATCTGGTCGCCTGCAACTTCGATCAGGCCGAGGCGTTGATGATCACCGCCGGTCAGGCGGGTGTTCCGCTGGTCTCAGTGGGCCGTTTCACCGGCGACAGTGTCAAGATCGGGGCATCCGAGGCGTCGCTTGATGAGTTGACCGCAATCTTCCGTTCAAGCTTTGCCGAGGCCGTCGCCTGAGCGTCTGATCCGTTAGCCAAACACAGAATCCTGCGTCCATACAGCGGTGCAGGATTTGCTGTTTCTGAGAGCGCAGCAAGCCCTTGCACGGGCTCCTGCATCGCTCTACATCTTGAGAAAGACCTTCAGGAGTAAACCTACATGCCGATGAGCGCCCACGAAATCGAACACCTGCTGCGCGAAGCCTTCCCTGATGCGGAAATCCAGGTCGGCGGCAACGACGGCGTGCACATGTCGGCCATGGTTGTGGATGAGAGCTTTCGCGGTAAGAACCGGGTGCAGCAGCAACGCGCTGTTTACGCGGCCCTGAAAGGCAAGATGGACGGCCCGGATGGCGAATTGCACGCGCTGGCGTTGACCACGAAAGTGCCTGAGTGACACTGATAAACGTAATAATTACGGTTGCGGTTTTGATCGCGGCCGCAGCAGTGATCGAAGCCTATGGGAAGCGGAACCGCAAACGCAACATTGCCGACATGCGCCCCGACCCGGACAAACTCAGCAAGGTGGGCGGCATCGAAAGATACGGGCTGGATCCGCTGGAGCTGGCCAAAGCCGAACATCGGCGACTAGAGGAAGAAGGATGGGCACCCGTCCCGTCACAGACTGAAACGATTGCCCCGGATGCGGGTGAAGAGGACAAGCAAGATGAGCGACGTTAAGACCCAGATCGACGAAACCGTCAAAGCCAACGATGTGGTGCTGTACATGAAAGGCACCAAGGAAATGCCGCAATGCGGGTTTTCTTCACGCGTGGCCGGCGTTCTGAATTATATGGGCGTGGAATTCACCGACGTGAACGTACTGGCCGATGAAGAAGTTCGCCAGGGTATCAAGGACTATTCCGACTGGCCCACCGTTCCTCAGCTTTATGTCAAAGGCGAATTTGTCGGCGGCTGCGATATCATCACCGAAATGACACTCTCGGGCGAGCTGGACACGCTTTTTGACGAAAACGGTGTTGGCTACAACAAGGAAGCGGCCGACAAAATCCGCGAAGCAAACGCGTAAGTGGTCGATTAACGACTCGAACAGTCCTTGAACAAGACCCGTTCAGGGGCTGTTGCACCAACAGCTTGGTAGGATATCGTCGCCTCCCAGCCCTTGGAACGGAGTGTATACGTACCTTCTGCTCCAACAGACTCGTAACGAATGCCAGACCCGCTCGGGGCCTGCCGCATCGCCACAAGTGTCTCGTCTATCAGCATCGCCGCAGCGCCTGATCCATCGGAGGCGTTGAAATACGACACTGGCACAAGTGTGTTGTTTTCACAGGTGAAAGTCACCGACAGAATATCGATCTCGGCCAGCCCTGCTGTGGCCACGACCGAAAAAACAGCGCTGCAAAGCGAAAGCCTCAACACTTTCATTTGCTGGCTTTCTCCTCGACAACCGCCGCAAGCGCTTCGGCGCGGGCTGCCATTTCGGCCAAAGTGTCCGTAACCGACGGAGGCACCACCGCGACTTCGATCCGCTCGGGCTCGGGTCTGGGTGCATTGCGCAGAGTTTGCAACTCGGCCTCTGTTTGCGCCAGCTTGGCTTCCAGCGATTTGATTTTGTCCTCTGTTGCTGCGGACTTGTCGGCCAGCATCAACCCAGCCATCAGCAGCATCCTTGATTCAGGCATGCGTCCGATCTGGTCGGACAGAACCTGCGCCTCCTCATCCAGCATCTTGGCGGCTGCCAGCAGAAATACCTCTTCCCCGTCCTGGCACGAGACGTCAAAGCCGCGCCCACCGATATGAATAGTGACCTCGGGCATTATTCAACCTCTCCTTCTGCCAGTTTGGCGCGCGACAACAGCGGTTCCAGTCGGGCAAGAACCGCGTGCGCTTCGGCCGCATCCGTGGCCTGCGCGGCACGTGTCGCCTCAAGCTCGGCCACCGTTGCGCGATTCAACAACTCGGCATCCGGTACGCCGTCCTGTGTCGCCGCCCTAAGTTCGTCAACCGACGCACGCAGTTGTTCGTTTGCCTTGCGCATGCGCTGCAAATCGTCGTCCAGGCGGGACATTGCCGCCCCATGGCTGCTGCGCTCGGCTCGTAGCATTTCCAGCTCAGCACTCAGTTCCGCCACGCGCTCGCTGTCCGCCAGTTCCGCGCGCAACTGAGTGTTTTCGGCCTTCAGTGCGTCTACCTCTTCGCTGTTGTCCAGCGCCGCTTTTGCATCTGCCAGTTCAGCGCGCGCAGCTTCGACCAACGCCAGCTTCGATGTTACCTCGGCCAGTTGCTCGCGCAGTTTTCCATTTTCCGGATCTTCTTCCGGTTCAGATTGCGCCTTTTCAACCTCGGCGCGAAGATTGTCTATTTCCTGATCGTGGCGCGTTTTCAGGGACTTGATCCGCTCTTCCAATTGCGCATTGGCGACGCGTTCCTCTTCCAAGGCGGCGCGCAAATCCTGTTCTGCAGAAGCTTCCGCCGGGGCAGCGTCTTTCAAAGCTTCAACCCCGGATCCGATCCGCTCCATCGCGGTGATAATACGTCGCTGTAATTCCTCGATCTGGCTCATGCCCCTGTCACCTCTTTACCAAGGTTCGTATTGCTGCGCGTCGGCCCGAATCATGGGCGGCAGCTCTCTGGGCTTAGTCTAACGGAATGTTGCGGAAAATACCCACTCTTTGCTTTCAACCACTTGGAGCACACTCTTGAAGCGAGTGGCCGCAGCGTCGGCCAGTTCCGCTTGCACTTTGAGGGGTGGATGGTATTGAGCGCGCAATCTGCTTGTAATCCAAAGGAACAACGCCCGTGGACCTGACTGCGCTGCGCAATGCCAACCCCGAACACTGGGACAAAGCTGCGGCCATCCGCACCCTGACCCTCGACGCCGTCGCCGCCGCCAATTCCGGCCACTCTGGCATGCCGATGGGCATGGCCGATGTGGCGACCGTGCTGTTCGAAAAGCACCTGAAATTCGATGCCTCGGCCCCGAACTGGCCCGACCGCGACCGGTTCATTCTGTCGGCGGGTCATGGTTCGATGCTGGTTTACTCGCTGCTGTATCTGACCGGGCATGCGGATGTAACGCTGGAAGAAATCAAGAACTTCCGCCAGCTTGGCGCCAAAACCGCAGGTCACCCCGAGAACTTCCTGGTCGAGGGGATCGAGACCACGACCGGCCCTCTCGGTCAGGGCATTTCGAACGCTGTGGGTTTCGCCATGGCCGAAGAAATCCAGCGTGCGCATTACGGCAAGAAAGTCGTGGACCACTATACCTATGTGATCGCCGGCGACGGGTGTCTGATGGAAGGCGTCAGCCAGGAGGCAATCACGCTGGCGGGCCGTCATGAGCTGAGCAAGCTGATCGTCTTCTGGGACAACAACAACATCACCATCGACGGAACCGTTGATATGGCGGACCGCACCGATCAGGTGCGCCGCTTTGCAGCTTCGGGTTGGCACGTGATTGAAATTGACGGTCATGATCCCAAAGCAATTGATGCCGCCATCACACAGGCCAAAAAGTCGAACAAGCCGACCATGATCGCCTGTGAAAGCCATATCGCTCTGGGCCACGCGGCACAGGGCACCTCGAAAGGCCATGGCGCACTGACCGATCTGAATCAGTTGAAAGCGGCCAAGGAAGGCTATGGCTGGCCGCATGACGCGTTCGAGATCCCGGCCAACATCAAATCCGCATGGGAGGCAATTGGCGCCCGTGGCGCCGCCGAGCGCGCGGCTTGGGAAGAGCGTTTCGCGCAGCTTTCCGAGCGCAAGCAGGCCGAATTCAACCGGGCTTATTCGTTCGAAGCCCCCAAGAAGCTGGCCGGAGCCATTCGCGCGTTCAAAAAGCAGATGTCGGAAGACCAACCGAAACTGGCGACCCGCGCCTCTTCGGAAAAAGTTCTGAACGTCGTGAATCCGATCATGACCGAAACGGTCGGCGGCTCGGCTGACCTGACTGGGTCGAACAACACCAAATCGGCAGATATGGGTGTGTTCCTGCCGGAAAACCGCAAGGGCCGCTATATCCATTATGGCATCCGTGAACACGGCATGGCCGCTGCAATGAACGGCATGGCATTGCACGGCGGCATCCGCCCCTATGGCGGCACGTTCATGGCATTCACCGACTATGCTCGCCCCTCGATGCGCCTCGCAGCGCTGATGAAAGTGCCCACTGTCTTTGTGATGACCCACGACTCGATTGGTCTGGGCGAAGACGGCCCGACGCACCAGCCGGTCGAACACCTTGCCATCTCGCGCGCGACACCAAACACTTACGTGTTCCGCCCTGCCGATACGATTGAAACCGCCGAAGCCTGGGAACTGGCGTTGACTTTCAAGGACAGCCCTTCGGTTCTTTCGCTGACCCGTCAGGGCGTGCCGACCGTGCGCACCCAGCACAAGGCCAAGAACCTGACCGCACAGGGTGCGTATGTTCTGGCCGAGGCCGAAGGCAAGCGTCAGGCCATTCTGATCGCTACCGGTTCCGAAGTATCGCTGGCCATGGAGGCCAAGGCCATGTTGGAGGCCGAAGGCATAGGCACCCGCGTTGTCTCCATGCCCTGCATGGAACTGTTTGCCGAGCAGGACGAAGCCTATCGCAAACGCGTCCTGCCCGCAGGCGCCGTGCGCGTCGGCATCGAGGCCGCCGTTCGCGCCGGAGGGTGGGACCGCTGGCTGCTGGGAGAGCGTGGCCGCGAAGCCAAGGCAGGCTTCATAGGCATGTCGGGCTTTGGCGCATCAGCCCCGGCAGGTGAGCTTTACAAGCATTTCGGCATCACCGCCGAGGCGACCGCAGCCAAGGTCAAGGAATTGTTGGGGCTGTAAAACTCAACCCCAATAAACGAGCAAAGGGCGGCACATGCCGCCCTTTTCATTTTGATTTCAATGCGATCCCGACTTTCCCAAAAGCGGCAGAATCACCTTGGTCGCCAGTGGGATCAAGACCAGCCCCCACGCCAAACCGAAGACACCATCCATCGTGGCTTTTGCAACCCATTCAACGATTCCGGTCCACTGCGCATTCACGACATGCCCGACGGTATAGGCCCAATCATGAATGTGATGACCCAGCCAGCCAAAACCCAGTTCCTCTAGCCCATGGATCATGATCGAACCGCCGACCCATAGCATCGCGGCAGTTCCGACGACGGACAGGATTTTCATCAAGACCGGCATGAACCGGACCAGGCCCCGCCCCAATCCGCGACCAATTGGTGTCGGCGCGTTTCTGGCCATGAACAATCCAACGTCATCCATTTTCACGATCACACCGACCGAGCCGTAAACGGCAACTGTAACGCCAATACCCACAACGGCCAGCGTCGCAGCCTGCATCCACAGGTTGGGCGCTTCGATGGCAGCCAGCGCGATCGTCATGATCTCGGCAGACAGTATGAAATCGGTTTTGATTGCGCCCCTGACTTTTTGCTCCTCCAGATGTCCGGGGTCGCGGTTCTTCATGTCCTCTTCTATGGCATGGCTGCCATGCGGGAAAAGCACGTGAAATATTTTTTCAGCGCCCTCAAAACATAAATAAGAACCGCCAATCATCAGCAACGGCGTTATCAGCCAAGGCGCCAGATTGGCGAGCAGAAGAGCGACGGGCAGCAACAGTACGATCTTGTTGAACATTGACCCGCGTGCGATACGCCAGATAATGGGCAACTCCCGTGCAGGTGCAAATCCCTGCACGTATTTCGGCGTGACCGCGGCATCGTCAATGATCACCCCTGCCGTTTTGGCCCCGGCTTTCCCGGCCGCTGCAACGACATCATCTACTGACGCTGCCGCGACCTTTGCTATGCCTGCCACATCGTCCAACAGGGCCAAAAGACCACTCATCGCGCATCCTCTCGTTTCACTGCCGATGCCGACACTACCTGATCCAACCCTTAGCGCAAGCGTTAGCGCAATCGGTCGAAGTTTGCGCTATCACCTTAAAAATATGCCATTTTTGCCCTTTTGAGATTCCATATTCACGGCTATATGGCCTGCGAAGCAAGCGCATTTGGAGACGTCAGATGACCATCAAGGTCGGTATCAATGGTTTTGGCCGGATCGGCCGCTGTACCCTGTCGCACATCGCGGCATCGGCCCGTAACGACATCGAAGTAATCAAGGTCAATGCGACCGGACCGCTTGAGACCTCGGCGCATCTCTTGAAATATGACAGCATTCATGGCCGTTTCCCACGCGACGTTTCCATCAACGGCAACACCATGGATCTGGGCCGCGGCCCGATGCAGATGTTCTCGACCTACGACATGAACGAGCTGGACTGGGAAGGCTGCGATGTCGTTCTGGAATGCACCGGCAAATTCAACGACGGCCTGAAGGCGAAAACTCACCTGGAGCGTGGCGCGCAGAAGGTGCTGCTGTCGGCGCCCGGCAAAAACGTCGACAAGACGATCGTGTTCGGCGTGAACCACAACACTTTGACCGCCAACGATAATATGATTTCGAACGGCTCGTGCACCACCAACTGCCTGGCGCCGCTGGCGAAGGTGCTGGACGAAGGTATCGGCATCGAACACGGCATCATGACAACCATCCACGCCTATACCGGCGATCAGCCGACGCTGGACCGCCGTCACAGTGATCTGTATCGCGCCCGCGCTGCTGCAATGTCGATGATTCCCACTTCGACAGGTGCCGCAAAAGCTCTGGGAGAGGTTCTGCCCAACCTCAAAGGCCGACTGGACGGGTCTGCCATCCGTGTGCCGACCCCGAATGTCTCGGCCGTGGATCTGACGTTCCGGGCATCGCGCGATGTGACTGTCGAGGAAGTCAACGCCATTGTCGAAGAAGCCGCAAAAGGTTCGATGCAGCGGGTTCTGGGTTTTGAGCCTGCACCGCTGGTTTCGACCGATTTCAACCATACCGAAGAAAGCTCGATCTTCGCACCTGACCAGACCCGCGTGGTCGATGATCGCATGGTGCGTGTTCTGGCCTGGTATGACAATGAATGGGGCTTTTCGGTCCGCATGGCAGACGTGGCCGTCGCCATGGGCCGCCTTAACTGAGCCTTCGGACTTCGCTTGTACCCTAATGCCCGCTCAGGTTATCTGGGCGGGCATTTTTGTTCGGGACGGCCATGACCAATCAAATCGCCATCTGGCTCGGAATTCTCATTCTTGGCGGGCTGATGCTGGATGCTGCCTTCTATGGCACCGAACACTTGTTGTTCCTCAGCAAGAAACTCTACGACTTTTTGGATTGGCTCGCTTTCTGGCGGTAACATAGGTTTTTCTTGACTTTTTGACCTGCATCAGGTTGTTAGCGCTAACCATTTTGAACCGTATTTTGGCGGAGCGCATTATGACAATCAAACTGGCAATAAACGGATTTGGAAGGATCGGGCGCGGTGTCCTGCGGGCCGCGATGGAAACCGGTCGCACCGATGTCGAAATCATCGCGATCAACGATCTGGCCAAGCCCGAGATGAATGCCCATCTGTTCGAATTCGACAGCGTTCACGGGCGATATACCAACCCGGTAACCCTGTCCCAAGCTGGTCTGGACGTCGGTTCAGGCCCGATCCGCCTGAGCAGCGAACGCGATCCCGAGGCGCTGGACTGGTCAGATGTGGATGTGGTTCTGGAATGCACCGGTGTGTTCCGAACGCTTGAGGCCGCGTCTCGTCACTTTGCCAATGGCGCGAAGAAGGTCCTGATTTCTGCTCCGGCCCGTGGCAGCGATCCCGTCAAAACCGTTGTGTTTGGCGTAAACGACCGCGAGTTGACGTCAGCCGATCTGGTGGTTTCAAACGCGTCCTGCACAACGAACTGCCTGGCTCCGGTTGCCGCTGTTTTGGATGCCGGTCTGGGTATCAGGCACGGCAATATGACAACTGTTCATGCTTACACGGCAAGCCAGCCCGTACATGATGCTGCAGGCAAAGACCCCTACCTGTCCCGCGCGGCAGCATTGTCGATGATCCCAACAACCACCGGGGCCGCATCGGCAGTCGGTCTGGTGCTGCCGCAATTGGCGGGAAAACTGACAGGTCAGGCCATTCGCGTGCCAACGCCAAATGTGTCAGTGGTCGATCTGGTCGCCGAGGTTTCGCGCCCCACGACCGAAGAAGAGGTCAACACGCTGTTCATCAAGGCAGCTGCCAACACCTCTGGCGTTCTGGCCACCGAAACGCGGCCTTTAATCTCGGTTGATTTCAACCACGACTCGCACAGCTCAACCGTGTCACTGGCAGAAACCAAGGTCACCGACGGCACTCTGGTCCGCGTGTTGGCGTGGTATGATAATGAATGGGGTTTCTCAAACCGGATGCTGGATACCGCCGCAGCGATGGGTGACCTATCCTAAACGCTGCCTCAAAGCCTCGTTGACACGGGGCGTGACGAATTTCGAAACATCACCGTTCAGTCGCGCAATCTCTTTGACCAGCTTGGAAGCAATGGCCTGATGCCGCGCCTCGGCCATCAGGAACACTGTTTCAATCGAGTCATCCAGCGCCCGGTTCATTCCGACCATCTGGAACTCGTATTCAAAATCCGCCACAGCCCGCAAACCTCGCACGATGATCTGCGCGCCGACATCGCGGGCGCAATCGATCAGCAGATTCTCGAACGGATGCGCCACGATCTCGGTTCCTGTCTGTTCGGTCAGATACGCGCATTCCGCCTCAATCATGGCAACGCGTTCTTCCAGCGAGAACAGAGGACCTTTGTCGCGGTTGATCGCCACTCCAATCACCAGCTTATCGACCAGCGCCGAAGCGCGCCGGATGATGTCAATATGACCCATGGTGATTGGATCAAAGGTTCCGGGATACAATCCAACCCGCATCAGGCTCTCCTGCGCAACATTATTTCTGCGCAAGCAAACATAACTTTGCCGCAGGTGCAAGAGGCCCGAACTGGCCTGCGGGCCATCAGTGACCCATAATCATGCCTTCAAGCGCATCTTTTTCCATCGCCAATTCCGACAGTTGCGCCTTTACAACGTCACCCAGCGTCACGATGCCAACAAGCTTTCCGTCTTCCAGAACCGGCATATGGCGAAAGCGGCCTTCGGTCATCTGCGTCATGATATCCTGAACCGTATCCTGACGGCTGGCGGTCACCAGTTCCCGCGTCATATAAGCGCTGACCGGCTTGTCGAGGCATCCGCTGCCGCTGGCGGCCAGCTCGCGAACGATGTCTCGCTCTGACAGAATACCGGCCGCCGTCTGGCCGCCGTCTTCTGACACAATGACCGTACCAATCCGCTTTTCAGCCAGGATTTTCGCCGCCTCGGACACCGTCGCAGCAGGCTCTACAGTCACAACCTCATGAGTGGCCTTTGACTTGAGAATGCCCTGAACCAGCATTTGCAACACCTCCGAAATAACTTCACGTTTTCCAAAGCGTTGCCGGAATGTCAGACCCTGTCAAGCACCTGCTTGACCTTCCAGCCGCGCAACTTCGTCACGGATACCGTGCTTCAATGCGTCGGCAAATCGGTTCAACCGTTCGTTGCGCTGATCGCCCTGGTGGCGCACCAGATAAAAACTGCGGGTCAGACTGACCTGATCCGTCAGGATTTTCTTCAAGCCGGGGTGAAACGGCAGCGTAAAATCGTGGGCAACACAAACGCCGGTGCCCAGCGAAACCTGCCGCAGCTGAACAGAAACCGAGTTTGATGCAAGCGCGACACGGTCAACCCCAATGTCGTTGAGATAATCCAGCTCGCGATCGAAGATCATGTCCGGAATGTAACCAATCATCCGGTGCCCTCGCAGATCGGCCACTGATCGGATTTCATCGTGACGATTCAGATAGTCCTGGGTTGCAACCATATGCAGGCGATAATCTATTATCTTTTGCACCAGCAGTTTGCCGGCAGTGGGCGCGCTGACCGTGATGGCCATATCGGCTTCGCGCCGGGACAGGTTGATGATGCGCGGCAGGGCGAGAATTTGGATGTCCAAATCAGGGTTGGAATCGCTGATCCGGGCGCAGACTTGCGGCAGCAAGTAATTCGCAGACCCATCGGGTGCGCCAATTCTGATCTGACCGCTGAGGGATTTCGTCGGCACCGAAACAACCCCGGCTGCGGCACGCATGGCTTCTTCGGCCTGTAGCCCATGATCCATGAGGCGTTCACCGGCCTCGGTCAGTAAGTACCCCTGCTGCGATTTCGTAAACAGAATCGCACCCACTGCCGCTTCCAACCTGGCAACCCGGCGCCCAACCGTGGCCGGATCGATCTTGAGAACCCGACCCGCCGCCGATAGGCTTTCCTCGCGTGCAACGGCCAGAAAGACCCTCATATCATCCCAGTTCGGGTTCATCCGTTTCCTTTTGCATTTTTGCAAAGCTCTTTTGAGACATTGCCTCTGTTCGCGAGATTTCTGCAAGCCTATTCTGCGCGCAAATTTACCGGAGGAGTTTGCAATGCAAGATCTGACCCACTTCATCAACGGCGAGAACGTGCCTGGCGCATCAGGCCGTTTCGACGATGTTTTCAACCCGGCCACCGGCGAAGTGCAATACAAATGCCCGATGGCCAGTGCCGCTGAAACCACTGCTGCCATCGAACACGCTGCTGCTGCTCAGGTCGCATGGGGCGCAACCAACCCGCAGAAACGTGCGCGTGTGATGATGGCGATGGTTCACCTGATGAACCGCGACATGGATAAGCTGGCCGAGGCGTTGAGCCGCGAGCACGGCAAAACCATCCCCGACGCCAAGGGCGACCTGCAGCGTGGTCTGGAAGTGATCGAATACTGCATCGGTGCACCGCAGATGCTGAAAGGTGAATTCACCGACAGCGCAGGCCCCGGTATCGACATGTATTCGATGCGTCAGCCTCTGGGTGTTGTCGGTTCGATCATGCCGTTCAACTTCCCCGCCATGATGCCACTGTGGCACGTTGGCCCGGCTCTGGCCTGCGGTAACGCCGTGGTTCTGAAACCGTCCGAGCGTGACCCCTCGGTGCCGCTGATGCTGGCCGAACTGTTCGTCGAGGCCGGTCTGCCCAAGGGCGTGTTCCAAGTTGTGAATGGCGACAAAGAGGCCGTGGACACCATTCTCGACAGCGAGATCATCCAGGGCGTCAGCTTTGTGGGCTCGACCCCGATCGCGCAGTACATCTACAGCCGCGCAACCGCCAACGGCAAACGCGCGCAGTGCTTCGGCGGCGCCAAGAACCACATGATCGTCATGCCCGACGCGGATCTGGATCAGGCGGCTGATGCGCTGGTCGGTGCCGGTTTTGGTGCGGCGGGCGAACGCTGCATGGCGATCTCGGTCGCAGTTCCCGTCGGAGAAGAGACCGCAGACGCGCTGATCGAAAAATTGATCCCACGGGTCGAAAAGCTGAAAGTCGGTCCCTATACCGCAGGCGATGACGTCGATATGGGGCCCGTTGTAACCGGCGCCGCCAAGGAACGCATCCTCGGCCTGATCAACTCGGGCGTGGAACAGGGCGCGAAGCTGGTTGTCGACAACCGCGATTTCAGCCTGCAGGGCTATGAGGACGGCTTTTTCGTTGGCCCGCACCTGTTTGACCACGTAACGCCCGACATGGACATCTACAAGCAGGAGATCTTTGGACCGGTTCTGTCGACCGTTCGCGCAGGCTCCTACGAAGAAGCGCTGAAGCTGGCGATGGATCACGAATATGGCAACGGCACCGCAATCTTCACACGTGACGGCGACACCGCGCGCGATTTTGCAAGCCGTGTGAACATCGGCATGGTCGGCATCAACGTTCCGATCCCGGTGCCGCTGGCCTATCACACATTCGGCGGCTGGAAGAAATCCATGTTCGGTGACCTGAACCAGCACGGCCCTGACAGCTTCAAGTTCTATACCCGTACCAAAACCGTGACCGCGCGCTGGCCGTCAGGTATCAAGGAAGGCGGCGAGTTCAACTTCAAAGCCATGGACTGAGCCACCGAAGCCATGCCAATTCAGGAAAACGGCCCGCTTTGGGCCGTTTTTCTTTTGCAAGTGGGCAACTCACAACAAATTCAGAGCGCGACCACTGGAAATCACAAGAAGACATCAATACTTTACCGGCAATTCTAGACCCGAGCAGATCATTTTCCCGGAGGCAGCCTTGTCCCAATCCCGTTTGACCCGCCGTTCTGCCCTGATGGGGGCCGCGTCCCTGCTGGTGACCCCTGCCCTTGTACGGGCACAAAGCGTGGATGCTTTTCCGCAGGACGAAGAAGCCATCAGCACTCAGCTTCCGGTGCGCCGCAACGTATCTTCGTTCTCGCAACAGAACTGGCAGGATCACTTTGACGAATTGGGTGTCGGATGCCTGTTGGCCGACATCACCAGCCGCGCCGTTCACTATTGGGGGCCGGACGGTGCATACAAACTGTATCCCAGTTCCGTCCCGATGAGCGAAGAACTAACCAAGCGCGGCTATACAGAAGTCGTCCGCAAGGCCGAAAACCCAAGCTGGACGCCGACGGCTTCGATGCGGGAACGAGATCCGTCGTTGCCGGTTCGCATGGAAGGTGGCGATCCGGGCAACCCGTTGGGCACACGGGCCATGTATCTGTCATGGCCGGCCTATCTGGTGCACGGCACCCACGATACACGCAAGATCGGACGGCAGAGCTCGTCTGGCTGCATCGGTCTTTATAACCAGCATGTCGAAGAGTTGTATCCGCTGGTTCAGATCGGTACGCAGGTCCGGCTGGTCTAAGCCCAATCTCCAGAGACAAAAAAGCCCCGGTCGCCGAGACCGGGGCTTTGCTGTTTATCGGGTGAGCTATTCCGGAATGATCACCGCGTCGATAACGTGGATGACACCGTTGCTGGCCTCGATATCGGCCTGAACAACCTCGGCTCCGTTTACTTTGACACCGTTTCGGGCATTCACGCTCAGACGGTCGCCCTGCACGGTCAGCACCTTGGCGCGTTTCCCGGCGATGTCTCCGGACATCACCTTGGCCGGCACGACATGATAGGTCAAAATCGAAACCAGTTGGTCCTTGTTTTCTGGCAGCAGCAGCGATTCCACCGTGCCTTCGGGCAGAGCTGCAAAGGCCTCATCCGTCGGCGCGAAAACCGTGAACGGGCCGTCGCCCTTGAGCGTGTCCACCAGGCCGGCGGCCTGTACCGCAGCGACCAGAGTGTTGAACGATCCGGCAGAAACGGCGGTGTCGACGATATCCGCGGCCTGTGCTTTGACAGGCAGGGCAAGTGCAAATGCGGCGGCAGCGCCCATGAAAGTGCGGCGGAACATGGCTGTTATCTCCTCTCCAGCTTGTTATGAAAAGGGTTACGGGCCTTTTCTCCGGCCGGATCACTTTGAGATCATTTTTCTTTGAACTGGATCCAGATGCTCTGCGCCCGACCATCCTTCAGAAACGGCAGGGCTTCTACCGCGTCAGGTCGCGCCTGTTGCAGGTAGTACCCCGGCCAGAGCATTGTAAACGAGCCGGATTGCAGCAACGCGTGTAACAAATACTGTTCGCCCCATCCCGGGCAGTCATAGAAAAAACGCTTGGGGTATTCGTAAGGCAGAAAAACGTCGTGCACATGTATCACGACGCCCGGTTTCAGCGCCGGAATGATGCGGCAGAACAGATGCGCCACATCATTGCTCATACGCACGACATGGCTGGAATCGATGAACAGGATGTCTCCGGCCTCTAGCTGATCAAAAAGCGCGGGATCGACTTCTTCCAACCTTTTCTGCTCGAACTGATCGACAACATGAGCGATATCTGCGCGCGGATAAGGGTCAATGGCAGTTATGGTCGTATCCAGCCCGCCATCGATGATCGCTTGCCGGGTAACGCGGGTCGAGTTGCCACACCCCACCTCGATCACACGCCTGGGCTGAAACCTGCGGATCATCAGGTACAGCGCATCGGCATCCGGGCTGTCATAGTAACCGTTGCCAAGCCGAAACCCTGTTTGATTGCGGGACGGATCTTTCAACGCATCAAGGGCCGCCGAATGCCGGCTGAACTCTTTCACCAGCTGAGTGATATCGAACTCTTCCATCCCCGGAGACAAAGCATAAGCCGGACGAGTCAACCCCCCTGCCTGTTCGAATGCTTGAAGCCGCGCGCGTTCTTCCTGCTCGGTGACTTTGTCGACCAGCTTCACCCCCAACTCATTAAGGGCGGCGTTGATCTTGGGAAATTTCCTTGGTTTCACGAGCGGCTCCACTTTCGTTGCGCCTGTTCCTTACCGTTGCTTGCACGGCCTTCGCAAGCTGCAGCGCGTCAAACCCTTGGCAAAATGGAAAATTCCGTATTCACTGATCCGAATGAAGCAACGAGGACCGCCATGCAGCAGGAATTCACGCTGGGGATCGAAGAGGAGTATTTGCTGGTTGATCGCGACAGCCTGCAACTGGCCGAAGCCCCCGCGGCCCTGATGGAAGCCTGCCAGGCCGATTTCGAGGGACAGGTCAGCCCAGAGTTTCTGCAGTGCCAAATCGAAGTGGGGACGCGCCCTCATACAACCATCAAATCGGCCCGAGAAGATCTGAAACGCCTGCGTTCGTGCGTGTCCAAACGCGCGGCGGACTACAATCTTTCTCCGATCGCCGTGTCCTGCCATCCCTTTGCCAACTGGAAGGACCAGCATCACACCCGCAAGGAACGTTATGACGAGCTGCAACATGCCCTTGGGGGCGTAGCGCGTCGGATGCTGATCTGCGGCATGCACGTGCATGTCGGGGTCGGTGACCCTGCCTTGCGCGCCGATCTGATGCCTCAGCTTTCGTATTTTCTGCCGCACCTATTGGCACTGTCGACCTCCTCCCCCTACTGGAATGGGGAAGACACGGGATTGTCATCCTATCGCCTGACCGTTTTCGACAACCTGCCTCGTACTGGTTTGCCCCCTGTTTTCAGCAGTTGGACTGAGTATGAGCGCACCACCGGCGTGCTGGTCGAGCTGGGCGTAATCGAGGACACAACGAAAATCTGGTGGGATCTGCGCCCCTCTCATCGGTTCCCGACGCTGGAAACCCGCATCATGGACGTGCAGCCCCGACTGGAACATACCTTGTCGCTGGCCGCGATGACTCAGGCGTTGACCCGGATGTTGTGCCGTCTGAAAGACCGCAACTTACGCTGGCGCCAATATGACAGGTTCCTGATCGGAGAAAACCGCTGGCGCGCTCAAAGATACGGCGTTGGCGAAGGTCTGATCGACTTCGGAGATCGCTCGATCAAACCGATGGCCGAACTGATCGGCGAACTGATGGGGATGCTTGCCGAGGATACCGAGGCGCTGGGCACAATGACCGAATTGGCGCGCTTGCGTCAGATTGCCGAGAATGGCACGTCGGCCACACGTCAGCGTCGTGTTTACGCCGAGGCGACGGCGCGCGGCGAAGACCCTGGAAAAGCGGTTGTTCGCCATTTGATCGAAGAATTCCACGAAGACCTATAAACATAACTCTTTCCGCGTTGTTGCCCGAAACGTTTACCGATTGTCACATTGCGTTCAGTGCTCCGCGTTCAGCCCATTTCAGCGGCGCAATCCACCTGAAAATCTTTGGTCCATCGCTGCCTGCAACGTTTGCTACAGCTGCAAAATTTCTGTAAGGATTGAAGAATAAAACGCTTGTTCAATTCTGCAGACAACAAAAGAAGGCCCGCCATGGATTTCGCGCTGACCGAGGAACAGACCGCTATTTTCGACATGGCTTACGCGTTCGGGCAAGAAAACATTGCCCCGCACGCGCGCCAGTGGGAAGCGGACGGCACCATCCCCAAAACACTCTGGCCGCAAATCGGAGAGTTGGGGTTCGGCGGGCTCTACGTCTCGGAAGACAGCGGCGGATCGGATCTGACCCGGCTGGATGCGACGTTGGTTTTCGAAGCACTTTCGATGGCTTGCCCGTCGGTCGCCGCCTTCCTGTCGATCCACAACATGTGCGCCAAGATGCTCGACAGCTTTGCCAGCGACGAGCTGAAGTCCCGCATCATGCCGGATGTTCTGAGCCTGAAGACGGTGCTCAGCTATTGCCTGACCGAACCTGGCTCCGGCTCGGATGCGGCGGCGCTTAAAACGCGCGCAGAACGCACGAACGAAGGCTACACCCTGAATGGAACCAAAGCCTTTATCTCGGGCGGCGGATATTCGGACGCCTATGTCTGCATGGTACGGACTGGTGAAGACGGACCCAAAGGTATTTCCACGGTCTATGTCGAGGACGGCACGCCCGGCCTTAGCTTTGGAGCCCTGGAACAGAAAATGGGCTGGAAAAGCCAGCCAACTGCGCAGGTTCAGTTTGACGATTGCAAAATTCCCTCTGGCAACCTCGTCGGAACCGAAGGGGACGGGTTCAAATACGCAATGATGGGTCTGGACGGCGGGCGTCTGAACATCGCCTCCTGCTCGCTGGGTGCCGCGCAGGCCGGGCTTGACATGACGCTTCAATATATGTCCGAACGAAAGGCCTTCGGGCAATCCATCGACCAGTTTCAGGCGCTGCAATTCCGTCTGGCGGATATGGAGATCGAGATGCAGGCCGCCCGAACTTTCCTGCGCCAGGCTGCGTGGAAACTGGATCAGGGAACGCCCGACGCGACCAAGTTCTGCGCGATGGCCAAGAAATTCGTGACCGAGACCGGTTCCAAAGTTGTCGACCAATGCCTGCAACTGCACGGCGGATATGGGTATCTGGCGGACTATGGCATCGAAAAGCTTGTGCGTGACTTGCGCGTGCATCAGATATTGGAAGGTACGAACGAGATCATGCGCCTGATCGTCGCGCGCCAGATGCTGTCCAATCGCTGAGGTTTCGATGCCCGATATCTACATCCGCACCACTGGCCGCGCCGGGCGTATCACCTTGACCCGACCGCAGGCCTTAAATGCGCTCAGCTATGACATGTGCATGGCCATCGACACCGCCCTTCGCAACTGGCGCGAAGATGATGCGGTCGATCTGATCATTTTCGACGCCGAGGGCGACAAGGCGTTTTGCGCAGGCGGCGATATTGCCGAGCTTTATGACACGGGCACCAAGGGAGATTTCTCTTATGGCCGTAATTTCTGGCGGGACGAATATCGCCTGAACGCCCTGATCTTCGAATACCCAAAGCCCGTGATCAGTTTCTTGCAAGGGTTCACGATGGGAGGTGGTGTGGGCATCGGGTGCCACGGTAGCCATCGGGTTGTCGGAGAAAGCTCGAAAATCTCGATGCCGGAATGTTCAATCGGTCTGGTTCCGGATGTGGGCGGCACGCTCATGCTGGCACTGGCGCCGGGTCGGTCGGGCGAGTATTTGGGCATTACCGGCCATCGCATGGGGCCCGGAGATGCAATCTATGCCGGCTTTGCCGATCATTACGTCCCACAGAAGATTTGGCCGGAATTGATCGAACTGCTCGAGGCATCGGGCCGCGCAGAGTTGGTACAGGAACATGCGCAGACACCTCCGGAAAGCCCACTGGCTGACCAGCAAACGCTGATAAACGCATGTTTCGATGGCGAAACTCTTGGAGATATCCTGAACGCCCTGCGCAACGGCGAAACAGAATTTGCGGCTAAGAATCTGACAGTTATGCGGCGCAATTCACCTCTTTCCATGGCCTGTGCGGTGGAAATGCTGCACAGGCTGCGCGGCGCAAGCCTGACTATGCGCAAAGCGTTGGAAATGGAATATCGCTTTACCTATCGCGCGATGGAGCACGGAGATTTCCTGGAAGGCATCCGTGCTCAGATCATCGACAAGGATCGAAACCCGAAATGGCAATATTCTGACATGAACGTACCGGCCGTGGCGGTTTCGAAGATGCTGCAACCGCTTGGGGCGGATGCGCTGAGTTTTGCAGAGGAGTAAGGGATGAAAATCGGATTCATTGGTCTGGGCAACATGGGTGCTCCGATGGCGGCCAACCTTGCGCGCGCCGGACATGAGGTCACAGGCTTTGACATGGCCGACGTTGCTGTGGAAGGCGTTTCGATGGCCGCATCGGGCGCTGAAACCGCAGCCGGCGCCGAAGTCGTCATCACGATGCTGCCAAATGGCCAGATTCTGCGTGCCGTTGCCAACGAGGTTGTCCCCGCAATGGAAGCTGGTTCGGCGTTGGTCGACTGTTCAACCGTGGATGTCGACAGCGCACGCGCCGTTGCCAAGCAAGCCGCCGCCGCTGGTTTGCTTGCCGTCGATGCCCCGGTCTCTGGCGGGATCGGTGGAGCGGCGGCCGGAACGCTGACCTTCATGGCCGGCGGCTCTGATGCAGCCTTCGCCAAAGCCGCGCCCTTGTTCGAGATTATGGGACAGAAAGCGGTTCATTGCGGGGAAGCTGGCGCTGGCCAGGCCGCAAAGATCTGCAACAACATGATCCTTGGCGTCACAATGATCGCCACTTGCGAAGCCTTTGCTCTGGCAGACAAGCTTGGACTGGATCGGCGGAAGATGTTCGATGTTGTAAGCACATCGTCTGGCTACAGCTGGACAATGAACGCCTATTGCCCTGCCCCTGGCGTTGGACCTGAAAGCCCGGCCGACAACGACTACATCCCGGGATTTGCCGCGGAACTGATGCTGAAGGACCTGCGTCTGAGCCAGCAAGCTGCCGACAGCGCCAATGCCGACACACCGATGGGTCAGGTGGCCACTCAGCTTTACGAGCAATTTGTCGAACATGAAGGCGGTTTGGGCCGAGACTTTAGCGCCATGCTTCCCCGGTTTGAGAAACGCGGCCGGTCCTAAGGTCGACGGCGGGAACCCGCACAAGCCACGCGCACAGACTGGTAAAACCACCTTTCGGCCACTTAATTGTGGTAACAGACCGTGCGCAGCGAAGTTGGAGTGTGCCGATGAAATCAGTTCTGAGCATTGCCGTGATGGCCGCCGTGGCCCTCGGGTCCGTTCCTGCGATGGCGGGAAATGGCAAGGGAAAAGGCAAATCCAAGGATTCGTTCGAAGTCCATCGCATCACTCCGAGCGCCGGGAAGAGCGGTCATTGCCCGCCGGGACTGGCGAAAAAAGCGGTACCTTGTGTTCCCCCCGGTCAGGTGAAGAACCGCTACCGGGTCGGGGACCGGATTGACAGTGACTATGCCTGGATCAACGATCCGTACCGCTACGGTCTGAACCGCGGCGGCAACTATATTCGCGCCGGTGACTATGTTTACCGTGTGGACCCGGAAACGCGAAAAGTGCTGAATCTGATCGGCGCAGTGGCCGACATCCTTTATTGACCCGACCTATTCGGCAGCCACGCGTTCCGGGTTCAACATCGGCTTGAGATACCGCCCCGTGTGGCTGCGGTCGCAACCCGACACATCCTCTGGCGTGCCTTCCGCCACAATCTGACCGCCTCCGTCCCCGCCTTCGGGACCGATATCGATGATCCAGTCGGCGGTTTTTACCACGTCCAGATTGTGCTCGATCACGACAACCGAATTTCCCTGATCGACCAGTTCATGCAACACTTCCAACAGTTTGCGAACGTCTTCGAAATGCAAACCCGTGGTCGGTTCATCCAGAATATACAATGTCCGGCCCGTCGAACGTTTGCTGAGCTCCTTCGACAGCTTTACCCGCTGCGCTTCGCCACCCGACAGGGTCGTCGCCTGCTGCCCGACCTTGATGTATCCCAGTCCAACGCGCGCCAGTGCGTCCATCTTGTCGCGGATTGACGGCACCGCCTTAAAGAACTCCTGCGCATCTTCCACAGTCATATCAAGGACATCCGCGATGGACTTACCCTTGAACTTGATCTCGAGCGTCTCGCGATTGTACCGCGCGCCCTTGCAGGTTTCGCAAGTGACGTAAACGTCGGGCAGAAAGTGCATCTCGATCTTGATCACGCCATCGCCCTGACACGCCTCGCACCGTCCGCCTTTGACGTTAAAGCTGAAACGACCGGGTTTGTATCCGCGCGCCTTGGCCTCGGGCAGCCCGGCAAACCAGTCGCGGATCGGGGTGAAGGCCCCGGTGTAAGTCGCTGGATTCGAACGCGGAGTCCGCCCGATGGGGCGCTGGTCGATGTCGATGACTTTGTCCAGATGCTCCAGCCCCTTGATCGTCTCACATGGTGCAGGCGTCTGCCGCGCGCCGTTCAGGCGCATCGACGCTGTCTTGAACAGGGTTTCGATCGTCAAAGTCGATTTGCCGCCCCCGGACACTCCGGTCACACAGACAAACTTACCCAGGGGAAAATCGGCCGTCACGTTCTTCAGGTTGTTGCCCGTGGCTTTAACCACCGTGACTTTCTGCTTCTTACCGTTACGCCGCTCGGTCGGCACAGGGATTTCCCGCGTCCCCGAAAGATACTGCCCGGTGATCGAGGCCGCATCACCCGCAATGTGATCCGGTGTGCCGTGGCTGACGACCTGCCCACCGTGTACCCCTGCGCCGGGGCCGATGTCGAAGACATAATCCGCGGCTCGGATGGCTTCCTCGTCATGCTCGACCACGATGACTGTGTTGCCTTGATCCCGGAGGTTCTTGAGCGTACCCAATAGCCGGTCATTGTCCCGTTGATGCAAACCAATCGACGGCTCGTCCAGAACATACAGAACGCCGGTCAGGCCCGACCCGATCTGACTGGCAAGTCGGATACGCTGGCTTTCGCCGCCCGAGAGCGTACCACTTGAACGAGACAGTGTAAGATATTCCAAACCAACATTATTCAGGAAACCCAACCGCTCACGAATTTCCTTCAGAATGGCACGTGCTATCTCGTTCTTTTGCGCGCTCAGATGGTTCGGTGCGTCCTCGATCCAGGCCAATGCCTCGCGGATCGACATTTCGACCACCTGCCCAACATGCAGACCTGCAATCTTGACCGCCAGAGCTTCGGCCCGAAGTCGGTAACCATGACACGTGCCGCAGGGGCGGTTGTTTTGGTAGCGTTCAAACTCTTCGCGTATCCAGGCGCTGTCGGTCTCGCGATAGCGGCGTTCCATGTTCGGGATGACGCCTTCAAAGCTTCGCGTGACCTGATAAACTCGCCCACCTTCGTCATAGCGGAATTGAATTTCCTCATCGCCTGATCCGCGCAGAAACACCTGCTGTACCTTTGCCGGAAGGTCTTTCCAGGGCGTGTTCTTGTCGAACTCGTAGTGCCGGGCAATTGCCTCGATCGTTTGCAGGAAATAAGGCGATTTCCCCTTACGCCACGGCGCCAGAGCACCGTCATAGAGTTTCAGCGTCTGATCCGGCACCACCAGCCGTTCGTCGAAAAACAGCTCAACCCCCAGACCGTCACAGTCCGGGCACGCTCCGAAAGGCGCGTTGAACGAAAACAGGCGCGGTTCGATCTCGGGGATCGTGAAGCCGCTGACGGGACAGGCAAAATTCTCGCTGAAGGTGATGCGTTCAGGGTCGCCTTCGCGTGGCGCAGTTTCGAGAACGGCAATCCCGTCTGCCAAATCCAGAGCGGTTCGCAGGCTGTCCGCCAAACGAGTTTCCATGCCTTCACGAACCACGAGCCGATCAACAATCACATCAATATCGTGGCGGAACTTCTTGTCGAGCGTCGGCGGTTCGTCCAATTCGTAGAACTCGCCATCCACTTTCACACGCTGAAAGCCCTGCTTGCGCAGTTCCAGAAACTCTTTTCTGTACTCCCCCTTCCGATCACGTACGATGGGGGCCAGAAGATAGCCACGCGTTCCTTCCTCCATCGTCATGATCCGGTCGACCATGTCCTGCACCTGCTGAGCTTCGATTGGCTGCCCGGTTGCAGGGCTATATGGCGTGCCGGCACGGGCAAACAGCAAGCGCAGATAGTCGTAGATCTCGGTAACCGTCCCCACGGTTGAACGGGGGTTCTTGGAGGTTGTTTTCTGTTCGATCGAAATCGCAGGAGACAGGCCACTGATGTGGTCGACATCCGGCTTTTCCATCATGTCCAGAAACTGCCGCGCATAGGCTGACAGGCTTTCGACATACCGCCTTTGCCCTTCGGCATAGATGGTGTCGAAGGCCAACGAGGACTTGCCCGATCCCGACAATCCGGTGATCACCACCAGCTGATCGCGCGGGATATCCACGTCGATGCTTTTGAGGTTGTGCTCGCGCGCACCGCGTACCTCGATATTCTTCAGTTCAGCCATCGCGGCCCCCAAAATGACAGTGTCCTAGAAATAGGCGAGCCGCTCTGAGTCTCCAACAGAAAAATTAGAACAAAGTGTGAACGGGCGGTTTTTCTCGCACCTATGGCTCAGTCCGGTGATTTGCGGGCTATAACCCACGCGCAAATGGGAAAATCAGGGTCGTTTTCCAAACTTTCCCGATCGGGTCAAAGCCGCATTCCGTCAGCAGATTCACGAGGCCTCTGGCCGACCAGCGTGAAAAACCATTTGGCGCCGCATGAAACGGGACGAAAAACGGGACCGCCAGCCAGAAATACCCACCAGACCGAAGCATTTCGAGAAAGTTGAGCGTGGCCTCAAATGGCCGGTCAAGATGTTCCCGGACCTGATTGGCAAGGATCAGGTCGAACTGTCGAACCTGTCCCTGCTCGTCCAGAACCAGCCCACTGCATATGTCATGCTACGCGTGCCAGAATGAGCTGTAGCTGCGAAACCCGAACTGCTTGCCCCAACTACCTGAAATCTCGGCCACATCCAGCGTGTCGGGCTGAAGCTCGCGAATCCACCGGAGGCTGTGACGGGCGATTACCACGCGATTCAAACTGGCCACATGTCACCTCGGGACTACTAAGTTTTTCGGCTTTACGATGGCAAACGATTCCAAAAACATCGACCAGGCGATGATTGTCTGTGCCATGCTTTGCAATCGTCGTGAAGGGAAATGGCGCGGTTGACGGGGCTCGAACCCGCGACCCCCGGCGTGACAGGCCGGTACTCTAACCAACTGAGCTACAACCGCCCGCTGCCCGTTCGTTGCTGAACGTTGGGGTGTATTATGGCTACGGTCGGGCAGCGTCAAGCGGCGTTTTGAAGTTTTTTCGAACAGTACCGGTTTTTGTTTCCGGCTGAGTAATTTCGTCGCCCTCGCCAACTGCCTTTCAATTATTGCGGCCCCCCACTTGTCGACGGTGGAAAAGCGCTGTAAGAGCCGTCGCTACGGGTGATTAGCTCAGTGGTAGAGCGCTTCGTTCACATCGAAGATGTCAGGAGTTCAAATCTCTTATCACCCACCATTCCCACAAATGTAGACTGGCGCGTGCTAAAGGCTTGAATCTGCAGGGCTTGCCAGCCAGCAATACTGCCGCGTATCGTTCCGGCATCAGCCGTGTGATCAACCGGCGCTGGTGGACGGGGTTGCGCATGGCCAAATTGAAACGGGATATTGGCCTGGTCGGCCTTACGTTCATTTCCGTCGGCGGCATTATCGGATCGGGCTGGTTGTTCGGGCCACTGTTGGCAGTACAGCATGCCGGTCCTGCGGCGACAGTTTCCTGGATCATCGGCGCAGTCGCAATGTTCATTCTGGCGATCACTTTCGCCGAAATCTCTGCCATGTTGCCGATTCCGGGCGGGATTGCCCGCGTACCTCAGTTTTCTCATGGGAACATCGTTGCCATGGCAATGGGTTGGACCGCTTGGATCGGATACAACACAACGGCCCCGATCGAGGTCGAGGCCATGCTGAAATACCTCGCACCCTACGCGCCCTGGCTGCACGCGGCTGACACTGGCGATCTGACCGGGGCCGGTACTGCCGTCGCGTTGTTTTTTATGTTGGTCTTCGTCGCCGTTAATGCCTTGGGCGTGAAGTTCTTTGCTCAGGTAAATTCGGTCCTGACCTGGGCCAAAATCGCCATACCTGTCATCCTGTCCGTTCTACTGATCGCAAGTCGTTTTGACGCGCAGAACTTTGTTCAACCAGACGGGTTTGCGCCTTACGGGTTGCAGGGCATCATGGCCGCCGTTTCCACCGGAGGGGTCATCTTTTCCTTCATAGGCTTTCGCCACGTGGTCGACATGGCCGGCGAGGTTCGGAATCCAAAGTTCGCAATCCCTGCGGCCTTGGTCCTTTCCATAATCCTGTGCGCCGCCATTTACCTGGGCCTTCAGGTTGCCTTCATCGGCGCCCTTGATCCAAAAATGATCAGCAACGGGTGGGCCAATTTGAGTTTTGGCGGACAAGGTCCGCTCGACGGCATCATCATGTCAGTCGGAATCCTGTGGTTTCTCAGTTTGCTAAATGTGGGTTCTGTCATTGGCCCCTTCGGCAATGGATTGGTTGCTACCGGCTCAAATGCCCGTATCGCACTGGCGCTGTCTCAGAACGGATTTCTGCCGCGCCGTCTTCAGATGCTATCGTCATTCGGCGTACCGCTCTGGGCATTGGCGTTGAACTTTCTGATAGGAATCCTGTTCCTGCTTACCGTTCCATTCACCACTGTCATTGCCCTCAACGGCGCTGCAATCGTCCTTTCCTTTGCGGTTGGACCAATTGCGGTGGTCTGCTTGCGCGACCTTTTACCCGACCGCCCACGTTCAATCCGCGTGCCTGCCGTCAAATTGGTCGGGGTGTCCGCGTTCGCCATCGCAACACTCGTCGTGTATTGGAGCGGCTGGGACACGGTGTGGCGGCTCGGTATCGCGTTACTTGTCGGGATGGCGTTGCTGCTGATCCGGTTTCACGGCCGCCTTGACGATATGGACGTGACCGAAGCACTGTGGCTGATGCCGTATTTCGGCGGAATTGGCCTGATCTCGTATCTCGGTCAATTTGGCGAAGGCGCGTTAAAACAGATTCCGTTCGGATGGGATATCGTACTTTGCATCCTCTTTTCCGCGGTGATCTTTGCACTGGCCATTCGGTCCGCACTTGCCGACAAAAAGTTCCAAAAATACATCGAAGAGGAAGAGGTATTGGATCCGGCGAAACCAATTATCGGCCTGTAAAAAAGGCGAGGTAAAACCCTCGCCTTTCTATTCGCAATAAGATGCCTTAGTGCGCTGTCGCGGACTGGCCTGCGCCGTCGCTGGACTTTGCCGCAGCTGCCGCAGCCTCTTCCGCAGCTTCATCCCATTCAACCGGTTCGGGCTTGTGGATCAGGGCTTGTTCAAGAACTTCCGAAACGTGTTTGACTGGAATGATGTCCAAACCGTCTTTCACGTTGTCAGGAATATCCGCCAGATCCTTTTCGTTCTCTTCGGGGATCAGAACGGTTTTGATCCCGCCGCGCAGCGCGGCCAAAAGCTTCTCCTTAAGGCCACCAATCGGCATCGCGTTGCCACGCAGAGAGACTTCGCCGGTCATCGCGATATCCTTGCGAACCGGAATACCCGTCAGCACGGACACAATCGATGTGACCATGGCCAGACCCGCCGACGGACCGTCCTTCGGCGTGGCGCCATCGGGGACATGCACGTGGATATCCAGCTTGTCGAACTGCGGAGGCTTCACACCAATCTGCGGTGAGATAGACCGCACGTAAGACGAAGCCGCATCGATGGATTCCTTCATCACGTCGCCCAGCTTGCCGGTGGTCTTCATCCGCCCCTTTCCGGGCAGTTTCAGCGCCTCAATATGCAGCAAGTCGCCCCCAACCGAGGTCCAGGCCAGACCGGTGACAACACCGACCTGATCATCCTGTTCAGCCAATCCGTAACGGAATTTCGGCACGCCCAGGAACTCATCAAGGTTTTCAGGCGTCACCGTCACGGTTTCCGCCTCTTTCTTGATGATCTTGGTCAGCGATTTCCGGGCAACCTTGGCGATTTCACGCTCGAGGTTCCGCACACCTGCTTCGCGGGTATAAGTGCGGATGATCTTTTGCAGCGCCTCATCCGTCAGCTCAAACTCCTTGGTTTTCAGCCCGTGGTTCTTGATCTGTTTGCCGATAAGGTGCTGCTTGGCTATCTCGCGCTTTTCATCTTCGGTGTAACCGGCCAGAGGGATGATCTCCATCCGGTCGAGCAGAGGCCCAGGCATGTTATAGCTGTTGGACGTGGTCAGGAACATCACGTTCGACAGGTCGTATTCGACTTCTAGATAGTGATCCATGAACGTGTTGTTCTGTTCCGGGTCCAACACCTCGAGCATTGCCGAGGCCGGGTCACCACGGAAGTCCTGCCCCATCTTGTCGATTTCATCGAGCAGGATGAGCGGGTTCGTGGTTTTCGCCTTCTTCAACGCCTGGATGATCTTACCGGGCATCGAACCGATATAGGTCCGGCGGTGGCCGCGAATCTCGGATTCGTCACGCACGCCACCCAGCGAGATGCGGATGAACTCGCGCCCCGTGGCTTTGGCAACCGACTTACCCAGCGAGGTTTTACCCACACCCGGAGGGCCGACAAGGCACAGGATCGGGCCTTTCAGCTTTTTCGAACGCTGCTGAACCGCCAGATATTCGACGATCCGTTCCTTGACCTTTTCAAGTCCATAGTGATCGTCGTCCAATATTTCCTGCGCACGGCCCAGGTCCTTCTTGACGCGGGATTTCGTGCCCCACGGAAGCGACAGGATCCAGTCCAGATAGTTGCGCACCACGGTGGCTTCGGCCGACATCGGCGACATGTTCTTGAGCTTCTTCAGCTCGCCTTCCGCCTTTTCGCGCGCCTCTTTCGACAGCTTGGTCTCGGCGATCTTGGCTTCCAGTTCGGCCACTTCGTTGCTGCCGTCCTCGCCGTCGCCAAGTTCCTTCTGAATGGCCTTCATCTGCTCATTCAGATAGTATTCGCGCTGCGTCTTCTCCATCTGGGATTTGACGCGTGTCTTGATCTTTTTCTCGACCTGCAGAACCGACATTTCGCCCTGCATCAGGCCATAGACCTTCTCTAGACGCTCGCTGACGCTGAGGGTTTCCAGCAGTTCCTGCTTTTGCTCGACCTCAATGCCCAGATGACCAGACACGAGGTCCGCAAGCTTGGCAGGCTCGGCAGTCTCACCGACGGCGGTCAGAGCCTCTTCCGGGATGTTCTTGCGCACTTTCGCGTAACGCTCGAATTCATCCGCGACAGTACGCAGCAACGCCTCGGTCGTTGTGACATCGCCGGGGATCTCGGTCAGGTATTCTGCCCGAGCTTCGAAAAACTCTTCGTTTTCAAGAAATTCCGTGATCTTGACCCGTGCCTGCCCTTCGACCAGCACCTTGACGGTGCCATCGGGCAATTTCAGCAACTGCAGCACATTGGCCAGAACGCCGGTTCGATAGATACCGTCGATTTCCGGGTCGTCGACGCTGGGGTCGATCTGACTGGACAACAGAATTTGCTTGTCATCCTGCATCACCTCTTCCAGCGCGCGGACCGATTTGTCACGGCCCACGAACAGCGGCACGATCATATGCGGAAAAACCACGATATCGCGCAGCGGCAGGACGGGGTATGAGGAATTCAGAGGCTCTTGCATGCTCTATCCTTATTGTTGGCAAGATGGCGCTGGTCCCTGATTCAGGCAACCTTTGGCCATCTCCTGTCTTGGACGGTACAGGTGGGGCGTTTTTGCCGATTTTCAACCTTGCCGCCGATTACACTTTCAAGAATGACCCGAGGTTCAGCCGACTGCAAGGCGCTAAGGTACATATCTGCGGAAATTCGTATTACCGCTTGTCAAAGAGGCTCAATGTCTCCTTGCGCACGCCGCGCATGAAAGCCGGCTTGCCACGCCTCGAAGGTACCTGCGGCGATCGCATCGCGCATGCCCTGCATGATTTCCTGGAAATAGTGCAGGTTGTGCCAGGTCAGCAGCATGCCCGAGATCATTTCGTTTGCACGAAACACATGATGCAGATAGGCGCGGGAGTAGTGCGAGCAGGCCGGGCAGCTACACGCCTCATCCAGTGGGCGCGGGTCGTCGGCGTGGCGGGCGTTCTTGATGTTGACCACACCAAACCGAGTGAAAACCTGCCCTGTGCGCCCCGAACGCGACGGCAAAACGCAATCCATCATGTCGATCCCGCGTGCAACAGCGCCAACAATATCATCCGGTTTGCCT
Organism: Ruegeria sp. HKCCD6647-2; assembly: GCF_057221075.1. Classification (NCBI taxonomy): domain Bacteria; kingdom Pseudomonadati; phylum Pseudomonadota; class Alphaproteobacteria; order Rhodobacterales; family Roseobacteraceae; genus Ruegeria; species Ruegeria sp. HKCCD6647-2. The sequence continues at coordinate 842,164 of NZ_JBWVBD010000001.1, read as the reverse complement.
ACCCCCATAAGATAGCGCGGTTTGTCCTCCGGCAAAAAGTCCGGGGCATAGTCGAGGCAGGAGAACATCGCCTCCTGCCCTTCTCCCACCGCAAGACCGCCAACAGCGTAGCCTTCAAAGCCGATGTTCTTCAGGGCTTCGGCGCTTTCTTCGCGCAGGTCCTGTTCCAGACCGCCTTGCATGATGCCAAACAGCGCGTGGCCGGGCCGGTCGCCGAACGCCTCGCGGGACCGGTCGGCCCAACGCATCGACAGGCGCATCGACTCGGCAATTCGGTCACGGTCTGCCGGCAACGCCGGGCATTCGTCAAAGCACATCACGATGTCCGACCCTAACAGGCGCTGGATCTCCATCGACCGCTCCGGCGTCAGCTCGTGCTTGGACCCGTCGATGTGAGATTTGAACGTTACGCCTTTTTCCGTCAGTTTGCGCAGACCCGCCAGTGACATGACCTGAAAACCGCCGGAGTCGGTCAGAATAGGGCGCTCCCAATTCATGAACTTGTGAAGCCCGCCGAGGCGGTCGATCCGCTCTGCCGTGGGGCGCAACATCAGGTGATAGGTATTGCCCAACAGGATGTCCGCCCCGGTCGCGCGCACGCTTTCGGGCATCATGGCTTTGACCGTCGCCGCCGTGCCGACCGGCATGAAGGCAGGAGTGCGCACCTCGCCGCGCGGCGTGTGAATAACGCCAGTGCGGGCCTTGCCGTCGGTGGCTTTCAGATCAAAGGAGAAACGGTCGGTCATCTTGATGCCTCAGGGGTCGCGGAACCGGGCAGGATTTGCCCGATCTGCCTCGGCATTGCAACCCGTCAGGGCAGCGAGGAAACCCGCTCGGTAAACAGGCTCACAACCCCTGCCCCATCGACATCGCGACACACCAAAACCGGTGGGCGTGACGGATCGGTTCGGGTCGCCCCAAGCGCGGGGCCATCTGTCGTCACACGCAATCCGGTTTCCACCATCTCGAACATTGTCGCGTGAGTGCAGGCAATCACAGCCGTTGAATCGTGCAGCCCGCACCCTTCGAGGCCGCCGACATCCTTGTAGAACTTCAGGTAGAATCGGGAAATGTCTCGCAGGAACCCACCCATATCTGCCGAGCGTTCCGCCAAGACTTCAAAATCTGCCGGCTCATAGAGGGTTTTTAATGTAACATCCAAGCCAACCAGAACGGTCCGAGCCTGGGCTGCAAGGACCTCATCAGCCGCCTCGGCATCGTGATAGATATTCGCCTCAGCGTGTTCGGTGATATTTCCAGGGCAGAACACGGCCCCACCCATAATCACCAGATTCTTCAGATTCTGGGCGAATTCAGCGTCCAGACGCATTGCATCCGCAATGTTGGTCAATGGCCCGACTGCGCAAACGACCAGCTCCCCGCGGTGCATTCTTGCCATTTCAACCAGAAACTCGGCGGCGGACAGGGGGTGGTTCTCGCCGATTTGAGGAATCTCGGTCAGATCGCCAAAGCCTTCGGGCCCATGTACATGCTCGGAAGGCGCGTGGCGGTCGGCACCCAATGGGAAGGCCGCGCCTTGTGCAACTGGAATGGAAATCCCCAATTTATCCAGCAAAAACCGCGAATTACGGCTGGACTGGTGAACATGGGTATTGCCAAATACGGTCGTCAGACCAATCAGGTCGATTTCGGGCGCGGCTGCGGCATAGGCAATCGCCATCGCGTCGTCGATGCCGGGGTCAGTGTCAATTATCAGCTTCATCCGCCCCCGATAGCGCAATCATCTCGGGATGCAAAGCAGCCACAGGATAGAATTTCCGGCTTTAATTATCACTTTCACCGTTTTGCAACAGGCCCCGCTCAATCCATACCAGAGTTGAAAACGGGCGACTCAATCCCCAAATGTATACCAATGTACACAATAAATGAGGACAGACATGACCGAAGACCAGATTATCGGACTGCTCACGTCGAACATTATTTACCTGTTGGCTGCGGCCTTTATCGTGCTCGTCATCCTGAAGGGCATCAAGATTGTTCCACAGTCCGAAAAATACGTGGTCGAGCGGTTCGGGCGCCTGCATTCGGTGCTTGGTCCGGGAATCAACTTTATCGTTCCATTTCTGGATGTTGCGCGCCACAAGATATCCATACTTGAACGCCAATTGCCGAATGCAACGCAGGACGCGATCACCAAGGACAACGTGCTGGTACAGATCGACACCTCGGTGTTTTACCGTATTCTGGAACCGGAAAAGACGGTGTATCGTATCCGTGACGTCGACGGTGCGATCGCTACCACGGTGGCTGGTATCGTGCGGGCAGAGATCGGCAAGATGGACCTGGATGAGGTTCAGTCCAACCGCGCCCAGCTGATCACGCGCATTCAGGAAAGCGTCGAAACCGCTGTGGACGATTGGGGGATCGAAGTGACCCGTGCCGAGATTCTTGACGTAAACCTGGACCAGGCCACCCGCGACGCCATGCTGCAACAGCTGAACGCAGAGCGCGCCCGCCGGGCCCAGGTCACCGAGGCCGAGGGTCAGAAACGCGCAGTCGAACTGCAGGCTGATGCCGAACTTTACGCGGCCGAGCAGACCGCGAAGGCACGCCGCATTCAGGCCGAGGCCGAAGCCTATGCTACGGGTGTCGTCGCCAAGGCCATTCAGGACAACGGTATCGAGGCGGCGCAATATCAGGTCGCGTTGAAACAGGTCGAAGCGCTGAATGCGCTTGGCAACGGGACTGGCTCGCAGACTATTGTTGTCCCCGCCAACGCGCTTGAGGCCTTTGGCAACGCCTTCAACATGCTGAAAGGAGGCAAATGATGGCTGATCCCTTCTGGTTGACCTGGTGGATCTGGCTGGCCGGCGCTCTGGTACTTGCCATTGTCGAGGTCGCGCTGCCCGGTTTCATCTTTCTGGGCTTTGCGATTGGGGCCGCGATCACGGGGATCCTTCTTCTGATCCCTGGCCTCACGCCCAGCCTTCCGGTCCTGTTGCTGATCTTCGCGGTTCTGTCTTTGGTTGCGTGGTTGATACTGCGCCGGATGTTTGCCCTGCCCCAAGGACAAGTAAAGACCTTTAATCACGACATAAATGAGTAATCTGCGTCGGCGCCCAATACGGGCGCCACTGCACCTCTGGACGCTGCCACGTACTTTCCCTATATAATTCGTCAGGTAACAGACCCGAGGCATCAATGACCCACCCCAGCGAACAGTTTGAAGGCAGCCCGCTGATTGCGCCTTCAACCATCGAGCATCCCCTCTACGAACCCGTAGTGGAAGCCTGCAGGACGGTTTTTGACCCTGAAATCCCTGTCAATATCTATGATCTTGGCCTGATTTACACGATTGACATCAACAATGAGAACGCCGTCAAAGTCATCATGACGCTGACCGCCCCCGGTTGCCCCGTGGCCGGAGACATGCCCGGTTGGATCGTCGAAGCGATCGAACCGGTCGCAGGTGTCAAAGAAGTGGACGTCGAACTGACATGGGAGCCCCCTTGGGGCATGGAAATGATGTCGGATGAGGCCCGCTTGGAACTCGGCTTCATGTAATCTGGGTTTATCCACAGAAAACAAGCTTTTGTCATGAAACGGTAATTTGCCTGTTACCGTTTCGTTGGGCAATCGTCACAAAGATGCGGGAAACATTCGGCGCGTAGACGCCAAGCACATTTCGCACCACAGCTTATGCGTCGGGCAACTGGGCCGAATTCCTGTTTCCCGTCCCCAAACTCTGGCCCAAATCTTGGACCGCTCTTGCCCGAGAGCGGTCCTTTTCCTTTCAACGGTTATTTCACACCGCAGGTTGACTTGATCTCGGCCGCTCGGTCATCCAGCTGCTTGATGTAATCCCCTGACAGCATCTCAAGGCGCTTGTTTTCCGTCCCCGTCACAAGGCCCAGCAGCGCTCCGGCGGGCGTAACGGCAAATACACTTTCTGCCTGTTGCGTCTGGGCATGTTTTTTTTCGGCAGCAATTGCGCGAAGATCGCCTTCGGCGGTGGAACAATTGACCGGATGCCGCTCGGTATCGGCCAATGCGGTATGTGCGAACGCGCCCAGAAAAATGCAGGTCAGACCTGACACCATGCGCCGCGAGGGCTTTCTGAGTGATTGGATAGCCATGCAATACCGCCTTTCTTGAAATACATTACCTTGGCTGACTGCCATGCCTGACACGCTAAGGGCACCAATGGTCTTGTGGCAACCCGGAACCCGCCGCCCATTTAAGCGAGGCTTGGTGCCAATCGAAAAAGCATTAACCGCAATCCCTTGAGCCTGACGCCTCTCGGGCTTAAATTAGAGGCAAGACGCGAGAACGGAGCACACCATGTTTGGTATCCCCGGCAAACAAGCCGTAACCATGACGCCCAAGGCTGCAGAGCAGATTGTGCGCCTGATGACTTCGGGCGGCCATGCCGGCCTGCGCATCGGCGTCAAGAAAGGCGGTTGCGCCGGTATGGAATACACCATGGACTATGTCGACGAGGCTGATCCCAACGACGAGGTCGTTGAACAGGATGGCGCGCGCGTCATGATCGCACCCATGGCGCAGATGTTTCTGTTCGGCACCGAAATCGACTACGAAGTGTCCCTGCTTGAGTCAGGCTTTAAATTCCGCAACCCCAACGTGGTCGACGCCTGCGGATGTGGTGAGTCCATCAAGTTTGACGAGACGCTGTCGGTGCAGCGATAACCGCCATTTCCGATCCTTTTTCTGCCTTCTGAAACCGGCGAGGCATTGCGCCCGGGCAACCGGAATTGTCAGGCGTGACTGACGATGGTATCGGGTTGAAAACACTTCAGGCAGAGAGGGAAACCAGATGCGGCGCAAAATGGCGGCTGGAAACTGGAAAATGAACGGAACCGGGGCCTCACTAACGGAAATCACGGCCCTTGCCGACATGTATCCCGATCCATCAATCGACGTATTGATTTGCCCACCGGCAACCCTGTTGCATCGCGCGGCTCAGGCGGCAAACGGTTCAGGCGTCACAGTAGGTGGGCAGAACTGCCATTCGGCGGTGTCGGGGGCCCATACCGGTGATCTGAGCGCCGAAATGCTGATGGATGCGGGCGCGACTGCGGTTATTCTCGGCCACTCGGAACGGCGCGAAGATCACGCCGAAACGAACGAGGACGTCCGTGCCAAGGCCCGTGCAGCGATGGACGCTGGCCTTACAGCCATTATCTGCGTTGGCGAAAGTCTGGAACAACGCGAAGCGGCAAATACGCTCGATATCATCGGTGGGCAGTTGTCAGGTTCGATCCCGGATCAATCGACAGGAGAAAACCTTGTCGTTGCCTACGAGCCGATCTGGGCCATCGGAACCGGTAAGGTTCCGACACTGGAACAAATCGGCGAGGTTCACGACTTCATTCGCACGCGCCTGGAACGCCGCTTTGGTGAAGGCGTGGGCCGTTCGGTTCGCCTTCTGTATGGCGGCTCGGTCAAGCCGGACAATGCGGCCGAAATCTTTGGCGTTTCGAATGTAGATGGCGCGCTGGTTGGTGGGGCAAGTCTGAAGGCGAAGGACTTCTCGGGCATCGTCAACGCGCTGGAAGGCGCATGACAGCCGCCTTCATTCCGCGATATCTTCGGCCCACAATTCGGGCTTTTCCGCAATGAACCGCTGCATCAGCGCAATGCAGTCGGGGTCTTCCGCCAGTATGACCTCAACCCCGCGCTGGCGCAGAAACTCTTCGTTACCGCCAAAATTCCGAGTGTCGCCGATGACAACGCGTGGGATGCCGAACTGAACGATCGTTCCCGTGCACATCATGCAAGGTGACAGAGAAGTATAAAGCACCGTATCCCGATATGTCTTTTGCCGCCCTGCCCTGCGCAATGCATCCATTTCACCATGCGCAATCGGATCGCCTTGCTGCACGCGTTGATTTCGGCCTTGCGCAACCACTTCGCCATTCCGGGCCAACACCGATCCGATGGGGCAGCCGCCCTCATCAAAGCCTGCCTTGGCCTCATCATAGGCAATGCGCAACAGGCGCGCGTCTGTGTCACTCAACATTACGGGATGCCCTTTGTTGGATAGTTTTCTGCCGCCAGCCTGACGATTGCCCGATAAGGCGTCAACGTCAGGCTGGCGTGCGGCGCGGCGCTTTAGGCCAATTTCATGGTGACGATCCCGGCCGTTATCAGAAGCGCCGCCAATATGCGGGTGGCAGTCAGTGCCTCGCCCATCATCGTAACGCCGACCACGAAGGCGCCGACTGCACCGATTCCAACCCAGATTGTGTAGGCAGTGCTCAGCGGCAGATCCTTCATCGCCAAGGCAAGCAATCCGAACGAGCCGATCATCGATATTCCCATGATCGCAGTGGGCCAAAAACGCGTGAAGCCGACGGATTGCTTCATCGCACCCGCCCAGACAACTTCAAGTATTCCGGCAACAAGTAGCATGATCCATGCCATGAGGTGACCTCGTATCCTGTTCGGGTCGTCCCGAATGATGATCCAGTACGGAGAGGTCGTCCTCACACCTCATCTGGGAACTCGGCATCCCGTTTCAAGAGGGGTAGGCAGAAAAAACCGGGCGGACAACACCGCCCGGCTTTCGACACTTTGACAATGCCTAGTTGGTCACGATCTCCGGCCCCATGAAAGTATTGGGCAGGAAGGTCGAAATCCACGGGATGTAAGTTACCATGATCAGGAAGACAAACAGGACTGCAAGAAACGGCAATGCCGCCTTCACCACGCTCATCATCGGCATCCCGGCTACACCTGAGGTCACGAACAGGTTCAGCCCGACCGGCGGCGTGATCATACCGATCTCCATGTTCACCACCATGATGATCCCCAAATGGATCGGGTCGATACCCAGTTCGATCGCAATCGGGAACACCAGCGGTGCAACAATGACCAGCAAGCCCGAGGGCTCCATGAACTGTCCACCGATCAGAAGGATCACGTTGACCACGATCAGGAAGGTCACCGGACCAAGACCTGCGGACAGCATGGCGCTGGCGATGTGTTGAGGCACCTGCTCGTCCGTCAGTACGTGCTTCAGGATCAGCGCGTTGGCGATGACGAACAACAATGTCACTGTCAGCTTGCCGGCCTCGAACAGCGTATGCTTGGTATCCGGGTGGAAGAACGCCGTCACCAGCGCGTATGGCTTTTTCAGCAGGGGCAGGTTCGGCGTGCCTTCTTCGGTGCTGAGAGGCCCCATGTCCTTGTAGACAAAGCTGGCAATGAGGAACGCGTAGACAGCGGCCACAGCGGCGGCTTCGGTTGGTGTAAAGATACCGCCATAAATGCCACCCAGAATGATCACGATCAGGAACAGGCCCCAGCCGGCCTCGCGCGCCGATGTGAATATTTCGGCCCAGCCCTTCCAGTCGCCTTTGGGCAGGTCTTTGACCTTGGCCATCACATAGATCGTGACCATCAGCATCAGCCCGGCCAACAGGCCCGGAATGACGCCGGCCAGGAACATGCGCCCGACGGAAACCTCGACAGCCGCCGCGTAGACCACCATCACGATCGACGGCGGGATCAGGATGCCGAGCGTACCGGCGTTACAGATCACACCGGCGGCGAATTCCTTGGAATACCCGACTTGACGCATCCCGGCGATGACGATGGAACCGATGGCAACCACGGTGGCCGGGGACGATCCGGACAGAGCTGCAAACAGCATACAGGCAAACACGCCCGCAATTGCCAGACCGCCGGGCAAATGCCCAACGCAAGCAATCGAGAACCGAATGATCCGCCGTGCGACACCGCCCGTTGTCATGAAGGACGACGCCAGAATGAAAAACGGGATCGCCAACAGAGTAAAATGCCCCTCGAACGCCTCGAACAATGTGCCCGCGACCGAGGCCAGCGAACTGTCGGAATAGATCAGCAGGAACAAGGTCGAACTTAGGCCCAGCGAAACCGCAATCGGAACTCCGATCAGAAGCAGGCCGATGACCATCGAGAAAAGAAGTACTACGTCCATCAGTCATGCTCTCCTTGCTGAGCCCGGACCTCTTCGATCTCGTCCTCGACTTCGTGGCTGGCGACAAGCCGGTCGGTTTCACCGCGCCAGATCTGCACCCCAACCTGAGCAAAACGGATCACCAGCAGCAGCATCGACACCGGCAGCACCAGATAGGGCACCACTTTGGGCAATTTCTCGTAGCCCTCGCCGTAGTTGATCAGGTTTTCCAGAAAGCGCAGCGGTGCGACCATTGGGATATCGTCGACCTCATAGAAACTTTGGCTGCGTGCACCGGCATCGAACCCGGTCGGGAACCAACGGCCCGACGTCGGCAGCAAGTCGGCGAAGACAGCCCAATAGTCGTAGGACCCTTTCAGCAACAGCAGCGAAAACACCAGACAACAGGCTACCGAGATCAGCGCCAATATCCGGCGCGGTGCCGGGGCCAGCATGTTCAGGATCGCGTCGACCCCCAGATGAGCATGTTTTTTGACCGCATAGGATGCCCCCAACAGAACCAACCAGCCAAATGTGAATACCGTCAGTTCAAGTGCCCACAGGATGTTGGAATTAAACACAAACCGCGCGATCACGTTGGCGAAGGTGACAACCGTCATCAACCCCAACAGAAGCGCGATCATCGTCTCTTCGATATGGTCGACCAGCCCGCCCTGGCCGGATTTCGCACCAGACATCTCTCTGTCCCCGCATTGTTATTTGATGAGAGTAAAACCGGCGGGCCAAATCGTGGCCCGCCCTGGCCTGCGCGTCCCAAACTCCCCAGTCCCCGGATGCGCGGCCTGTGCCCGGATCAGAATCCGGCGTTGATGGCCTGTGCGGCGTCGATCTTGTCCTGCCCCACATCACCGGCGAACTTGTCCCAGACCGGTTTCATGGCATCGACCCAAGCCTGACGCTGCTCGGGGTTCAGCTCGCGGATGATGCCACCGGCGTCGGTGATCGAGGCTTTGGCCGCTTCGTTCACTGCAAAGGCTTCCTTGTTACGCGTCTCGGTGACTTCGGCGAGAATCGTCAGAAATTGATCGCGCACTTCCGGATCCAGGCTGTCCAGCCAATCAACCGAGGTCACAACCAGATAGTCGATGATACCGTGGTTGGTCTCGGTGATGCCGTCCTGCACCTCAAAGAACTTCTTGCCGTAGATGTTCGACCAGGTGTTTTCCTGTCCGTCCACAACGCCTTGTTGCAGCGCGCCGTAAACTTCCGAAAAGGCCATCTTCTGCGGGCTGCCGCCAATGGCTTCCATCTGCGCGACCAGCACGTCCGATGACTGCACGCGGAATTTCAGACCATCCGCATCCGACGGATCAACCAGCGGCTTGTTCGCCGACATCTGCTTCATACCGTTGTGCCAGAAGGCCAGCCCCTGCAGGCCACGGCGCTGCATGCTGTCCTTCATCGCCTGACCTTCGGCCGAGGCCTGGAAGGCGTCGACTGCGTCGATGTTCTTGAACATGAACGGTAGGTCGAACAGGCGGAACTGCTTGGTGAACTTCTCGAATTTGGAAAGCGAAGGTGCGGCCAGCTGCACGTCACCCTGCAGCATCGCTTCGAGCACCTTGTCGTCGTTATATAGCGTGGAGTTCGGATAGACCTCCATGCACATCACGCCCTGCATCTCGTCATTGACGCGCTGTTCAAGCAATGATGCAGCAATGCCCTTGGGATGTTTATCGGTGTTGGTCACATGTGCGAACTTCACCACAATCTCACCTTCTTCGCAGGCGGCGAACCCAGCGGTGGCGGTGACAGACAGGGCAAGCGCAGTGGCGGCTGTTGTCAGGAATTTCATATGTCTTTTCCTCCCAGACTTCTGTGAAATCTCTGCTGAACGCCTCGTCAGCGATCATTGTGCAAAGTGAAGCGAATCAGGGATTGGCTCTCAACGATTTGTTTAAGTACTGCATCCCTGGTTTTTTATATATTGTTATCAGTATCTTACAGGTTTAGACTGTGAATCGACCGCGAATCCGATCCTAGCGCGTGCGAAAATCCGCACACCACTTTCGTCAGTTGTGCGGAAAACCGCACAGTCATGATTCGCTTAATCGAATCACACCTGCCTCGCATCCGGCACCGACCGCAGCCCGCGTTCGCGGGCTGCCCGGCCCAACGGCACGGGCTGCATGCAATGCAGTCAATGCCGGCGGGAGCGCGCTATCTGCGATAATCCTCCGGACGTATCTGATAGCGCGAAAGTTTGTCATAGAATGTTTTGCGCGGCAATTTCAGGGCCTTGGCCGCATCAGAGGCCTTGCCATTGTGCCGTCCCAAGGCAGCGATCAACAGTGACCGCTCCACGCGTGCCATCTGTTCGTTCAGCCCCAGATCGGCCGCCTTCGCCACCTCTTCGGGCATCCCCAAAACAAATCGCATGGCCGCGGACATCAATGACCGCGCATTCCCCGGCCAGTCCTGCGCCATGAGCGAGGCCAAATGGTCTGATGTGATTTCCGGCTCGACGATTCCTGCCTGCTCTGCCGCCTGCGCAACATAGTGACGGAAGATCACGGGAATATCCTCAGGCCGCTCGGACAGAGCCGGTATCCGCACACGCATGACATCCAGCCGGTAAAACAGATCGGCATTGAATTTTCCGCCAGCGGAAAGATCTGAAAGATCGGCTGTCGTGCCAGCAATAATACGCGCACCGCTTCCCTTCTCGATCACTTCCAATGCAGCGTACTGGGTGGCATCGGACAATGCCGATACCTCATCGAGGAACAGGGACCCACCCGTTGCATCCTCGCACCCCTGTATCAGATCGTCAGGTGTCAGCCCGGACGCGGTACGTTTGACAAACGGACCCTGCCCGCCAGGCGACATCAGATGCACCACCTCGGCAACTTTCGAAATGCCGCTGCCGGCAGGTCCCGTGACCAGGACTTCGGCCCGCGTCGGAGCCACCGCCCGAACCCGTTCCCGTAGCGCTTCGGCCTGTTGCGAACGACCAAAAAGCATGCGCGCTGCCGGATCTCCTCTCTCCATTTCATGCTTCAGAGCACGGTGCTCCAGCACTTGCGAACGTGCTTCAAAGGCACGTTCGAGCACCGCCAGCAGATCGCCAGCCGCGCAGGGTTTTTCCAGAAAGTCGAATGCGCCCTGCCCCATGGCCTGAACCGCCATCGGGATGTCGCCCTCACCGGTCAATAGGACAACCGGCAGTTCGGGATCGGTGTCGCGGGCATAGGACAAAAGATGAAATCCATCGCGCCCCGGCATTCGGATATCCGAAACGACAACACCGGCAAAGTCCTTGCGGATATGGTCCTTGGCCGCGACAAAAGACCCTGCCGTCACCGGTTCGTAATCGGCCAGTTCCAAAGTCTGGGCCAGCGCCTCTCGCACGGCGGCATCGTCATCGACCAATAAAACCTTACGGATCATGCGGCCTTGCCCTCTTTGAAATACTCAAGTTCGACCGTGAAGATCGCACCTTTGTCTGCGTTGACGCCACGGATATTGCCACCAAAACTTTGCACAAGACCGTAAGAAATCGACAAGCCCAGGCCCATCCCCTCGGATGAACCCACGGCCTTTGTCGAATAGAAGGGTTCAAACAGTTTCTCGGGATCTTCGATACCCGGTCCGATGTCCCGCACAGTAACTGCCAACCGTTCGGCGGTCTCGATCACGATTTGAATATGACGTTCATCCTGATTGCTCATTGCATCAGCGGCGTTGTTGATCAGGTTGACGAAAACCTGCACCAGACGCACCTCGCCGCCCCAGGCGAAAACCGGTTCACCGGACGGCCTCCAATCCAAGGAAACGCCATCGGCCCGCAGGCGCGCCTCGGTCAGTTCGACAGCCGTATTGATGACCTGCACCAGATCGACCTTGCCCATGGGTTCGCTTTCATTGCGTGCAAATGCCCGCAGGTTTTTGATGATCCGCGCCATGCGCGCCGCCATGTCCGAAATTCGCCCAAGGTTCTCACCGGCTTTGTCGTCCTTTCCCCTTTCCAGAAACGCTGCACCGTTTTCGGCAAATTGCTGAATCGCCATGAGCGGCTGATTCAACTCGTGACTGATCCCTGCCGACATCTGGCCCAGGGCGCTCAGCTTGCCAGCCTGAACCAGATCGGCCTGAGCCTGTTTCAGCGCCGCTTCCGCCTCTTCCCGTTCGGCCACTTCGCGCCGCAAAGCAGTGTTGGCAGCGGTCAGGGCCCGCGTGCGTTGTTGTACTCGGCTTTCTAGCACGGCATTGGCCTCCGCCAACGTCCTCCGGCGCTCGGTTGCCAGAAACAGAAATGCCCCGAACGCCAAACAGATCGCAGCGACTGCGGCAGCTTGCAAAGCAGCCAGGCGGCGCGCCGGGGCAACATCCATCAGAACTTCCCCGGTCATGCCGATGACTGGCAACTCGCGGGCCAAATGCAACGCAGTGCGTGGCAGGTATGGGCCCCATCCCAAACGCCACAACTCGTGCGAGCCGACACGCACGGATGAGAAAACCAGATCCACCCCCGGCGGCGACACACCGATCTGCCCCGGCTCTCGTTGCCAGAACAAAAGATCCGACCGGTTGGAAATGAATACAAGGCCTGAATGATCCACAAAGAAAACCGCCTCGGTACTGCCGCGCCAAGTTCTTTCGACGTCTTCGACATCGGCGATTACCATGAGGGCACCGATAACCTGCCCATCCGGACCAAAGGCCGGCGCGGCGTATGAATAAATCCGGTTTGCCGTCCCCGGTGGAACCCAAGTGTAGTTCTGGTCTGTGGCCGTAGGTAAAACTCCGTGGGAACTGCCCAAAGACCCCTGCAAAGCCCGCTTGAAGGCGGGGTGATCCGAGACATTGCCATTCAAGACACCCTGAGCCGCAGCAAGGACACGACCATCCCGGTCGGCAAACAGAACATCAACCGCGGCGGTCTTGTCAGCAACCTCCAACAGCAGGGCTTGTGCGCGAGATATGTTGGTCCGATCACCCAGACCCGCCAGATCAGGATGCTCGGCCATCAACACGGCCAGCTCCTGATAAACCTGCAATTGCGAGCTAAGCCGGTCCGAAGCAAGCTCCAGATCCGCCTCAGCCTTTTCGCTCAGCTGCGACAACGCTTGCCGATACCCATAGGTCCAGACTGCAGCCGACAGCAGACCGACCGCGAACAGAAAACCGACAATGACCCAAATTCTTTGCATACCTAGGGTCTTGCATTCAGCGCGCCTCATGGCAAGTCTGCCGCCTATGAAGACGTTATTCCAATCCCCCACCGAACCTGATTTCGTGCAAAACCCCTACCCGTTTTATGACACCGCTCGTAAGGCCGGGGATCTCGTGTTCTGGGAGGATTACGGCATGCCCGCCGCCGTATCCCACAAGGCGGTTCAGGACATTTTTCGGGATCGTCGATTTGGAACCGAGCGCCCAGTTGAAATGGGTTCCGACGAACCGAAGCACCTTGCGCCCTGGCTCGCCATCGAAGCGCATTCACTGCTCGAAGCCGAACCGCCCCGGCACACCCGCTTGCGCGCATTGGTGCTACGCGCGTTCACATCACGCGCAATCTCGGCACTTGCTCCCACGATCGAAAGCCTGTGCCACGCCTTGATAGACGATTTCCCTGACGAACCCTTCGACCTGCTGGAAACGTATTGCACGCCGATCCCGGTCGTCACCATCTGCCGCTTGCTGGGTGTTCCAGAGGAAAAAGCGCCTGATTTGTTACGGTGGTCCCACGCCATGGTGGCAATGTATCAGGCTGGCCGAAACCGCCAGATCGAAGATGAGGCCGCACAAGCCTCCCAGGCGTTTACCGTGTTCCTGACAGAATACATCCGGCAGCGCCGATCTGACCCACGCGACGACCTGATTACGCGATTGATCGCGGCAGAGGAAGACGGAGAAAAACTCTCTAAAGAAGAGCTGATCTCAACCTGCGTATTGCTGCTGAATGCCGGTCACGAAGCGACTGTCCATTCCTTGGGCAATGGCGTGAAAACCCTGCTGGAGACCCACTCTTCACGTGATGTTCTGAAGCCGGATGCCATCGACAGTACAATCGAAGAAATACTGCGCTACGACCCGCCTCTGCATTTGTTCCAACGTTTCGCCTACGAAGATATGACCCTGTTCGGTCATCATTTTGCCCGAGGCGACAAGATCGCGCTGCTGCTTGGCGCCGCGAACCGTGATCCCGCGGTCTGGGACAACCCAAACGCGTTCGATCCGGGGCGGGACATCGTGACAAACTCAAGCTTTGGCGGAGGTGTACATTTCTGCGTCGGCGCCCCCCTCGCCCGCCTGGAAATGCGAATTGGGCTATCGATCCTTTTTGAACGATGCCCGAACCTGCGGCTGGCGGGCGACCCGGTCTACGCAGACAGCTACCACTTTCACGGCTTAACGAAACTAATGGTCAAAACCTGACACCTGCCCGAAAAATCTTGCGTATGATCGCCAAAAGCTTCGGAGCTCATACGCTATCGCCGCAATAATTCCGGATCCCACGTTCATCTGGCCAAAAATATCCTGGGGGAGCCGCCCGTCACGGGCGGCGGGGGCAAAGCCCCCATCGACCGCGCTCACCCTTCCTTCAGCGCGTTCAGCGGCAACATCGTTGTCGATTTGATCTCTTCCATCGACAACAAGGCGGTCACGTTGTGTACGCGCACTTCCGAGATCAGCGTCTGATAGAAGGAATCGTAGGCGCGCGCGTTCTTCACACGTACTTTCAGGATATAGTCGATATCCCCTGCTAACCTATGCGCTTCCTGAACTTCCGGTTGGTCACGCAACGCTTTGAGAAACTTTCGCTGCCACTCCGCTTCGTGTTCCGAAGTACGGATCAGAACAAAAAAGGTCGCCTCGAATCCCAGCGCTTCGGCATCCAGTAGAACAGTCTGCTGTCCTATGACTCCGGCACCCTTGAGCTTGCGGATGCGATTCCAGACCGGTGTCTTGGAACTCCCAACTCTTGCCGCTATTTCGTCCAGGGATTGACTGGCGTCGCGTTGCAGCTCGGCCAGAATTTTCCGATCTGTTTCGTCTATTCGCACTGCCATCCCAATATTTCCCTCAATTTGGAACTGATGTTCCCGGATTACCGCCAATCCGAACATACGTTCTTATTTGCTTCGCAATATAGCGCTGAACCAGGAATATTTCCTATATTGCCGGTTAAGTCAAACAACCCCGGTGCAAACAGATGCCGCCCATTCTGAAACGTTCGCGAAACTGCCTCGCCTATTTCGGCTCTACCGGTCTGTTTTGCGATGCCGCGAACAGAAAGCCCACGCCGGGGTCGGTTGTCATTGAGTTGAAGAAGGAGCACGCCTGATGGCCCGCGCATTTACGCCCAAAGTGGTTACTGCCAACGACCTGTTGGAAGGCGACGTTATCTACCTGACCGAAGACGATCGTTGGTCGCGCGAGCTGTCCGAGGCCGAGCTGATCACCGACGAAGCCCACGCACAGGTTCGCTTGCTGGATGCCGAGCGTCAGGCGAACAAGATCGTCGGTGCCTATCTGGCCGACGCTGTCGCCGGCGACAATGGCCCCGAGCCCACGCATTTCCGGGAAGACTTCCGCCGGACTGGTCCGTCCAACTATGCCCACGGCAAACAGGAAACTTCCCCGCAGCCCCGGGCCTGACCTCTGGCCCTCTCTCTCCCCTTCAAGGCCCCTAGGTTCGGGGCTGCAACTAAGGACAGCTAATCATGTATCGCTACTCCGAGTTCGACACAGCATTTTTGGCAGAACGTAACGCGCAGTTCCGCGCGCAGGTCGAGCGCCGTATTGACGGCTCGCTGACCGAGGATGAATTCAAACCCCTGCGCCTGATGAATGGTCTGTACCTGCAGTTGCACGCCTACATGTTGCGGGTCGCCATCCCCTATGGCACGCTGTCCAGCGCGCAGATGCGCCAGCTGGCCCTGCTGGCCGAGAAGTGGGACAAGGGTTATGGCCACTTCACCACCCGCCAGAACATCCAGTACAACTGGCCGAAACTGAAAGACGTGCCGGATATGCTGGACGCGCTGGCCGAGGTCGGCATGCACGCCATCCAGACCTCGGGCAACACCATCCGCAACGTGACCGCTGACCATTTCGCAGGTGCTGCCGCGGATGAGGTCGCCGATCCGCGCCCCTATGCCGAACTGCTGCGCCAGTGGTCGACCGACCATCCCGAATTCCAGTTCATGCCGCGCAAGTTCAAGATCGCCATCACCGGCTCGGAAAATGACCGCGCCGTGATCAAAGCACACGATATCGGCCTGCAACTGGTCGAACGTGACGGCGTTCTGGGCGCCCGCGTTATTGTGGGTGGCGGCCTGGGCCGTACACCGATGATCGGCAAGGAACTGTCCGAATTCGTCGCCTTTGACGACCTGCTGGCGTATCTGGAAGCCACTGTGTCCGTGTGGAACCAAATCGGCCGCCGCGACAACAAGTACAAGGCGCGCATCAAGATCACCGTGCACGAGAATGGTATCGACACCATCCGTGCCAAGGTCAATGAGCGCTTCCTGCAGGTTCGCCCGCAGTTCAAAGGTGCCGACATGAACCTGCTGGAAGAGATCAAGGGCCACTTTGCGCCTCCGTCCTTCCGTGAGGGTTCGGTTGCGTCATTCGAAAGCGCCTACACCAACGATCCGGTCTTCCGTTCGTGGGTCGATACCAACATCGCGCCGCACAAGAACGCGGACCACGCAATCGTGACGATCTCGATCAAGAAGCACGGCCAGACGCCGGGGGATGCGACTGCCGAACAGATGCGCGTGATGGCCGATCTGGCCGAAGAGTTCGCCTATGACGAGCTGCGCATCAGCCATGAGCAGAACGTGATCCTGCCGCATGTCCACAAGTCGGACCTGCCCGCGATCCATGCGAAGCTGAAGGAACACGAATTGGCGACCGCCAATATCGGCCTGATCAGCGACATCATCGCCTGCCCCGGCATGGATTACTGCGCGCTGGCCACGGCTCGTTCGATCCCGGTTGCCCAGCAGATTGCGACCCGTTTTGACGAGCTGAAGCTGGAGCACGATATCGGTCACCTGAAGATCAAGATCTCGGGCTGCATCAACGCATGTGGTCACCACCATGTCGGTCATATCGGCATCCTGGGCCTGGATCGCGCGGGCGTCGAAAACTACCAGATCACTCTGGGTGGCGACGGCACCGAAATGGCCGCCATCGGTGACCGCACCGGTCCGGGCTTTGCCTATGACGAGATCGTGCCAGCGGTCGAGCGCATCGTGGAAACGTATTTGGAACAAAGGGAAAGCGCCGAGGAGACCTTCCTCGAAACATACCGCCGGGTTGGCATGGCGCCGTTCAAGGCTGCTCTCTACCCCGAGGCGCGTGCCAATGCCGCTTGACCTGATCCAGACGGAACTGGGCCGGGAAAGACGCGAACTGACCGAACGGGTTCAGGAGCTGAACGCCCGGTTCCGACATCACAGCGCGCATGACGTGATGCATGGCGCCATCGAGGAGATCGACGAGCTTGCCTTGGTCTCCAGCTTTGGCGCGGAATCCGTCGTGCTGCTGCATATGGCGGCGGTTGTGAACAAGGCAACGCCGGTGCTGTTTGTTGACACTCAGATGCTGTTCACCGAAACGCTTGAGTATCAGCAGGAGGTCAGCGAGCGTTTGGGCCTGACCAATGTTCGCATCATTCGGGCCGAGGATGAGGACATTCAACGCGAGGATCCATATGGCGCGTTGCGCCTGCGTGATGCGGATGCGTGCTGCAACCTGCGCAAGACCTTCCCGCTGCAAAAAGCGTTGATGGGCTTCGATGGCTGGATTACCGGACGCAAACGGTTCCAGTCCGGTACGCGCGCAGCGCTCGATTTCTTCGAGGTCGAGGATGGCACCGGCAGGATCAAGGTCAACCCGCTGGCCCATTGGGCGCCCGAGGACGTGCGCGCCTATATGGACGAAAACAACCTGCCCCGGCATCCGCTGGTGGCCAAAGGATACCCCTCGATCGGTTGTGCGCCCTGCACATCACCGGTCAAAGAGGGCGAAGACCCACGCGCCGGGCGCTGGCGTGACCAGAACAAGGAAGAATGCGGTATTCATTTTGTCGACGGCAAGATGGTGCGCGCCGGAGAGAGAACATGAACGTAATCGTAACGGATGAAGGCTTCGCCCCCGATGACTGGACCGATGGGTTTGTCACCTTGGAAGACGCGGCGAATGACGTGGTTGCATTGGACGTAACTTCGGACACGGACCCGGACGAACTGTTTGACCGTTTGGGCTGTGCAAGAATGGTCAGGGTCGATTTTCCATCTTTCGCGGATGGGCGCGGCTTTACAATCGCACGCACGCTGCGCCTGAAAGGCTATTCCGGCCGTCTGCGTGCCAAGGGTCATGTTC
This sequence comes from Ruegeria sp. HKCCD6647-2, assembly GCF_057221075.1. NCBI lineage: Bacteria > Pseudomonadati > Pseudomonadota > Alphaproteobacteria > Rhodobacterales > Roseobacteraceae > Ruegeria > Ruegeria sp. HKCCD6647-2. Next base: position 823,878 of record NZ_JBWVBD010000001.1, on the reverse strand, counting down.
TGGCCGACCAATATGCCATGGCGCGCCGCAGCGGATTTGACGAGGTCGAAATCGACCACAGCCTGGCCGACCGTCAGCCCGAGGATCAGTGGCTGGCCCGTGCCAATTGGCAGGATAACAACTATCAGGCCCGCCTGCGCGGTTAGGACCGCGCAAAGCCTGTTTGCAACACCAAGGGGGCAATCTGTCCCCTTTTCCTGACTTGGATCAAAGATTAAACGGAGATGTCGGTTAAGCAGACCGATAGTGAAACGATGACAGAGATGAAATCCGTGACCGAAGCCACCGCCGTGAAGGCCCCCGTTCTGCCCGACGCCCAGACTGTGACCGAGGTCAAGCACTGGACCGACCGCCTGTTCTCGTTCAAGGTGTCGCGCCCGGCGTCGCTGCGGTTCCGTTCGGGCGAGTTCGTGATGATCGGCCTGCTGGGTGACAACGGCAAGCCGCTGCTGCGTGCCTATTCCATCGCCTCGCCGTCCTGGGACGAAGAGCTGGAGTTTTATTCGATCAAGGTGCAGGACGGTCCACTGACCTCGAAACTGCAGCATATCCAGCCCGGTGATCAGATCATCCTGCGCCCCAAACCCGTCGGTACGCTGGTCCATGACGCGCTGCTGCCCGGAAAGCGCATCTGGTTCTTTGCCACCGGCACCGGATTTGCCCCCTTCGCCTCGCTGTTGCGTGAACCGCAGACCTATGAGGATTATGACGAGGTCATAATCACGCACACCTGCCGCGACGTGGCCGAGCTGGAATATGGCCGCCAGTTGATTGAAAACATCCGTCAGGACGAACTGCTGGCCGAACTGATCGGAGAAGGGTTCGCTGACAAGATCCGCTATTACCCGACCACTACCCGGGAAGAGAGCCCCAAGATGGGCCGGATCACCAATCTGCTGAAAGACGGCACCGTCTTTGCCGATCTGGGAATCGAAGGCGGCATCAAGCCGGAAACAGATCGCGCAATGGTCTGCGGCAGCCTTGCCTTCAACCACGACATCAAGGCGATCCTCGAAGAATTCGGCCTACGCGAAGGTGCAAATTCCGAACCCAAAGAGTTCGTGATCGAAAAAGCCTTTGTCGGCTGATCCGGTTTTTGGCCGGGCCTCCGAAGGCCCGGTCGGCAAAAACTCCTGACAAAACCCAAGATTTTCGTGCAGGCTCTCGCTTATGCCGCTTGAAACGCCGTGCGTGGCGGTCTAAATTCCGGGCTCGAAATTCTTCAACCATCAAAGGAATGAACCCATAGCCCGCAGACCTCACAACGCGCCGCCTCAGAGAGATACCGGCCCGCGCGTCAATGAAAAGATCCGTGCCCCCGAAATTCGCCTGATCGGCGCCGAAGGTGAAAACGTCGGGGTGGTTCATCCTGCCAAAGCCATGCAACTTGCCGCAGATGCCGGTCTCGATCTGGTCGAGATTTCGCCGAACGCGAACCCGCCCGTCTGCAAGATCATGGACTTTGGCAAATACAAGTACGAACAACAAAAACGCGAAAGCGAAGCGCGCAAGAAACAAAAAGTCATCGAGGTGAAAGAGGTCAAGTTCCGGCCCAACACCGACACGCATGACTATGACGTCAAAATGAAGAACGTCGTCAAGTTTCTTGAAAAGGGCGACAAAGTGAAAGTCACCCTGCGGTTTCGTGGCCGCGAGATGGCCCACCAAAATCTGGGTCGTGAACTGCTGGAACGGGTGGCCGAAGACGTTCAGGAAATCGGCAAGGTCGAGAATATGCCGAAGATGGAAGGCCGCCAGATGGTCATGATGATCGGCCCGCTGCCGCAAAAGTAAGGCCGAACTATTCCCCAAATTCGAACCCTGTCAGAGATGCTCTGGCAGGGTTTTTTTGTTCACCAAGATTTCAATACCCGCGATTTGCATCCCCTTGGTTCAGTCACCAGATGCAGGATGCCTGAAAGCGACGGCATGTCGAATTCAGACGCTCTGATTTCGACGACGCGCTGGCGCAAAGCGGAAAGACGCTGATCTGCTTTTGTTTCAAACTCGTGCAACCTGAAACAGGAGACCGCAATGGGTGAGATGTCATTTTCTGGCGGCGTGTATCAATCGCTTCCGGCGCGGGCCTATTGTGATGAGGCCAATTTCGCACAAGAACACGAGCTGATCTTCCGCCGTTCGTGGCAGCTGGTCGGCCATGTAACCGATCTTCCGAATACCGGCGATTATGTAGTCGAAGATATCAGCGGCATCTCGGTCATCGTGATCCGCGGGCAGGACGACGTCATACGCGCCTTCTACAATGTCTGCGTTCATCGCGGCCACGAGTTGTTGACCGGCAAAGGCTGTGCCAAGAAAATGACCTGCCCCTACCATGCCTGGACCTATGATACGACCGGCCAACTGCGCGCGGCTCCGAACGCATCGGCGTTTCCGGGGTTCGACAAGAACCAATACAAACTCCGCACCGTCCGGGTCGAAGTGTTCTTCGGGTTGGTTCTGGTAAACCTCGATCCAAACGCGCGCGCGCTGGCCGATCTGGCCAAATGTGCGTTGAATGAAATTTCCGAATACGCGCCCAATCTGCCCAGATACAAGCGGGCAGACCGTACCGAACGCCTGGCGCGTGCGAACTGGAAGGTCGTCGCCGAAAATTTCAACGAATGCTACCACTGTGCCGTAGTCCATAAGACTTTGACGACCGGCGTCGTCGACCCCGATCAATACCAAACGCGCGGCTTTGACTATGGTATCCGCCATGCCAGCCCTGCCCGACCGGACTCTCAGAAGTCATACAGCTATGTTGCTGATCCCGAGGCGCGTACAGACAAATTTCTGACCTGGTGGTTTTTTCCTTTGTTCGCGTTGCAGGTCTATCCCGGCGGTATCGTGAACACCTATCGCTGGAAGCCGCTCAGCGTGAACACAACCAAGATCGAGGTCGACTGGTGGCTGCCCGAGGCCGAACCAAACGCGGTGGAACGCGAAATTATTCTACAGCACCGCACTACGACCTTCGCCGAAGACGGCCCGATCGTGGACTCGGTCCAACGCGGGTTGGAAAGCGGTGCGTTGGGGTATGGCGCCCTGGTGGTTGACGACGCCTGTTCGTCTCAGTCGGAACACCCGATCATGGCATTCAATGCACTGTACCAGAGGGCGATGGAGATAACCGCCCCCTGATCGTTATCCCCAGGATCACTCCGGCAGTGACACCTCGATTGCCTTGGTCAGTTTTGAGACCAGCTCTTCGATCTGCGCTTCTTTAATGATGAATGGAGGGGCAAGCAGGATGTGATCCCCGTACCTGCCATCCCGTGTCCCGGACATCGGATAACAGATCAGACCTTCGGCAACAGCGGCTTTCTTTATCTTCCCTGCAATACCCAAGGCGGGGTCAAACGGGGTACGGGTTTCGCGGTCAGCGACCAATTCCAGCCCTCGGAACAAACCCCGGCCCCGAATGTCACCGATATTCGGGTGTTGGCCAAAAGCGCTTTCCAGAGCGGACTGCAATTTTTTACCCATAGTACCGGCACGCGCAGGCAAGCCACGCGTTGTCAGCTCCTGCACAACAGCGAGTGCGGCAGCCGTCGCCACCGGGTGCCCGATATAGGTGTGGCCGTGCTGAAAAAAGCCGGAACCATCCCGGATCGCATCGTAAATCTGCCTGGTGCACAACATCGCGCCAATCGGTTGATAACCGGCACCCAGCCCTTTGGCGATGCACAGAATATCTGGCGCAATATCGTCGTGGTCACAGGCAAACAAATGCCCTGTCCGGCCCATTCCGCACATAACTTCGTCCAGGATCAGAAGCACCCCGTATTTGTCACAGATTTCTCGGATGCGTTTGAAATACCCTTCCACAGCTGGAACAGCACCCAGCGTGGCGCCCACCACCGGTTCGGCCATGAATGCCATAACTGAGTCGGAGCCAAGTCGAAGGATTTCGACCTCCAACTCGTTGGCGACACGCTGACCATAGTTATAGCTGCTCTCGCCCGCAGGCTTTTCCGCATATTCGTAGCAGGGCGCAATGTGGGTCATCTCGATCAGCATCGGAGCAAACTGCGCCCGCCGCCATGCGTTGCCACCAGCCGATAGGGCACCCAAAGTATTGCCGTGATAACTCTGTCGGCGGGCAATTACATGGCGCCGCTTCGGCTGACCGATCTCAAGGAAGTATTGCCGGGCCAGCTTGATCGCAGCCTCGGTTGCCTCGGACCCGCCGGAAACGAAGTAAACCCGGTCCAGGTCGCCCGGCGCGTGTTCAATCAACAGATCGGCCAGCGCCTCGGCCGGTTCCGAAGTCATGAACCCCGTATGCGCAAATGCAATTTGTCCGACCTGATCCTGAACCGCCTTGATCACTGCCGGGTTGGAATGGCCCAGGCAGGACACAGCAGCGTCGCCACAGTCCAGATATCGTTTGCCCTGAGCATCAATCAGGTAACAACCATCCCCTCCTGCCGCGACAGGCAGGACAGATTTGGTATGGCGGGGGAAGACATGACTCATTTCAACGTCCCTTTCAGCAATTCCACAAGTGCCGCAACCGAGGCGGCATTATCTGCCCACGGCGCACCATCGGGGCCAGTCAGACTGTTCTCAAAGCCAACGCGGACGTCTCCTCTGCGCAGCGCGGCTTTGGCGAGGCACGCGTGTTCCTGTGCGCCAAAAGCACAAACCATCCACGGGGATTGATAGTCGGGAAACACATCCAGATCTTCAGGTTTGGACTGTTGGCCTGTCGTGTAGCGCCCCAAAACCAGCAGCCGATCAGACTGGTCTGGGTGAACAACACCTTCAACTTGCCAGCGCGTCAACAATTCCGCGTCAGCGGCATCGTACAGAATGTGCTGCACACGTATGCCCTGATCCCTGCACACTGCATAAACCTGCGCGGATAGGTCGGGGTCACGCGCGATTTCTCGTACAGATATCGACGCCCAGTTGGGCTGAACGCCGCAGAGGCAATCATATTGCGCCTGAACGCCGAATTGGCCCGCTGATTCTGTCGTAATCTGAACGTCCATCTGTGGCACGACCTGCTGCAATTCGGCAATCGTCTCTCGGTATTGTCCGGCGTCCAGCGTATGCTGTCCGTCCTTGTCCCGAATGTGCAAATGCACCCCGTCAGCTCCGGCGGTATGGCAAGCCTTGGCGGTTTTGACGATTTCGTCCGTTGCGACGGGAAGGGCTGCGTGATCCGCATGCCCGCGCCGCGCTCCGTTCGGCGCGACCAGTATGTAAGGAAACGCTGTTCCGGTTTTCATGTCGTCTGACCTGGCTCCACCTGTGACGTTTGACATCGACCTAACCTGCGGCTGGATGTTTTCAATTCCATCTCTTGGAAACATTTGTTTTTATTCTCTCATGCAACACTCATCGTCTCATCTGATCAACCGACTGCGCCGCGATATTGAGGTTTTGCCAAAACAGATGCAGCTAGCAGCCAAATACGTCATCGACCACCCGGCTGATTTCGGCCTGAACCCGATCCGCACAACCGCCGAACGGATCGGCGTCAGTTCAAACGTTCTGATCCGCCTTGCGCAACGCTTGGGATATGACAGCTTCGAGGAATTCCGCCGCCCCTTCCGCCAAACCCTTGTGACCGATCGCGAAGACAGGATGGGTCACGATTGGCTGGAAAGGATGAGCAAAGGCGATGCCTTCAGCGCCGCACAAGCCGGGTTTGCCCGGAATGAACTGAACGTTGTTTCACGCTCCCTGCGCTTGATGGACCCTCGCTTGGCCGAACTTGCAGTCAAACACATGGTCTCGGCCCAGCGGTGCTTTGTAACGGCGACACGTGCCAGCTATGCCTTGGCCTACTATTTCCATTACGCAGGTCGCATGGCGCATCCCGGTTTTCAATTGGTGCCGCGCCACATGGGGTCGGCTATTGATGATCTGATCGAGAGTAGCGTAGAAGACTGCCTGTTTGCCATAACCGTCCAACCATATTCCGCCGATACGATCCAGGCGATGCGCTTTGCCCGCGAGCGCGGACTGCGCATTGTCCTTTTGTCGGACAGTGACGTAATCGCACCGGGTGTTGCGCCGGATGTCACGCTGCCGGTCAGCACGCGAACCTTGCACCAATTCTCAAGCTTCTCGGGCGCGATGGCCGTTTTGGAATGCCTGCTTGGGCATCTCTTTTCTGAGGGGGGTGACGCAGCACGCCAGCGGGTCGATCAATACCAGAAGGCTCGGGAAGATACCGGTGCCTACTGGCGGCCATCGACCCTGCCCAAGCTGCGAAAAAAATAGAAAAGACCGCGATTTATGTCACGGTCCTTCCATTGATTTTTACGGCTTACAGGCAGGCTTCCACCGCTCGCCTGGTCATGACACCCACAAGATGCGCCCGGTATTCCTTGCTGCCATGGAGATCGGCAATCATGTTCATCGGATTGACCCTGAGATCCATCAATGCATCTGTGCGGAACTCCTTGTTCAGCGCTTCCTCGGCCTCGCTCCAGCGAAAGACACCGTCCTCACTGGCGCCGGTAACGGCCACACGGACCCCGTCGGCGAACCGGGCCAGAAACACACCGACCAGCGCAAATCGCGAAGCCGGTTGCAGAAATTTCTGGTAGTTGGCCGCCTGGGGCACCGGAAAGCGGACCGAGGTTATGACCTCACCCTCGTCCAGAGCAGTTGTGAACATGCCCTGAAAGAAGTCGTCCGCTGCGATTTGACGCGCGTTGGTGATGACCGTTGCACCAGACCCCAAAACGCCTGCCGGATAACAGGCGGCGGGATCGTTGTTGGCAACCGAACCGCCAATTGTGCCGCGATTGCGAACCGCAGGGTCGCCGATCTGCCCGGCCAGAGCCGCCAGCGCGGGATAACTGCTGGCTGCCTCAGCTGCCACAGTGGCATGGGTCGTGGCCCCGCCGATGGCGACCGAGCCATCATCCTCAATGCAAACGCCCTGCATCTCGGCAATTCCACTCACCGACACCAGCTTTGACGGCGCTGCCAAGCGCTGCTTCAGCGTCGGGATCAGAGTCTGTCCGCCGCCCAATACCTGCGCATCCTCTGCCCCCAACGCGGCAACCGCGTCGGCGATGGTCGAGGGTTTCTCAAACTCGAAACTGTACATTTCGCTTATCCTTTCCGAAAGACGCGGATCCGCCCTTCATCTGGCTAAAAATATCCCGGGGGTCCGGGGGCTGGCCCCCGGTCCGCCCTCTCCACTCAACCATGCATCGCTGCCCAGACGCGCGACGGGCTCACCGGCATGTCGATATGATCCACTGCCTTGCCGGCCGAATTCAGCGCATCCAGCACCGCATTGACCACGGCAGGCGGAGAGCCAATCGCACCGGCCTCACCACAGCCCTTCACGCCCAACGGGTTGTGCGTGCAGGGTGTCTGGCTGGAATGGTCGACACCATAGAACGGCACATCGTCCGCACGCGGCATCGCGTAGTCCATGAAGGATGCGCTCAACAGCTGACCGTTCTCGTCATAGGCGCAGTTTTCCAGCAGCGCCTGCCCAATCCCCTGACCGATGCCGCCATGGACCTGACCGTCCACGATCATCGGGTTGACGATGTTGCCAAAGTCATCCGCAGCGGTGAAAGCCTCGATGCTTACCTGTCCGGTTTCAGGGTCGACCTCGACCTCACAGGCATACGCACCTGCCGGAAAGGTGAAGTTGGCTGGGTCGTAGAATGCGGTCTCCTCCAGGCCGGGTTCCACTTCCAGCGGATAGTTGTGCGGCACGTAAGCCGTCAGGGTCACATCGCCCCAAGCCACCGATTTATCAGTGCCCGCGACAGTGAACTGGCCATCCTTCAGCTCTATGTCCGCCTCGGAAGCTTCCAACAGATGCGCCGCGATCCGCTTGGCCTTCTCGATCACCTTCTCGGTCGCCTTGACCATGGCCGAGCCACAAACGGCCAGTGAGCGAGAGCCATAGGTGCCCATACCGAACGGGATCTTCGAGGTGTCACCATGCACAATCTCGACCATCGATTCATCGATGCCGATCATGTCGGCCACAACCTGCGGGAAGGCGGTCTCGTGCCCTTGCCCATGGCTGTGCGCACCCACCATCACGCTGATCGAGCCGGTGGCGTTCACTCGCACCGTTGCCGCATCATAAAGTCCCGCGCGAGCCCCCAGCATACCCACGATGTTCGAGGGCGCGATACCGCAAGCTTCGATATAGCAGTTGATGCCAAGACCGCGCAGCTTGCCGTTGGCCTCGCTTGCCGCACGTCGCGCGGCAAAGCCAGCAATGTCGGCAGCGGCCTCGAGCTTGTCCATCGTACCGTGATAGTTACCGGTGTCGTAGGTCAGCGCCACAGGTGTGTCATACGGGAACTCGGTGATGAAGTTCTGACGGCGCAGCGCAATCGGATCGACACCCAGTTCGCGCGCGGCCTTGTCAATCACACGCTCCAACTGGAACGTCGCCTCGGGGCGGCCCGCGCCGCGATAGGCGTCCACCGGCACCGTGTTGGTGAACATCGCTTTCACATTCACCTGAATGACCGGCGTCTTGTAATTGCCCGCCATCAAAGTTCCGTGCAGCCAGGTCGGAACCGAGCTGGAGAAGGTCGAAAGATATGCGCCCAGGTTTGCATAAGTATCGGTGCGCAACCCTATGAAGTTATTATCGGAATCCAACGCCAGCTCAATTTTACTGACATGGTCGCGACCCTGCGCATCCGACATGAACGCCTCGGACCGGCTGGCGGTCCATTTGACCGGACGGTTGCAGGCCTTGGCGGCGAAGGTACAGAATGCCTCTTCGGCATAGTGGAAGATCTTGGTACCAAAGCCGCCGCCCACATCCGGGGCCACCACACGCACCTTGTGCTCGGGCAGGCCCAGAACAAAGGCGCACATCAGCAGGCGGATCACATGCGGATTCTGTGAAGTGGTGTAGAGCGTATACTCATCCGTGCCGCGGTTGTGCTCGGCCACGGCGACCCGCGGCTCCATCGGGTTGGCGACCAGGCGGTTGTTAACAAGATCCAAAGTGGTCACATGGGCTGCATTGGCAAAGACCTCATTGACCTTTGCGTCATCAGCCTCGCCCAGTTGCCAGTCATAACAGATGTTGTTCTTCAGATCGTCATGAACCAGCGTCGCGCCGTCCTGCGCGGCCGCTTTCATATCAAGAACCGGTGTCAGTTCTTCGATATCCACGTCGATCGCTTCAGCCGCGTCACGGGCTTGCTCCAGACTGTCGGCGACAACGGCAGCAATCGGGTCACCCACATGGCGGACCTTGCCTTGCGCCAGAATCGGGTGCGGCGGCTCCTGCATCGGCGCGCCGTGCTTGTCGGTCACTTCCCAGCCGCAGGGCATCCCACCCACGCCTTCGAAATCCTTGCCGGTGAAAACCTTGACCACGCCGGGCATACCCTCGGCTGCCGAAGTGTCTACGGATTTGATCCGACCATGCGCTATGTCGGACCGCAGGAAATGTACGTAAGCCTGACCACGTACGTTAATGTCGTCGGTGTAATTGCCCGCTCCGGTTAGAAAGCGTACGTCCTCGCGCCGCTTGGAACTGGCTCCGATGCCACTGTCTTTGGGCATTGCTTGTTCTCCTCCCATAAACGGGTGCGACTGCGCACCCTCACTTGTCCACGGGCGTATTCCTCACGCCCGCAGTGGCATCATTCGGCAGCGATGCGGCTCACGTCCTGACCGGATGCGGCCATGATCGCCTTGACGATGTTGTGGTAGCCGGTGCAACGGCACAGGTTGCCCTCAAGATACTTGCGGATCTCGGCCTCGGTCGGCCGCGGGTTGTCCTTGAGCAGCGCCGCCGCGCTCATCACCATGCCCGGCGTACAGAAACCGCATTGCAGGCCGTGATGATCCTGAAATGCCTGCTGGATGACATTCAGAGAGCCGTCGGCATTCGCCTGACCTTCAATCGTCCCAACTTCGGCACCTTCTGCTTCAAGCGCAAGCATATTGCACGATTTCACGGCCTCACCGTTCACATGCACCACGCAGGCGCCACATTGCGCAGTGTCACAGCCCACATGTGTGCCGGTCAGCGACAGGTGATCACGCAGAAAGCTGGACAGCAATGTCCGGCCTTCGACATCACCGCTCACGGATTTTCCGTTCACGGTCATTGAGACCTGTGTCATGAGATCCTCCCAATTTTGTGTTTTTCCTTGGGCCCGAGTTAAACACGGGAGTTTTCGTTTGAGAACTAAAATTTTTCCCGAATTTTCCGCAGCTTCGCACTGCAATCCAATAATGATGAGGCATGGGTGTAAAAGGGCAAAAATGCCGTTACGTCACTTGTGCCTGGCCCCGCGTGGTTGCGGTCTGGTCGGGATTTCCTTGAGCAATCCGCCAACCCCCATTGCGGCAATGTCCGCGCCCGTTGTTTCGATCCCGCACGCCACCCGGGACAGCACCCAGTCAGCCCCGTTCAGCGCTGGAGAGCGCGCACACCCCGGCAACCCAATAACAGGTCGATCATCCAAAGCCCCCAAAAACAACAGGTTACCGGGATCGACGGGCATACCGAACCGGTCGACGATGCCCCCGGCTGCCCGGACGGCACCGGGCGCCACGTCGTTCTCGTCAGACGTTGCCGAGCCGGTCAGGATCATCACGACCTCTCCGCCGACTTGCGATACGGCAGTCGAAAGTGCGTCCAAGGTATGTGGAACGATCTCCAAATCTGTGAGTTCCATACCAAGCGCCTCGACCCGCCCCCGGATCGATGCGATGCCTTTATCGTTGGATGGACCGCCCGGAATATCCGTCACGATCAGGCCCGCCGTTCTGTGCACCGGAACAGCCAGACGAATGGCCCCTTGTGCCAGCCGGGCAGCGTGCAAAACGTCTGCACCGGGTACAGCGTACGAGATGACCTTGATCGTGGCCACCATGCCGCCGCTGTTCATCTGCTGATACTGAGGGACGGTCGCAACCGTGATCATCGGATTGACCAGATTGAACCGTTCCAGTGCTTGCGTATCCAGCACGGCAATACCCGGTCCCTCTGCCAGCAAATTTACACGCCCGGTAAAGGCCTCGGTCGCCCGCAGGTTCGCTTGTTTCGGGTCCGGCACAAGCGCCTCTGCCAGCATTCGCGCGGCATCATTCTCGTGGCAATCTCCGGGCTCCAGCCGGGCAACGGTCACGTCTGTTTGACCCGCCTCCTGCAATAGCGTGACGTGCTGAGGGGTCAGCGTAATCCCCTTGCGCAGTTTGCGATCCCCTGCCTTGACCGAATGCGCCAGAATGGCGCCAGCGGCATCAGACACCGGAACAGGGCCGAACTTCACGCCTTGCCCCGCAGAACGGCTGTCATCTGCGCCAGAATGGCCACGGCGATCTCGGCAGGGTCGGCTGCACCAATGTCCAGACCAATGGGACCGTGTATCCTGGCGATCTGATCGGCTGTGAAACCGGCCTGCGTCATGCGATCAACCCGTTTGGCGTGAGTACGGGTCGAACCCAAAGCGCCGATGTAAAACACTCCGGCCTGCAATGCGGCCTCCAGTGCCGGATCGTCCAGTTTCGGATCATGGGTCAGCAAAACAAGCGCCGTGCGGGCATCCAGTCCCAGCTTTGCCACCGCCTCATCCGGCCAGTCGGTCAGTATCTTTTCCCCCGGAAAACGGGCGCTTGAGGCAAAAGCTTCACGTGGGTCGACTATCGACGGATCATACCCTGCAATCCGCGCCATGGGTACAAGGGCTTGCGCGATGTGAACCGCGCCGACCACAATCAACCGCAAGGGCGGATTGTGCACAGCGACAAATGTCTGGCCGTCCGGTTCGAACCCGGATCGGTCCATCCTCAACCGCTCGGCATATGCGTTGCGGCGCAATGCGCGATGACCCGTCTCGACATTGACTTCGTATGCCAGCGGTTCACGATTGGTCCGGGCCGATACCAGATCGGCCAACATCGCCTCGGGCAACACGGATCCGATCGGTTCGACCAGAACTCTGATCGTACCGCCACAAGCCAGTCCTACGGCAAATGCATCTTCGTCACTGACCCCGAATTCCAGCAGGCGCGCCTCGCCCTCTTCTATGGCTTCCAACGCTTCGACAATCACGGCGCCTTCAACGCAACCGCCAGAGACCGACCCCTCGATCCGCCCGTCTGCGCCGATCACCAACTGCGATCCAACGCGACGCGGAGCGCTGCCCCATGTCTCGACAACCGTTGCAAGGGCCGCACCTTTGCCGGCGCGATACCAGTTCAGGGCGGTTTCCGGGCTGTTGTCGAATCGTTCCATGGCGACCTCCGGTCAGTTCCCGTTCCAACATAGGGAGCTTTGGCATAATGAAAAGCATGATGAGTGTTCAATTTCCGGCGCTAACAAGCCGATTTTCCGATCATATTCGCAAATTGTTGATTGTCCTTGCGACAGGTTCTAGCGTGCAGACACATCGGGGCTGGACCCTGATGCGCCCCTGCACATTTCACACAGGAGACAAAGAGTTGAAACGCATTCTTACACTGGGAACCGCCGTCGGCTTGCTGGCTGCGACCGCTGGTTGGGCTGACACATTTCTGAAGTATGGAGAGGTTGAGGGTTGGAAGGTCTTTATTGATCAGGACAAGAAATCCTGCCTGATCGAAGCGGTAGATGATGCCGAAAACGTCGTCCAGATGGGGCTGACGGAAGATCGCGGCGTCGGCTATGTGGGCGTTTTCACCAAAGCCAAGACCGATATCAAACGCGGTGAAAAGGAAGCCGTCGCCATCCTATTGGGTGACAACATCTATGTCGGCGAAGCCACTGGAATGAGGGGGAATATTACCAAGGGTTACTCGGGCGGCTATGTCCTGTCGGACGATCCCCAGTTCGCTGACGACATCGCCAAGAAGAAAGTCATGATCGTATTCCCCGAAAAAGAGTTCGCGTTTACTGTTGATTTGACCGGCACGTACAAGGCCATGGAAATGGCCCGCAAGTGCAACGAAGAGCAGTTGTCATAACATTTAATCGGAAAGCGTGGTCATCAGCCGCGCTTTCTGCCCCTGATCGTCGGTTCGAGAGATTACAGCGGCCAGATCCTCGAGCGACGCAATTGAATGCCCGGCCCGGAAGCTGTCGACATGAGGCAACATGGTCGCCACACCTTGGGCCTTGGGAGCAAACCCGTCCCATCGCAGCAGCGGGTTCAACCAGATCAGGCGCCGCGACGACAAGTGCAGGCGCTCGATCTCTTTTTCAAGCAAGTTCGGATCGCCACGTTCCAGCCCATCGGTGATCAGAAGCACCACCGCTCCCTGCCCCATGACACGCCTTGACCAGTCGCGATTGAACTGGTGCAGGCACTCGCCGATCCGCGTACCGCCTTCCCAGTCTTGCGCTTCTGAACCTGCCGCAGCCAGGGCGGCATCAACGTCCCGTTGATGCAGGTGACGCGTGATATTGGTCAGACGGGTGCCAAAGGTAAAAGCATGCACCCTGGCCCAGCCGGCCCCTTTTGCGTTCGAGACCGTGTGCAGAAAGTGCAGAATGATCCGACTGTACTGGCTCATCGACCCTGAAATATCGCAGAGCGCCACCAGATTGGGCCAGCGTGGTTTGGGTTGAAGACGGGCGATGTCCCGCAATTCTCCGCCGTGACGCATGGCGGCCCGCAGGGTTCGGGCCCGGTCGATACGATGACCCAGATGGCTGGCCTGTCCCCGGCGCGACTCGATGGGTTTCACGGGAAGGGTCAAACGCGCGAGCACCCGTTTGGCCTGAGCAATCTCGGACGTGCTCATCTGTTCGAAATCGAGGCTGCGCAGGCGTTCCTCAGAGGACGCGGTCTGTGTCGCGTCGATTTCGATTTCGCTTTCTGCTTCCTGCCCGACCGTTTCCGACAGATCGCGCTCGACGCCGTCCAGCAGTGCTTCTGCCGCTCGTTTCTCTGCTGCGTCCGCTTTGCGCTCTTCCTGCACGCCCCGAATGGCGGGCAACATCATGGACATCATGTGTTCCAGATAGCGCGGATCCCGCCAGTAGAGACGGAAGACCTGCCCAAAGACAGTGCGATGTTCCGGTCGGCTCACGAAGCAGGCGTGAAGTGTCCAGTAGAAATCGCGCTTTTCGGTGAAACCCGCAGCCTGAACGGCGCGGATGGCGTCAACTACGCGACCCGTACCGATAGGCAGCCCCGCCTTTCGCAGCGCTCGCGCGAAATGTGTGATGTTTTGCACCAGCCGGGGGTTGTCGGGGATATCCATCGGAAGCTGTTCGGACATCAGAATTCATGGGGGCGCTGCCCCCATACCCCCGGAGTATTTGAGAAAAGATGAAGCATCAGGCAGGTTCGAGATCGGCCTTGGCCTGATCGAGGATTCGTTTCGCCTCGGATCCCTGCAATTTCTGGATATCGTCCTGGTACTTCAGAATTGCGCCCAGCGTATCGCCGATCACCTCGGGGCTCAGATTGATGACATCCAGCGCCAACAGGCATTTAGCCCAGTCGATCGTCTCGGCGACACCCGGTTTCTTGAACAGGTCTTCGGTTCGCAGGCGTTGAACAAAGGCCACGACTTCCCGGCTAAGTGCCTCGGCGGCCTCGGGCGCGCGGGCGTGCAGAATTTCGATTTCCCGGTCGAAATCGGGATAGTCGACCCAGTGATACAGGCAGCGCCGCTTCAAGGCATCGTGCACTTCGCGCGTGCGGTTCGAGGTGACGATCACGACGGGAGGTTCAGGTGCCTTTACGGTGCCGAGTTCGGGGATAGTGACCTGAAAATCGCTGAGCGCCTCGAGAAGGAAGGCCTCGAAGGGTTCGTCGGTCCGGTCCAGTTCGTCGATCAACAGCACGGGGGCACCGTTTCCATCCGGACGCATGGCTTGCAGCAGCGGACGCTCGATCAGGTAGTCGTCTGAAAAGAGCTCGGTCTGCAAAGCATCTCGGTCAGCCCCGCCCGATGCTTCGGCAGTGCGGATGGCAACCATTTGCGCCGGAAAGTTCCATTCATACACCGCCGAAGACGCATCCAGGCCTTCATAGCATTGCAACCGGATAAGACGCCGCCCCAACCCTGCAGCGAGGGCTTTGGCAATTTCCGTCTTGCCCACACCTGCCTCACCTTCAAGAAATAAAGGGCGGCCCAATTTCAGTGACAGAAACACAACCGTGGCCAGCGCCCGACCGCAGACATAACCCTGGCCCCCGAGCATTTGCTGAACGGCATCAATGGAATTCGGTTGCGTCATGTTCAATCTCTCCCTCGCCACAACAGGTCATGGCAACGGGCGCGCGTCAAGACCATGATCTTTGGCGGATTTACGACGATCCCCGGCCTTGGCAAGGGTCTTTCACCGATTGAGGGCCTTTCACCGTCAGGGCGGTTGTGCTAGCGGGATCGCATGACCGATACCCTCACGATCCGCCGCCCCGACGACTGGCATCTGCATCTGCGCGATGGCGCGATGTTGCAGGCCGTCCTGCCTGAAACCGCGCGCCACTTTGCCCGCGCGATCATCATGCCGAACCTCGTTCCACCTGTTGTCCGAGGCGATCAGGCCGCCGCGTATCGCGACCGCATCATCGCCGCCCTGCCTGATGGCATGACGTTCGAGCCTTTGATGACCTTGTATCTGACCGAAGATTCCGACGCCGAAGATGTCGCAGCGGCCCACGCAAGCGGTCTGGTCAAGGCGGTAAAGCTCTACCCAGCCGGGGCGACGACCAACTCGGCTTCGGGTGTGCGCGATTTCGACAAGGTGCGCCCGGTTCTGGAAAAGATGGCGGAGATCGGCCTGCCCCTTTGCGTGCATGGCGAGGTCACCGATGCCGAGATCGACATCTTTGACCGCGAGGCCGTGTTCATCGACCGCGTTCTGGACCCGATCCGCAAGGCCACACCCGGCTTGCGTGTGGTCATGGAGCATATCACCACGTCAAACGGCGTCGATTACGTCAAAGCCAACGACGCCGATCTGGGTGCGACGATCACCGCACACCATCTGATCATCAACCGCAACCACATCCTCGTTGGCGGGATCAAGCCGCATTACTACTGCCTGCCGGTCGCCAAGCGCGAAGAACATAGGCTGGCGCTGCTGACAGCCGCAACCTCGGGCGACGCGCGCTATTTCCTGGGAACTGACAGCGCGCCGCATACGGATGCGAACAAGGAAATGGCCTGTGGCTGCGCTGGCTGCTTTACCGCGACCAACACCATGTCGCTGGTGGCCGAGATGTTCGAGCGTGAGGGCGCGATGGACAAGCTGGAAGGATTTACCTCACTAAACGGTCCCGGATTCTATGGACTGCCGGTAAACGAAGAGACGATCACACTGACCAAGGGCGAACCGGTCGAGTACCCGACCAAGATCGACACTGGCGACGGGCCTGTCACGGTATTCGATCCTGGCTTTCCGTTGCACTGGCGCGTGGTCTAGCTGCCCATCCTGTCGGCCAATTCCGCTGCGCGCCCCCCAGTGCGCAGCATTGACCAGACGGCATCGGCACCGTCAGCTCCGATCAGCTTCAGGGCTTTTTTCCGAACCCGATCCTCGCGGTCGGCCAGGGACATTGGCGCAAGCAAATCATGCGTGACTTCGCGCCGCGCACCGTCACGACGCAACAGCGACACGTGCGCCTGAGTTTCGGACAGGCTTCCATCTTCTTCGACGGTTATCCTGTCTCGCAGCGACTGCAAGCGCTGGTTCGCGCAGACATCATCCGAGTAACTGTCGGGCAGAGCTGTGTCGTAGCCCAACGCCAGCATCGCGATTACGGTGCGGTACGAGAATTTCGCGCCCAGCCCCGTCGTCGGGTCCAACTGATTGCACACACTCATCCAGCGAGGATGCGTTTTGACCTTTATTTCAGCCACTTCCGGCTCGGCGATATCCAAATCCCGCGCGGCCTCCAGCGCGGCGTGCAGGCCATGACAGCAAGCGTGAAACTTGTGGCTGACGGATTCGAACAACCACTCGTCGCCCAGACCGTCGAGGGCACTGCCGGTATCCTCTGCACCCAGATGCGTCGCGCCAAACCCAAAAGGGCCTTCGATGGCGTCCGCGTTCGGTTCGAACCCACCTCTGATCAGCAAAGCAGCCTCGATCCCGCTCGAAGCCGCAAGCCCGGCATTGTAGGGTTTGCCCATAGTACCGAATTGCGCCTTTTGCCCAGCCGCACGAGTGGCTGTCAAACCCATCACTTGCCGCATCTGCGCGGTATCAAACCCCATGATGCGCCCAGCCGCAACCGCCGCGCCAAAGGCTCCGGCCGTGGCCGTCTGGTGAAACCCGGCCTGATAGTGTCCGCGTCCCAGCCAGAGACCCATGCGAATCGATAACTCCATCCCGACCAAAGCGGCCTCGAGCAATTCAACAATCGGCTTGTCTTCCCAGGCAGCCACGGCAAGCGCGGCTGGGAAAATGGCGACAGACGGATGGCCGATATGGGCGAAATGCGTGTCGTCGTAATCAAGCGCGTGGGAAATGGTTCCATTGACCAGAGCAGCGGCCCGCAACGGCGCAGCGCCGCCGCCAAACAGCCTGGCCTGCGCCGAACCTCCCTCGGCCAGAATCATGTCTCGTATGATCCGTGACACGGGTTCTCCGGCGCCCGCACATCCAACTGCCAGCCAGTCCAAAGCAGATAACGACGTGACAACACGCGTCTGCAAAGTTGTGGAAACGGGTCCGGCGGCGAATTCAGCGAGTTTAGATGTCAGGCCAGTCATGGCGCGCAGTCTAGCGCGCGCGTCGTGGCCGTAAAGCCTTAGCCGTACAACTCTGCCGCGCGCTGCTCGAATGCGCGTACAATGCGGTGCATAGCTTCGTTGAACACAACACCAATAATGCCCTGTAACACCGCGTTCTTGAACTCGAAATCCACATGGAAGGACACGTTGCACCCGTGATCGGTGTCTTCGAATTGCCAATCGGAGCGCATAAACTTGAACGGCCCGTCAAGGTATTCTGTATCGATCTTCTTTTGGGCTTCAAACAATGTCACGCGGCTGCCAAATCGTTCCCGGAAGACCTTGAAAGAGATGACCAAATCGGCCTCCAGAACCTGCCCGTCGCCAACGGCATAGGTACGGCGGATACGGGCAGCGGCGCACCAAGGCAGGAATTCCGGGTATTTGGCCACATCGGCGACCAGATCGTACATCTGCTTGGCGGTGTATGGCAGGGAACGGGTTTCGGAATGGGTGGGCATGGCTACCGGGTATTTACAGGTGACAATGGCGCGTCATGTCGTATGTTGCGCGCCAAAGATCAAGGGGGCAGAAATGAGCGACCGCGCATATGTGATAGATGAGATGATCTCGGCCAAGGCCATCGCGGCGCGAATTGAAGAACTGTGTCGCGAGATCACGGCAGAATTCGGCGGTACAGACAAGCTTGTGGTCGTTGGCCTATTGCGGGGCAGTTTCGTGTTTATCGCTGATCTGGTGCGGGAACTGGACCTGCCGATCGAGGTGGATTTCCTCGAGGCATCCTCTTATGGCGACTCGATGGAGAGCAGTCGGGAAGTGCGTATTCTCAAAGACTTACGCGGCGCAATTGAAGGCCGGGATGTGCTGGTGGTCGAGGATATCGTCGACACCGGTCACACGCTGAATCACGTGACAAAGCTGCTGCAAAGCCGCAAACCCAAGCGGTTGAAGTCGATCGCCCTGCTGGACAAACCCAGCCGTCGTGAGGTCGATTTTCGCTCTGACTGGATCGGATTCGAGATCCCGGACGAATTTGTCGTCGGATATGGCATCGACTATGCGCAACGGAACCGCAACTTGCCGTTCATTGGCAAGGTACGGTTTGTAGAGGACTGACGCCGATGAGCCTGCGTCACTTTCTTCGCATGTCGAAATGGGCGCGCAACCCGCCTTCGGATCGGCGGGTGAAGATGGTTCTTGCCGTGATCCTGATCTGCCTGCTGGTATTTGGGATCGAATACATGGGCTGGTGGCCGGATTGGGCAGGAAGTCAGCCCGGCAAGCTCAGACCTTGAAACCCAGAACCTTGTCGATTGCTGCAAGGAAAATTTCACTGCCTATCGGGATCAGTGCATCTGGAAAGTCATAATCAGGATTGTGCAGTTGCGGATGATCCCGACCTGCCCCAAGCCAGAACATCGCGCACTTGGCGCCCTTGGCGAACTGACCAAAATCCTCGGAAAAGCGTTGTGGCTCGAAAGTTGACCGGATCGGCACGTTTTGCGCCTTGCATACGTCCGACAGAATCTGAGTTGCTTCTGCATCGTTTGCACAAGCTTCGAAAACGTCCTCGTACGTGACGGCAACGGTCAACCCTTCGGTTGTGGCGACCTGCTCTACCAGGGCCTCGGCTGAATCGACCAGATCGGTCATGCGCCGATCCGAGACGGTTCGCAGCGTAACCCACAATTCGGCCTGTCCGGGTGCAACGCCGAATGTCGCAGCGCCCAAATCAGCATGTGTCACGGTGGTCAGGGCAAAGGATTGATCCAGCGCACCACCCTGCCCCAGATCAGACAACGCAGGAATAAGCGTGGCCAACGCCCCAGCCGGCGACACCCCATCCTGCGGAGCTGCTGCATGGGAGGTTTTTCCAGTCAGCACGATTTTCATACCGCGCGAGGCACAGTTTGCCGGACCTTCGCACAGCTCGACCTTCCCCAGTTCCAGGCCAGGCAGGTTGTGCAGCGAGAATACGTAGTCCGGTGCGAGCTGCGCGAACTGGGAATCCGCGCGGAAAGCAGCAGCGCCCTGCCCGGTTTCCTCTGCCGGTTGATAGATCAAAACGACGCGACCGCTTGCTGGCCGCGTTTCCCCCAGTTTAAACGCCACCCCCAAAACCATGGCCATATGCCCGTCATGGCCACACAGATGCGCCTTGCCCGGATAGCGCGAGGCGTAGGGCGCGTCAGTGATCTCCTGAATTGGCAGGCCGTCCAGTTCACATCGAATGCCGACCGTCGGGCCCGGTTGGCCACTGTCATAAACGGCCGCGACGCCGTGACCACCAATGCCGGTCAGAACCTTGTCAGGGGAACAGGTCTGCAACAGGTTGGCGATACTGGCAGCAGTGCCCCGCTCATCGCCGGACACCTCGGGCACTTCATGTAGTTCGTGGCGTATTTCGGTCAGCCAATCCTGAAGCTCGGGGCTCACGCCTGGTTCAGCTTTTGCTGCCGCGCGTCGCGCAAACGGGCAAAGTCATCGCCCGCATGATACGATGACCGGGTCAGCGGCGTCGCCGAAACCATCAGGAACCCTTTGCCGAAAGCCGCCTTTTCATACGCCGCGAATTCCTCGGGCGTGACAAAGCGGTCAACTCGGTGGTGCTTTGGTGTCGGCTGCAAATACTGACCGATGGTCAGAAAATCGATGTCTGCGGCGCGCATGTCATCCATCACTTGCCGGACCTCTTGTTCTTCCTCGCCCAGTCCGACCATAATACCGGATTTGGTGAACATCGACGGATCCATCTCCTTCACACGCTGCAACAGTCGTAGCGAATGGAAATACCGGGCGCCGGGGCGCACCTGCGGATATAGACCCGGCACGGTTTCGAGGTTGTGGTTGAACACGTCCGGTTTTGCTTCGACCACTGTTTCAAGAACAGACGGATCGCATTTCAGGAAATCAGGTGTCAGAATCTCGATAGTCGTTTTGGGCGAGCGATGCCGCACCGCCCGGATAGTCTGGGCAAAGTGTTCGGCGCCGCCATCCTCAAGATCGTCGCGGTCTACCGAGGTAATCACTACATGGTTCAGACCCAGCTTTTCGACGGCATGAGCAACCCGGCCCGGTTCGAACGCGTCCAGCGCGTCGGGGCGACCGGTCGCGATGTTGCAGAAGGTACAGCCGCGGGTACAGATCTCGCCCATAATCATCATGGTGGCGTGACCCTGGCTCCAGCATTCGCCGACATTCGGACATCCGGCCTCTTCGCAGACAGTGACCAGACCGTTTTCACGCATGATCTTGTGCGTATCCGCGTAACCCTTGCCACCGGGTGCCTTGACACGAATCCACTTCGGTTTTTTCGGCTGATCATTGTCAGGCCGGTGCGCCTTTTCAGGATGACGTTGCTCGGGAATTTTCAGATCACGCACGGGCGGTTTTCCTGACTTCGGGTCAATTTGCTTTGTCCCTAACATAGACCGCCCTGTATCGCCAGACCAGCACTGCATGGCTGCTATGCATAACGGCTTTGCAATCGCAGCATCATGGGTCAAAATTCTCGTATTACCGTGGGAATTCCATAATATAGAATTATTCGCACTTGCAGCACATCTGGCGTTGAAGCGAATTTAGAATCCTTATAAATCGACATCGAAATGCACCAATTCACAAGAGGTTGAACATGAAATCCGGTACCAAACTGCCTGACGTGACGTTTCACACGCGCGTTCGCGATGACGCAATCGAAGGACCCAACCCGTTCCGTTGGGAAGACAAGGCAACCTCCGACTATTTCGCGGGCAAGCGCGTGATCCTGTTCTCTCTGCCGGGCGCCTTCACTCCCACATGCTCGACCTACCAATTGCCCGGATTCGAAAATGGCTTTGCTGATTTCGCTGCAAAAGGCATCGACGACATTTACTGTATGTCGGTCAATGACAGCTTTGTCATGAACAAGTGGGCGCAGGATCAGGGCCTTAAGAACGTCAAGGTCATCCCGGACGGTTCGGGCGAGTTCACCCGTAAAATGGGCATGCTGGTCGACAAGGACAATCTGGGCTTCGGCATGCGCTCGTGGCGTTATGCGGCCATCGTCAATGACGGCGTGGTCGAGGCGTGGTTCGAAGAGCCCGGCCTGATGGACAACTGCCCGGAAGACCCCTATGGCGTGTCCTCGCCCGAAAACCTGATGAAGCATCTGGACGAAGCACGCGAGCCGGCTTTGGCCTGATCCGCGTTCCCGACGCTGCGTTGAGGCCCGCCCACTGCGGGCCTTTTTCTTTACGCGCGGGTTTTTTCGACAATCTCCTCGCCGACCACTCGCATCACCAGCGCCAGTTTCCCGAACCAGTCTTCCCTTTCCGTGGATGACCGGCGCACCAATCCGATCGTTCTGGCCGGTTGAGGCTGACCGAAGCGCAGTAATCGGAGACCAGGCACAGCCTCGGACTCGGCCCGAGCCGCCAGTTCGGGCATCAGCGTCAGGCCAAACCCTTCGGCGACCAACCTCGACAAAGTTGCCAACGAGGAAGCACCCATGTTTATCTGACTGCTGTTCCGGTCTTGACCACAGACTTCAAGGGCCTGATCCGTCAGGCAGTGACCATCTTCAAGCAACATCAACTGAGCGGTTCGCAAGTCCACCGGTCGCAATGCCTCGGGGCTGACGGTCAGACGGTTCAGGCGGGACTGGCTGCCGGCCAAAAGGAATCTGTCCTGAAACAACGGTTCTTCGACCAGCCCCTCTCCGCCAGCCGGCAAGGCCAGAACCGCCGCATCGATCTCACCCGAACGGAGTTGGGACAACAAGCGTTCGGTTCTGGATTCAAGGATCTGAACGCGCAGGGAAACATCGCTGGAACGCAATCCCGCCAGAACGCCGGGCAGCAGGTACGGCGCCACAGTTGGAATGATACCGAGAGACAGGGACCGATGTCCGCCCGAGTGATCACGCGCAAACCTGTCCAGCCGGTCCGCCGAATCCAACACTTGGTTTGCACGATCCAATACATCGCGGCCCAACGGTGTCAGCAGGATGTCGCGGGCCTGACGTTCGAACAATGGGCCGCCGATCGTCTCTTCCAGCGCCTTGATCTGCACAGACAATGCGGGTTGAGATACGTGACATGCCTGTGCCGCGCGGCCGAAATTACGTTGTTCGGCAACGGCGCGGAAATATTGTAGCTGCCGAAGGGTGAAGTTCATAACCCCTGATTATCACTTGCGGCCCTTTTCGCAAGTTCCCCAAATGACCCGGCTGAATTTTAACCGATCATGCGATCCCGCTCGGTCTGATCCTCATAATGACGCTTGAGCCGCTGCAACGCGATGCGTAGCACGATCTTTCCGGATCGCGCAGACCACCCCATCCGTTTTTCAGCCAGTTCCAGCCCCTCAAGATAGCAGCAACACCGCAGAGCGACATCGCTCAAACCCGGACCCAGTTCCGCCAAAGCCTTGGCAACACGGTCTCGCGCGGCAGATGACCCTCGGGACAAAGGTGTTGACGTCTGAACATCTCCACGGCCGCCCCCTGTCAAGAAGCGATCCCAGTTCTGGGCAACCTGTGGACCAATCTGAGCCAGTTCGAAGTCTTCGCGCAGGCGCTCCCCGGCGCTGACGAGGGTTTCGTCCAGAAAGGGCTTTCCGTCCCGGTCACGCCGCCGGGACAATGCAATCAAGGGGCTTTCAGCCGCGCTGTATCGCGCGCGAGCCGGTCGTTTCAGTTGCGTCGTACGAGAATCCAGTCGAATGCCAGGCGCCTGGAAGGGTTTCTGCGCCTCTGCCATACCAAACTCGTTCTGCGTCCGCGCCCGATTTTCGGACTCTGCAATCAGATGGCCTAGCGCCGCGCGCCCTGACGTCGAAATTCTGTACCGTGAAATTCGGCCGGGATTGTCACAGGAAATCCAGTCCTTCAAAGCCAAGGCCTGGGCAATCTTGCCTTCAACGACCGCAGTCTTTGTGGCTCCGTTCTCGCCGTTGTCGCGAACAACAACCGCCTTGTCCATATCTTCGGCCACAGCCAGAACCGCGCCGGTTTCACAAAGACGCCGCAGCACGCGCAGCGCTTCTCGGTGGAATTCTTCGTCCCTTGCAGCCAACGGGTTTTGGACGTCATCCGCGTTGAGCATTGGGAACAACGTCTGAGTTTGTACGTCCTGAGGTTGAAAATGCGTCTCGGCCAATGCCTGCAGGGCTGCATCCACCAATGGGTCGTCCCGGCGCATTTCAATTCTGCGGATCTGGCGCAATATGGTCGAAGCATGGCACCCCGCCGACCGTGCAATATCGCGTATCGACCGGCCCGATTCCGTGTGGGCGAGATATCGTTGCGCCCCTTCGGGAACCCATGCGGGAACGGCGGATGCCAAACTGTTTTCCATAGTTTCATGCCCTCGTCGACAAAACAAACTGCCAATGTTCGTCGTCGGATTCTTAGTTAACCAATTCTAACTAGAGTCGCTTTTGTTACTCGTTCGTTAACCACAGACGACACGAAGCAGAATTGATTCAAAAAGATAAACACTCGTGAAACCATCGTTCGGCACGAAGGCTCACAAAGCAACACCCGCTTAGGTTGTGCCACAACATCAGCGACTGACTGGCATGAAAGGAACGTTCACGTGCAGGACCTGATGAGCATGATCACCACACTCCGTCGCCCCCGCCTGCTGACGCGCGCCGCCAAGTTCGGCGCACAGGATTATGACCGCGAACGGCACTTGCAGCGGATCTTGGGATATGGGTCTCTGCCCGGTTCAGGCGCCGCTCTGATGCGGCTGATGGAGCTGGAGCGGGAGGTCAATCAACAACGGCAAGAGGATGACGCAGCCTATTCTCTGGTTCGTCATCTGGATTTGATGATCGCTCTGATTGGCGAGGCGCAACTGTTTCAGGCCAGCCGCGCCTCGCTTTACGGATGATCAGGAAAAGGCGTCCGGCATGGACGCTTTCTTCTCGGCCACGTAGGCATCCAGTGCTTCTTTGATCGACGGGTCGAGCTGTGGCTGCTGATAGTTGGCCAGCAGGTGTTCGACCCGAGCCGAGGCCAGCGTCCTTGTATCGCGGCCACCCTCTTCTTCCCATGTCTCGAAGGGCTTGTAGTCCAGCACTTCCGTTTTCCAGAAGGCTTCCTTGAAGTTGGCCTGCGTGTGGGCACATCCGAGATAGTGACCACCCGGCCCAACTTCGCGGATTGCGTCCATGGCCTGCGCGTTTTCGTCATACGCAACGCCTTTGGCCAAACCGTGCAGCACACCCAACTGGTCGGCATCCATGACGAACTTCTCGAAATCGGCAACCAGACCACCTTCGAGCCAGCCGCAGGAATGCAGCATGAAGTTCACACCCGCCATCAGACCCATGTTCAGCGAATTCGCCGTTTCATAGGCCGCCTGCGCGTCAGGCAGTTTCGATCCGCAGAACGACCCCGCAGAACGATACGGCAGGCCAAGGCGACGGGCCAGTTGACCGGCCCCGTAAGTCACCAACGAAGCTTCCGGCGTGCCGAATGTCGGTGCGCCAGAGTTCATGTCGATCGACGACACGAAGGCACCGAAAATCGCTGGCGCGCCTGGACGGACGATCTGGCTATAGGATACACCGGCCAGAACCTCGGCCAGAACCTGCGTCAGTGTCCCTGCGACCGATACCGGTGCCATTGCGCCACCAACGATGAAGGGCGAAATGATGCAAGCCTGGTTGTTCTGGGCATAGACCTCCAGCGAGCCCATCATCACGTCGTCGAAAGTCATCGGCGAGTTGATGTTGGTCAGCGAAGTCATCACCGTGTTTTCCTGCACGAACTCTTTGCCGAACAGAATCTCGCACATCTCAACTGAATCCTGCGCGCGGCTGGGGTCGGTGACCGAGCCCATGAACGGCTTGTCCGACAGCGTGATATGCGACATCAGCATGTCCAGGTGACGCTTGTTCACCGGCACGTCGGTCGGCTCGCATACGGTGCCGCCCGAATGGTGCAGCCATTTGGACATGTAAGCCAGCTTCACGAACTTGTTGAAGTCGTCCATTGTCGCATAACGCCGACCACCATTGGCGTCGCGCACAAACGGAGGACCATAGACCGGGGCCAGCACCATGTTGCGCCCACCGACAACCACGGATTTTTCCGGATTGCGGGCGTGCTGAGTAAACTGGCTGGGTGCCGTTTTGATCAACTCACGAGCCAACCCGCGCGGAATGCGAACACGCTCACCATCGACATCCGCGCCTGCATTGCGCCAGCGTTCCAACGCGGCGGGGTTGTCGACGAAGTTGACGCCAACTTCCTCCAACACCGTTTCCGCGTTGTGTTCGATGATTTCCAAGGCCTCTTCATTGAGGACTTCGAAATTCGGAATATTGCGTTCGATGTATTTTGCGGTTTCGATGACAACCGCTGTGCGCTCTGCCCGACGAGCGGCGCCACCGCCGCCCCGAGCTCTGCGCCGGGTGTTTGCCTCTGCCATGAGTAAATCCGGTTTGTCTGGTTCCTTTGGATATTTTGTTACATGAACAGCTTTCGCCGCCGAAGGTAGTTTACGGCGCTATCGGGGGAAAAGCGACATCCGCACCGCGCGCTGAAAGCGCTTAATTCAGTGCACGGGTTTTTCCATCAGAACCTTGTTTCCCCGAGTTTCAAGTTCTTGCCAGCCCAAGTGGCGATACATGGAACGGGTGCCATCCATCAGCCGGTGGGTGCTAAGCCTGAGACGGGACTGGCCAGCTTCCTGCGCGGCAGATTCGGCCACGTTCAAAAGAAGCCGGCCAATACCCCGGCCCTGTGCATCCGGGCTGACGGCCAGGTTGTTTATCATCATAGCACCGGGCACTTCGCCAAATACGATCACGCCCAGGACTTGCGCGTCTTCTTCGATCACAAATACGCTGCGGGTTCTGATTTCTTCGTCAATCCCGCTGGTGACGTCAGGCAGGTCGGGTATATCACTCATCGACCGGGCGTAAGCACTTGCAATACAGTCGCGGACTGCATCGACATCGGCCAAAGTGGCACTTCGCGGCATTATCTGTGTCATTTCGCCCCTTCTCGCTTACCGGTACAGAACTCAGGGGTTTAATTGACGTCATTGCGCTTGCACAAGCAAGACATGCGACCTAATAGCCAAGCATGACCCAAGACACCCATGACCGCCTTCTGATCATCGACTTCGGTAGCCAGGTTACGCAGCTTATCGCGCGTCGCTTGCGCGAGTTGAATGTCTATTGCGAGATTCACCCTTATCAGAATGTCACGATGGATTTCGTGCGAGAATTGGCACCCAAAGCGGTGATCTTCTCGGGCGGGCCGGATAGCGTCACGCGTGAGGGCTCGCCCCGTGCACCACAGGAAATCTTCGACTATGGCGTGCCGATCCTCGGCATCTGTTATGGCCAGCAGGTGATGATGCACCAACTGGGCGGCAAAGTCGAAAGCGGCCATGGCACGGCCGAGTTCGGCCGCGCCTTTGTCACACCGAACGGGTCACTGGATATCCTCGATGATTGGTTTGCCGATGGCGACGAACAAGTCTGGATGAGCCACGGCGATCATGTCAGCGAAATCGCTCCGGGCTTTCAGGTTTATGGCACATCTCCCAACGCGCCCTATGCCATCACCGCCGACCCGGCGCGTCATTTCTACGCCGTTCAGTTCCATCCCGAAGTGCACCACACACCGAAGGGCGCGAAACTTTACGAAAACTTCGTGAAACTGGCCGGTTTCAAGGGCGACTGGACCATGGGCGCCTACCGCGACGAGATGATCCGGAAGATCCGCGAGCAGGTTGGCGACAAAAAAGTAATCTGTGGCCTTTCGGGTGGTGTCGACAGCTCGGTAGCGGCAATGCTGATCCACGAGGCCATAGGCGATCAGCTGACCTGCGTTTTTGTAGACCATGGCCTGCTGCGCAAGAACGAGGCTGCTGAAGTCGTTGGCATGTTCCGCGACAACTACAACATCCAGCTGATCCACGCGGATGAAAGCGAGCTGTTTCTGGGCAAGCTGGAAGGCCAGTCCGACCCCGAGACCAAGCGCAAGATCATCGGCAAGCTGTTTATCGACGTGTTCCAGAAACACGCAGACACCATTGAAGGCGCCGAGTTCCTGGCTCAGGGAACACTGTATCCCGACGTGATCGAATCCGTGTCGTTCTCGGGCGGACCGTCGGTTACGATCAAATCGCACCATAATGTCGGCGGCCTGCCCGAAAAGATGGGCCTGAAGCTGGTCGAACCCCTGCGGGAATTGTTCAAAGACGAGGTTCGCGCCCTTGGCCGCGAACTCGGCCTGCCGCAAAGCTTCATTGGTCGCCACCCCTTCCCCGGGCCCGGTCTGGCCATCCGCTGCCCTGGTGAGATCACCCGGGAGAAACTGGATATCCTGCGCGAAGCGGACGCTGTCTATATCGATCAGATTCGCAAGCACGGCCTTTACGATGAAATCTGGCAGGCATTTGTCGCGATTTTGCCAGTTCGAACAGTGGGCGTAATGGGTGACGGCCGGACATATGATTATGCTTGCGCGATGCGCGCCGTGACCTCGGTCGACGGGATGACGGCGGATTACTATCCCTTCAGCCACGAATTCCTCGGCGAGACCGCCACGCGGATCATCAACGAGGTCAAGGGCATCAACCGATGCACCTATGACATCACCTCGAAACCTCCGGGAACAATCGAGTGGGAATGACCAAAAGCCGGGCACTGACCCGGCTTTTTCATTTTATCTTGCCGGCCAGAACTGTATCAAACCGATAGCTTAACCCCTGAACTTCAAGGAGCAGCTCTTGGACAGCCCCAAGGCCCAGATCGGCAAGGCCGCACTTTGGATGACAGGTGCAATCGCCTCATTCTCTTCCATGGCCGTGGCAGGGCGTGAACTGAGCGTTACGCATGACACCTTCGAGATCATGCTCTATCGCAGTATTGTCGGCCTGGTGATCGTGGCGTTGGTGCTGACAGCCACCAAGAAATGGCATCACGTTACCACCGATCGGCTGGGCCTGCACGCAATCCGGAACGGTCTGCATTTCACCGGACAGAACCTTTGGTTCTACGCCGTTAGTGTCGCCCCGCTTGCGCAGGTTTTCGCGCTGGAATTTACAAACCCGATCTGGGTCATTCTTCTGTCGCCATTGCTTCTGCGCGAGCGATTGACCGCGACCCGCATGACAGCCGCGCTGATTGGGTTCGCAGGCATTCTGATTGTGGCCCGGCCCGGGGCAGAACCATTGAGTATCGGCGTCATCAGCGCTGGAGCCTCAGCCATATTTTTTGCGCTTACAAACATCTCGACCAAATCTCTGACCCGAACTGCCAGCATCGGATGCATCATGTTCTGGCTGACGCTCATGCAGGCGTTTTTCGGTTTGGTTGCAGCCGGTTTCGACGGGCGGTTAACGCTGCCTTCGCTGCAAACCGCACCGTTTCTACTCTTGGTCGGGCTCGCAGGGTTGCTGGCGCATTTTTGTATTACAAATGCGCTTGCGATTGCGCCGGCAACGGTTGTTGTTCCATTTGATTTCGCGCGTCTGCCAACCATCGCCATTGTGGGAATGGTGCTCTATCACGAACCGCTGGACCAGTGGACACTGCTTGGCGCGGCAGTAATTTTCACCGGGATATTCCTGAATGTCTGGTCCGAGAACCGTAACAATTCCGCAACACCCTCTCGTCCCTCCGTCCCAGAGTAACGTTCGGTTACCAGTTGACGATTTCTTTATGTCTAATGTTGTATCAGCCAATCTCATGAGCCGGGGATGTGCGCTGAAACTTTGCGCATAGGCAAATGAACGGACAGTGTAGGGAGGACCTAATGAAAAGAACGCTTTTTCAAGCGTGCGCAATTTGCGTAGGGGCGACAGCAGTACAGGCAGGCGGTCTCGATCGAAGCGGTCAGGGTGTAAACATCCTGTTCGAAGAAGGGTCGGTAGTACAGTTTCGACTTGGCTATACCAATCCCAGCGTCAGCGGCACGATGCCGAATTTGACACCGGGCCCAAGTTTCGGACAGCCGGTCTCATCCGGCAACGTCACCAACGACTTTTTCACGCCACATCTGGCTTATAAAAGAGCGCTGAACGAAACGCTGGATTTCGCATTGATCTACGATCAACCGTTTGGCGCCGACATCGACTATGCGGCCAACTATCCGCTGTCGATCAACCCGATTCCGGGCGGTCGTTCGGATGTGCTGCGTGCAAAGGCCGACACGGACGCAATCACCGCATTGCTGCGTTACAAGTTTGACGGCGGATTCAGCGCCATTGGCGGGGTACGCGCACAGCGGGTGAAGGCCAATGTGGCCGTACCGATTGCCGCCGGTTACGAAGTCGATACGGACGCCGAAATTGATTTCGGATATGTTGTCGGTATTGCATGGGAAAAGCCCGAGATCGCTGCGCGAGTGGCCTTGACGTACAATTCGAAAATCACTCATGACCTGTCACAGACCGAGTCACTGAACCCGCCACCTGTTCCGCCAATTCCACCGGGGACGGTCGCGACGTTCAACACAACAAGCGAAATTGAAACACCGCAGTCCATCAACCTGGACTTTCAAACCGGTGTTGCGCCCAGGACCCTTTTGTTTGGTTCGGTTCGCTGGGTCGACTGGCCGCAACTTGTATACAACCCGCCGAACTATCCGCCGACTTCGAACCTCGTAGACTACCAGGATGCGACCTTCACCTATTCGCTGGGTTTGGGCTACAGCTTCTCAGAGGAGTTTTCGGGCGCAGTCACATTGGGCTATGAATCGTCCGAAGGTAATCCGGTGTCCAACCTGGGCCCGACAGACGGGTTCTGGAGCATCGGTGTCGGTGGAACTTACTCGCTTGAAAACGCTAAGATTTCGGGTGGCATCCGCTATACCGACATCGGAGACGCAACAGCCAATGGCGCTGGCCCCAACGCCCGAGCAACCTTCACCGGCAACAGCGCGTGGAGCGTCGGGTTCCAGATCACCTACGATCTGGGCTGATCCAAGCGAAATCATCATGACAAAGCCTCGCCTCTGCGGCGGGGCTTTTTTTTTCCCAAGATACGGGTCGCTATTGCTGGACGGGGATGAAAAACCAAGGGATGGAACCACAGAAGTCACTCACACTCCGCGCCTGGTCCGAGCTTGTATTGCTCGGAGTGATCTGGGGCGCCTCATTTCTTTCCATTCGCATCGCGCTGGACACCATTCCGGTCATGACATCTGTCCTGCATCGCGTGTTTTGGGCCAGTCTCGTGCTTTGGTTTGTCATTGCTTGGCAGAGACAATCCATTCCCCGTGAGCCGCGAGTCTGGGGTGCATTTCTGGTCATGGGGTTGCTGAACAATGTCATTCCATTTTCGCTGATGGCCTGGGGCCAGCTTTATGTCGAGGTCGGCCTGACCTCGATCCTCAATGCGGCGACAGCGATATTCGGTGTGCTGCTGGCTTCCGTTTTCTTTCGCGATGAACGGCTCAGTGGTATGCGGTTTATCGGCGTCATCCTTGGCTTTCTGGGCGTATCAATCGCGATTGGCCTGACTAACTTCACCCAGTTCAGCCCCGGCAGCCTTGCCCAACTGGCTATCCTGGGCGGTACGCTGTCCTACGCGATGGCCGCTGTCTGGGCCCGCTTCAACCTGAGCCATCTGCCACCACAGATTGCTGCTGCGGGAATGCTGACTGCA
Source organism: Ruegeria sp. HKCCD6647-2 (assembly GCF_057221075.1). Classification (NCBI taxonomy): domain Bacteria; kingdom Pseudomonadati; phylum Pseudomonadota; class Alphaproteobacteria; order Rhodobacterales; family Roseobacteraceae; genus Ruegeria; species Ruegeria sp. HKCCD6647-2. The sequence goes on along the minus strand of NZ_JBWVBD010000001.1, from coordinate 792,639 downwards.
TCGACCCTGTTGATGTTACCAATAACACTGGCCCTGGACGGCATTCCAAGCCTGTCCCTGCCGTGGCAAACTTGGGGAGCAATCGGGTATTACGCCATCATCGCCACGGCCGGCGCGTATCTGCTGTACTACAGGGTTCTGGCGCAAGCCGGCAGCGGCAACCTGATGCTTGTTACCCTGATCATACCGCCAGTCGCCATCCTGTTGGGGGCGTTCGTGCGAGACGAAGCCCTGCCGCCGAACGCCTATTTGGGCTTCGCGGTCCTGGCCAGCGGGCTAATAATCCTCAGCCGATCCGGCAGACGAGATTGACGCCGCCGACCGCCCGTTTTAGCTAGGGCAAAACAAGGGACAGCGGAACATGATCTACGCCTCAGCTCAGGATTGGCGCAATGCTGCACGCAAAAAAGTGCTGTTCTTCGGCATGTCCGGGTTAGGCAAATCCTATGTCTCGAACCAGCTACGAGACGCGGGCGGGTGGTTCCATTACTCGATCGATTACCGGATCGGCACCCGGTACATGGGCGAGTACATCACCGACAACGCCAAAGCCGAAGCGATGAAAGTCCCCTTTCTGCGCGATCTGCTGTTGTCGGATTCAATATATATCGGCTCGAATATCTCATTTGAGAACCTGACACCCGTTGCTGCCTATCTGGGTAAGCCCGGCAATCCGGAATTGGGTGGGTTGGAGATTTCCGAGTATCGGCGGCGCCAGGAACAGTTTCGGTTGGCCGAAATCCATGCATTACTGGATACCAAGTATTTCATCGATCGCGCGCGGAAACTGTACCAGTATCCCAATTTCATTTGCGACACCGGTGGATCGATTTGCGAGTGGGTGGACCCAAACGACCCAAAGGATCAGGTTCTTTCGGAATTGTCGCGGCATACCCTGATGGTCTGGATCAAGGGGGACGATGCGCATACTGCCGAACTGATCCGCCGGTTCGACAAAGCCCCCAAACCAATGTCTTATCAGCCAGAATTCCTGACACAGGTCTGGGACGAATACCTGTCGCTCAACGATTGCGCGGCTGACAAGGTCGACCCCGATGCCTTCATCCGCTGGACTTATTCGCGCGCTCTGGCGCATCGACAGCCCCGCTACGAGGCCATGGCAACGAACTGGGGCATCACGGTAACCGCCGACGACATCGGCAAAGTCCGCGACGCCGCTGATTTCGATGAGTTGATCGAAGGCGCCCTTGAGGCGCAAGCCAACCCGACCTAAGTTCCAGAATTCATTCGCAGCTTCAACAGCGTGACACCATGCCGATCAAGATCCCATCCGACCTGCCTGCCTTTGACGTCCTGACCCAAGAGGGCGTTATGGTCATGGCCGAAGATCAGGCCGCGCGTCAGGATATTCGCCCCCTTCGGATCGGACTGTTGAATCTGATGCCCAAGAAGATTCAGACAGAAAATCAGTTTGCGCGTCTGATTGGCGCAACGCCGCTGCAGATCGAATTGTCACTGATCCGCATGACAGAACATCAGACCAAGAATACTGCCGCCGAGCATATGGCCGAGTTCTATCATCCTTTTCAGGACGTAAAGGACCAGAAATTCGACGGTCTGATCATAACCGGCGCGCCCATCGAGCATCTGGAATTTCCCGATGTCACGTATTGGGACGAAATCACCGAAGTGTTCGAGTGGACACAGACCAACGTGCATTCCACCTTTGGCGTGTGCTGGGGCGGCATGGCGATGATCAACCATTTTCATGGCGTCCGAAAACACATGCTGGATGCAAAGGCTTTCGGCTGTTTCCGTCACAAAAACCTCGATCAGGCCTCCCCGTTTCTGCGCGGGTTCTCAGACGATTGCGTCATTCCCGTCAGCCGTTGGACCGAGATGAAACAAGATGAAATCAACGCGGCACCAGGCCTGAAAACCTTGCTGGGCAGCGATGAGGTCGGGCCGTGTCTGGTTGAAGATCCAGGCCATCGGGCGCTCTATATTTTCAACCATTTCGAATATGACAGCGACACTCTGAAACAGGAATACGATCGCGACGTGACCAATGGGACGCCCATAAACGTGCCGCTGAACTACTATCCGGACGACGACCCAAGCCAGACGCCGCAGAACAGATGGCGCAGCCATGCCCACCTGCTTTATGGCAACTGGATCAATGAGATCTACCAGACAACCCCATTTGAAATGAGCAAGATTGGCCGCTAAGATCCTGATATCCCTCTGCCTTATTCTATTGGCGCTGGCTGCAGCCACGGCTTGGCGCGTCAATCAGAGGGAAGCCGTGGCCGAGCAGTTTTTTCCTCCGGAAGGTCAGTTTGTCGACATAGGCGGGATTGCTGTTCATGCCGTGGTGATGGGCGAAGGCCCGGATGTGGTTCTGATCCACGGGTCAAGCGGAAACACACGCGACATGACATTTGCGCTGGCGCCTATTCTGGCCAATAACTATCGGGTGATCGCGTTCGACCGACCCGGCCTCGGTTACACTGATAGCTTTAACCCTGACGGCGAAACCATTATTGAACAAGCGGAAATCTTGCAGAAGGCAGCCGCGAAACTGGGCGCGGAAAAACCCATCGTTTCCGGGCAGAGCTATGGTGGCTCGGTCTCGCTCGCGTGGGCAGTGACACGGCCCGAAAACATCTCTGCGCTTGTTCTAATCGCCCCTGCCGCTATCCCTTGGGAAACCCCGCTGGACGCATTCAACACAATTGGAGCGACCTCGGTAGGGAATGCGCTGGCCCTGCCCTTGGTCGCGGCCTTCGTTCCAGACTGGTTCGTGACGCAGGCTTTGGATGATGTTTTTGCTCCGCAAACAGCACCCGAAGGTTACGCCGAGCACTTTGGCCCCGGCCTGACCATGCGCCGGGCATCCATGCATGCCAATGCGAAACAGCGCGCCAATCTGCTGAACGAAATCACCGAACTGCAGCCACGATACGGAGAGATTTCTGTTCCAACAGAAATCGTTCACGGAACCGCAGACACGACGGTGGGGCTCGACTGGCATTCCGAACGTCTGATCGAACAGATTCCGGGCGCCGAACTGATTGAACTGGTCGGTATCGGTCATATGCCGCAGGTCGTTGCCGCCCCCGAAGTCGCCGCCGCAATAGATCGCGCCGCAAAGCGCGCGGGTTTGCGTTAACCCCATCCGTAATCCATATTAAGTTATGGATTTTGTGGCGAGGCGTTCATGACCCGATCAGAAAAAGGCTCTATCGAAAAATACTTTCGCAAAGGTGCCCCGGATGACATTCGCAAGGCCATTGAGGACGCGAAAAAAGACGACATACTGAACCCGACCTACCCTTACTCTGAAAGGATGAAGGGCAAAGACTACGGCAACCAGATGGAGGCACTTCAGGTCGAGCTGGTCAAGATGCAATCCTGGATCAAGGCGACCGACCAGCGTGTCGCCATCGTCTTTGAAGGTCGCGACGCGGCCGGCAAGGGCGGGACAATCAAACGTTTCCGCGAAAACCTGAACCCGCGCGGCGCCCGCAACGTTGCACTCAGCAAACCCTCGGACGCGGAACGCAGCCAGTGGTACTTCCAGCGCTATATCTCGCACTTCCCGTCGGCCGGGGAAATCGTCTTCTTTGACCGTAGCTGGTACAATCGTGGCGTGGTCGAGAATGTCTTTGGCTTCTGTGAGCCTGACGAGCGCGAGCGATTCTTTCGCCAGGTCCTGCCGCTTGAAACCGGCTTCGTCAATGACGGCATCCATCTCTTCAAATTCTGGCTGAATGTCGGGCGCGCGGAACAACTGAACCGCTTTCTGGCGCGCGAAACCGACCCGTTGAAACAATGGAAACTCAGCCCCATTGACGTGGCCGGTCTGGACAAGTGGGACGAGTACACTCAATCGATTGCCGAAACCCTGACACGATCGCATTCCGAGCGTTGCCCGTGGACCATTGTCCGCTCGGACGACAAGAAACGGGCACGATTGGCAGCAATACGAACGGTTCTCAGCGCCCTGGACTACGACGCAAAAGACGCCGAGGTCGTAGGAGCACCCGACCCGAATATTTGTGGCGGGCCAGACATCTGGGAGACTTGAAAGAACTTACAGTTCACGCCCTGGAAGCGAGTTAGCCGTGAGACGTTGCCATATTGTCGCCCTTTTGCTGCCTAGCTCGTCTGATAATTTCAGCAAAAATACTAGAGAGCGGAAGCAGGTTTTAAATGACTGAGGACGTTTTGGCGGTGCTCCGGCACCCAATAGAGATCTTCTTTGACCCCAATCAGCGCTTGTCAGTTTTCTATATGGGCACTGCATTGATTGCAGCAGTTTTCGTGTTTTTTCGCAGCCGGGAACACACCCGCAAAAAGGGCATCAAAGGACTGCTCGACTGGTTACTGCCCTGGGATGTATTAACGCATAAATCCGCCAAGGCGGACTATGTCATGTTTTTCGTCAATAAATCTTTAATCGCAGCCATTTACGCATCAATCCTGATTCAGGCACCCTTCTGGTACCACACAGTCGACGGCATCATTGGCCCTGCACCTGCAGGCCCTGACGAGACATCGTGGGGTGTCACGGCTGTTTACACAGTTAGTATGGTTCTGGCCTTTGATGGTGCTTTGTGGGTTGCGCACTACCTATTCCACAGGGTTCCATTCCTTTGGGAGTTTCACAAGGTCCATCATTCCGCCGAGGTCATGACCCCGTTGACAGCAGCGCGAATGCACCCATTTGAAGAAGCAATTGGATCCATGATCGGCGCTTTTGGAGTCGGCGTAACGATTGCTCTTTTGGATCAGTTTTTCGGTACCGGAGCGCGATTTGTCCAGATCTTTGATCTAAATATTTTCCTTTTCGTATTCTTCCTGGCCGCATTTAACTTGCGCCACAGTCACGTCTGGCTGCAGTATCCCAATTGGTTGCAACACATTTTGGTCAGCCCTGCACAACATCAGATTCACCATTCCAAGGCCCGAAGGCATTGGGACAAGAACATGGGTTTCATCTTCGCTTTCTGGGATTGGAGTGCTGGTACTCTCTACTCGCCGAAGTCCAATGAGAACGTCGAATACGGACTTGGAAATGGAGAAGACGGAACGTGGAACGACCCTGTTGCGCTGTACCTCCGCCCCTTCAAGAACGCATACGCCTTGTTCAAGAAAGATCGGATTAGCGCGTTCGTCAGCTCGCCAGATGAACCGTCCTCCGGAATTGAAGAACCGCAGGCGGAAACCACTGAAGCCGGGTGAAATCACTGCATTGGACAGAAAGGGATATTGTTCTTCAATACCTGCGTCCAATCACACAATCGTTGGACGAACTTACCATGATACTCTATCTCTACTGTTTCGATGTTCTCCACTGCAAAGGCGCCAAAACCTCGGATGACGAAACGCGGGTATCACCATGGAAACCTTAGACAAGCCTTGATCGAGGCCGCCCTGTCGCTTATCGAAGCGAAGGGTCCGACTGGCTTTACCCTTTCCGAGGCCGCCAAGACTGCAGGCGTCACACCCGCTGCCGTTTATCGCCACTTTGAAGGTCGCGAGGATCTGATTGCCGAGGCCGCCCGCCAAGGGTTCGAAATGTTCGCGGACCTGATGCAGTTTGCCTATGACAAGGGTCAGCCGTCGGCACTTGCCGCTTTCGAGGCCACAGGGCGCGCCTACCTGGCCTTTGCCCGCAAGCATCCCGGCCACTACATAGCAATGTTCGAAAGCGGCATTTCGATCAATCGGACACCGGAACTGGCCATCGCCGCGAACCGCGCCAAAAGCGTTCTGGAGAAAGCTGCCGCGGACCTGTCGCAGCACATTCCTCCGGAGAAACGCCCGCCGGCCTCGATGTTCAGCGCGCATATCTGGGCCATGAGCCACGGTGTTGTCGAACTATTTGCCCGCAACACAGGCGCTTCGTCCCCCTTTCCGCCCGAGGAACTGCTGGAATCCGGAATCGGAATATACCTCAGAGGGTTAGGTCTGCTGCCCCAAGATGACTAAAGGGATTTAGAACATCCGGGTTTTCTGCGGCGTGCTCAGCCGGGACGTAACATTGATCAAGTCCATCTGCCCCATGCCCTTGATGTCGACCGGACCCAGATCGGTAATCTGGAATTCGTCAATCAGGGCGTATTTCATCTCTTCCGGCGCTACAATGTGCATCGGATTGGCGAAAACCTGAAGGCGCGATGCGATGTTCACTGCCGGGCCAAACACGTCATAAACATATTTCTGGATCCCGACGACCGAGCCGACTGCTGCGCCCGTTCCAAGCCCGATCCGGGCCTGCCACTTGTGCGGGTGGCTTTCGTTGCGCCGCTCCAGATACCGCAGGAATCGTACGGCGCAATGGGCTACCGCCGTGGCGTGGTCTGGCGTTTCATCCGGCATGCCAGAAACGGCCAGATAAGCATCCCCGATGGTTTTGATCCGCTCGCAGCCGAATTGCTCCACGATGCGATCAAAAGCGGTGAAGATGTCGTTCAGCTCGCTCAGAGTTACGGTTGGGTCAGTCTTGGCCGTAAAATCAGTGAAGCCGACAAAATCCAGCATGACCACCGATACATTTTCATAAAGCTGGGGTGTAACCACTCCGAATGTTTTGAATTCTTCATATACGGCGCGCGGCATCAGGTTCAGCAGCAGGCGCTCGACCCTTTCCTTTTCGCGTTCCAGCTCGCGCGTGTTTCGCTCCACCATGGTCGAATAGCTGTCGATCATGCTCTCCAGTTCGCGAATGCGTGTAATATTCTGGCATTCGACGACCAAAAGCTGTTCTTCGACCCCGTTCGCCAGAGACACTGTGGTTGCAAAAATCAATGTGCGGCGTTTCGGCTTGATCTGCAATTCCGCCGAATACCGAAGACCGGACTGCTTGACATCCTCCAACTCTTTGAGGTCAAGCCCGGGAAGAATATCCAACAAAGTCTGGCCGGGTTCCGGTGTCCCGAACCATTCGGCAAAAGGACCGTTATGAAAAATAAAGCTCATGTCCGATGCCCGCAGGACAGCAACGCCAACACCGATTGCACGAAGCAGGTGCTCGTTGATGGCATGAATGTTCATGCGGCGGTCCGGGCAACGATAATGGAGCGCTTCGATTCAATCGCCTCCATCACGATTTCGATGTCTGCGTCTGCCATACCATGCTGGGACAGGGCCTCGGTAAGCAAAGCGCCCATTTCGTCGAAATCTTCATGCGTGATGTTCAGGTGACGATGAACAGCCTCGATCCGGTCATCGCTGAACGAAGCCGGGCCACCGACAAGCGAAGACACGAATTTTGTCTGGTGATCGATCAGACGCGGCATGTCGATATCATCGAAATGGTCGCCAATCTGTTCGGAATCCAATGCCAAATCATAGAATGACATCACGATGCGGCTGATGGTTTTGAACCCGCCGTATTTATCGTAAATAGTCTGACTCACAACAAAAAAACCAGGATAGTTGGCGTTAACACTGCAACAATATATCAAAATGAAAGCTTTGTTAACTTTTATGCGCAGTTATGTCCGCAAACTGGCACGCCGCCCGGTCCGGGAGTCGTGACGCGGCAGTATTCCAGATGTTCCAGCACTGGATTCGAACCAGACATCAATTGAACTGATTTAAGGATTTCGAAGCGATCTCAAAACTACTCTGCGCCAGCAGTTACTTCTCTGACGGGTCACTCTCAGCATAGTCCCGCAAGTCCTCAACGTCCGAGATGACCGCGTGGTTTCGGTTGATTCTTACCCCCACGGATTTCAGACGAGAGAATGCACGGCTCAGGCTTTCCGGCTTCATGCCCAGTCGCCCTGCGATCAGCATCTTGTCGTAGGGCAATTCCACGTCACAACCGCCGGCGTCGATCTCGCAAAGACTAAGCAGAAACTCAGCCACCCGTTGCGCACCGGTCTGCGCCTTGAGTTGTTCCAACTGCGCGACAAGTGAATGCAGATGCGTAAAGGTCGAGGCCAGAATCGATACTCCGATTTCCGGATCCTCCCGCATTAGAGACAGCAGAACCGGGCTGGGTATGTGCATCACTTCGCAGGGCGAGACCGCCTCGGCGGACACCGGGTAAGGCACGTTTCGCAACGCTACGGCCTCACCAAAACTTTCTCCCTTGGTGAATACACTGACGACAGCTTCGGCCCCTGTCGGCGACATGCGAAACAGCTTGACCCAACCGGCCAACACCACGTGAACAGCTTTGGCCTCTTCTTCCTGCAAAAAGATCGTCTCGCCCCGATCGTATTGCCGCCAGATCGCGTGGCTGAGCAGCGTATCGACATGTTGCTCAGGTAAACTCTTTAGAAGTAGTGACTGCCGCGCAATCGCTTTTTGAACTTCGTGCGCCACGAAGCATCCCCTTTTTTCCCTGTCCGATAGTCTGGACGGTACATCATTGTAGTCTGGCTATGCCAAACCCGAAACCGCTGCACCAGTCTTTTCCTGCGTCAAACTTGACAATTGTCATGTCGCTTGCGTCGCCACGGGCCTAACCTCCCCTTCAAAGCCAGTATTCCGGGGAGCAAGCAAGATGGACTACGAGCGTTATTTCACCCAGAGCCTGAATGACCTGCGCGACGAGGGAAATTACCGCGTTTTCATCGACCTGCAACGCCGTTGCGGTGCGTTCCCGAATGCGCGCCAGACCGATGGGGAAATACAGCGCGACGTGCGGATATGGTGTTCCAATGACTATCTGGGCATGGGCCAGCACCCATCGGTGATCAATGCCATGCATGACGCACTGGATCGCTGCGGTGCGGGCGCTGGCGGCACGCGCAATATCTCGGGGACGACTCATGACCATGTGTTGCTGGAAGCGGAACTGGCCGATCTGCATGGAAAAGAGGCTGCGCTTCTTTTCACCTCGGGATATGTATCGAACTGGGCCGCGTTGGGGACGCTGGCATCGAAAATTCCCGGTCTGATCGTCTTCTCTGATGCGCTGAACCATGCCTCGATGATCGAAGGCATCCGCCACTCACGGGCGCATAAGGTGATTTGGAAGCACAACGATCTGGAAGACCTTGAGGCGAAGCTGGCCGCAGCGGACCCCGACGCGCCCAAGATGATTGCATTTGAATCGGTCTACTCGATGGATGGGGACATCGCCCCGATCAAGGAGATCTGCGATCTGGCCGACAAATACGGCGCAATGACCTATCTGGATGAGGTCCACGCTGTTGGCCTCTATGGTCCCCGCGGAGGCGGCATCGCCGAACGCGAAGGCCTGATGGATCGTCTGACAGTCATCGAAGGCACCTTGGGCAAAGCGTTTGGCGTGGTCGGTGGCTATATTGCCGCCTCGGCCGCGCTTTGCGATTTTGTGCGAAGCTTTGCCAGTGGGTTCATCTTTACCACTGCCCTGCCCCCGGCGATTGCCGCTGGTGCGGCAGCATCCATCCGGCATTTGAAACAGTCGGCCGAAGAACGCGATCTGCAAAAAGCCCGCGTCGCTCAGGTCCGTGCCCGGTTGGATGCCGAAGGCATTCCGCACTTGCCGAACCCCAGCCATATCATCCCGGTGATGGTGGGCGATCCGGTGAAATGCAAATTCATCTCGGACACGCTGCTGGAAGAGTTTGGCATCTACATCCAGCCGATCAACTATCCCACAGTTCCCAAAGGCACCGAGCGTCTGCGGATCACGCCGTCGCCCGTGCATACGGATGAGGATATCGACCATCTTGTCGGCGCTCTGTCGGCCTTGTGGCAAAGGTGTCAGATCGCACGGATGCCGATGGCCGCCCAATAACCAAAGCGTCCCTTCGCTTGGAAAACTGCCGCTCACCCGAGCGGCTTTTTTCCTTTTCAAATCAGGTAAAGGCCAAAGATCAGTAGTGAGAAACCGGTTAGCACCATAGTAAAGCCTCGAAGCCATGCCGGGCTGTGGGCAAGGTCCAGATAGCGTGCAAGGATCATGCGCGACTTGATCGTCGCAAGTAGCAGGATACCGCCTCCGACGATTGCGTCCGGCACCGGCAGCAACGTCAGCAAGGCGGACGCCACGCTGAGTGCGAGCAACCCAAGCCAGGCGAGTGTAAGAGAGTCCGGACGCCTCCGGCGGGAGTATTTGGGAAAAGATGAAGCTGTCTGCATCTTTCTCACCCCAACAGGTAGATCACGGGAAACAGCATGATCCAGACCAGGTCCACCATATGCCAGAACTGAGCTCCAGCCTCGATATTGCGGGGATCGTCGCGCCAGGCGACCAACAGCAGAATAAAGACACCTGCCAGAACGTGGGCCGCATGAAATCCCGTGAGCAAATAATAGAACAGAAAGAACGGGTGAGTTTCGTAAGTAATGCCCTGCCCCGCCTTGCCCGCGTATTCCACACCTTTGACGACCAGAAAGACCACACCCAATAGTGCAGCGCCAATAAGAGCAGAACGGGCAATGCGGCGGTGCGCTGCACGCCGCCAGGCTAGCGCCTTGGCGGCCAGAAAACCGGAAGTCACCAGCACAGCAGTGTTGAGCGCCGCACCGGTGCGATACAAGTGAGATTGCGCTTCTGCGAATCCTGCCGGGTCGGTCAGCCGCACGCCCATGAAGGCAATCAGGCCCGCGCCGAAGACCAGCAGTTCGCTGACGATCAGAACCCACATCAGCAACTCGCCGGGCAATTCGTCGATCAGTGTGGTGTCACTCATGCCCCGACCAGTTGCCGGTAAATCTGAGGCAGCGCCATGGTCAGGCGGTGCGGGTCGGGGATGACGGCAAATCCGCCCTGCCCGAACATGCGTGGGAACCAGCTTTTGCCGGTTTTGTCGATCGTGACGCCAAAGACCGATTGCCCGGCGCGGCGGGCTTCGCGCACGGACGTGCAGGTGTCCTCGATCCCGTGGCGACCTTCATAATGGTCAAGATCGTTGGGCTTGCCGTCGGTGATCACCAGCAGCAGGCGGCGTTTGCGCGACTGCGCGGCCAGATCGGCTGAGCAATGGCGGATTGCGGCGCCGAGGCGGGTGTAATGCCCGGGACGCAGTGAAGCGATGCGTTGTTCGACGATGGTACCCATCGGCTCGTCAAAGCGTTTGCAACGCTGAACATAGACACGCTGACGCTTCAGCGAACTGAAAGCGTGAATTGCAAAATCGTCGCCACAGGCGTTCAGGCCCCAAGCGAGCGCAGCCAGTGCTTCGCGTTCTATGTCGATGACGGCGCGGCCCGTGACGGCGCTCTCAGTTGAGCGACTGACGTCCAACAGAATCGAAACCGCCAGATCTCGGGCTTCGGGTCTGGATTGCATCCAGATGCGCTCGGTGCCTTCGCCATTGGCGCAGCGATCGACTTGGGACCGGACAGCTGCCTCGATATCCAGCTGGTCGCCGTCCAGATGGCCACGGGTCATGACGCGGCCTGGGCGCAGCGCTTCGAACTGGCGTTTGACGGCGCGGATGCGGCGGGCGGTGGCAGGATCCTTGCCGAACTCGGCGGCATCTTCGCGAATATCGGCATCCGACAGCAGGACATTGACGTGGTCGGGCAAGTACCGCCCCGTGCGTACGTCCCATTCGGGATAGAGGATTCGGCCCGACAGACGCTCGCGATTCACGTCCTCGGGCGCAAGATCCAGATGCAGCTTCAGCTTGGTTGGTGGCGCCTTGGAGATCTGGCCAAGTCCGATCTCTTCCTGATCGTCGGCTGCTTTCTTTGCATTGTCGGGATCATCATCGTCAATGCGCCGGTTGATGTTTAGAAACTCGGCCCAGCTGAGGATCGCTTCGAACTTATGCAGGATGAAGCTGTCGCTGCGGGACGCCTGATCCGATTTGCGGCGGCGCGCGCGGTGAGTCTTCTCCCCGGACTCTTCGGGTGGGCCTTCGGTATCTGGGTTCTCGACCTCGTTATGTTCGGAGAACCCAATGGCGCGCAATTCCGGCCACAGTGGAACGGGACGGAAATGCTGATAGCCACGCGGGGCTGTGAGGTCGTCGTCAAGCGCCAGGAAACGCTCGGCTTTCGGTGACAAGGGGGCCGTGTCGCCCAGCATGTGGCGGACGAGCTCTTCGACCGCTGCCTCAACGGGTGGCAGGTCGGGGATGTCGCGGTGATGCAGAATTCCCTTACAGAGCTCGGTATAAAGCGGGCGCAGTCCAGGAGCGCTGTCCAACGTCGCCTCGACCATGTTCTGCGCGGCGATCAGAGCGCGCAGGTCGGCACGCAGCGGATCACCTTCGTCAATTCGGGTTCCGGCGTGGGCAGCAGCAGCGGCCAGCCAGACATAAAGCGCACCGTTTGCTTCGCGCGCTGGGAAAACAGCCAACCGATCCGGCAGGCGCAGAACCTCTCCGTCGAACGAGGCACGCGGCATCAGTTCGGCCTCGGTTGCCAGGCGGCGGCGCCAGCTCAGACGGTGGTGGGATAGTTCGGGCGAGACCGGGCGCAACTCGACGCCCGGGCTACCCCCAAGTCCCCGGAAGAGGACTGCCAGCCGCCCCGCGACCTCAGAGAGGTCGACCGCGGCTCCAACATGCACCTCAGGTGCATCGAGGCGGCTGGCAAGGGTGTGCCACAGTTTCCCGATCGTTTCTTCGGGTTCCCATGGCTCAAAGTCGATCTTGACCATCGGCCGGCCTCACCCAAAGACAGCCGTGACAAGATCGAGGAGCCCGCGTTTGATGTCCTCGTCATCGGTCAGAGGTTCGATCATTGCGGCAAGAATGGCGCGGTCGGTGGACATGCCCTGCGCGATCAGCGTGGCGGCATAGACGACCAGACGGGTGGAAACGCCTTCTTCTAGATCCTGACCCTTAAGACCACGCAGCTTGCCTGCCAGGCGCACCAGCGGCTTGCAGCGCTCCAGCGCCAGACCGCTTTCCTGTGCGACGACTTCTGCCTCCATCTCGGGCGACGGGAAATCGAATTCCAGCGAGATAAAGCGTTGCCGCGTCGAGGGTTTCAGGGTTTTCAGAATATTCTGGTAGCCGGGGTTGTAGGACGCCACCAGCATAAAGCCCGGCGCGGCCTCAAGCTCTTCTCCCGTCCGATCGATCGGCAGGATGCGCCGGTCGTCAGTTAGCGGGTGCAGCACGACGGTCACGTCCTTACGGGCTTCGACGACCTCGTCGAGATAACAGATTGCACCTTCGCGCACCGCACGGGTCAGCGGGCCATCGACCCAGACGGTTTCGCCACCCTTCAGCAGATATCGCCCGATCAGGTCGGCAGCGGCGAGGTCATCGTGGCAAGCCACGGTGTATAGCGGGCGCCCCAGCTTCGCAGCCATATGCGCCACAAAGCGGGTTTTGCCACAACCTGTCGGGCCTTTCAGCAGGACCGGCAAGCTATTGTTGTAGGCGGCGGTGAATACATCGCATTCATCACTTTGCGCCAGGTAGAAGGGGGCGTCAGCCGCCCCCGTCTTCAGTTCCATGGAGCCGTCCATTTTCATCACTCCGCAGGGGTGTCGGCCGCGCCGGGTTCAATGATCTCTTTCCGGGGCACCCAGATCGAGTAAATGAACAACAGCGCACCAAGGACTACTACGAGACCCGCACCAAGGCGCATCCAGTAGAAGATGGCAATCTGATCCTGCACGTCCATGAAGTAGTCGCCCACAACGCGTTGCATGTGCGTTTGAACGGTTCCGGCGAAAGTCAGCACGAAGGTCATGAAGACCATGCCGCTGGTCATCAGCCAGAAGCTACCCATGTTCAGAACCTGATTATAGGGGTCGCGGTTCTTCAGGATAGGCATTGCGTAGGTGAAGATCGCCAGGTTGAGGCAGACATAGGCGCCGTAGAAGGCCAAGTGACCGTGGGCAGCCGTAATCTGCGTACCGTGCGTATAGTAGTTCACTCCGTGCAGCGTATGCAGGAAGCCCCAGACACCGGCACCGAAGAAGGCAAGTGTCGCACAGCCCAGAGACCACAGCAGAGCGGCCTTGTTCGGGTGATCACGACGGCCTTTCCAGACCATGACAAAGGCAAAGGCCATCATCGCGAAGAACGGGATAACCTCGAGGCTCGAGAAGATCGAACCAATCCACTGCCAATACGCGGGCGTACCGATCCAGTAGTAGTGGTGACCGGTGCCCAGAATGCCCGAGAACAGAGCGGCAGCGACGATGACATAGAGCCATTTCTCAACGATCTCGCGGTCAACACCGGTCAGCTTCAGCATCAGGTAGGCCAGGATCGAGGCCATGATCAGTTCCCATACGCCTTCGACCCACAGGTGGACAACATACCACCAGTATTGCTTGTCGAGGCTCAGGTTACCCGGGTTGTAGAAGGCGAACAGGAACAGCAGCGCCAGACCCCAGAGGCCCAACAGCAAAATGTTTGAAATCGCGGTCTTCTTGCCTTTCAGCACCGTCATCGAGATGTTGTAGAGGAAGATCAGTGCAGCAACCACGATGCCTGCCTTGACCCATTTGGGCTGCTCAAGGAACTCGCGTCCCTCTTTGCCCAGCAGCCAGTTGCCTTCGAACAGGTTGAACACATAGGTCACAACAACGCCGAGGGTACCGACCACAAGGATGATCAGCTGCAGATAGGCCAGCTTGGTCGAGTGGATTTCCCGTTCGGTCTCTTCCGGGATCAGGAAGTAGGCCGCACCGAAGAAGCCCAGGATCAGCCAGACGATCAGTGAGTTGGTGTGCAGCATCCGCACGATGTTAAACGGCAGAAACTCGCTCAGAAAGTTAGGCGATACATAGATCAGACCGGCCAGCAGGCCGCCGATCACCTGGATCGCAAACAGCGCCATGGCCACTGCAAAGTAGGCGTAGGCGATTTTTTGGGATTCGTATTTCATTGCTCCGTTCCCCTTCTCAGCCTGCCTCGTTGGGCGGCCAGCCCTGAGCGTCGATGTTGTCCGTCCAGATCAGGAAGTTCGCCAGATCACGGATCTCTTCGTCGCTGAGGTTGAAATTGGGCATCTGCCGACGACCGGGAATGCCGGTGGGTTGCGCCTCCATCCAGCCCTTGAGGGCCTCAAAGGCTGATTCCGGATCGTCAAGGACGCCCCAGCGGGTCATCACATTGCCGACTTCGGGGGCGAAATAGGCGCCCTCGCCCAGAATCGAGTGACAGTTAATGCAGGCGTGTTTTTCCCAAACGTGCTTACCCCGCACCACGCTTTCATCAAGTTTCGCCGCATTCTCGGAATTGACGATATACAAGTGGGAATGGGCCGATAGGGCCAAAAAGATGAGAATGAAGAACAGTGACCCGCCATAAAAGATGTTGCGAGCCATGCTCTTTGTCATGACTTCTCGCATCGCGCTCTCCTTTGCGCCGATTAGCTAGTAGAAGCACAATGGCGATCCGCGCATGGTGTCGCCTTAACGAAAGTCAAGACCAGCCGGTGAATATACTTTAAGGGGATCGGCTTCGCAGTTGGCAGAAACGGATTTTTGCAGGTCTGCTGCACCATGCAGGCCAACGGTTCAGAAACCGGCGCCGTGTGCCCGCATCGCATTACCCAAAAGTTGCCCAGATTAAGCCTTGAAAACCAGTTTTACACCCGGCACTAAACCATTTGAGTGATTAGGCTGTCGCCTGTTGCGCGAACACGCAGAATCGCAGGCGGTCCAAGTAGTTAGGTTAAAGATGGCAATCAAGATATACGGCGCGTTCCGCTCTGACTCAACCATGACAAACAGTCAGGCGCAGCTTTATCAGCCAGGCACTACGTTCCAGATCACGGCATACAGTCAGATCACGATCACGGATGGTGCCGATGCAACGATTATCGACGGCGACAATATCTCGAACGAGGATCCCAATGACCCAACGCAGACCTACCTGGGGAATGCGTTCGCCTGGGATTATACCATTCAGGTCAACGATGGCGTGAACAACTACGAAATCGGCGTGATGGACTGGGACCAAAACGGCGATGGTGATTTTGATTTTCCCTCCGCTGAACAGGGTTTTTTCCTTGGGTTCATCGGGGCTGTACCACCGCTCAATACGACGCTGACGATTGGTGCTCTGACCGACAATGGACCGGACATTCCTGTTAACACCGTGGTGCCATGTTTCACGCGGGGAACGCTGATCGAGACACCCAATGGCCCGCGCGCCATCGAGACACTTTCGGCCGGAGACGAAGTTCTGACTCTGGACCGCGGGCCGCAACGCATTCGCTGGATTGGCGCCCGACAGTTGGGGGCCAACGAGTTGACAGCGAAGCCCAAATTGCGTCCGATCCGGATAAATGCAGGAGCCTTGGGCAGCGCCCTGCCCAAACGCGACCTGCTGGTTTCACCGCAACACCGGATGCTGGTTCGGTCGGCCATCGCCATTC
This sequence comes from Ruegeria sp. HKCCD6647-2, assembly GCF_057221075.1. NCBI lineage: Bacteria > Pseudomonadati > Pseudomonadota > Alphaproteobacteria > Rhodobacterales > Roseobacteraceae > Ruegeria > Ruegeria sp. HKCCD6647-2. The sequence goes on along the minus strand of NZ_JBWVBD010000001.1, from coordinate 776,424 downwards.
GCATGTTTGACGCCAGCGAAATTCTTGTAGCCGCGCATGCTTTGGTCGGTATTCCAGGTATATCCATTGATGGCACTTCCGAGGCGGTCGAGTACTACCATATGCTGTTCGAACAGCATGAAATCATCTTCGCTGAGGGCGCGCCGTCAGAAAGCCTGTACACCGGAACCGAGGCTCTCAAATCAGTGCAGGCCTCAGCGCGCGCTGAGATATTGGAATTGTTTCCGACTCTGGGAACTCCGGGGTTTGCACCAGCATCGGCGCGCCCGATTCCAGCCAAGGGTCGGCAGGTCCGCAACTTGGTTCGCCGTCATATCAAGAACAGCCGTTCCCTGATCGAACACCTTTGACCGGAAACATGTCTACGCATTCGCCACGCGTGGTTCCGTAAGCGCGGGCCACATGGCGATCAGATACAAAGCGACGGCACAGACCCATGAACCATCCGCAACCAGCATTGCGGTCAGATATCCGTCGCTCAGCCCTGTCCCCAGCCATCTGATGATCGCCGCCACCGCCATCAACCCATAAGCCAGCGCCATCATCGGCGGCGCAACCAGCGGGCGGCCCGAGTGTCCCAGGGCTGCACGGCTCATGACCGCAAGTGTCATGCCCCCTACGCATCCTATGCCCAGAACGTGAAGGGCCGCGATCTCATTTCCGTAACCCAGCACGGCAAACCCCCACAGGATCAATCCCAAAGCCAGCATCCCGAGGCCAAGGTGCAGCGCGATCAGGATGGGCTGGCGCACGGCCCAGCCAGACCGCCAGCCGGTCATGCGCACTATCTGAAGAATGCCCAGACCCAGCGCCAGCGCACCGGACACAAGGCCAACGCCCAACAAAAGAACAGCGAGCGGCGTCAACAGCGCGACGATCATTCCGGCCTTATCCAAGGCCGCGACAGAAACCGGCCAGGTTGCTTCTGGTTCTCCTGCACGTTTCATCGCGTTGCGGGTAAAGGCAGGAGTGATCCGTCCGCCAAGAATGGCAATCATCGAGCATAATGTCAGCAAACCTGCGCGAAGACCGGTCTGGAGCGTATCTCCGGTCGCACCAATCCACTCCAGGTGGGTTAAAAGATTCGCAACCCAGATATAGAGAAGCAGCAGCAGAAAGATCATGTTCTGCGGTTTGGGTCGGCGGATCAGCTGAGACGCTATTTTCGCCGCAAGAATTGGCACGAACGCCAAATCGATCACGGCAACCAGTGTCGGCGACAAAGAGCCCGAATACCACATGGCGACCCGCCCGGCCAACCAAATCCCAGCCGCTATGGTAACAAAGCGTGCTCGCGCGTCGGGTGCTCCGGTCCAATTTGGGACAGCGGTCAGGAAGAAGCCACCCAGCGCCGCGGTGGCATACCCGAAAATCATTTCATGCGCGTGCCACATGGGGGGAGACATGGAATAGGTCGGATCCTCAACCGGAAGCGCTCCGGCCTGGGTGACCAACCACACGCCCCAAGCCCCGCCCGCGAACAGGCCATAAAGCCCCGCCGACAGAAAAAACACCCGAAAGCCCTCGCCCATTACACGTGCGATCGTTGCCGACATGCCTGCTCTCCTTGGCCTCAATGCGTTTCTCCTAGGTCTAGTGGGGGAAGGCGTCGCACCCCTTAACAAAAATCAAGGCCGTGCGGAAAATATGAACTGAAAACACAAGTTTTAGAGCGTCCTTTTTTCGCGAAAATCCCGACCTGACGACCGGTTTGCGACCCTCCCGTTGACTTTGGTCAAGGATGACAACTCTGTGATGTCCCACTCTCCAACCTGCCTCACCACGCATATGGAGAGTGATCATGTCACTTGGAATCAGCTACAATAAAACTGGCCGCGCCTTTGGGGTCGGTTTGGCGATGTTGCTGGGCAGCGTCGCTGCGCCAACATTCGCCGAAGAGCCAACCCTCAGCAAGGAAGCCTTTGAGTCTTCTAAACAACTATACTTTGAACGCTGCGCTGGCTGCCACGGCGTCTTGCGCAAAGGTGCCACCGGTAAAAGCCTTGAGCCGATGGTCGAAACGAAGAACGCCGATGGTACCGTGACCGAATCCGGAACCCTGAAATTGGGTCAGGAACGGCTTGAAAAGATCATCGCCTGGGGGACCGAAGGCGGGATGAACAACTTCTCGGACGTAATGTCCGAAGAAGAAATCCGCGATATGGCGACCTATATTCAGATGGAGCCGCCCAAGCCGCCGGAGATGTCGCTTGAACAGATGATGGCGACCCGCAAGGTTTATGTCGAACCCGAAGATTACCCGACCGAGCCGCTGCATGGCCGAAACTGGGAAAACTTCTTCGTGGTCATCGAACGTGACGTGGGCAAGGTGGCCGTGATCGACGGCGACACCAAAGAGGTGCTGGCGCACATTCCAACCGGTTACGCGGTGCACGTTCTGAAAGCGTCCGAGCACCATAAACTTGAAGAGCCGGAAAACCCGGGTCGCTTCTGGTACACCATGGGCCGCGACGGCAAGATGACCAAGATCGACCTGTGGCAGAACCCTGAGAACATGCTCGTTGCCGAGGTTACCATTGGCTACGACGCCCGCGACGTGGCAGTATCGGGTGACGGTAAATATGTGATCGGTGGGGCCTATTGGCCGCCGCATTTCGCCATCGTTGATGCCGCAACCATGGAGCCGAAAAAGGTCGTCTCGACCCGCGGCTACAACGTGGACGGTGACTATGTGGAAGAGGCCCGCGTGGCCGCCATCTACACCACACCGAACGAACCGACCTGGATCGTGGCTGTAAAGGAACTGGGTCAACTCTGGCAGGTGGACTATACCGACCTGGATAACCTGCGTATCGACAAGATCGACAGCGCCAAGTTCCTGCATGACGGGTTCTTTGATCCAACCGGTCGTTTCTTCCAGATCGCCGCAAACGCGTCGAACAAGATGGTCGTCGTGGACACCCAGACCCACAAGCTGGAAGCCATGATCGACACGGCGCCACTGCCGCACCCCGGCCCGGGCGCCAACTGGGTTGACCCGAATTGCGGCCCGGTTGCCGGAACCACCCACCTGGGTGAAGGCACCGTGACCGTCTGGGGCAACGACCCCGAAGGTCACCCGGATCAGGCATGGAAAACCTGCTATGAGGTCGAAACCGATGGTCCCGGCCTGTTCATTCGGACCCACCCGGAATCCGACTACATCTGGGCCGACCAGACCAAGCACCCTGAGCCTGAGATTCAGCAATCGGTGCAGGTCATCGACAAGGCAACCGGTGAGATCGTGAAAACGATCCAGATCACCGAAGAGGAAGGCAATGTCGCCGTCCACTTCGAGTTCAACCAGGACGGTTCCGAGGTTTGGGTTTCCAAGTGGAACCGCTCGACCTCGAAAGAGCCGAACGGTGAAATCGTGATCTTCGACGCCAAGACGCTGGAAGAGATCGGCCGCGTGAAGGGCCTGTTTGCTCCGACCGGCAAGTTCAACGTCTACAACCGGTCGAACCACGTCACCTGACGGGTTTGCAACCAACACCGGAAAGGGCGGGCCCCTCGCCCGCCCTTTCCTCGTTTGCCCTTTCAGCCAAACGCGCCGGCCTGACACGCCGCGCCAGTCAAGACAGCCATAACGGAGCCCGGATATGACCTCCGAACCGGATAAAAAACCACCAATCTGGCGCCGGTATTTCCTGTGGGGAATGCCCGTGGCCGGCATCGCCGTGGCATTTGCCGCCGGCATCATCTTCTGGGGCGGGTTCAATACCGCCATGGAAGCCACCAACACCAAGGAATTCTGCGTCTCGTGCCACGAGATGCGTGATTTTGTCTATGAGGAATACACCGGCACGATCCACGATGTGAACCGATCCGGTGTGGGCGCGGTCTGTTCCGACTGTCACGTGCCCAAGGACTGGACCCACAAGATGATCCGCAAGATCAAGGCGTCCAGAGAGCTCTATGGCAAGATGGTCGGCTCCATCAACACCCGCGAGAAGTTCGAAGCCAAGCGTGTGCATCTGGCGATGAATGAATGGGAGCGGATGAAGGCCACCGACTCGCGCGAATGCCGCAACTGCCACGATTTCGAGTCGATGATGCCCGAGTTCCAGAAACCCCGCGCGCGTCAGCAGCACCTGAACGCGATGACGATTGGTCAAACCTGCATTGACTGTCACAAAGGGATTGCGCACTCGGATGCCCGCGACCGGGCCGACGAAGAATATCTGGAAGAGCTTGAGGCGCCGAACCCGGCCTTCATCCGTCAGATACCGCCGGAATACCTTGCCAGCCTCGAGAAGATCGAAGCCAAGGAAGCCGCCGAAGCCGAAGCTGAAAAAGCAGCCAAGAAGGCTCAGCAAGAAGCCGTGCAGGCGCAAATTGCATCAGCTGTTGAATCCGCCCTCGCCGAAGAGCGTGCGAACGCAGCAGGTGATGAGGCCGCAGCCCCCGCTGGTGGCGGAGGCGGCGATGTCGGCGGCAATATCGACTGGAACGCAGTGGCCAGCGCTGATCTGAAACTGTTCTACCCTGGCCAGGCCTCGTTTGAATGGGTGCAGAACGGCAAATTCCACGGCGGGGCGCGTCCGCTGACCAAAGGCGGTGACCAATGCACCACCTGCCACGCCAAGGAACTGGACACCATCGGCAACAAGATCGTTGCAGGTGGCGATCTGGAACCGACCCCGATCCCCGGCAAGCGCGGCGTGATCGACGCAACGGTTCAGGCGGCACATGACGACGAAAACCTGTATATCCGACTGCAATGGCCGGATGCGGGCCACAACCCCGCCCCGTTTGTCGACGGCGGCAAAATGGACCCCGACAACCAGATCAAGGTCGCCATGATGATCACGGGCACCGGCATCGAGATGGGTGATCAGGTGGGCTGCTGGGCCTCGTGCCACGCGGATAACACCTACATGCCATTTGATCCGGGCGCCGATGCGATTGCCGCCAACGGTGATTTCACAGGCCGCATGACCGCGCAGGACACGGTGACCAAGTACATCAGTGAAAGCCGCACCGAGATCGACACCAAAGGTCGCCGCGGCAAGCCGATGGGTGGATGGGACAAGCTGCAGGCCGCCGAGCAGATCGAGCAATATCTGGCTGATGGCACTTACCTTGACCTGATGCGTGTCTATGCGGACGGCAGTGCGAGCAACGGCTATCTACTGGAACAACGCGTGGTCAACGATGGTGAGATTGCCGCCTCGGCCGATCTGTCCGGTGGAATGTGGACCGTGGTCTTTACCCGTCCGCTGAATTCCGGTGCGCCGGGGGATGTCCCGCTGGAGCCCGGTCAGACCTACACGGTCGGCTTTGCCATCCACGACGACTTCTCCGCCGCGCGGTTCCACCACGTGACGCTGAATACCAGCCTTGCGCTGGACGACGACACCGCGAATATCAATGTGGTGAAACAGTAACGGATTGGGGGCCGGGTGAACCGGCCCCTGACCACTTTCAGAAAGGAGACATGGACCATGAAGACCCACCGCCTTCTTCCTGCACTTCTGCTTTTGGCGTCACCGGCGCTGGCGGCCGATGAAGACAACGCCGAACTCTGTGCCGAAGCCGAAGAACGCTATGTCGAGATGTTCGGCCAGCCTTCCGAGGCTGTTGACGACGCCGAAGTGGTGCTGATGTACAAATACAATTTTTGCCCACGCGAACTGACGGTCAAGGCAGGCACGACAGTGCGCTGGGTCAACGTCGACAAGCGCACCAGTCACAGCGTGCTGCTGAAAGACGGCAGTGAACCCGAAAGCGACCGGCTATTCCCCGAGGAAACGGTTGATTTCACCTTCCTCTCTCCGGGCCCTCAGGAATACCTCTGCGGGCCGCACTGGGAGACACAGAACATGATCGGAATGATCACCGTCGAACCCTGAGCCGAGGCTGACATACAGGCAGAAGAAAGGAGCGCAGGAGCAATTCCCGCGCTCCTTAACTTATGTCAAGGAGGTTTCTTTGCGATTGCGTCAGTCTGCCTTCATGACACGCCCGGCTCACCCAGCAACGTCCCGTAATCACAGTGGATTCGCGCGGGAAACCCGGGTTCCGAAGACATTCAGAACAAGCGAGTTTGCACATGAGCGGTAAGGTTTTTCTGATCGGAGCCGGTCCGGGTGACCCAGAGCTGATGACCCTTCGTGCCATGCGAATGCTGCAAGAGGCTGATGTGGTGGTCTATGACCGTCTGGTCTCGGACGACATCCTTGCCATGCATGCCGAAGGCGCGCGATTGATCCCCGTCGGAAAGGCCCCCAAGTGCCACACCGTTCCGCAGGACCGGATCAACGAAATCCTGCTGGAAGAGGCAAGGAACGGTCACACCGTCGCGCGGTTGAAAGGCGGAGACCCGATGATCTTTGGCCGCGGCTCGGAAGAGGCTGCCTATCTTTCCGCCCACGGCGTTTCAGTTGAATACGCCCCCGGCATTACCGCGGCTCAAGGTGCGTCCTGTTCCACCGGCGTGCCCCTGACCCATCGCGGACTGGCGACTTCGGTTCAATATGTTACCGGCCACCGGCAGGCGGACAGGGTTCTGGATCTAGACTGGAAACGGCTGGCGGATCCGGACTCGACACTTGTTGTTTACATGGGCGTCGCCAATATCGGCCAGATCGCCATGGGACTAATGACCGAGAACCTGCCCGGTTCGACCCCCGTTCTGGCTGTTGGGAAAGCCACAACACCGGATGAACGTCGTCTTGTGTCCCGGTTGGATCAGCTGGCAACAGACGTGCGCGACGCCGAACTGAAAGCCCCCACGCTGTTCATCATCGGTAAAGTTGTATCGCTTTACGCCGAACGGCCGGTGACCGATTTGCTGGAGCAGGCCCATGGCTAGCGTTGCTCGAATGACAAACGGACACACGGGCTGGACTGCGCGCGCCGTTCTTACAACCGCCGTTCTTGTGGCCACTTCGGCGCTGGCGGCGGATGTCATCGACCCCAACGCGCTGAAACGGCTTGTTCATCAGGATTGCGGCTCGTGCCACGGGCTTTCTCTGAAAGGCGGCCTTGGCCCCGATCTGCGATCCAAAACCCTGGAGCACTATGACGCTGACGTTCTGACCGGCGTCATCCTTGACGGAATCCCTGACACCGCAATGCCCCCCTGGCGGCCCCTGATCAGCGAAGAAGAGGCCGAATGGATCGCCCGTTACCTTCTGGAACCGGAGGCACAATGAAACATCTCGTCCTTGGCCTCGTGGCCACTCTGATGATGACAACTGCACAGGCCGAACCGATGGCCACCGGCGATCTCGGGCTGGTGATCGAACGCGCCAAGGGTTCGGTCCTGCTGGTGGATCAATCCGACCGTGCTGCGCTGGCGCGGATCGAAGGTTTGGGTGATCTGTCTCACGCCTCGCTGGTTTATTCTCCGGATCAACGCTTTGCGTATGTCTTCGGGCGCGATGGCGGGCTGACCAAGGTGGATATCGTCACACGGCAGATCGTGAACCGGGTCGTGCAGGCAGGCAACGCCATCGGCGGTGCAATCTCGGATGACGGCACGCTTGTGGCTGTTTCGAACTATGAGCCGGGCGGTGTACGCGTGTTCGACGCGGACACGCTGGAAATGGTCGCCGATATCCCCACCGACAGCAAAACAATCGGTCTGGTCGACGCGCCCGGACGCCGGTTCGTCTTCACCATGTGGGATACGGGCGAGACCTGGATTGCCGATTTCTCTAATGGCGCGCCCGAAATCACCAAGATCCCCGACATGGGCAAAAACCCTTATGACGCGCTGATCACCGCAAATGGCCGCACCTATATCACCGGCTTGTTTGGCGAGGATGGTCTGACCGCCCTCGATCTGTGGTCGGATAGACCCGAACCCATTCGCGTATTGCCGGATTATGGACGCGGGCAGGAAGAAATGCCGGTCTATAAGATGCCTCATCTGGAGGGCTGGGCTTTGACCGGGCGGGAATTTGTCCTCCCTGCGGTGGGCCATCACGAAGTTCTCTGGGTCGATGCCGAAACACTGACCGAAACGGGGCGTACCAAGACCCATGGCCAGCCGGTTTTTGCCATGGCGCGCCCCGACGGGCGGCAGGTTTGGGTAAATTTTGCCCACCCCCTGAACGACACGATTCAAGTGATCGACAGCGTCAGCAAGGAAATCATTCACGAATTCAAACCCGGTCCAGCCGTGCTGCACATGGAATTCACGCCACGCGGGCACGAGGTTTGGCTGAGCGTGCGCGATGCCAACAAAGTTATGGTCTACGACACGCAAACATTTGAAAAGCTGCGCGAAATCGAAGCGGACAGCCCCTCGGGCATTTTCTTCACCGCCCGCGCGCACAGGACAGGGCTTTGAAACAATGTGTCACATTACCGATCCGATCGATCGTAGCTTGCTGGACGAATTCCAACGCGATTTTCCCATCGTTGAGTTCCCGTTTCAGGTTTTGGCCGACAAACTGAGCCTCAGTGAACACGAAGTGGTTGACCGGCTCGCCCGGATGCGGGCTGCGGGACGGATTACACGTGTCGGGGCCACAATCGCACCTGGTGCCGTTTCTGCCAGCACGCTCGCCGCTGTCGCCGCGCCGGAAGAACGCATTGAGGAGATAGCGGCCCTGATCGACTCCGAGCCGGGGGTGAACCACAACTATCAGCGTGAAGATGATTGGAACCTCTGGTTCGTGGCGACGGGGCCGGATCGCACCCATGTGGACGACACACTGGCCCGTATTTCGGAGCGAACCGGGTTGCGCGTTCTCGATCTGCGGCTGGTGCGCCCGTTCAACGTGGATCTGGGGTTCCGCATGTCCGGCGGCTCTCACCGCGTTCCAACCGCGCGCAAGATCAACCGTTCCGTCATGCAAGACGGTGATCGGGATCTGCTTCAGGCTTTGAGCTCCGGTTTGCCGCTTGTGGCCGATCCGTATGCTGCGCTGGCCCGATCTCTGCGGCGCGATCCGAATGGCGTAATGGAGCGTATTCGTGTGCTGCACGATGCGGGCATTATCTCTCGTCTGGGTGTTATCGTTCGCCACCGCGCGCTGGGCTGGTCGGCCAATGCAATGGTTGTCTGGGATTTGCCGCAGGGTCAGATTGATCAGGCGGGCCCTGCCCTGTCCGCGCATCCAGGCGTAACCCTGTGCTATGAGCGCAGACCAGTAGAGGGCGTCTGGCCCTACCGGCTATACTCAATGATCCATGCCCGCTCGCGCTCTGAGGCCGGCGATGTCCTGTCAGGCGCAATAGCCCTGCCGGAACTGGCCGGGGCACAACACAAAGTGTTGTTCTCGACCCGCTGTTTCAAGCAAACCGGTGCGCTGATCAAACCCAAGGAGGTGGCGGCATGACACTGGATGCAACCGACCGCGCCATTCTGAACCGATTGCAGGATGACCTGCCTCTGACGCCCCATCCCTACGCCAATGTGGCACAGGAATTGAAGATTTCGGAAAGCGATCTGCTGGCGCGTCTGGAACGAATGAAAGAGGACCGCGTGATAACCCGCTTCGGCCCCTTCTTTGACGCCGCGGCCATGGGTGGGGCGTTCTGCCTGTGCGCGATGGCCGTTCCGGCGGACAAATTCGAAGCCGTCCTGACCAAAGTCAATGCGCACCCCGAGGTTGCACATAATTATGAACGCACGCATCGGCTGAACATGTGGTTCGTTCTGGCCACCGAAACCCCCGAAGGGATCGAGGCCACCGCCGATGCCATCGAACAGGAGACGGGAATTCGAGTTCTTCGTTTCCCCAAACTGCAAGAGTTTTTTATCGGCTTCCGGGTGGCGGCATGATCGACACGACAGACAGACAGATCATCGAGGCGCTGCAGAGCGGGCTGCCCCTGACTCCTGCCCCCTATGCGAAGGTGGCCGAAACGCTGGGCCTGGAAGAAGACATTCTTCTTGATCGCCTGTCAGCACTCAAGGCGCGTGGAGTGATCCGTCGCATCGCCGCAGCGCCAAACCATTACAAGCTGGGTATGACGTCGAACGGGATGACAGTTTGGGATGTCGATGACGACCGCATCACCGAACTGGGGGCGCAGATCGGTGCCCTGCCCTTTGTGACACATTGCTATGAACGGCCCCGCGCCCTACCCGACTGGCCCTACAACCTGTTTGCCATGGTCCATGGCACCGACCGGGATGAGGTTGAAGAAAAGCGGGCGCAAATCGCCGATATCCTGGGCAGCGCGTGTCGCGCAAAGGACATCCTCTATTCCACGCGCATCCTGAAAAAGACAGGGCTGCGCCTGAAAGCGAAAGGCTGAGAACATGTTCCGCCTGACCGAATACATGCACCAACTGGTCAATCCGACCCCGGTGCGCAAACGCCGCCCCGGACCAGTAAAACCTGTGGTGATCTGGAACCTGACGCGGCGCTGCAATCTGAAATGCCGCCATTGCTACACCGTTTCGGCGGATGTCGCGTTCCCGGGCGAGCTCAGTCACGAGCAAGCCATGGTAACCCTTGAGGATCTGGGCCAGTTTCGCGTCCCGGCCCTGATCCTCTCGGGTGGGGAGCCGCTGGACCGGTTCGATTTCTTCGACATCGCCAAACGCGCTCGTGAGCTGGTGCCGATGCTGGCGCTGTCGACCAACGGCACGCGGATTTACGACGAATCCGCCGATATGATTGCCGACGTCGGGTTCAGCTATGTCGGCATTTCGCTCGATGGGATCGGAGCAACCAATGACTGGTTCCGGGGCGTCGAAGGCGCCTTTGCCGACGCGCTGCGCGGAGTGCGCGAATGCAAAAAGCGCGGGATCAAAGTTGGCTTGCGGTTCTGTCTGACCGAAGGCACGCAACATCATCTGCCCGATCTGCTGCAACTGTGTGACGATGAGGGGGTCGACAAGTTCTACCTGTCCCATCTGGTTTACGCCGGTCGAGGTGACAAGAACCGTGGCGAGGATGCCGAACACCTGCGTACCCGCAAGGGGCTGGACCTGCTGCTGGAACGCGCGTGGGAGGCTGCTTCGGGCGGGCGGCCACTGGACATCGTGACCGGCAACAACGATGCCGATGCGGGTTATTTCCTGAACTGGGTTCGTGCTCATTTCGATGCCGAAAAAGAAGCGCATGTCCGGGAACATCTGGCCGCTTGGGGCGGAAACTCCAGCGGTTTGGGTGTGGCGAATATCGATAATCTGGGTCGGGTTCACCCTGACACTTATTGGTCCGATTACACCGTTGGCAACGTAAAAACCAAAGCATTCTCAGAGCTTTGGACCAGCGACGACCCGATGCTGGCCATGCTGCGAACACGACCCCGCCCGCTCAAGGGGCGTTGCGGCGCCTGTCAATTGAAGGATGTCTGCGGTGGCAATACCCGAATCCGGGCGTTGCAACTGACGGGCGATCCCTGGGCCGAAGACCCGGCCTGTTACCTGTCAAACGAAGAAATCGGCGTGGACGACGCGGGCGAACGCCTGCAGGTCACACCGTTCCGGGGGAAACGTCATGATCCGGCCCATCAGTTCTTTTGAGACCGCGTTATCGAGTACATCAGCCTGTGTCCCAACGGCAAATGCGGGAGCCTCCGGCGGGAGTATTTTTGAAAAGATGAAGATCGGGGTCCTGTGTTCGCTTCTGACCGTGGGAGCGGCCTGGGCGGATGCGCCGTCGGATTATGCTGAGCATTGTGCCTCGTGCCATGGTGAGAACCGTCTTGGTGGAGTTGGACCGGCGCTGATCCCCGAAACGCTGAAACGGATGCGCGGCCCGCGCGTTGCCGCCGTGATCGCCGAGGGGCGCGCGGCGACCCAGATGCCTGCCTTTTCACACGAGTTGGACGCCCTGCAGATCGAGGAGCTGGCAGGATGGCTGAAATCGCCGCTGGAAACCGATCCTGAATGGGGTGAAGCGGATATCACGGCCAGCCGTACTCTGGACGAAGACTACGTGCCCGTGGATGCGCCGGTTTGGGACAGTGACCCAATGAACATCACGCTGGCGGTCGAGACCGGTGATCACCATGTCAGCGTGTTGGACGGTGACACGTTCGAAGTCCTGGATCGGTTCGAGACGCCCTTTGCCGTGCACGGTGGACCCAAGTTCAGCCCCGACGGCCGCTATGTCTTCATCATGTCCCGAGATGGTTGGGTGCAGAAGTATGATATCTGGGCGTTGAAACAGGTGGGTCGCGTGCGCGCGGGCCTGAACAGCCGCAACATTGCGATGTCGGGGGACGGCAAATGGGTGGCTGTGGCAAATTATCTACCCAACAGTCTGACCTTGCTGTCGACCGAGGACCTTTCGGTTGCCAAAGTCATCGAGGTAAAGAGCAAAAAGGGAAACCCCAGCCGCGTTTCGGCCGTTTACCAGGCCCCGCCGCGCGAAAGCTTCGTTCTGGCTCTGAAAGACGTCCCCGAAATCTGGGAAGTGTTCTATGGCGCCAACCCGCCTCAATTCGGCATCGGTCACGACTTCCGCATCGAAGGCCAGTTCAAGAACCCTGACCCTTTCCCCGTGCGCAAGATCACAACGCCCGACTATCTGGACGATTTCTTTTTCGATCAGAGCTACGAGTATGTTATGGGCGCGTCCCGCGACGGAAAAGGCGGTCAGGTGATTGATCTTGTGATCGGTCAGAAAGTAGCCGATCTGGACCTGCCCGGCATGCCGCATCTGGGCTCGGGCATCACGTGGCAGCACGGCGATACCACAGTGATGGCCACGCCGCACCTGACCGATGGCACCGTATCGGTAATCGATATGGAAACCTGGGAAACCGTCAAGCGGATCAAAACCGAAGGCCCCGGATTCTTCATGCGCAGTCATGAGAATTCACCATACGTCTGGGCCGATGTCTTCTTCGGTCCCAACAAGGATGTCATGCACGTGATCGACAAGCAAAGCCTTAAAATCGTAAAGACTCTGCGCCCCGCTCCCGGCAAGACCGTGGCCCATGTGGAGTTCACAAAGGATGGCAGCCACGCGCTTGTGTCGATCTGGGAAGATGACGGCGCGGTAATCGTCTATGATGCGCAGACGCTGGAAGAGGTTCGACGCCTGCCCATGCGCAAACCTTCGGGGAAATACAATGTCTGGAACAAGATCACCTTCTCGGAAGGCACCAGTCACTGACGATAAATGGCCGGTCTGGAAACTGGCCATTTTGCTTTATCCGGCCACGGCTTTGACCGTGGCCATCAACCTGTTTCTGGCAGGGTTGATCCTGCACAGTGCGGGGTTCGGTGCAATTGGGCCTGTCCCTGCAATTCTTTGGTCGATTCCATTGGGTGTGCCCGCGTCCTGGCTGGCCGGGCGCTGGGTGCGCGGCCTGATGGATGAAGCCGACGGATAGGTGGCAATTTTCCGAGACCTGACCTAAGTCAAGTATCCGTCTGAGAGAATCCCGTACAACTCTGGAAAGACTGCCGAGTTGGATTCTCCATGCCTGCCCCTAGCCCTCTGCTCGCCCTCCCTGTTCGCGCTTTTCGCGCGGCGTGCGCACTGGCAGGTATCTTCCTTCTGTTGTCGCAAACGCTTTCTCCGGTTCTAGCGAGTCCCGGTGAAAGCATTTGGGTGGAGATCTGCTCGGAGGCAGGCGCGGTCTGGGTCGAGGTCGATCTTGAAGAAGGCGGCGATGACCCGACTGCGCCCTGCCCGAAATGTGCCGACTGCGCGCTGTGCGCGGTAACGACAGCAGCACCGTTGCCCGATCTGCTGTTGCTGGCGTCGGCTGAAGATGTTCAAGTCGTGCGCCTGGAACACAGGGACTTGCGTCGTTTGTACGGCTCGAAACGACTGTGGCCCGAGACCCGAGGGCCCCCGTTCGCGCCCCAAGAAAGAACCGAACGCGCCCCGCGCGCGTCCATGGCGTCAATCCAAGTAACCGGAGGTGCGCCGTGGTCGTAAGTCGCGCAATCCATATTCTTCTGGCACTTACACTGTCCTGCCTGATGGCGATCAGCGCGCGCGCAGACAGCCTCGCCAGTTTCCTGCCCGATTTGAACCCCGCCGATCTGGCACCAGGAGCCGACGCTTTTGGCCCGGTGCGCGATGACGTCAAGGTCGCCCCTGTACTGAAGGGTGGCGAGACGATGGCCTGGGCTTTCTTGACGTCTGATTTCGTAGGCACGACCGGTTATTCCGGTAAACCCATTCATGTAGTCGCAGCCATTGATGACGATGCGGTGTTGACCGGCGTTCAGTTGGTCAAACACTCGGAACCCATTGTCCTGATCGGTATCCCCAACTCGCGTATGGTTGAGCTGACCGAAGGCTATGCCGGCCTCGACCTCAAGCGTGAGGCGGAAACCGGCGGTGAGGGGCATGACCTCGACATCATCTCGGGCGCGACGGTGACGATCATGGTGATCGATGACAGCCTCGTGCGCGGCGGTATCAAGGTCGCGCGCGCGCTTGGTCTGGGTGGACTGTCTCCGGTACAGGCTGACGGGCCGAAGCGCGAAGTAGATATGGCTCAGGACGCCATTTATGACTGGACCACCCTGTCCGGAGACGGCTCGGTCCGGCGTCTGACGCTGGATATCGGACAGGTCAACGCGGCCTTCGAGGCCACCGGTGATCAACGTGCTATCAGACGCCCTGAACCGGGCGAACCGGATGACACTTTCATCGACATGCACATGGCATTGGTGTCAGTTCCTTCTATCGGGAAATCCCTTCTGGGCGCGGCCGAGTACCGGAACCTGACCGACTGGCTGGACGAAGGCGAACAGGCCATTCTGGTTCTGGGTCGCGGGGCTTACAGCTTCAAGGGTTCAGGTTATGTACGCGGCGGGATCTTCGACCGAATTCAGCTGATCCAGGGGGACAGCTCGGTTCGTTTCTTTGACCGCCAGCAACGCCGCGTCGGCGAGGTCGCCGCACCCGACGCGCCGAGTTTCACCGAGCTGGACATCTTCAAAATCCCGGCCGATGCCGAGTTCGACCCTGCCGAGCCCTTCCGTCTGCAACTGTTGGTTCAACGCGCTGTCGGCGCGGTCGAGAAAACTTTTCTGACATTCGATCTGGGCTACAAACTGCCAGAGCAATACTTGCTGCCTGTTGCGGCCCCCACGGTGGTTGACGATGCCACCGGCGAAGCCGCTGCCAAGGCCGCACTTTGGAAACGCATCTGGAAGGACCGCACTGTCGAGATCGCCGGACTGGGTGTCATGCTTCTGGTGCTGACAGCAACCTTTTTCTTCCAGTTCCACGCGACGATGAACGCGCGGGTCTTCTACTGGTTCCGCATCGGATACCTGACGCTGACCCTGTTCTTCATCGGGTGGTACGCAAATGCTCAACTGAGCGTCGTCAACCTGATGGCGCTGGCCGGAAGCCTGCGGACGGGCTTCTCGTGGGATGCGTTCCTGCTGGATCCACTGGTCTTCATCCAATGGTTCGCGGTGGCCGCCGCGCTGCTGTTCTGGGGGCGCGGTGCCTATTGCGGCTGGCTGTGCCCGTTTGGTGCCCTGCAGGAGCTGACCAACAAGATCGCGCGTGCGCTGAAGGTGCCGCAATGGACCCTGCCCTGGGGGCTGAACGAGCGCCTCTGGCCCGCGAAATACATGATCTTCCTCGGGTTGTTCGGCCTCAGCTTCGTGTCGATCCCATTGGCCGAGACCTATGCCGAGATCGAGCCGTTCAAAACCGCGATCATCCTGAAATTCATGCGCGACTGGCCGTTTGTGGTCTTTGCGCTGGCCCTGCTGGTGATCGGCCTGTTCATTGAACGGTTCTATTGCCGCTATCTCTGCCCACTGGGCGGAGCGCTGGCTATCCCCGCCCGAATTCGCATGTTCGACTGGCTTCGCCGCTACAAGGATTGTGGTGCCCCCTGTCAGACCTGCGCCAACGAATGCCCCGTTCAAGCGATCCACCCGACTGGAGAGATCAACCCGAACGAGTGCGTCACCTGCCTGCATTGTCAGGTGCTCTACCAGTCCGAGACGAAATGTCCCGTCGTTATCCGCCAGTTGAAACGGCGGGCCAAGACAGGGTCGGTCCAGATGAAGACCCCTCTCGGACAACCACCGGCGAACCATCCGAACGCCAAACCGCAAACCGCTTCCTAAAAAGGAGGAACGATCATGTCGGAACACGATAAGAAACTGAACATCACGCGTCGCGGGATGCTGGGGGCTACTGCCACCGGCGCCGTGATTGCCGGGACCGGTCTGGGCTCGACGCTGATGACCGCGCGCGAAGCCAGCGCCGCCGCCAATGCTCATCTGGAACCCGGTGAGCTGGACGAATACTACGGCTTCTGGTCCTCGGGTCAGACGGGTGAGCTGCGCATTCTGGGCGTACCGTCCATGCGCGAGCTGATGCGCGTGCCTGTGTTTAACCGCTGCTCGGCCACCGGTTGGGGTCAGACCAACGAGTCGCTGAAAGTGCTGACCGAAGGCCTGCTGCCGGAAACCAAGGAATACCTGGCCGCAAACGGCAAGGTCACCTATGACAACGGCGACCTGCACCACCCGCATATGTCCTTCACCGATGGCACCTATGACGGCCGCTATCTGTTCATGAACGACAAGGCCAACACTCGCGTGGCCCGTGTGCGCTGCGACGTGATGAAATGCGACAAGATCATCGAGATCCCGAACGCGCATGACATCCACGGTCTGCGCCCGCAGAAATACCCGCGCACCGGCTACATCTTCGCCAATGGTGAGCACGAAGCACCGCTGGTCAATGATGGCGAAATCCTCGACGATCCGTCGCAATACGTGAACATCTTCACTGCTATCGATGGCGACACGATGGAGATCGCATGGCAGGTGATGGTGTCGGGCAACCTCGACAACACCGATTGCGACTATCAGGGCAAATACGCCTTCTCGACCTCGTACAACTCGGAAATGGGTATGAACCTGGCCGAGATGACCGAGAACGAGCTTGACCACGTTGTCGTGTTCAACCTGAAAGCCATCGAAGAGGCTGTTGCCGCCGGGAACTATCAGGAACTGAACGGTGTCAAGGTCGTGGATGGTCGCAAAGAGGCCGGCGGTAACCTGACCCGTTACATCCCGATCCCGAACTCTCCGCACGGTGTGAACGCCGCACCCGACAAGAAACACATCATGATCAACGGGAAACTGTCGCCGACCGTCTCCGTGATCGATGTGGAAAAAGTCGACGCGCTGTTCTCGGACAACGCCGATCCGCGTTCGGCCATCGTCGCCGAGCCGCAGCTGGGCCTTGGTCCGCTTCACACCGCGTTCGACGGCAAGGGCAACGCCTTTACCACCCTGTTCCTGGACAGCCAGGTGGTGAAGTGGAACATTGCCAAAGCCATCGAAGCCTATGCCGGTGCGGACGTCGATCCGATCGTCGACAAGGTGGACGTGCATTACCAGCCCGGTCACAACTCGACCTCGATGGGCGAAACTGCCGAAGCTGACGGCAAGTGGCTGATTTCGATGAACAAGTTCTCGAAAGACCGCTTCCTGAACGTGGGTCCGCTGAAGCCTGAAAACGAGCAGCTGATCGACATCTCGGGCGACAAGATGAAGGTGGTTCATGACGGACCGACCTTTGCCGAGCCTCACGACTCGATCCTTGTTCACCGCTCCAAGGTGAACCCGGTCAATGTCTGGGATCGCAACGACCCGATGTGGGAAGATGCACGCCAGCAGGCGGCTGCCGACGGTGTCGATCTGGAAGAAGGCGCCGAGGAGCCCATCCGTGACGGCAACAAGGTCCGTGTCTATATGACCTCGACCGCACCTGTCTTCAGCATGGAGAAGTTCACCGTCAAGCAGGGTGACGAGGTGACCATCTATGTCACTAACCTCGACGACGTGGACGACGTGACCCACGGGCTGTGCCTGTCGAACTTCGGCATCGCGATGGAGATTGCACCGCAGGCAACCGCCTCGGTCACGTTCATCGCCGACCGTCCGGGCGTTCACTGGTTCTATTGCCAGTGGTTCTGCCACGCGCTGCACATGGAAATGCGCGGCCGGATGTTTGTTGAGCCGCGGAGCGCATAAGATGCGTTGGTCCCTGCTCATACCGCTCCTGCTCGGCTCGCCCCTTTGGGCGGCGGATTGGGATGTGCCCAACCGGGCGGGGGCCATCAACGAGATACTGGCACAGGCGGCGGATGGGGACACCCTCCGCCTGAGCTCCGGTGTTTACACCGAACAACTGGTTCTGGACCGGCCCGTCACGATTGATGGGCTGGGACAGGCCACAATTGACGGCCAAGGCAAAGGCAGCGTCATCACAGTAACCGGGCCGGGTGTGACCGTGCGCGGGCTGACGGTGATTGGTTCCGGCTCTGACCACGACGGGATCGACAGCGGCATCCAACTGACCAAGACGGCCAAAGCGCCGGTGGTCGAGGATAACGTGCTGCTGGGCAATCTCTATGGCATCGACATCCACGGTGCCAAGGACAGTATCGTGCGCGGCAATCGGATCGAAGGACGGCAGGACCGGCGGATGAACGACCGCGGCAACGGCGTCTATGTCTGGAACGCGCCGGGTGCGGTGGTTGAAAACAACGACATCCGCTATGGCCGTGACGGGATCTTTGTGAACTCGTCCAAAAAGAACACCTTCACCGGCAACCTGTTCCGCGATCTGCGTTTCGCAGTGCACTACATGTATGCCGATGACTCGGTTGTCAGCGACAACGTCTCGATCGGCAATGATCTGGGCTATGCGGTGATGTTCACGACCAATGTGACCGTGGCCAACAATGTCTCGATCGGTGACCGCGAACATGGCGTGATGCTGAACTACGCCAATAAGAGTGTGATTTCCGGAAACGTCGTGAAGGGCGCGAAGGAAAAATGCACCTTCCTCTATAACTCGAACAAGAACGAGTTCACCGATAACTGGTTCCAGGGGTGTGGTATCGGCATCCACTTTACCGCCGGCTCCGAGCGAAACCGCATCGTCGGCAACGCTTTTGTCGGCAACCGGACGCAGGTAAAATACGTCTCGACCAAATGGGTCGAGTGGTCAGAAGACGGTCGCGGGAATTATTGGTCCGATTTCGCCGCCTATGATGTGGATGGCAACGGCATCGCCGACGCCCCATATCGCCCCAACGACTCGATGGACCATGTGCTGTGGACCCAACCCTCAGCCAAATTGCTGCTCGGCTCACCTGCCGTACAGCTGGTGCGCTGGTCGCAATCGGCCTTCCCGGCGCTGCTGCCGGGGGGCGTGATGGACAGCAACCCATTGATGCAAGCCCCTGAACCCCCAGCTATGAAAAAGGTGCCTCATGACGGATAAGGCCCTAATTATCGACCATGTCAGCAAGGACCGGGGAAAAACCCGCGTTCTTGACGATATCACCCTTTCTCTTGCCCCCGGCCAGCGCGTCGCGCTGTTGGGCCATAACGGCGCGGGCAAGTCGACACTGATCAAGTCCATTCTCGGCCTGACGCCGATCCACGGCGGAACCATCCGGATCGGCCAAGCCACACCCGGCAGCGCGCAAGCGCGGCGGGAAACGGCGTACCTGCCCGAGGCGGTCTCGTTCCACCCTGCCCTGACCGGACGGGAACAACTGACCCTGTTCGCCCAGCTGTCTGGTGAGAAAGCCGACGTACCCGGCCTGCTGGAGCGTGTCGGCCTCAGCGACGCGCTGGACCGTCGCATCGGAGCCTATTCCAAAGGGATGCGGCAACGCTTGGGCCTGGCGCAGGTTCTTCTAGGCCAGCCGCAAGTCGCGCTGCTGGATGAGCCGACAAGCGGGTTGGACCCGATCTCGCGGCAGGATCTCTATGCCATTATCGACGAACTGGCTGCACAAGGCACTGCCGTCCTGATCGCTTCTCATGCGCTGACCGAGGTCGAGGCGCGCACCGATCGCTTTGCGATAATGCGTAAGGGCCGGATGGTCGCCGACGACACGTTGAACAATCTTTCAGCCTTGGCAGGCCTGCCGATCCGCCTGCGGGTGCGGGCCAGTACCAACCCCGATGCTGTTGCCGCGGAATTGGGCGGCAACCGGATCAACGGTGCCTCAGTCGAACTGCTCTGTGCACCCGCTGAAAAGATGGAGGCCCTGCGCCAGATCGCAGGGATGGGGGACGCCGTGGCGGATGTTGAGATGACTCCGCCCAAGCTGGAAGACCTCTATCGCCATTACGCACAGGAGGATTTGCAATGACCCGCTTCCTCGCCATTACCCGCACCGAGATGCTGATCCTGCGCCGCAACCGCTGGTTGCTGGTGGCAACGCTGATCATGGTGCTGTTCGCACTGGCCCTAACCTTTGCGGGCAGCGCGCCGACCGGCACGCTGGGCGTCGATATGCTGACTGTCTCGGTCGCGTCGATGACCACGCTGTCGGTTTATCTTGCGCCGCTCTTGGCGCTGATGATTTCCTTCGACGCAATCGCGGGCGACGTGGACCGGGGCAGCCTGTCGCTGCTGCTGTCCTACCCCGCCGGACGCGGAGAAATCCTGTTGGGTAAATTCACCGCCCACCTTGCGGCATTGGCTTTTGCCATGACCGTCGGTTTCGGAACCGCAGGCGCGGTGGCCGCCTTTTTTGGCGGCGCGGGTCCGGAAAGCCTGATGGCTCTGGCGCGCCTGATCCTAACATCCATCCTGCTGGGCGCCGTGTTTCTGGCGCTGGGCTACCTGCTGTCTGCCCTGGCAAGGGGCGCCACGGCAGCGGCAGGTCTGTCGGCCGGGCTCTGGCTGGTTTTTGTCGTCCTCTATGATCTGGGCCTGTTGGGGGCCGTCGTCATGGACAAGGGCGGCACCTTCACTCAATCCGTCTTTCCTTGGGTGATGGTAGCCAACCCGGCCGACGCATTCCGTCTTTGGAACATCGCCGCGACG
Organism: Ruegeria sp. HKCCD6647-2; assembly: GCF_057221075.1. Lineage (NCBI taxonomy): Bacteria > Pseudomonadati > Pseudomonadota > Alphaproteobacteria > Rhodobacterales > Roseobacteraceae > Ruegeria > Ruegeria sp. HKCCD6647-2. Next base: position 755,698 of record NZ_JBWVBD010000001.1, on the reverse strand, counting down.
GAAGGCGTGGCGATGGCGTCCGGCATGACCGGAGCTGCACAAGCCCTGCCCGCATGGGCCGCGCCCGCATCCCTGCTGATCTGGCCGGTTATGGGATTCTTCCTCGCCCGCGCCGCATTCCGGAGGGTCGAGCCATGAAACGCCTGGTTCTGATCGCGCTGGTCGCCTTGACGGCTTGCAAAGAGGAACAGGCCGCCGCACCTGATCCAGTTGATCTGACGCCAGATGCGCTGAGCTATTTCTGTCAGATGAACATCGCCGAACATGGCGGACCCAAAGGACAAATACATCTTGAGGGCTACCCCACGCCACTGTTCTTTGCACAGGTCCGCGATATGGTGGCTTATCTCAAAAGCCCGGAACGGGACGCAAAGATTACGGCAGTGTACGTAAGCGATATGGGCGTTGCGCCAAACTGGCGTCAGCCCGGTATTTCCAACTGGATTGCGGCGGATGACGCCACATTTGTGGTCGGTGCAAACGTCGCCGGCGGTATGGGTGCGCGAGAGGTCGTGCCCTTTGCCGACCCTGCGGAAGCCGACGCGTTTATCGCCCAATTCGGAGGCTCCCCTTTGCCTCTGACTGACATTCCGGATACCGAAGTTCTGGGCCCCGTCGATCTGGATCTGAAATTGGAGACGCCAGCATGACCCACCTGTCCCGCCGCCGGTTTCTGACCATCTCGGCAGCCTGCGCCGCACTTCCGTCAGGCGCAATGGCCGCACCTGTTGCACGTTGGCGCGGCACGGCACTGGGGGCGCCGGCCAGCCTGAGGCTGGAAGGTTTGACCAACGCGCAAGCTGCCCCGATTTTTGCGGCCGTCGAAGCGGAAGTGACCCGGTTGGAAAACATCTTCAGCCTTTACCGGCCCGCTTCAGAGTTAAGTCGCCTGAACCGAAACGGCATCTTGGCCGCCCCTGCCCCCGAGTTGCTGAATGTGCTTAGCCTGTGCTCGGCTCTGCACGAGGCAACGAATGGCGCGTTCGACCCCAGCATCCAGCCCCTTTGGGTTGCACTGGCAACCGGTGCCGACAGAACTGCGGTCCAGTCCGCTCGCAACAATGTGGGTTGGGAAAAGGTCTCCGTCAGAACGGACGCTATCCAATTGCCCCGACCGGGTCAGTCGGCCCTGACCCTTAACGGGATTGCTCAGGGCGCGATAACGGACCGAATTGCGGCATTGCTTGCCTTATACGAACTGCGTGATGTCTTGGTAGATTTGGGAGAAATCGTTGCCAACGGTCAGCGCAGCGATGGGCAACACTGGCGTGTAGGCGTGACTGGCCCTGAAGGCTCGGTCCTGAGGCGTATCTCGCTTCGGGACAGGGCCATAGCAACCTCGGATGCGCACAGCCTTATGTTGACGGACCAGTCCGGACATATCCTTCATCCGAAGGGGCACCCGCTGCACAACCAGCTTCTATCTGTCTCGGCACCGACCGCAGCGCTTGCAGACGGTCTTTCGACCGCCCTTTGCATGCTGCCGGAAGCGCAACAGGTATCGGCCCTTCGAAAATTCGAAGGAGCCGATATTGAGTTGCGCATCTGATCCCTGAAGACGCCAATACAAGAGGAATTTCGACTGATCTGGTGACGTCCGATGCAGCAATCTTGATAACTGCAGAAACACGGCAACGCCCAGCGGAACCTGTTATGAAACGAGGTGCTCACTTCATAACTGAGCACTCTGTTCTCAGCTTTGCGACAGATAAGGTGATTTTCCGGTTCCGACGCCGGGACGCTTGTTGTTCAAGGGACATTCAGCTCCGGCGACCCGAATACGACAACCTGCAATACTAGTTTGCGCGACGCAGCGCGCCTACGATTTCTAAGCAAAGGGAAACGAGGGTCATCCAGCTTGTATGGCGGAGAGACAGGGATTCGAACCCTGGAGACGGTTTCCCGCCTACACACTTTCCAGGCGTGCGCCTTCGACCACTCGGCCACCTCTCCGTGCCGGGGATATTTGGACCAATGAAACCGGATTTGCAAGGCCCGATTGCAATGAAATGAAACGCCTTTGGCAAAATCCCGGATAGCGGATTTCGCAGCTGTTTGTCAGCCATTCATGTGGCTTCCGACAAGACGCCCGACACAACACCGATTTGCTTTGCCGGATCACATTTCGTCGCCGTCACTTGCATCTAGATCTGCTTCGGTCAGATCAACGGGCTTCGATTGGGTTGTGGTTTCGCGACGATCTGGCGCCGATTGAACCGGGGGTTCTGTCGCCTCCTCCGAGTTGCGCAGCACTTCGGCATTTCGTAACCAGATATCGCGTTGGGCGAATGGAATCTCGATACCTTCCTCGACGAATCGTCGGTTGATCTCGTGGTTCATGTCCGACTTTGTACTCAGCACCCAATTCACATCGCGCAGGATGGCCCTGATTTCAAAATCCAGTGAATCCGCGCCAAAACCCTGAAACACGACACTGGGTGCGGGATTGGCCAACACCATGGGATGGGCATTCGCGATCTCACTCAGAATGGTTTCGACCTTGCGCGTGTCCGTGCCGTAGGCCACCCCGACCGGAACGATCACCCGCCCGATTGTGTTGCCGCGGGTATAGTTCGTGACCACACCGCTGATCAGGTCGGAATTCGGTACAATCACGTCTGTCCGGTCAAATGTCTCGATCCGCGTGGACCGAACCGAGATATCGCGGACATAGCCCATCATTCCGTTGACATCTATCCAGTCACCTTTGGAAATCGGGCGCTCGACCAGCAGGATGATGCCGGACACAAAGTTCGAAACGATGGTCTGCAATCCAAAGCCGATACCGACGGACAAAGCGCCCGCAACTATCGCCAGCGACGAAAGATCAAACCCGGCCACCATGATGGCGGCCAGGGCGGCCAGAAAAATTCCGACATAGCCGGTACCCGCAACGATGGCATTCTGGCCTCCGGGATCAATGCTGGTCTTCGGGAGGAGAGAGTTGCGAAGTCCACCCTGCAGCAAGCGCGTCAACGTATAGCCGATGACAAAGACAGCGACGAAAACCAAGAAGTTGCTTGGAGAGATCGTCACACCACCGATGTCGAACCCCTGTAGCAAGCGCGACCAGGCTTCGAGCAGATCCGTCTCGCGCGCGCCCCAGTAAATCGCCAGGATGGGCAGCGCAACAATCGCCAGAGCGAAGCCCACCAGAACAGAAAACAGCGAATCCCAGACGGCCTCACCCTGCCCGGTAATCCACCCGTAAACCTGAGTGATGAAGCGTTGAAAGATTACCAGCGCGCCAATGAGAACAAGCGTTTTGACAGTGGGGAACACGATAGCTTCGGCTGCGTTCGTGTAGCCAAAAACGGCCAGAATCGGCGACGCAATACCGAGGAAGAACAGGGCGCGCCGTAAAAACTCGACAAGCTGGCTGAAACCTGCCGCGCGTGTTGAAACGGCTTGATCGGGCTTGTCTTGCTGACTTTCGTTTGTCCGGACGTGGCGCACCCGCAGCAGCAGAAGCGCCGTAGCGACGATTATCGGGAAACTGACGACGGCGCGTGTTGCATTCGAGATGTTTTCGATCTGCTCGAACAGGATAGCCAACTCGTGCAGGATCAGCATCACCGCCAGAAAGTCGATATATACGCGCAGCTCTTTAATTTTAGAGGCGGACAGGCGCTTGAAGCCCTGGGACTCACCGATGAGGTAAACCTGACGGCCGATCCAGTCGTAAAAAATGACGATAGCGGCCCAGTATGGAACTTTCTCCAAAAGCAAAGTGCCGCGAAGCCCCAGAACCCCGGTGAGGCTAATTGCAACAACAGCTGCCAATACACCCAACCACGGCAGGATGATCCGAAACAAAGAGATCACGAAGGTCCAGACACCGGTGCCAGAGCCACCCAAGCGACGAAGATAAACGCCGCCCTTTTCCGACCAATGTCTGCCAAAGATCAGCAATACAGCCGAAATGCCCAATAGAACGAATATTCCAAGACCGCGTTCGCGGAACTGTTCCCGAGCAACGTCCGTGCGAAAGTTCTCTACGGTTTCATTGACCAGGCTACGTACTGCTTCCTTCACATCCACCCATGCCGGTCCCCAATATGCAGGGTTGATCGGCGAAGGGCCTCTTTCCAACAGCTCTTTCGTCTGGCGCTGCCGAATGATCTGATCGATCTCGCTGATAAGGCCATTGGCGCGGCTATAGGCCTCTTCAGAAATGATGCGTGGGACGCGCAGGCTGTTTAACTGTTCCTCAAGGTGCTTGCGGATATTGGCGATGTCTTCCGGTTCGGTTGCATCGCCTTCGGGGGCTGGACCCAAAGCCTTGATCTGGCTTTCCAGAGTTTGAATTCGGTCCGTGTTCGCCCCGCGAGCTCTGTTGAAGTCTTCGCGGTAAACATTTATTTCCGAACGTAAATTTTCCAAAGCGGCATTCGAGGCCCGATTGGCCTCGATCACGCTTTCTGCACGGTCCGCTGTGCTGATCCATCCCTTGTAGTATTCACTTTGCCGATCCGTCAGCTGGGCAGAGGCCACTCCACCCAGCCCGAACAGGCAAAACGTCAGCAGGATCAGGAACAGGCGGACCTGTCGCAACATCACACGTCCTCGAACACGCCGGGGATGCTGCGGGGGGCTTCCGTCATCCAGTCGGGCACCGGAAGCTCTTTTTCACGCAGAAATTCCGGATTGAACAGCTTGGACTGGTAGCGGGTGCCATAATCGCAAAGGATCGTCACGATCGTATGGCCCGGCCCCAGATCCTTGGCCAGACGCACCGCGCCTGCCATATTGATCGCAGTCGATCCGCCCATGACCAGTCCTTCTTCGCGCAGCAGGTCAAAGATGTAGGGCAGCGCCTCGTTATCGGTCATCTGGTACGAGAAATCCGGTTTGAACCCTTCCAGGTTTTTGGTGATCCTGACCTGGCCGATGCCTTCGGCGATCGAGCTGCCTTCCATCGCGATCTCACCGGTGGTGTAGTAAGAATATAGACCAGCTCCCATTGGATCGACCAGCGCGATCTTGACGCCCTTGGGCTGCAGAGCGTCGGCCACACCGGCCAACGTGCCGCCGGACCCGACCGCGCTGACAAAACCGTCGACCTTACCGCCCGTCTGCTCCCAGATTTCAGGGCCTGTGGTTTCCACATGCGACTGACGGTTGGCGACATTATCGAACTGGTTCGCCCAGATGGCGCCGTTGGGTTCGGTCTGGGCCAACTCCTCGGCCAGACGCCGGGAATAATGCACAAAGTTGTTGGGGTTGCGATACGGTGCAGCAGGCACCTGCACCAGCTGAGCGCCAGCCAGCCGCAGCATGTCTTTCTTTTCTTCCGACTGGGTTTCCGGGATCACGATCACCGTCTTGAACCCCATCGACGCGCCGACCAGCGCCAGGCCGATGCCAGTATTACCTGCCGTGCCTTCGACAATAGTGCCGCCCGGTTTCAGATCGCCGCGCGCGACGGCGTCGCGGATGATGTACAGTGCCGCGCGGTCCTTGACGGACTGGCCCGGATTCATGAACTCGGCCTTACCAAGTATCTCGCACCCGGTTTCCTCGCTGATGCGGCGCAGTCGGATCAGGGGTGTTTTGCCAACTGCGTCGGCCAGGTCTCGTGCAATGCGCATGGCGCCCTCTTGTCGTTTGGTATCATGGAAGATTTACAGCCGCGATTGCGCGACCACAAGCGGGATAGTCAGGCGCGCAGGCGCTGTCGGTTGCGGTCCAACCAATTCGCTAGCGTCAGCAATGGCAAGTCCTTGAAAACATGACGGTCTACCATGTCCATAAATTCCGCAAAGGGCAGGATCTGGCTGCGGATATCCTCGCCTTCCGTGTCCAGACCGCCCGTGTTGGTGGTTTCAGTCAAATCGCCTAATCCGACATAGAGGTAAAGATAACCTGTGGAAGACCCGCTGGAATTGTAGGCCCCTCCTACATGTTCAAGCACGTTCAGGCTGACGCCAGCCTCTTCCATCACCTCACGATGCACGGTCTGTTCGGGCAACTCTCCGGGGTCAATCATCCCGGCAATCGCTTCCCACATCCATGGTTCCGGATCGTCGATCAAAAAGACCGGAGGTCGGAATTGTTCAACAATCAATACCGTGTCACGCACCGGATCGTAGGGCAGAACTGCGATCGCGCTGCCTTGCATCAAGCTTCCACGATGAAGTACCGGCCCCATTGATCCGTCATATTGCCGATGCTGAAGGTCGATTTCCTCCATACCGAAGTAATTGACGTAGGCCCTTGCGTGGCGATGCACGATCACGTCTTCACTGATTTCCCGCGGATCATCCGTTCTGCGTTTCCGCGCCATAAGCTTGGACCAGGCGCGGGTCTGAATTGCCCGTGTACTGCGCGTCAGGGATTGAGGGTCAATGCGACCGAAATACGCCATCTCCTCTTCGGCAGCCAATGAGATTATCGCACCCCAACGCTCGGCCCAGTCGGACAAAGACCATTGGGCACCTGGCTGCCATTTTCCCGGCTCAGGGAAAAATACCAACGCCTGGGCCGTTGTCCCGTTTGCCAGACTGACCTTTTGATCCTGAAGGCCATAGTCAAATCCGCCCTCGTAAAAAGCCAGACGATCCAGATCGGCGGATGAGAGATCCTGCACCAGAATACCTTCGGCTGTGCCACCCGGCTCGGGCAGGATCATCGGGAAGATCTGATCGCGTACCGAGCGAACTGAATGGTCGGCCAGTGTTGCATTGGAAACCGGCAGCGCGTCCGCGCCACGACCAAGCACGCGTTCCAGCAAGGGAACATGTCGCAATGTTCCGTAAAAAAACAGATCGGGCAAAGCTTTGGGCCTCGTTTTTTGGAATGTGGGTTTATCGCCAGCGGCGCCACGCTTCTTCGGTCATCAACCCGGCGACAAGCGCGCCAACGGCAAGTGTCCAGAGAATTTCCGGCGCCAGCAACTGCTGGCCAAATCCTACGCCGAGTTTGAAGATGGCAAGAATAGCCTCGAACGGGCCGTCAAACCGGTTACGCATGGCCATTCGGAACATCTCATACGTGCCCTGAACGAACAGGCCCCAGAACACCAGCGCGGCAATCCCCGTCAGCCCGTTGTTGATGGCAGCCGTCCAGCCCCGGCCCGCCCTTTTGCCCATCACAACCCAACCGCAGGCAAGACCCAGCCCCATGTTCACAAAGGTGAAATAGCCGTAATCCTTGCCCGGCTCGCCATTGTCGATGACCATGCCGGACACGATGAACCCCACCACCATCAGGCAAACAGAGGCAACAAGGCGTGTGGCAGTAGGCATGCGTGAATTCCGTTCTTCAACTCGGTTTTGCTATTGTGATCTGTGTCACATCGCAATTGCCCGTGTCAAAGGCTGCGCCACAAGCGGTCAAATAATAATTCCACATGCGGCGAAAACGCTCATCAAAGCCCAATTCGGCAATCTGGTCCCACTTGTCATTAAACGTGTCGTACCAGCGGCTGAGGGTTAGGTCATAGCTTTTGCCGAATTCCTTTGATCGTACGATATTCAGACCGGCTTGAGTAATATGCTCTTTCAGGACCGTGGGGGCCGGTAACATCCCGCCCGGGAAGATATATTTCTGAATGAAATCAACACCGTTCTTGTAGACGTCCCAACGGCGATCAGCGACGGTAATGATCTGCAACGTCGCCTGCGCTCCGGGCTTCAACCGGTCACGTACCGTTTCGAAATAGGCAGGCCAGTATTTCTGACCGACTGCTTCAAACATCTCGATCGAGGCGATGCCGTCATATTGGCCCCGTTCATCCCGATAGTCCTGAAGCTTGAACTCGACCTGACTAGATAATCCTGCTTTTTCAATACGTTCCTGCGCGAACCTCAACTGCTCTCTGCTGATGGTTAACCCAGTAACACGCAATCCGCGTTCCTTGGCGGCGTATTCCGCGAAGCCACCCCAACCGCAACCGATTTCCAGAACGTGGTCGCCGGGCTTGGCCCCCATCTCATCGATCAGGCTGGCGTATTTCGCTGTCTGAGCGTTTTCCAGGCTTTCCTGCCCCGTATCAAAGATGGCGCTGGAATAGGTCATGGTGTCATCCAGCCACAGCCCATAGAACTCGTTGCCCAGATCATAATGGTACGAGATGTTCTTTTTCGCCTGGGTCCGGCTGTTACGATGCAGCCAAAAGCGCAGCCGCTCATAAGCCCGCACCAGAAAGCGCCCGGTAAAGTCGTCATAGACCGCGTCCGTGCCGCGATGAACGAGATCCATGAAAGCCCGCAGATCCGGAGTGCTCCATTCGCCTTCAAGATATGCGTCCGAAAAGCCCAGCTCGCCCTCGCGGATCAATCGGGCGAACACTTCGGGGTCGTGAATGTCGACGCGTGCCACCGGTCCCGGACTGCCCGTTTCAATCCTGAAGACCCGGCCATCCGGCAAAGCGATATCCAAACGCCCCGCATCCATACGGGTCAGCATTTTGTACACTTGTGCGAAATATCTGGGCAGGTCGTCCTGCCCGTCCGTGGTTGTCAGAACCATCCGCTCTCCCCTTTGCGGCTCGGTGATAAGGCTAAGACGGGATTTTGTTTCTGGCAAGTTTTCAGTTCCTTACTGGTATTTCTTGCTCTGATAGAAGCTCAGAGCGCGCTGCCGGCCTTCTGCCAGATCGACCACCGGATGGGGGTATTCATCCGTGTGTCTCATTCCCCATGACCGCGGAACAGCGTCGAAATAAGCCAAGGCAGTATCCGGCGGATTTTTCTGACCTTCAGCAATCCAGCGCCGCAGGTAGGTGGATTGCGGATCGAACTTTACTCTTTGAGCCTCGGGGTTGAATATCCGAAAGAACGGGGCTGCATCAGGCCCCGACCCGGCGACCCACTGCCAACCCATCGCATTCGCCGCCGGATCCCAGTCAATCAGGCATTCGGCGAACCAGTCCATTCCGATCCGCCAATGCGTCATCAGATGCTTGGTCAGATAGCTGGCCACAACCATGCGCGCACGGTTGTGCATACGTCCGGTCACGTACATCTGGCGCAACCCTGCATCGACCAGCGGCACGCCGGTCCTCGCTTGGCGCCATGCCTTCGCTTCGGGCGAATCGGGATCGGTCTGCCACGGAAAACTGTCCCAATCCTGTTTCCAGTTGTCCGAAAGGATGTGAGGCCAGTTGTACATCAGGTGATAAGCGAATTCGCGCCAGACAAGCTGGCGCAAATACGCTTCGGCACCGGTCGTGCCCAGATTGGCGGCGATCTGAACCCTGTGCCAGACCGTTCGCGGCCCGATTTCACCCAGGGACAAATACTCCGAAAGGCTCGAAGTCCCCTCGACATCCAAACGGTCCCTTCGGTCGGGATAGCCATCTATGCGTTCCAGAAAGTGTTCTAGTTGATCCTGCGCCGCCCCCTCTCCGGCGCGAACAGACGGGCGGACCACCAAACCGCCGCGCTGCATGCCACGGCCCAGAGCCCAGGATTTGAGTGTGTCGGAACTCGGCCAGTGAGACGGGACCATTAGCTTGGCCGGCGATGGTGATGGCGATGGAATGCTCAGGTGCCTGACGGCGCGCCACATGGGCGTGAATACGCGAAAGGGCTGTCCCGCCTTGGTCGCAACCTCCCACGGTTCGAACAGCAGATGACCGGCAAATGACTTGGCCTGAATACCTTGCTCGGTCAGCGCCGATTTGACTCGCCGATCCCTCTGGATCGACATCGGATCGTACGCGCGGGACCAAAAGACAGCGCGTGCTCCGGATTCCGCAATCAGGTCTCGCAACACGGTAAGCGGATCACCACGACGAAGGATCAGGCGACTGCCAAGATGCTCCAGTGTTTTACCGAAGGCTTCCAGCCCCAACCCAAGCCGCCATTTCGGTGCGCTGCCCAGATTTTGCGCCAGATCGTCCAGAATAAAAACCGGTAGCACCGGAAAGCCAGAGCGAACGGCCGCGTCCAATGCCGGATGATCAGACAGGCGAAAATCGCGCCTGAACCACAAAATGATCGGAGATTGATCGACTGCCATTGTGCCCCGCCGCTTTTAGAAAGTTACGAGGCAAAGGAAAAACCGGATCACAAAACGCGATCAAGTGCCTCTAACAACTGATCGATTTCCTGTTGGGAGGTATAGTGCGTGAAACTGAGCCGCAGGACCCCCTGTTCCGGATCCACCCCCATGGCGTGCAACGGGCGAACGGCATAGAAATCCCCGCCACCGGCCATGATACCGAATTTGGCCAGTTCGGCCGCCACGGGCTCGGCGGGTCCGGTCAGGGCCAACGCGACCGTCGGCGCACGCTTGGCAGCATCCGAAGGCCCAATAAGACGCACTGCATTTCGGTCTTTGACCGCGTCCAAAAGCGGTTGCAACAAGGCCATTTCCTGCTTTCGCATCAGATCGTGGACAAAGGTTCCACGCGCAGCGGCGCCGTCCTCGGGGCCGCCGTGATGGTCATTCAACAGCTCGACATAGTCTGCCATCCCTGCGCAGGCCGCGATTTGCGCATGATCAGGACCGGCGGGTGTGAAACGTTTATACAAAACGTTCGCGTTGAAATAATGAGCCTGATTGGGCAGCATCTCCCCCAAAGCGCGACGGATGACCATACATCCCTGATGCGGGCCATAGGTTTTGTAAGCTGAGAACAGGTAAATATCAGGTCCAAGATCGCCGACATTTGGAAATCCGTGCGGCGCATAAGACACGCCATCAACGCATACAAACGCACCGGCCGCATGTGCAATCGCCGTGATCTCGGTCACCGGATTGATTTCCGCCACGACGTTCGAGCAATGCGGGAAGCACACCAGACGAACCCGTTCATCAAGCAGGTTCTCAAGATCTTCCGGGTTCAGGCTGCCTGTTTCTGGGTCAAGCTGCCATTCGCGAATCTCGATGCCGTCTTCAGCCAGACGCCGCCACGGACCGGAATTCGCTTCGTGGTCCTGATTTGTGACGACAATCGCATCGCCCGGCTGCATCCATTGGCGAAAGGCTTGCGCCAGCACATAGGTATTTTGCGTGGTTGACGGACCGAAGCTCAGCTCGTCGCTATCCACACCAAGAAGTGCTGCCAATCGCGCGCGCGCTTCGTCCATTTCCTGCCCGCCCAATCGGCTTGCCTCGTAAGGTGCGTAAGGCTGCACTTTGCGTTGCGTGTAGAATCGGGAGAACCTGTCGAGGACCGGTTTACAAGTATATGATCCGCCAGCGTTTTCGAAAAACGCCTGCCCCTGCAGGCTGGGTTCGGAAAAAGCGGGAAACTGCGCCCGTACAAAATCAATATCCAGACTGCTCATCGCACCGATCTCCTTGCATTTTCCGGGCGTTTTCTTGCCGGCAGTAAGCAGCGCTGATCCCTCAGCGTCAAGCCGGATCGATAAGGTGCCGTTTGTCAAAAGCTGGTCGCTGTTTTGAGGTTCCTGACACGATGACAAAAAAGGCCCCGGGCATAACCCGGAGCCTTTCGCGTCTATTTTCAGGGTCTGTCAGCGCCGACGTCGTTCATTGGCAAGCCCGATGAACAGAGACACACACATGAGCAACAGGACGATTGCAAACGGGAAGCCTGTTGCAATGGCGGCCGCCTGCAGCGCGCCAAGACCACCGCCAAGCAGCAACACCACGGCGATCGCACCTTCCAGAATGCACCAGAAGACCCGCTGCGCCGTCGGTGCGTCGGTCTTGCCACCGGCCGTGATCGTGTCGATGACCAGCGAGCCGGAATCCGAGCTGGTAACAAAGAACACGACGACCAGAATAATGCCGACAAAGGACAACAGCGACGTCATCGGGAATTGCTCGAACATTGCGAACATTTTCAGCTCCAGCGCGGCATCCGACAAGGTCTGACCCGACCCGGACATGACCTGATCCAACGCGGCGCCACCAAAGACGCTCATCCACAGCGCGCCGACGACGGTCGGGATCAGGATGACGCAGGTCACGAATTCGCGAACAGTCCGGCCGCGCGAGATGCGGGCGATGAACATGCCGACAAAAGGTGACCAGGAAATCCACCAGGCCCAGTAGAACGTGGTCCAGCCTTGCAGGAAGTTGGTGTCTTCACGGCCTATCCAGTTCGACAGCGCAGGCAATGCGACGACATATTCGATCATGCTGTCGACGAATCCCGTCAGGATTGCCAGCGTCGGGCCAACAATCAGAACCAACAGCAGCAGAGCGGCCGCAAGGATCATGTTCGCCTCGGATAGGCGCTTAACACCTTTGTCCAGACCTGCCACGACCGAAACCAGAGCGAAGACCGTGATAAGACCGATCAACAGCACCTTCATACCGTCCGAAATCGGCACGCCAAACAGGTAGTTCAGACCAGCCAGCGCCTGTGTCGCCCCCAGCCCCAGCGAAGTTGCAAGACCGAAGATGGTCGCAAAAACCGCCAGGACGTCAACGATATGCCCCAGAGGGCCCCAGGTTGCCTCGCCAAAAATCGGGTAGAACACTGACCGCATGGTCAGCGGCAGACCGCGATTGAAACTGAAGAACGCCAAAGCCAGCGCAACCACCGCATAAACCGCCCAGGGATGCATGCCCCAATGGAAAATGGTGGCGGCCATCGCCAGCTTTCTGGATGCTTCCGGATCTTCAAGCCCGGCGCCCAACGGGGCCCAGTCGGTGCGCACACCGTCTTCGCCCACGGCAACACCGCCCAGCGATGAACCGTAGTGCGAAATCGGTTCCGCCACGCCCCAGAAGACCAGACCGATCCCCATACCCGCGGCAAACAGCATCGAGAACCAGCCCGCGTAGCTGTAGTCGGGCTTGGCGTCATCGCCACCAAGACGGATCGAGCCATATGGCGTGACGATCAGCAGAAGCGAAAACACCACAAAGATGTTTGCGGCGATCATGAATACCCAGTCGAAATTGCTGGTGAGTGCCGGGCGGAGCCAACCAAAGAACTCGGTCGCCTGCTCGCGAAAGACGAGCGAGAAGAAGACGAACGCAATGATGGTTAGCCCGGAAACGGCGAAGACCGGATTGTGGACATCCAGACCCATGATCTGAACATTGTCCTGACCGACCTCGTAGTCGGGTTCCAAGTTTTCGGACATTATTTCCCTCCTAAATGTCGTGGGCCAGTCATCGGGGAATGACGGCAAACTCGGCACTGAGGATGAGACTGTCCGGTCGCTGAAAACGACATTTTGGGATTTTTTGATCCAAAAACGACCCACAAAAAACGACACGACGGCACCGTTTTTGCGACGCCGTCTGGTTATTCGCGGGTTGGCACGCGTAGGAATTTGGCCACTGATTCCTTTAGCCCTGAACCTTGGTATAGGTCCCCTCACCTGCAAGAATGCCACGGAACCCGCCGGGCTCATCCAGACCAAAGACGATTAGTGGCAGGTTGTTGTCGCGCGCCAGCGCAATCGCCGAGGCGTCCATCACCCGCAGCCGTTTTGCCAAGACATCGTCATAGCTTACTGATTTGTATCGAACCGCGTCGGCATGCGTTTTCGGGTCCTTGTCATAAACGCCATCCACGCCGTTCTTGCCCATGAAGATGGCTTCACATGCCATTTCGTTTGCACGCAGTGTCGCCGCGGTATCGGTGGTGAAATATGGGTTCCCAGTGCCGGCAGCGAATATGCAAACGCGTTTTTTCTCAAGGTGGCGCACCGCGCGGCGGCGAATATAGGGCTCGCAGACCTCATCCATACGAATGGCCGAGATCACACGGGTGAAGACCCCAACCCCTTCCAGCGCGGATTGCATCGCCAGCGCGTTCATGACAGTTGCCAGCATTCCCATATAGTCAGCGGTTGTCCGTTCCATGCCCTGAGCCGAGCCTGACAGCCCGCGAAAGATATTGCCGCCTCCGATGACCATGCAAATCTCAACACCCAGATCGTGCACGGATTTGACCTCTTGCGCGATACGCTGAACGGTCGGCGGGTGCAGCCCGAAGCCCTGATCGCCCATCAGTGCCTCGCCGGAAATCTTCAGCATTACCCGGTTGTACTTTGTTTTCGGGGTTTCAGTGGTCTCGGTTATCTCTGTCGTCGGGGAAAGGCTCATGTTGCGCTCCGGGCTGGCACGGGTTTATTTTCCGGCGCAAAATGAAGCAAAACATCCGCAGGTTCAATGCGGATGGTAAGGAATAAGGCGACCGCGCATGGCCGACCACTCTGCGACCCGGCTCTGGGATCGCCTGCCCGGTATTCCGGACGACAAACCGGTACTGATCGCGGGCCCGACCGCATCGGGGAAATCCGATCTGGCCCTGCAGATTGCCGAACGTTGCGGCGGTGTTATCGTCAACGCAGATGCCAGCCAGGTCTACGATTGCTGGAGGGTCATTTCGGCGCGCCCATCAGCGACAGACGAAACCCGTGCGCCACACAGGCTTTACGGCCATGTCGCCTATGACCAGACCTATTCCACCGGCCATTGGCTGCGAGAGGTCACGCCATTGCTGTCCGACGGCCTGCGCCCAATCATTGTTGGTGGAACAGGTCTGTATTTTACTGCGTTGACAGAAGGTATGGCCGAAATCCCGGCCACCCCACCCGAAGTGCGGTATCAGGCAGATCAAATGTCGCTACCAACCCTGATCGAGGGCGTCGACGTCCGCACGTTGCAAGGACTGGACACCAACAACCGGGCACGCGTTCAGCGCGCCTGGGAGGTACAAACAGCAACTGGCCGGCCTCTGGCGGAATGGCAGGCGGACACCCCACCGCCGACACTGGCGTTAGACAATGCGGTGCCTTTGGTCTTTGATGTCGACAAAAGCTGGCTTGAAGAAAGAATCACCCGTCGATTTGATCAGATGCTGTCGCTTGGCGCGCTGGAAGAGGTCGCCGCGATGCGCGACCGATATGACCCCGCACTGCCCGCCTTCAAGGCCATCGGGGTACCCGAAATGATTGCCTATCTGGACGGCCGGATGACCCTGGATCAGGCTCGGGAAAGGGCAACGATTTCGACCCGGCAATTCGCGAAACGCCAGCGCACGTGGTTTCGGGCACGGATGAAAAACTGGAATCGGATCTACGTCGCATCCTGACTGACGGTGCGATAAACAGCAAATTTGGAAAAACCAAATCTACCAACCGGTTAACAGGCGGCTCTTACAGGGAATCGGCGCACATTCCAGTGGCGCATGGATTGCCATGTTCGTCACAAAAACTTAAGACCGCACAAATCGGACTTTCTGCACGAATGTCGCTTTTGTACTCTGAATGACGATTTCGAACATTGACCTCGGCCCAATTCTGGTGCGGAATGTCGGCATGGGGATGTACAGAATCCAAAGAAGAATACCCTCTGCCCTACTTCCCGGATCGGACCGGGGCGAGTAGCGCAAATCTTTACCAACAAAAATGAAGTGTCACAGGGAGACATACATGAGTAATCACAAAACCAACGGAGAACAGGTACACTGGGCGGCCGAGATGCACGCTCAGGAGTATCGTGACGGCAAACTGAGCCGCCGCGAGTTCCTGACCCGCGCGACCGGGCTGGGCGTGAGCGCCGCCGCAGCCTATGGCATGATCGGCCTGACCGCACCGGCCCCGGCATACGCCGAAGGTGAAGACGCCAAGAAGGAAGGCGGCACCTTGCGTGTCCAGATGGAAGTACGCGCGCTGAAAGAGCCGCGCACCTACGACTGGTCGCAGATCGCAAACGTAACCCGCGGCACGCTGGAATATCTGGTCGAATACAATTCGGACGGTACGTTCCGCGGCATGTTGCTGGAAGGCTGGGAAGTCAACGACGATGCGACGGAATACACACTGAAACTCCGTCAGGGCGTCAAGTGGAACAATGGCGACGACTTTTCCGCTGATGACGTGGCCCGCAATATTGCAGGCTGGTGCGACAAGAGCTCGGAAACCAACTCGATGGCCGGTCGTTTCGCGACCCTGATCGACGCGGACAGCGGGCAGGCGATTGAAGGTGCGATCGAGGTTGTTGATCCGCACACGGTGAAACTGAACCTTCCCGTTTCGGACATCTCGCTGATTGCGGGCATGGCCGACTACCCGGCGGCGATCATCCACAGCTCGTTTAGCGAAAACGATCTGCTGAACAATGTTGGCACTGGTCCCTACCTGATCCAGGACCTGGAAGTTGGCGTTAAGGCAACGCTGGTGCGGAACGAAAACCACACTTGGTGGGGCGAAGAAGTCTTTGGCCGTCCGGCATTGGACAGCATCGTCTATATCGACTACGGAACTGACCCGTCGGCCTGGCTGGCGGCGCTGGAATCCGACGAAGTCGACATGTTGTATGAATCCGTTGGTGAATTCATCGACGTGATGGACAGTCTCGGCTATGTAAAGTCCGAAGTGGTCACGATGAACACCATCGTCATCCGCCCGAACCAACTGGCCGAAGTGGACGGCAAACGCGTCTACGAAGACAAACGCGTCCGTCAGGCGCTGCAGATGGCGGTCGACAACTCGGTCTGTCTGGAACTTGGTTTCGGCGGTCGGGGTACAGCAGCCGAGAACCATCATGTGGGTCCGATTCACCCGGATTACTTCGAACTTCCACCGCAAAAAGTCGACCCGGAAGGCGCACGCAAGCTGATGGAAGAGGCCGGCATGGCCGATTTCGAGCACGAGCTGATCTCGATCGACGACGACTGGCGCCGCAACACCACAGACGCTGTGGCTGCACAGTTGCGTGATGCGGGTATCAAGGTAAAGCGGACCGTTCTGCCGGGTAACACCTTCTGGAACGACTGGGCGAAATACCCCTATAGCTCGACCAACTGGAACCACCGTCCGCTGGGTGTTCAGATTTGGGCTCTGGCCTATCGCACTGGCGAAGCCTGGAACGAGTTCGGCTGGTCCAATGCCGAGTTCGATGCGATCCTGACCGAAGCACTGGCAATCGCCGACGCGGATAAACGCCGCGAAGTCGTCGCCAAAGGTGAGGCTTTGATCCAGGAAGAAGGCGTCACGGTCCAGCCGTACTGGCGGGCACTGTATCGTCACATGAAGGATGGGCTTGTCGGCACTGACATGCACGTCTCGTTCGAACACCACCACTACAAGTGGGGCTGGGCGGCCTAAAACCTAAAAAAGTACGGGGCGCTCATAATGGGCGCCCCTTTCCAGCCGCAGACAGGCCGACACGGGGTCGGATGTCCGAGGCCAGCAAATGGTCCAATGATCTGCGGAACACCCGAACAACAGGGGCCATCATGGGACTATTCATCCTCCGACGGTTCGGCGTCATGCTGTTGACAGCATTATGTCTGACTTTCGTGGTCTTTTTTCTGACCAACCTTTATCCAAACCTTGAAAAGCTCGCCAAGACGCAGGGCAACCAGCGGATGTCCGACGAACAGGTCGAAACATGGCTGGGAAATCGCGGATATCTGCAACCGACACTTGTCAAGTACGGCCAATGGTTGGGCGTCATGCCGGGCTTCGTCAAAACGGCGGACGATGGTCAGGTTCAGGGTACGTGTACACGACCCGGCTCGACCATCGAAAATCTGCCTAGATTCTGCGGCATCCTTCAGGGCGACTGGGGGTATTCGACGGTCTTCAAGGACGAGGTCGGCAGTATCGTCGGCAAACGTCTGAGCAATACCGGGTATCTGATGTTCTGGGTTCTGGTCCTGATGGTTCCGACCGCCCTTCTGGTCGGAGTGCTGGCCGGCATGCGTGAAGGTTCTGCGCTGGATCGTTCACTGTCGACCTTCTCGATCATTACGACGGCAACGC
Organism: Ruegeria sp. HKCCD6647-2; assembly: GCF_057221075.1. NCBI lineage: Bacteria > Pseudomonadati > Pseudomonadota > Alphaproteobacteria > Rhodobacterales > Roseobacteraceae > Ruegeria > Ruegeria sp. HKCCD6647-2. Next base: position 738,044 of record NZ_JBWVBD010000001.1, on the reverse strand, counting down.
CCGAATATGTGTCCGGTGTTATCTTCATCGCGGTCTTCACCTCGTCCACTGTGGGCTTGAAATGGTTCAAAGGCACGGCGACAGAGGCGATGGAGAACCCGACCTTCGAGAACTTCTTCCTGCCGGTCCTGACCATCGCGCTTTATGGGATGGGTTACATCGCCCGGATGACCCGCGCATCGATGACCGAGGTGATGACCGCCCAGTACATCCGCACCGCGCGGCTGAAAGGTGTCTCGTTCCCCAATATCGTCATGAAACACGCGCTGCGTAACGCGCTGATTGCGCCGTTCACAGTCATCATGCTGCAGTTCCCATGGCTGCTGAACGGCGTGGTGATCGTTGAAACCCTGTTCAACTACAAGGGCTTTGGCTGGGCGCTGGTGCAGGCAGCGGGCAACAACGACATCCAGCTGCTTCTGGCGATCTCGGTCGTGTCGGTCTTTGTGGTTCTGGTGACGCAGCTGATATCCGATATCGGCTATGTCTACCTCAACCCGCGCATCCGCATTTCGTAAGGGAGATAGATCATGGAACCTCTTACCTGGACCGGCTCTATCGCCTTTCTCAACCCCTTGCTGATGATCGCGTTGGCGGCGCTTTTGCTGTCCATCGTGGGCTGGATCGTCGGCAGCGTTGTTCTGCCCGAAGAGCAGGTCACCATTAATCCCGACGGCACGATTGCCGCCAGCACCGGCGTTCGCGGATTCACCAAAATGGGCCTGCGGTACAGTTTTCTGGCCTGCATCGGGCTGGCGGTGGCCTATGTGATCCTCGGAATTCTGATGGGAACCAGCGCGGGCATTATTGGGGCAATGTCCCAGCAATTCCTGCCCGTCTGGGTCTCGCTGATCATCATGTTCGCTATGTCCATCGCGTTCAAGCGGCGGCTGGGCCTCTATGGCAAGCTGTATGACAGTCCGATTGGTATGATCGGTTTCGGGCTGGTCATGTTCTGGGTCTTCACCGGAATTTTCGGTGCGCTGGATCTGATCGTGACACACGACCCGCTGGTGCAGCTCTCGGGCATGAAGAACAAAGTTCCCGGTACTCCTTTGCCAAACCTGGAAGAAGGTGAATACGCCTGGTATCTGCTGGGTGGCGACAACCTGGCCCGTGATGTCTTTAGCCGGATGGTCAAAGGGGCGTGGATCGTGGTGCAGATTGCCCCGCTTGCAACGCTTTTTGCCTTTATGGTTGGTATCACGCTGGGTTTGCCAGCTGGTTACTATGGCGGAAGACTGGACACTTTCCTGTCCTTCCTGGCCAACCTGATCCTGGCCTTCCCCGTAATTCTGCTGTTCTACCTGCTGGTTACACCTGAAATCGTCGCAACCGGTGTGCCGAATTACATGGCCGCGGTGCTGTTCGTGTTCCCGATCCTTTTCATCGGTGTCTTGCTGAATTCGCGCTACTATACGCGCCCGAATTTCCGCACGCCGCTGTTGATCGGGGTTTTGGGTGTGGCGATCTGGTTCTATCTGTCGCTGATCTCGACCGGCGGATACATCATCAATACCGAAAGCTATCGGATCTGGGGTCTGCCGACCTATCTGGACCTGTTCGATATCCCCGGCGGTATTCTTGTGGTCTTCGTCTCGGTGGTCTTCGTCAACTCGCCCACGGTGTTCCGTATTGTGCGCGGGCTGGCACTGGACATCAAAACCCGCGACTACGTCGCGGCGGCGCAGACGCGCGGTGAAGGTCCATGGTACATCATGCTGTGGGAAATCCTGCCCAATGCCCGAGGTCCGTTGATCGTCGATTTCTGTCTGCGGATCGGTTACACCACGATCCTTCTGGGAACCTTGGGTTTCTTCGGATTGGGCCTGCCTCCGGAAAGCCCGGATTGGGGTTCGACGATCAATGAGGGGCGTAAGCTTCTGTCGATCTACCTGCACCCTGCCCTTCCGCCTGCTTTCGCACTGTTGTCGCTGGTACTTGGTTTGAACCTGCTGGCCGACGGTCTGCGCGAAGAAAGTCTGAAGGACTGATGTGAGAGAGGCCGGGGGGCCAGCCCCCCGGACCCCCCGGGATATTTTTAGCCAGATGAAGGGGATCCCCGCGATCTGGCGAGGAGATAGCAAGATGAGCAAAATGGCGGAATATGACGGCCCGATCCTTGAGATCGACAAGCTGTCGATCTCGTTCTTTACCCGCCTGCGGGAAATTCCCGCTGTGATGGATTTCTCGGTCAGCGTACAACCCGGCGAAGCTGTCGGTCTGGTGGGTGAATCCGGTTGCGGCAAATCCACCGTGGCATTGGGTGTTATGCAGGATCTGGGCAAAAACGGTCGGATCGTGGGCGGTACGATCAAGTTCAAGGGTCGCGATCTGTCCGAGATGACTACCGAAGAACTGCGCGACATTCGCGGCAACGAGATCGCGATGATCTATCAGGAGCCGATGGCCTCACTGAACCCGGCGATGAAGATCGGCAGACAGCTGATGGAAGTCCCGATGATTCATGAGGGCGTGGGTGCCGAAGAGGCCTATGCCCGCGCATTGGAAGTGGTTACCGATGTGCGCCTGCCAGACCCCGAGCGGATGCTGAACAGCTTCCCGCATCAGCTGTCGGGTGGCCAGCAGCAGCGTATCGTGATTGCCATGGCGCTGATGTCGAAACCGGCGCTGCTGATCCTGGATGAGCCGACAACCGCGCTGGACGTGACCGTTGAGGCGGCCGTCGTGGAACTGGTCAAGGATCTGGGTAAGAAATACGGCACGTCGATGCTGTTTATCTCGCACAACCTTGGGCTGGTTCTGGAAACCTGCGACCGGCTTTGCGTGATGTATTCAGGGGAAGCGGTTGAGCGCGGCTCGATCAAAGACGTGTTCGACGAGATGCAGCACCCCTACACGCAGGCTCTGTTCCGCTCGATCCCGCTGCCTGGGGCCGATAAGAACTCGCGTCCATTGGTGGCCATTCCGGGCAACTTCCCCCTGCCCCATGAGCGGCCTCCGGGCTGCAACTTTGGTCCTCGCTGCGACTATTTCGAAGAGGGCCGCTGTGACGCAAAAGACATTCTGATGGAAGCAGTGCCCGGGAATGACCGGCACCACACGCGCTGTCTGAAATTCCAGGAGATCGACTGGAACGCGCCAATCACGGTTGGTGAGCAGAAAGAGAAAGGTGAAATCGGCCGGACTGTTCTGAAGATGGACAACCTCAAGAAATACTACGAGGTTGCGGCAAACGCCCTTTTCGGCGGCGGCGAGAAGAAGGTGGTGAAAGCCAACGAGACGCTGAGTTTCGAGGCACACGAATCCGAGACACTGGCCATCGTGGGCGAATCCGGTTGTGGCAAATCCACGTTCGCCAAGGTGCTGATGGGCCTTGAGACGGCCACAGACGGGCAGATTCTGCTGGATAACCGGAATATCGAACAAGTGCCGATCGAAGAACGGGACGCCAAAACCGTTGGCGAAGTTCAGATGGTATTCCAGAACCCGTTCGACACGCTGAACCCGTCGATGACCGTTGGGCGTCAGATCATCCGGGCGCTGGAAATCTTTGGCGTTGGTAATTCAGAGGCCGATCGCAAGAAGCGAATGCTGGAACTGCTGGATCTGGTGAAACTGCCTCGCGCGTTTGCGGACCGGATGCCGCGGCAGTTGTCGGGTGGTCAAAAGCAACGTGTGGGTATCGCCCGCGCCTTTGCCGGAGATGCCCGGATCGTGGTGGCGGACGAACCGGTCTCGGCTCTGGACGTGTCGGTTCAGGCCGCCGTGACCGATCTGCTGATGGAAATCCAGCGCGAGCAGAAGACGACGCTGCTGTTCATCAGCCACGACTTGTCCATCGTGCGCTATCTCAGCGACCGTGTCATGGTGATGTATCTGGGCCATGTGGTCGAGCTAGGCACCACAGATCAGGTCTTCAGCCCGCCCTATCACCCCTATACCGAGGCGTTGCTGAGCGCGGTTCCGATCGCAGATACGTCGGTCGAAAAAGAGCACATTGTGCTTGAGGGCGACATTCCTTCGGCTATGAACCCACCACCGGGTTGCCCGTTCCAGACGCGCTGCCGCTGGAAAACCGAGGTGCCGGACGGTCGGTGTGAATCGCACGTACCGCCGGTTCAGACCCTGGCGGACGGGCATCAGGTCAAATGTCACCTGGCCGAGGATATTCTGGCACGCATGGAGCCGGTCATCAAAATCGCAGCCGAATGAGCGAATGAAAGTATGGACAGGGGCGCCAGATAACGTCTGGCGCCCCTGTCACGTTTCTGGAAAACACATTGCATAGCTCAGACGCGCCGTCATTGGCCTGTTTTTGAAATGGATTTAGATGAAAGTATTAAGCGACCGCCGCGCGCGGGCCATTTTGGGCCTGCATTTGTCCGGTACATTTTGCGCAAGCATGACGGCCCCGTTTATTCCATTCTTCATTGTCGAAGAACTGGGGCGCCCGCCGTGGCAAATCAGCGTTTACAGCGCCCTTGGTATCCTGCTGACGGTGTCCATCAACAGGTATTTTGCAGCAAAACTCGACTGCGGGGGACGGTTTGCGCCTTTTGTGGGTCTGTCGATTGCCGGTTACGTGACAGCGCTGGTGTCGGCTCTGCTCTGGCCGTCTTATTGGACATTGATCACCGTGTGCGTTCTGGGCTTCAGCCTCAGCAGTAGCTCCCTCTCCACCATGTACAGTTTTGGGCGCATCAGTGCCGAACGCTTTGGGTTCGAGATCGCACCCTTCAATGCCTGGCTCCGAGCTATGACCTCATTGGGTTGGATGATGGGACCGGCGCTTGCCTTCTTTGTGGCCGGGCAATGGGGGGCAAAATGGGTGTTCGTTGGGGGTTTATTCGCTGCAACTCTGTGGGGTCTTCTTTGGTGGCGAACAATGCCCCGGGACGCACGCGCAGAGATCGCTGTCAAACCCGAGGAAACGGTCGGGGAAACTGACCGGATGCTTTGGCTGGCCGTTACAGCATGTCTGTTGTTCTCGACGGCCCATGTGCTCTGCAGCAGCGCTCTACCCCTGTTCTATGTGCGAGAGGCGGGATTGCCCGCGTTTGCCCCGGGTCTGTCCTTTTCAGTCAAAACCGCAACCGAGATTGTCATTATTTTGGCCACTCCCATTCTGCTGCGCCGTTTATCCGCATTGGCCGGATTGATCCTGGCTGGGGTTCTCGGGCTGTGCGCCTTTCTCATCCTTTCACAGGTCCAGGATGTCAGCTCCATGGTCGCCGGTGCGGCACTTGAAGGCGCGTATTACGGGTTGTTTGCCGGTGTCAGCCTGACCTTTGTGCAAGGCTTTGCGAATGGGCGGATGGCGCGGGCCAACGCACTCTACGTCAACAGCCTTTTCATTGGAGCGCTGTTTGCCGGGCCTTCCGTTGGGGTGATTGCGCAGTTGTCCAGTTTCCAGACCGCAATTCTTGCGGCATGCCTGCCGATGCTTGGCGCCTTGCTTGTCCTGATTATTTCGGCCCGTATCCGAAGCCGGAGCGGCCTGGTCACGACCTGAAGGCATACCAAACGCGAATTAGCCGCCCCAGATGACTTTTACGTAATTCTGCGTTTCTTTGTAAGGCGGGATGCCGCCATGCCGCTCAACAGCTTCGGGGCCCGCATTATAAGCGGCCAACGCAAGGCGCCATGACTTGAATTTGCGATATTGCCACGACAGATAGCGTGCCCCGCCCTCAAGGTTCTGGATCGGGTCATGCGGGTTGACGCCAAGCAATCGCGCGGTCTGTGGCATCAGTTGCGCCAGCCCCAATGCCCCCTTGTGCGACTTGGCGTGCGGGTTCCAGCCGCTTTCCTGCTGAACAAGACGCAGGAACAGCTCCTCGGGCACATTATGCTGGCGTGCGGCCTTTCGCGCATGTTCCAGATATTGTCCCTTATAATTTCCGGTGTAACGCTTGGCGAACGTGCCCCGCTCGGTCTTTGGCTTCAGCCGTTCGGAGTCGCGGTACTGACTGGCCGCTCGGCCATCCAGGACCTTGGCTTGTTTGAGGAAAATCGCCTTGCGGCTTTTGGAAGACAGCGTCTCGGCCGCAACCGGTCCTGACGTCGCAACCAAAAACAGCGCAGCAAAACCACCAACCAGAAAACGCATAAACGCCTGTCCCGCTCGTTCCTAAACCCGACGGATTATAGATATCGCTGCCAGAAATGAAAGCTTGGTTAAGAAGCGGCTAAGATTTTAGCGATGACCGTTGCGTTATCAACCGTGTTTTAACCAAGACGCAGGCCGTATAGGGTCAGCAGAAGAAATCTGCGCCAGATTCGGGCGCACTCCAGTCAGAAAAGAACGAGGGAATACATGGCGGGTTCAGTCAACAAGGTCATTCTGGTCGGAAATCTGGGTCGCGACCCCGAGGTTCGGACCTTTCAGAACGGCGGCAAGGTCTGCAACCTGCGCATTGCGACCTCGGAAACCTGGAAGGACCGCAACACCGGTGAACGCCGCGAACGGACCGAGTGGCATTCGGTCGCCATCTTCAACGAAGGGCTTGTGCGCGTCGCCGAGCAATATTTACGCAAGGGTTCCAAGATCTATGTAGAGGGTCAGTTGCAGACCCGCAAATGGCAGGACCAGTCGGGCCAGGACCGCTATTCGACCGAAGTTGTCCTTCAGGGGTTCGGCTCGACCCTGGTCATGCTGGATGCCCGCGGCGAAGGCGGCGGTCAGTCGGGCGGGTACGGCGGTGGTCAGGCCGGCGGCGGATACGGCGATCCCTATGGTGGTTCGTCCAGCGCACCCGCACCGGCATCCGGCGGGATCGACGACGACGAGATTCCGTTCTAACCAAATCGGAGACGCAATATGGCATGGTCCTTCTCGCTCGGCCGGTTGCTCGGCTCGGAACTGAGGGTCCATGTCACCTTTTTCCTGTTGCTGGCATGGGTTGGGTTCGCCGCCTATTCCAGTGGTGGCTGGCCGGCAGCCATCGACAACATCCTTTTCGTTCTGGCACTTTTTGTCTGTGTCATTGCGCATGAGTTCGGCCACGCACTGATGGCGCGGCGCTATGGCATCAAGACACCTGACATCACCTTGCTGCCGATCGGCGGTTTGGCACGGCTGGAGCGGATGCCGGAAAACCCGATGCAAGAGGTCTGGGTGGCCCTCGCCGGCCCCGCCGTAAATGTGGTGATCTGGTTGATCCTGGTCGTTTTGGGGGCGGGAATGCAGATCGACTCGCTGGCCCAGATCGACTCGCCCCGTGCCGATCTCCTCAGCCGTCTGGCCTTTGTCAATTTGCTGCTGGCTGTGTTCAACATGATCCCTGCGTTCCCCATGGATGGCGGGCGGGTATTTCGTGCGCTGTTATGCCTGAAGATGGATCGTGTCAAAGCCACGCGCATCGCCGCCTTTGCGGGGCAGTTTGTTGCCGTTGGCCTCGGTTTTCTGGGGCTGACCACGGCCAATCCCATTCTCGTGTTGATTGCCGTATTCGTCTTTGTTGCTGCAAATGCCGAAAGCCAGGACGTCGCCATGCGTTCCGTCGCGCGGCGCGTGATGGCGCGCGACGCGATGATTACCGAGTTCCGCGCGCTTTCGCCGGACGACACGCTCAGCACTGCCGCGCAGGCGGTCATTCACACGACGCAACACGAGTTTCCCGTGATCGGTCCCGATGGAGCATTGCTGGGTTTTGTGACGCGAAACCGGCTGTTCACAGCGCTGGCCGAGGATCATCCTCGCTCTGACCGCGCAACTTCCATTATGGAGGCTGACATTCCGCAGGTTGCTTTGACCAGCGGGCTGAACAAGGTACTGGAAGGCTTGCACAAAGGCGCGCCAGCCATCGCAGTCTGTACCGAGGGCGGACATATGGTCGGCTATATTACCCGCGAGAACATTGGCGAGTTGATGGTGATACAGGGGCGTTGACCACCACGCCCTAACAAGTTGCCAAAGCGTCTTCGAGGACAGTTAGCACCGCATCCCGCGGCACGTCGGATGTGACAAAGGCCTGTCCGATCCCGCGTGCCAAAATGAACCGAAGTTGACCATCCACGACCTTTTTGTCTTGTGCCATCAGACCGACCAATGCCTCGGCCCCCGGTAGATCGCCGGGAATGTCGGCCAGATCGGTCTTCATTCCCATGTTGCGCAGATGCGCGCGCACGCGGCTGGGGTCTTCCTGCGAACACAGGCCCAAACGCGCCGACAGTTCAAAGGCCAGCGCACAACCGATGGCGACACCTTCGCCATGCAGCAAACGGTCGGAGTAGCCAGTCGCGGCCTCCAGCGCGTGGCAGAAAGTGTGACCCAGGTTCAGCAGGGCCCGATCGCCCTGCTCGGTCTCATCCCGCGCCACGATATCAGCTTTCATCTGCACCGAACGGGTCACAGCCTGGACACGTGTTGCCATGTCTCCTGCCGAGAGGGACGGACCATTGACTTCAAGCCATTCAAAGAAATCCGCATCGCCCAACAGGCCGTATTTAACGACTTCGCCATATCCAGCGAGGAAATCCCGTGGCGTCAGTGTTCCCAGTACCGACGTATCGGCCAGCACCAGCGAGGGCTGGTGAAACGCACCAATCAGGTTCTTGCCTTGCGGCGCGTTTATGCCTGTTTTGCCGCCGACCGAACTGTCCACCTGAGCCAACAGCGAGGTTGGGATCTGCACAAATCGCACCCCGCGCCGCAACACGGCGGCCGCAAAGCCGGCCAGATCGCCGATCACGCCGCCGCCAAAAGCGACTACAACATCCCGTCTTTCGACCTTTTCCGCCAGCAGCCATTCGACCGCGCGTTCAAAATGCGGCCAGCTTTTGGTGGCTTCACCGGCTGGAAGAGCCAGCGACGTCACCTTGACGCCTGCTGCGCCCAAACCGTCCCGCAATGCATCCAGATGCAGCGCGGCAACCGTCTCATCCGTCAACACAGCCACGCGCGGGCGCGGCAATAGCGGAGCGATACGCGCTCCTGCCTGCGCCAACAGATCAGGGCCTATCTCAACGTCATAGGATCGGTCGCCCAACTCGACATGTACGGTTTGATGCATTTACTTCTGTTCCAAAACATCCGGGCGCGTGACCAGCTTGACCAGCACCCTGTCCACCATTTCTTCAATCGCGGTTTCACCGTCGGAATCGGCCACCAGATCGGCCTGCTCATAAATCGGGACCCGCGCTTCATACAGCGCGCGCAAGGTCGCATAGGGGTCGGCCGTACGCAAAAGCGGGCGCGTGTCCTTGTGACGCACGCGGTTCCACAACACATTCAGGTCGGCGCGCAACCAGACAGATACTCCGCGTTCCGAGATCATCCGGCGATTTCCTTCCGCCAGAAAAGCACCGCCACCCGTCGACAGAATGCCTCGTTCCTCGTCCAGAAGCCGGCTGATGACCTGGCTTTCCTTTGCGCGAAAGAATTCCTCGCCGTCGCGGGCAAAAATCTCGGGGATGGTCATATTGGCGGCCGATTCGATCTCGGCATCGCTATCCAGAAACGGAACACCAAGCCGGGCGGCCAACGCCCTGCCCACCGCTGTTTTCCCAGCGCCCATCATGCCAACCATAACAACGGTTTTGTGCAGATCATACCGTTGCGCTTTGCTTGCCTGACGAGTGTTATGCTTAATTTCGCTCATTTCATCGTGAATGACGTGATCTTGCGAAAAATGCCAGTTATAACTTGGACAAAACCAAAAATTGAGGCAGCGTTTACCCATGGGCCGTCTGTTAAAGTTCCTGCTCTACATCATTTGCCTGTGTTTCATCGGGCTGGTGGGCTATGCCTATCTGGGGCCGTTCTTCGGGGTGGATTTTTCCGCGCCGCAAAGTGAAATCCGTGAACCGGTCATTCTGAATGCCGACTAAAACCGCCATTCTGGCGCTGTTTCTGGCGGGTGCGGCACAAGCCCAGACGCAAGAACCTTTGTCGGTTATCGACTGGCTGTCCGCCCCGCCCGAAAACCTGCCTGGCACTGTTCTGCTTGAGCCCCCTGTGACACAGACCGGGCTGCAACCCGATGTGCATGTCACACCGCTTGAGGCCCTGTCGCCGCCCCTGGGGCTGGTATCTTCGTCAGTCACCGGCCTGCCCGTGAACCTTTGGCAGCGAAGCGATCCCGCGCGGTTGGCCGAGTTGATCGCGCGTGTTCCGGTCAAGGCTAACCCGGCCATGCAGCGACTGCTGTTCACTTTGCTTCTGTCCGAAGCCCGCCCACCTGCAGTGTCTGATGCACCAGACGAACTGCTGATGGCTCGGCTGGACCGTCTAATGCAGTTGGGTGCGGCGGACCCGGTTCAGTCCTTGGTGCAACTCGCAGGACCCACCGACTCGCAAGACCGTTTCAAACGTTGGTTCGATGCCACATTGCTGACGGGTGACGAGGATCGCAGTTGTACGGCATTGATCGCGCAGCCCCACCTGTCACGGGACTATGCGGCCCAGATATTCTGCAAGGCGCGACGCGGCGACTGGACCTCGGCCGCCCTGACACTTGAGGCAGCGCATGCGTTGCAGGTCTTGCCGCAAGAAGAACTGGACCTGTTGGACCGCTTTCTCAGCCCCGAGCTGTTCGAAGGCGCGGCATATCTACCGCAGCCCGAGGACCCGGACCCGCTGACCTTCCGCCTGTTCGAGGCTATTGGTGAACGGCTGCCAACGGCATCGCTGCCCCGCGCCTTTGCCAACGCAGACCTGCGTGACGTGGCCGGGTGGAAAGCACAGGTCGAAGCGGCTGAACGCCTGACACGTATCGGAGCGTTGACCCCCAATCAACTGCTGGGGCTTTACACCGAACGCAAACCCGCAGCGTCCGGCGCAGTCTGGGATCGGGTGGCCGCCATTCAGCGCTTTGATTCTGCGCTACAACCCAACAATCCCGACGGCGTCGCAAAAACTCTGCCCGAAGCGTGGAAGCAGATGCGCAGTATTGGGCTTGAAGTTCCCTTTGCCGAGCTCTTTGCCGACAGACTGTCAAACGTTTCGCTTGAAGATGCCATTGCGGAGAATCTGCGCTGGCGTGTTCTGTTGTTATCCGAGCTTTATGAAGAGGCTGCACTGGCGGAACCCGACGGACCCGAGGAAAACCAGTTTCTTGCCGCACTGGCGCATGGGGATCCCGGGCGGGCGCGCTCTCCTTCTCCTTTAGCAGATGCGATCTCGGAAGGGTTTGCTTGGTCCGCCCCCATTCCGTCAGACATTGATGCGATGCTGAAAAACGAGCAGCTGGGCGAAGCCATTCTGGAATCGATGAACCTGTTTGCCCATGGCGCGCGGGGTAATCTGGTAGACCTGACCGCAGCCATCGCTGCGTTTCGGCGCGTCGGCCTCGAAGATACGGCACGCCGCGCATCATTGCAGCTGATGATCCTGAATGGGGCCTGACCATGACGGCACCTGCTACTCAGGATTTGTGGATATCCACTTTTTTGGAAGCGCAGGCAGCTGAACTTGGCGCGGCCACGAACACGCTGCTTGCTTACGGGCGTGATCTGCGCAATTTCTCAGAGTGGTTGGATCGACACAAATCAAGCTTTGCCAGCGCCGACCGGGATCAGATCGAAAGCTATCTGATTGATTGCGACGCCGAAGGCTTGTCACGCTCGACCCGTGCACGCCGCTTGTCGGCGATCAAGCAGCTTTATCGGTTTGCCTTTGAGGAAGGCTGGCAAGAGGCCAATCCGGCCATTCAGATCAAGGGGCCGGGACGGCAGAAACGCCTGCCCAAGACGCTGGATGTCGTCGAGGTCGACCGGCTGCTTGAGGCCGCGCGTCAAACCGGACGCAGCACGGCGGACAAAGTACGCAATACCTGCCTGATGGAGCTGCTTTATGCCACCGGAATGCGTGTGACTGAACTGGTGTCTTTGCCCGTCTCATCAGCTCGAGGCGATCCGCGCATGTTGTTGGTTCTGGGAAAAGGCGGCAAAGAACGGATGGTTCCGCTGTCGCCGCCTGCACGCGAGGCGCTGGCTGCTTGGTTGATCTTTCGGGATGAATCGGAAGAAGACGCTGTGTCCAAAGGGGCGCAACGGTCTCGGTTCCTGTTCCCCTCACGCGGTAAATCCGGTCACCTGACCCGGCACAGGTTCTTTCTGTTGGTCAAGGAACTGGCGGTTCAGGGCGGTGTTACCCCGGGAAAGGTCACACCCCATACGTTGCGCCACGCTTTTGCGACCCACCTGTTGGCCAATGGTGCTGATCTCAGATCCATCCAGACACTGCTGGGTCACGCGGATGTCGCAACGACCGAAATATACACCCATGTTCTGGACGAACGCCTGTCCGAACTGGTGCTGGAACACCACCCTCTGGCAAAGGATGATCCGGGCGACAAGGGCTAACCCCTTGATCAGACGGGGCAGCGCCCCCATAACGGATGCAGTATCAAGAATAATCAAGGACCGATGGAACCCACAGACTCTCTGCTTGATGGCGCCTTCTGGATCACATCAGGCTCTATCCTTCTCTTGCTCGTGCTGTCGGGCTTTTTCTCTGGCTCGGAAACGGCTCTGACGGCCTCATCCCGCGGCAAACTGCGGGCGCAAGCAGACAAGGGATCGCGCGGAGCGCGCAAGGCACTGGATATCACCGAAGACAACGAACGTCTGATCGGATCGGTCCTGCTGGGCAACAACCTTGTGAACATCCTTGCGGCTTCACTGGCAACGGCCCTTTTCACTAAACTGTTCGGGGAAAGCGGCGTGGCGCTGGCGACGCTGGTGATGACATTTCTCGTGCTGATCTTCGCCGAAGTGTTGCCCAAGACCTATGCCATCACCAATGCGGAAAAGGCGGCGGCCGCCGTTGCGCCTGTTATCGGCATTGTCGTGACGGTCTTTTCACCCGTCGTGGCCGCAGTCCGCCTGTTGGTTCGTGGAGTTCTGCGCGTGTTCGGCGTTCGGATCGACCCGGACAGCAATATCCTTGCAGTGCGCGAGGAAATTGCCGGTGCGCTGCAGTTGGGCCACTCCGAAGGCGTGGTCGAAAAAGAAGACCGGGACCGTATTCTTGGCGCGCTGGATCTGGGCGACCGGGCGGTGGAAGAAATCATGCTGCATCGCTCGAACATCGAGATGATCGATGCAAATGACGAACCCGAGGCGATCCTGAAGCAATGTCTCGAAAGTCCTCACACCCGCCTGCCCGTCTTCAGGGACGAGCCCGAAAACATCGTTGGCGTTGTCCATGCCAAGGACTTGTTCCGCGCAATGTATGCGCAGGTTGGCGGCACAGGGGGCGACACGGGCCGGCTAAAGAAATTTGACATCGCAAAAGTGGCAAATGACCCGTATTTCGTTCCGGAAACCACAACTCTGGACGACCAGATGCGCGAATTTCTTCGAATGCACAGCCATTTTGCGTTGGTCGTGGACGAATACGGCTCGCTGCGCGGGCTGATCACGCTGGAGGACATTCTGGAAGAGATCGTTGGCGAAATCGCCGATGAATTCGATATCGACGAAGACGTGCCGGTTACCCGGACCGAGGACGGGCAATACCTGGTCGAGGGCGCCATGACCATTCGCGACCTCAACCGGGCGCTTGAATGGTCCCTGCCCGATGAAGAGGCCAACACGCTGGCGGGTCTGGTGATCCACGAAGCACAGATGATCCCGATCGTGGGTCAGGTTTTCTCGTTCCACGGGTTCCGGTTCGAAGTCACGGCACGCGAAGGTAACCGGATCACCGGGCTGAAAATACGTCCCCTGTAGCATCTGGATAAGTCTCGGTTTTTTTGGCCGCTGAACTTTGCGGGCGTTGGCATGGTCTCTGCTGCATGTCCTGAAACCTTGGATGTGTGACCGGCCCCGCGCGTCCGTCTCGGTACGGGCTTGGGTGGTGTGCTTCGCAGCAAACGACACTTGTTGTCGCTAACGGAACAGTATTGCGCGCGATCCGGCGACAGGTTTTGCAAAACAGCAGGAGGCCAATGTGAAAAGCACTACCCAAGTCGCAGTGATCGGCGGCGGCGTCGTCGGATGTTCCGTTCTCTACCACCTGACCAAGCTGGGCTGGTCCGATGTGATGCTGCTGGAACGCTCGGAACTGACAAGCGGATCGACCTGGCACGCGGCGGGCGGGTTTCACACGCTGAACGGCGACACCAACATGGCCGCGCTGCAGGGCTATACGATCCGGTTGTATAAAGAGCTGGAAGAGATCACCGGCATGTCCTGCGGGCTGCATCATGTGGGTGGCATCACGCTGGCCGACAATCAGGACCGGTTCGACATGCTGTTGGCCGAACGCGCCAAGCACCGGTTCATGGGGCTCGAAACCGAGATTGTAGGGCCGGACGAGATCAGGAAGATTGCTCCGATTACCAACACTGACGGGATCATCGGGGCACTCTACGACCCACTGGATGGCCACCTTGACCCGTCGGGGACAACCCACGCCTACGCCAAAGCCGCCCGAATGGGAGGTGCCACAATCGAAACCCATTGCATGGTGCGCGAAACCAACCAACGCCCCGACGGTACGTGGGACGTGGTCACGGACAAAGGCACCATACATGCCGAACATATTGTCAACGCAGGTGGCCTGTGGGCGCGTGAAGTTGGCGCGATGGCCGGGGTCTACTTCCCGCTGCATCCGATGGAACATCAATACCTGGTCACGGATTCGATCCCCCAGATCGAGGCGATCATCGACGCGGGCGGTGAGCATCCGCATGTGATGGACCCGGCAGGTGAAAGCTATTTGCGGCAGGAAGGACGCGGGTTGTGCATCGGGTTCTATGAACAGCCCTGCAAACCCTGGGCCGTGGACGGCACCCCGTGGGAATTCGGGCACGAGTTGCTGCCGGATGATTTCGACAAAATCACAGACAGTATCGAATTCGCCTATCGCCGCTTCCCGGTTCTGGCCGAGGCCGGAGTGAAATCGGTAATCCACGGACCGTTCACTTTTGCGCCTGACGGCAACCCTCTGGTCGGCCCGGTTCCCGGCATGCGGAACTATTGGTCCGCGTGTGGCGTCATGGCCGGGTTCAGCCAGGGTGGCGGTGTCGGCCTGACTTTGGCGCAGTGGATGATCGAGGGTGAGCCCGAACGCGACGTCTTTGCCATGGATGTGGCCCGCTTCGGCGACTGGATCAGCCCCGGTTACACGCGACCAAAGGTGATCGAGAATTATCAGAAACGTTTCAGCGTTGCCTACCCGAACGAGGAGTTGCCCGCCGCGCGCCCAAATCGAACCACGCCGATGTATGATATCTTCACCGATCTGGGCGCGGTCTGGGGGCAGCAATTCGGGCTGGAAGTTCCGAACTATTTCGCACGGGGCGATGAGCCGGGCTACGAAACGCCGTCCTTCCGCCGCTCGGACGCGTTTGACGCAACCGGTCGCGAAGTGCGGGCGGTGCGCGAGGGCGTGGGTATCAACGAGGTGCACAATTTCGGCAAGTACCGCATCACCGGCGCCGGTGCCCGTGACTGGCTGGACCGGATCATGGCGGGCCGTATCCCGAAGCCCGGACGCCTGTCCCTGACACCGATGCTGTCATCCCGGGGCAAGCTGATCGGGGATTTCACCATCTCTTGCCTTGGTGAACATGAATTCCAGTTGACCGCGTCCTATGGCAGCCAGGCGTTCCACATGCGCTGGTTCCTGCAGAACGCGCGGGACGGCGTGATCATCGAAAACATCAGCGACCGTCTGAACGGGTTCCAGATCGCCGGTCCCAAAGCGGCAGAGGTTTTAGCCGCCTGTACCCGCGAAGACATTTCGGGCATCAAATTCCTTGACGTGCAGCGCATAACTGTCGGCATGACAGACTGCACGGTCCAAAGGGTCAGCTATACCGGCGACCTGGGTTATGAAATCTACTGCGACCCGATGGCCCAGCGGCAATTGTGGTGGACATTGTGGCAGGCCGGACAGCCGCACAACATGGTGCCGTTCGGAATGCGCGCGATGATGAGTCTGCGCTTGGACAAGTTCTTTGGTTCGTGGATGCGTGAATTTTCACCGGACTATACGGCGGCAGAAGTTGGGCTGGACCGGTTTATCTCATTCGCCAAAAATGCCGATTTCGTAGGTCGTGCAGCTGCCGAGGCAGAGCGTGCGAACGGTACGGCCCGCAAGCTGGTGGCGTTTGAAGTCGACGCTGCGGATGCCGATGTGAACGCATATGAACCGATCTGGCTTGAAGGTCGGGTTGTGGGATTCTGTACCTCAGGCGGATATTCTCACTTCGCTCGGAAATCCATTGCCATGGGCTTTCTGCCAGTTGACCGCGTAGCCGATGGGCTGGAGGTTGAAATCGAGATATTGGGGCAAATGCGCCCGGCCCGCGTGATCTCGACGCCATTGTTCGATGCGAATGGCGCGCGTATGCGGGGATGACTTGTTGCCCGTCTGACGGCATGGTGGCGGTATGATACGAATTCCCGTCATCCTGCTGGCCGCCGGTCAGTCGCGCCGTATGGGTGGTACAGACAAACTGTTGCAGGTGGTCGACGGCATGACTTTACTGCGCCGAACAGCGCTACGGGCAATGTCCGTGGGGCCCGTCATTGTCGCCCTGCCGCCCCCTCCGCACCCGCGTTATGGCGCGCTGGACGGGCTCGAAGTGGAAAAGGTGCCGATCCCAGACGCAGCAGAGGGTATGAACGCCAGCCTTCGCGGCGCGCTGAAACACGTGGCGCCCGACGCCTCGGCGGCGATGGTGTTGCTGGCAGACCTGCCGGACCTGACCGAGGCCGACTTGTTGGCGGTACAGGAATCCATGACAGACAATCCCGGCTGCTTGATCTGGCGCGGAGCGACCAGCGACGACATTCCGGGCCACCCAGTTGTTTTCGACCGGTCACTTTTTGGTCGGCTGTCGAAGCTGTCTGGTGATGGCGGCGCTCAGTCCGTGGTGAAAGCTTGCAAGAACAAAGTGCATGTCCAGCGTCTTCCGGGGCGAAACGCCCTGCTGGATCTGGATACGCCCGAGGATTGGACACGCTGGAGAAATGACCGTTCCGCTTGAAAACATTGCCACAAAACAGGGTCGCAAAATGAACACGGCCCGGTCGATAACGACCGGGCCGGTTGCCCTAAATCAAGACTACCACTTTTCACCAATCCCGAACGCGCGACCGGATCACCTCATGGGTTTTCCGTGATCGCTGCCGAACCTAAACAAGACCCCCTCGTTAACAAGCAGCTCAGCGCCTACGGTAACAGTCATATGCCGTTGACACCCCCTAGTGCCTCAGGCCCCCCTCGATTGGGCAAGTTCATCGTCACCCATAAGATGCGCGCAAACAATGTAAAATTGGAGAAAGCGGCTAATTTTGCTGGTCGCGGCCTTGCTTTTGCGCAACAGCGCGCACCCATTGATTCCCGCTTAGGTTGCGCGCTCGGATAGCTCAAACTCGATCGATTTGGTTCTTTTCAAACGGAAATCTCTCAAAACCACTGTTTTGCAGATACCTGCGCGATGTCAGCCCCAATGCAGAAAAAACTCGTTTCTACCTATACGGGTTCTTGTTGCCAGACTTCGCCGCTGCCGTTTCTTTGTTAACAAAAATGATTCAATTCAACACTTTTGACAACTCCCTGCCCATCTCGGCAACAATCCACCGATTCGACTGACGCGCATCAGCGTGATTCTGTTCATCCGAAACCGGAACAGCCCGTTTAGCGCATCAGAAAGTGGCAAAATTAAGGTTTCTTAATCTTCTGTACAGAAACCCCAAAGACTGATGCGGCATCTCCTGTTTCCAAGCGCGGACTGAACCGCCAAACACATACAGGAGTCATAATGAGCATCCGAAAATCCTCACTGCTTTTCCCGCGTACGTCCAACTGGATCGGCGCTGGCGCCCTGGGCGCGGCCATGTTGGCCACCACGGCCCTCCCCTCGATGGCAGACGAGGCCTTGGCTGATCTGGTCGAGGCGGTGTCGCCATCGGTCGTGACCATCATCGCCGAGCAATCCGCGACCCCTGCGCCCGCACAGGGACAGGATTTCGATTTTGAGGGCCATCCGTTTGGTGAATTCTTCAAGCGGTTCGGTGGTCCCGAAGGCTTCAACATGCCACAACGCGGACCCAGTCAGGGTCTGGGATCCGGTTTCGTGCTGGACCAAGCGGGTTATATCGTCACGAACCACCACGTTGTCGACAATGCCAGCACGATCACGGTTCGCCTGAACGATGACCGCACCTTCGAGGCTGAAATCGTGGGCACCGATCCATTGACAGACATTGCCGTGCTCAAGATCGATGCCGGTGAGAACCTTCAGGCGGTCGAAATGGGCGACAGCGATGTCATTCGCGTTGGCGAAGACGTTGTCGCCATCGGCAACCCGTTCGGACTCAACTCAACGGTCACCACCGGTATCGTGTCGGCCAAGGGCCGCAACATCTCGGAAGGTCCATATGCCGAGTTCATCCAGACCGATGCGGCGATCAACAAGGGCAACTCGGGCGGTCCGCTGTTTAACATGGAAGGGGAAGTGATCGGTGTGAACTCGGCCATCTATTCGCCTAGCGGCGGTTCCGTTGGGCTGGGTTTTGCCGTGACCTCGAACATTGTTGAACACATTGCCGCCGATTTGCGCGATGACGGTCAGGTCAGCCGCGGCTGGCTGGGCGTATCGATCCAGAGTATCAGCCCACAACTTGCGGCAGCCATGGGTATCGACGCAGCGACCGGTGCTCTGGTGTCGGATGTTGTTTCCGGCAGCCCCGCTGATGGTGTGTTGCAGCAAGGCGACGTGATCCTGTCCTTCAACGACGAGGCCGTCAAAACCAGCAGCGATTTACCGATCCTTGTAGGCACGACCAAAGCCGGTACCGATAGCGTCCTTACTGTTTTGCGGGACGGCAAGCAGCAGCAGATCGAACTGACCATTGGTCAGCATCAATCGGCCGCCGCAACCAGCGACACCGTGGTTGAAGACAAGTTCGCGGACAGCGCTCTGGGTGTCACAGTTGCACCGTTGACCGAAGCCGCACGCGCTGAAATCGGTGTGGCCGAGACCGTGGACGGAGTGGTTGTGACCGAATTGCAGCCCGAAGGCCCTGCGGCCAAGGCCGGATTGCAGCGTGGCGATGTCATCATCCGCCTTGGCAATCAGGACACGGCGACACCGGACGCTCTGCAAACCGCATTGGAAAGCGAAAAGACTGATCCGGCACTGGTTCTGATCAATCGCGGCGGCAATCAGATCTTCGTTGCGGTTGAGCTTGCCTAACCCCCCAGCGCGTACCTTTGATGGGGAAATTAGGTGCGCGCCTCCTGGCTGGCATGGTTTGTCCACGTGCCGCCGGGACGGCCGGGTGCGGCTTCGCACCCGGCATGTTTTTTTTAGCCATCATCTGTGCTTAAATCCCGTATGAAAGGACCCCATGTATGAGTAGACGCCTGTTGATTGTTGAGGATGACGCCGACACTCGGGATTTCATTGCCAAGGGCTTTGCTGAAGAAGGCTATGTGGTCGAGATTGCATCGGACGGTCGCGAAGGGTTGTATCACGCCACCGATGGCGGGTTTGACGCCGTCGTACTGGACAGAATGCTGCCGGGGCTGGACGGGTTGTCCCTGGTCAAATCGATGCGGGCGGCCGGATTGAAAACACCGGTTCTGATGTTGACCGCGATGAGCGCCGTGGACGAACGCGTCAAAGGCCTGCGAAGCGGTGCAGACGATTATCTGGTCAAACCGTTCTCGTTCCAGGAATTGCATGCCCGGATCGAAGCCCTGTTGCGCCGCCCGCAAGAGGCGGAAGAAACCCCCACCCTTACCTGCCGCGATCTCGAGATGGATCTGCTGACCCGCAAAGTTACGCGCGGCGGGCGTGAAATCACCCTGACCCCGCGCGAGTTCCAGATTCTCGAGTTCTTTTTGCGCCGCAAGAACCGTGTCGTATCTCGTACCATGCTGCTGGAAGGTGTCTGGGACTACCATTTTGACCCGAACACAAACGTCGTGGACGTGCATATTTCGAAGCTGCGCAGGCAGTTGGACGAAGACGGCGCCGATCCCCTGATCGAGACGGTGCGTGGCGCCGGATACATGGTATCGGATGGCTGAACTGCGCCTGTCGCTCAAAAACGCACGCACGCGGCTGGTTCTGGCCAGCATGGTCCTCAGCACACTGCTGACGGCCACCGTTCTGGCAGTTGTTTATGTGACGGCGAACAGTACCATTTTAGGCGAGACCCGGTCTGTTGTCTCGGCCGAGCTTACTGGGCTGGCAGATGAATATGAGCGGCGCGGATTGATCGGCCTGATGACCGCCATCGAAAGACGCCTCCCAAGCGCACCAGAACGGGACGCGGTGTACCTGCTGGCTGACCGCAATGGCTTAAAACTGGCCGGGAATCTCACGAGCTGGCCGGAAGGTATTGCCGCAGGAAGCGGTTGGGTCGATTTGAACCTGCGAAAGGTCGACACCGATCAGTTTGTTCCGATTTCCGCCGCCTCTGTCCGGTTGCCTGGCGGCGAGCGTTTGCTGGTCGGACGCGATGCGCAAGCCCGGCAGCAATTCGACCGGGTGCTATGGCGCTCGGTCGTACTGGCGTTGGCCGCCGCCTTCGCACTCAGCCTGTTGACCGGCTGGCTGTTGACCCGGCTGGTGTTCTCGCGTCTGAAAGATATTGCTGATACGGCCGATGACATTGTGTCGGGGGACCTGTCTCACCGAATGCCCATTCGAGGTACTGGCGATGAATTCGATCAGATGGCCGGCACCCTGAACAACATGCTTGATCGGATCGAGGAGCTGATCAGCAATTTGCGCACCACGTCGAACTCGATCGCGCACGACCTGCGGTCACCACTGTCGCGGCTGCGTCAAAGGATCGAAGCGCTGGCCGAACCCGGCAAATCCGATCAGGAGCGTGAAGCCGATATTGCCCGGGCGACGGTGGAGATCGACCATTTGCTGCGAGTATTCAGCCAGCTTACCGAGATTTCGCGGGCCGAGGCCGGCCTGGGACGCGAGCAGTTCGAACAGGTGAACCTTCTGCAACTGGTCGGGGATGTGGTCGAGCTGTACGAGCCCGTCGCCGCGGACCAGGGTATTCGCCTTGAGGTGACGGGGACGGCCGAACCGATTCAGGGGCATCGCCCCCTTCTGTCGCAAGCTTTGTCAAACCTTCTGGAAAACGCGATGCGGTATGCACCGGCCGGAACAGCGATTACCATAAATCTTGCTGAGGATGGCCCCAACGCCCTGCTCAGTGTTCGCGATCGCGGCCCTGGTGTACCCGAAGCTGACCTGCCGCGACTGAAACTGCCCTTCGTGACACTGGACCCTGCCCGAACCGGGCGAAATGCCGGGTTGGGTCTGGCGCTGGTTGCTGCCATCGCCCACATGCATGGCGGAACGTTCCTGGCGCGAAATCGCGAACCGGGACTGGAAACCTTCATACAGTTGGCGCGAAAACCTTAGTCGGGCACACCGTTGATCGCCATATTCTTGTTTTTATAGCGTTTGTCTTCGGTCACATCGGCACCAAACCAGTCCGGGGGCGTGAACTCGGTGGCCTCGGCTTCCGTGTCAAACTCAACCTCGACCAGACGCAACGGCGCAAGGTCGCCCTGAAACACATCCAGCTCATAGATCCGCCCGTCTGCGAGTTGCCCTGTATACCGCTCTTTCTCGACACGGCGACCAGATGTCTCGGGCCAGAAGGTTTCGAACTGCTCCGCAGAAATCTCGGTTTCCCGTTCCACACGAACCATTGAACCGCCACCTTTGAGCGTAAGAAAATAGGTGGCGTTTTTCTGTCGCAAACGCAGTTCGGTCGAGTCGTCGGGCGCAGTCAGATAACCCTGACGCACCACCGCCTTTTGCACGTTTTTCAGATCCGGCAACGAAGCCACGAGGAATTTGCGTTCGATCTCCTTACTCATTTCGCTGCGGTCGCTCCGTTCTCTAATTCGTCAAACAGCGCCTGATAGGCCGCGCCCGAAGCGCGACGACCGGCGTAGGCCTGCAAAGGCGCGCGGTGCTGGCCCATGCGTTCAATTTCGGCGGCAAAGGGAATACTGGCTTGAAGGAACCGCTTGCGGTACTGCTTGCGCATGGCCCGCATCGTTTCCTGATGCATTCTCTTGCGTTTCTGCACCATCGAGAAGAAGGCCCTCAGCTTCTTCTTGGGCAATTTGCTGGCTTCGAAGAACCCGACCAGTTGATCGAAAGTCCGCTCTGACAATGTGGTCGGAATCACCGGAACAACGATGACATCCGCCGCCTTGAAAATGTTCTCGGAAAGAGTTGAAAAGTTCGGCGGACAGTCGAGGATGATCAAGTCGTAGTCCCCGCCAACCGACTTCAAAGCTTTTTTTAATCGAGAACGTTTGTTCCGCATCCGTGACAGGAAGATATCGAAATCGCGGAAGGTCAGGTTGGCGGGAAGCACATCCAGCCCTTCATAATCGCTGGCCCGAATGGATTTGGTAAAGCGTTTCACGTCCTCGAAAAACCGCGCCTCGGTCAGCTTCTTTGACGGTTTGACACGCAGATAAAACCCCGAAGCACCCTGCGGGTCCAGATCGCATAACAGCACACGCTTACCAGCTTGCGCATAGGCATGGGCCAGGTTCACTGAAGTGGCCGTTTTTCCGACCCCGCCCTTGTTGCTGTAGCAGGCGATGACCTTCATTTCTTAATCCTCCGACGCATGAAACAGGCTACGGAACAAGTGACGGATCTTTGGACTGTCAAAATGTTCGAAATTCGCGATGACATGATCGCGTTCCGCCATTTGCCGTTGGCTCAGCACTGCAACCAGGCCACCAACGGCCATACCCAATTGGGCATTCGCCTGACCAGAGCGAGATGTCTTTTGCGTCACAAAACTCAACAACGACTCTTGCTGAACCGAGCAGTCATTGAATGCGCCCAAATTATCCTGGAGCTTTTTCAAAGGCTTGATGATCGTTTTAAAGGCTTTCTCGTCAAACAACGGCCCAAAGAATTCCATAAGATACCGTAGCTTCTTGCAGTGGATGCGCAGTTCATGAACGGTCTCGTCCGGGGTGCATGGCGTTATGCTGCGGGCCAGCTTGCAGACTTTACGATAGCGTTTCCAAATGAGCGTTCGGGCATACCCATAAGCACCGACATCCGCATTCGGCCCGGCCGCCAATTGCGTATAGTCTTGAAATCTCGGCGCCAACGCCTGCATGTCTGCGTTATATTTCGCGCTGCGAAGCCGACGGGACAACCGCGCCAATTGCTGGACGCGCTCTGCCTCAAACTGGGCAAACATCTCTTGAAGACCAACATGAAGAGAGGGTGGCACGAGGTTGAAATAGCTGTCTTTCTCCAACAGATAGACATCCAGATCCCGCAAGCGACCTGTCGGTGCCATCAGGTCAGAGAACGCTTTCTTCAGTTGACCGGTCAGGTCGTCAGAATACACGCCTTTGAACAAGCTGAGAACGGACCGGACACGACGCAGTGACACCCGGTAATCATGCAGGAATTCTGTATCGATATCGGCGATGACGCCCGCTTCGTTCTCGCGCGCGACTTCCAGGAATGTTCGGATTATGTCAGTCGCGGCCTGAATGGCTGGTTCTGTTTTTCCCAGCGGAATGTCAGGCTTTGCCCGATAGCGTAGCATGTCCGGATACAACTGCGAAAAAACAGTCTCGTATCCGGTTTCGGCCCCTTCGATTCCGGCCAATCCCGTCAAGGCTTTTGCAAAAGCACGGTCATAGCCACGCAGAGATTGCAATTGAACGATAGTGACCTGACCTGCATTGGACTTCAGCGACAGTGTCTTTCCGCGAACCAGTGTTTTTTGCAGGTCGTCCAGGAAAGTAAGCGCCTTGGTTTCTATCTCTCCCGTTCCAATCTCCGTCAGGGCCCGCAATTTCGGGAAGTCGCTCAGTTTCCCCCGCACAGGACCATTGGGCAAATCCTCAACGAACCGCCTATTTCCCTTGGCGCGTTGCAGCCAGGATCGTCCATCCTCCTGGATCAGGTGCAGGTTTCCACCGCTTTCAATCAGTATGCGCCCCGTCGCCCGCAGTGACTGGTCGTGGCAGTCCAACAGGCTGAATGGCTTGCACATGCCGGTCTCGTGAACCTCTATGGTCAGATCGGGCAAAATCCGAGCAAGCGCAGCCTCATCTAACGTTCCCGGCAGGACAACAAAACCGTCTGATTTCAATGTCATGAACTGCCCTTTCTCGGAGTCTCAAGGTACTCGTCGACCAGAGCTTCCACGATCTTCTGGACACTCGTCCCCTCTTCGATCGCGCGGATTTTCAACGCCTTTAGGGTCTTGCTTTCCAGTCGCAGCGACGTGTTCTTTTTACCTTTGTCCGATTTCTCACCGGCTCCTTTGCCTTTGGACATCCGCGACCCCATGACAGCATGACGTCATGTAATCGTGAATTCGAATGCGTATCAAGCCGCGGATCAAGTGACCCAACGTAATGCGCAGGTGACAGCCCGGATTAGCCCGGATAAGACAAAGCCATGTCCGATCCCGTATCCTCGATCCGTAACCTCGGTCCGGCCTTTGAACAAGCCTGCGCCCGCGCGGGAATCCACTCGGCCCAGCAATTGCGTGAACTGGGTGCAGATGCTGCTTATGCCCAGCTTTTGCAAGCCGGAACACGTCCACATTTCATTGGATACTATGTGTTGGTAATGGGGTTGCAGGGCCGTCCCTGGAACGATTGCAAGGGCGGCGAGAAAAAAGAGTTGCGCAAGAGATTTGATGCTCTCAAGGCCGGGACGACTTCGGCACCGGAATCGCAAATAATCTCGGATCTGGACGCGATCGGAGTGCGCGTGGCGCCGCGAGACCTCAAAGAGATTTGAACAAGAAAACCGCCCCCGATGCCGGGAGCGGCCATACAAGCTGCACCCAATGAGTGCTTAGCCGACGAGCTCGATGCCCGAGAAGAAATATGCAATCTCCACGGCGGCGGTTTCCGGCGCGTCCGAACCGTGGACCGAGTTTTCGCCAACCGACTCGGCGAATTCCGCACGGATGGTTCCGGGGGCTGCGTCTGCTGGGTTGGTCGCGCCCATGACTTCGCGGTTCTTTGCAATGGCGCCTTCGCCTTCCAGAACCTGAACGACGACCGGAGCCGACGACATGAATTCGCACAGTTCGTCATAGAACGGACGCTCGGCGTGTACCTCGTAGAACTTGCCGGCTTGTTCCTTGGTCATGTGGATGCGCTTTTGCGCAACGATGCGCAGGCCGGCTTCCTCGAATTTGGCGTTGATCTTGCCAGTCAGGTTGCGGCGGGTTGCATCGGGTTTGATGATCGAGAATGTGCGTTCCAGTGCCATATCGGCCTCTCCTTAATATATGGCGCGGAATCCACGCCGAAATCCATCGCGCGCCGCCTAACACGGTATCTCGCTCATGAAAAGTGGAATGATGGGCGGTTCCGGCCTTTGTCGACTATATTGCTTCAGGTAGCGGATCGATGCGATCTACCCAACGCACGTAAAGTACGGCCAGCAGGCCGATAAAGCTGCTTGCGCACATCATACCGAGAACCAGAATGGGCCCGTTTTCCGGGCTGACCAACGCGCCGGTCATCGAGGTCAGGACAGCTCCCAACGCGACAATCATCGCGCCTGACAGCCCGGCGGCACTGCCTGCGAGTTTGGGGCGAACCGACATCAATCCTGCGGAGGCGTTGGCATTCGTCAGCCCGTTGCCAAATCCCACGAAGACGGCGGACCCGAAGAAAACCCAGACCGAACCCAGTTCGCTCAGAAAAAGAAGTAGCCCCAGAAACGGCCCGGTCGATGCGCAAATCCGTCCGATCAGGATCATTGTGGTCAATCGAGTGCGGGCTGCGATGCGCCCGGTGATGTAGTTGCCGATCATAAAACCGCCGGTAATGATCCCGATCCCCAATCCAAGCATTGCCGGGCTCAGGTCGAACCAGGCAGCGGCCACCAGCGGTGCACCGGTGATGAAGCTGTAGAAACCGCCAATCGAAAACGCGGCACACAAAGCATACCCCCAGAACCGGCGCGCACGAAACAGGTGCGGGTACTCGCTGAGCTGTGCCGCAAATGTTGACGAGCGATTGGTGTTTGTTTCCCCCATATCCGCCCACAGCAACACCAACATCCCAGCGCCCAGAGCGGAATAGAGTACAAACCCCGCGCGCCAGCCAAACAGCATGTCCAGGGCTCCGCCCAGCATCGGGCCAAGCATCGGTGCCAACGCCATGGCCATTGCGACGTAACCCAGCTTGCTTGCCGCCTCGTTCGGTGGGTACATATCCCGGATCGACGCGCTGGACAGTACCGGTCCCGCGACAACTGCGGCCTGCAACAGGCGAAAACCGAGGAAAACCCAGATCGACTCAGCCAACACGCATCCGAGTGAGGCGCAGGCGAAGATCGCCATACAAATCAACAAGATGGGTCTGCGACCATACCGGTCGGACAGAGGCCCCATGATCAGTTGCAATACGGCAGAAACGGCCAGGTATCCTGCGACAGACAAATTGACCAGGGCGTAGTCGACCTGAAAATCCTCTCCCATCCGTGCAAGGGACGGAAGGAACATGTTCAGCGACAACACCGACAACGCGGTCGCGAAGACCAGGGTAACCAGAGACGGGGGTGACTGAGCCGCGCGCATTGCTAAACCATCAGGACATGACAATCGGATCAGCGCTATCACATCGTCAGGGCCATGCCCATGCCGAACCACGGTATCGCCAGTTGACCAGAGACCCGGTGAGAGGCACCGGGGGTAATCGCAGTTTGGCGACTGACGTGCGGAAGAATGACGCAGCACGGCCATTGGGACTTTTTATTTCCGACTATTTCAATCAGGTATTATCTGCGCGAAAAGGTTGAACACAAAAAAGGGTCGTTCACATGATACCGAGACTTGCAATTGTCACCTGCATCTTTGCCTCAACCGCCACAGCGGACGAGGCGTTGCAAATGGATTACGAACTGTTCGAAACAGCCATCGCTCACACTGATCTGGAAACTTGCCCCGAGAACCTCTCACAACCGGGCACATTTTGCCGCGCGACGCTGCACCATGACGAAATCCATGTCTTCGCCTTCAGCGAGGACGGCGATCATCTGTTGGTTGGGTTCGCCTCCTACCCGTTCGTTGAGGTAACCGCCGAACCTGATTGACGACCAGGCGGCCAACCAACCCCCATTGACAAGCGTCCGGCCGTGCCTCAGTGCTCGGCCTATGCTACGGATCCAGAACATCACATATGCGGTCGAAGGCCGCCCCTTGTTTGACGAGGCCAGCGCAACCATTCCCGATGGTCACAAGGTCGGTCTGGTTGGGCGGAACGGCACGGGCAAGACAACATTGTTTCGCCTCATCAGAGGCGAGTTGTCGTTGGAATCCGGCAACATTTCCGTTCCCAAGCGCGCGCGGATCGGCGGGGTTGCGCAAGAGGTGCCCTCGTCCGATGTGTCGCTAATCAACACGGTTCTGGCCGCTGATACTGAACGCAGCGCATTGATGGCCGAAGCCGACAGCGCCAGCGACCCTACCCGCATAGCTGAAATTCAGACCAGATTGGCCGATATAGACGCCTGGTCAGCCGAGGCACGCGCGGCCTCGATCCTGAAAGGTCTGGGATTTGACGATGAGGATCAGCAAAAGCCCTGCTCCGATTTCTCGGGTGGCTGGCGGATGCGCGTTGCGCTTGCGGCGGTGCTGTTTTCTCAGCCTGACCTGCTGCTGCTTGACGAACCGACCAACTATCTGGACCTCGAAGGCGCGCTGTGGCTGGAAAGCTATCTGGCCAGGTACCCGCACACAGTCATCATCATCAGCCATGACCGAGGGTTGCTGAACCGCGCGGTGGGCTCGATCTTGCATCTGGAAGATCGCAAGCTGACTTACTACGCCGTGCCTTACGACAAATTCGCCGAGCGACGGGCGGAACGTCTGGCGCAGGCGGAATCGGAAAATGCCAAGGCAAAGGCCCGCATTGCCCACCTGCAAAGTTTCGTCGACCGTTTCCGCTACAAGGCATCCAAGGCGGTTCAGGCGCAGTCGCGTTTGAAGATGATCGAGCGCATCCAACTGATCTCGACCCCGCAAGAGGCCGCGCTGCGTGCGTTCTCTTTCCCAGAACCCGAGGAGCTGTCACCGCCGATCATTCAGCTTGAGGGTGGTGTGACCGGCTATGGTGAAACCGAGGTTCTGCGCCGCCTCAACCTGCGCATCGATCAGGATGACCGGATCGCGCTGCTGGGTAAGAACGGTCAGGGCAAGTCGACCCTGTCGAAGCTGCTGTCGGACCGCTTGCCGCTGATGGCAGGCAAGATGAGTCGCAGCTCGAAGCTGCGGATCGGCTATTTCGCGCAGCATCAGGTGGACGAGCTGCACGTGGACGAAACACCTCTCGATCATTTGCGCCGCCTGCGCCCGGATGAGGCGCCGGGCAAATGGCGCTCGCGTCTGGCCGGGTTCGGGCTGAATGCGGATCAGGCGGAAACTTTGGTCGGGCGCCTGTCAGGTGGACAAAAAGCGCGGCTGTCGTTGCTGATCGCAACCATCGACGCGCCGCACATGCTGATCCTTGACGAACCGACCAACCACCTCGACATCGAAAGCCGCGAGGCGCTGGTCGAAGCCCTGACAGCCTATTCCGGCGCGGTCATTCTGGTCAGTCACGATATGCATCTGCTGGGGCTGGTCGCCGACCGATTATGGCTGGTCTCGGGCGGTACGGTCAGGCAGTTTGATGGCGACCTCGAGGCTTATCGCGCCATGCTTCTGGAGCGTGACAAACCCGTCAAGACAAAGCTGCAAACCGCCAAGCCCAAGCGTCCCTCGCGCGAGGCGATGCTGGCCCTGCGCGCCGAGCTGCGAAAATGCGAGGACCGGATCGAAAAACTGACGGACATGCACGAAAGGCTTTCGGCCAAACTGGCCGACCCGGCACTTTACGAGGACGACCGGATCAGCGATCTGGAAAACTGGAACCGCAAGTTCGCCGAAGTGAATGAGGCCATGCAAAAGGCCGAGGCCCTGTGGGTCGCCGCCGCCGAGCGGCTTGAGAAGGCCGAGGCCGCCGCATGACCACACCCGTCAAGGACACCAGGGCAATGATCTCAGGCATGCGACCGCGTGCCGTTGCCGGAGAATTCGCCTTCGTCACCTGGCCCGATGATACCGTCTGGCCACAAGGAACGCGCGCCAGTTGCATTGAAAACGAAGGCCTCTCGCTTATCGTTCCCATCGGTTTTGCCCCCGAGAATGCACTTCCCATGCGGTGCATCACGCTGCAGGTCCATTCCTCGCTCGAAGGTGTTGGTCTCACCGCCGCGGTTTCGGCAGCACTGGCGCAAGCAGGTATTCCGGCAAACATGGTCGCCGGGTACTTTCACGATCATGTCTATGTCCCAGCATCTCAACTGGACGAAGCCATGCAGGTTCTGGAACGTCTGCAAGAGGATGCAGAAGATTGATTGATATCGCTTTCTTCATAACGGCTTTCACTACGCTTTTCGTGGTCATAGATCCTTTTGGAACTACGCCGATATTCGTGGCCATGACGCAGGACATGGATGCGCGCGCACGTCGAAAAGTCGCCTATCGCACCTGTTTGACGGCATCGGGTATTCTGATCGCCTTTGCTGCCTTTGGTGAGGCTGTGCTGGGCTTTGTCGGCATCTCGATGGAAGCATTTCGCGTGGCCGGTGGCGCGTTGCTGTTTCTGACCGCGCTCGACATGCTTTTCGAACGGCGCACCAAGCGGCGTGAGGATCGCGCGGAAGAAGAAGACCACCCAGACCCGTCCGTCTTTCCGCTGGCAATTCCCTTGGTCGCCGGCCCTGGATCGATTGCAACGATCATTCTTTTGGCAGGGCAAAACCCCGGCCTTCAGGGAATCGCGATGGCGTGCGCCGTTATGCTGGCCGTCATGGCTGTGGTTCTATTGTTCTTTCTCTCTGGCGGGCTGATCGCGCGCATTCTGGGAAAAACCGGGCTGAACGTACTGACCCGGTTGCTGGGAATGCTGCTGGCCGCCCTGTCGGTTCAGTTCATTCTGGATGGCCTCAAGGCCTTTGGTTTTGCGTCATGAATTCCCATATTGGGACAGTAAGAGCGATTTTTTTGGACGACGGTATGGATGGTTATGAGATCGGGCGTTTGACCTATCTGGTTTTGCTGGGGGCGGCCCTGCTGATGTGGTTCATCACTCAGAACCGCCAATCTTTGGGCAAAACCATGCAGATGGTCGCCGCCTGGGTGTTTATCTTTATCGGCGTCATCGCAGTGATCGGGTTGTGGGGCGACATCCGCTCGACCGTCAGCACCACGCCGCAAATGACCGTGTCGGATCATCGGATCGAGGTACCGCGATCGTTTGATGGCCATTATTATCTACCGATGCTGGTGAATGGCGAACCGGTCACGTTTCTGGTCGATACCGGAGCCAGTCAGATCGTGCTCAGCCCGCAGGATGCCGAACGGGTTGGGATTGATACGGATCAGCTGAATTATCTGGGACGGGCCGCGACGGCCAATGGCGTGGTCCGTACTGCACCGGTGCGGTTGGACAGCCTGGCGCTGGGACCGATCACAGATCGCGACGTTCGCGCCTCGATCAATGAAGGTGATTTGAATCAGTCGCTGCTTGGCATGGAGTATCTGCATCGGTTTTCCAATATCCAGTTCGCGGATGGCCGTCTGATCCTGTCGCGTTAACCGGGCAACAGCGACGCTTTTCATTTGAGAACAAAAGTGGAACATGCTAGCATCCCGGCATGTCTGCACATCTTCTTGGCCGCAAACCCGCGCGAGAGGCGCCGGGGCTGAAACTGCACCCGCAGATCACACTGCAACTGGGTCGCGTGCACGAGGCCTGCGGCCCCGCCCGGCGCAGCTTTGCCATGTGGCTGGCGGGTCAGGCGCAGGGGCCGGTGCTGTGGATTTCCCCTGCGTGGGAGCCCGGCCAGTTGAACCCCGACGGGATGATGCCCTTTGCCGACCCCGCGCGGTTCCTGTTCGTCCGCCCCACCCGCGCCGAGGATCTGCTGTGGTGCATGGAAGAGGCACTGCGCAGCGGGGCGATCCCTCTGATCATCGGCGATCTGCCGGGTGCGCCGGGGCTGACGCCGGTGCGACGGATGCATCTGGCCGCTGAGCAGGGCGGCGCGATGGGGCGGGCTCCGCTGGGTCTGCTGCTGACCCCCGGCGACGGCGGCGCGCAGGGGGTCGAGACGCGCTGGCACATGGCCGCGACCCATCGGGGCGAGGCAAGGCGCTGGACCCTGACCCGCCGCCGCGCCCGCGCCCTGCCCCCGGTCAGTTGGCAGGCCAGCCAGACCGCCGCCCGGGCCGGTCTGCACTTGCAGCGGATCGAAACGGAAGAGATCCCCGCTTGACGCACCAGACCGATCACGAAACTTGTGACTGGTCAAAACCAGGGGCGCGCCCTAGCGTTGCCGCATGACCCACGCGATCCACGACAGCCGCTATTCCTGGCTTCGCCTTCTGATCACTCTGGCCATAGCTACCGTGATCAACGTAGGCATGTGGGCCGTCATTGTCGTGATGCCTGCCATCGAAACCCAGTTTCAGGCCGGGCGCGCAGCGGCGTCGATGCCGTTTACCCTAACCATGATCGGATTTGCGCTTGGCAACATGGCGCTTGGGCAGCTCGTCGATCGATTGGGCGCGACCTGGTCCCTGATCGGTGCCGCCGTACTGAGCGCTATCAGCTACATTTTGGCTGCATTCGCCCCGACCATAGCCATGCTATCGGCGGCGCATCTGCTGCTGGGTTTGGGAACGTCGGTTGGGTTCGGGCCGCTGATTGCAGACATCTCGCACTGGTTCATGCGCAGGCGCGGGATCGCGGTCGCGCTGGTGGCAAGCGGCAACTACCTGTCCGGTGCGATCTGGCCAACGCTGCTGTCAGGCATTCTGGCGCGCGATGGTTGGCAACAGGTCTACCTGACACTGGCCATCATCACGCTGGCCGTCGTCGTTCCGCTGTCCCTGTTGTTGCGCCGTCAGGTGCCTGCTGAAGCGCACAGCACCGCTGCTGCCGCTGCCCAGATCAGGGCGCAAAGCGTTGGCATCTCGCCGCGTGCGTTGCAGTATATTCTGGGGCTGGCCGGGATCGGCTGTTGCGTGGCAATGTCGATGCCGCAAGTTCACATCGTGTCCTACTGCGTCGGCTTGGGCTACGGCCCCGCCGTGGGCGCTGAAATGCTGAGTCTGATGCTGCTCGGAGGTGTGGTCAGCCGCCTGATTTCCGGCCTTGTCGCAGACCGGCTGGGCGGGCTTCATACCCTGTTGATCGGCTCGGTCCTTCAATGCATCGCCCTGTTCCTGTTCCTTCCCTATGACGGCATGGTTTCGCTGTATATCGTCAGCATGTTGTTTGGCCTCGCGCAGGGGGGCATCGTCCCCAGCTACGCACTGGTCGTTCGCGAATACATGCCGCCGCGAGAGGCTGGCGCGCGGGTGGGGTTCGTGATGATGATGACCATCCTGGGAATGGCCCTCGGAGGCTGGATGTCCGGCTGGATTTATGACGTCACCGGTAATTACCAACTGGCCTTTGTGAATGGCATCCTCTGGAATGGAATGAACATCGCCATCCTGTTGTTTCTGCTCAGCCGGTCGCGGCCACGCAGATTGGAGGCACCGGCATGAGGTGCCTCACCCGTCGCGCCCTGATCGCCGGTCTGGCGACCCTGCCGCTGGCAGGTGCGCGGGCAACGCTTATTCCCTATACTCTTGCCTCCGAAGGAACGTCCGTTGGGTTTTCTTTCGAACTGTCCGGAGTGACGCAATCCGGCACGATGCCGATCCGGTCAGCCAATATTCTGGTCGACACGAAACGCCTGCAAAACAGCCGTGTCGACGTTGTTCTGGATGTGGCAAGGGCGCGAACCAAACTGCCCTTTGCCCGCGGTCCGATGCTGAGCGCAAGTGTGCTGGACGCCGACCGTTACCCAACGATCCGCTTCACCTCGACCAGAATTCGACTTGGGCCTACAGGACGCATTTCAGAGGGCGCATCCGTTACCGGAGACCTCACCGTGCGCGGCGTTACCCGCCCGGTAACGCTCAGTGCAAACCTTTACCGGCCACCAGGCAGCGCCGCGGATGAGTTGGATATTCTGTACATTCACCTGACCGGTTCGCTGAACCGCCACGACTTTGGCGCGTCAGGCTATCCCGATCTTGTTAACGATCAGGTGGGCCTGAACATCCGGGCCGAGATTATTCGCATGACCTGAACTCGGATTGGCAAAAAACGACTTGCGAAAGTCGATTAGGCGCGCGCATTGTCCCTGGATACAGTCAATCTGGCTATATCATGCGCACGATCATTTCATTTGCCGCCCTGTTTCTTTCAGTCATTCTTCTGCAGCTCTCGACGGGCGGCGTTGGCCCACTCGACGCAATCTCGGGCATCACTCTGGAGTTTTCGACCGAACAGATCGGTCTGCTGGGGTCGGCGCATTTTCTTGGGTTCTTTGTCGGGTGCTGGTGGGCACCGCGCCTTATGGGCAATATCGGGCACTCACGAGCCTTTGCCGTTTGCACCGCATTGGGCGCAATGGGTCTGATCGGCCACACACTGACAGATAACCCGTATATCTGGGCCGGGCTGCGTATTGCCTCGGGCACCTGCGTTGCCGGAAGCTATACGGTGATCGAAGCCTGGTTGAATGCCAAGGTCACCAATGAGACGCGTGGGCGCGCGATGGGCACGTATCGGATCGTCGACATGGGCGCATCTCTGGGCGCCCAGCTGATTATCGCTGTTCTGCCACCTGCCTCTTATGTTTCGTACAACCTGCTGGCCATATTGTGCTGCGCGTCGCTGCTGCCCCTTACGTTGACGCGCGCCAGCCAGCCAATTACGCCCGACGCCCCGCGCCTGCGTCCAAAGCTGGCATGGCGCAGTTCGCCGCTGGCGGTGGCAGGCGTGATCGTCGCCGCTCTCAGCTCGGCCTCGTTCCGGATGGTCGGCCCGGTTTATGGGCAAGAGGTTGGTCTGGGCGTAGATCAGATCGCGTTCTTCCTGGCGTCATTTGTTTTGGGTGGCGCGCTGGCGCAGTACCCGATGGGATGGCTGGCCGACAAATATGATCGGCGGTGGGTCCTGATCTGGTTGTCCGTTGCGGCCGTTCTGAGTTGCGGGGTCACGATGGTCGCCAGCGGCACGGGAACGCTCGGCGTCATGCTAGCTGCTGGCGTTTTCGGTTTCACGACATTCCCGATCTTTTCGGTTTCTTCCGCGCACGCAAACGACTTTGCCACTACAGAACAGCGGGTCGAATTGTCTGCAGCCTTGATGTTCTGGTACGCATTGGGAGCAATCGCTTCGCCCTATGTTTCATCCACATTGATCGAGCAGTTCGGACCCGGAGCGTTGTTTGCATTCGTTGCATTGGGCCACGTTTTCCTGATCATCTTTGGTTTGGCGCGGATGCGGTCGCGTCCCACGCCGGAGGAACGAACCAATTATGTCTACGCACCAAGAACCTCGTTTACGATTGGCCGACTGCTGAAACGGTCGCGCGAGGGGCGATAGAAAAAGGGCCGGGAAACTCCCGGCCCTTTCTGGTTAATGCTCGGCGCGTGGTTCCCGTTCGACCAGCTCGGCCCCTTCCACCGGCTCGGTTGTCGACTCCAGCGCGCCGTTCACAATGCCACCGACGCCGTTTTCCATCGACAGGCCCAGCTCTTCCCCCAGTTTCTTGAGCGCGGGCATTTGCACGGCCATACCCATGATCGAGTCGAGGGCCTGATTGACTACCGGTTTGTCGCCACTTGCGGCACTGCCACCATTCGAACCACCGATCCCACCGACCTGATGGATCTTGATCGAGTCGATCTTCTCTGCCGGCTTGACCATTTCCGAGATGATCGAAGGCATGGTTTCGATCCGAGCCAGATCAACCTTCATGCGGATCTGTTCCTGCGACAGGGCGTTGTCGGCCTCGACAATCGCGCGCTTACCTTCCGCTTCGGCCAGCATGTCGTTCTTCTTGGCCTCGGCCCGGATGTTCAACGCGTCCGCTTCGGCTTGCGCCTCTTCCCTGCGCGCTTCTGCACGGTCGGCGGCGGCTTCTTTCTCGGCCTGTGCGGCCAGTCGGATCGCGGTTGCCTGACGTTCTGCCTCACGCGTGGCTTCGATCAGAGCAATCTGCTTCTGGCGCTCGGCCTCAGCCACTTCGCGAGCGGTTGCCACGGCTTCCGTCGCCTTGGTCGCCTCGGCCCGAGCCAGGTCGGCGGACGCACGGGCACGGCTTTCTTCTTCGGATTTCTGCGCGATGATGATCTGCCGCTCTTGCTCGGCTACTTCCAGTTCACGCTCTTTCGAGATTTCGGCCTCGCGGATTTTACGCTCGCGTTCGATATCGGCGGCGCGGATGGCTTCTTCACGAGCGATCCGGGCCCGTTCGGTTTCACGCACCGAGTCTTCCGTCCGCGCAGCAATCTCGGCCTCTTGCGCCACGCGCAGGGTTTCGACCTTCTGGGTCTGTTCAATACGCGCCTGCGCCTCGTCCTGCTCGATCAACAGCTTCTGGCGTTCAGCTTCCATCGCAGCACGACGGACTTCGACCTCGGCTTCGGCATCGATCTGCGCGCGCTCTTTCTTCGAGGTCGCAATGACCTCGGCCAGCTTGCGCATACCCACGGCGTTAAAGGCGTTGTTCTCATCCAGAGCCTCAAACGGTGTCTGGTCCAGCGCAGTCAGCGAGACGGATTCCAGTGACAGGCCGTTCTTCAGCAGATCCTCGGACACTGCATTCTGCACCTCCTGCACAAAATCGGCGCGGTTCTCGTGCAGACCGTCCATGGTCATCTGAGCAGCCACGGCCCGCAGACCGTCGATCAGCTTGCCTTCAATCATCTCACGCAATTGCTCGACGTCAAAGGTGCGATCACCCAGCGTTTGTGCGGCGCGCGCAATGCCCTCTTCGGTCGCCATAACAGAGACATAGAACTCGACGCCTACATCCACACGCATCCGATCCTTGGTGATCAGGGCTGCCTCGCCGCTGCGCTGCACTTCCAGACGCAGGGTCTTCATATTGACCGGGCTTACTTCATGCAGCAGCGGCACGATGATGACGCCGCCATCCATGATGACCTTCTTGCCGCCCGCCCCGGTTTTCACCAGACTGACCTCTCGGGTCGCACGTTGGTAGAGACGGCCTAATACAAGGCCTATGAACAAAAGTACCGCTAAAATGGTCACAACTGTGACGGCCAGGAAGGGAAGTTCCATGCAAATTCCTCCGTATTGGGGTTGAAAATTCGTTAGTCTGACAAGCCGACCAAAACGAACCGGTCACGCCGTCGGTCGCGCAGCACCAACACGTCGGTGCCTTGTTTCAGCGCGTCCTTGTCCTGCAACGGTTCCGCGCGCAGGTAGTGCGAGTTGCCATAACGGTCGGATACGCGCACTTCGGCCGGGCGCCCGCGAGAGGCTGTGCCCTGAGTGATCACGCCACGGCGGCGCGCCAGCATCCGTTCGGACGTCGCCTCACTTTCGGTTTTGGGCAGCAGGCGGGCGAATACAGAACCAAAGCCGCGTGCAAACCACAGCCCAAAGGCACCTGCGGGGATTGCGGCCAACCAGCTTGGCAGGTCAAAGCCCAGTATATCGCGCAGAGCCAGCTGCAGACCCATTCCACTAAGGCCAAACCCGGCCAGCAGTACCACCAGCCAAATCATAAAGGGCACTTTGCCAATTCCAAGCCAGGCCATCGGCCCTGCGGGAGCCACGCCGGGCGCGTCTGCTTCGACCTCGGCTAGTTCAAACTCGGTCAGATCGACATCCGCGTCGATATCCAGATCGAAATCGCCAATGTCCAGATCAGGGGCGTCGACCATGTCCAGATCAACTTCACCCTCACCCGCCATCAGGCTGCCGCCCAGTATCAGCGCGATCAGTTCCAGCACCAAAAGGCCGAACAGAAGCGCAAGCGCAAGGGTAAAGGGCGCAAACGCACCCTCGAGGAGGAAGTTGAACATCAGCAGGTTGCCCTCGTTTTTGTATACTTTGGTATACACTTAAAATGGGAAGCCATTTGTAAGAATTCAAGGGGTTGTGATTCTAAATTGCAACCTATGGGTATTGCAACGCCTTCCGCCTGTGCAATCCGACATGGGTGTTTCAGGCAATATCGACCGGCCAGCGTGTCTAAAATGACATCCAGGCGAAAGGCGGGGTTTTGCTGGACGGTGACATAAGGTAGACGGGCGCGCAGTTAGATATGCGGAAACGGAACATGGCTCGGATTCTCATCACCTCGGCGATCCCCTACATCAACGGGATCAAGCACCTCGGCAACCTGATCGGCTCGCAACTGCCTGCCGATCTGTACGCGCGCTACCAGCGCGGCCGGGGAAACGAGGTCATGTTCCTGTGCGCCACGGACGAACACGGCACGCCGGCCGAGCTGGCGGCGGCCAAGGCGGGCAAGCCCGTGGCCGAGTATTGTGCCGAAATGTATGGCGTTCAGGCCGATATCGCCAAGCGCTTCGGCCTCAGCTTCGATCACTTCGGCCGCTCGTCCAGCGAACAGAACAAGAGGCTGACCCAGCATTTCGCAGGCAAGCTCGATGACGCCGGGCTGATCCGTGAAGTCACCGAGAAGCAGGTCTACTCGAACGCCGATGAACGTTTCCTGCCCGACCGCTATATTGAAGGCACCTGCCCCAACTGCGGCTATGAGCGCGCGCGCGGAGATCAGTGCGAGAACTGCACCAAGCAGCTGGACCCGACCGACCTGATCGAACCGCGCTCGGCCATTTCCGGCTCGACCGATCTGGAAGTGCGCGAGACCAAGCACCTGTATCTGCGCCAGTCAGCGATGAAGGATCAGCTGGATGCCTGGATCGACAGCAAGACGGATTGGCCGATCCTGACGACCTCGATTGCGAAAAAGTGGCTGCATGACGGAGACGGCCTGCAAGACCGCGGCATCACCCGCGATCTGGACTGGGGTGTTCCGGTCAAGAAAGGCGATCAGGACTGGCCAGGTATGGAAGGTAAGGTATTCTACGTCTGGTTTGACGCCCCCATCGAATACATTGCCTGCGCCAAAGAATGGGCTGATGCGAACGGTAAGACGGATACGGATTGGGAACGCTGGTGGCGGACTGACAAAGGTGCCGACGATGTCCGCTATGTCCAATTCATGGGCAAGGATAACGTGCCCTTCCATACGCTCAGCTTCCCCGCAACCATTCTGGGCTCGGGCGAGCCGTGGAAGATGGTCGATCATCTGAAGTCGTTCAACTACCTGAACTATGACGGCGGCCAGTTCTCCACCTCGCAGGGCCGTGGCGTGTTCATGGATCAGGCGCTGGAGATCCTGCCGGCCGATTTCTGGCGTTGGTGGCTGCTGAGCCATGCACCCGAAAGCAGTGACAGCGAGTTCACGTGGGAGAATTTCCAGCAATCGGTGAACAAAGACCTCGCCGACGTTCTGGGTAACTTCGTCAGCCGGATCACCAAGTTCTGCCGTTCGAAATTCGGTGAGGCCGTGCCCGAAGGCGGCACCTATGGCGAGCGTGAGCAAGCACTGATCGATGAACTGACCAAACGCGTCCGCGCCTATGAAGGGCATATGGAAGCGATGGAGGTTCGCAAATCGGCGCAGGAACTGCGCGCGATCTGGGTGGCGGGCAACGAATATCTGCAAGCAGCAGCACCGTGGTCGACTTTCAAGGAAGACCCGGAACAAGCCGCTGCGCAGGTCCGGTTGGGGCTGAACCTTATTCGCCTTTATGCCGTGCTCAGCGCTCCGTTCATCCCGGAAACCTCGGCAAAAATGTTGAGCGCGATGAACACGCTGGATACTAGCTGGCCCGACGACGTGGAGGCCGCGCTCAATACCCTGCCCGCCGGTCATGAATTCACCGTGCCGGATGTAATGTTTGCCAAGGTCACGGATGAGCAGCGAGAAGACTGGCAGACAAGGTTCGCCGGAACACGCGACTGAATCTTCCGGAGCTCCGGATTGAAAGACCGAGGGCTTGATCGGCCCCCGGTGCTTCGTTTTGTACCCAAGACAAAAGGTCAGGCGATGCGCTTGCGCTCAGTTTTTCAGCGTAAGTCAGCCTATCAATGGGAAAAATCCCGGCATATCTATCCTTCTGAACGCATTCAAGAAGCTTGAGATATGCCGCCAAAACGGCCATCCTGCGAGGGAATTCCACGACTCGCCGGGGCTGAACACAACCCTTGGCACTTGATCCAATACTTGAACGAGGCGCCCGCCATGTCCCCAGCATTCCTTACCTCCAAGCTCTCAGACAGCGGGCATCTCAGAAAACTTGGCCTGTCTCTGGCAGGGTCGGCGATATTGGGGATGGCCAGCACGGCATGGGCGCAGGATCAAAGCGAAGCGCCACCACCGAAAGTGTCCATCGCTGCCGCTTACACTGAGGAGATCACTGACGAGGCCATATTCATTGGCCGGGCCGAAGCGATCAACAAGGTAGATATCATTGCCCGTGTCAGCGGCTTTCTGGACAGCAAGGAAGTGGAAGACGGGGCCTTGGTTTCGGAAGGCGACCTGCTTTTTACCATCGAACCTGACCTGTACGAGGCAACGCTTGAGGCCCGCAAGGCCGATCTGGACCGAGCCGAGGCCAATCTGGAACTGGCCAAGGTGGATCTGGCCCGGAAGGAAGAGTTGTATAAGCGTGACGCGACGCCTGAATCCGAGCGTGACATTGCCCGCGCCAACGAATTGGTGGCCGAGGCTGAAGTCAAAGCTGCCAACGCCGCAATTCAGCAGGCGGAACTGGACCTGAGTTACACCCAGATCCACGCGCCCTTCGATGGCCGGATCGGCCGGATCGAAACCAGCGTCGGTGATGTGGTCGGACCCAACAACCCGCCGCTGGTCAATCTGGTCAGCGAAGCTCCGATCTACGTCAATTTCTCGTTGAACGAAAAGATGTTCACGTCGGTCCTTCAGCAATTTGGCGAGAACCCGGCATCGTTGGCCGAAAGCAATCAAAGCCCCAACGTGCATGTCACCTTGCCCAACGGCACCGAATTAGATGAAACCGGCGAAATCGTCTTTGTTGACAACCGCATCGACCCGCTGACCGGCGCGATCACCGTGCGCGCGCAGTTCGACAATGCGGATCGCCTGATTATCGACGGTGCTTTCGTAAACGTTCAGATCGAAGCACTGGAACCCACCTTGCAGGTTTTGGTCCCGCAAGCGGCACTGCAGCGTGATCAGCGCGGCGAATTCGTTCTGGTCGTCAATGACAAGCAGATGGTCGAGCAGCGCTATATCACAACCGGTGACACGGTTGGCACCGCAATCATCGTTCTGGACGGGTTGCGCGAGGGCGAAAGCGTGATTGTCGAGGGCCTGCAAAGGGTTCGTCCGGGTGTGGCCGTCGACGCGGTCGTGGCCTCTGAACAGCCGGGAGAGTAACCGATGTTCTCAGCCCTGTTCATCAGCCGGCCCAAGCTGGCGCTTGTCATCTCGCTGGTGCTGACCATTCTGGGCGGTATCGGCTATCTGGTTCTGCCGGTCGCCCAGTTTCCGGACATTACCCCACCCGTGGTCAGCGTGACGGCGACCTATACTGGCGCCAACGCCGAAACTGTTGAAAACACCGTCGCCGCCCCTATCGAGGCTCAGGTGAACGGTGTGGACGACATGATCTACATGACGTCAACCTCGTCGGATAACGGCTCGTATTCCTTGAACATTACGTTTGAGGTTGGCACCGATCCGGATATCGCCTCGGTGAACGTTCAAAACCGCGTTGCACAGGCAATGTCGTCACTGCCGACCGAGGTGACCTCGTCCGGGGTCGTGACGCAGAAAGCATCGACCAACATGTTGCTGCTGGTCACGCTGACGTCGCCCGATGGCACTTATGACAGCGTGTTCTTGTCCAACTATGCCTCGATCAACCTGAAAGACGCGTTGGCGCGTGTTCAAGGCGTGGGTAAAGCGGACGTTCTGACCAATCTGGAATACGCCATGCGGATCTGGATGGACCCGGACAAGATGGCCGCGCTGTCGATCACGCCCGGCGATGTCATCAATGCCATTCGCGAGCAGAATATCGAGGTTTCCGCTGGGTCCATCGGCGCGCCACCGGTGCCCGAAGGGCAAACCTTTCAATACACGATCAAGACCAAAGGCCGCCTGACTTCTGCCGCAGAGTTCGGTGATATCGTTATCCGCACTGGTGATGCCGGGTCAATTGTACGGGTCCGGGATATCGCGCGCGTCGAGCTTGGTGCCGAATACTACGCCGCGTCTGGCTTTTTCCAAAGCGTCCCGGCGACCGTTATCGGCATCTATCAGGCCCCCGGCGCGAACGCGCTGGCTGTGTCGGACAGGGTGGAAGCCGAACTTGAACGCCTGTCTCGTTCCTTCCCGACGGACGTTGAATATCAAGTGCCCTTCAACACGACGGACTTCGTTGAACAATCTCTGAACGACGTGGTCACGACCCTGATCATGACCTTTACGCTGGTGATCACGGTCGTGTTCCTGTTCCTTGGCAGTTGGCGGGCAACGATCATTCCTGCGGTGGCCATTCCCGTCTCGCTGATCGGGACATTTGCCTTTCTACTGGCCTTCGGCATGTCGCTGAATACAATCTCACTTTTCGCGCTGGTACTGGCCATCGGGATCGTGGTGGATGACGCGATCGTGGTGGTGGAAAACGTCGAACGGATCATCGCAGAGGAAGGGTTGCCCCCGGCCGAAGCGACCCGCAAAGCAATGGGCCAAATCACCGGGCCAGTCATAGCAACCACCCTTGTTCTTCTGGCGGTGTTCGTGCCCGTCACATTTATGCCCGGCATCTCAGGACGGCTTTACTCGCAGTTTGCCGTGACGATTTCAACGGCCGTTGTGATTTCGTCGATCAATGCTTTGACCCTGTCTCCTGCTCTTTGCGGGATGGTTTTGCGTCCGCGGACCGGTCCGCCGAAAGGCGTTCTGGCACTGTTTGAGAAGTTCATTGGCAACGTTCGAAACGGGTACGTTTCGATCGTTCGTAAGCTTTTGGTCCTGCCAGTTATCGCCTTGGGTATCATCGTGGCCCTGGCGATGGGTGGTGGTACGATCATGTCCAATACCTCCAGCGGCTTTATCCCGCTTGAGGACAATGGCTACCTGTTCGTCGATATTCAGTTGCCGGACGCCGCCACGCTGGAACGCACCGAGACCGTTTCTGCGCGTGTGGATGAACAAATTCAGGAAATACCCGGCGTCGCCAGCACCGTTCTGATCAATGGCTTCTCGCTGCTGAACGGAACCACGACCAACGGTGCCGCGATCTTTGTGAACCTCGACAACTGGGACGAACGGCAAGATGATGACCTAAGCGCCGACGCAATTCTCGCCAAGGTGCTTGCCATCGCCAACGGGGAATCCGCCGCATCAATCGTGGCCTTCAACCCACCGCCCA
Source organism: Ruegeria sp. HKCCD6647-2 (assembly GCF_057221075.1). Lineage (NCBI taxonomy): Bacteria > Pseudomonadati > Pseudomonadota > Alphaproteobacteria > Rhodobacterales > Roseobacteraceae > Ruegeria > Ruegeria sp. HKCCD6647-2. The sequence continues at coordinate 695,723 of NZ_JBWVBD010000001.1, read as the reverse complement.
TTCAGGGCCTCGGCATGTCCGCCGGTGTTGAAATGGAGGTGCAACAGACCGGAGGCGGTTCACCGCAGGATCTGGCTTCGGCCGTCGGATCATTTGTCTATGCCGCCAATCAGCGGTCCGAAATCGGGCAGGCTTACACCACTTTCCGCGCAAACGTGCCGCAGCTGTTCGTCGATCTGGATCGGGAAAAGGCCAAGACGTTGCAGGTGTCCGTGGCCGAGATTTTCCAAACCATGCAAGCGCAACTGGGTTCCTACTACGTCAACGATTTCAACCTGTTTGGGCGGGTCTACCGTGTAATGATTCAGGCGGACGGGACCTATCGGGACAATGTCGAGGATATCTCGAACCTTTATGTGCGGTCCGAAAAGGGCGAGATGGTACCGCTGGGCACTTTGATCGACGTCGAAAACGTGCTGGGGCCGGTCCTACTGAAACGGCACAACCTGTTCCGTTCGGCAACGGTTACGGCTGTGCCTGCCCCGGGCATGTCAACAGGCGACGCGATCAACGTGATGACCGAGGAATCCGCAAACGCCCTGCCCCCCGGCTATGCGTTCGAATGGACGGGCACGGCACAGCAACAGCTGGCTTCCGGCAGCCTTGTGATCATCATTCTGGGGCTGGCGATTTTGTTTGGCTATCTGTTCCTTGTGGGGCAGTACGAAAGCTGGACAATGCCGGTTTCCATCCTGCTGTCGGTCATCGTTGCCCTGTTCGGAGCAGTTGCGGCTGTGGCGCTCGTTGGCAGTGACATCAACCTTTATACTCAGATCGGGATGATCATGCTTGTCGGGCTCGCATCAAAGAACGGCATTCTGATCGTTGAATTTGCGATGGAACAACGCGCCAAGGGGCTTTCGATCAAGGATGCAGCGGCCGAGGCGGCGCATCAGCGTTTCCGCGCGGTGATGATGACTGCGCTGTCCTTCCTGCTGGGCGTTGTGCCGCTGCTGGCAGCGAGTGGCGCGGGTGCAGCCAGCCAGAGAGCCATCGGCGTGGCCGTATTCGGCGGCATGCTCGCCGCGACGCTGGTAGGTGTGATCGTGGTGCCGGTCCTCTATGCCCTGATGCAGGGTTTGCGAGAGTGGATCAAGGGCACCAAGAATGATCCCGGTCAGTCGGAAGAGGCCGCCTAAAGATTCTGCAGATACAGCAAAAGCCCCGCCTGCTTTGCGGGGCTTTTTCTTTGGAACTGCTACCGCTGCCCTAATGGCGTATTATCAGTTTGCACCGGACGCGCCCGACGACGAGTCGCCACGGCGTGGATCACAGCCTTCGCCTCTGCCGGAGGCTCCCGCTCTACACGTCGGTAGTCAGTTCCATCTTGCCGCCGGGACAGAAGACCGCAGGAAATCATGGTCCGTCGCAGGGTAGCCGGGTCATCAAAGTTATGCTCTTCGGTAAGATATGCGTTGACGTCTTTTTCCCAAAGAGAGGATCCCGCCGGCAGTGCAGACCAGAGCGCCCAGAGTGACAGGTTCTGCACAGATCGTTTCGAAGGCCACTGACGCAATCTGCCGGACGCATCAAAAAGGTGAAGGGTTCGCTCAACCGCCCGCATATCCAACGGTTGTTGCTCTTTTGCAGTGTCCAGCCGTCTTCGGGCGGCGTTGGCAGAGCGCATGTGCTGAACGTTTTGATATCCCGCGGCCCGAGCGACCATGTTCATAAGCGTTAGATGGGACGGGCTTGCTTCACCCAGTTGTCGGGAAAGTGCACGTACGAAACCTGTCAGGTCTTCAGCGTGCAAGGGAACAGAAGTTTTGGTCATCATGCATCCATGTCGGGCGGTGTGCTCGATCGTTGGTCGCTGTCTTGACGAAACTACGCCCTGATGTATGCGATGTCGTTCGTGTCTTCGGGCAGGTTTAGCACTCTGAACAGAGCAGCGACGCCTCGGTGTCTGCCGACCGTATCGGATGGCTAGCACGGTATCGGACGTCCGCCAAGCCGGAAATACCAACGTGCCGGAAGATCGAATGGACAGTCAGGCAACCTTTTCAGGTTGAATACGGCGCGCCATCCATTCTTCGAGCCGCGCAACCTGATCCGAGGTCAGGCGCAGGCCCTGCTTGTTGCGGCGCCAGATCACGTCTTCGGCCTGACGTGCAAATTCCTTGTCCATCAACCATTGAACCTCCCTCTCTGTCAGGGTGGCACCGAAGTCCTCGCCCAGGTCCTCGACGCTTTGTGCGCCCGCCAGAAGGACGCGGGCCTCGGTCCCATAAGCACGGATCAATCGACCCGCCCATTTGGCGTCGAGAAAACCGTAGTCAGCCAGCAACTGATCGACCTGTTGCTGCACACCGTCGACCGGGAAATTACCGCCCGGCAATGCAACCCCGGCGGTCCAGGGGCCGGGTACGTCCGGGAAATGTTCTTTGATCTTATCCAACGCGCTTTCGGCAAGCCGACGGTATGTCGTGATCTTGCCGCCAAAAACGTTCAGCACGGGGGCTCCGCCATCGGCATCCACTTTCAGTGTATAATCGCGGGTTGCCGCTGTCGCGCTGGTGGCGCCATCATCGTAGAGGGGCCGAACCCCGGAGTAAGTCCAGACAATGTCATCCCGTGTAACAGGGCGCTCAAAGTAGTTTGACGCAAAGGCGCACAGGTATTCCTGCTCGGATACCGTGCATTCCGGTTTCTGGTACGGGTCCGGGTGATCCTGATCTGTTGTCCCGATAAGGGTGAAGTCCTGCTCATACGGGATTGCAAAAATGATCCGGCCATCCTCACCCTGGAAGAAATAGCATTTGTCGTGCTCGAATAGTTTCCGCGTCACGATATGGCTTCCCCGCACCAGACGCACACCTTCGCGGGAGTTCGACCGAATCTTGGTCTGGATAATGTCGCCGACCCAAGGGCCGCCTGCATTGATCAGCATTTTTGCCCGAACTATGCGAGTTTCACCGCTGGCACGGTCGCGGATCGTGACCTGCCAGAGGTCCCCACTGCGCTCGGCCGAGACAACTTCGGTCTGCACAAGAATTTTCGCACCACGCGCCTCGGCATCGCGGGCGTTCAGGACCACTAAACGCGAATCCTCGATCCAGCAGTCTGAATATTCATAGGCGGTTTTGAACTTGTCCTTAAGCGGCGCACCTTCAGGGGCACTGTGCAAGTCCAACGAAGATGTTCCCGGCAGGATTTTCCGCCCACCGAGGTTGTCATACAAGAACAGACCTAAACGGATCAGCCAGGCTGGCCGGCGCCCACGCATCCAGGGCATCACCGTGCTCAGCAGGCGCGACGTCGGGGTTTCCGAGTCAAACCGCATATCAGCGTGATACGGCAAGACGAACCGCATGGGCCAACTGATATGGGGCATAGCCCGCAGCAGGGTTTCGCGTTCGATCAAGGCCTCGCGCACCAGTCGAAATTCGAAATACTCCAGATAACGCAACCCACCGTGAAACAGTTTGGTCGATGCCGAAGACGTCGCCGACGCCAGATCGTTCATCTCGGCCAGGGTCACGGACATCCCGCGCCCTGCGGCGTCACGCGCAATGCCACATCCGTTGATTCCGCCACCAATGATGAAGAGGTCCGTAATCTGATCTTGTTGCGCTGACATATCCGATGATTCCCTGATGAGGCCGGTCGCTCGCATTAACCGGAACACCTTTCGCATCGTCAATGTTTTTCTTCGCTATTTTTCCTTTACGCATAGCGACCATGCATTTTTTAGCGAGGCTTGATAGCTTTTTCTTGCCATCAGTCAAAAAAAGAACAAAAACGAACTTAACCCAGTTTTAGCAGAGCGCGCCATGTCACTATCCTTTCGCCAATCCGATATTCTTGAAATCGCCAGCGCCGAGGGCCGTGTTGCCGTCGACGATCTTGCTGATCGGTTCGGCGTGACCGTCCAGACCATCCGCCGCGACCTTTCGGAACTGTCGGACGCAGGCAAGCTGGACCGGGTGCATGGCGGAGCCGTTCTGCGTTCGGGCGTCTCGAATATCGGCTATGATGACCGGCGTGCCCTGAATGAAGTGGCCAAGGTCCGCATTGCCGAACGCTGCGCCGCAGACATTCCCGACGGCAGTTCGATCTTTCTGAACATTGGCACCTCGACCGAGGCCGTCGCGCGCCAACTGCTGGGCCACAAGAACCTGATGGTGATGACCAACAACATGAACGTCGCGAACATTCTGGTGGACAATCCCGACTGTCAAATCGTCGTCACCGGCGGTGTTCTGCGACGGGCTGACGGTGGCCTTGTGGGAGACCTGACTGCATCCATGATCCGTCAGTTCAAATTCGACCGCGCCATCATCGGCTGCTCGGCACTGGATCCAGACGGAGATTTGCTGGATTTCGACTTGCAGGAAGTACAGGTCAGTCAGGCAATCATTGCGCAGTCCCGACATACATGCCTGGTTGCGGATCAGTCGAAATTCCAGCGGGCTGCACCCGGTCGCATCGCCTCGATGTCGGATATTGACACAATCTACACTGAAGCGCCCTTGCCCGGCGATCTACCGAAACTCTGCCGCGACTGGCAGACTTCGGTGGTTTTATGCAACTAAGCGCATTTCGCATTTAACGCGAATTCCAACACCCGCTTCTTGCCAGATACGCACGGGCCTGACACTATCCCCAGCATTGAAACTTGTGCACGGGAGGGGAGAACCGGGCCATGATTGCGCTTTTATTTGCATTACTTACGGCTACCATGGGGTTGAACTATTTCAGACTGACTAGGGCAGCCAACGCGCTGTTTTTTGTCACGCTTGCGTTGAGTGTGTATTGGCTGAAGTTCCACGCCACCAGCGAACTGACCATTCAGTTGTGAGGGCGGCGCGATGACACCGGAACTGTCCAGAACCCTCAATGCTCTTGGAATGCTGGCCGTCAGCGTGGTCCTGACGCTGGCTTATTTCTACCAGTTGAAACTGTATGAACTGCCCTGCCCATTATGCCTGCTACAGCGGGTCGGATTTGTTGCAGTGGGTGTGGGCCTTGGTCTCAACCTGCTCTACGGCGCGCGGCCGCAGCATTACGCGATTGTGCTTATCGCAGCGTTGTTTGGCGGCAGTGTTGCGGTACGACAAATCCTGCTGCATATCGTACCGGGCACCGGTCACTATGGCTCACCTGTTTTGGGCCTGCACTATTACACATGGGCCGCTATCTGCTTTTTCCTGATCTTGCTGGGCACCGCCATCATGCTCATGTTTGATCGGCAATATGCCGATGGTTCTCGTTCCGAACCCCGGTTCGGGGACAACAAGCTCGCCAAGTTCGCCTTCTTTCTCATGTTGGGGCTGGCAGTGCTGAACGCCGGTAGTACGCTGCTGGAATGCGGCCCGGGTATTTGCGCAGATCCACCGACCAGCTACAAATTGATTGACGAAATGGGCAACAACAACTGAGGATGGAGCAACCTTCCCGTAAGGAGGCATGAGCATGGGACTTCTGGGGCAACCACTCGGATATTACGATTATCTTACGTTTGTAGCACTTATCCTGCTGCTGGCGGCTATCATGGCGCTGTTTCTCTTCTTGATGGGATTGCCCGGTCGCATTGCGATCAAGCGCAACCACCCCCATGCCGAGGCCGTCAAGATCATGGGATGGATGGGTTTTCTTGCAGTCGTACCCTGGGTCCACGCATTCATGTGGGCGTTTCACGATGGGGTGACAGTAGACATGCGTCGCGGCCCGGACGAAGAACGCGATGCGATCCGCGATGAGATCAAACGGCTGGGCGGCAAGGTCAAGCCCGAGTACCAGGACCGGCTTGATACCGGCGACGAGACACAACAGAGCTAAGGCCAGGGGAAACCACCAAATATGTTCGTCGCCCTAGGCATCACGCTTTTCTACATCATTTTCGTCTGGTTCATCTTCTTCAAGATGGAATGGCTGAAATTCAACATAGCCTGGGGGATCGTGTCCTTCTGGGTCGGTGCGCATCTGCTTCTGATCTTTCTGGTCGCCCTGCGGTTTTTTCAGCCCTTCTCGGTCGACAGCCACGTCGTCCGGTCGACGATCCAGATCGTGCCCAAGCTGACCCAGCCGACAATTCTGACCGAGGTACTGGTCGAACCCAACACTGAGGTCACGAAAGGTGACCCCCTTTATCGCTTTGATGATACAGTTTTTTCGCTGGCAGTGGACAACGCCAAAGCGCAACTGGTGGCCGCCGAACAGAACGCCAAGATCCTTGAACAGGACGTCATTGCCTCGACCGAGGCAGTAGAACGTGCGAACGCGCAACTTGCCTACGCCCTGACGCAACAGGCAAGGTATGAAAACCTCGTCCCGGCAGGTGGTGCCCGGCAGGACGAACTGGATCGCTGGAACGAACAGGTCACCGAGGATCAGGCACAGGTCAAACAGGCTGAAGCCAACCTTGAAAAGTCAAAACTGGCACAGGCCTCGCAGATCGACGGGGTGAACACCGGTATTCTGCAAGCGCAGGCACAATTGGCCGAGGCCGAGTATTTCCTCGAAAATACGACGATTTACGCGCCAGAAAATGGGATGATCGTCTCTCAGCAGGCGCGCCCGGGGCTGGTCGTCGGCGATATTCGTCTCGGCGCAATTGCCAGTTTCGTCACCGAAGACAACCCTTATATCCTTGCCACGTTCCGGCAACAAAACCTGAAGTTCGTCGAACCAGGCCAACCCGTCGAGGTCGCGCTGGACCTCTACCCCGGCGAAATCCTGACCGGCAAGGTCGAAGCGATCTGGTGGGCAACAAGACAGGGGCAATACCTTCCGTCCGGCCGTCTGCCGGGCTTTGAGTTGCCAAAGTTGCCCGGCCGGATTGCGGTTCAAATCTCGGTCGACGTGCCCGAGGGGCATACTTTCCCGGCAGGCGGACATGCCGCCGTGGCCATCTATACTGGTATGGGCAAAAGCTTTGAGTTTCTGAGGCGCATCAACATCCGTCTCTATACCTTCGCCAACTTCATCCGACCGCTGGATATCTGAGAATGGGCACCATGACACTCCGCCGGTTATTGGGAACGGCCCTTTGCGCGGCCACGCTGGCGGCTTGCGCGCCAGTGGGGCCGGATTTCGTGCGTCCGAATTCTCCGGTTGTGAAGCAGTGGATCGAGGTCAACAGCCCAAGCGCGGGGCAAAGCGGTCTGACCTCACGCAGCGCCCCAGTCGTCAAGTGGTGGGAAACCTTCAACGATCCCACCCTCAACAAGCTGATCGCCGAAGCTTATGCACAAAACCTGTCGTTACAGGTCGCAGGCGCGCGCGTCCTGCAAGCCCGCGCACAACTGGGGATTGCTTTCGGAGAGCTCTATCCGCAATCACAAGCAATCGGCGGTTCGCTGGAACGCCGTCGGCTCAGCGACAATCTGGGGCCGGTCTCGGACATCCGGCGGATCATCCCCTTGGATACCGAGTTTTCAACGTCGCAGGTTGGGTTTGACGCGCAGTGGGAGCTGGACGTCTGGGGCGCGCAGCGGCGTGGAGTTCAGGCAGCGCGCTCGAACCTGGCGCTGCAGGTGGCAAATTACGACGACGCACTTGTGACTTTGACCGGCGATGTGGCAGCGCTCTATATCAATATCCGTTCGCTGCAAGAAGCGTTGGGGGTGGCGCGTGAAAACATCAGACTGCAGCAGGAATCCGCAGACCTGACCCAATTGCGGTTCAACAACGGCGTCACGACCGAACTGGACGTGCAGGAATCCCTCGCCCTGCTGAACAACACGAAGGCGCTGGTGCCCGAGTTGGAGAGTGATCTGCAGCAGGCCAAGAACGCATTGGCCGTACTGCTGGGCAAGACGCCTTCTCGCATGACCAGTCAGTTGGGTAATTCGGGGCGTATCCCCACTGCACGCTCGAACGTGGCTGTGGGCGTTCCGGCTGAACTGTTGCGCCGGCGTCCTGACGTGCGCGCCGCCGAGTTGGCGGCGGCAACGCAATCGGCGCAGGTCGGCATCGCGATGGCCGACCTTTATCCGCAATTCATTCTTTCCGGATCAATTGGCTTGCAGGCGTCGGGCGGACGGGATCTGTTCAGTTCCAGCAGCAACACCGGGCTGGCCAGTGCCGGTGTTGTCTGGAACGTACTGAACTATGGCCGAATTCAGAACAATGTGCGGGCGCAGGACGCGGCCTATCAGGCGTTGATTGCAAATTACCAGAACACGGTCCTGACCGCGTATTCCGAGGTCGAAAGCGCCATGGTAGCCTATAGTGAAGCCCGCAAGCAGGTTGCGTTCTATCAGCAAAGTGTCGATGCGTCGCGCAAGGCGGCCGAGATCGCCGTAGATCAGTACCGGGACGGGATCGCCAGCTATTCCCGAATTCTGAATACGCAGACTGCGTTGCTGAGGTCTCAGGCCAATCTGATCGAGGCGCGTCAGCAGGTGTCCAGCAATCTGGTTGCCGTCTACAAAGGTCTCGGTGGAGGTTGGCAAATCCGACAAAACCAAGAGTTCCTGCCCGAAACCGTGTTGGCCGAGATGGCCTATCGCACGGACTGGGGCGACCTTCTGGAAAAGACGCCGACACGCGCCAGCCTCAACTGATCCTCATTTCGTCAAGCCCCGCAGGCCGCCAGAGATCAGGATATTGACCTCATACAGGATGCGCGGAGCCGCCAGCCCGCCGGGGCTGGCCAGATAATTCGGGCTCCATTCCGGCTCGAACTTCTGTTTGAAAGAACGCAGCCCTTCGAAGTGGTAGAACTGCTCGCCATGCTCATAGACAAATCCACCGATCCGGTTCCAGAGTGAGGCCAGCTGCCGGTTTTCAATGCCCGAGAACGGCGCGGCGCCCAGCGAGAACCAGTGGAACCCCTGCTCAGACCCCCATACCATCATCTCGGCAAACAGGGCATCCATGACAAAGCTCGGGCTGTCGGGTTCGTATCGCATCAGATCCAACGACAATTCGGATTTGTTACCACCCTGAAACAGGTTGGCGAAGGCCATGATCTTGCCGGTCTTCCCATCGCGCAGCACCGCGTGGTCGAAATAGGACAGGTATTGATCGTCGAACCCGCCCAGGGCGAAGCCTTTCTCCTCCCCCGCCTTCCGCGCCAGCCAATCGTCGGAAATCTGTCGCAGCTCCGGCAGCACCGGGGCAAGGTTTTCCTTGGGGATGATCTCGAACACATACCCTTCCCGCTCGGCCCGGTTCTTGGCCTGACGGAATCGTTTGCGCGATTTTCCCTCCAGCGAGAATTCCTTCAGCGAAACCCGTGCCACCTCGCCGATCTTCAGGATCGACAGGCCAAGATCCAGAAATGTCGGCAGGTATTTCGTGGACACACTATAGAAGGCGCATAGCTTTCCCTCGCGGTCGGCCATTTCGCGCAATTGCCAGATCAGTTGCTGCCCTGCCTTTTCATCGCCAACCGGTTCGCCTTTCGAGATCAGTGCGTTGCCTGTATCGGCGTAGGCGATAAACGCGGTCTCATCGGGGGAAATCAGGAACTGTTTGTCACCAGTCAGCGAGATCTGCGCCTCGGTGTCTTCGCTCTCCATCACCAAACGTTCAACAACTTTGGGAATCTCTGTGCGCACCGGGGTCGGAATCTCTCGACCGAACAGAGAGTTCACGGCCACAATGCCAACGATCACTGCCACCACAAGGCTGGAGCGAAGGAACCGTGAGGCATCACCATTCCAGGCGAAATCCCACCACAGGGCATTCTGGTATTCGACATGGGAGTAAGCAAAGAGGCCCACCCAGAAGATCACTGCCAACAACACGACGACGCTGACCAGCCAGGGAATGTTCAACCGAAAAATCGACGCGCCGCTCACCCGATAGAACGCGCCACGAAACATCGCCAGCAGGCCGATGGTAGCCAGCATCGACAGGGCCTCATGCGTGTCCAGCCCCTTGGCAAGCGATGCAAAAAACCCCGCCACCATCAACAGCATGGCCACGACCCAGGCGCGATAGAGCTTTCGGAACAACCCACGCGATACAAGCAACAGCAAAACCCCGACGGCGCTGCCTGCAAGGTGTGATGCCTCGACAAAGGACAACGGCAGAACCTCTCGCAGGACGCTCAGGTTTTGTGATCCGGCGGGCAGCGCGCCCGAGACCAACAGGATTACCCCTGCAACGGCCGCAACACCGGCCGCGACCATGGGAACGATTGGCCGGATAACGCGATACACCCAAGTGGCGGCGCCGCCGATCCGATGCCGCTGCGTCAGGGCCGAGGCAACGGCGATGGACAGGCTGGCAATACCAAACGGCAGGAAGGTGTAGACAACGCGGTATAGCAGCAGCGCAGCAATCACGTCGGATCGACCGGAGGCGCCCAGCCCAGCGATCAGCGTCGCCTCGAACACGCCGATCCCACCGGGGGCATGGCTGAGGATACCAACCGCTATCGCCGCTACATAGATGGTGAAGAAATAGGGATAACCCACCCCAAGGTCGTCCGGCATGAGGACATACAGCGTCATGGAAGCCCCGAAGAGATCCCCCAACGCCGCAAGCGTCAGCAGGCTGGCCAGTTTGCCTCCGGGCAGGTTAAACCCGAACCCCGCAATCGACAGCCGCCGGCCTCCGCTGGACAGCCAGACAAAGAGACCAACCAACCCCGCCAGCAGACACAGGCCGATCACGGTCTCGGTCGTCTCGCTGATGGGCAGCACCTTGGCTATTCCGTCCGGATGGAAAGTCAGCAGGATGCCCAAAATCAGAACCAGCCCCATCCAGAACGCGACCCAGGACGTGGCGATAACACCCGCCACGCGCCCCAGATCCAGCCCAAGCGACGCATAAATTCTGTATCTGATCGCCGTACCGGTTATGTAGGAGAAGCCAAGGCAGTTCGAAACGGCGTATCCGCTTGCTCCGGCCATGCCGGCGACCGGCAACGGAACCTTGCCATCCGCAACGCTCTGCACGGCGAACACGTCATAGAACGACAGCGACACAAAGCTGAAAGCCGTCCAGCAAAGCGCAAAGAACATGATCTTCCAGGGCGTCCCGGCGATGTCCGTTTTCACGTCCGCCCACTTCACATGAGAGGAAAGGTCATGCAAAACCGTTAACGCGATCAGGGTAACCGCTATCGGGATGGCAATGCGCACCCAGGGTTTTTCCAACAGCTCGGTAGCCTTCTCGGCCCAGCGTATGGCACGCGGTTCTTCGCCGGTTTCCTGTGTGCTCATTGTGAACGCCCCTGCTCCTGCGCGGTTATGCGCCCGCGCCCCAACTGCATGACATCAGGGGTGTAATCGGGCCACAGTTGAACCTTGGCACAGATTTCGCCCCGGTCAAAGCATGACCCGACGCGGTCAGTAGCGACCTTTGCGGGTGGATAGCAGCAAATTTGTTTCGGACCGGGTGACACCTTCCATACGCCTGATTTGAAACAGCACTTCATCCAATTCGGCCAGGGTTTCGGTACCGATCTCGGCGATCAGATCCCAGCTGCCATTGGTTGAATGGACTGCCCGCACCTGACGCATGGCGGCAATCCGGGCCATGGTCCTTTCGGTTCCCCGGCCTTCGATTTCCAGCATCATCAGACCGCGTACCGGGCTTTCTGCGACACCCTGCCGGGTCAACACCGTAAACCCAACGATTTCGCCGGACTGTTTGAGACGCTGCAAGCGGCTGCGTACCGTTGTCCGAGTCACCCCAAGCGCCTCGGCCAGTTCGGACAGAGAAGCGCGGGCATCCCTGTGCAGGGCGTTCAGCAATCTGTTATCCAAATCGTCCAAAGTAGCTTCCCGTTTTGCATTTCTGCCTTTCATTTTGAACATTTTGATCTCTTCTCGCAACCCAGCTTGTGTCGCTAGATAGACATATGGAGAAAATGAACCTTATTCTGGCCGGTGTCCCGATGGACGCCGGAAAACAGCGGCAGGGGTGCCGGATGGGCCCGGATGCCTATCGCGTTGCAGGGCTGGCGCAAGCTCTGACGGATCTTGGCCACAGCGTTTCGGATATCGGCGACATTCGCCCAGATCCGGTGGAGATGCCTGAGCATCCTCACTTGTTTTGCCTGCCCGAATGCGTCGGATGGACCGGCGCGCTCAGCCGCACTGCGCAGGAAGCCGCGCAGACCGGAGTTCCGATTTTCATGGGTGGCGACCACGCGTTGTCAATGGGCACCGTGGCCGGCATGGCCGCGCATGCAGAGCATATCGGACGGCCGCTCTTCGTGCTTTGGCTGGATGCTCACAGCGACTTTCACACACCAAACAGCACCGGCAGCGGCAACCTGCACGGCACGCCTGTGGCCTACTTCACCGGCCAGCCGGGGTTTGACGCTTTCCCTGCGCTGGCAGCACCAGTGCCCACCAACCGCGTCGGAATGATCGGGTTGCGTTCGGTCGACCCGGAAGAGCGCGCGGCGCTGGAAAAAGACCACGCCATGCTGGCCGACATGCGCAGCATCGACGAGCATGGCATCAAGGCCCCGCTGATGGCCTTCCTCGACAAAGTGCGCGCCGCAAACGGTCTTCTGCACGTGTCGCTGGACGTCGACTTTCTGGACCCGTCCATCGCACCCGCCGTTGGCACCACCGTTCCCGGTGGCGCGACCGAGCGCGAGGCGCATCTGGTTATGGAACTGCTGCATGAAAGCGGCCTCGTCTGCTCACTTGATCTGGTCGAACTGAACCCATTCCTCGACGAGCGCGGCCGCACCGCCAAGCTCATGGTCGATCTCGCGGCCTCGCTTCTTGGTCGCCGCATTTTTGACCGCATCACTCGGAGCTTCTGATGCTATCACTTCAGGCACCTTCTGCCGTTGTCATGATCCGGCCCCACGCCTTTGCATCCAACCCCGAAACCCGGGACGACAACGCGTTCCAGACGCTGGCGAACCAGTCGGTCGAGGCAACATCGACCGCCGCCCGCGACGAGCACGACCGCGCTGTGAAGCAGTTGCGCGCTGCTGGTGTGACCGTGCATGTGTTTGACGATCACGGAGAGAACGACACACCCGACAGCGTATTTCCGAACAACTGGTTCTCGACCCATCCCGGTGGTCATGTGGCGATCTATCCGATGTTCGTCCCCTCTCGCCGGCGCGAGCGCCGCGCGGACGTGATCGAGATGCTGAAACGCGATTACCGTGTGCAGGACGTGATTGACTACTCGGGCCTTGAGCCGGACAACCTTGCCCTTGAAGGCACCGGAGCCATGGTTCTGGATCACGTGGGGCGCATTGCTTACACGGTCAAATCCAATCGCGCCGATCCGGTGCTGCTCGAACGGTTTTGCACCCATTTCAACTATGAACCCATCGCTTTCGAGGCCCGGGACGCGCACGGCCGGGATGTCTATCATACCAACGTGCTGATGGGCATCGGCACGCACTACGCGCTGATTTGTCTGGATATGATCACCGATCCGGAACGCCGGGCGACCGTGCAGGCCCGGTTGGAGGAATCCGGACGCACAGTGATCGACCTCAGCCACGATCAGATTGCCGAATTTGCCGGCAACGCCATCGAGTTGGCGGGTCGTGACGGTCTTGTACTTGCTCTGTCAAGCCGCGCGCTGGCGGTGTTGAGACCTGACCAGCTAGCCGTGATCGAGGCCAGCGCGTCGCCATTGCCGCTGTCTGTTCCAACAATTGAAACCGCCGGTGGGTCGGTGCGCTGCATGATCGCAGGCATCCACCTGTCACGCCGCTAGGAGAATCCAGATGCAACCTTCAGACAAGGCGCTTGTCCCTTTTGTTTCCGTCGACAACATGATGCGGCTGGTTCACCATATCGGGGTCGAGGCGATGATCACTCAGATCGCCACCCAGATCGAAGCCGATTTCAAACGCTGGGAAAGCTTTGACAAAACGCCCCGCATCCCGGCGCATTCGCCTCATGGCGTGATCGAGTTGATGCCGACCTCCGACGGCGAGGCCTACGGCTTTAAATACGTCAACGGCCACCCAAAAAACACCTCGGAAGGGCTTCAGACGGTGACCGCCTTTGGACTGCTGGCAGATGTCTATACCGGCTATCCCACTCTGCTGACCGAGATGACGATGCTGACCGCCCTGCGCACTGCGGCCACATCCGCTTTGGTCGGTAAGTATCTGGCACCGAAATCCGCAACCACCATGGCAATGATCGGCAACGGGGCCCAGTCGGAGTTCCAATGCCTGGCATTCAAGGCGATGTGCGGGATCGATACGGTTCGACTTTATGATACCGACCGCAACGCAACCGCAAAATGTGCCGCCAACCTCGCAGGCAAAGGATTGACGGTTGTTTCATGCAAAACACCCGAAGACGCGATCGAAGGCGCTCAGATCATCACAACCTGCACGGCCGACAAGAAATACGCGACGATCCTGACGGACAACATGGTCGGCCCTGGCGTACACATCAACGCCATCGGCGGTGACTGCCCGGGCAAGACAGAACTGCACCGCGATATTCTGCTGCGGTCGGACATCTTTGTGGAATACCCCGAGCAGACACGTGTCGAGGGCGAGATTCAGGCACTTGATGCCGACCATCCGGTGACCGAGATGTGGCAGGTCATGACCGGGCAGGCGACAGGCCGAACCGACGACCGCCAGATCACGCTGTTCGACAGTGTCGGGTTCGCGATCGAGGATTTCTCAGCCCTTCGCTACATAAAGAACGCTATAGAAGGCACAGATTTCTTTGAGCCTTTGGACATGCTTGCGGACCCGGATGACCCGCGTGACTTGTTTGGGATGCTGATGCGGGCAGGTTGAAGAACCCGCTTAAGCGACCACCTGGCCCCGGCTGTTCGCCGGGGCCTTTTTTATCCGGCCAATGACGGCAGATAGAGGACGATCCCCGGAAACGCCACAAGCATCGCGATGGTCAGCGCGTCGGCGATGAAAAATGGGGTAACGCCCTTGAAGACATCCTGAACGCTCAAGTCCGGGCGGACACCGGCCACAACGAAACAGTTCAAGCCGATGGGTGGCGTGATCAGGCAGAACTCGGCCATTTTTACAACCAATATGCCAAACCAGATGGCGCACATCGGACCGGACATGCCGAAGGTACTTTCGGCGGCGGACACTGTTTCTCCTCCGTTCAGGGCCATGACTGCCGGGTAGACCACTGGCAATGTCAGCAGGAGCATTCCGATTGCATCCATGAACATGCCAAGCACTGCATAGGCCAGAAGTATACAGATCAGGATCAGCATCGGCGACATCCGCAGCGATGTGATCCAGTCCGAGAACGCGCCCGGAAGATCGGCAAAACCAAGAAATCGCACGTAGATCAGTACGCCCCAGATGATCGCAAAGATCATCGCAGTCAGCTTCGCCGTCTCTAGCAAGGCGGACTTGAGTTCCTTCCAGCGCATGCCGTGGAACAGTGCAAAACAGAAGACGATAAAAGCCCCGATTGCGCCACCTTCCGTTGGCGTACCCCATGCTTTTTCACCGAACGGGTTATAGACAAAGCAAATGATGATCAGGATCACGGCCACAATGGGCAACGCACCCGGCAAGGCGGAAAAGCGTTCTTTCCAGGAAAACCCGGTTACCGGTGGTCCGACGGTTTTGAAAAACACCGCAATTCCGACAATCAGCAGACCGTAGACCACGGCAGAAAACGCGCCGGGAATGAACCCCGCCAGCAGCAGCTTTCCCACATCCTGTTCGACGATGATGGCATAAATCACAAGGATCGCCGATGGTGGAATCAATGAGGCCAGTGTTCCACCCGCCGCGACCACGCCAGCAGCGAAACGTTTGTTATAACCCACGGATAGCATCTCGGGGATGGCGATACGTGCAAACACCGCCGATGTAGCGACCGAGGCTCCGGACACGGCCGCAAATCCGGCGGTGGCAAAAACGGTCGAAACCGCCAGCCCCCCAGGCACCCAAGCGACCCAGCGCTTTGCGGCTTCGAACAGCGCGCGTGTCAGGCCAGCGTAATAGGCCAGGTACCCAATCAGGATAAAAGTTGGAATCAGGCTCAGCGTATGCGAGGCCACCTTGGAATGCGGTACCTGCCCTGCGGTTTTGACCGCAACCGTGAGAGCCTTACCAAAACGACCAGGGTCGTACCCGAACTTGGCCCAGAAGATCCAAACCAGTCCGATAAGCCCCGCCAGCCCGGCGGCAAAGGCCACGCGCATCCCGACCACGACCATCACCAAAAGGCCACCCGTGACCCAAAGTCCGATTTCGATCGTGTCCATGAGTTACGAGCGCCCTTCGAACTGTTCGGCCTCTGCCGCCGCCTGAGCCGCAGCATCCTGAATCAGCGGAATGGCAACCGGTGTATCCAGTCCCAGAACCAATGCGCGGCCGTAGCCCCACGCTTGCAGGACCAGGCGCAGGCTCAACACCGAGAAGGCAATTGGCGCCAGCAGCTTCGCGGGCCAGATCGGGATACCAATATCGATCGAGCTGTCGCGGCTCCATAGTGGTGCACCGAAATCAAAGGATCGGTCGAAATGGGACCAGCTCCCCCAGACCAGAGCCAGCATCAGCACCAGGATCAACAGGATCGACAGCAGTTCGAACAACCACAGCGCCCGTCCCTTCAGGCGTGAGATCACGATATCCATTCGGATATGGCCGCCGCTGCGCTGAACGTACGAAATCCCCAGAAAGGCGATCAGCGGCATGGCTTGCTCGATCCAGTCCACGTAGCCCGGAAGCGGCGCGTTCAGCGCGTTTCGACCGCTGACCGACACGACCGCCAGCACCATCAGTCCAAAAACCGCAATTCCACTGATCAACGCCAGAAAACGCTCGAGACCCAATAGTCGCCGATCCAGACGGCTGATCAGGCTGCCGTCTTCCAACACCGTGGCCTGTCCTGCCATCCCGGTGATCCCCTTTCATGTAAAGGCCGGGCACGAGGCAGCGCCCGGCCCGATCTGTCAGTTTCCGCCGCGCTGCTGTTGCAGGGTCGTCTGAACGAGATCATAGAGATCCTGAGCAGGCAGACCCTGTGCGGTCATGTCCTCAATCCACTTTTCGCGGATCGGGTCCGCCGCCTTGGCGCGGAATTCCTCGATTACAGCGTCGTCGATCGTGACCTTCTGAACGCCTTTTTCATCCAGAACGCTGTCCCATTGCTCCAGCAGGCCACCGTAGTTGGCCAGGTAATGATCAATGGCCTCGTCAATCGAGCTGTCCAGCGCTTCGCGGTGTTCCGCAGGCAGGGCGTCGTAAGCTTCGATATTCACGACGACCGGACAGTTGACCGTTCCCGGATTCAGGTTCGCGGTCCACCAATCGGCTTCGTTGATCGTACCGAAAGACAAATGCGCGTGCTGTGCGAAAGCCACCGTGTCGACCACACCGGATTCCATCGCGTTGAAAGCTTCGGTCGCGGGAACCGACGTCGGTACACCGCCAACGGCCTCAAACGCTTGTCCCAGACCACCGGTCGCGCGCACCCGCATTCCGTCGAAATCAGTCAGCTCGTCACGCGGGTCGCCAGTGCCAACCAGATTGTATTGCGGCATGGGCGACGTCATGATGATCTTGGCATTCCATTGCGCCATCTCATCCTTGACCGCCGGATGATCATAGACGGCGTGGCTGACGGCCACTTCTTCGTCCAGAGTGTTCACGCCCAGAAACGGCAATTCCAGCACGGTGATCGCACGGTTCTTGTCACGATGGTAACCCGCGCAGAACTGCGCCATTTCAAACGCGCCAATCTCGATCCCGTCCAGGTTCTCGCGCGGTTTTGACAGACCGCCATAGCTGACATTGATAGTGAAATCACCGTTGGTTTTTTCACTGACCAGCTCAGCCAGCTTTTCTACATGTTCGGTAAACGCCCGGCGCTTGCCCCAGACCGAGGCATTCCATTCGGTGGCAGCCGCTTCGGTGACAAACGCCATGCTCAGGGCGGCGACAGCTGCACCGCTCAACATCTTGTTCATTATGATTTCTCCCTTTGGTGCGCCCCCTCCCGAGGCGCTTGAACGTAAAGCTAGCGCCAACCATAGGATGTGCCAACCCCCGCGCCGGAAACCGCCTGGATCAGGAGCCGCACGTGGGTTGGGGAACCGATTCCAGATTATCCGCAACCCGAATGAAGATTTTGCACATGCAAACTGCTTACAGGTAGGCCGTTGTTTTTTAGCATATTTTACAAACTGAAAGGGATTTCTTTACACATTACGCAATGAGAAAAAAATTTCTTTACAAACAAATCCAAGGATTACGGCAATTTATTTATTTATTTTCTGAACCACGTATTATCCAAATCGGGGAGGATATGGGTCGACATTGTGTAATCGGCTGGCAAAATCGGTCCATAGAATTTCAATCCTAGAGGGAGGAGCCTCAGAATGACCACCGCTGCCCAGGCAGATGCCAAGGTATATCCGCCATCCGCAGAAACCGTCGCGCGTGCCCATGTCGATGCTGACAAATACGCCGATATGTATACGGCATCGGTGAGCGACCCCGACGCGTTCTGGGGCGAGCACGGCAAACGGATCGACTGGATCAAGCCATATACCCAGGTCAAGGACGTCAACTACAATTTCGGGTCGGTCAAGATCAACTGGTATGCGGACGGAACGCTGAACGTCTCGGCAAATTGCCTGGATCGTCACCTGAAGACACGTGGTGACCAGACCGCCATCATTTGGGAGCCGGATGATCCGAACGACGCAGCCCAGCACATCACCTATGCCGAGCTGCATCGCCGCACCTGCCGGATGGCCAATATTCTGGAATCGATGGGCGTGCGCAAAGGCGACCGCGTTGTCATTTACCTGCCGATGATCCCCGAGGCCGCATATGCCATGCTGGCCTGCGCCCGCATCGGCGCGATCCATTCCATCGTTTTTGCCGGGTTCTCGCCCGACGCGTTGGCAGCCCGGATCAATGGCTGCGACGCCAAGGTTGTCATC
The DNA here is from genome assembly GCF_057221075.1 of Ruegeria sp. HKCCD6647-2. Taxonomy (NCBI): domain Bacteria; kingdom Pseudomonadati; phylum Pseudomonadota; class Alphaproteobacteria; order Rhodobacterales; family Roseobacteraceae; genus Ruegeria; species Ruegeria sp. HKCCD6647-2. Next base: position 676,925 of record NZ_JBWVBD010000001.1, on the reverse strand, counting down.
ACCGCGGACGAAGCTCCGCGTGGCGGCCGCAAGACCCCTTTGAAGTCCAACGCGGACGCGGCCCTGCTGCACTGCAAGGACACAGTGAAGTGTCTGGTGGTCAAGCGCACCGGCGGTCAGACCACTTGGATCGACGGCCGCGACTACGATTACAATGAAATGGCGCTGGAGGCCGACGATTACTGCGCACCGGCTGAGATGAGTGCCGAAGATCCTCTGTTCATCCTGTACACTTCCGGCTCGACCGGTCAGCCCAAGGGCGTGGTACACACGACCGGTGGTTACCTGGTCTATGCGGCGATGACGCATGAGATCACTTTTGACTATCACGACGGAGATATCTACTGGTGCACCGCCGACGTGGGCTGGGTTACCGGCCACAGCTATATCGTCTACGGTCCGCTGGCCAACGGCGCGACCACGCTTATGTTCGAGGGCGTGCCCACCTATCCCGATGCGGGACGCTTTTGGGAGGTCTGCGCCAAGCACAAGGTCAACCAGTTCTACACTGCTCCGACAGCGATCCGTGCGCTGATGGGTCAGGGCAACGAATGGGTTGAGAAACACGACCTGAGCGATCTGCGCCTGCTTGGCACTGTGGGTGAGCCCATCAACCCCGAAGCCTGGAACTGGTACAATGACGTCGTCGGCAAGGGTAAATGCCCGATCGTCGATACGTGGTGGCAGACCGAAACGGGCGGTCACATGATGACGCCCCTGCCCGGCGCGCATGCATTGAAACCCGGCTCTGCCATGAAACCGTTCTTTGGCGTCCAGCCAGTCGTTCTGGATCCGCAATCCGGCGTCGAGATCGAAGGCAACGGCGTTGAGGGGGTGCTGTGCATCAAGGATAGCTGGCCTGGTCAGATGCGCACTGTCTGGGGCGATCATGAACGGTTCGAGAAGACCTATTTCTCGGACTACAAAGGCTACTACTTCACCGGCGACGGATGCCGTCGCGACGAGGATGGCGACTACTGGATCACCGGCCGTGTTGACGACGTGATCAACGTCTCGGGTCACCGTATGGGAACGGCCGAGGTTGAAAGCGCTCTGGTGGCTCATGCCGCTGTCGCTGAGGCCGCTGTTGTGGGCTATCCGCATGAAATCAAAGGACAAGGCATCTATTGCTATGTCACTCTGATGAATGATCGCGAGCCTTCGGACGATTTGCTGAAAGAGTTGCGCACCTGGGTCCGGACTGAGATCGGCCCGATTGCGTCGCCAGACGTGATCCAGTGGGCGCCGGGCTTGCCCAAGACCCGCTCGGGCAAGATCATGCGCCGTATCCTGCGCAAGATCGCTGAGAACGACTTTGGCTCGTTGGGTGACACCTCGACCCTGGCCGATCCATCGGTGGTCGATGACCTGATTGCAAACCGCGCGAACAAGTGAGGATGTGATGGACGCTGCCGCTACCACTACCCCCGCCGTTCTGATCCTTCTCGGCCCTCCGGGCGCCGGGAAGGGCACACAAGCGCGTATGCTGGAAGACAAGTTCGGGCTGGTTCAACTCAGCACCGGAGACCTGCTGCGCGAAGCCGTCGCTGCCGGAACCGAAGCGGGGAAAGCTGCCAAGGCAGTGATGGAGGCCGGCGATCTGGTCAGCGACGAGATCGTCATCGCCATTCTACGCGACCGCATGGCCCAGCCGGATTGCGCCAAAGGTGTCATTCTGGACGGTTTCCCGCGCACCACGGTTCAGGCCGAGGCGCTGGATGAGCTGTTGGCTTCGACCGGTCAAAAGATCAACGCCGCGATCAGCCTCGAAGTTGAAGACACGGAAATGGTGACCCGTATCTCGGGCCGCTACACCTGTGCCGGCTGCGGTGAGGGGTACCACGATCAGTTCAAGCAGCCTTCGGTAGACGGCAAATGCGACAAATGCGGCAGTACCGAGTTCAAGCGTCGAGCGGACGATAATGCGGAAACCGTGGCCTCGCGGCTGGCGGCCTATCACGCGCAAACCGCTCCGTTGATTGAATACTACCAGGCTCAGGGCGTGCTGAAAGGCATAGACGCCATGGGTCAGATCGATGACATCGCCCGCGACCTGCAAGATCTTGTGGGCGAAGTCATGAGTTAAGGGGGAGGAGAAAAGCCCCAAGGCTTTGATCCTAAAACAGAATACTTCAAGGGACCCGCCTTGGCGGACCGGTGGAGTTTTGCCTGACGCCAAGCCGGCGTTCGGCACAATCGAGAAGCGGCCCAACGCCCTGGAGGAAACTGGCAGCGGGCCGCCAAACGAGGAAGCGAAGGAGGAACCCGCGATGGCGGATAATTCGACTAACTCCGCGCAGACTGCCGACGCCGATAAGGGCTATTGGCAGGCCAACCTGCGCCTCATTTACATCAGCCTCGCGATTTGGGCGCTGGTGTCGTTTGGATTCGGCATTCTGCTGCGTCCGATGCTGTCCGGCATCGCCATCGGCGGGACCGACCTGGGCTTTTGGTTTGCTCAGCAGGGATCAATTCTGGTCTTTCTGGTGCTGATCTTCAACTACGCCTGGCGCATGAACAAGCTGGACACTGAACACGGCGTGGACGAGGAGTGATCAGCATGGACCAGTTTACCATCAACCTGCTGTTTGTCGGCGCGTCTTTTGCGCTGTACATCGGCATCGCGATCTGGGCCCGTGCGGGGTCCACATCTGAATTCTACGCCGCCGGTCGCGGCGTTCACCCGGTCACCAACGGTATGGCGACAGCGGCGGACTGGATGTCTGCGGCCTCGTTCATCTCGATGGCGGGCCTGATTGCCTTTACCGGCTACGACAACTCGACCTTCCTGATGGGTTGGACCGGTGGCTACGTGCTGCTGGCCCTGCTGCTTGCGCCCTACCTGCGCAAATTTGGCAAGTACACCGTCTCGGAATTCATCGGCGACCGTTTCTACAGCCAGACCGCACGAGTCGTTGCGGTTGTCTGTCTGATCGTTGCGTCGGTCACCTACGTGATCGGTCAGATGACCGGCGTGGGCGTGGCCTTTGGCCGCTTCCTTGAGGTGTCGAACACGTCCGGTCTGCTGATCGGTGCTTGTGTCGTGTTTGCCTACGCGGTGTTCGGCGGGATGAAAGGCGTGACCTATACACAGGTCGCTCAGTACTGCGTGCTGATCACCGCCTACACCATTCCGGCGATCTTCATCTCGCTGCAGCTGACTGGCACCCCGGTTCCGGCGTTGGGTCTGTTCAGCGATACGGCCAGTGGTGAGCCGCTGCTGACCAAGCTGGACGCAATCGTAACCGAGCTGGGCTTTGCTGACTACACAGCGCACCATTCGAACACGCTGAACATGGTGCTGTTCACGCTGTCGCTGATGATCGGCACCGCCGGTCTGCCGCACGTGATCATGCGCTTCTTCACCGTGCCGAAAGTGTCTGACGCCCGCTGGTCTGCTGGCTGGACGCTGGTGTTCATCGCGCTGCTGTACCTGACCGCCCCTGCGGTTGGCGCAATGGCCCGTCTGAACATCACCGACATGATGTGGCCCAACGGCGGCATCGACGGTGGCGCTGTCTCGCTCGAGGAGATCGACAATGATCCGCGCTACGACTGGATGCAGACGTGGCAGAAAACCGGTCTGCTGGACTGGGAAGACAAGAACGGCGACGGCAAGATTCAGTACTACAACGACAAGTCCGAAGCCATGCAGGCAATCGCGGAAGAAAAAGGCTGGGTCGGAAACGAGCTGACCAAGTTCAACCGTGACATCCTGGTTCTGGCCAACCCTGAAATCGCCAACCTGCCGGGTTGGGTGATCGGTCTGGTGGCTGCCGGTGGCCTTGCGGCTGCCCTGTCCACGGCGGCGGGTCTGTTGCTGGCGATCTCGTCGGCTGTGTCCCACGACCTTGTGAAAGGCGCGATCAATCCGTCGATCTCTGAAAAGGGAGAGCTGCTGGCGGCGCGTATCGCCATGGCCGTAGCCATCGTGGTCGCAACCTATCTGGGTCTGAACCCACCGGGCTTTGCGGCGCAGACGGTTGCTCTGGCCTTTGGTCTGGCGGCGGCCTCGATCTTCCCGGCGCTGATGATGGGGATCTTCTCGACCCGCATCAACAACACCGGCGCGGTTGCTGGTATGCTGGCTGGTCTGACCGTGACGCTGGTCTACATCTTCCTGCACAAAGGTTGGCTGTTCATTCCGGGCACCAACTCGTTCACCGATGCTGACCCGCTGCTGGGTCCGATCAAGTCGACCTCGTTCGGCGCAATCGGTGCAATGATCAACTTTGCAGTCGCATATGTTGTTGCCGGTATGACCAAAGAGACTCCGCAGGAGATCGTGGAATTGGTCGAAAGCGTACGCATTCCCCGTGGCGCGGGCGCAGCTCAGAATAAATGAGCATGATGCGGCATATGGTTAACTTCCATATGCCGCGTTTTTCGATCTACTGTTCCCGCCCGGCATCCCACCGGGCGGGATTTTTCAACCAGAGACCCGGAGACACCTGATGCCCCTGTCCCATGACGAAATCACCCGGTTTCTGAAATCCGTGCATCCCTATGATGCCCTGCCCCATGAGGTGCTGGACGATCTGGCCAAACAGATCGACGTCTGGGAAGTTGACGAAAATTCATCTGTCTACGAGATGGGCAATGCCCTGCCCGGCGTGTTTGTCATCTATGAAGGACAGGTGGAAATCAGCGATGAAAACGGCGCTGTCGTGTCTCATCTCGGGTTGCGCAATTCCTTTGGTGAGCGGGGGCTGCTCAAGGATGGCAAAGCCGCGACACACGCGCGCGCTCACACGCCGGCGGTTCTGATTGTGCTGCCGCCTGATTTGGTGAAGAACCTGATTGACGGGCATGACGTAGTGTCGAAGTTCTTCAATCGCACACGCGGCGAACGCAGCGGACCGCAAAGTCTGGCTACCACGGCCATTGACGTGCTGATGGCGCATAACCCTGCCACCTGCCCGCCGAATACGCCTATTAGAGAAGCGGCTCAGATGATGCGAGACCGTCACATATCGTCGCTTTGTGTTACCGACGGCGACGCGCTGTTGGGTATTGCCACGCTGCGAGACATTTCGGGAAAATTCGTTGCAAACGGAATGCCCAGCGATACCCCGATTTCAGACATCATGACGGCAAATCCAACGACGCTGTCCCCCACGGATATCGGGTCGGATGTCCTGCACGTCATGATGGAACGCGGTATTGGCCATATTCCTATTTCCGAGGGTGGTAAACTGGTCGGCGTGGTAACCCAAACTGACCTGACACATTACCAGGCTGTCAATTCGGCAGAGCTGGTGCGTCGGATTGCCAAAGCAAACTCGGCCGAGGACATGGCTCAGGTGACGGCGGAAATCCCGCAATTGTTGGTACAACTGGTTGCCAGCGGCAATCGGCACGAGATTGTGACGCGCCTGATCACCGACATTGCCGACACCGCCACGCGACGTCTGTTGGCACTGGCCGAGGAAAAGCTGGGTTCGCCCCCGGTGCCCTATCTCTGGCTGGCCTGTGGCTCGCAAGGGCGGCAGGAACAGACCGGCGTATCGGATCAGGACAATTGCCTGATGCTGGATGACAGCGTGTCTGAAGCTGACATGGGCTATTTCGCGAGCCTCGCAAAGTTTGTCTCGGACGGGCTGGATACCTGCGGGTATTTCTATTGCCCCGGCGACATGATGGCGACGAACCCGCGATGGTGTCAGCCGGTGCAGGTCTGGCGCGATTATTTCCAGGGTTGGATCGCGAAACCCAACCCCGAGGCGCAAATGCTGGCCTCGGTCATGTTCGACCTTCGTCCCATTGGCGGTTCGTTTGATCTGTTCACCAACCTGCAGGCTGACACGCTGGCCGCTGCCAACGCGAACTCGATCTTTGTGGCACATATGATCTCGAACTCGCTGAAGCACACGCCGCCGCTGGGACTGCTGCGCGGCTTCGCCACCATCCGCTCGGGCGAGCACCGCAACACGCTGGACCTGAAGCACAACGGTGTGGTGCCGGTTGTCGATCTGGCGCGCGTCTACAGCCTGCAGGGCCAACTGACCGAGGCAAACACCCGTGCACGTCTGAAGGCTGCCGAAGCGGCGGGTGTTCTGAGCCATTCTGGTGCTCATGATCTGCTGGACGCCTACGATCTGATCGCAGAAACCCGGCTGGAACATCAGGTCCGGTTGGTCAAATCCGGCGATAAGCCGGACAATTACCTGCCACCATCCGAATTATCGGACTTTGAGCGAAGTCATCTGCGCGATGCCTTCGTCGTAGTAAAAACGATGCAATCCGCAGTTGGTCACGGCAAGGGAATGCTGGGCTAAAACGCGGTTGAAGAACGGAGAGACGACATGTTTCTGGAATTGATCGGCACGGTCTTTGCTGGCTTTGCCTTTGCCGGCATCGTCATGTTGGTAAACAAGCTGACCGGGGGCCGGTTCCCCAAGTGGGCCGCGCCTGTTGCAGCAGGTGTCGGCATGATCGCCATGACCATCTCCAGCGAATATTCCTGGTACGACCGCACCCGTGATCAACTGCCTGAAGAATTGACCATCGTGCAAGAGGTCGAAAGTCGCGCGTTCTATCGACCCTGGACCTATGCCGTGCCTTTCGTCGACCGGTTTGCCGCCATCGACACGGTATCGGTGCGCACCAACGATAACGTGCCGGAACAGCGCCTGGTCGACCTCTATTTCTTTGGCCGCTGGGCTCCGGTCTCAAAAGTTCCCGTCGCCGTGAACTGTGCGGAAAACAGCCGGGCCAATCTGGCAGACGGTGCCGAGTTTGCCGATGACGGCCGTTTATTGAATGCCGACTGGATTTCCGCCGGCGCCGGCGACCCGGTTGTCGAGGCGACCTGCGGGGTGTGACACGGATGAACCACCTCAGCTTTCGCCTGCGGATCTTTCTGTTCTTCTGCCTGTTGGCTGTTGGCGGGCTTGTGGTCAGCTCGGCCGCACTGTGGTTCAGCTACACACGGGTCGAAGACCCGGATCTGGTCGATGCCTACATCTTTGCCGAAATCCTGATTGCCTTTGGTTTCCTGGGATTGGTTGTCGGGGTCTGGCTGTTGTTTGACGATAATGTCGCGAAGCCAATCGAACGCCTGTCTTCTCAACTGCGCGCCCGTGCACATGCGGGCGTCAGCACGGAACTGGACCTGCAGGCAGCGCGCTATCTTGGCGATCTGGCTCCCGCCGCAGCGGGGCTTGCGGATCAACTGGCCGAAAACGCGATGAACACTGCCCAGGCAGTGGCCGCAGAAACCGCGCATCTGGCCGCCGAAAAGCAGCGCCTGACAGCCCTGCTGACCGAAATCCCGGTCGCCATGTTGTTGGCCGGGCCAAAGCACCAGATTGTTCTTTATGATGCGCAGGCGGCCGACGTTCTGGCGCAGATCGCGCATCCCCGTCTGAATGCCTCTCTGTTTGATTACCTCGAAAGCACGGGCCTGACCGACTCGTACAAGGAAATGATCAAGACCGGGATGGAGGTCGAGTGCGCGTTGACAAGTGTCGACGGGCGTCAGACTTATTCGGCCCGCATGAAGCCATTGGGCAACGCACCGGGCTATATGCTGATATTCGACGAAAGCGCCGCGCAAATGCGGCCCGAAGAAGCGCGTCCACTCGTGTACAACTTCGACCTGCTCGACACCGCAGCCGACGCCGCCTTCGAGCATCGGACGGTGTCAGATCTGACCTTTGTCGTCTTTGATACCGAAACCACCGGGCTGCTGCCGCACAAGGACGAGATCGTGCAAATCGGCGCGGTTCGGGTCGTGAAAGGTAAGATTGTCGACGGCGAACAGATCAACACTCTGGTCAACCCGGGTATCCCCATTCCACCAGCGTCAACGAAAGTGCACAGGATCAACGATGCCATGGTTCAAGGTGCGCCTGACATAGTCGAAGCCGGACGCAGCTTTCACCAGTTTGCGCGTGACGCGGTTATCGTTGCCCATAACGCGCCGTTTGACATGGCCTTTCTGCACCGGCACGCGGCCCGGATGGAGGTCGAATGGACCCACCCGATTCTGGACACCGTCCTGTTGTCCGCCGTGTTGTTTGGGGCCAGCGAAACGCACACTCTGGATGCCGTCTGCGAACGTTTCGACATCACTATTCCGGAGAACCTGCGACATACTGCAATGGGTGATGCGGTGGCGACCGCCGAGGTGCTGGTTTGCATGCTCCCGATGCTGACGGCCCGGGGCATGGTCACTTTTGGCGATGTCATCGCGCAAACCCGCAAACACGGGCGATTGCTGGAAGACCTGAACTAACCAAAAAGATGTAACCTCTACCGAGCTTTTCGTGGACAATCCCGGCATGGCGTGGCACCTGAGACAGGCCCAGTGAACGAGCGTGCGATGACCGAAAAGACCTTTACGCCCAGCCCAGATCAAAGCATGGCCTTCCGCGAGGCCCTGGGGTGCTTTGGCACCGGTGTCACGGTGGTTACGGCGCATACGGAAAACGGTCCACACGCGATCACCGTCAACTCATTCTCGTCTGTTTCTCTGGACCCGCCGCTGGTGCTTTGGTGCCTGGCCCGCGACTCGCACCGGTTCAATACCTTCAGCACCTGCCAGACGTATTCAATCCATGTCATGGCGCAGAACCAGCAGGATCAGGCGTTGAAATTTGCCCGCGACGGATTGGATTTCTCGCACGCGGATTGGCAGCTGGATGATGCCGGGCGCCCGCAGCTGGCAGGTTGCCTGGCCCGTTTCGACTGCAGCCTTCACAACTGCCACGAGGCCGGGGATCACCTGATTCTGGTCGGTCACGTCGACAAGGTCATGTACCGAAAAGGCCAGGGGCTTATCTTCAAGCGCGGTCAGTTCGGCGGGTTCGCAGATCTGTTCTAAGGGCTATTCGTCCAAAGACCCATGCACGGCCAGCGCTTCCAGTTGGGCATCCTGCGGAGCGATCACACGGAACGCCTCGTGTACCCCTGCCCCGGTCAATTCGCGCGACACGGTCAACAATGTGTTCGGCGCGTGGTCTTCGCACAATTCCGACATATGCGCCAATTCTGCCTGAGCCACATCAATCGCAGCCTCGACCGATGGTGCGCCGTAAAACTGCACGAAGTGCTCGGCCAGATACCGGGTGATCTGTTCTTGCTCAGCCGGTTCTATTTGGGTCACGGCCACGAAAGTCGCACGTCCAAAGGTCTCCAACCCCAGCCATCCGTTTGCGAAAGCCTGCCGCGCCTTGCCTTCAAGATCGCCCTCGCCCCAATTCGAAAACTCGAACCCGCCCGAGATGCACCACTCACCGGTGCGGGCCGGCGAGTGGAAGACGTTCATATCGCTTTCATCGAAATGAATGGCACGTGCGAGTTTCATCTCGTGTCCTCCAGCAATTCCGTCAGCGGGCGCAGATGTGTTTCTGCACCGTCGCGGATCAACATACCAAACCGCTCATCGGTGCCAAGGAACACGCCTTGCCCATTGATCGGCTCGCCAACGCCGCGCAGCAGACCCATCCATTCGGCATGCAGCGGCGCGTTGCCGTCCTCCTGCCAGCGGTTGAGCCAGGTCAGCATATGGCGCGACCAGCTTTCGACCAGGTGCGGGGCAGATACGTCGGCGCATCCTTCGTCGTAAAGGGCTGTGACGTCCGGTGCCTCGCCCGGCGCGTCGCTGGTCTGCAACAAGGCAAGTTCCCAACCGATCACCAGCCAGTCCGGCATCGCGTCTGGCGCATTGTTCGATGCAACAGCGCGAAACCGGCCGCACCGCGCACCGTTAACGCATATCAGCCCATCCCAGCCCAGATGCACAGCAACCTCAGGCGGCGCGAGTGCGCCAAGTGCGTTCTGAAATCCCACGGCACACAGTGGCAGCATCGCCATGGCGTCGGCCAGTGGAACCTCGGGCGCAAACACGATGGCGACCCTCAGGCGATCGGCCTGAATGGAATAAACAACGGCGCCAGAGTCGCAGCCCAGCGCTGCCATGGCCTGCGCCCGGTCGAATGGGTCCTCCCCACCCTGAACCGGATGGCCCGTCAGCAAAGGGGGAAAGACCGGTTCGCTCATGCGTAATCTTTGGAGATCATGTCGCGGGCAATCTTTCGGAAGGCCTCGGCCTGCGGCGTGTCGGGCTTGCTAACCACAATCGGCGCGCCACCATCTGCCGCTACCCTGATGTCCAGATGCAGCGGAATTTCACCCAACAATGGAACGCCCAGCGCTTCAGCCTCGGATGCAACGCCGCCGTGACCAAAGACGTGTTCCTCATGCCCGCAGTTCGAGCAGATGTGGGTGGACATGTTCTCGATCATCCCGACGATGGGTGTCTTGAGCTGGTTGAACATGTCAATCCCCTTGCGGGCGTCGATCAGCGCCACGTCCTGAGGGGTCGAGACGACGATGGCGCCGTCCACCTTGAACTTCTGGCTCAGCGTCAGTTGCACGTCGCCGGTGCCGGGCGGCAGGTCCACGATCAGCACATCCAGTGCGCCCCACTGAACCTGGTTCATCATCTGCTGAAGCGCGCCCATCAGCATCGGGCCACGCCAGACGACCGCCTGTCCTTCGTTGGTCATCAGACCCATCGACATCATCGTGACACCGTGGTTGCGCAACGGCAGAATCGTTTTGCCATCCGGGCTGGCCGGACGTCCCGAGACGCCCAGCATCCGAGGCTGCGACGGACCGTAGACATCCGCATCCAGCAGTCCCACACGCCGTCCTTCGGCAGCCAGAGCACAGGCAAGATTTGCCGATACGGTGGATTTGCCCACACCGCCCTTGCCCGAAGCAACAGCGATGATCCGGTCCACACCGGGAACGGCCTGTGGCCCGGTTTGCGACGGCTTTGGCTTCGGCTTCAAATCCGGCGGTGCCTTGTCCGAATGCGCCGTCATCATGGCCGAGACCTTGGTCACCCCATCCACCATCTGCGCCGCCTTTTCGGCAGTGGCACGAACCGGTTCCATCTTCTCGGCTTGTTTAGGATCGATCTCCAGCACAAACCGCACCGTGTCGCCATCCACGTTCAACGCGCGTACGATGCCGGCGCTTACAATGTCCTGACCGGAAACCGGGTCGGTGATCTTTTTCAGGTTCGCCAGAACTGCGTCACGGATGCTCATGCGCCCTTCCCCTTGATCGGCCCGGTGGGGGCATTGCGTATCGACAAAAATCCGTCGCCGCTCATTGCATGTGTCTCCGTCTGATTCAGTTCATTTGACGCATTTGACCGGTGCCCGTTAGGCTGGGCCATGCGCTTTGTCCTCTTGTGCCTGAGCCTGACGCTCTCTGCCAGCCCTTCCTTGTCGCAGGAGGCGCTTGGGCTTGCAGCCCCTGACGAAGTATCAAGCTCCGGTCTTTTGCAACATATCCTTCCGCGCTTCTCTCTCAAGACCGGGATACGCGTTGTCGCAGAAGAAAACGGAGAAATGTCGTTGTCTCCCGCACCGCCCGGCGAACCTGTTTTTGCCCGAGACGGCGTTGTCTACCACTTGCGGACCGAAGACAATGCGCGCCAGATCCGGTTTCGCGATTGGTTGTTGTCCGATATCGGAAAGCGCACGGTCGAAAGTTTCACTCCACCGCAGGGCGCGCCGTTCACCGCAAGTTTTGAGATCGCTGCGGTCGTGGAAAAGGAAAACGTCGACGGCGATGTGACCTTAGGCGAAAAACTGTCGATGACCCATTGCGGCAGATGCCACGTGATCGGACCGCAAAACCGGATGAACGGGCTGGGATCGACCCCGTCCTTTGCCGTCCTGCGCGCGATGCCGGACTGGTCCGAGCGGTTTCAGGCCTTCTTTGCCCTGAACCCGCACCCTGCCTTCACCCAGATCAAGGACGTCACCCCACCGTTTGCCATAGACCGGCCCTCACCTATCCATCCGGTCGAGATGACGATGGACGACCTGGAAGCGATCCTCGCCTTCGTCGCCGCCCTCAGCGCTGCCGATCTGGGTGCACCTTTGCAGTTTCAGTGATCCTTGCGCTTTGAAAAATAATCTTCGGTGGTCACAACGGGCGGCCTTGGTTTCGATGTAAATGGATTGTCCTGACTATGGAACTGCGCGTTCACACGGCAGTTGTCGCACATTTGGATCATCCTTGCCTGTTCCGACGTGGCAAACATAGGATGCGTGCCCGAGAGTTTCTCCATGACCCGTTCGACGGTCGATTTCACTCCGAACAAGGCGCCACATTCAATGCATGCAAAAGGTTCTTCCTCATTCAGCACCCGTTGCGATAGTGCTGCGTCACTCAGGTCAAACTGTGGCACCAGTGTTATGGCCTGTTCCGGACAGATTGTGCGACAGAGGCCGCACTGCAAGCAGGCATCTTGTTGAAAATTAAGCTGCGGCTTGTCCGGGTTGTCAATCAACGCACCCGATGGGCAAAGGGACACGCAGCTCAGGCACAGGGTGCAGGTGTCCGTGTTCACGGCGATTGCGCCGTAAGGAGACCCTTCGGGCAAGGGCAACGGTGCTTCAGCCCCCGGATTCAATGCTTGGGCTGACAGCCGTGCGATTTGTCGCCGGTTGCCCAGCGGCAAGACAGGTTCCGTCAAAGGTGACGGCATGTCCTGCGCGTAAAGAATGTCTGACATCGCATCGGGGTCGTCGACGTCAATCAGGCTCAGTGCCGCTTCCCCGGCAATGGCCTGCGCCAGTGGCAATTCCCGGTTCAGCGCATCGCGTTCGGTTTGAGGAGACAGCAGAACATCCACGCGTGCAAATCCATGCGCCAAACCGGCCAGCATTTCCGCATGCCCGAACCCCGACACACCATTCAGTTCCAGCGGAATGACATCGGCCGGTAAACCCCGGCCAAACCGCGCCGCCATCCGGATCATCTCGGCCCCATGGCCGTCATGAACCAACAATCTCGGTGCCGCCCCACCCGCGCGGCGGTAGGTGCGGGCCAGGATATGCATCCGCGACAAGACGGACGAGACCGGCGGGTCTTCGTATGTGATTGCCGTCGAGGGACACAGGGCGGCGCATTCCCCGCAGCCCGCACAGATCATGGGATCAATCGCAACATGCTCGCCCGCAGGCGTTATCGCTCCGGTCGGGCAGACGTTCAGGCAATTGGAACACGCCACCTGCTCGGCCCGCGAATGGGCGCAGAGGGATTCGTCCAACCGCACGTAAAGCGGTTTTTCGAACGTGCCGACGAGTTGGACGGCTTCAAGGGCCATTTTCGCCACAGCAACCGCGTCGCGAGGATCCGCGCGAAGATAGCCTTCGCGCTTCTCCGGCGCAGAGACCAGAGGCGTGTCACCCGTCAGGTCGACAATAATATCGCAGCGTGACGTGGCGCCGTCCCGGGGTGCGCTCCACCCAAAAGCACCGCGCCCGCCGGGCTCTAACTGCTGAACCTGATCCAGACGTAGGACGAAGCCGCCCAGCGCGCCCGTTAAGTCGCGCAGCCGGCCACGCACGACATCATATGCGCGGCTCATCGGTTCGGCCGCATCTGTGACCAGAACAGTGACAGCCAGACTATCGGAAAGGAGATCGGCCATTTCGAATGCAACGTCGCCCGGTCCGATGATGCAACATGTGCCTTCGCTGATCACATCGACACTGGGGGTTTCGGGCCGAGGCAGCAGAGCTTCCGCGGCGAGGGCCGCCATTTTTGGCGTAGCTTCGCCGCCTTGTTCGGACCATCCCGCCCGATCGCGTAAATCGACAAAACCCGGCAGATCAACATCCAGCTCCTCCGCCAGCTCGCTGAAAACCTGCGTTTCTTGTCCGCAGGCGATCACCGTGGGTTCACCTTGCTGCAACAGGTTCGCCGCCACCTCCAACTCACGCGTGCATAGGGCCGTGTGCACCCTGGTGCAGGTAGTCCCGCAGGCCGAAGAAATCGCATCGGGGTTCAAAGATTGCGTCCCCGCACAATCGCATAGCAAAATCTTCACCGCCATCGTTCTCCCCGCGCAATTACCCCATCCAATGCAGATTAGACCTTATCCGGTTAGTGGCAATGCGAAGGTGGCGAAGAAACCCGAATTTATGCACTATTTTTCATCACGCCTGGCCTCGCTCATCAGAACAGGAGACAAAAACGAATAAATAATTAGTGAACGCGACCTATCCCTGCCTGTGAGGTCTTGGCACGTGACCGTATTGTGTACCATAGTACATCACAGAAAAGGCAGGGGAGAGCCTTTTCGGGGAGGAAGCGTGGCCAAGGCCGCAAGTCAGATCGAAATGCCGATTGGCGTCATCGTACGCAAAACGCCCGGGGTCACTCGCTGGGCAAAGTGGAACTGGCGTGCCGTAGCTGCGTTACCCGGTGCAGGGCCTGCAGACTGGCAGGAATTGCGCCGCGAGGGTGAGGCCGTGGAATACCATGCGGTCACCCTGCCCCTTACCCTTTGGGCAGATGAGACCGAAGCCTACATGGTAAACCTTTCAGATGGGCAGCCCTCAATCTATCTGGTCCTGCGGGATGAGTTGGACGGAGATACTCCGCTGAACGCCGTTCTGATCACGGCTTCTCCATTCGAAGGTCAGGATTACGCCGATACCGGTGAAGAGATCGTCGAGAAGATCCCCATGAGTGACGGGCTCATTGCCTGGGTGCGAGATTTCACCCTGCAGCATCACCGGGATGAGGTTTTCGTCAAACGTCGCCGTGACAAGAAGTGCGTTGATCTGGTCGAAGACGGCCGCGGGGATGCTCGCATCCGGCAGGCAACGGACGTCTATCGCGCGCCGCGGAGGGTCGTGCAATGACCGAAGCCCGCGATTTCTGGTCCCGCCGCAAGGCCGCCGTTCAGGCCGAAGCTCAGGCTGATCGCGAAGCCGTCGAAACGCAAGCGCTGTCCGCCCAACAGGCCGAATTGGAAGAAAAGAGTGATACTGAGATTCTGGCTGAGCTGAACCTGCCAGACCCCGACCAACTGCAAGTGGGCGACGATGTCTCGGGCTTCATGGCAAAGGCCGTTCCCGACCGTTTGCGTCGTCGCGCCTTGCGTCGTCTATGGCGGTTGAACCCGGTTCTGGCAAATGTGGACGGCCTGGTCGACTACGGCGAGGACTATACGGACGCCGCCTGTGTTATCGAGAACCTCCAGACTGCCTATCAGGTCGGTAAAGGGATGTTGACCCATGTCGAAGCCTTGGCGGCCGAAGCGGAGGAAGTAACGCCGGAAGACGAACCCGAAGCGCCGGATGCCGAACTGGAACCGGAACTGGATGAAGACCCAGCACCCGAACCTGTTTTGGTTGCCGAAGCGGAGGAGCCGGACGAGGCCGGACTGCCCCCTGCCCCGCGCCGCATGAAATTTGAATTCGAAGGATAACGTATGAACGCAGATAACGCGCCAAATCTGGATGTCTCGGCCGAGGATCGCCTGCGCGCGGATTTTTACAACTTTCTCGGGCTGCTTCTGGCGACCCCGCCTGATCAGATGCTGCTGGATCAGGTATCCGGTCTGACCGGCGACGACACCGATCTGGGTCAGGCCATTCAGGCCATGTCCCGCGTGGCCAAGGTGACCAAGCCAGCGGCGGCAGAGCGGGAATTTAACGCGCTTTTCATCGGGCTGGGACGAGGTGAGTTGCTGCCCTATGCCAGTTTCTACCTGACCGGTTTCCTGAACGAGAAACCTCTGGCCCAGCTGCGCAATGACATGGCCGCGCGTGGGATCACTCGGGCAAAGAATGTCTATGAACCCGAGGACAACATCGCATCCTTGATGGAAATGATGGCGGGGACGATTATCGGCCGCTTTGGCGCCCCTGCCTCACTGGAAGAGCAAAAAACGTTCTGGAACAAGCACATCGGCCCGTGGGCCGCACATTTCTACTCGGATTTGGAAGCTGCCGAAAACTCGGTCCTTTATGCATCCGTCGGTACCGCCGGACGCATTTTCATGGAGATCGAGAGGGAAGCGTTCCGGATGACGGCAGTGTGATCCGCTGCCATTCGCCAGCGTCTGAACTGACGCTACTTCGCAAATGGGAAAGGAGGAACCCATGAGCAAGACCAAGGAAGAAGGTGCCACGCGCCGTGACTTCCTGAAACTGGCCGGAACCGCAGCTCCCGCTGCCGTCGCCGCAGCCAGCCTGACCGGGAAAGCCGAAGCGGCCGAATCGCCGACGGATGAAACCCGCATTCAGGATACCGCGCACACGCGCGCCTACCTCGACAGCGCCCGGTTCTGACCCGGACGATGTCACTAACCGACGGACGGTTGCGATTGGCCCTGATGTCGGCACCAGCAGTACCAAGCCAGCCATGGCTTACATGGCGAGCAAGGGAGGAAGGAAATGCTTAGGAAAAAGACCAACGGGGTTGCGAGACGCCCCCAGCGGACAAGTATCCTGTCCCAAATCGGCGAGAAAACCGTCGATCGCCGCGCATTCCTGCGTGGCTCGGGCCTGACGATCGGCGGCCTTGCCGCGATCAGCGCCACGGGTGGAACCGTAACGCCAGCCAGCGCCCAGACAGCGGCGAACACCGCCGTTGAGAATATCAAATCCGTATGCACCCACTGTTCGGTCGGCTGTACTGTCGTCGCCGAGGTGCAGAACGGCGTCTGGATCGGGCAGGAACCCGGTTGGGACAGCCCGTTCAATCTGGGTGCGCACTGCGCCAAGGGGGCCTCGGTCCGCGAGCACGCCCACGGTGAGCGCCGCCTCAAGTATCCGATGAAAAAGGAAGGTGGCGAGTGGAAGCGCATCAGCTGGGAAGAGGCGATCAACGAGATCGGCGACGGCATGATGAGCATCCGCGAGGAATCCGGGCCGGACAGCGTGTACTGGCTGGGTTCGGCGAAGCATAACAACGAGCAGGCCTATCTGTTCCGCAAGTTCGCCGCCTATTGGGGCACGAACAACGTGGACCATCAGGCCCGTATCTGCCACTCGACCACTGTTGCGGGTGTTGCGAATACATGGGGCTACGGCGCCATGACCAATTCGTATAATGACATCCATAACTCTCGGGCCATCTTCATCATCGGCGGCAACCCGGCCGAGGCGCACCCCGTCTCGTTGCTGCATGTTCTGCGCGCAAAGGAACAGAACAACGCCCCGCTGATCGTCTGCGACCCGCGCTTTACGCGCACCGCAGCGCATGCGGATGAATATGTGCGGTTTCGCCCCGGCACAGACGTTGCGCTGATCTGGGGTATCCTGTGGCACATCTTCGACAACGGATGGGAGGACAAAGAGTTCATCCGCACCCGTGTCTGGGGCATGGACCAGATCCGCGAAGAAGTTGCCAAGTGGAACCCGGATGAGGTCGAACGCGTCACCGGCACCCCTGGCTCGCAGCTGAAGCGTGTTGCACGCACCATGGCCAACAACCGTCCCGGCACAGTGATCTGGTGCATGGGTGGTACGCAACACACCAACGGCAACAACAACACCCGTGCCTACTGCGTGCTTCAGCTTGCGCTTGGCAACATGGGCACCTCGGGTGGCGGCACAAACATCTTCCGTGGCCATGACAACGTGCAGGGCGCGACGGACCTTGGTGTTCTGTCCCACACTCTGCCTGGTTACTACGGCCTGTCGAACGGCGCATGGGCACATTGGAGCCGTGTCTGGGGTGAAGATGTCGATTGGCTGAAAGGTCAGTTCGCCACGATCAAGGACAAGGAAGGCAAGGACAAGCCGCTGATGAACGAACGCGGCATCCCGGTCTCTCGCTGGATCGACGGTGTTCTGGAAGACCCGGCGAACATGGATCAGGACAACAACGTCCGCGCCATGGTCTTGTGGGGTCATGCTCCGAACTCGCAAACTCGGGGACCGGAGATGAAAACGGCGATGGAGAAGCTGGATATGCTGGTCGTGATCGACCCGTATCCCACTGTCTCGGCCGTTCTGCATGACCGCACCGATGGCGTTTACCTGTTGCCCGCCTGTACGCAGTTCGAAACCCGTGGCTCGGTCACGGCATCTAACCGGTCGCTGCAGTGGCGTGACAAGGTGGTGGATCCGCTGTTCGAAAGCCTGCCGGACGAGGTCATCATGGCCAAGTTCGCCAACAAGTTCGGCTGGGCGGATCGGTTCTTCCGCAATATCGAGATGGACGACCCGGAAACCCCGAATGTTGAAAGCATCACGCGTGAGTTCAACTCGGGCCTCTGGACCATCGGCTATACCGGTCAGTCGCCGGAACGTCTGAAAAGCCACATGGCCAACCAGCACACGTTCGACAGAACCACGCTGCAGGCCATTGGCGGCCCGAACGACGGCGAGTACTACGGTTTGCCCTGGCCCTGCTGGGGAACACCGGAAATGGGTCATACGGGGACACCAAACCTCTATGATATGTCCAAACCGGTGGCCGAAGGCGGCTTGACCTTCCGCGCCCGTTTCGGCGTGGAACGCGATGGCGACAACCTGCTGGCCGAAGGGGTCTATAGCGTTGGGTCGGAAATTCAGGATGGATATCCCGAATTCACGATGCAGATGCTGATGGACCTTGGCTGGGACGGTGACCTGACGGCCGAGGAACGCGCGGCCATTGACGCCGTTGCGGGACCAGAGACCAACTGGAAAACCGACCTTTCGGGCGGCATCCAGCGGGTCGCGATCGAGCATGGCTGTGCGCCCTTCGGGAACGCCAAAGCCCGCGCGGTCGTCTGGACCTTCCCGGATCCGATCCCACTGCATCGCGAGCCGCTCTATACCAACCGGCGCGATCTGGTGGAGGACTATCCGACCTATGAGGACCGTCAGGCCTATCGCCTCCCCACCCTTTATGCTTCGATCCAGAAGAACGACTTTTCAAAGGATTACCCGATAATCCTGACGTCAGGTCGTCTGGTCGAATATGAAGGCGGCGGTGAGGAAACCCGATCAAACCCGTGGCTGGCCGAGCTGCAGCAGGACATGTTCGTCGAGATCAACCCGCGCGATGCCAACAACCTTGGTATTCGTGACGGGCAACAGGTCTGGGTCGAAGGTCCCGAAGGCGGCAAGGTCAAGGTGATGGCGATGCTGACCAACAGGGTCGGTGCCGGTGTGGCCTTCATGCCCTTCCACTTCGGCGGCCATTTTCAGGGCGAGGATCTGCGGCACAAATATCCCGCAGGAGCCGATCCCTATGTCTTGGGCGAAAGTTCCAACACCGCCCAGACCTATGGCTATGACTCAGTGACCCAGATGCAGGAGACCAAAGCGACTCTCTGCAAGATCTCGGCAGCGTAAGGAGGACGATTAATGGCTAGAGCAAAGTTTCTCTGCGACGCTGAACGCTGCATCGAGTGCAACGCCTGCGTCACCGCGTGCAAGAACGAGCACGAGGTCCCATGGGGCATCAACCGCCGCAGGGTGGTGACGATCAATGACGGCAACCCGGGCGAACGCTCGATCTCGGTGGCCTGCATGCATTGTTCGGATGCGCCCTGCATGGCGGTGTGCCCGGTCGACTGCTTCTATCAGAACGAAGAAGGGGTCGTCCTGCACTCCAAGGACCTGTGCATCGGTTGCGGCTATTGCTTCTATGCGTGCCCCTTTGGCGCGCCGCAATACCCACAGGCTGGTAACTTCGGATCGCGCGGCAAGATGGACAAATGTACCTTCTGCGCCGGCGGCCCCGAGGAAAACCACTCGACCGCAGAGTTCGCAAAATACGGTCGCAACCGGATCGCCGAGGGCAAACTGCCCATCTGCGCCGAGATGTGTTCCACCAAGGCCCTGCTTGCCGGCGACGGCGACGTGGTGTCAGCCATCTACCGCGAACGCGTCGTTGCGCGCGGGTTTGGCTCGGGCGCCTGGGGTTGGGGCACGGCCTACGACCAGAAGGACGGCTAAGACCGTTTTCTTGAACCAAACAGGCGACCCGCAATCGTGGGTCGCCTGATCAGGGATTTTGACCGAGGTTCAGATGTTCCGCCTTTTCATCGCTTTTCTGTTCTCGCTAGGGATGACTCAAGCCGCTCTGGCCCAGTCAGAAACCCCAGCGCCGCCCCCAGACGAACGCGCCGCGACAGGAGGCGCGACGACTTTGGAAGATATTCTGGCCCGACAGCGCGGCGAGAAGGTGGACAACAGCTATCGATCCGAAAACACCGGGCAAGGCAATGCAGAGGGTCTGCTGGGCCAGCTTGGAACGCGCGGTGTCGCCTCGGACAGCGATGTGTACCGCGCTCTGCGCTACGGTTCCGCTGATGTTACCGTCTCGTCCAAAGGGCCTGCGGCCAGTGTTTTGATTCAGGACGGTGGAATGTGGTGGTTGAATTTCCGCACGGGTCCGTTGCGTGAATATGGTACATACATTCTGGGCGGAATGCTGGTTGTCTTGCTTCTGTTCTTCCTGATCCGGGGGAAAATCCGGATCGACGGCAACAAGACGGGACGCACAGTTACCAGATTTTCCGGTTTTGAGCGGTTCGGACATTGGTTGTTCGCTGGCTCTTTCCTGATCCTTGGCCTTACCGGGTTGCTGACCCTCTATGGGCGCGATTTCCTGATCCCGATCTTCGGCAAGGAAGGCTTCGCCACCATCGCACAAGCGTGCAAATGGCTGCATAACAACCTTGCCTGGGCCTTTATGCTGGGTCTGATCATCATCACGGTGAACTGGGTCGCCCATAACATACCGAACCGCACTGACCTTCGATGGCTTGCAGCCGGAGGAGGCCTGTTCACCAAAGGCAGCCATCCACCCGCCAAGAAATTCAATGCCGGGCAAAAAATCATCTTCTGGCTGTGCATCCTTCTGGGTGTCTCGATCAGCCTTTCCGGCCTGTCACTGCTGTTCCCGTTCGAGATGCCGTTGTTTGCCAAGACCTTCTCAATCGCCAACGCGACTGGCCTTCCCCAGATGCTGGGCCTGAACCTGCCGGTGCAAATGTCGCCGCAGGAAGAAATGCAATACGCGCAAGTCTGGCACGTGATGATTGCCTATGTTTTCATTGCCATCATCATAGCCCACATCTACCTCGGCTCGGTTGGAATGGAAGGTGCGTTCGACGCTATGGGCTCCGGCGAAGTCGAGGAGCAATGGGCGCGCGAGCATCACGCGCTCTGGCTGGAAGAGGTGCAGGAAGACGAGGCCGGCAAGAGTGCGGCTTCGCCCGCAGAATAAATGCGCACTCTGCTGTGTGTTCTGGCGTTGCTGCCTCTGCCTGCATCGGCCGAATTCTATACCCTGAAGGGGCATGGCGGCCCGATCATGGGGATCGCCACCTCGTCAGATGGGCGAATTGCGACGGCCAGTTTCGACAATTCGGTCGGTATTTGGTCCGAACGCAAACCCGAATGGCTGGAAGGCCACGAGGCAGCCGTCAACACGGTCGTTTTCAACGGAACAGCAGTCTACTCGGCTGGTGATGACTTTACCTTGAGGCGCTGGCCCGGCGGACAGGTCGTTGGACAGCACGCGGGCAAAATTGTCGAAATCGCCGCGTCCAAGACCCATGTCGCAACAGCAAGTTGGGACGGAACCATCGGAGTTTGGTCCATCGACGGCTCCGATTCCAAGTCACTCGGCCCAACCGGCAGCGGTGTGAATGCGGTCGTCTTCTCGCCAGATGGGTCGCAACTGTATTCGGCTGGCATGGACGGGGCTCTGCGCCTTTGGGACGTGAGCACCGGGCACGAGCGCGAAAAGTTGGTCGAGCACGGATTCGGCATCAACGAACTTATTCTGAACCCGCATGACAATTGGATCGCTTACGGGGCCGTTGATGGCGTCACCCGAATTCGCGATCTGACGACCGGAGAGGAACGAGACTTTACCCTTGGACGTCGTCCGATCCTCGCATTGGCGCTCAGCCCGGATCGTCGGATGCTGGCCGTGGGAGATGGCCAAGGGTACATCATGGTGATTGACACGGCAGACTGGCGCATTGCACAGGATTTTAGGGCAACGCTGCGAGGGCCGGTCTGGGCACTGGCGTTTTCAACCGATGGTCAGAATATTCACGCCGGAGGTATCGATGAAGCAATGTACAGTTGGCCTGTTGCTTCGCTCGGGGACCATACACAGATGGCCTCGGACCAACCGGAATTCCTGAAGCAGCCCGAAGAGATGGAGAACGGCGAACGGCAATTCGCCCGCAAGTGCTCGATTTGCCATAGCCTGACCCCCGACGGACAAAGGCGGGCGGGTCCTACTTTGCATGGAGTTTTTGGGCGACCGGCGGGTTCCGTGGCGGGATATTTGTACTCGGACATCCTGCAAGACTCTGATATCATTTGGGATGAAGACACGATAAACGCCCTGTTCGATGAAGGACCGGATCACTACATTCCGGGGTCAAAGATGCCGATGCAGCGGATCACGGCCCCTCAGGACCGGATCGATCTGATTGCCTTTCTGCGGCGCGCCACAGCGCCCGAGGACTGAGCCGGAGGAGACTATGAAAGCCTTTCTTGCCGCCGTCGCAGCGATGGCAGTGATAACCGTCGCAGCCCCCTATGTGCTGAACCAAATTGGTTTCAGCGCGGCGGATGCGGGCACAGGTTCGGCTGTGCGTCTCGACTGAATGTCCCAGTATCTGACCACCCGTGAACTGGCCGATCTGCTGCGCATCGGCGAGCGGAAAGCCTATGACCTCGCTTCCTCGGGTGAAATCCCGTGCGTTCGGGCGATGGGTAAACTGCTTTTCCCCAAGGCCGAGATCGTTGCCTGGCTGAACGCGTCCCGATCCGGGCCACAGGTCGCCGAGCCGCCGTTGCCGCCAATTGTTGCAGGCAGCCATGACCCCTTGTTGGACTGGGCATTGCGCGAAAGCGGGTCGGGGCTGGCGACTTACTATGACGGTTCGTTTGATGGGCTCAACCGATTGAATGACCGCAATGCCCAGGCTGCGGCACTTCACATCCACGAAAGCGACGGGTTCAACACACAATCCTTGCGCGATGCCCTTGGCGAGGCGCCAGTAGTTTTGTTCGAAGTCGCTCAACGTCAGCGAGGTCTGCTGCTGGCGCCGGGTACTGATGGCATTTCAGGTTTTCAGGACCTCAAGGGTCGCAGAGTTATCCTGCGGCAGGACAGCGCCGCCAGCCAGCACCTGTTCGACGCCCAGCTTACGGCAAATGGGCTGAGCCGCGCCGATCTTGACCCCCTGCCCGACTGTGCCCGCACCGAAGAGGAACTTGCCACTGCTTTGCGCGACGGCAAGGCCGAGGCCGGTTTTGGTCTGGGCGCCCTCGCCCGGTTTCATGGCTTAACCTTTGTCCCCACCCACATCGAAAGGTTGGATCTGGCCATCTGGCGACGCGCGTATTTTGACGCGCCCATGCAAAAGCTCCTGAGCTTTCTGCAAAACGACCGCTTTTTGACCCGTGCAACAGAACTTGGCGGGTACGACATCAACGGGTTGGGCCAAATCCATCACAACGGCGCAAGTGGCTGATAAACTCTGTAGCTGCCAAAGCTTTCAGGCAGCGTGCGGGGGAACAGGCCCCGGTCACTGCGCGTTCGGGAAAAACAACTGTTCTCCGTCAAGGCTGTAGGACGCGATTGCATCCTGGCCGTCAGGCCCGGTCAACCAATCGATAAACCGCTGCCCAGCCGCCGCCCGGACACCGGCGTGCTTTTCAGGGTTCACAAGGATCACACCATATTGGTTGAACAAGCGTGGATCGCCTTCGATCATGACATCCAAAGCGCCTTTGTTTCCGAAAGATTGCCACGTCGCCCGGTCGGTCAGCGTATAAGCCCCCATTCCACTGGCGACGTTGAGCGTGGCGCCCATTCCCGATCCCGTCTCGCGATACCAGGTGCCGGATGCTCCGGTCGGATCGACGCCAGTCGCGGCCCAATGGCTCATCTCGGCCTTATGGGTTCCACTGTCATCCCCGCGCGAGGCAAACGGAACCTCGGCCTGCGCAATGGCTGTCAGTGCGGCCACAATATCATCGCCGCCATAGACCTTTGCCGGGTCAGACTTCGGACCGACAAGGACAAAGTCGTTATACATCACATCCAGACGTTCAACGCCCCAGCCATCGGCGACAAACTGTTCTTCGGCCGGTTTGGCATGAACAAGAAGAACGTCCGCGTCTCCGTTGATCGCATTTCGGATCGCCTGACCCGTACCGACGGCAACCACGCGGACATCTATCCCAGTCTCGGCCTCAAACCCCGGCAAGATGTAATCCAGCAAACCGGAGTTCTGTGTCGAAGTCGTCGATTGGACAACGATGAACGGTTCTTCGGCCACAGCCTGCACAGCTGCTAGGCCAAGCGCGATCATGACAGCGCTGAGTGTTGCGCGGAACATCGATTTCTCCGTGTGTTTGAATTACGTGACCAACCCGCCAGCCAGATATCGGCGTGCCGCCGGGCTTGACGGCTTCTCCAGCACCTGTCGGGCCGCGCCGTGTTCGACCACTTGCCCACCTTGCATCATCACCACATCGTCCGCCAATCGGCGGGCTTGCCCGATGTCATGCGTCACCATCACAACCCGCACACCACGCTCGGAAGCCCGCAGGATCATGTCTTCGATCTTTTGCGTCGCACCAGGGTCCAGTGCACTGGTTGGCTCGTCCAAGAACAGCGTCTCGGGCCCGGTTGCCAGCGCGCGCAGAATAGCCAGCCGTTGCGCCTCGCCCCCTGACAACGATCTCGCGGCCTGACGCGCTTTGTCGTCCAGCCCGCCTTCGAACAATGAGTCGGCAATTTTCAGTTTTCGTTCCGCGCGAGACAGCCCCCGACGCTTCAGAACAAAATCCAGATTTGCAGCGACCGACCGACGCAACAACACCGGGCTCTGAAACACCATGGCCTGTCGCGCCTTGTGATCCGCGTTTAACGGCGTGCCGTTCTGCAGCACTTTTCCACGACCCGGCGAAATCAGGCCGTGCAGGCACCGCAGCAAAAGGCTCTTGCCTGACCCGTTTGGACCTAGGATCAATGTCGGACCGGGTCCATCCAGCATCAGCCGAGGGACATCCAGCAAAATCTTGCCCTTACGCGCGATGCGCAATCCCTGAACCTCAAGCCCGTCAGAAATGCCGGTTACCAGATCACGCATGACGCAACCCCTCTTGCTCGGCACGCAGGCTCAAGCTGCTGACCAATGCGTTCACGGCTATGGCAATGCCAATCAGGATGGCCCCCAGCGCAAGCGCCAGTGCCAGATTGCCCTTGGACGTTTCCAGTGCAATCGTCGTCGTCATCACACGTGTGACGTGGTTGATATTCCCGCCAACGATGATCACCGCGCCGACCTCTGCGATCGCGCGCCCAAAACCGGCCAACAACGCAGTCACCAGCGCCAGACGGGCATCCCACAGCAGGACCGGAACCGAGGCCAGACGGGACACGCCCAAAGACCGCAACTGTTCGGCGTACTCCTCGGCGAGCAACTCGACCACCTGCCGAGTCAGAGCAGCAATGATCGGAGTGACCAAAACCACCTGAGCGATAATCATGGCGGTCGGAGTGTAAAGCAGTTCCAGCACACCCAGCGGGCCCGAGCGCGACAGCATCAAATAGACCAGCAGGCCGACAACCACCGGAGGGAACCCCATCAAGGCGTTCATCAAAACGATCAAGACCCGCCGCCCCGGAAACCGGGAAACCGCCAAGGCAGCGCCAACAGGCATCCCGATCAAGGCCGAAATCAGGACTGCAAAGATGGAAACTTCCAGTGACAGCAGCACAATTGCCCACAGCTCTGAGTCGCCATTCAGGATCAGAGTCAATGCCGAGCTGAATTCAGTTGCAAATCCCTGCATTTTCTACCGTTGACAAAGCATTCTGCGTGAAATGCCATAAATTTCAGAATAATACTAACCTGTTTCCACACCAAGTACAGGAACATTTCCGACATCTGAAATGAGAAACGCGGCCCACATTCGGGGCCGCGTTCCCTGGTCCTACTGGGGTCGCTATCAGTTCAGCGCAGCATCCGTAATCTGATGAGTCCAGGCGCCGTCGGGCTGCTTGGTAATAACAGGGTCAGAGCCGCCTGCCAGCAATGTCTCGACCGTACGTTCGAAATCCGCAGGATCAAGCGCGCCGTTTGAACCGGCCGTCAGCTTGGCAATTTCACCCATCATGCGTTTCTGGTGCTCTTCGGTCTGGGCGCCGGTTGCGTCGTTTTCAAGAACGATGTCGGCCGCCTCATCCGGATGCTCCTCGGCGTATTTCCAGCCCTTCATCGAGGCGCGGACAAATCGCTCCATCTTGTCGACAAAGGCGGCATCGCCCAGGTTTTCTTCCAGAACATAAAGACCGTCCTCCAGCGTCGCGACGCCCTGGTCTTCGTATTTGAAGGTGACAAGTTCGTCCGGGCTGACGCCCGCGTCAATGACCTGCCAGTATTCGTTGTAGGTCATGGTACTGATGCAATCGGCTTGACGTTGCAGCAGAGGATCTACGTTAAAGCCCTGCTTCAGGACTTCGACGCCGTTATCGCTCTTGCCGCCTGTGTCGATGCCAAGTTGACTCATCCAGCTCATGAACGGGAATTCGTTGCCGAAGAACCAGACCCCCAAGGTACGGTTCTTGAGGTCTTCGGGAGTGGAAATACCGGCGTCTTTCCAGCAGGTCAGCATCATGCCCGAGCTTTTGAACGGTTGCGCGATATTGACCAGCGGCAGGCCCTTTTCGCGCGCCGCCAGCGCGGCTGGCATCCATTCCACGGTCACGTCAGCGCCACCGCCAGCTATCACCTGTGTCGGCGCGATATCTGGACCGCCCGGCAGAATGGTGACGTCCAGCCCTTCTTCTTCATAGAATCCCTTATCCTTGGCCACGTAATAGCCTGCGAACTGCGCTTGAGTGACCCATTTCAATTGCAGTGTCACCTCGTCCGCTGCCAGCGCCGCGCTGGCTGCCAGGCTAAAGGCGGCAACCGCCCCGCTGAGTAGCTTGTTCATCTTCATTTCTCCTAGTTGCTTGTTGTGCCCCGTTACCGGGGTCTGTTGAATTTCCTTTTCTTATCCACGCTGCGACGGATGCCAGAATGTCACCGTCTTTTCGATGGCCGCGACAAGTCCGTAGAACACTGTCCCGGCCAGCGCCGCCACGGTGATTTCAGCCCAGACCAGATCAATTTCCAGACTGCCGACACCGGTGGAGATGCGAAAACCCATCCCGCGCGTCGGAGAGCCAAAATACTCGGCCACGATAGCCCCGATCAAAGCCAGCGTCGTCGCGATCTTCAGCCCATTGAAGACAAATGGCATCGCGGCCGGCAAGCGCAGTTTCAGCAGGGTTTGCCAATAACCGGCAGCATATGTCCGCATCAGATCACGCTGCATGGCGTCTGCCTCACGCAGGCCCTGCACAGTATTGACCAATATAGGGAAAAACACCATCACCACGACAACCGCAGCCTTGGAATGCCAGTCGAAACCAAACCAGCTCACCAGAATTGGTGCGATGCCGACGATGGGAAGGGCGGCGGCAAAGTTCCCGATGGGCAGCAGGCCTCGGGTCAAAAAAGACGACCGGTCTATGGCAATCGAACAAGCAAATGCAGTTGTACATCCGATGGCAAACCCTGTCAGCGCGCCTTTGAATACGGTTTGCTTGAAATCCTCCCAAAGGATGTGAGAGGACCTGATGAACTCGTCCGCCACGTCGGAGGGCGGCGGCAAGATGACGGGCGACACGTCGAGCCCGCGCACCAACCCTTCCCACAGTACCAGCAGGGTCACGCCGAACAGCACCGGAACAAGAACCCGTGCCCCCCGGGTCGTGCGGTATTTTGATATGGCGACCCGGTAATTGGCCCACCAGGCCAGCCCCCAGAACAGCAAGGAAAACGAAAGCCAGGTCATGTGTTCATCCCCATCCGACGCAGCGCCAGACGCTGCAGGAGGTCCAGCAAAGTGACAAGCAACCCGGCCAGAATAGCCGCCGCCAGCAACGCCGCCCAAATCGCAAGAGGCGTACCGAACTGATCGCCGATCAGTATCCGGGCACCAAGACCCGAGACCGCACCGGTCGGCAACTCGCCAACGATGGCACCAACCAGCGCGGCCGCAATACCAACCTTCAACGAAGTGAACAGGTAGGGCACCGACGACGGCAGACGCAGCTTGAAAAACCCCTGAGCGCCCGACGCGCTGTAGGTTTTCAGCAAATCCAACTGCGGCGGCGATGGTGACCGCAACCCTTTGACCATCCCGACAAGGACGGGAAAGTAACACAGGTAAGCTGAAATGATGGCTTTTGGCACTCCGCGCCCTTCGATACCCACCTGAGAACTGACCACGATGATCATCGGTGCCAGGGCAACGATTGGGACCGTTTGGCTGATGATCGCCCAGGGCATGAGGCTCATGTCCGCCACGCGGGAATAGACGATTGCGACGGCGGCCAGAATGCCAAGCGTTGTCCCCAGAAGGAAACCCCACAGGGTGGATTGAAGCGTTATGCCCGCGTGATAGATCAAGGACCGCTTGGAAAATGCCCGACCCTTGGCGACCATCTCGCCGGTTGTTTTCCACAACTCCTGCCCCACCTGCACCGGAGTCGGCAGACGCGGACGATCCAGCGCGTAGCCCCGTGAAATCTGCGCCGAATTGGTCGCCATCAAGTACCAAACCGAATGTTCGCGTCGCGCGCGCGACGTGTCAGGCGTAACAGTTTCTCCGGACCTCTCTGCCTGATCCAAAGCGATGCGGATATTCATCGGCGCCACCGCCGCGTACCACAGCCCGACGATCGCAGCGAGCACCGCGAGTATTGGCACAAGGTTCTTCATAGCACCCCCGGTTTCACTGTTCCGTCAGTCATCATAGGAATGCCCCGCCCGCAGGCCTTCGCGCACGCGATGGGCAACCTCTATGAATTCCGGCGTGTCGCGAATATCCAACGGCCTCTCCTTCGGAAGAGGGCTGTCGATCACATCGGTGATCCGTCCCGGACGCGGGCTCATCACCACGATCTTGGTGCTGAGATACACCGCCTCGGGGATCGAATGCGTCACAAAACCGATGGTCTTTTCCGTTCGCGCCCACAACGCCAGTAGCTGCTCATTAAGGTGATCGCGTACGATTTCATCCAATGCTCCAAAGGGTTCGTCCATCAGCAGAATATCCGCATCGAACGCCAAAGCCCGCGCAATGCTGGCCCGTTGCTGCATCCCGCCGGAAAGCTGCCAGGGAAACTTACCGCCGAATCCTTCCAAATCAACCAGTTCCAGAACGTTCCTAACCCTCTCATTCTGCTCCGCTGACGAGTAGCCCATGATCTCAAGCGGAAGCTTGATGTTTTTGGCAATGGTGCGCCAAGGATAGAGGCCAGCCGCCTGAAATACATACCCGTAGGCCCGGTTCCGTCGAGCCTCATCGGGCGTCATACCGTTGACGGTCAATGTACCCCCAGTCGGCGCTTCAAGGGCCGCGACGCATCGCAGGAACGTCGTCTTGCCACAGCCCGACGGTCCGATGAAGCTGACGAAATCACCCTTGTCGATGGTCAGGTTGACGTCCTTGAGCGCATGGATTGGCCCGTCATTGGTCTGGAAGGTCAGGTCCAGCTTCCTTGCCTCGATTACAGGCTGGGTGGTACTTTCAGTGTTCATTCCATTGCCTTGAAAAGAGTGGTAATCGGGCCGCCAGTCCAGCGGTCCCAACAATTCAAACGCCCGTCGCCGGAATGCCTGATCGCTCCACCGGCCGGGGCGCGGTAAGCTCTTTCCAGGTGCTCAGTGCTTTGTTGACGTGGCTGTTCGGCTCGCGCGCAACAAATTCACCATGGCCTTCCTGAGTACGGATCTCACCGTCATGCACGGCAACCTGACCGCGTGTCAGTGTAAAGCGCGGCAGTCCTTTGACCTCTTTGCCTTCGAAGACGTTGTAATCGATCGAGGATTGCTGCGTGTCCGCACTGATCGTCTTGGTCTTCTCAGGATCCCAAACCACAAGGTCGGCATCGGAACCGACAAGAACCGCACCTTTTTTTGGATAGCAATTCAATATCTTGGCAATGTTTGTTGATGTAACCGCGACAAATTCGTTCGGCGTCAGACGTCCTGTACCGACGCCATGTGTCCAAAGCATCGGCATACGGTCTTCAAGGCCGCCCGTCCCGTTCGGAATTTTGGTAAAATCGCCCACGCCATAGCGCTTCTGCTCGGTCGTAAAGGCGCAGTGGTCGGTGGCGACAACGCTCAAGGATCCGGATTGCAGACCTGCCCAAAGACTATCCTGATGTTGCTTGTTGCGGAAAGGCGGGCTCATGACCCGACGCGCGGCATGATCCCAGTCATGGTGGAAATATTCGCTTTCATCCAGCGTCAGATGCTGGATCAGCGGTTCGCCCCACACTCGTTTGCCCAGCATCTTGGCACGGCGGATCGCTTCGTGCGCCTCCTCGCAGGAGGTATGCACGACGTAGAGCGGTACACCGGCCATGTCCGCGATCATGATGGCGCGGTTGGTGGCCTCACCCTCGACCTGCGGCGGGCGGGAATAGGCATGCGCCTCGGGGCCGGTATTGCCTTCCGCCATCAGCTTGGCCTGAAGCTCGGCGACCACATCGCCGTTTTCGGCGTGCACCATGGCGATACCACCCAGCTCGGCCAATCGCTTGAAGGATGCAAACAACTCGTCATCATTGACCATCAAGGCGCCCTTGTAGGCCATGAAGTGCTTGAACGTATTGATACCGCGCTGTTCGATCACCGTCTTGATGTCGTCAAAGACCTGTTCCCCCCACCATGTGACCGCCATGTGGAAAGAATAGTCGCAGTTCGCGCGGGTAGATTTGTTGTCCCAACGCTTGAGCGCATCCAGCAGGCTTTCACCGGGATTGGGCAGCGCGAAATCGACCACCATCGTGGTGCCGCCTGCCAACGCCGCTCGCGTGCCGCTTTCGAAATCATCGCTGGAATAGGTCCCCATGAACGGCATTTCCAGATGTGTATGCGGATCGATCCCGCCCGGCATCACATAACATCCGGTGGCATCCAACTCCTTATCGCCCTTCAGATTGGGTCCGATCTCGGAAATGACTCCCTCTTCGACCTTCACGTCCGCCTTGTAAGTCAGATCGGCGGTAACGATGGTTCCGTTCTTGATCACAGTACTCATTTTAAACTCCCTGATGCGGTCTGCGCCGCTTGCTTCATCTGGCCAAAAATATCCCGGGGGAGTCGCCCTCCGGGCGACGGGGGCAGCGCCCCCTATTCGACGATCTCTGCCGTCTCAACGACAGCGTGAAACAGAACGTCAGCACCTGCTGCGGCCCAGTCTTTGCTGATTTCTTCGGCTTCGTTATGGCTCAGCCCGTCGACGCAAGGACACATCACCATCGCCGTTGGTGCCACGCGGTTGATCCAGCAGGCGTCATGACCGGCGCCCGAGATGATATTGGTATGCGAATAACCCAGCCGCTCGGCGGCATCCCGCACGGCCGCCACGCAGTTTTCGTCAAATTTCACCGGGTCAAAGCCGCCGACTTTTTCGAATTCGATCTCCAGCCCCATGTCTTCGACAATATCCTCGGCCGCCACACGCAGGCGGTTTTCCATGTCCTTGATCACCTGCAGTTCGGGCGAACGGAAATCCACCGTGAACACAGCTTTGCCCGGTATCACGTTGCGCGAGTTGGGATACACTTCGATATGCCCGGCCGCGCCAACCGCATGGGGCGCGTGGGACCAGGCGATCTCGTCGACCTTTTCCAGCACGCGGGCCATCGCCAGGCCGGCATTCTTGCGCATTGGCATCGGGGTCGAACCGGTGTGGGCATCCTTGCCGGTTATCGTGATCTGCGTCCAGCTCAGGCCCTGGCCATGTGTAACGACACCGATATCCTTTCCTTCGGCCTCCAGAATTGGTCCCTGTTCGATATGCAGCTCGAAGAACGCGTGCATCTTGCGCGCGCCGACTTCCTCGTCTCCGCGCCAGCCGATGCGCTTGAGTTCGTCTCCGAACTTCTTGCCCTCTGCATCCTCACGTTCATAAGCCCAGTCCTGCGTGTGAACACCGGCAAAAACACCCGACGACAACATGGCCGGGGCATAGCGCGTGCCCTCTTCATTGGTCCAGTTCGTCGCCACGATCGGATGCTTCGTTTTGATGCCCAGGTCGTTGAGCGTCCGAATAATCTCCAACCCACCCAATACCCCCAAAACGCCGTCGTATTTCCCTCCGGTGGGCTGGGTGTCGAGGTGCGATCCGACATAAACCGGTAGTGCCTCGGGATCGGTCCCCTCTCGCCGCGCGAACATGTTCCCCATCTGATCAAGGCCCATGGTACAGCCGGCATCTTCGCACCATTTCTGAAACAAAGCGCGCCCGTCGCCATCTTCATCCGTTAGGGTCTGTCGATTATTCCCGCCCGCGACACCGGGGCCGATCTTGGCCATCTCCATCAGACTGTCCCATAGCCTGTCGCCATTTATCCTGAGATTCTGAGCTGGAGCTGCCATTGTCTTATCCCTGTTGCTTGCGATTTGGCTCGCTTTTGGTGTCTTGATTTGACCATCTGGTCAAACTCACGCTATCACGGGTTCGACATCAGTCAAGAAATTGCATGGCGCCGCCGTAAAATTCGGCATATTTGATGCCCGCTTGGCGGAAAAAGAGACGACCAGGAAACATGCCCAAAGACCGCGCACCGACGAGAATTCAAAAAAAGAACCGCGCCGCGATTCTCGAAGCTGCGCTGAACGTGTTTTCAGCGCATGGGTTTCGCGGAGCGACCGTAGATCAGATCGCGGCCGAGGCGGGGCTGAGCAAACCAAACCTACTGTATTATTTCCCGTCGAAAGAGGCGATTCACACCGCCCTGCTCTCTGGCTTGCTGGAGACTTGGCTGGCCCCACTGCATGATCTGGATGAAGACGGCGACCCTCTTCAGGAGATTCTGTCGTATATTCATCGCAAACTTCAGATGAGCCGCGAATTACCGCGAGAAAGCCGCCTGTTCGCCAATGAACTGGTTCAGGGGGCGCCTCGCATTCATGATGCTCTGTCGAATGATCTGAAACGTCTGGTGGATGAAAAAACCAGGATACTTACCCGCTGGATGGACCAAGGGAAGATCGCGCGAGTGCATCCCTATCACCTGATCTTTTCGATCTGGGCGCTGACCCAGCATTACGCCGATTTTGACGTACAGGTACGGGCGATCCTAGGTGACGAAGATCCCTTTGAAGGCGCCGAGCCGTTCATCGACACGATGTATCGAAAACTGCTGACACCATGAAAAAGGGCTGCCGCACAGCCCTCATTCACTTCCCGTCATAAGCCATTGCAGGCGCTAACTATTCCGCAGCTTTGGCCATCGGGTTGTTTGGATGGGTCGTCCAGTTGGCATAGTGCGGTTGCACCACCTCACCCGTACGCGGGTCAACCTCTCCCGCAGTCATCGGAACCATCGAGATGCAGCCTTCAACAGGGCAGACATCGACGCAGAGGTTGCATGCCACGCATTCTTCGTCTTTCACCTCGAATACGCGGTCGGGAGAAACTGAAATCGCCTGATGGCTGGTGTCTTCGCAGGCTGCGTAGCAACGACCGCATTTGATGCATTGATCCTGATCGATCTTGGCCTTGGCCACGTAGTTCAGGTTCAGATACTGCCAGTCAGTGACATTGGGCACGGCGCGCCCGATGACGTCATCGATGCTGGAATATCCCTTTTCATCCATCCATTCCGACAGCCCCGCCGTCAGCTCGTCGATGATCTTGAAACCATAGGTCATCGCTGCGGTGCAGACCTGCACGGTGCCGCAACCCAACGCGATAAACTCGGCCGCATCCCGCCACGTCGTGACACCGCCAATGCCCGAGATAGGCAGGCCGTGGGTTTCCGGGTCACGCGCGATCTCGGACACCATCGATAGGGCAATCGGCTTGACTGCCGGGCCGCAATAGCCGCCGTGGCTGCCCTTGCCATCAATGGAAGGTTCGGGGCTGAACGTGTCCAGATCGACGCTGGTGATCGAGTTGATCGTGTTGATCAGCGACACTGCATCCGCCCCACCATTCTTGGCAGCTGTGGCAGGCTTGCGGATATCGGTGATATTCGGCGTCAGCTTCACGATGACCGGGCGGTCATAGTATTTCTTGCACCAGCGGGTGACCATCTCGATATATTCCGGCACCTGACCCACGGCCGAGCCCATGCCGCGCTCGCTCATCCCGTGCGGACAGCCGAAGTTCAGTTCGATCCCATCCGCGCCGGTTTCGGCGACGCGCGGCAGGATTGCTTTCCATGCCTCTTCCTCACACGGCACCATGATCGAAGCGATCAGCGCGCGATCCGGGTAATCCGCCTTGACCCGCGCCATCTCCTCAAGGTTCACCTCAAGCGGACGATCCGTGATCAGTTCGATGTTGTTGAGGCCCAGCAGGCGACGATCAGCCCCGTAAATCGCGCCATAGCGCGGACCGTTGACGTTCACGACCGGAGGCCCCTCGGCCCCCAGCGTTTTCCACACGACGCCGCCCCAACCGGCCTCAAATGCGCGGCGGACGTTGTATTCCTTGTCGGTCGGCGGCGCAGAGGCCAGCCAGTAGGGGTTGGGGCTGGAAATACCCACAAAGTTTGTCGTCAGATCGGCCATGGCTTCTCCCTTCCCGGCTCAGCCGGTTTTCTTGAATATCATTTCGGTCGGACGAATGCGCCCGGCCCTGAGGTTTGTGACGTAGTTTTGGAACTTCTCGGGCGCTGTTTCGCCCATCATCAGGTGGATGCCCAACGGGGCCGGACCGGTTTCGGCAATCTTTGCAAAGACTTCCTCGAAGAACTGTATTGCAAATTCGGTGCGGTCGGTCTCAGCCACCAGTTCAAGACCCGCTGCTGTCGCTGCGTTTTTGTAGACCTCGGGCGCGTGAACGAACGACGTCTCTGACACGGTGGACCAGGGAAGTGGGAAAGCCAGCGGCTCGTCCACTTCTCCGCTCATGACATCGAACAAGGCAAAGGTTCCGCCCGTGGACAGCGCCCGCGAGACCTCGGCAAAAAGCCCGGCCTTGTCTTCGATGTTCATCCCGACATGCAGCATGACCGCCAGGTCAAACCCTGCATCCGGCACAGGCATGTCCAGCGCGCTGCCCACATGAAAGCTGGCCTTGTCGGAATGCCCGACCAGGTCGCTCAGCGCAGTGGCGGTTTCGATGAACTCCGGCGTCAGATCGACTCCGGTCACCGTCGAGTCATACCGATCCACAATATAGCGCGATGTACCGCCAATGCCGCATCCAACATCCAGAACGCGGGTCGCATGCGTCGGCGAAAGCTGCGCAAACAGGTTGTCCGTTGCCAGAACGCCGCCAGTATGGAATTCGTCACCGGCCTTGAGGTCGTCGACCGTGGCCGCGTCAGGATCAATCCCGCTTGCCTTGAGCGCTTCGCGCACGCGTTCGGTCAGAGCACCAGTGGTATAGTGTTGGGCGACAGCTTGTTCGATCTGGGACATGAGAATACCTCAGCAGCGAATGGGATGGGGTGAATGCCCCACCCTATCACGAAACGAGCGTTGCGTGGATGTCCATCGCCGCATCTCTCCCTTCGGCCACGGCCGTCACGGTCAGGTCTTCCCCACCCGCGGCGCAGTCCCCTCCGGCCCAGACGCCAGCCAATGACGTCCTGCCGGTGCCATCGACAGCGATCTTGTTACCGTCCAACGCCAATCCTTCTGGCGCACCTTCCAGCGTCTGACCGATCGCCTTCAGAACCTGATCTGCGGGTACGCGGACCGTTTCACCGGTTCCGGTCAGTTTACCGCCCTGGCTCGTCGTGTATTCCAGTTCGATCTCTGCCGCCGCCCCGTTGCCGTGAACTGCCACCGGCTGCACGTTACAGATGATGCGAACACCGTGTGACGTTGCCAGATCCTGTTCATACCGGCTGGCACCCATGGCATCGCGCCCTCGGCGATAGGCGATGGTGACGTGTTCGGCGCCCAGCAGCTTGGATTTCACGGCCGCATCTATTGCGGTCATACCACCACCGATCACCACCACGTTTCGACCCACGGGCAGATCTGCCAAGTCGCTGGCCTGCCGCACATCCGAAATGAAGTCGACCGCCGGGTGTACGCCATCCTTTTCCATGCCCCCAACCCGCAGTGCATTGACCCCTGCCAGTCCAATCGAAAGGAACACGGCGTCATAGTTTTCCACCAAACCATCCAGCGAGATTGTCTCGCCCAAGACAGACCCGGTCTCGATCGCGATACCACCGATTTTCAGCAGCCAGTCCACCTCGGCCTGTGCGAAGTCGTTGGTCGATTTGTACGCCGCGATTCCATATTCGTTGAGACCGCCTGCCTTGGGTTTGGATTCATGGATCACCACGTCATGGCCCAGCATGGCCAGGCGGTGAGCACAAGCGAG
This sequence comes from Ruegeria sp. HKCCD6647-2, assembly GCF_057221075.1. Classification (NCBI taxonomy): domain Bacteria; kingdom Pseudomonadati; phylum Pseudomonadota; class Alphaproteobacteria; order Rhodobacterales; family Roseobacteraceae; genus Ruegeria; species Ruegeria sp. HKCCD6647-2. Next base: position 640,746 of record NZ_JBWVBD010000001.1, on the reverse strand, counting down.
CCCGGCCGGCCCTGCCCCGATGACGGCAACTGTCTTGCCGCTGGGGGTTTCCCGTTCGAACGGATGTTCGCCGGAGGCCATGACCGTGTCGGTCGAGTAGCGCTGCAAGCGACCAATTTCGACCGGCTTTCCTTCGGCGGCCTCGCGCACGCAGGCTTCTTCGCAGAGGGTTTCCGTCGGGCAGACCCGGGCGCACATCCCGCCCAGAATGTTCTGCTCAAGGATCGTGCGCCCTGCCGCCTGCGGTTGCCCGGCCTGAATCTGACGAATGAACAACGGAATATCGATATCCGTCGGACAGGCCGTCACGCATGGCGCGTCATAGCAGAAATAGCAGCGATCCGCCGCCACGGCCGCCTCATGCGGGGCCAGAGGCGGATGCAGATCGGAAAAATTCGAGGTCAGCTCATCGCTGGAAAGCCGCCCGGAGACGATACCGGGTGCCATCTGGCCCTGTGCCATCACTCTACTCCCTGTAGATATGTTTGTTATGAGCTCCAGCTTGCCACATTCTGATTTTTTATCAATTGGTAAAATTTGCCAAATGGTCAAAAAATATAAAATCCGGGCAATTCGGCCCGGATTTTCGCAGAAACGCACTGAAAAACGGCGATCCCTGGGTCAGAGCATCCCATCAAGATGCCCGGATTTGATCCAGACACGGGCGCCATCCGCTCCAGCGGTCGCTTCAGACCGCGTTCCCGGAGGCAGGCGCAGCCAGTCCCAAGCCGAAAATTCCTCGCTCTTTTCCGAAAAGCTGCCCTTGATCACGAAAACTTCCATTCCTTTGGCTGCATCAAGTTCGATGATCTCGCCCGCGGACCATTCCTGAACCTGAACCTGCTCATGGTCGTCCTGAAACAGGTGTACGTCGCCCTTGCCGTTGATCGAGCGGCGCACTTCTGTCCGATCCGCCGGGTCAAACTGGTGTAGCTTCACCAAAATGATTGCGCCCTCACTGGCCGAGGGTGTGTGTGACGAGGTCGGCGGATTGCGAACGTAGCTGCCAACCGGGAAATCGCCGGTTTCGTCCTGAAAGACGCCTTCGAGAACCAGATACTCTTCTCCGCCATCATGTGTGTGGGCATCAAAGGCGCTTCCGGGGGCAAAGCGGACAATGGTTGTAGCGCGGGCCACCTCCGCTCCGATCCTGTCCAGCATCTTGCGTTCGACCCCGGCAGCGGGGGATGCGACCCATTCGTTATCGTTGAAGTGAACGGCCACTCGTTTGGTGAAATCTGCGTTGACCCGCATATGCGTTCTCCTGACCTAGCACTCCTGTGTACATGGTTTGTCATTCAGAATTTTCAAACCTCGGCGCGGATCGTGTTTTGACGACCCATGCCCATTATTGTAATTCCGGATCAGCAGTGACCCGACCCACATATTCAACAAGAAAGCACGTGAATGCAGGCCAAGTCCCCGAAATTCAACGTTGCCATCATCGGGCAAAACAATCGTCTGCAATTCGAAGCCGTGCTGTTTGCCGCTTCGCTGCGCTACACCTCGCCGCAGTTTTCCGGCCGTTTGCTGGTGGCCGTGCCGCAACCCGGCCCCCTTTGGCAGCAAGACCCCAGCATCCGAAACGCGGACGTCCTGAAGGCTCTGGATCATCTGGGAGCTGAAATCGTCCCGTTCGAGTCGAAGGTTTTTGGCGACAGCTATCCGCAGGGCAACAAGATCGAAGCCCTGTCAGCCCTGCCCGAGGGGGAGCCGTTCGTTTTCTTTGACAGCGACACGCTGATCACCGGCGAATTAACGGACGTACCGTTTGATTTTGACCGCCCCGGCGCGTCGCTGAAAGTGGATGGCACATGGCCCAAGCCCACACTTTACGGTCCGGGTTATGAAGGCATCTGGCGGGCCATGTATGAACGGTTTGGACTGGATTTCGAAAGCTCGAAGGACACTTCACAACCACTGAACTACTGGCGGCGTTACTTGTACTTCAACGCAGGCTATTTCTTCTACAAATGCCCACGCCGGTTTGGCGAACGCTTTCTGGACTTCGCCCGCTCCATCCGGGATGAGGAAATCCCCGAGTTGACGGGACAAAACCTGGACCCGTGGCTGGATCAAGCGGCGCTGCCTCTGGTCATCCATTCGTTCGGAGGTGGGCGCGATGCATTGCCCGATGGGCTGCTGGACGGATCAATCAGCTGCCACTATCGCCTGTTCCCTCTGCTCTACGCGCGTGAAAGCGATCATGTGATCGAAGTGCTGGAAACGGTCGCAGCACCGAACAAGATCAAGAAAGTACTGCGAACCTATGACCCGATCAAGAAACTCGTCATTCAGGGCAAAGGCGCCAAGATCCGCGCGATGTTCGACCAGAACAACCTGCCCCAGCGTGAGCAGGCAATCCGCAAGGCGATCAAGTCAAAGGGCCTGTGGCAGCGGTAAACGCAGCGTTGTGTGACCTTCGCCAATGGCCTAGAGATTCAACAACACACATTCCAACAGGAGATTATCAATATGTCTGACGGCCCTACTTACGGTTTCGACACGCTGCAAATTCACGCCGGGGCCCGTCCCGACCCCGCGACCGGGGCCCGTCAGACACCGATCTACCAGACCACGGCTTATGTGTTTCGCGATGCCGACCACGCGGCGGCCCTGTTCAACCTGCAAGAGGTGGGGTTCATCTATTCCCGCCTGACCAACCCCACCGTCGCCGTGCTGCAGGAGCGCATAGCGACGCTGGAAGGCGGCGTGGGCGCTGTCTGCTGCTCGTCGGGTCATGCTGCCCAGATCATGGCGCTGTTCCCGCTGATGGGGCCGGGCTGCAACGTGATCGCCTCAACGCGCCTTTATGGCGGCACGGTCACGCAGTTCAGCCAGACCATCAAACGGTTCGGATGGTCGGCAAAGTTCGTGGACACCGACGATCTGGACGCTGTGAAAGCAGCCATCGACGAAAACACCCGGGCGGTGTTCTGCGAATCCATCGCCAATCCCGGTGGCTACGTCACGGACATCCGCGCGCTGGCAGATGTGGCGGATGAGGCCGGTGTTCCGCTGATCGTCGACAACACCTCGGCCACACCATACCTGTGCCGCCCGATCGAGCACGGTGCCACCTTGGTCGTGCATTCGACCACCAAATATCTGACTGGCAACGGCACCGTTACCGGCGGCTGTATCGTTGATTCGGGCAAGTTCGATTGGTCGGCAAACGAAAAGTTCCCCTCGCTCAGCGAACCGGAGCCGGCCTATCACGGGTTGAAATTCCACGAAACCTTCGGCCCGCTGGCCTTTACCTTCCACAGCATCGCTGTTGGCCTGAGGGATTTGGGCATGACAATGAACCCCCAGGCGGCGCACTATACATTGCTTGGCATTGAAACGCTGAGCCTGCGGATGGAGCGGCATGTGGAAAACGCTCAGAAAATCGCGGCCTGGCTGGAAGCTGACGATCGCGTGGAATACGTCACTTATGCGGGCCTGCCCTCGTCGCCTTACTACGACCGCGTGAAAAACCACTATCCTCGCGGTGCAGGTGCTTTGTTCACCTTTGCCGTCAAAGGTGGCTATGACGCTTGTATCAAGCTGGTCAATGCGCTGGAAATCTTCAGCCATGTCGCGAACCTGGGCGATGCCCGCTCGCTGATTATCCATTCGGCTTCGACCACGCACCGGCAGCTGACGCCGGAACAGCAAGAGGCCGCCGGAGCCAGCCCCAACGTGGTGCGCCTGTCCATCGGCATCGAGGACGCGGACGATCTGATCGCCGACCTGGATCAGGCCCTGTCCAAGGCCAGCGCGTGACGCATGACCTCGTGGCACGATATCAACGATTTGGGGCAACCCATCGGCTTTGCGGTACCTGACGTCTTTCCACGTCCGACACCGCCCTATACGCCGATGCAGGGTCGTTTCTGCTCGGTCGTGCCGCTGGATGTGAACCGACATGCGCCCGGCTTGTACCGGGCGTTTGCCAAAGACGTAGACGGTCGCAACTGGACCTATCTGCCCTATGGGCCGTTTGCAAATGAAAGAGAATTCGTCAACTGGGTGCAGGTCAATTGCATGGACGCCGATCCCATGTTTCACACCGTTCTGGATTCCATAGGAACCCCGGTCGGCATGGCCTCGTACCTACGGATCGCACCGGCAGCAGGGGCGATTGAAGTGGGCCATATCCATTTCTCGCCCTTGCTGCAGCGCAAACCGCAATCCACCGAAACCATGTATCTGATGATGCGGCGTGTCTTCGACGAATTGGGTTATCGCCGATACGAATGGAAGTGCGACGCATTGAATGCACCCTCGCGCAGCGCGGCCGAGCGTTTGGGCTTTACCCTTGAAGGTGTTTTCCGTCAGGCCACCCACTACAAAGGCCGCAACCGCGATACGGCTTGGTTCTCGATCATCGACAGCGAATGGCCCCGCATCCGCGATGCGTTCGAAGCCTGGCTATTGCCGGAGAATTTCGATGAATCGGGCCAGCAGTTAAACCCGCTGCGAGCCCGCGAGTAACGTCATTCAGAGATTTCGAACACCATCGAAATATTCACCGATACGGAAATCTCGCCACCAGCCACGGGAATGCCACCAGCGTCGGCCATGGCCATTTCGCGCATTTGCGCGACGGGTCGAATGCCACCGTTCTGATCCGTTATCGAGACGACCGACCCCAGAGTAACTCCGGCGGCTTGCGCAAGTTGCTCGGCCTTGGCACGGGCGTCCGCGACGGCATCCGCGCGGGCCTTGGCTTCCAGCGGTTTTGAATCCTGAACCGAGAAGCTCAGACCTCCGAAGTCATTTGCGCCGTCACGGATGACAGCATCCATGATCTGCCCCAGACTATCCAAATCGCGCACCCGGACAAACACACGATTCGAGGCGACAAACCCGGTGATTTCTGGCGCGCTTCCGTCCGTACTGTTGCGGCCGGACCAAACCGGCGACAACGACAGATCACGGGTCTGGATGTCGCGCGCCTCAAGGCCCAACTCGTTCAGGCGGCTCAGAACCTGCGCAACCGCATCCGACGTCGCTTGCATCGCCGCCGAGGCCTCTTTGTTCTGTTTCGTCACGCCCAGCGTGATGGTGGCCATGTCCGGCTCGGACAGCGCCGTGCCCGTACCGCTGACGGTGATGCGACGTTCTTCCGCATGGGCGGGCATCGCCGCAACGGCAGCGGTCATCGCGGCTAAAAAAGCAAGTGTCTTCAAGATGATCTCTCCTTTTGCCTTTCCTTATACATGGGGTGGCAGGGCTTTGCCGGGCAAGGGGAGAATTTGCCTTTTCCTTTCCCTCGGCGGGTTCCTGCTCTAATCTCGCCGGGCGGATGCCAAGGTGTTTGCATTGAAACTGACAATTGTGGTTCCAACGAATTATGAAACCTGCCTTCGCGCTGTCTTTTTCCGAAAACGGGATTTCCTTGCACCACCAGTCCGATGGCGACTGGTACAGCATCGGATCTGTGCCACTGGATGCGCCGGACCTGAATGACCAGATTCGGGCGCTGCGCGATCAGGGATTCGCAATTGAAAATGATCTGAACTGCAAGTTGATCATCCCGTCGGACCAAGTGCGGATTTTGACCGTCGAGTCAGAGGGGTTGAGCCCGGAAGAGCTGAACCAAAAGGTTCGCGAAGCGCTGGAAGAGGCTACGCCCTATACTCTGGACGAACTGTCCTACACCACAATCACCGAAGGATCGGTCACGAAAGTCACGGCTGTGGCCCGGCAGACGCTGGATGAAGCGCGCGACTTCGCGGCGGATCACGGGTTTATTCCCGGAACCTTTTGCGTCAGCACGTCCGGTGGGGACGCCCTGACTGGTCCATCCATCGATCTGCCCTTCCGGCAGGAAGAGCGTGCCCCTTCATTCCCAACGATTGATCAATCTGAAGCCGACGCAACGCCTGACACTGCGGAAACTGAGGATACCGAGGATACCGAGGATACCGAGGATACCGAGGATACCGAGGATACCGAGGATACCGAGGATACCACGGGCTCCGAAGAACCAACCGTTCCCGTTCACCAAATTGCAGGCGAGGTGGAGCCTGAGGATTTTCGGCCACAGGTCCCGGTGGAAAAGTCCATCGGTGAAAACCTCGATGAGACATCTTTTGATCTGAAGCGAGTTGCGATCCCTGCCATTGCAGCGTCGGTCGTTCTCGGCATGGTCGCTGGAGCCTGGTCGTTGATACGGTCAAACCCGGATAGCGACCTGCCGATTGAACAGGTTCAGCAAGAACCTGCTGCCGTGGTGCCGCCCGAACCTCAGGTCGCCAATCTCCCCGAACCTTCGACAGATCCCGATACTGCGACAGACACAGAATCAAACCTCACACCAACGGACCCGGCCATCCTTGAAGCGCTCGAAGTAGAACCGGAACGGGTCGAAGATATCGTTACCGAAGTCGACCCTGACCCGGCATCAAAGCAGGACGAGGCCCTTACGCCCACGGATGAAGCAATTCTTGAGGCACTTGCGGTTGATCCGGAACAGATCAATCCCGGGACTGATGCCGAAACCGTCTTCCGCGATTTCACAGGGGCTGTACCGGCCCCACCCGATGCGTTGCAGTTGCCCGTGCTGCTTGATGAGGATGAGCTGTATCTTGCATCCGTTGACCGAGCGGATCTGTCTCAGGATGCCGTCGCGCTGCCCTCATTGGATAATCTGGACGGCGACATTCCCTTCGAAACGGTGGCATTGCCCAGCGCTCCGGGCCAGCCTGTCGATCTAGATGAACGCGGGCTTGTCACACCCAGCCCCGAAGGCACCTTGAACCCGGATGGAATTCTGGTCTTCGAGGGCACACCGCCCAAAGAGCCCCCAGAACCTCCGGTACGGTTCGAAAGCGAACCCGAGATCGAAGAGACCGATCCAAGGCTGGCGGGTTTCAGGCCCCGGCCCCGCCCTGAAAATCTTGTGGACCTGTTCGAACGCAGCCAGCTTGGCGGTCGATCGCGTGAAGAGTTGGCGACGCTGCGCCCGAAACTACGTCCGAAATCCATCGAGGAACGACCCGTTGTCGACCACACCCCGACGGCGCTTGCGGTTGTACGTGTGCCCCGTCCGAAACCCAGACCAGCAAGCCTTGCCGCTCGGGCCGCACAAAAGCCCAGCTCGGGCAGCGCGCCTTTGGGCTCCACGGCCAACGTCGTTTCAAATGGGGATGAAGCAGGGTCTTTCGAGCCAAAGTCGGTTGCGCCAAAAATCCCTTCAACTGCGTCGGTTGCCCGCCAGGCCACGATCGACAACGCAATCAACCTGCGAAAACTTAACTTGATCGGCGTATATGGAACGCCGGCCAATCGCCGCGCGCTGGTGCGCCTGCCCAGCGGTCGATACAAGAAGCTCAAGGTCGGCGACAGGATTGACGGCGGCAACGTGATCGCCATCGGAGACAGCGAGTTGCGTTATCAAAAACGCGGCAAGAACGTCACGCTGAAAATGCCGCGTGGCTGACAGGGTTTACGCGGACCAGATCATCGCGGGTTACGAACGGTCTGCGCCCGACCTCATCGCAGCCTACAATGGGTTAAAACCTGGAAGGGTACTGTCGCCGGTGGCGTCCCACTTACCGACCTCCGGCAGCTCGGTGTTGGACGTCGGGGCCGGTGCAGGAGCCAACGCGGCATGGCTGTCTGAACGCGGCAGCCGCGTTACGGCGGTGGAACCGGTAGCCGCCTTTCGCGAGGCGGGTCGGCAAAGATACGCACACTGCAAGATCAGGTGGATCGATGACCGGCTTCCCGATTTGGCGGTGGCAAGTCAGAACGGCACACGATACGATGCCATCCTCGCGATAGGGGTCCTTCACCACCTTTCACCAGAAGATCAGGAAAGTGCTTTAGGAACGGTATCCAAAGCGCTCAAAACCAGCGGAAAATTAATTCTTTCACTGCGCCATGGTCCGTGCGCACCGACGCGACCGGGATTTCCCGTTTCGGTGCCTGACGTACTCCGAACGGCAAACGCTCATGGCCTGCGGTTGGAGCATCTTTCCAACCGGGACTCGGTGCAAGCGCATAACCGGCGCGCCAAAGTCGCGTGGACCTGGATTGTTTTCAGCGCGCCGGGTAATGCGATCAAAACGGAAAGTCAGGCGGCCGAAATTTCGCCGGACTCGATTTGCTCACGCTCAATGGATTCGAAAAGAGCCTGAAAATTGCCCTCGCCAAACCCATCATCGCCCTTGCGCTGAATAAACTCAAAGAAGATCGGGCCGATCACCGTTTTCGAGAAGATCTGCAGAAGAATCTTGGTTTCCCCTCCATCCACGACGCCTTCTCCATCGATCAGAATGCCATGTTTCATCATCCGATCCTTGGGTTCGTCATGCCCCGAGACCCGTTCGTAGGACATGTCGTAATAGGTCTCGTTCGGACCCGGCATGAACTTCAGACCATTTTCGGCGATCGCATCAGTCGAGGCGTAGATGTCATCGCTGCCAACTGCGATGTGCTGAATGCCTTCACCGTTGTATTTCTTCAGGTACGACACGATCTGACCCGTCTCGCCACGATCCTCGTTGATCGGAATGCGGATGCGACCACAGGGTGAGGTCAACGCACGGCTGTAGAGGCCGGTGAACTTGCCCTGAATGTCAAAAAAGCGGATTTCCTTGAAGTTGAACAGGTCCTCGTAGAACTTGAACCACTTGTCCATGTTGCCCTTGAAGACATTGTGGGTCAGGTGATCAAGGTAATAGAACCCCTCGCCGCGCGGCTTGGACTGTTTGAGCCACTCGAACTCTTCGTTGTAGGGCGAGGTGTCGTGGTACTGGTCAATGAAGTAGATCAGCGAACCGCCAATGCCCTTGATGGCCGGCACGTTCATGGTTTTATCGGCGGCGTCATACGGCTCTGCTCCTTTTGAGACCGCATGCTCGTAAGCCTTTTGCGCATCGACAACGCGCCATCCCATCGACGGAGCGCACGGGCCATGTTCCTCCACGAATTTCGCGGCAAAGCTGTCGGGGTCTGCGTTCAGGATGTAAGTGACATCGCCTTGCTGCCACAGTTCGACTGACGGCGTGTCGCGGTGATAACCGACATAGTCGAACCCCATACGTGCGAATACGTCGCGCAGCTCCTGCGGGTCAGGATGGGCAAATTCCACGAACTCAAACCCGTCGGTTCCGGCGGGGTTTTCTTCGCTGATGACGGATTTCGGGGCGTTATGCGGGAATGGACCCATGGCGCGTCTCCTCGGAAAACAGGAATTTCTTTGCTGATTCAAAAATACGCATTATTCGATGCTGTTTCTGCGCGTTGTTTTCGTGTAAACTGCTAAAGTACGCGCAAACACCGCATGTTTCTTTTATTTCACGAGGAATCTCCGCACGTGCTGGATGCAACAGACACACGCCTGCTGTCAGCTTTGCAAAAGGACGCACATCTGACGGCGCATCAATTGGGCGAGATGTTGAACCTGTCGGCCAGCCAGGCCGGACGCCGCCGCCAAAGGCTGGAGGCCGAAGGGTACATCACCGGATATACGGCCCGACTGGATCCGATGAAGCTGGGGTTGCAGGTGCAGGGGTTCATTCAGGTCCATCTGGGCACGCACGGGCCCGACCAATCCGCAAGCTTTGCACGCATGGTCAACGCCCGACCCGAGATAAGCAGCGCCTGGACGATGACCGGAGAGGCAGATTATCTGCTGCACGTCTATTGCGACAACCTATCCGCGCTCAACAGCTTGCTTCACGAGGTGATCCTGCCGCATCCTGCAGTTGCACGGGTTCAAAGCCAGATCGTAATGGATCAACTGAAACGCGACGCGCCTCTGCCGACATAGGCACACAGGAAGGAAAAAGATGAACGAATTCCTCTACCAGGCTTCGATTTACCTGGCCGCGGCTGTGATTGCCGTACCCTTGTCGGCGCGTTTGGGATTGGGGTCCGTGCTGGGTTATCTGGCGGCCGGAATTGCCATCGGCCCGATCCTCGGGCTGGTTGGGGCCGAGACGGAAAACCTGCAGCATGTGGCGGAATTCGGTGTCGTCATGATGCTGTTTCTGATCGGCCTCGAACTGGAGCCTCGCGCCCTGTGGGACATGCGTGACAAATTGCTGGGACTGGGTGGTTTGCAGGTTGGATTGTCAACTGCGGCTATTGCAGCCGTAGCCTTTTATGCGGGTCATCCGTGGTCGGTGGCTCTGGCTGTTGGGTTGACGCTGTCGCTGTCTTCGACGGCAATCGTACTGCAGACCCTGTCCGAAAAAGGGTTGATGCAGACAAATGGCGGGCGGGCGACCTTTTCGGTTCTGCTGACGCAGGATATCGCCGTGATCCCGATATTGGCATTCCTACCCTTGCTGGCCCTGCCCGCAATCGCCCATATCGAAAATGACGGCTCGATAGATCGCGGCACCAGCGCTGCGCATGGCGCGGACTATCACGAAACCTTGTCTTTGGTCGAGGGATTGCCGGGATGGGCCGTTACGCTGGTCACAATCGGCGCCATCGCGTTCGTTGTTCTTGCGGGCATATACCTGACACGTCCCTTGTTTCGCTTCATCCATTCCACGCACCTGCGCGAGATGTATACCGCGCTGGCGCTGATGATCGTTGTCGGGATTTCCTTTCTGATGACTCTGGTGGGCCTGTCCCCTGCTCTGGGCGCGTTCCTCGCTGGAGTTGTTCTGGCCAGCTCGGAATTCCGACATGAGATGGAGAGCGATCTGGAGCCATTCAAAGGTCTGTTGCTGGGTCTGTTTTTCATCACTGTCGGGGCCGGTATCGATGTCGGCTATTTCTTCGCCGATCCGCTGGATCTGATCGGCCTGGCTTTGCTGGTCATTATGGCCAAGGGTATTATCCTGTTCATCGTCGGGCGGGCGTTCAAACTGCGCGGGCGCGATCACTGGCTGTTCACGCTTGGCCTGGCGCAGGCCGGTGAATTCGGATTTGTCCTGCTGGCGTTTTCAACGCAGCAGAACGTCATCCCCCCGGACTTGTCGCAAAAGCTGTTGATGATCATCGCACTGACAATGCTGATCACTCCGCTTCTGTTCATTATTTTCGATGCCCTGAGCCGCCGCATCGGCGATAGCAGCCCAAAGATCGAGCCGGACGAGATAGACGAGAAGGGCCCCGTCATCATCGCCGGAATCGGCCGGTTTGGGCAGATCGTCAACAGGCTGGTACAGGCAAGCGGTTTCAAGACCGTTGTGCTGGATCACGACATCGAAACGATCCAGCTCATGCGGCGGTTTGGCGTCAAAGGATTTCTGGGCGACCCGACCCGGCCCGAACTTTTGCGCGCCGCTGGAATCGAGAAAGCCTCGGTTCTGGTCGCTGCAATGGACGACCACAAGCAGGTGACCCGTCTGGTTGGCTACGCCCGACGCCAGCGACCGGATCTGCATATCGTTGCCCGAGCGAAAGATCGCACCCACGTATACGAGCTGTATCAGGCCGGGGCCGACGATATTGTCCGCGAGATGTTCGATGGCTCATTGCGCGCCGGTCGTTACGTGCTGGAAAACATCGGCCTTAGTGAATACGAGGCCGCGCAGGCTGAGCAGACATTCTATCATCATGACCGGATGTCGGTCCGCGAACTGGCCGAGCTGTGGATTCCCGGCATGCCCACCGCCGAAAACAAGAAGTACATCGAGCGGGCGCAGCAGCTGGAGAAAGACCTGGAAACCGCCCTGCTCGAAATGGCTGAAGAACACGCCAAGAAATCGGCCTGACAGGGGCACAGCTCCGGTCAGGCTTGCAGGTTAACCGTCCGAGACGCCGGCCTCGGCAAAGGTGGCCATGCCCGAGTGGCAGGCCACTGCGCTTTTCAGGATGTTTATTGCCAGCGCGCCGCCCGAGCCCTCGCCGAGTCGCAGACCTAGGCTCAGCAGAGGCTCTTTTCCCAGTTTGTCAAGCAAAGCGGAATGCGCCCCCTCGGCGCTTTGATGACCGGCGACCGCGTGATCCAGCGCGGATTCTGAAACGCGCGCCAAGCAGGCTGCGGCAGCCGAACAGATGAAACCATCCAGAATGACCGGAATCCGCAATACGCGCGCAGCCGCGATGGCCCCCGCCATGGCCGCGATCTCTCGCCCGCCAAGACATCGCAGAATATCCAACCCGTCGTCAGTTTGTCCGTGCAGCGCCACGCCCTCGGCTACGACCCGGGTCTTGTTGGCGAGCCCGGCATCGTCGACCCCCGTTCCCCGACCCGTCCAGTCGGCGGCATCGCCACCAAAGAGGGCACATGCGATAGCGGCGGCTGGGGTCGTATTGCCGATCCCCATTTCACCAACCACCAGCAAATCGGCCTGCGGGTCAACCGCGTTCCAACCCGTGCGCAGAGCCGAAAGCAATTCGTCCTCGCTCAGTGCCGGGGCTTGTGTGAAATCAGCCGTCGGGCGCTCCAGATCCAGCGCGTGCACGTCCATTTTTGCACCTGCAGACTTGGCGAGTTGATTGATCGCAGCCCCGCCGTGCTGAAAATTCATCACCATCTGCACGGTCACTTCCGGTGGAAATGCCGAAACGCCCTGCGCAGTGACACCATGATTGCCGGCAAACACGATCACTTGCGGCGCAGTGATCTGCGGCCGGGCGTCCCCGCGCCAACCCGCATACCAGATCGCAAGGTCTTCAAGACGCCCCAACGCACCCGGAGGCTTGGTCAACTGGCCATTGCGCTCTTCCGCGGCACGATGTGCCTCCTGATTGGTATCGGGCGCGGATGTCAGAGCATTTCGGAAACTTTTCAGATCTTTGAGTTCGGGCAGCATTCAAAGCCTCGTTGCATCAGAGTGGTCCTGCGTGTTTAACCAATGCTGCCAAAGCAACAAGACCGAGAAAGGCCTGGGAGTGCACAAAAACGACACCACCCCGTTTTCATGGTGGGATATACCCCTGGTTTTGGTCTTACTGACCCGCTTGCCGCTTCCTCGCCTGCCAGAACGGGTGTTTGCCAGACAGGCCCGGGCGGCATGGGCATTCCCGGTGGCGGGGCTTGCCGTTGGTCTTCTGGCTTGCGCTGTGGGCTGGGTCGGGTTGACGGCAGGTTTGCCGAACCTGGTCGTTGCCACATTGGTCGTCACTGTTCTGATCGCAACTACAGGGGCGATGCACGAAGACGGCTTGGCGGATACCGCTGACGGGCTGTGGGGCGGGTTTTCTACCGAACGCCGGCTGGAGATCATGAAAGACAGCCATATCGGCACCTATGGCGTCCTTGCCCTGATCCTATCGCAATTGCTGCGGATATTCGCTCTCGCCGTGCTGCTTGAAAGCGGGATGATTGCGGGCATTCTCGCGGCCTGCCTCTTTTCGCGATCGTTGATGCCGGTGGTTATGCGAATGCTGCCGAATGCCCGTCAGGCAGGCTTGAGCCATTCAGTTGGCATCCCGCCGCGTGTGGCAGTCGCCGCAGGCCTGGGGCTGGCCATTGTCCTTTGCGTCCTGTTGCTTGGCTGGGCGGCCCTGCCCGCATTGGTGTGGGCTTGTGTTGCCGCCACGGTGGTCGCCATTCTGGTCAGGGCCAAAATCGGCGGGCAAACCGGTGATATTCTCGGTGCCACTCAGGTCATTTCCGAGATTGCCTTTCTTCTGACGCTGTCCGCGATGATCTAGACGACCCCGCCGGTTTCGATCCGCAGGGTCCCGCCACAATGCTTGCAGTGCACAGCATCCGGGTCGTGCCGATACAGCCCGCAGCTGGGGCATTTGTGCCTTACTTTCTGAGGCATGAATATCGCTTGCGCCAGACGTACAAACAGCGCGACGCCGACCACCATAATGAATACGGAAAACATCTTACCGACCGGGGTCGGCAGGGTGATGTCACCGAACCCTGTTGTCGTCAACGTTGCCATAGTGAAATACAGCGCGTCGATATAAGGGGTCTGGCTGGTGTCCGGGATGAAGAAAACCAATACAGCCGTCGATGTGGCAAAGACAAAGACCAGAAGGTTTATGGCCGCGATAACTGCATCTTCATGCGTGCGGAAAAAGGGGCTGTCGCGCCGCAAGTCCCGCAACAGGTGATACGAGTGGATCAGCCGCAATGCCCGCAATATCCGCAGAAACGCCAGGTTACCTGTCAGAAACGGGTCGAGGACTATCGAGGTAATCACAACGATATCGGCAAGCGTATAGATCTTTCTGAGAAGCTTCCAACGATCTTTAGCGATCCAGAGGCGTGCCAGAAAATCCAGCAGAATTACGAGGCCCACGCCCCAGCTGGCCGCCGTAAGACCCGGTCCGTGCGGAATGTTTGCCGTAGACACGAAAAAAATGATCGATACCGCGTCGAACAGGATCAGGCCATAGCGAAACCAGACCGAGACCGGGTCATGCCCAATATACAGAAACTTGACGAGTTGCTTCAGTCTGACCATCTATCCACCTCTGCACGCACGAAAATTAGCGTCAAATGCAGATTTCACCAAGCGAGCAGGCACGAAAAAGCCGCCCCCAAACGGGAGCGGCCCGAATTTGCAACCAGCTGCGGTCAGGCGGCGCGGGACGTCAGAACCTCATCCACCTGCTTTGCAGCCGAAATCTCATCCGCGCCGGAAACAGCGGCAACTTCGCGGGTCAGACGTTCCAGTGCCGCCTCGTACAACTGACGCTCGGAGTAGCTTTGCTCACGCTGGTCATCGGTGCGGTGCAGGTCGCGTACAACTTCCGCAATCGAAATCAGGTCGCCCGAATTGATCTTTTGCTCGTATTCCTGCGCCCGGCGCGACCACATGGCCCTCTTGACCTTGGCCTTGCCTTTCAGCGTTTTCATCGCCTGGCTGATCACGTCTGGCGAACTGAGCGAGCGCAGACCGGATTCAGTTACCTTGTTGGTCGGTACGCGCAGAGTCATCTTGTCTTTTTCAAAAGAAATGACGAACAGCTCGAGCGAAAATCCCGCCACTTCCTGCTCTTCGATCGAAATGATCTGGCCCACGCCGTGAGCAGGGTAGACAACGTAATCGTTCGGGCGAAACTCAAGCTTTTTTGACTTCGACATTCACATTCATCCTTGGTTACAGACTGTGATGCAGACAAAAATAGCCCAAGGCAGAGCCTCCCTGGGCGCCGCCACTCGGCTATCATGTCACAAAATTAGAACTCCAAAGTGAGCATACTTACGGAGCGCATCCCAGTCTCAGTCATCATTCAGGTAGGAATTATATCACAAAATTGCGACACCCAAAAGGCCACCAACCGATTGGGCGCTTGAAACGCAGTATTATCAAGCGCTTGCGCGCCCCTCCGGCATCAATTGGCCCACACAATGAGCGGCGAATCGCTCAGCCACCTTCGCCGGGTGCTTCCGAGAAATACTTCTCCATCTTGCCTTCTTCGCCGTCGCGTTCCTCGGCTTCCGGCAGCGGATCCTTTTTGGTCACGATCACTGGCCATTGTTCGGAGTATTTCCGATTGAATTCGACCCATTCCTCCATCCCCGGCTCGGTATCCGGGCGGATGGCATCAGCCGGGCATTCGGGCTCGCAGACACCGCAATCGATGCACTCGTCAGGATGGATGACCAGCGCGTTCTCGCCTTCATAGAAACAGTCCACCGGGCAAACTTCGACACAGTCCGTGTATTTGCAGGCGATGCAGTTTTCGGTGACAACATAGGTCATGGGTCAATTCCTGTTTTCGGCTTGGGCGACTAGCTAATTCAGTCTGCCCGCCTCTTCAAGAGAAGATCACTCCTTTGGGGTGCGAGAAAGATCAAGCGCGCGCCGATCTTTCTTGGTCGGGCGACCTTTTCCTTCAAAACCCGGGTTTTGTGGCGATGCGTCCCGCTTTTCGGTCAAATCCGTGTAAAGCGTTTGCGCCTCGGGCGCCGGCCCCCGCCGCTCGCCAAGGGCTTCGATGCGGACAACACGTACCACCCGCCCCTGAGAGAATGTCAGGACATCTCCGGGAGAGACCGCCAGCGCCGGTTTCTGGATTCGGTTTCCGTTGACCCGCACGTGGCCGCCACTGACCTGTCTGGCGGCCAGGCTGCGGGTCTTGAAGAACCGCGCCTGCCACAACCATTTGTCGATCCGCAGCTTGGCCTCGGCCATCGCAGGTCAGTTACCGTCCTTCAGGCCCATAAGCGCGGCTGCAAATGGGTTATCAGGATCAATGGCCTTTTCCTTTTTCGGGGGTCGCGACGAGAAGGTCTTGGTGCCCTGAGGCTTGCCCCCCTTCTTGCCATGAGGTTTGCTGCGACCATCCTGAGCTTTACCACGCGGTTTGCCCTTACCCTGACCTTGCCGCTGTTCACGGCGTGGCCCACGGTTGGCCTGACGCTGACGTCCCCAAGTAAAGGTATAGAAAACCTCGACCTCCGGCTCATCCGTTGCGAGAGCCTCGGCCGCCGCCTCGGTGCCGTCGGTGACCTCGGCTGCCGCCTCGGCGGGAGTGGCGACCTCTTCCGTTGCGACTTCGGGCGCTGGCGCTGCTTCGGCAGCAGGCTGTTCGGGCGCTTCAGTCGCAGGCTTTTCAGCCTCGACCGGTGTCGCCTTGACCTTTTCACGCTCGCCCCGCTCGGCCTTGTAGCCCAAGCCCTGCATCAGATCGGCGAACTGTTCCAGTGTCATGCCAGTGATCGACAGCATGTCGGGTTTGGCCTCAAAGCCGCCCCGGCTGTCTTCTGCGCGCAGCATGTCGGCCAGGCGTTCCAGCATGTCAATCCGGATCGAGCGTTCGCCCGCATCGCGATATCCACACATGGTGTCGTAACCTTCGGGCGCATCCTTGGCGACCGGCACAGTGACCAGACCCGGAGGAGGTGCTTCCGGGAACTCCTGCAAACCACCCGCAAGTGCCCAGAGAACCAGACGCAGACGCGTCGGGGCGGGCTTCAACAGCAGCGGCATAAAGATCGTGAACTGGCCGAACCGAATGCCATGCTTGCGCAGTGCGCCGCGGGCGTCCTGATCCAGATCTTTGACTTCCTGCGCGACGCCGGCTCGTGGCAGCACGCCCAGCGCTTCGACCATACGGAAGGCAAAGCCCTTGGCCAGGCCGGACAGTTCCTCGTCCCGCGACAGGTTCAGCAGCGGCTCGAACAGAGCGGCGACCTTGCGGTCGATGAAGTGCTGCAAGCGACGCTGCACTTTCTGTTCAACGTCCGGCCCTGCGGCCTCATCGACAAAAACCTCGACCACCGGCTTGAGCGGCTCTGCCCCTGCAACCAGTTTGCCAACGGCATATTCGCCCCACATCAGGCCGCCCTGATCGGTAAAATCAATTTCGGTATCGGGTGCATTGTAGAAGCGATCGGCGCGCAGATGGAATTGCGGCGCGAGTGCTTGCAGGGAGGCCGATTTCAAAGCTTTCGCCTCGGTTCCTTGCGCGCTTTTGTCCGGGATAAACCGGAACCCTTCAAGACGACCGACGAATTCGCCTTCGACGGTCACTTCACCCTTGTCATTTACTTCGGCCAAAAGGGCCTCCTTCTGTTTGAGCCGGCGCAGCAAAACCGATGTGCGCCGGTCCACAAATCTCTGAGTCAGACGATCGTGCAACGCGTCCGACACTCTGTCTTCTACAGCGCGGGTTTCGGCGCGCCAATGTGATTCGTCGCGCACCCAGCCATTTCGCTGCGCAACATATGTCCAGGTGCGAATATATGCCAACCTTTTGGAAAGCGCATCTATATCCCCATCCGTCCGGTCAATTCGGCGAATTTGTCGCGCCATGAAGTCGTCCGGGATCGCACCGCGTTCATGCAGGTGACCATAGATCACCTCAAGCAAGCTTGCGTGTTCTGCATGGCTGATACCGCGAAAATCGGGGATTCGGCACACGTCCCACAGCAAACGGATCGATTGTCCGTCGCTGGCACGCGCCGCGATGTCAGCAACTTGCGAGAGCGATTTCAGCACGTTCAGATCGTCAGCGGGCCGCGCCTTGGTCAGGTTTTCGCTGTTCGGGCTGACTTCGAGCGAGTCGATCAGGGCGTCAATCGAGCCGAACCGCAAGGCGGCATTCCGCCAGTTCAGCTTTTTCATCGGCATAAACCGGCTGTCCATGATCGCTTGCGCGACACCGTCGTCCAGCGGAGGGGCCTCACCGGTCACTCCAAATGTGCCGTCCGACATCCCGCGCCCGGCACGGCCGGCGATCTGGGCGAGTTCGTTTGGCGCCAATGGGCGCATCCGGCGGCCATCGAACTTGGTCAGGGCTGAAAACGCCACATGGTTTACATCCAGGTTCAGACCCATCCCGATGGCATCAGTGGCGACCAGAAAATCGACTTCGCCATTCTGATACAGATCCACCTGTGCGTTCCGCGTGCGCGGGCTGAGCGCGCCCATAACCACCGCTGCTCCGCCCTTTTGACGGCGTAACAGTTCAGCGATGGCATAGACGTTTTCGACCGAAAACCCGACGATGGCACTGCGCGGGGGCATGCGGCTGATCTTTTTGGAACCGGAATAGACCAGTTGCGACATCCGCTCGCGCCGGACGAACTGCGCCTCGGGTACAAGGGCCGAGATGGGGCCGCGCATGGTGTCAGAGCCGAGAAACAGCGTCTCGCTGGTGCCGCGCGCCCGCAACAGCCGATCCGTGAACACATGGCCGCGCTCGGGGTCGGTACAGAGCTGGATTTCGTCAATTGCCACGAAATCCGCGCCCATCTCTTCCGGCATCGCCTCGACCGTGCAGACCCAATACTGGGTGCGCGGCGGCACGATCCGCTCTTCTCCCGTCACCAGCGCGACGACCGAAGGTCCACGGATCGCGACTATCTTGTCGTAGATCTCGCGCGCCAGCAGACGTAGCGGCAAGCCGATGACACCAGTTCGGTGCCCCAGCATCCGCTCGATCGCGTAATGGGTTTTACCTGTGTTAGTCGGACCAAGAACGGCCACAATTCGGGACGACCCGTTCACCTTTGCCCCCTGCCCTGAGCCTTACAGAGCCTTGCCTTCGATCTGAGGCTTCAGCCGATTCACGGCATTGGTTACTTCTTCGTGATGGGGATGTATAGCCAGCGCTCGGGAATAGGCGTCGTAAGCTTGTTCAGGCTTACCAACAATCTCGAATATCAGACCGAGCCCGTAGATGGCCTCGTAATGATTGGGGTTCAGCGTCAATGCATGCTCCAGATCAGCTGCCGCCATACCGAACCGGTCCAAGCCAAAAAATGCGGACGCTCTGACATGCCACCCCTCGGCAAATTCGGGCGCGTGGTCCGTCAGCGCCGTCAGGTGTTCAATTGCAGCGTCAATGTCACCGTCATCCAGCGCCTCGCGCCCACGCTCAAGCAAGAGATCGGCCGAAGCTGATCCTGATTGCGACCAAAGTGCTTTCAGTTGGCGATCAATCCCGATCGCAAGTTCCGGCGTGGCCTGCGCCAGTTGTTGCAGCAATGCCGCCTCATCCCGAGAATCAGCCTGTTGCGCAATGCAACTGGTGGAAATCGTGACTAGGAGAGTCGTTGCCGCCACGATACCTTTGAGTTTGATGCTTGCAATGCTCATAACAACGTTCAGTGTAGCGTTGCGACCGGGGATGTCCATTCACGGCGCACAAACAAAACGAGGAAAAGCATGAGCGACATTCTTGAGAAAGCTGCGGCCGCGCTGAACGAAAAACTGGCAGGCGGCGCTTTTGACGCTTCGGCAAAATTTGCAATCGCCGATCTGGGCGCAATTATCCTGGATGCTGACGGCGCACGGGTCAGCGACGAAGAAGCGGACGTTACTCTCAGTGCAGATGCTGATACATTCGAACAGATCCTCAGCGGTGACCTGAACCCCACCGGTGCTTTCATGTCCGGAAAGCTGAGCGTTGACGGAGACATGGGAATCGCCATGAAACTTGCCTCGGTGCTGGCCTGATGAAATTATCGCCGGCCCCTTTCTTTGAAGACGTGGCCGGCGGACCTGCCGGTGGTGTGGCCCATTGGCTGAAAACCGAAGACAGTATTCGCATTCGCGTCGGCCACTGGCGCCCACAAGGTGATGCGCTTGGCACCGTAATGCTGTTTCCCGGCCGTACGGAATACATCGAAAAATACGGCGATGCCGCAACCGAATTCGTAAACCGCGGCTTTGCGGCGCTGGCAGTGGATTGGCGCGGCCAGGGTCTGGCCGACAGATTGCTGGAAGACCCGCGTGTGGGGCATGTCGAAAAGTTTACGGATTACCAGCATGACCTGCGTGCGGTACTGGAATCGGCGGCGAAACTTGAACTGCCAAAACCTTGGTATATCGTTGGTCATTCTATGGGCGGCGCGATTGGTTTGCGGGCGGTCCTGGAAAGCGACTCTTTCGCGGCATGCGCTTTTACTGGACCGATGTGGGGAATATTCTTCACACCGCTTATGCGACCTCTCAGCCGACTGACTGCATATTGGGGGCCAAGAGTCGGTCTTGGCGAGAAGACACCGCCGACGACATCGTTGCAAAGCTATGTTGCTTCGCAACCCTTTGATGGCAATGTGCTGACCCGCGATCCTGTGATGTACAAGATGATGCAGGATCAACTTGCGGCACACCCGGAACTCGCCTTGGGCGCACCATCAACCATCTGGCTACGAGAAGCATTGGACGAATGCGCCTGGCTGATGGATCAACCGGCGCCAGATATTCCCTGCCTGACTTTTCTGGGCAGTCACGAACAAATTGTTGACCGCAAGGCGATCCGTGCGCGGATGGCAAACTGGCCAAAAGGAAAATTGGTCGAGATTCCGGACGGCGAGCATGAGGTGCTTATGGAAGGCCCCGAAGTGCGCGGGCCCGTCTTTGAACAACTCGCCGTCCATTTCCTGGCGGCGCGCACGGATCGGCCTTGCGAGCCGGTCTATTCGGGCGGGTGATCTGCAAGGGCACGGGCATATCAGTCGTCTTGTGATCCGCTTGTCGCACGCCTAGATGTTGGCAAACAATTCTATTTGAGGTGTTCCATGCGCGACCTTCCCTTTCCCGTCCGTGATGCAAATGCAGTCGGAGGTACCGACAACCTGGGCGAGCTGCCGGAATGGGATCTGACCGATCTCTACAAGTCAGAAGACGCGCCGGAGCTGGCCCGTGACCTGGGCTGGCTCGAAAAGGAATGCGCTTCATTCGCTGAGGACTACGAAGGCAAACTCGCCGAATTGGATGCCGAAGGCCTGCTGACCTGTGTGCACCGCAACGAGAAAATCAACACCATCGCAGGCCGCATCATGTCTTTTGCCGGGCTGCGGTATTATCAGCTGACCACGGACGCCGATCGCGCGAAGTTCCTGTCCGACATGCAGGAAAAGATTACCGTTTTCACGACCCCGCTGGTGTTTTTCACCCTTGAAATCAACCGCATCGAAGACGACGCCCTTAAGGCACTCTTTGACGCCAACCCAGCGCTGGCCCGATACGAACCTGTTTTTCGTCGCATCCGCGCGATGAAACCCTACCAGCTGTCTGACGAGCTTGAAAAATTCCTGCACGACCTGGGTGTCGTGGGTGACGCCTGGGAGCGCCTGTTTGACGAAACCATCGCCGGGCTGACATTTACGGTTGATGGCGAAGACCTGAATATCGAAGGCACGCTGAACCTGCTGACAGAACAGGACCGCGCCAAGCGCGAAGCCGCGGCGCGGGAACTTGCGTCGGTGTTTCAGGACAACATCAAAACATTTGCTCGGGTTCACAACACGCAGTCCAAGGAAAAAGAGATCATCGACCGCTGGCGCAATATGCCGACCGCGCAAACGGGACGACACCTGTCGAATGATGTCGAACCCGAAGTGGTCGAGGCCCTGCGCGAGGCCGTGGTCGCCGCCTACCCCAAGCTCAGCCACCGGTATTATGAGCTCAAGCGAAAATGGCTGGGTCTGGACGTCATGCAGGTCTGGGACCGCAACGCGCCCTTGCCGATGGAAGACACACGCATCGTGAACTGGGCCGAGGCCGAGAAAACGGTGATGGACGCCTACAACGCCTTCGATCCTCGTATGGGTGAAATTGCGACGCCCTTCTTTTCAAAGGGCTGGATCGATGCAGCCGTGAAACCGGGCAAAGCACCCGGTGCCTTTGCGCACCCGACCGTGACCGAGGTGCACCCCTATGTGATGCTAAACTATTTGGGCAAGCCGCGCGACGTCATGACATTGGCGCACGAGTTGGGGCACGGCGTGCATCAGGTACTGGCTGCCGATCAGGGCGAGATGCTGTCGTCGACGCCTCTGACGCTGGCTGAAACGGCCTCAGTTTTCGGTGAGATGCTGACCTTCCGCAAAATGTTGGATCAGGCTGAAACACCTGAGCAGCGTAAGGTTCTGTTGGCCGGAAAAGTCGAAGACATGATCAACACGGTCGTGCGCCAGATCGCGTTTTACGATTTCGAATGCAAACTGCATGCCGCCCGGCGCGAGGGCGAACTGACCCCGGATGACATCAACGCCCTGTGGATGAGCGTTCAGGCCGAAAGCCTTGGCCCGGCGTTCGAATTCATGGATGGGTATGAGACATTCTGGGCTTACATCCCCCACTTTGTTCATTCACCTTTTTATGTCTATGCCTATGCTTTCGGCGATGGCCTCGTGAACGCGCTCTATTCAGTCTACGAAAGCGGCGCAGAAGGCTTCGAGGACAAGTATTTCGAAATGCTGCGTGCCGGCGGGTCAAAACACCATTCCGAACTGCTGGCACCGTTTGGTCTGGACGCCAGCGATCCAAAATTCTGGGACAAGGGCCTGTCGATGATCTCAGGTTTCATTGACGAATTGGAAGCGATGGAATCCTGACCGCCTGGAATTCGGGAATAAAAGGTCAAAGCGCCCCGGATCTTGGGGCGCTTTTTTCATTCCACCATTTCTCGTAGACGTTCGACGTCCCGGACGACGACGCATTTTTGCTCGCATGTTACGCCATGCTGTCTGAGCTTGGAAAACGCGCGTGACAGACTTTCGGGTTTCATGCCGAGGTTCGAGGCAAGAATTACCTTGTCAAAAGGCAACTGTACGCTTGTGCCTCCGCCCTGTTTGTCGATCAGCCGGATCAGGAAACTGCACAGCCGTTCGATACCCGTCAAAACCTTCAGTTCTTCGACCTGATGCATCATATCATCAAGGTGATGGGCAGCCGCAGAAAGGATCGCCGACGCGATCTCACGGTCAGCTCCGTTGCAGGAGCAAACAGCAGACAAATCAATGAACAATATCTGACAATCCGAAACGGCCTCGGCATATGACTTCGTGTTTCCACCTCGCAATGCCGAAACTTCATCAAAACTCTGCCCCTCCGACAACACCGCTAACAGCGCCTCGTGGCCGGAAGGCGTGACCCGGAACAGCTTGACCCACCCACGCAGTACGATCTTCAGCGACTCGCATGGTTCATCTTGCAGGCAGATGGTTTGCCCCCGCTCGAAACTGCGTTTCTTCGACCGGGACAAAAGGCATTTACGGACAGAGGGAGACAGCTGATCCAACAGTGGCACTGCGTTCTGGGTATCGTGGCTGAAATCAAACATCGGCTTTCCTGGGGCAGTCAGAGACTCACAGGTAGCGAAAAAAAATCGATCTCAATTTGAGCCAGATCAAATTTTAAGTAACTGTAATGTTTAACAAATTCTTAAATCGGAATATAATTGCCTAACTTTTCGGCTAAATGCAAACAATTCCACAAGGTTTTGTGCCTCTGCCTGATGACCCCGCCGGGTCCGTTTTACCAATTGAATTGGGTTCGATTGATCTGACGTGGAGCGGCAGTTTTGACACTCAGCCATGTCGCCGCGCTAGTTTTCTTCTGACTTTTTCATAGAAGTCAGGAAAATGGCGGACACGATCAGAATGGCACCCAGAATTGCAAGCGGAGTGATGGTCGCACCCAGAAACACGGCAGAGTTGACGAAGGTGAATACGACCGACGCGGCAAACAACAACGTTGCCGTCAGCGTGGAAACCCGTGCGGCGGCCTCATACCACAGGTAATAGGCCAGCGCGGTTGGCAGGATTCCAAGCAGGATCAGGAAGAGCACATCATTGGCGCTGGGAACTTGCAGCGAAAATAACGCCAAGGGCACCAGAAGCACGCCGGAGCACAGGAATATGCCAAACAAGAAATTCAAGCGCTCAGGAGTTGACTGAGATGACCGCATGGCCCGGCTGCTAGAAATAAGGAACACCGCCCAGCTGAGGCCCGCCCCGATTTCCATCAGATCGCCAAACAACGGCTCTCCGCCGCCCTGAAAATCCCGATAAACCGTCAGGAATACGCCGAAGATCGCCAAGGCCGTGGCGAGCACATCCGTACGCCCAACAGATGTGTCGGCAAAGAAATAGAGAAATACCAACACAAAGAACGGAGCCGTGTTTTCCAGCACCATGGCGTTGGCGGCGCCTGTGTGCTCAAGCCCGATGTGAAAAAGGATATAATTCACGACTGTCGCCAGAACGGCCAAGCGAAAGTTCCGGTCACCGAACCGGATCAAGACCGGGGCCTTCATCACCCGAAGCATTCCATAGATGGCCAGTGCCGCGATAAACAGGCGTGTCACGGCGATCTGCAACCCACCCAGATCGCTGGTCAGGTATCGAACGATGACGCTATGCGTGCCCCATAGAAAAGCGGCCAGAAACCCAAGCAGCAGACCATTTTGCAACCAGGTGTGGCCTTTTGCCGGTTCATCCTGCACGGGGCGCTCCTGACCTGTCTTATTTCAGCTGACTGTCCTTGGAGCCGCGCCGGTTGATCCCGGTGCGCGCCTTGAACGCACCGTCTCGTTCCTGTTGGCAATCCAGGCACAACTTAACACCGGGCAAAGCCAGACGGCGCTTTTCAGGAATCGGCTCTTCACATTCGGCACAATGGGTCAGGCTTTCGCCGACAGGACGTTTCTGCGCCTGCATCCGTGCCAGTTCGTCCGAAATGGATGCCTCGATCTGTTCGCTCACCGCGCCGTCGCGCGCCCAGCCACCGGCCATGGGTCCTCTCCTGATTGGGTGAGGAACAGGTTAGACGCGCCGGGGCAATGTTGGCAAGCAGACGCTTTAAAGTGCCACGGCGCCGTCAAAAACCTGGTCGATCGCGACCTGCGTACCACGCGAGAATTCCAGCGGGCACAGATAGTCCTCTCCGTTTCGGGCCGCCCCGCAAAACGCCTCGACCTGCAATTTGTAATGATCGTCTCCTGGAAAGCGTGTGACCTGCACTTCAAGGCCAGGACGATGCAGTTCCACCCTTGCTTCCCCGAATACGCGCGCGTTGAAGGGGGCCGTTAGGCGAATAACGCCCTTTTCGCCGTGAAACACCATTTCCTGATGCGGGTGCATGCGGATTGAGACATAGGCGGAATAGGTAAAATCTGGGAACTGGGCGCGTATCTCGGTGAAGGTGTCGATGCCGTTATCCCAGCGGATCGCGGATTGCACGGTTTCCGGTTCCTGCCCCGTTGCAAACCGCGCGCCACCGATCACGTAAACGCCGATGTCCCGCAGCCCACCGCCGCCAGTTTCGGCGCGATTGCGGATATTCTGCGTTTCGGTGCGATTGTCAAAGCTGAAAGCACCGGTGACATGTACCAGACGCCCGATTGCACCATCCGAGATCAGTTTGCGCGCAAGCTGCCACTGCGGATGATGAACGATCATATAGGCCTCGGCCGCCAGCAACCCTGTTTCATCCCGTTTGGCGATCAGCTGATCAAACTCTTCAGCCCGCATTGTCATGGGCTTTTCACAAAGCACATGCTTGCCCGCCTCCAAGGCCTTCATGCTCCATTCGACATGCAGGTGATTTGGTAACGGAATATAGACAGCCTCGATCGCGGGATCTGACAGAAGGGCACCATAGCTGTCATAGACCGAGAGATCTGGGCAAAAGCTCAGGAAAGGTTCAGCTTTTTTGGAATCAGAAGTGGCCAACCCCGCGAACCGAGCCCCATTGGCCCCATGTATCGCAGGCGTCATGTACTGGCGAGCGAATTTCGAAGCTCCAAGAACACCCCATTGAACCGGTTTTTGCATGAACGCCCCTCCCATAGCCCGTGACGCCGCCTTCGTTAGCGCAAACGCAACCCGGGACTTCTAACAACACTGAACCATCCTGTCATGACCCAAGGCATCGCGCGATTGCAAAAAAACCGGCCCAATCGAGAATTGGACCGGCTTCCGTCAGGTTTAGTCAACAGGCTCAGACCTTGCCCAGCATTCCTTTTTCGCGGGCAAGCTCGCGCATCTTTTTCTGCAGCTTCTCAAAGGCGCGAACCTCAATCTGACGAATACGTTCGCGGCTGACGTTATACTGCGTGCTCAGTTCCTCCAGCGTTACCGGCTGATCCATCAGACGGCGCTGGGTCAGGATGTCCTTTTCACGGTCATTCAGTACGTCCAGAGCAGCCGCCAGCAACTCACGACGTGCTTCCAGCTCGTCCCGAGCCTCATAATCGCCGGCCTGATCGGCGTCTTCATCCTCAAGCCAGTCCTGCCACTGCATCGTGCCTTCGCCGTCGGACCCGACGGTTGCATTCAGCGAGGCATCGCCACCGGACATCCGGCGGTTCATGCTGACCACCTCATCTTCGGTCACGCCCAGATCTTCGGCGATCTTCTTCACGTTTTCCGGTCGCAGATCGCCCTCTTCCAGCGCGCCGATGCGCGCCTTGGCTTTGCGCAAGTTGAAAAACAGCTTTTTCTGCGCCGAGGTTGTGCCGAGTTTGACCATCGACCACGACCGCAGGACATATTCCTGGATCGAGGCGCGAATCCACCACATCGCATAGGTTGCCAGCCGGAATCCTTTCTCCGGGTCGAATTTCTTGACGGCCTGCATCAGGCCTACATTGGCCTCGGAAATCACCTCGGCCTGCGGCAAGCCATAGCCGCGATAGCCCATGGCGATCTTCGCCGCCAGACGCAGGTGCGAGGTGACCATCTTGTGCGCAGCCTCAGTATCCTGTTCTTCGATCCAGCGTTTTGCCAGCATATATTCCTCTTCCGGCTCCAGCAGGGGAAACTTACGGATTTCCTGCATGTAGCGGTTCAGCCCACCCTCGGGTGACGGCGCTGGAAGGTTCGAGTAATTTGCCATATATTTCTGCCCCTTGGACAAATGTTTAAGCCCTTAACATGGGATATGGGTACCAGACCCGATACATTCAAGAGGATCTATTAACAGTCTGAGATTAAGTGCCGTTAAAGAAAAGCTTAGATTGCCGATTTCACAGGTCTTTGCACATTATGTCAACGGCGTTCGCAATTCATCCAGCAGCGTCACCATGTCATCAGGCAGTGGGGATTCGAACCGTAGCATTTCGCCGGTCACGGGATGCTGAAACCCCAGAACCGCCGCGTGTAGCGCTTGCCGCGGAAAGCCCCGAACCGCTTCGGCCGAAGCCTGGCTAAACGCACGGGCGGCCAGTTTGCGTTTGCCGCCATAAACAGGATCTCCGACCAACCCGTGACCGGCATGCGCCATATGCACGCGGATCTGATGAGTTCGACCGGTTTCGAGCCAACATTCGATCAGCGCCAGCGCCCCGGGCGAACCAAATGCCTCCATGACACGGGCACGCGTCACCGCGTGGCGTCCGCCGTGAAACAACACGGCCTGTTTCTGCCGATCCGTCTTGTGCCGCGCCAATTGGGTCGTCAGGCGCATGATGTTGCCCGGTTCGAAGCTGACGCCCTTGATCCCACGCAAACGGGGGTCGTTGGCGTCCGGAACCCCATAACAGATGGCGCGATAATATCTCTCGACGCTATGCGCCTCGAACTGAGCGGCAAGGCCCTGATGAGCCGCGTCCGATTTTGCGACCACCAGCAGCCCGCTTGTATCCTTGTCGATGCGATGCACTATTCCGGGGCGTTTGACCCCGCCCACACCGGACAGATCGTCACCACAATGGTGCAATAGTGCGTTCACCAATGTCCCGCTGGGCGACCCGGGCGCCGGGTGTACAACCATACCTGCCGGTTTGTTCACCACGATCAGATCCGAATCTTCAAAGACGATCTGCAATGGAATATCTTCAGGCCCGATATGGCTGTCTTCGGCTTCGGTCAGCGAAATAACCACCTGCGCGCCTTCGGCAATCCTCGCTTTCGGGTCCGTCGCCACGACGCCATCGACGCTGACAGCGCCATCGGAGACAAGTCGGGCAAGCCGCGTCCGCGACAGGGCCTCACCGTCTGGCACATCCCGCGAAAGCGCCTTATCAAGGCGGGGTGGCGGCGCGGCCGCGATTTGAAACTCAATCAGGCGAGTGCCCATGACTGACCCTTCCGAACCTCTGGAACCGCAGGAAACGCCGCAGCTTAGACTGTTGCGTCGCATGGTCATGTTGCTGACCGCGGTGATGATTGGCGGGGTTCTAGTGACATTCGCTTTGATTGTCATCCGCTTATCGGACCGCACCCCAACCCTGCCCGAGCAAGTCGAATTGCCCGATGGCGCAAAGGCTCAGGCTGTGACCATCGGAACCAATTGGTACGCAGTAGTGACCGACGACAATCGGATTCTGATCTTCGACAAAACGACCGGTCGGCTAAGGCAGGAATACGTCATCGAGTGATGGTGCGCGCCCTAGGTTACCAAGGCATCTGACGGTTCGATCCCGTGCTTCTTGCACATCTCTGCAAGCAACGAACCATCTGGTGGCCTTCCGTCGAATTCGTCAGTCAAAACTTGCCTCAGCCTGGAGGCGTAAAGATGAATTGACTGTATTTCATCCGAGATTTCGATCCAGCCGGGTTCAAAAAACCTCTGCTTTTGACGAGATCGGATCGGGTACAAAACGTCGGCTCTTTCGGATTTCGCGATTTCGCCCGTCTGTGTCAGGAAATGAGCCAACGCGAGGGGACCCAACGTTCCCCATTTCATATACCGGAAATCCAGTGGCAAACCCGAGTTTACGAACGACATTTTCTCTTCTTCATTCCACCAAGGTGGAATCGCCCCTTTTTCGGAAACAAAGTTCTTCAGGCAGTCCAGCGTTGAACTCGATTTCGGCAAGGACAAAACGCCGTTGGGGACCTGGTTTCGTACCTTTGCAAAAAGGTATCCATCTACGGGCCGCAAAGGTTTGAGAGCATAAGCGTCCGTATCGACCCAGAAATGATCCGTCTTCGCCAGAAGCAATATTCGAAAAACATCTGAATGGATCGCCGGGCTACCGATCAGGTGCCTGCGCCCAGCCTTTTGCCGCAGAATTTCGGGTGGGTCGTACACTTCGCGCGCATCCGCGTGGATGACGTAGTCGGGAAGGTTTTCCACCACGTCGTAAGTAAAGAGTGTTACTGGCTGACCAACATCGGCAAAAGACTTCAGACACAGAAGATCCAGAAAGCTCAGCCGTTTGCCAATCCACAAGGAAGCTGGTGTTTTTTGCATGTTCTCGCCGCCCTCTTTCAACCTGCAACATTGCCGCGTGATTTGGCCAAACAACCGCTCGTCAATCGCCGATCATCTGGGTCCAGAGTATGTCGGTGCCCGGCAATGATCGGACTTCCTTCGCAATCCGACGATGCAGGTTACAGCATTCACTATGCAACTCGGCTGTTTCCGGATCGGACATCAGATTGTCGAAACAGCGTTTCTTCTGTTCGGATATTCCATCTATCGAACGTTCTTCGACGTGGTTCAGGTTCATCATGTTCCAGTAGTCCAACCCCATCTCGTTGCCGATATGGTTCGATCGCCCACGCAATTTCTTCACCAGATAGCTTTCGCAGGACTTGAGCGCATAGTGGTTGACCTGGACCAGATCATACCCCACGGAATCCCGCCCCGAGCGCCAGCTTCCATTGAAATACCGCTCGGGCATCAATTGCCCCGACCCATTGTACCAACGACACTCGGCCATAGTTTCGACAGTAGGCTGTTTAGGGCGATGAACGCCCAGCATGTCCCAGTATTCTCTTTTGAACATGGATTTCAAACCCCAAGCCTGGTGGGGTTTGGGAGTGTGCTCCGCCGCTGCTTGGCGAAACTGATCAGACAAGAACTCGTCTTTGTATTCAACGACTCCGCCGTTTCCAAATATCCGCCAGGTCATTGAAATCGTTCGTGCGTCCGGAATGGCATCCGTCAACGCCTTCAATGTGTGGTCACCGGTTTTCACATTGATTTGCTCATCGGCATCGATGACGATGACCCAGTCCTGCGGGCGGGCAACCTCCATTGCAAGAAAGGTACGGAAGGCCCGTCGCTGAGGGCTGGTGCGGCGACGCGGGGAGTTGTTGTCCACATGGATTAGTATTCCGCGGTCGTGCAGTCTTTGCAGCAGCGCGTCCGTACCGTCGGTGCAATCGTTGGTCATGACCACCATTTGATCGACACCTATTGCCTGATTATGCGCCACCCATTCGAGCACAAATGGCCCCTCGTTCTTCATGGGCGTTACGCTGACAAATCGGGGATCCTGTTCTGCCATTTCAGAATGCCTCATTTCCGGCCTTGCTTACGGCCTTGTCTGATTTTTCGAACAGATTAAACACATTGGTCCGGCAAACCAACGGCAATCGCAGCAGGCAGGTGCTTTTCGGCGTCTTGCAGATCGTCAATTCTCAGCTCTTTTCAATTGATTGGCAAAGCGTTTGAATGTCGGGCAAAACTCATTGGCTTTTCGCAGATACGCACGCGCTTTTCCCTTTTTGCCACGGCGCAGGAGCATCTGTCCGGCTGCGCCTTGAATGGCTGCGGTGCCTTCATCCATATCTGCTGCCTGCAAAATCTGGTTTTCGCCCTGTTCGGTTGCGCCAACCCGTTCCAGCAGACGCCCCATTGCAAAAACCAGAAATGGATTCTCGGGATCGCAGGCCAGCGCTTCGGCCATGGTTCGACGTGCGCGTCCGGCGTCGCCCTCAGCTTCGTACATCTCAGCAAGGCGTTTGTGATACAGCGCACTTTCCGGGTTTTCGGCAACGACCTGTCGGGAAATATCGATGGCTTGGGACAGGGAAATCTGCCCCAGCCGCAGTTGAAGAACCGAAGCAAAGCTTTTGTACTGAGGGTCTTCTTGAGAAACGTCCGAAACGCTGTTCAACCCGACCTGCAACGCCGACAGCCGGGGGACGTCGCCCAACAGGCGTCTGGCCCTTTGATCCAACGCCAATTCTGACCAATCCATCAGGACCATGTCAAAGTTGCAGGGCTGGCGCGCGATTACTTTCTGCTGGACCAGATAAAGATTGTTGAACGGCGGAAACCGACGCTGCCGCAAGCTGCGTTGCAGCGCCCAGTCCACAGGCGGAAACAAACGGTACGCGAGTTGATCACGATACAGCATGCGTGATCCCAGCACGACAACATCCGGGCGCAAGGGTTTGGCCCAGAACGCTTTTGCGAATTGCAGGGTGCCGCCCCAGCGCTTTTTCTGCGCCCCCAGAATTGCCCCGCGCAGGGCGCTGAGCACCGCGTGATCCTCGGGCCAAAGATGCGGGTTTTTGAGCCCCTGTCGCGCCAGGGCTTCGCTCTCTTGCCAGTTACCCAGATAGAAGCAGTTCAGTGCCTGAAGCAGCGGTAAAAAGGCGTTATCCGCGCCTGCCTCCAGTATGGGTTTCGCCAGATCATACGCCTCCTGACACCGGTCCTGCGCAACGAGGTACTGAACGGCCTTGGAATAGACATGAGCCGCCTCGGACGTGTTCAAGAAAGCAGCCGGACCCTTTGAGGCGCGTTCAATGACGCGCCCGTTGGCCACCTGCATCTCATCTTCAGTCAGGACGTCGCGAAACACTTTGCGCTGCTGGCCGGAAACGCGCGCGGCGGCCATTGAGAAAGCAGAGATAAACGGGGCAACCACCTGGTCGGCACGTGACATCGTATAGAGTTCCAGAAAATCCCGCTGCGCACGGGTCAGGCCGGATAGATCGGCGATGTCCGACATTTGCATCAGATCGGGAAACCGCTGCTGGAAGCGGGCAATCAGCTCTGGCTGATCGGAAAACATGATCGCCGCCTGCCCCTTGGTCTTGGCCAGATGCGCCTCGTACAGCTCTTCGGGTTCGATCTTGGCAGGCCAGGTCGTATGTTTCCAGGGCAGCCCGTTCAGGATGTCGCCGCGCCGGATGTGATAGGCGGACACCCCCTGCCCCGAAAGTTTGTCATCGGCCCGCTTCATGATCGCGCTGATCCGGTCAGTGAACCCGATCCGATGAATATACTCGCGGTATCGCGGACGGATGGCCTCGATATCCTCCCACGCAAAAGCCAGGACTTCGAAGCCTTCTTCCACCAGAACCGAGCGGCCCGCGGCCAGGTGAACCTTCAGCCGATCGGGCGACGGGTCGCTTTGAAAAGTCCACACCGGCAAGGCGTCCTTGCTGAGTTCGTCGAACGCTTTCTGGTCGAGAAAGTGCCGGTCCATCCAATCTTTCGTGAACAGCTCCTGCGGGTGATCCAGTTCCGGCGCATCCGATCCCTGAGGAAACCAGTTCACCCGGTAATCCGTTCCAAAATCCTCGGCCAGCCGAATGCAGGTGAGCATCATGAGAAGACGAGCACCCATCCGGTCCTTGCGCTGACCGATAAAGACGCCCGCTTTGGCCGTCATTGCGGCTTTGCGGCAGTTTCGGCCGCTCGCTGACGGCGCAACGCCTGAAATCTCTTGCGTGCCATACCAACAAGCTTCGGATGCCGTTCCCCACCGACCGCTTCCAGACCGCGCATATACATGGGCAACGTACGCCGGGTGCGCATCATCCGGTAGTACTCGGTTTTTTCCAACGTTCCATGCATCGCGCCCAGCATAACCGGTTTTAGCAGGTTGAGTTTCCGCAGCATCGGGGCGGCGAAATGGTTGGATGTCCAGGTTTTAAGAAGTGTCGTGTTCGGCGCCTCAAAGCGGGCGGCATGTTTGCGGTCCAGATCAAAAAAGGGATCGTAGAACACGTACGCCCGGCGTGCAGAACCGACCGCTTCGGCCGCATCGCTCAGCGGCAAGTCCCAGTCTTGGACCTGGCCAAAACGGTAACGGGTTTCCCAGGGAACCAGCCGCGTATCCAGTGTTGTCTGCGGATTGAAGGCGATCACGACCGATCCCGGCGCAATCGCCGAAAAGGCAAGCGCACCAAAGCCTCCCATCGAAGCCCCGGCAAAGACGACCTGATCGAAGCCTTCAAAAAAACCCTCGGCGGCCTTGGCCTGAAGGTAAGTTATGATTTCCGGGTCCCGGTACCAGGCCTTGGTTCGTGCGACAACGCCCAAATGAGACCAACCGATGTCCCGAAAGAACTTCCACCCCCAGGGTTCGCGGGCAAAGGACAGGTCGTTGACGTTGGCGATGTTGTCGAAACTGACCACGAGACGGGTCTTGTCCCGCTGATGGTACAGGACCGCGTGACGATCCAGCTTTTGCAGGAAACCGGATCCGTTGCCGCCGGGGTACAGCTCGACAAACCACGGCGGCGCCGGGTCCGTTAGGATACGTTCGTACCCTGTCTTGCGGTCGGGGTGCTCGGGCTGGAGCTGATCTTTGGTAAGGTCGTCGTCTGCCATTGCTCTCAAACAAGATTATCCGCAAGCCACGAACGGAATTCCACCCAGTCCGGACGCATTTTGATTTCCGAAACCTTGCTGCGGTGCCATTCGCAAGCTTGCGCGTGAAGACGCCCAAGTTCAGGGTCTGCCTTCAATTCGGCCAAAAAGGGCGCTGCACGCTCTGCCACAGGTAGGATCGACCGGTCTTCCTCTTTGTTGGCATTCATGTCCAGCCAGTAGGCCTGCCCCTGATCCACCTTGATGTGGTTGGTTCGCCCCCGATCGCGCTTGATCAGAAAACCATCCAACGACCGCACGGAATAGTGATGAAGACGGCCAAAAGAATGGTCAAATCCACGCCAGGCCCGCCACCCAACGTCTTTGGCAGGGAACAGATTACCCCCGGCGTCGGACCAGGCGACTTCGTGTTCCTTGCCCTCTTCCATACCTTTCGGTCGGTGGGGGCCGTAGCGGGTGAATTTACCATTGTTCCGGAACAGTGTTTTTAAACCAAAGGCACGCCCTGAGTGATGCGGAAACTCCAGGTCAGCCATGGAAAACAGTTGCGTCACCGGCTTGTCCTCAAGGCTGATGTTGCCGGAGCTACCGAACAATTTCCATGCGAAGGAAATTGCATCGACAGGCTGCCCTGCCTTGCCCTCAACTGCATCAATCAGCGCCGCAAAGCTATTGTCGCCGCAACGAATATTCCAGAATTCGTCCACGTCCATGCACATCAGCCAGTCGGCCTCTTTGACCTTCAGGTGGCGCCGGGCGCGCCTCAGCATCTGGTGCTGCGGATTGCCCCCCTCGGCGACCGCATTGTCGACAAAAGAGACCAGACCCATCGCCTCGAGCCTTCGGGCGATGTCATCGGTTCCGTCCTCACAATCGTTCGTGAAGATCACAAAGTGGTCGACACCCAACGAACGATGGTAGGCCACCCATTCCAGCATGTAGGGGCCTTCATTCTTCATCGTTGTGAATACGGTGATGGTCTGGGGCATTTATGCTGTTCCGGAAACTGCTTTACTCCCTTTCTTACACAACCCCACGGGCGGCGGCGAGCGGGGATTTCCACGCCGCGCTCAACTGATGCACAGCTACACCCGATTGAGTTCTCAGTGCGCAAAAACCGGTGTTGCACCTGACAGGTCCGGTGCGATCCGGATCATTTGCGACAACTTCATCGGCTGATCATTTTCCCGCTTCGAAATGAACTCGGCCGGGACAATGGTTGCCGCCGCCAGGGCCTCCGCCAGCGGGACACCGACGGCTTCGGTCAGAACCCGGACTGCAGTTGTCAGATCAAGATCGGCCCCTGCCAGGGTTCCGTCCTGCAAGGTCAGCCGACCGCCTTCGCGCCGGATCAGGCGGCCTTCCAGCCGGAATTCACTTTGGGTCGTTCCGGCAACAGCCATTGCGTCGCTGACCAGAAAGATCCGACCGGGCCCTCGTTTCGCTGCCCAGGCCGAGCGCATGGTTTCGGGATGAACATGGACGGCATCCGCGATCAGGCCTGCTGACAACTGGCCACAGGACAGTGCCGCACCGACCAACCCCGGCTCGCGACTGCCAAGTTGGCTCATGGCGTTGAACAGATGGGTCGTGCCACGCGCTCCTGCCTGCGCATAGGCCATGCAAGTGTCGAAGGTCGCATCCGTATGACCCAATGACACGATCACCCCTGCGCGCGCCAGCGTCTCTACCTGTTCCACGGCTACGTTTTCCGGCGCCAGAGTGACCATGAGCGCCGGCAGCACCTGCGCGGCCATCAGAATCTGGGCCAGATCCGCCTCTTCCATAGGTCGGATAAGCGCCGCGTCATGCGCCCCTTTGCGGCGCTCGGACAGGTGCGGGCCTTCCAAATGAAGTCCAGCGATGCCGGATACTTCCGCGTTGACAGCATCGATTGCAGCGTTGATCGCAGCACGAGTCTTTTCCGTCGTATCCGTGATCAAGGTCGGCAGGATCGAGGTTGCGCCCAGCGCACGATGCGCCGACGCTATGCGCGTCAAAGTTTGAACCGAGGGGTCGTCATTGAACATGACACCACCGCCCCCATTCACCTGCAAATCGACGTAGCCGGGGCTCAGGATATCTCCGAACAGGTTTTCGACCACCTCATCCGCAGCAATCTCCGTTTCGGGAACCAGCGCCTGAAGCAATCCATCCCTGAACCGCGCGGCAAATCCGGTACGCAACGTCTTGCCGTCAAAGATTGGTCCGCCGGTGAAGGTTACAGACTGCGCGCTCATACCGTTTCAGTCACTTTTTTCAGGTGTCGCGGTGTATCCGGATTGATCCCGCGTTGCGTTGCCACTGTTTCGACCATGCCGTAAAAGGATGCAATGGCTGTAACCGGGTCCGTCATCCAATGGGGCGTACGGACATGCGGCAAAGGTGTTGCCTGCTGCACCCGATCGGTCGTCGCGAACACCTGCGCGCCCTTGGCGGCCAGAGCGTCAGCAACTTCGGCAATATTGGCCTCGGCCGCGTCACCGGATGAGAAGGCGAGCACCGGAAAACCCTGATCGACAATCGAGACCGGGCCGTGCAGCACTTCGGCCGAGGAATAGCTCTCGGCGTGAATTTGACAAGTTTCCTTGAACTTCAGCGCCGCTTCATTGGATATCGCCCAGGAAGTGCCGCGCCCCAGCGTAAACAGTGACTGACCACTGACGGCTTCGACAATCGGACTCCAATCGCATGCGATCGCCTCTTCCAAAACTTCAGGCAGACTGCGGATCGATGCCAACAGGGACTCATCACGTTTGATTTCTGCAAGAAGCCAAATGCCGGTAACCAGTGAAGTTACAAATGTCTTGGTCGCAGCCACGCTAAGTTCAGGTCCGGCATGGATGGGCAAGGCGGAGGTCGACACCTCGGCCAAGGCGGAACCGGTGTTGTTTGTGATGGCGACGGAATAAGCACCCCCATCCGTCAGCGACTTCGTAAGCTGCACGATATCCGGGCTCTGCCCGGATTGCGAAACTGCGATGCACAACGCTCCGTCACAGCGCATGTCCACGCCGTAGATCGACTTTACCGAAGGCCCGACCGACGCCATCGGCAGACCAAAGAGCAACTCGGACACGTATTTCAGATAGCTGCAGGCGTGATCGGATGAACCTCGCGCGACGGAAATCAAAAAGCGCGGATCGCGCGCCCTGATTTCCCCGGCAGCCTTGGCAATGGCGCCCGCATCGTTGCTAAGCAAGCGGTCCACGGCGCAGGGGATTTCGTTGATTTCCTTGCGCATTTGGGTGGTTTCGCTGGACATGGTCCGAACCTTTCAGTTTGACAGGCGCAGCTCGGCCACGAAATCGTAGGCTTCGCCGTGATAGATTGATCGGGTCAGCTCCGCGACCCGCCCGCTTTCGAGGTATGACGTGCGCTGGATGCGCAACCCCGCCGTGCCTTCCGCGCAGTCAAGAAGCTGGGCTTCGGTTTCTCCAAGATTGATGGCTGATATCTTCTGAATTGCCCGAACCGGACGATGCCCCAACTCTTCGAGCACGGCATAGAGTGACCCTGACACCTCGGTCGGGTTGGGCAGAATGTCGAGCGGCAAAGCCGCGCGCTCCAACGCCATGGGGCGGCCGCCCGCTTCGCGTAGCCGGTGGATACGGGCAACCTGCTCACCCGCCGACAGACCCAATGCCATCATCTCTTCCGGCGAGGGTAGGAAAATCCCACGTTCCAGCCAGGTAGACGTGGTTTTGAGACCGCGCCGCTCCATGTCCTCGGTAAAGGACGTCAGATGTGACAGGGACTGTTCGACCCGCGCAACGGGCTCGCGCACGAATGACCCCGACCCCTGACGCTGTTCGATCGCACCCTTGCGAACCAGCTCCTGAATGGCTTTCCTCACGGTGACACGAGACAGATCGGTCAGCTCAGCGATTTCGCGTTCGGGCGGCAAAGAACTGTTGGGGGGCAGGATACCGTCCTCGATCCCCTGCTCAAGCCGCTGACGCAGTTGCACATAGCGGGGACCAGCGGTCCGGCCCAGCCAACCTTCGGGACGCAGAAAATCAGCAACGCTCATTTTCGATCTCCTCTTGAAATTCACGTGCCAGCGCCAATGCCCCGGCCATTGGGTCGCCAATTGGTTCAGCCAGATCCAATTGCATGTCTGCAGGCAAATATGGCGCGTGATGAGGGCCAATCCCGCCCGTCAGGCAAACCGGTATTCCGGGCACCCACCCCATTCTTATCATCCGATCAGACAGATACTCGGCCGCGTCCCGCATGATTGATATGGCAACCAAGTCCCCCTTCTTGGCGAATTCGGTCACGACCGGAGCCATTTCGCCAAATTCCGTTGGCGACATGCTTGCAGCCACCCGTACAACCTCTGCTGCCCCATCGAGCCGCCGCAGCAGGTCCTCCACCATTTCAGACTGTTCCGTCAGCCCGTCCACCCGCTCCAGCGCCTTCGACAATGCCAGCCGCCCGACCCATTGGGCCGACGCCTGATCTCCCAGAACAGGACCCCACCCACCGGCAAAGCGCATTTCGCCAGCGCGCTGCGCCGCTATGAAAGAACCGGTTCCGCAATGGGCGACAAATCCGTCCATCGGACCCAACGCCCCGCGCAACGCCGACGCCCTGTCATCCGCGATACGAACTCGTTTCAAAGGGAGCGCTGCGACAAGCCGATTGGCCAATGCATCGCCGGTTATCCCGGCCAGCCCCAGATAGGCAGGCGCTTCGGCAAGCTTGCCCACCCTGATCCCAACGCGCGCCGCCAGCATATCCAATCCGCGGATCAACTCGGCGCATGCCGCATCGAAATCGGTGGAAACATTTGCCGCTCCGACCTCAATCTGCTGCGTCTCGTCACCGTCAGTCAGGGCGATACGACACCGCGTTCCACCGCCATCGACAGCCAGACAAATGTTTTCCAGGAAATTAGCCATGGAAGGACCTTTATAATACCTTTCGAAAATTTAGAAGACCTAAATATAACCAAACCCCAAAAAAGCAGCCGAAATGGGCGTGATATTTGCGATTTCAACAAAATGGTAGACTAATGGTATCTAAAAGGTATGATGCCAGAAACCTAGGGAGGGAGAATCACGTGCTCACACCAGTGACGGAGCAGCTGCATCAGGACGCGATCGGACTGGACACCCGACCCCTGACCGATGTCGCCGCACTGCTTGGGCAATCACAGGCCGAGGCAGCCAAGGCACCTCTAGGCGCGACTGATCAAATCAGCTCGGGCGCAAAATCCATGGCCAAAACAATCCGGTCTGGTGGCGTGTTGCGCTATCTGGCGGCTGGATCCTCGGGCTTGATGGCGGCGTCGGACGCGCTGGAACTTGGGGGAACGTTCTCGATCCCGACTGAACAAATTCGCATCCACATGGCGGGCGGACTGCCCACAGGCACTGAAATGCCCGGCGATTCCGAGGATGCCACAAACACGCTGGAGGCGGAACTGGCCTGCATTTCCCCCGTTGACACGATCATCGCCGTCTCGGCCAGCGGGACAACGCCCTACACTGTCGCCGCGGCCAAGATTGCCCGGACCCTGGGTTCAACCGTCATCGGAATTGCCAACAATGCCGGATCAACATTGCTGCAACTGGCCGACCACGCGATCCTGTTGCCCACACCGCCCGAGCTTGTTTCGGGTTCCACCCGCATGGGGGCCGGTACTGCCCAAAAAATTGCGCTGAACATGCTCTCGACCCTCATGGCGGTGGAACTCGGCCACATTCAGGACGGCATGATGATCAACCTGAAGGCGGACAACGACAAACTGCGCGCGCGCGCAAATGGGATTGTGTGTCGCCTGACTGGCGTTACGCCCGAACGCGCGGAGTCCGCTTTGACCGAGGCAGACGGCAACCTGAAATGCGCCGCCCTTTTGGCCGCGGGCGCCGCGTCATTGGAAGCTGCGCGGGCCATGCTGCTTGAGACAAGCGACCACCTTCGCCCCGCGTTGGCGCGATTGAACGACAACAACGAAACTATCAACCTGGGAGAAACCAAATGACACGCAAAGTTCTAAGTCTGGCCTTTCTGGGCACCGCGCTCGTCGCCAGCGGCGCCTACGCGCAAGACGCTACGCTGACCATCGAAAGCTGGCGGAATGACGATCTGGCCCTGTGGCAGGAAAAGATCATTCCGGCGTTCGAGGCAAAGCATCCAGGCATCAAGGTGATCTTTGCCCCGTCGGCACCTGCGGAATACAACGCCGTACTGAACTCCAAGCTTGATGCCGGATCAGCGGGTGACTTGATTACCTGCCGCCCATTCGACGCGTCGCTGGCGCTGTTTGAGGCGGGTCACCTGACCGACCTGTCCGACCTCGAAGCCATGAGCAACTTCTCGGATGTCGCCA
The DNA here is from genome assembly GCF_057221075.1 of Ruegeria sp. HKCCD6647-2. NCBI lineage: Bacteria > Pseudomonadati > Pseudomonadota > Alphaproteobacteria > Rhodobacterales > Roseobacteraceae > Ruegeria > Ruegeria sp. HKCCD6647-2. Next base: position 601,050 of record NZ_JBWVBD010000001.1, on the reverse strand, counting down.
AGTCCGCATGGCAGACCGACGATGCCGCGGCCACGTTCTGCGTTCCGATGGCCTCGGTGATCCATGGGTTCATTTACAACAAGGACGCGTTCAACGAATTGGGTATCGAGGTCCCCACGACCGAGGACGAGTTTTTTGCCGCGCTGGACAAGATCAGGGAAGACGGCACGTATATCCCCATGGCGATGGGCACCAACGACCAATGGGAAGCCGCCACGATGGGCTACAATAACATCGGCCCGAACTACTGGAAGGGTGAGGAAGGCCGATTGGCGCTGATCAAAGGCGAGCAAAAGCTGACCGACCCCCAGTGGGTTGCGCCCTATGCAACACTGGCCAAATGGGGTCCTTACCTGGGTGACGGATACGAGGCACAGACCTATCCGGATAGCCAGAATCTGTTTACTCTGGGTCGCGCTGCGATCTATCCAGCGGGCAGCTGGGAAATCGCGGGTTTCAACACTCAGGCAGATTTCGAAATGGGCGCATTCAAACCGCCGGTACAGAATGCCGGCGACACCTGCTACATCTCGGACCACACGGATATCGGCATCGGTATGAATGCCGCCAGCAAAAACCAGGAGGCCGCGCGTACCTTCCTGGCTTGGGTCGCCAGTCCGGAATTTGCCAACATCTTTGGCAACGCCCTGCCCGGCTTCTTTCCTCTGTCCAGCGCACCTGTGGAACTGGAAGATCCGCTAGCAAAAGAAATCGTTGGCTGGCGAGATGAGTGCGAAAGCACGATCCGCTCGACCTACCAGATCCTGTCGCGTGGCACACCGAACCTTGAAAACGAGACCTGGGGCGCATCCGTCGCCGCGATCAAGGGTGCCGATACACCAGAAGCGTTAGGTCAGAAGCTGCAGGAAGGTCTGGCCAGCTGGTATGCGCCGCATCAATAAAACCTGACGGTTGACACTTCCGGACGCGCCCGCTGCGTCGCGTCCGGCATCTTTTCCGGAGTTCCCGCATGCAAACCCGCCGCATCAGATGGCACATTGCCGTATTCCTTGCACCTGCGGTGCTGGTCTACACGACGGTAATGATCTTCCCATTGTTCAACACGCTGCGTCTTGCGCTGTTCACCGAGGTTGATCAGACCCGCGTCTATGTCGGGTTGCAGAATTTCCGCACACTGTTTTTTGACCCGCTCTGGTCCGAGCAATTCTGGAACGCACTGGGCAATAATTTCTGGTTCTTCCTCATTCACATGCTGGTGCAAAACCCTATCGGCATCGCCCTGGCCGCGATCCTGTCTCATCCCCGCCTGCGCTTTGCCGCGCTCTATCGATCGGCGATCTTCATCCCGACAATTCTCAGCTTTGTGATCGTGGGCTTCGCCTGGAAGCTGATCCTTTCGCCACTCTGGGGTATTGCGCCGTCGATGCTGGATGCCATTGGCTTGAAGTCCCTCTTCGCCCCTTGGCTGGGCAAGGAAGAATACGCGCTGACAACCCTCGCGCTGGTCTCGGTCTGGCAATTCGTCGGCATCCCGATGATGCTGATCTATGCCGCCCTTCTTTCGATCCCCGAAGAGATTCTGGAGGCCGGGGAGATTGATGGCATCACCGGCGCTTCGGCCTTCTGGAAGATCAAACTGCCGCTGATCCTGCCTTCGATCGGCATCATTTCAATCCTGACATTCGTTGGAAATTTCAACGCGTTCGACCTGATCTATGTGTCTCAGGGTGCGTTGGCGGGGCCTGATTTCTCAACCGATATTCTGGGCACCTTCATGTACCGCACCTTCTTTGGCTTCCAGTTGCAGCTGGGTGATCCGCATATGGGATCGGCCATCGCGGGCGCCATGTTCGCAATCATCCTTGTTGGTGTGTGTATCTATTTGTTCGGCATCCAGACCCGGATGCGCCGGTATCAGCTGTAAGGGTTTGGACATGAACAAAGCACGCTCAAACCCACTAAATACCGCCCCGATGCATGGCGCACTGATCCTCTACACGCTGATTGCCCTGTTTCCGGTCTTTGTGATCATCATCAACAGCTTCAAGTCCCGTCGCGCCATTTTTCGCGAGCCTCTCGCCCTGCCCGACGCCGAAAGCTTTTCTCTGATCGGCTACCAGACTGTTATGAAACAGGGGGATTTCTTCCTCTACTTCCAGAATTCGCTGATCGTCACCGTGGCATCGCTGGCCTTCATCCTGTTGTTCGGGGCGATGGCCGCCTTCGCGCTCAGCGAATACCGGTTCAAGGGCAACATGCTGATGGGCCTTTATCTGGCCCTTGGCATCATGATTCCGATCCGCATCGGCACCGTCGCCATATTGGAGATGATGGTCGCCACCGGGCTGGTGAACACACTCTGGGCACTGATCCTCGTCTACACGGCGCAGGGATTGCCACTGGCGGTGTTCATCCTGTCCGAGTTCATGCGGCAGGTGTCCGATGATCTGAAAAACGCCGGGCGCGTGGATGGTCTTTCGGAATACACGATCTTCTTCCGGCTGGTCCTGCCGCTGGTCCGCCCTGCCATGGCCACTGTCGCCGTATTCAACATGATCCCGATCTGGAATGACCTCTGGTTCCCGCTGATCCTGGCGCCATCGGAAGAAACCAAAACCCTGACGCTGGGCAGCCAAGTCTTCATCGGCCAGTTCGTCACCGACTGGAACGCGGTTCTGTCGGCCCTCAGCATGGCGATCCTGCCGGTACTGGTTCTCTATGTCATCTTCTCGCGCCAGCTGATCCGCGGCATCACATCAGGAGCTGTCAAATGACACGTGTCATCATTGCAGGCCTCGGCAATATGGGCCTCAGCCACGCGCTGGCTCTTCACAACAACCCGAAAGCCGAGGTCGTCGGGCTGGTCAATCGGTCTGCTGTCGACTTGCCGCCCGAGCTGCAGGCGTATCCATTTTTCAAGACATTCGAGGAAGGCCTTCAAACCAAACCCGATCTGGTGGTTGTTGCGACCTACTCCGACAGCCATGCTGATTATGCCTGCGCTGCGATGGACGCTGGCGCGCATGTCTTCGTGGAAAAGCCACTGGCAACCACCGCAGCTGATGCCCGGCGCGTCGTGACGAAAGCCATTGAGACAAACCGAAAACTGGTTGTCGGTTACATCCTGCGCCATCATCCCTCCTGGATGCGCCTAATCGCCGAAGCGCGCGGCCTTGGTGGGCCTTATGTCTTCCGCCTGAACCTCAACCAACAAAGCGGCGGGCCTGAGTGGGAGACACATAAGGCACTGATGCAGACCACCTCACCCATCGTCGATTGCGGCGTGCATTATGTCGACGTGATGTGCCAGATCACCGACTCCGACCCTGTGCGCGTGCATGGTATGGGCCTGCGACTGAGCGACGAGATTGCCCCGGACATGTATAACTATGGCCAGTTTCAGGTGGTGTTCGAGGACGGCTCGGTCGGCTGGTACGAAGCAGGCTGGGGGCCAATGATGTCGGAAACCGCATTCTTCGTGAAAGATATCGTGTCGCCCAACGGATCGGTCTCGATCACAGACGCCAACAAGGGCGCGTCGGCGGATATTGACGGCCACACCAAGGTCGGCGGCCTTCTGGTCCATCGTCCCGACGGCGATCAGTTGATCGACATGCCCGACGAACCCGGCCACCAGGCGCTTTGCGACGCCGAGCAGGCCTACATGCTGCGCGCCATCGCTGAGGATATCGACCTGACCCGCCACATGAACGACGCCGTCCAATCCCTTGCCATCTGTCTGGCCGCGGATGAAAGCATCCGCACGGGCCAACCCATTTCGCTGAAAGAGGCAAAGCAATGACCGCCCTGACGCTGCAAAACGTAAACAAGTCCTTCGGCAACGTGAAGGTCCTGAAGGACATCAACATTGAAGTGGATGAAGGCGAATTCGTCGTCTTCGTCGGCCCCTCGGGATGCGGAAAGTCCACCCTGCTTCGGGTCATCGCCGGGCTGGAAGATGTCACATCCGGCGAGGTCCGCATCGGTGGCGAGCTGATGAACCTCACCCCGCCTTCAAAGCGCGGAATCGCGATGGTCTTTCAAAGCTATGCGCTCTACCCCCACTTGAACGTGCGAAAGAACATGTCGCTGGCGCTCAAGCAGGAAGGTCAGAGCAAACAGGTGATCGATGAACGCGTCTCCAAGGCCAGCAAGATGCTGAATCTTGAGCCGTATATCGAGCGCTATCCATCCGAGCTGTCCGGTGGTCAGCGTCAGCGCGTCGCCATCGGCCGCGCCATTGTGCGCGAACCCAAATTGTTTCTTTTTGACGAGCCGCTGTCCAATCTCGACGCTGCCTTGCGCATGAACACAAGGCTAGAGATCGCTAACCTGCACCAGCAACTCGATGCGTCCATGATCTACGTGACGCATGACCAGACCGAAGCGATGACCTTGGCTGACAAGATTGTCGTACTACGCGACGGTCGCGTCGAACAGGTTGGCAGCCCGATGGAGCTTTATAACAATCCGGCCAATCAGTTTGTCGCCGGTTTCCTCGGTGCACCCTCAATGAACTTCTTCCCCGCCAGCTTGATTGGTGAAAGTGCTGAAATCACGACGGGCATCCGTCCCGAAGATTTGTATCTGGAAGATGACGGTCCCATTTCGGCCAACGTCACCCACGTAGAACATCTGGGCGGAGACACCAACGTCATTGCAATGGTTCAGGATCACCAGATTACGGCCCGCCTTTTCGGGCAGCATCAGGTAAACGCAGGCCAACCCATTCGATTTGGCTATGCCCCAGACCGCACCTATCGTTTTGATCCGCAGGGCGCGCGCCTAAGCTAGACGCAGAAAGGGTCGCAACACTATCAGGATTTTGGTGCGGTCGAGAAGACTCGAACTTCCACGGGTGTTACCCCACAGCGACCTCAAGTAAACCGCGTGTAAACATTCCGTCTAACGCACTGAAAACTTGGTGTCTTTGACCGCGTGACCTTCTTGGGTTCTTCGCACAGTTAGGTACTGCGAGTACGACTGTTACTGTAACAGAATCCGGGTGGTCAACCCGTACATGTAAGGGTGAGTCAGATTGACTCAGTTTGAGGACGCTGAGTCGAACAGTATAGTTGGTGGTAGCCAGAAGTTTTGAGTTAAGCTCTTACGAGCTTCCTTTAGCGGAGGATAATTAAGTGTCGCAACCACTGGAAAACATTGACCAGGCAATAATTTCCATCCGCTCCTTTTTACGAGAAGGCTATGCAGAAGCGTTTCTTCAAGGGGGACATTTTGAACCAAAAGAGGGCTGGGCACCTATGGTCGAAGCTTGTTCGGTAATCTCGGCAAACGACCAATGTCTAAATGAAGAACAGAGGCAAAATCTTCGACAAGCAGTGGGCACACTCCAAGCGGATTCAAATCGGTTGGTGGAACTACTCAAGGCGTACTCTGCTAACGAAGACATGACAGACGCTGAACTTGAGAGAATGAAATTCCAGATCAGTACTGCTGTTAACACCACACAAAAAAACTTTGGGGAAGCGGCAGCACGACACTATGAGTTGCTAGGCAAGACCAGTCGACAAGAGATTGAAACCGACGACGCCGAAGCCCCAAAAATTGTCAAACAACTCAACTGGATCAAGGCTAACTGGCGAAAATCCCCAGCGGTTCTCTTTTTTGCTGCCCTCATAGCGACTGCCACGGTTGCGTGGAGTTTAAGGTCTGAAATTTGGGGAAAAATATCCGAACCGAAACCGATTGGCGAGTTTGAAATCGAATTCATTAACAACACTGACGAAACTTTCAAAGTTAGCAACCGCGCAGAGCTATACGGTTGTGCTCCCTATGTGCCCGGAACAAATACCCGGGTTGCATCCGGCTTGCTAAGTGTTTTGAACAAAAACGGTCAAATTCAACTCAGCCCTAGCAAATCCCTTAAGGTGAAAGCTCTATTAGCAAATGAACCCAAGTGGCTATCGCTGGTGGATGAAGCGGATCTTTTTCTTCAAGTCTTATTTAGCGCATCCCCCCATCCAGTTGGTCAGGAATTTGTATTGGAGCGTTCACTCTTCGAGAACGGCATTAGATTTACAATTGAGGGACGTCACAATTTGAACCTTTGCGCCGCGCGGTAATGGCATCAGCCGATTAGCGATTCAGTTAAATCGGTTCGAACAAGGCATTCCGGTACAACTCCATCTCCACCCCTAGCACACTCGCCAAAAACCTAAGCTCCCCGCTCTCCCATCCATCCTCAAACGCTTGCATCAATCGACGCTTCTCCGCGTCCGACTTCGAGCAAGGGTAACAAAGACCGACAACATTCTGATACATGTGCCGCGCCCTACTCTTCTCGTCGCAGTAGAAGAACCGCATGTACCCATCAATGGCGTTGAAAAGCATTCCAGAGCGGTTGTTGCCTTCTCGGCTCTGTGGGCGTCGGTTCAGTTCCCTGTTGGCTTGATCAAAAAGCTCAGGGCCAAGAATGGACAAGGCGTCGTTTGGCAATGCGCTCAGAGAAGCCCTGAGAGACTCGCTGAGGGGTGATAGGGGTTTGGTGATAGGTGGGGACTCTTGGTGGGTTTGAGGGAACGCCGAGTCGACAGAGGAGTTTTCGAAATTGGCCGCTGAGTATATCTTGCGCATAATAGCTTTTTGAAAGAGGTGAGAGTTTGCGTAATGGAGTGTCCGTTTTGGGCACTCTTTTGAAGTTGGGATAACAATCCATTTGGCTCGACAAGCCCGGCGATCTATTGTGAAAGGATAAATTTTATTCATAGGTCGTCGACATGCAGATTTATCCACATATAGATCAAGACCGGTTAGCTCATGAGATTTCCGAGATAATCGCCAAAAACGAGGATGCTGTGCGTCCGTTAACAAGGTACCACTCAGCATTTCGTTCGACCGCGAGGAAAATCTTTGAGGACAAACGGTACTCTCAGTTTTCCGTTGCAGAAAACGCAATGTCACCCTTGTTGAAAATCGATTTTAGAGAACTCCAGCCTATAAGTTACACCGAAGAAGACTTCCTACGTCGTGAATTTTATCGTGGGTTAGCAGAAGCTTACATATCGAGGATAATGGAAGGCAGCAGTCAAAGCGCGATAACAAAAAGCGATGTGCTCAGCGCGATGATATCTGTCGGAACAGCCGCTCGATTGGCACCCGAAGACACCTTGCGACAAGTGAACAAGGCACTTCTGGTGAGCATCTGTCCTTACTGCCCCTGAGAACACGAAATGGACTACAAAGGCATAATAGACTTCAATAAATACACCTTGGCACTTGCGACCGGTGGCCTGATCTACACGTTTGAACAGCTTTCGAAATTCAAGGAAGGATTCCCTGTCTTTGTCCTTTTGTCCCTCTTGTCACTGTTTGCAGTCTCGTTGGTTCTTGCAATTGCATTGTTTGCTGCTGCTACCAAAGCGCTCCACCTAAACAGCGACAATAATAAAATGGACAAATCAATAAGGCTCCTTGGATCTTGGCATTCATTTTTGCTGGGAGTCGCCACAGTGGGCTTAGCAATAACTATGTTCATTCACGCTTTGACAGAACTAAAATCGGAAGCGACTGAACCGCTTTGTTGCTGTGTTTCGTGCAACTAATAGGTTGTCCGTCGTCAGGGATTTTGGGACAGATAGCGGCGTGAGCTAAGAGAGGGTCTGGCACATCTGGTTCATGTGATTATGCGGCGGATTTGCGGTGAAGCAAGCGTCGCGTTTCGATGGTCTTTAGTTTGATCCTTTCTCGTTGTTGCAGGATGGTCTGTTCGCGTCCGAAGTAGACATCGGCCGGGGTGAGGTTTTGTAGGCTCTCGTGATAGCGTCGATGGTTGTAATGATCGACAAAGGCATCGATCTGTTGCCTGAGATTGCCGGGCAGATAGTAGTTTTCCAGCAGGATGCGGTTCTTCAAGGTCTGGTGCCATCGCTCGATCTTCCCCTGAGTTTGCGGGTGATACGGAGCACCTCGAATATGATCCATCTGCCGGTCCTCCAGCCAATCGGCCAACTCGCTGGAGATGTAACTGGACCCGTTGTCGCTGAGCAGCCGTGGCTTGTGCAGAACCGTCGCCTGATCACAACCTGAGGCTTGCAGCGCCAGGTCCAGCGTGTCGGTCACATCGCCCGACTTCATCGTCGTGCAGAGCTTCCAAGCGATGATGTAGCGGCTGTAATCATCGAGGATGGTCGACAGGTAGAACCAGCCCCAGCCGATGACCTTCAGGTAAGTGAAGTCGGTCTGCCAGAGTTGGTTCGGCCGAGTGGTTTTATCGTGGAACTCGTCGGCCGCCGACAGAACCACATAGGCCGGGCTGGTGATCAGGTCGTAGGATTTCAGGATGCGATAAACCGAAGCCTCTGAGACAAAGTACTTTTCTGTGTCGGTGAACTGCACGGCCAACTCACGCGGCGACAGATCGCTTTCCTTCAGAGCCAGGTCCTTGATCTTCTCACGCATCAGCTGCGGAATGCGGTTCCAGACCCGTGATGGCTTGGGGCTGCGATCCTCAAGCGCCTCGGGGCCGCCAGCCAGATATCGGTCATACCAGCGATAGAAAGTGGTTCTGGGGATGCCGAGTTTGTCCAGCGTACGCCTGGTCGGAAGATGCGACCCTTCGACGAGGCGAATGATCTCCAGCTTCTCAGATGCGGGATACCTCATTCGTCTTCGCCCCCATCCCCGATCATGCTTTTTTTGAGAAGCCGCAACTCAAGGGCCTGCTCGGCAACAACCTCTTTCAGGTCGCGAGCCTCACGGCGCAGATCCTTGACCTCCGTCGAGGTCGCCGCACGAGCCGTATCGCCAGCAAGGCGTTTCTTCCCAGCTTCAAGGAACTCTTTGGACCAACTGTAGTAGAGGCTCTGTGCAATGCCCTCACGTCGGCACAACTCGGCAATGCTCTCTTCGCCCTTCAGGCCATCCAGCACGATCCTGATCTTCTCTTCCGCTGAATACTGCTTGCGGGTGGCTCGACGGATGTCTTTGACGACCTTCTCGCCGTGGCTCTTACGGGTTCCGGGTTTCTGTCTCATCTCCACTCCTTGGTGGTTACGATGTGCCAGAAACCCTCTCTTATCAAATCGACTCAAACTGCCCCATTGGTGCTGACGTCAGACAGATCCTGAACCAGTTGTCTCGCGGCTCGAACAACGTCCTGAAACGTCATCACGTTGTCTTTCATGATAGCCGAAGCGCCCTTCAAGATACGGAGCACTTGCCCAACGCGACCGCCGGACAACCCGTAGAGCCGAACCGCCATTTCCCCTTCATCGAAATCGATCTTTACGCCGTGCTGCTCCAATAGGCTGAAGATGCCGAAGACAGCCTCCGAATAGGCCACTTGATCATCTTCGTTGCCCCAGGAATATGGTAGGATGTGGACCGTCTTCAGTGATCGCTCGCGGAACTGCTCGTTTTCATCGATGATCTTCTGAAACTTCGGCAGTCCCGCCAGGATCAAAGTAATCCCGGCGTCGTCTATCAGTCGTTTGAAATGGTCGCCCGTCGCGCGCGCCGAGAGGTTGGCACCTGTTTCCGCACAATGATTGCATTCATCCAAAGCGATGATCTCAAGACCCTCGTCGTGCACGTTCTGAATCAATCGCGTTCGAAGATCGCCGATACGCTCACGTGGCCCATAGGAGTAGCCGAATGACCGCAGCATGGTGCGATACAAATCCAGATCATTAGGTTTCGCAGGAATGGCCTCAAGTCCGAAGTTCGGGGATGGGACCGTCTTTCCCGGACCTTGGGTGGTGCGCTTCAGAGCATCCTGGAGATCATGGAGAAGATCAGTCTTGCCGCATCGGGTTGGTCCAAGCAGTGGAATGATTGCACCTGTTTGATGCCGGGCCAATTCGACGGCACTGCGCATCTCATCGAAGCTGTCCTGATATGCGCGATGCCGGATGCGGATATCCAGCAGGCTCGGGTCAAACTTGCTGGTCACGGCTTCGATCTCCGTTCAATTTGCGGCAGTGACATGGGTCGGGCAAGCATGGTTCGAGTGTCATTCGAAATGTCACCAATAGCCTGTTCAATTTCTTACGTGGCTGTATGGGGCGTTTTCGAGTTCTCGATGATCTCTGCGTCCCGCCTACGCTGAGCGTTCATTTTCACACGCTGCTTGCGTTTTGTGCCCAATGGTTTGTCCCCATGGTGAAATTTTTTGGCTATCGCCGCCAGAACCCTCTGCCCCGACAGGAATTCTTCGGGATCCGGCGCTAAAGTTTTTCGGATCCGCTTCAACTCAGATACCGAGATGGCTGGCATGAAGGCATCTTTGGCGGAAACCATGATCATCGTTTTATCACTTGGGTGAATGACCCCAATGGCGCGGACATCTGTTGGGTCATAACGGATGGAAAGGTCATGGCCACCACCGATTTCGTCGAACAGCTTCCGAAGTGCGCTCGACGAATATTGGATGCGCTCAAACTCAATTCCATATCGATGCAGTTTGCGAGTGGCACGGCCACCGAAAAACATCTGATTCATTTGATCGGGTGTGGGTGGCTCGGGGATAAAGAAATCCTCGCTCAACCTTTGAGCACATTTCAGGGGGCTTTCTGTGGTCCTCAGTGCGGACTCAATTCGGCGCTGCGGGGTCGTCGCGAAGACGTCGTGCCGCCATCTCTGCATGACGGTCTCAAACTCCTGAAATGTGAGCCGCGCCTCTTTCATCGCCTTTTTTATCCGGTCTTTACCCTTCATTTCGGCAGTGACGGTTGCTCCTGACAGAGTGGTTAGGAACATATTCAACGTCCTGAAGAACCGCTCGATGAAAGGCTTGCCTTGTGGGGTTCCAGGTAGGTTCGGATTCAACTCGAAAAGAGCAGCTTTGACGGCACTTTCGATAACATCCCCTGAGTTTTCGCTGCCCTGGTCCGTCACGACATTCATTGGGCGCCCGTAATATGGAAACCTGTTTTCGATTTCGAACTCGTCAAAGAACCTGTCTGACTTGGGCAGCATCATTTCCTTCAGAGTCTGGACAGTCAGAACGGACGCCGGTTCTTTCAGGCTGAGTTGCATGCCGACGCACATTCCTGTCGCGCAATCAATGGCCGCACACACCCATGGTCGGCTCACTGTTCCTTTGTCATCGACAACGACAAACAGGTCGACTTGAGTGCTGTCCATCTCCACGCGTTCGAATGGCCTTTCTACTCGCGCAAAGTGACCCGCTTGCAAGAGCCGCATTTTAGCCTCGTGACCGCCGACGCGTGTTTTTACAACATCGGCGTGCGGCAGGCTGCGGATGATCCGATCAACAACCTTTTGGCCATGCGGTTGAGGTTCGATGTCATAATTGGCACAGCGCTCAAGATAAACAGCCCGGGCATCTCTCCAGACTGCCTTCGCTGTTTTGCGGTCCGTTTTCAGATACTGCTCTTCCAGAATATCGAGGACAATTTCTTCAAAAAGCGCATCGTTGCGAGTAGTTCTATTCCCGGATCGGTAACGGCCATCTTCGAGGCCAACGTCACCTTGCTCACGATGTGCCTTTATCCATTTCTGAATTGCCCGGACGCCAGGAAACCTTTCTGCATGCTTTGCGAAACGCAAATCCGCAAGAAAGTGCTTACGCATCAATATGATCCGTTCTTCCCAATTGAAGCCATCTTGCCTCAATCTCTCGGCCATTTTGATGACTTCAGATCGAAACTGAGCGTTCAATCGCTCTTCGATACTTATGTATCGACCAGAAGCTGATGCCTGTTCATCAGGCGCAACATTGCCACGCGATATTTGGAGCCGGAAATCTATGTCGGATATCTCGTGAACCACGCCCTCAGGCGATTTGAGCTGCACTGCAGGCCGCCCGACAACTCGACCGATGACTTCATGCTGAACGCCATCGATACCAATCTGGCGCCCGTCATACTTTTCGATCATCTCTGTCATAGCGCAAGAATCTCCAGATGCGCAGTGCTTCCACCTGCAGCCTTCAGGGTTGTTTTGGGGCCGAGGTCTTGGTTCTGGATGTCGAAAGCAAGGATTCCGGTCAGGATAGATCGGATGATGTCGCTTTGGCTGAGACCAGTGGCACGCATTGCGTCGGCGAAAGTAAATGGACCCTCACCAAGGTTGGCAATCGCAGAGGCAGGTGCTTTTGCCAATTTTTCCCCGGCATACGGTCTCATGTGTTTGGCGTTTAGTGAGAGCGTTTCTGTGAGGATCTGTTCAGTTATCAAAAGCAACTGGTGACCAAGTTCGGCCAGTTGAGCAGGCAATTTGCGGTAGTCAGGATTGTCTGCAATGAAAAATGTGCTTTTCGCCTCGACGAACACGTGACCGCCACAGTTGAGGGTCAACTTGAGATCCGGAGTATACGGGCGTGGCGTAGTGCCGGAGCCTGCATATTCGAGCGTCAGATCCTCTTTCGTCGCGTAGATTCTCCCGGTGTCCAGATCGAAGGTCAGTGGTTGCGGGCGGATCTTCTGCACGCGCGGATCAATCATGGCCAAATACGTCGCTGCTGATTCAAACCGGCTTTCTGTCTGAACAATGCCATCCAGCTTGTGTCCAGACAGGAAGTTCGCCTTTTGGTTCTTGCCGCGTTTGTGAATCCGGCGAGCGGGAGTGAGTGCGTCAGGATCGATCTTCATGCCACGCCAAATGCACAAGCAATGCTGGGAGATCAAGAAAAGAATATTTTACAGTGAGTTAACGAGAGCGAAACGGAAAATTCTGGGCCAGAATTTTCCGTTTCGCCTTCAATATCTGACATTTTTTGGTGTTTTGTCAGAACTATTAGGCTCCAGTGTTTCAAGAATCTGACTTTACACCTCGCGCAGTTAGATCAACAACGATCACCTTCACCTCTTCGACGTTCGGCCAATTCGCGGCGATAGACTTCCAGTAGTTTTGAAGTGCTGCCTCAAGACTCGCAAGAGTCACTCTATTGCCCTCAACCTGCCAAGCACATTCATCTTTGCGTCCTTGCCAAAAGAGAAGGAATACTCCAGCTCCAGCTGCTTCAGCACGTAAATAATCACCTGCAAGTTGATTTCTAAGACGCTCGCAAAGCTTAGGCCCTGACCAACCGTTATCCAGCAGTTTGAGCTCAATTGGCACTGATGCTGGCACTATCGGATTTTGCATCCAGATATCCGGCCTCTGTCCATTGGGCATCTCGTTCTCTTGCGAACAAGTATATCGGCCATTTGCTTTGTCGTTCAGCCAACCAGTGACAAGATTTCTCATCTCGGTCTCACCAGGAACACGCTGCCACGTTTTGTATGGGCTATCGTCTCCCCGCTCGAGCCAATTCCGCAAATCACTTAGGCGACTGACCGATAGGTCAAAAAGTTGACGGTTGGATCGGGGTGTCAGGGCTTGGTCCTGGTTGAAATCATATACTTGTTCGTCAGACCAAGCTTCGATGTCTCCGTCTTGCTCTACGCGACGGTAGGCCTGCACGGCCATCCAAGGCCGTGCTGATCGGTCCGGGTGTTCCTCGGTAAGCTCTCTCAAGGCGATATAAGTTGCCTTGCCGGGAATCTCCGCGAGATGATCAAAGAGTGTGTTTCGCGCAGATTGCGCATCATCCCTCATTTCAGGGCTATAAACCCGCCCATTGTCCCTTTTGATATCATCTGAGGAACGAATATGTTGGTGCATCAGGACATATAAGCGCTTTAGATGGCTCGCTGTTCGAAAGCTTTCAAAACCAGGGCCAAGGTTTGTGCAATGTCTGTCACCGACAAGGTCGGTTAGGACATGTTGTGCGGCAAGAGAGGCTTCATCATCCGGCATGGAATTTAGCCAGTCTTCCAACGCAGGGATACCAGTTTCGGCATTTGTATCCACCCAAAGTGTGAACCATCTTGCTTGCTCGGGCATAGGCAGTTGCTTGGCTGCGTTTTTTTCTGCAAGAGAGCTCAATCGATCACGATCATCGCCGCTTTTTGCGATGAAAAGCGCTTGCCTCAACGCCTCTACATCACGGACTCTGCTTGCTTCCAACCAATCGACAAGCCAATCCGCAATGTGTTCGTGAAACCAGGGTGCGCGATAGACAATATCGTGAAGAATATACGATCGTGGAGCTTCTTCTCTTTCCAGATCCCAACGCAGTTCAGTTTTCAGCGCATCGCTTACGATGATGGGGAAATGGTGGAATGCGCCTTCGACCCATGTTGGAAACCCATTCAGTTCCCAGGTCGCATAGCGCATAGCATGTTTCAATTCATCTTCGCTTAGATTATTGGGGAAGGCTCGAACCTCCGAAGCTTCAATTTCGAGACCTGCCAATCCGAATATGAGCTCCGAAGGCGTTCCATCACTGCAGTATCCCTCAGAAAGCAATGGCGGATCATAGTTCCGCCAATGAGCCATTGCCGCCTCTCGATATTTTGCTGCAACGCTTTCCCCGAAAACACTCGTGAGACTTCTCCAATCATCGCCTCTCCAACGGCTATTGTCGCTTTCCTTCACTTCGTGCATCAGCCAAGCCTGATTTTTAGTCATTTTTCCCGGCTCTATGGAGGCAGGACTAAGCACAAGAGCTGGGTTTGATTTAAGTTGAGCGATCCATCGATTTCTATATTCGGCCTGAACCTTACGTTTTCTCTTAAACCTCTGTTGACGCTTCACCTCTCGTGCTTCCATTGCGCGATGGGCCTTTGGCGGCTTTGCAGCGGACAACTCCTCAAAACGCCGCCGAAGCGTCGGCTTATCTTGCACCTTTGCTCTTAGCGCATCCATCGCGGATGCGGGCATCTCACAATCTACGATCAACCGATAAGCGAGCCAAACAGCCACCAGCTTATCATCTTCCAGACGCTGATCCTCGATAAAACTTAAGACGCGCTCAAAGTCACCTTCTTCAAATCGGAGTAGGCAATTTTGAAAAAGAACCCTCCTGCCGTCCGTTAGCCTATCTTCAGATTGCGCGTTACAGTGCGCGCGTTCTGCTGCAATCCCCGCCCAAAACAAGGCGTCATGAAGCTCAACCCACTCCCGCACATGCTGACCGATGTGCTGAGCTTCCTTGCGAAGCTCAATATCATGCTGCCAATACTTTGTAGCCGATATCATCTGAAGAACCGCAATGCTCGCGGCGTCAAACATGCTTCGAGAGTGAGCGAGGATCAGCGAATTCACCGCACATGCCGCCACGCTCAGCAACCAGGAATTCTCACGAGATACTTTAGTCCGTCCACCTTCTAAATAAGGCCCCCGGTTAAGGCGGTCGTAAAGGCCGTTCACCAGCCTCCGCAACACTTCCTCATCATACGAATCCTCGGAGTCAAGCTGACCGGCAAATTCATGCAGGGCATCATTTAGTCCCGTGACCTCATAACGCTCATAAGGCTGCAGCTTATCAATCGATGCCAGAAGATTATCGACGGAAGCATCATCAGCTTTTTGCATTCTGATAATCTCAGCGAGAACTTGGCGATCAATGGCCGTATCTTTGGCTAATAAGGAACTCCAAAACTCTGCAACTTGATGTTGTGACCCTGCAGTCACGACTGCTCTTGTCGCTGCTACGCGAGCATAGAGACCACGCTCCTCGTCAACGGCGATGTCCATCATCGCCGGAACACAGCTGACCAGCTCTCCCTGCCACACGAAACGCCCAAGGAAGAATAGAGCATCATCATTGTCTCGATACTCATGGATCAATCGCAGAACGTCATCTGAAAGATCACCCTGCGCAATGCGAGCGATTGCATCATTGTGACTCGCAGATTTCGTATCTTCGTCCTGGGCAATACGTTTGACAATATCATCCAAGAAACGTCGCCGCTCCTGAAAAGGGAGACGGGATACGTCACCGCCTTCAATCACGACGCCAGGGCTTATTGCGACCGCTTGTCTACGAATATTCTCGTCGAATAGTATCAACCACGGTAGTAGTGGGCGCAGGCGCGGTGTGATAATATGCTCACCATACTTCTCTCGAAACAACAGGTTTTCAACTGCATAGCGCGAGTTTCCGTTTCTGAGATGATCAAGAAACCATTCTGCAGCGAGTAGCTCACGCACCTCCCGGTGGCGAAATCGAACAACACCGTAGATGGCGTCATCAAACACTCCGCGTTCGAGAAGCGCAGTGACATCACCGGGATCCCAATCCCTCAGGACCATTTTTGCATCGACTCCTTCCTGGTTTGGGCGTCCATCGGGAACACAAATACCTGCTTCCCCAGTTAGAACGACAGCTGCCGCCAACGTTCTGGCACCCTCTCGAGCACGGGTGCGGTTCAATGGCTGTTGCAAAGCCCGATCAGGATTGATTTCGTCCAACCGCTTTTCGATGCCGTGTTGTAGAACATCGAGGCGACTTCCTAATGCTCCTTCGTCCTTCCACTTGTCGATGATTCCGTCGAGATCGAAGGGTCGGCTCGCCACTGAAAGTAAGTTTTTTCTAACAATTTCATCGACAAAGCGGGTGATATCTTCCACGCCGCGCGTTTGAGAAAACAACTGAATGTCCTTCTCGGCGAGTTCGTCAAGCAAATACACTTCAAGAGCATTCTCGGCCTCATCATTTTGGCCGTTCGATGAGGAGAGATCATCAACTTCCGTAGGATCCAACTTCGGTTGGGCAAACGGAAGATACTTGCTCAGCATTGCGAAGTCGGAATGACTTCGCCAAGCGTAAGGTCTGCTGGAGACGAAAATATGTGCACGATGCTGGGCACTTTTTATTCGGTTGGCAAAGCGCCGAATAGCTCTTTCAAAAGCTCGAGGATCAACCAGTCTGGCTTCATCCACCGAATCCAGAAAAAACCAAGCATTTTCAGTCGAAGAAAGCCAACGCTGGAAATCAACTTCGTTGCCAACTTCAAAAGCAAGTTCAAAATCCTGATCTATTTCCTCAATCCGAATAAAGAATGACGTTCTCCCACTTTCCCGAACCTTTTTGGCACGGGACATCATTTCATGCGTCTTGCCAACACCAGCGCCCGCCAAGATTACGCAACGATGTAGTTTTTCAAGCTCGCCCCATCCCGTCGGTTCTCGCCCCGAAACAAAATCCATGATCTCGCGGTTCTCGGCATCTTCTTTAGTCTGGTGGAGGCGGGAAAAGCTACGATGAAGAGGAACAGGGTTGGAAATCGTCATAGCATACCTCCTTAAGGATAATGTGCTCTGAGGGTGGAACGTTCACCGCATTCATTGGAAAGGCAACCCATTGATCTGACAATGAGCCATTCGGAGGTTTCAGAGTGGCAAAAAAGAAGATTTTACAAATAGATATCGGAAATAGATGGAATACTGGGCTCGGACCGTTGGGACTTGGTTGCGGACAATAAATTCCCCGCAACCATTAAGTCAGGATCGAAAATAAACACGAACGATTATGGGCATCGCGAACGATTATGGGCGATCCTACACGCACCTAAAAATCCAGGTTCTCCACACTCAACGCATTTTGCTGGATGAATTCCCGGCGCGGCTCAACCACGTCGCCCATCAGTTTGGTGAACAGGTCATCTGCTTCGACCATGTCGTCCACGCGTACTTGGAGAAGAGTTCGCGCATCCGGGTCAAGTGTGGTTTCCCACAACTGATCAGGGTTCATCTCACCCAGACCTTTGTAGCGTTGCAGCGACAGGCCCTTTTCACCCTCTTCGAGGATGGCACGCAGCAAGTCCAGCGGTCCGTGGATCACCTGGGACCGGTCGCGTCGGACCAAGGTGGCGGGCGTGTTGTAAACTTCTTGCAGGCTTTGAGTAAACGAGCCTGTCTTTCGGGCCTCGCCGGAACGGAGCATCGGGCCGTCCAGCGTGCGAACCTCTTCCACGCCGCGCAGGATACGGGCCAGACGGATGCCGTGGTCTTGCGTGATTCTGCCCTGCCAGCCGCGCTCGTATTCCAAAGCGATAAGGTCCAAACGGGCAGCCACCTTGTCGGCCACACCTTGCAGGTCGGCATCGACCGCGCCGGGAACAAAAGCTCCGGCAACAGCGGCCTGCTCCAGTATGTGACGTGGATAGTGGGTCGGGAAGGCATCAAGAACGCGCTTCAGCTGACGTGCTTCATCGACTACGCGGGTCAGATCCTGACCGATGATTTCCTCACCCGAGCCGAGTTTCAGAACCGCACCCTCAACGCCCTGATTGATCAGGTAATCGTCCAGTGCCGCCTGATCTTTCAAATAGACCTCGGACTTGCCGCGCGACACCTTATAAAGCGGTGGCTGCGCGATGTAGAGATACCCGCCCTCAATCAGTTCCGGCATCTGCCGGTAGAAGAAGGTCAGCAACAGCGTCCGGATATGCGCACCATCCACGTCGGCATCGGTCATGATGACGATCTTGTGGTAGCGCAGCTTTTCGATGTTGAATTCGTCACGGCCAATACCGGTGCCGAGCGCCATGACAAGATTGCCGATCTCTTGGCTCGACAACATCCGGTCAAACCGCGCGCGTTCGACGTTCAGGATTTTACCGCGCAGCGGCAGAACGGCCTGGGTCAGGCGATCCCGGCCAGTCTGGGCCGAGCCACCGGCCGAGTCGCCCTCGACAAGGAAGACTTCCGTCTTGGAGGGGTCTTTTTCGGAACAGTCCTTCAGCTTGCCCGCCAGATAGTTCACATCCATCGCCGTCTTGCGGCGGGTCAGTTCTCGGGCCTTGCGGGCGGCTTCGCGGGCCAGCGCAGCCTCGATGATCTTGCCGACGATGGTTTTGGCCTCGTTGGGGTTCTCTTCGAACCACTCGGCCAGTTTTTCGTTCATCAACCCTTCGACCGCCGGGCGCACTTCGGAGCTGACCAGCTTGTCCTTGGTCTGAGATGAGAATTTCGGGTCAGGCACCTTGACCGACAGCACACAGGTCAGACCTTCGCGCGCGTCGTCGCCCGTAAAGCTGACCTTTTCTTTCTTGGCGATCCCGCTGGATTGCGCATAGTTGTTGATCGTTCGGGTCAGAGCGCCGCGGAAACCGGCCACGTGGGTGCCGCCGTCACGCTGCGGAATGTTGTTGGTGAAGGGCAGAACCGTCTCGTGATAGCTGTCATTCCACCACATCGCGATTTCCACACCGATGTCGTCGCGTTCTCCCTTGATATAGATTGGCTCGGGCATAGCTGGCGTTTTGGACCGGTCCAGATACTTGACGAATTCCTTGACACCGCCTTCATAGAACAGCTCGGTCTCAAGCCGCTCCGCCGGGCGTTCGTCGATCAGGATGATCCGCACGCCTGAATTCAGAAAGGCCAGTTCACGCAGGCGCTTCTCCAGCGTCTCAAACGAGTATTCGAGGTTGGAGAACGTGTTGGTCGAGGCCAGAAACCGCACCTCGGTTCCGGTGCGATCACCGCACTCACCCACGACCTTAAGGTGTTCCGCCGTCTCTCCGCCTTCGAAACGGGCAACGTGCTCGTTGCCGTTCCGCCAGATGCGCAGTTCCAGCCAATCCGACAGCGCGTTCACCACCGAAACGCCCACGCCGTGCAGACCGCCCGACACCTTGTACGAATTGCTGTCAAACTTACCGCCGGCGTGCAGCTGGGTCATGATGACTTCAGCCGCCGAAACGCCTTCCTCGGGGTGGATATCCACTGGAATTCCGCGGCCGTTATCGCTCACCGAAACGCTGGAATCGGCATGGATTTTTACGGTCACATGGTCGGCATGACCGGCCAATGCCTCGTCAATTCCGTTGTCGACAACCTCGTACACCATATGGTGCAAACCCGAACCATCATCGGTATCCCCGATATACATACCGGGACGTTTCCGGACGGCCTCTAACCCTTTGAGAACTTTAATGGAATCAGCGCCGTATTCCTGAGGTGCCTGTGCGTCTTCGGACATTCCGTGAGTACCTATATTATTTTGGTAACTTATACGTTCTCTGGTGGGGATTGTCACGCGATCCCCCAAGATTTTGTGGTGGATTCGGGCGACTTGAACGTGTTCGGCAATCTGCCGCCGCTTGCTCAGAGGCGATCGATATCCGCCGCGATATCCGCAGCAATTGCACTAGCGTCAACGTCGCTGCGGTCCGCCGACAAACGTAGCCCCAACAGGTCGGACTGATAACGCGTCGCCAGTCTCTCAGGATCGTGCCCGGACCCGATTTCACCCGCCTCCTGCGCGCGGCGAAAGAGGTTGGCGAAACATGCTTTCATCTCGGCCATGTGGATGCCCGCTTTTTCGGCCAGTTCATGGTCCTTTGCCTGCAACTCGGCATAGGTTTTGGCAAGCATGCAAGCCTTTGCGGGCATATCGGTAGAATCGACAACCAGCTGCGGTTGCGCCTGCAGGGCTCCCTTGGGGCCCAGTTGCTCCGCCAATGCGGTCAGGCGGGCCACACCGGTGCGTGCATAACGTTCCAACGCCAGCGCATAAAGCGCATCTTTCGATCCGAATGCGGCGTAAAAGCTGCCCGGTTTCAGTTTCAGCTCGTTTTCCAGATCTTTCAACGACGTCCCGGCCCAGCCCTGACGCCAGAAGATATCTCTGGCCCGGTCAATCAATTCGTCTCGGTCGTATGATGGCTTACGGGGCATCTGCATCACCAATTCTTGAACATTCATTCAAATATATACTTGAGCGATCACTCAATAAACCCTATTTTCGAATTACCGCGCCAAAAAAGGAGCTCAATATGACTGACTTCCCCTCTCACGACCTCGAAACCGCCCCGGACGGGTCCAGGCCGCTGCTTGCAAAATCCCTGGCTGCTTTCGGCCGCCTGCCCGGCCTGCACAAAGTAATGGCTGAAAGCCCGCAGCATCTGGAAGGCTATCAGGTGCTGCATCATCTGTTTCTGCAGACCGATTTTGACAACGACGAGAAAACCGTTGTCTGGCAGACCATCAATGTCGAAAACGAGTGCCATTACTGCGTGCCCGCCCATACCGGCATCGCCAAGATGATGAAAGTATCGGACGAGATCACAGACGCGCTGCGCAACGAAACCCCGCTGCCCAACGTCAGGCTCGAAGCGCTCCGCACCTTTACCCTGCAACTGATGAACCAGCGCGGCAATGTCACCGAAGAACAGATGCAGGCGTTCTTCGATGCCGGATACTCGCACCGCGCCGTATTGGATGTGGTTCTGGGCCTCGCGCAAAAAACCATGTCGAACTATGTCAACCACATGGCCCAGACGCCCGTGGACGAAGTCATGCGCGGCTTCCTCTGGGAACGCAAAGTCGGCGAACCCGCCTAAGACGTAACGACCGAGCCTTCGTCACCTTCGGTCACCGTCAATGTCTGGGCGCGATCACTCAGTTCCGCAAACAGCTCAGGTCCGGTACCGGTCATCCAGGCCTGAGCACCCAGCGCGCAGATCTCATCATAAAGCGCCGCCCGGCGCCCTGCATCCAGATGCGCCGCAACTTCATCCAGCAACACAATAGGGGGCGCCCCAATCTTTCCCGCCAGTGCCCGTGCATTCGAAAGGATCAGCGAGACCAGCAGTGCCTTTTGCTCTCCGGTCGAACAATCCTTGGCGGGAACCCCCTTGGCGGTGAATACGCCAAAGAGATCCGATCGATGCGGGCCGACCAAAGTCCGACCCGCTGCCAGATCACGAAACCGGCTTTCAATCAGCGCCTCACACAAATCTTCCGCCGTTTCAGGCATTGCGCCTTCGGTCTGCACCAATTCCAGTTCGGCAGAAGGAAATGCCGTTTCTGCCTGATCCTGCGCGACACGCAGGTGGTCCAGAGCCGCCAGCCGGGCCACATGTATCCGATGCCCCATCTCGGCCATCTGCCCTTCCAGCGCGGCATACCAATGGGCATCACGAACCTGCTCTTTCAGCAGTCGATTGCGTTCCCGCATCGCCTTTTCATAGGTCAGCGACGCTTCGGCATGGGTTGGATCAAAGCTCAGAGCAATGCGATCCAGAAACCGCCGCCGCCCTTCTGCCCCTTCGATCCACAACCGGTCCATCGACGGGATCAACCAGACCACCCGCGCCAGCTTTCCCAGTTCGATCTGGCTAGAGGACTTGTCATCAACCCGCACCTGACGCGGCGCGCCACCTTCGGACCAGGTCTCGATCTCGAATTGCCGACCCTGCGCCTGCAACAGCCCCGTCAATTTCCAGCCCAGCGCCTCGGGCCGCCGCGTCATCTCTGCCGCGCTGGCCCGCCGCATCCCGCGCCCTGGCGAAAACAAAGACACCGCCTCGAGGATGTTGGTCTTACCGGCCCCGTTCGGCCCATGGATCGCCACCGGCCGTCCGTCCAGAGACAAACGCACCAGTTTATGAGACCGAAAATGCGAGACCGTAAGCTCGGTCAGGGCCAAAGCCATGACCCCTCCCTTCATCTTTTCAAAAATACTCCCGCCGGAGGCATCGCGCGCCAGCGCGATCAGACGCGCATCGGCATGACGACGTAAACCGCGCTCTGGTCACTGCCCTCACGCATCAAAGTCGGGTCACCGGCTGAATTGAACAGGAACACTGCATTCTCGCGATCCACCTGTGACGCAATCTCCAGCAGGTATTTGGCGTTGAAACCAATCTCCAGCCGCTCGTCGCCATACGCCACCGCCAGTTCTTCCTCGGCAGCGCCGCTGTCAGGCGCATTCACCGACAGAACCAGTTTGTCGCCATCCAGCTGCAGCTTTACAGCGCGGGACCGCTCGGACGACACCGTGGCGACGCGATCCACGGCCTGTGCGAATTCGGCGGCGTCCACTTCCAGCTTACGGGTGTTGCCCTGCGGAATGACGCGGGTGTAGTCGGGGAATGTGCCGTCGATCACCTTCGACGTCAGCGTGATATCCGGTGTAGCAAAGCGCACCTTGGTTTCGCTGACCGAGACCGCGATGTCCATCTCGTCATCGTCCAGCAACTTACGCAATTCGCCCACGGTCTTCCGCGGAACAATCACACCCGGCATATCCGCCGCGCCATCGGGGCAATCCGCGTCGATCCGGGCAAGGCGGTGGCCGTCTGTCGCCACGCAGCGCAACACCTTGCCGCCTTCGGGCCCATCGGTCACATGCATGTAGACGCCATTCAGATAATACCGTGTTTCTTCAGTCGAAATCGCAAATTTCGATTTGTCGAAGAGCCGGCGCAGCAATGCTGCCGAGGCCGTGAAGTTCGACTGATACTCCGACGACGCCATCACCGGGAAATCCTCCTTCGGCAGCGTCGCCAGCGAAAAATTCGACCGCCCCGCCTCGACGGTCAAACGACCTGCGGCGCTGTCGGCGGTCAGCGTCACCAAGGCCCCGTCAGGTAATTTGCGCACAATTTCATGCAACGTTGTCGCGGCAACCGTCGTCGCGCCGGCTTTCTCGACCTGCGCGGGGGCTTTGTCGACCACTTCGATATCCAGATCGGTCGCCCGGAACTGAACCTGATTGCCTTCGGCCTCAATCAGCACGTTGGCCAGGATCGGAATTGTGTTGCGGCGTTCCACAACGGATTGGGCCTGCGAGACGGCCTTGAGAAGGGTGCCGCGTTCGATGCTGATCTTCATACCCTCAATTCCTCTGACTTGCGTGCCGAAATGGGCGGGACTGGCACGTTAGCGGTTCCACTCTGAGGCACAAGGATTTTTTACGGATTTCTGGGTCGGAATACCCCAAGCGTCAAGAGGCGCGTGGCCGTGCGGGCACAGTTCAGTGCAGACCGTGGACAATAGCGCACAAGAAAATACCCCGGACTCAAGATCCGGGGCATTTCGTGAGTGGAGGTGTCTTAAATCACGCCTCCAGCGAGCGACGCAGCATTTCCACATCCTCGGCAATCTGACCGTCGGTCAGCTTCAGCTCTTCAATGCGTTTGACGCCGTGCATGACCGTAGTGTGGTCGCGCCCGCCAAAACGGCGGCCGATTTCAGGCAGCGAGCGGCTGGTCAGTTGCTTGCACAGGTACATCGCGACCTGGCGCGGACGCGCATAGGACCGCAGGCGCTTTGGCCCGATAATGTCGCTGAGGCGGATGTTGTAGTAATCCGAAACCTTCCGCTGAATCTCTTCCACGGTAATCTTGCGTTCGGACGCGCGCAGCACATCGGCCAGGCAATCCTGCGTCAGTTCCATATCGATCTCGCGACCCACCAGCGAAGCAAAGGCGAACAGACGCGTCAGAGCGCCTTCGAGAACGCGGACATTGGTCGAGATGCGGTGAGCGAGAAATTCCAGCACACCGTCGGCAATGGTCAGATCGGGATAGGTGCTGCTGTATTGCTGCACCTTGTTCTGCAGGATACCCAGGCGCAGTTCGTAATCAGTCGGGTGCAGGTCCACGACCAGACCGCATTGCAGGCGTGACTTCACGCGCTCCTCAAGGTCCTTGATTTCGCCCGGGGCGCGGTCGGCCGAAATGATGATCTGTTTGTTCTGATCCACCAGCGCGTTGAAAGTGTGAAAGAACTCCTCCTGCGTGGAATCCTTGCCGGCGATGAACTGCACGTCGTCGACCATCAGCACATCGACCGACCGGAACAGATGTTTGAAATCCATCATCCGACGCTCGCGCAGGGCTTGCACAAAGCGGTACATGAACTGTTCGGCGGACAGGTAGAGCACATTCAACTCTGGATGCTTGGTTTTCAGCTCCCACGCGATGGCATGCATCAGGTGCGTTTTACCCAGTCCTACGCCACCGTAAAGAACCAGCGGATTGAACGTGACGGGTCCACCTTCGGAGACCCGACGCGCGGCGGCATGGGCAAGTTCGTTGGGCTTGCCAACCACAAAACTGTCAAATGTGAACCGGGCGTCCAGCGGCGCAGCCTGCAACGCCTCAAGCGCGCCGTTTGCGGATTCTGTGGCAGGGGCTGGTTCTTCCGCCTGCTCGAACGTCTGTGGTTCGTCGGCGGAGGGGGCAGGGCGCGCCGGTGAATTGGCGGCCGTGCGGAATGCCAGACGCTGCACCGTCTCACCGGCAGTGTTCAGCTCATAGAGAATGAGGTCCGCGAAGTTCTGGCTGACATAGTTGCCCATAAAATTGGTCGGAACGGAAAACACCGCCACACCGTCCTGCAACTCCTTGAATTCCAGAGGTTCAATCCAGGTGGTGAAGTTGTTCCTACCGACGGCCTTCAGCAACTTGCTACGCAGTTGTCCCCATTTCTCTTGTGTCATTCAGCGCCTCACGCATCCCATTATTTTTTGACCTGACAGCCTTATGAATATGGCCCGGTTCCCCAAAATTATGCGTTCACACACAAGGATACCCTTTCGCCGGATCGCCCGATCCGCCGGGTATTTTTTGAAAGTCAGCGCAACCAACACCCATCCCAAAAGCGGGACATACCGGCCATTCGCGGCGCGCGTCACAATCCAGTTTTTCGACAGGGCTAGAATCGTCGGAAACCCGAGACCCTGAGCAGATCGTCCACCCGGCATTTGCCGGCGTTCGAACATTCGTCCCTGGATCCATCTGATGCCCGTCAGTTCGATCCTTGGAACAGCCTGTCCCCCCAAGCGAGTGAATCGCTGTAACAGTGGTAACAAGAGGGCACGGGTTGCGGCAACGAAACTCTGATATTGACTCGGGTCTGAGAGCGAAAGAATCTCTCGGCTTCGCGAAGACGCGGCATTCCGGCAACAATGAAAAAGGCGCCGCAGGGTGCAGCGCCTTTTCCAAGGATTAACACTTGACGTGTTTTTCGAGAATCAACCCAGCGCCTTCACACGCGCCGACAGGCGCGACATTTTGCGGGCGGCGGTGTTCTTGTGGAAGACGCCTTTGGTGACGCCGCGCATCAGCTCGGGCTGAGCCGCGCGCAGGGCTGCGGTGGCTGCGTCCTTGTCACCGGTTGCGATTGCTTCTTCGACCTTGCGCAGATACGTGCGGATGCGCGAACGGCGTGCTTTGTTGATTGCGAAACGCTTTTCGTTCTGACGAGCGCGCTTCTTTGCCTGGGGCGAGTTTGCCATGTGTATCTCTGACCTTTGTTCGGTACGGTTTTCTAAGCTTGCGCGCCACGGAACAATCCGCACCGGATCAGAAATCACGAGTGTGAGTCGGGCCAAGCGGGCCGCACGCGCATGTATAGCGGCGCTCTCTATCCAAGTTTGCAGGGTTTGCCAAGCCGAATCTTGTGTTTCGGTCTTCGGGAACGAAAAAGGCGGGCAAGACCCGCCTGTCATTCAGTCGCCGTAGCCGGCCTACTTGTCGCGGAACTGTGCCGCGCGCTTTTCGAGGAAAGCCGCCATGCCTTCTTTTTGGTCTTCTGTCGCGAACATCGAATGGAACACCCTGCGTTCGAACAGCATCCCCTCGCTCAGCGGAACTTCGTAGCTGCGATTCACGGCTTCTTTGGCGGCCATTGCGGTCAGCTGCGATTTCTCGGCGATCTTCTGAGCCGCGCCCATCGCTTCCTCGATCAGCTTTTTGGCGGCAACCACCCGGCTGACGAGCCCGGCGCGCTCGGCCTCTTCGGCATCCATGAAACGACCGGTCAGGTTCATGTCCATCGACTTGGATTTGCCCACGAACCGCGTCAGGCGCTGGCTGCCACCCAGACCGGCAATAACGCCCAGGTTGATTTCGGGCTGTCCGAATTTGGCCGTATCCGCGGCGATGATGAAATCGCACAGCATCGCCAATTCGCATCCACCGCCCAGCGCATACCCGGCCACAGCCGCAATAATTGGCTTGCGAATGGCCGACACACGATCGTTGGCGTCGGCAAACAGGTTTATGTTGAACACATCAACAAAACTCATCTCGGACATCTCCTTGATGTCCGCGCCGGCGGCAAACGCCTTGTCCGAGCCGGTAATGACGATACAGCGCACTTTGTCGTTGCTGTCTGCGTCTTCCAGCGCGTCACACAGTTCACCCAGCAACTGGGTGTTCAGAGCGTTCATCGCATCCGGTCGGTTGAGCTTGATTAGGGCGACGTGGTCTTCGATTTCGACGATGATCGTCTCAAATGCCATGAGGTCAAAGTTCCGGTTGTTCCGTTCAGGTACGATTCCTTATCACGCGAGTTGGCTGGATCAAGTTATCTTTGGCATTGCGCGCAATAGAAGGATGAGCGACCGGATTGAGTGATTCTCTTGATCGAAGCGCCGCATCCTTCCGTCCGACAGGGTTCTCCCTCGCGGCCATAAACGTCAAAGCTGTGCTGAAAATATCCAAGCTCTCCATCGGCTTGGCGGAAATCCCGCAGCGATGAACCACCCGCATCAATGGCGTCCTGCAACACCTGTCGAATGATCGGAACCAACGCTGCAACGCGGGCCACGGAAATGTGACCGGCTTTGCGACGAGGCGACACACCTGCGCGATAAAGCGACTCGCAAACGTAGATATTGCCCAATCCGGCAACGATTCCCTGATCCAGAAGGGCGGATTTGACCGGCGTTTTCTTTCCGCGGAACGCATCGATCAGGTGTTGTTCGTGAAAATCGTTGCCCAAGGGTTCCGGTCCCAGCACCGACAGCAGTTTGTGATCCTCGGCGGTCGCCGTCGGCAGCAGATCCATGGCTCCGAACCGGCGTGGATCGTTGAACGTCACCCGCGCGCCGTTGGCCATGTGAAAGACCACATGATCGTGCCTTTCCGGTGCGGGATGGTTATGGGCGAATTGGCCCAGAGGATCGCCCGACACCGTCATCCGCCCGGACATGCCCAGATGGATCAGCAACGTCTCACCACTGCTGAGATCGGCCAGTATGTATTTCGACCGGCGCCGCAAACGATCCACCCGCTGCCCGGTCAGTCGTTCGGCCATCCGGTCCGGGAACGGCCAGCGCAGATCGGGCCGGTTTACCTCTGCCTGTGTGATCACCACCCCTTCCATGGCTGGGCTCAGGCCGCGTCTTACTGTCTCGACCTCGGGCAATTCCGGCATTAGAGGGCTCCTATTCCAAAGGGCCGCATTGTGCCCTGCTACCAGAGCCCTATAACAGAGGCGAAATTCGACAAACGGCAAGGCAAATGTCCGACAACAGCGACAAGACCACTCATTTCGGATTCGAAACCGTCCGCGAGGCCGACAAGGCCGGGCGTGTACAGGGCGTGTTCAACTCGGTCGCCTCGAAATATGACGTGATGAACGATGTCATGTCGATGGGCATCCACCGCGTCTGGAAAAACGCGATGATGGATTGGCTGGCCCCGCGCCCCGGTCAGCGCCTGCTGGACGTCGCGGGTGGTACGGGTGACATCTCGTTCCGCTTTCTCCAGCGCGCAGGCCACGGCCACGCAACCGTTCTTGACCTGACCGAGCCGATGCTGATCGAAGGCCGCCAGCGCGCCGAGGCTGATCAGATGGCCGACAGCCTGAACTGGGTGGTGGGCGACGCGATGGCCCTGCCATTCGAGGACAACACTTTTGACGTCTATACTATCTCGTTCGGCATCCGGAACGTGACTCGCCCGCAAGAGGCTCTGAACGAAGCTTACCGCGTCCTGAAACCCGGTGGCCGCCTGATGGTGCTGGAATTCAGCCAGTTGCCGAATGACGGTCTGCAAAAGCTCTATGACCTCTACAGTTTCAACGTCATACCGCGGATGGGCAAGCTGATCGCGAATGACCACGACAGCTATCAGTATCTGGTCGAATCGATCCGCAAATTCCCCGATCAGGAGACATTCCTGAACATGGTCCGCACTGCCGGGTTCGAAAACGCCAAGTACCGCAATCTCAGCATGGGTATCGCCGCGCTGCATTCCGGGTGGAAAATCTGACATATGCGTGGTCCCCACAACATCATTCGCCTGATCCGCACAGGCGCCACGCTTGAGCGTACGGGCGCCATGAACGTCGTGCTGGACGCGTTCGAAGCCCCGCGCGCTGTCCGCATCCTTGCTCATACCCTGGGTAAGCCGTTCCGATGGCTGGGCTACAAGGGTGACCCCGAAATGCCACCGGCCACCCGCGCGCTGACCGCATTGGGTCCGGCGTACATCAAATTCGGCCAGGTCCTGTCGACCCGCCCGGACGTCGTCGGTGAGGAACTGGCGGAACAGCTGCGCGTGTTGCAGGACAAACTCCCTCCGTTCTCCCGAACCGAGGCCATGGCCGAGGTGGAAAAGGAACTGGGCCAGCCCGTAGCCGAAATATTCAGCGAGTTCAGCGAACCGATCGCCGCCGCGTCCATCGCCCAGGTCCACAAGGCCAAGTTGACAAGCACCGGTGAAGAAGTGGCCGTGAAGGTTCTGCGCCCCAATATCGAACGCGCTTTCCGCAAGGACGTGGACGCGTTCTATTTCGCCGCCCGTATCGTCCAGCTGTTCGCCCCCGGTGCGCGCCGTCTGCGCCCAATGGAGGTCATCGAGCATTTCGACGGCGTCGTGCGCGGCGAACTGGATCTGCGGCTGGAAAGTTCTGCGGCATCGGAATACGCCGCCAACACCAAGGACGACGCCGGGTTCTGGCTGCCGCCCGTTGTGTGGTCCCTGTCCGCGCGCCGCGTGATGACGCTCAGCTGGGCGGACGGTATCCCACTGGGGGACAATGATGCGCTGGATGCGGCCAATCACGACCGCCGCGATCTGGCCGAGCGCGTTCTGAGGATGTTCCTGCTACACGCCCTGCGGGACGGCTATTTCCACGCCGACATGCACCAGGGCAACCTGAAGGTCGCGGCCAACGGCGATATCATTGCCTACGATTACGGCATCATGGGTCATATCGACGAATACACCCGCAGGGTTTATGCCGAGATCCTGTTTGGCTTCATCCGCCGTGACTACAAACGCGTGGCCGAAGTACATTTCGAAGCCGGTTACGTCCCCGCCAACCAGGACGTCGATGAATTCGCTCGCGCCCTGCGTGCCGTGGGTGAACCGATCTTTGGCATGGATGCTTCACATATTTCGATGGGGCGGCTGCTGAACTACCTGTTCGAAGTCACGGAACGCTTTGGCATGGAAACCCGTACCGAGTTGATTCTGCTTCAGCGGACAATGGTCGTTGTCGAAGGCGTCGCGCGTTCATTGGATGACCACATCAATATCTGGGAGGTGGCGCGCCCTGTGGTCGAGGATTACATCAAGCAATCCATTGGTCCTCGTGCAGCGCTGCGGGATTTTGGCAAAACCGCATTGGTCCTTGCCCGTTTCGGTCCTCGCCTGCCCGTTCTCGTCGAGAATGCCCTGATCGCACAGACCCATAAGGACGAGACCCCAAACTCCGGTCTCCCGTCCTCGATCCTGCCTGCTGCCATCGGCGCAATCGCGGGTGCCGCAATCGCGGTCATAATAATGGCATTCAGCTAACTTCGATCCCGCAGCTTCATCTGGCCAAAAATATCCTCGGGGGGAATCGCGTGACAGCGCGATGGGGGGCAGACAGCCCCCCTTTCCCGGCGTCTACTCAAAGTCGTTCGATCGCGATGGCGATCCCCTGACCGCCGCCGATGCACATGGTGACCAAACCTTTGGACCCGCCCGTGCGCTCCAATTCATACAGAGCCTTCAATGTGATGATTGCCCCCGTCGCCCCAACCGGGTGGCCCAGGGCAATCGCGCCACCATTGGGGTTCACACGGGCGGCATCCAGGCCCAGCTCCTGATTGACGGCCAGCGCTTGCGCCGCAAAGGCTTCGTTACTTTCGATGACGTCAAACTCTTCGACCGACAGACCAGTCTTCTTCAACAGATTCTGAACCGCTGGCACCGGACCGATCCCCATCACCTCTGGGCGAACACCGGCATGGGCGTATCCCAGAATGCGTGCCTTCGGTTTCAGACCTGCCTTCTCGGCCGAGTCAGCCGTCGCCAACACCATCGCCGCGGCCCCGTCATTGATGCCCGAAGCATTGCCCGCCGTGACCCGGCCGTCCTTCTTGAACACGGGCCGCAGCCCCGACAACGCCTCGGTGGTCGTGGCCTTGGGATGTTCGTCGACTTTGAAGTCGACCATGTCCCGCTTGATTTTGACCTGAACCGGTGTGATCTGGCTGTCGAAATGCCCGGCCTCGATGGCCCCTGCCGCTCGGGTCTGACTGGTCAGTGCAAACTCGTCCATCTGCTCACGCGTGATCTGGTGTTCATCAGCCACGTTTTCCGCGGTCACACCCATATGCCCGGTGCCGAACGGGCAGTTCAGCGCACCCAGCATCATATCCAGCGAAGCCACATCGCCCATCTTGGCACCCCAGCGGGCCTGCGGCACGATATAGGGGCTGCGCGACATGCTTTCGGCCCCACCGGCGACGGCAAACTCTGCATCTCCCAGCATCAGAGACTGAACCGCCGACACAACGGCCTGGGCGCCAGAACCGCACAACCGGTTGACATTCATCGCCGGGGTCCCGTTCGGTATGCCCGCCTGCATTGCTGCGACCCGCGAAAGGTACATGTCCCGCGGCTCGGTGCTGATCACGTTTCCAAACACCACGTGACCGATCTGACCACCTTCGACGCCCGAACGCTCCAGTGCCGCTTCGGTAACAACGATTGCCAGATCAATTGGCGCCGTCGATGCAAGCGCGCCGCCAAATGTGCCAATCGCCGTGCGGGCTCCGTCAAGTATCACGATGTCGGTCATGTCTCTCTCCTCCTGGATTTGGCGACAGTATGCACCCGCAGCATCCGCCTGTCCCACAGGACGTTCCGTCACGGCCGGAATTGACAAAACGGCGCCGAAGGCGCATGAAATTCCGTCATGACGGAAAGCACAGACGATATCCTGACGCTCCTGCCGGCCCGCCTGAAAGAGGCACGTCGCGCCAAGGGGCTGTCGCTTGAAGCCGTGGCCAATCTCAGCGGCGTGTCCCGGTCCATGGTCAGCCAGATCGAACGGGGTGAAAGCAGCCCGACGATTTCGACCCTGTGGAACCTGACCCGCGCATTGCAGGTGGATTTCGCGGGTCTATTGGAAGAAAGCAGCGGCACCGACCGGATCGAGGTCCTGCGAGCTTCCGAAGTGCCCAGCATCGACAATATGGGGCAGAACTGTCGTATTCGTATCCTGTCCCCTCCGGAAGAAGCGGGCGGGCACGAGGTCTACGACATCCGTTTTGACCAGGATGGCACGTTGAACAGCCAGCCTCATACACGCGGCGCGCAAGAGCAACTGACAGTATTGGAAGGTGCGGTCCGGGTCACATCCGGTACGGCCTCAACAGATCTAAACCAGGGTGACACGGCACGGTACGCAGCCGACGTATTACATTCTATTGCCGCGATGCAGGGTGCCGCTCGCGTGTTTTTGATCGTCAAAAACGCCTGATATCGGCAGATTTCCGCCTTCACGGAAAATTTTCCTTCATATTGCATTCCCCTATTTGGGAATTTATTCCGTTATGTTAGATATGCGACTCAAAGCAAGGAGATCGCCATGGCAGATGCATTCCTGTCCCATATCACGGACACCCTCGCGCAGATCGAAGCAGAAGGTCTTTACAAGCGCGAGCGAATGATCACCTCGCCTCAGGGCGGTGAGATCACGGTGGGCGACAGGCAGGTGATCAACCTCTGCGCCAACAACTATCTGGGCCTTGCAGACCACCCTGCCCTGATCAACGCCGCAAAAGGCGCGATGGAACCAAAAGGGTTCGGAATGGCCTCGGTCCGCTTTATCTGCGGGACGCAGGACATCCACCGCGAGTTGGAACAGACGCTGGCCAAGTTCCTGAACAAGGACGACGCAATCCTGTTTGCCGCCTGTTTCGACGCCAATGGTGGGCTGTTTGAGCCTTTGTTAGGGCCTGAAGACGCCATTATCTCAGACAGTCTGAACCATGCCTCTATCATCGACGGGGTGCGGCTGTGCAAGGCCAAGCGTTATCGCTACATGAACAACGACATGAACGACCTCGAAGCCTGGCTGAAACAGGCGCGCGAGGATGGCGCACGGCATATCATGATTGCTACCGACGGCGTGTTCTCGATGGACGGCTACCTGGCCAACCTGCCGAAAATCCGCGAGTTGGCCGATAAATACGATGCCATCGTCATGGTTGATGACTGCCATGCGACCGGCTTCATGGGGCCGAACGGTGCAGGAACGCCGGATCATTTCGGCGTTGACGTGGACATCCTGACGGGAACTTTGGGCAAGGCACTTGGGGGGGCAATCGGCGGTTACATCGCCGGGCCGCAGCCAGTGATCGACCTGCTGCGGCAGCGGGCGCGGCCCTATCTGTTCTCTAACTCGCTGCCGCCTTCGATCGTCGCCGCGGGGATCGAAGCAATTCGCCTCGTCGAAGAAGGCGACATGCTGCGCGCTCAACTGTTCGGAAACGCCAAATACTGGCGCGCCGGATTGGAAAAGCTGGGCTTTGACCTGCTGCCCGGCGAACATCCGATAATACCGGTGATGCTGGGCGAGGCGACATTGGCACAAGACATGGCCTCGCGGTTGTTCGACGAAGGCGTCTATGTCTCGGGCTTCTTCTTCCCGGTCGTTCCACGTGGGCAGGCGCGGATCAGAACACAGATGAATGCGGCTCTGACAAAGGACGAGCTTGACCGTGCACTGGTAGCCTTTGGCAAAGTTGGCAGGGAACTGGGGATAGTCTCTTGATTCTGCCGTCGGTCATTGACGCGATTGGAAACACACCTCTGGTGGAGCTGTCACGCCTGACTCGGAGGCTGGAGCTTGAGGGGCGCATTCTGGCCAAGCTGGATCACCTCCTTCCCGGTTTTTCCAAAAAAGACCGGGCGGCAAGATCCATCATCGAAATGGCCAGAGCGGACGGAACACTCTCACCCGGACAAACAGTGGTCGAATTGACCTCGGGCAATATGGGGACCGGTCTGGCGATTGTCTGCGGTATCCTCGGGCATCCTTTTGTCGCCGTGATGAGTGCCGGCAACTCGGTCGAACGGGCGCGCATGATGCGTGCACTCGGAGCCGAAGTCGTCATTGTTCCGCAAGCTCCGGGCAGCAATCCGGGCGAGGTTTCTGGTACCGACCTTGCACTGGTGGATGATGAGGCCCAGCGCATCACAACCGAACGCGGGGCGTTCCGGGCTGATCAGTTTGGACATCCCGGCAATCCAAATGCGCATGAGACAGGCACCGGCCCGGAAATCTGGGCGCAGTCGGATGGTGCGTTAACCGCCTTCTGCGACTTCGCTGGATCCGGAGGAACGCTTGCCGGTACAGCGCGTTTTCTGACCCCGCGCGGTGTGCGATGCTATGCTGTTGAACCCGAAGGGGCGCAGGCTCTGGCCGGTGAAGTTGTCCGTCAGCCTGATCACCCCATTCAGGGCGGAGGATATGCGATGAGCGATCTGGTTCACCTGCACGACGCACCGCTTGAGGGCTACCTGTCGATCTCGGGCAGCGGCGCGCGTGAACATGCGCGGCTTCTGGCCCGGACCGAAGGAATATTTGCCGGGTATTCGGCCGGGGCAAATCTGGCGGCGGCCGCCAAGCTGCTTCAAGGGCCGGAACGCGGCGGCTGTATCGCCATAGTTATGTGCGACAGCGGTTTGAAATACCTTTCAACCGATTTGTGGGAGTGATCCGATGCGTGCAAACACGATGAAGGCGCTTGAAAAATCGAAACCCGAAGAAGGGTTGTGGATGGTGCAGGCCACCGTTCCCGAGATCGGTCCGGATGAGGTTTTGATCCGCATAAACAAGACCGGCATCTGCGGTACGGATATCCATATCTGGAATTGGGACGACTGGGCTACGGCGACGGTTCCGGTCCCGATGATCACCGGGCACGAGTTTGCCGGTGAAATTGTCGAGGTCGGTCGCAATGTCGCCGGGCTGGAAATCGGTCAACGTTGTTCAGGTGAGGGGCATCTGATCGGAACAGACAGTCGCCAGAGCCGGGCGGGAAAGTTTCACCTCGATCCCGGCACGCGTGGCATCGGAGTGAATGAACAAGGCGCCTTTGCCGAATACCTGAAACTGCCTGCATTCAACGTCGTGCCCCTGCCCGACGACATCCCGGATGAAATCGGTGCCATCCTCGATCCGCTGGGCAATGCCGTTCACACTGCGCTCAGCTTTGATCTGTTGGGCGAGGATGTGTTGATCACCGGTGCAGGCCCCATTGGCATCATGGCCGCAGCGGTTGCCCGCCATGCAGGTGCGCGGCACGTTGTGATCACGGATATCAACCCGGATCGCCTGCAGCTGGCAGAACACGTGGTGCCAACCATCCGCCCGGTTGATGTCAGCCGCGAAGATCTGCAGGACGTCATCACCGAATTGGGCATGAAAGAAGGCTTTGACGTAGGGCTTGAAATGTCGGGCTCGCAAGCAGCACTGGATCAGATGGTCGAGGCCCTGGTCATGGGCGGTAAGATCGCCCTGCTGGGGATTCCGCCCGGTAAATCTCCGGTCGACTGGAGCCGGATCGTGTTCAAGGCCATCACCATCAAAGGCGTCTATGGGCGCGAGATGTTCGAAACCTGGTACAAGATGATCGCCATGTTGCAGAACGGTCTGGATGTCAGCCGGGTCATCACCCACCGCTTTGCGGTCGATGACTTTGCCAAGGGTTTTGCGGCCATGAAATCGGGGCTTTCCGGCAAGGTTGTCCTGGACTGGACCTAAGGCGCTGGAAAGTTGCAAAATTAGCCCCTACACAGGTGCAAAACGGCACTCGGGAGGGGTGATATGGGCGACAAGAACAAGGAAAACCGTTTTCTGGAACGGGGGATCGAGGATACTCTGGTCACCGACTTCGCCAAGACGCATCGCAAAAGCTATGGCGATTTTTTGCAGCTCAAGACCCTGCTGAACCTGCAGAAAACCTTTCAGGACCCGGCGCAGCCCGATGAGATGCTGTTCATCATCATCCATCAGGTCAGCGAACTGTGGCTGAAGCTGATGCATCACCAATTGGTCGAGGTTCGCAAGTTCCTGCAACAGGACGATTTCGGCCCGGCGATGAAGAACCTCGACCGGATCAAAGCGATCCAGCGTCAATTGATCGCCGCCTGGGAAACCCTTCTAACCATGACACCCGCAGATTACATGACATTCCGTCACGCCTTGGGCAGTTCTTCCGGCTTTCAAAGCTACGGCTACCGTCAGATCGAGTTCATTCTGGGTAACAAGGATGCCTCGACCCTGAAAGTGCATGAACACGATCCGGAAGTCATGGAGATGTTGAATGCGGCACTGACCAAGCCCTCGCTTTACGATGAGGTTCTGCACATGCTGTCGCGGCAAGGATTTGACGTACCGCATGACCTGCTGGAGCGGGATTATGCGCAGCCCTATTCCGGCGACCCACGCATCGTGAAGATATGGGTCGAGGTGTTCCGCGATACAGACAGGTATTGGGACCTTTACGCGTTGGCGGAAAAACTGATGGATGTGGAATCCCTGTTTCAACGCTGGAGGTTCGATCATGTCACGGCGGTGGAACGGGTGATCGGCAATCAACCCGGCACCGGAGGGTCCAGCGGCGTGGCCTTTCTGCGCAAAGCCTTGGAATTGCGGTTCTTCCATGATCTCTACGACATGCGCACCGAATTGATGTATGCCGAGCAGGAGTAAGCGATGCTGTACCGGGGGTTTTCTCAGGAAGAGCTGGATCAGGAATACTCGCCCCGATCGATGATCGGCGGCGATCTGACGCCCTATATCGACAGCTACGCAGCGCTCAGTGCGCAAAACCGGGCTCGGATGGAAGTGAAAGAGAACCTCGCCTACGGCCACAGTCCGACGCAGGTTCTGGATTTTTTTCCCGCGAAAGGGGCCGGCGCACCATTGCATGTCTTTATTCACGGTGGCTATTGGCAGGCCCTCAGCCAACACGAGTCGGCGATGATGGCCCCGGCGCTCGTCGAAGCCGAGCAGTCCTTTGTAACCCTGAATTACACGCTCGCCCCGGATGCGCGGCTGGATCAGATGATCGAGGAATGCCGCGATGCGCTGCTCTGGCTGGCCGCCGAAGCCCCGTCACTTGGGTTCGACCCGTCGCGGATCACCCTGTCCGGTCATAGCGCCGGGGCGCAACTGGCGAGTATGGTCATGGCGACCTCGGCCGATGCGCTGGCCCGCGCCGGGCTGCGGGTGCGGGACGTAATCCTGATCAGCGGCATCTACGATCTTGAACCGATCAGCCTGACCCCGGTCAACGACCCGCTGCAATTGACCCCGGTCGAGATACACGACCTGTCGCCGATCCTGCACTTGCCCGCCCCCGGCCCCCGTTACCACGTCACGGTAGCCGAGCGGGACACGCCTGAATTCATCCGCCAAAGCCGTGACTATGCCGAGTTGTTACGCAAGGGCGGGCATTCGGTCAGTTTCGGGCTGAAGAAGGGAATGCAGCATTTCGACATTATCATGCACCCCGAAACGTTCCTGCCCGCAATTCGGTAGTCACAAGCGTTGGACCTCAGACTGATTTGGCCTGTGCTTTGCAATCCAACCCACCATTATGAACCACACGTTTGTGACGGAACCGGGGATGTCCACTTCGAGCCCGACGCGGACGCAATCCGGTGCTAATCCAACCTAGTTTTGGCGCAGTACGTACTAAGTGCTACACTTCCCCAATCAGAAACTCTGAAACGAGGAGGCCACGATGCAATTGTGCTTCTTCCGGCGATTTCGTTTGTTTTTTTGGTTGTATTCTTACCCGGCGCTGCTATCGCGAAGGATTTGGTTTCCATAGCTATCTCGGGCGACATTCCCGCCCTGAAACAAGCCCTTCCCGAAGGCTCGCAACAAGACCCGGAAACGTTAGTGAGACCTCTCTACTTTGCGTCCCAGCGTGGGCAAGCCGAGGTAGTGATTCACCTTTTGTCAGTGGGCGCTGAACCTGACTCTGAGACGGATTTGGGCACTGCGTTGGGGATCGCCGCTCGAAATAACCACACCGAAATAGTGGCAACACTGCTAGCTGCCGGAGCTGATCCAAACCTTCGCGGCGGTGAGTATAAGTTTATGGCGCTCCACCAAGCGGCGGAACGTGGATCAATCGAAGCTGCTCGCTTGCTGCTCGAAAACGGCGCAGACATTAACGCGCAGGATCGTTTTGGGTGGCCTCCAATTCAGTTTGCGGGGACTAAGGGTCGAACCGAGATGGTTGCGTTCTTGCGGGAGATGGGCGCTGGTGCCGCAGCGGTAGACGCTCTGAAGCAGGGGGAACTTGAAGCAGCCGACCTTGAGGAAGGCCGACTATTGGCGTTCGAGTGCGGCGGATGTCATGGCATGACGCCAGGTGAAATCGGCGCAGGTCAGCATCCTGGTCCCAACCTTGTCGGCGTTGTCGGGAGGGCCAAAGCATCAGTCGAAGGCTTTCCATATTCTGATGAGATGCGAACACAGACAGGATACTGGACGCCTGAAGAATTGAACCTTTTTCTTGCCGATCCATTCAATATCGTTCCCGGCACCGACATGACCCGTGGCAGTCAACCTGATCGAACAGCGCGGGTTGCCATTATCGCCTATCTCACCCAACTTACACCCTAGCGACGGGCGAACGGCAACTTTGTCCACACAGCCGACGTCCAGTCCGATTCACCTCGTCTTCAGGCCAGGATGCATGATGCGAAGGATGAATTAGACGCCGATATTCTCGAAAAGGGCATTGAAGGTTCACAACGTTCAAAAAAAAAGCGGCCCGAAGGGACCGCTTTTTTTCTATTTCTGTTCTGGTCCGTATCAATCCAGTGTCCGAGTAACCTCTTCGCGTTCGAAGATTTCGATCACGTCGCCAGCGCGGATGTCATCGTAGTTCTCGAACGCCATACCACATTCCTGACCCGACTGAACCTCGGCCACTTCGTCCTTGAAGCGTTTCAGTGTTTTCAGCGTGCCTTCGTGGATCACCACGTTGTCGCGCAGCAGACGCACACCTGCGGAACGGCGCGCAACGCCTTCGGTAACCAGACAGCCGGCAACCTTGCCGACACCCGAGACCTTGAAGACTTCCTTGATCTCGGCGTAACCGATGAACTTCTCGCGAATCTCGGCACTCAGCAGGCCCGATGCGGCGGCTTTAACGTCATCCACCAGATCGTAGATCACCGAGTAGTAGCGGATCTCGACACCCTTCTGGTTCGCGGTATTCCGGGCCGAGGCATTGGCACGCACGTTGAAGCCGAAAACCGGCGCTCCCGAGGCTTCGGCCAGGCCAATATCCGTCTCGGTAATCGCACCCACGCCCGAAT
This sequence comes from Ruegeria sp. HKCCD6647-2, assembly GCF_057221075.1. Classification (NCBI taxonomy): domain Bacteria; kingdom Pseudomonadati; phylum Pseudomonadota; class Alphaproteobacteria; order Rhodobacterales; family Roseobacteraceae; genus Ruegeria; species Ruegeria sp. HKCCD6647-2. The sequence continues at coordinate 562,177 of NZ_JBWVBD010000001.1, read as the reverse complement.
GCAGCACGCGTACACGTACTTCATCGTTACCGATTTTCTCCATCGCCTGAACGATGGCTTCGGCCGAGCCCTGCACGTCGGCTTTGACGAGGATCGGCAACTCGGCCACATTCTCGTCTTCCTTGGCCTTCTGCATCAGCTGCTCAAGGGTGGTCGCGGCACCGGCGGCGGCGCGTTTGTCCTTGGCGGCTTGCTCACGATAGGCGGCGATCTCACGGGCCTGCGCTTCGGTCTCGGTCACGTTCAGAACGTCACCAGCCTCGGGCGTGCCGTTGAGACCCAGAACCTCGACCGGAACCGATGGGCCGGCTTCCTGTACGCGTTCGCCCTTGTCGTTGATCAGCGCACGGACCTTACCGTACTGCTCACCCACAACGAAGATGTCGCCCTGATGCAGCGTTCCGTTCTGAACCAGAACGGTGGCTACGGGACCGCGACCCACATCCAGCTGTGCTTCGATCACGGCACCTTGGGCAGCCCGGTTCGGGTTAGCCTTCAGTTCCAGAATCTCGGCCTGCAGTGCGATCGCTTCCAGCAGGTCGTCCAGACCCTGACCGGTGATGGCGGACACTTCCACGTCCTGAACCTCACCCGACATTTTCTCGACGATGACTTCGTGCTGCAGCAGATCGGTGCGGACCTTGTCCGGGTTTGCATCCGGCTTGTCGACCTTGTTGATCGCCACGATCATCGGCACCTCGGCCGCTTTCGCGTGGTTGATCGCCTCGATCGTCTGCGGCATCACCGCGTCATCCGCAGCAACAACCAGAACCACGATATCCGTAACCTGAGCCCCGCGCGACCGCATCGAGGTAAAGGCCGCGTGGCCCGGTGTATCCAGGAAGGTCAGCGTGGTGCCGCCATCGGTTTTCACCTGATAGGCGCCGATATGCTGGGTGATGCCACCGGCCTCGCCAGCCACAACCCGCGCATCGCGGATCGCATCCAGCAGCGAGGTTTTACCATGGTCGACGTGACCCATGATGGTGATAACCGGCGGACGCGGCTGCAGATCGCCTTCGTCGTCCTCGACCTCTTTGATGACGTCTTCAACGTCCGAATCAGAGACGCGGGTCACCTTGTGGCCAAATTCTTCGATGATCAGCTCGGCAGTGTCGGCGTCGATGGTCTGGTTTTGCGTCACCATCATGCCCATTTGCATCAGCGATTTGACAACGTCTGCCACACGCTCGGCCATACGGTTGGCCAGTTCCGAGACCATGATCGCCTCGGGCAACTGAACGTCGCGGATTACCTTTTCCCGCTCGACCGGGCCACCCATGGCCTTCTGACGCGCACGCTCCTGCTTGCGCTTCATCGACGCCATCGAGCGTTGGCGGTTGCCTTCGCCACCGGTGGCCTGACCCAGTGTCAGCTTGCCCGAACGGCGGTTGTCGTCACGACCTTTGCCACGGCCACGCTGTTCGCGTTCGCGCTCCTGCTTGCGCGGCGCCGCTGCGGGCGCAGGCTTGCTGGCCGGACTACGGGCCGCTTTGGGCTCTTCCGGCGCGGGCGCTGCAGCGGCACGCTTGGCAGCTTCTTCTGCTTCCTTGCGCTTACGCTCTTCTTCTTCCGCCTTCTGGCGCGCCCGCTCTTCGGCTTCACGCTGTTCGCGTTCCTTGGCCTCTTGCTCGGCACGGCGGCGGGCGCGTTCTTCTTCACGCGCCTTTTCCTGTGCCTCACGGGCTGCGGCCTCTTCGGCCTCGCGCGCTTTGGCGGCCTGCAATGCCTTCATCCGGCGGGCCATTTCGGCATCAGAGATACCAGCTGGACGACGCGAAGGATCACCCGACGGCGCAGCTCCGCCGCTCGGTTTGGTCGCACCCGGCTTGGGGACCACCACGCGTTTGCGTTTGGTTTCCACCACGACATTCTTGGTGCGTCCGTGGCTGAAACTCTGTTTCACATTTCCGGGGCGTGCCCCGCCACGAAGACCCAATGTCTTTTTGCCGTCATTATCGCTCATAAAGCTACTTACCCTTCCGTGCGGCCCTTGCCGCCGTCATCCGTTTCGCGCAAGCCACGCAGGCGCTGCGCTTCCTCTACAACACGTTTGGCGAGTCCGCCAGAGGCCAGCGCCGCATGAATCACGGTTTGGCGCCCAAATGCCTGTCCTAACTCGTCCGCGGTCAGCCAACCGATGTATTTGCCAAAGTGCGGCGTACTGAGTTTCGACTTACCGCGCCCCGACCCATCAGTGGCCTGAAGCAGCACTTGCGCCTCTTCCCGGTCCAGCCACGTCTTGACCTTTTCGTAGCCCGCAACCGCGTCACCGGATTTGCGCGCCAGGCTGAGCAGTTCGATCACGCGGCGCGAGACCTGCTTTTCGACCTCACTTGCCAGATCCTGCGGCACCGTCACCTGCGCCTTGAAGCCACGTGCGAACAGCTTCTTGCCCACGGCCTTGTCCAGCGCAGCACGATCCGCCGCCACATAAACCCCACGTCCAGGCAGTTTCGCTGCGACGTCGGGATATACCTGACCGTCCGGCCCCGTCACAAAGCGTATCAACCCATATTTAGGCTGAACTTCGCCCGTGGCGATGCACTTGCGTTCAGGTCCCTCGGACCGATCCTTATGGACGCCACCGCGACCCATGTCAGCCACCCGAGGCCTGAGATCAGGCCTCGGCCTCCTCTTCAGCGATTTCGCCGTCTTCTTCGGCTTGCTCAAGCTCGGCCGGATCGACCCAGCCCAGCATGATCCGAGCTGTCATAACCAGATCCTGCGCTTCTTCCAGCGTTACGCCGAAAGGCTCCAGTACACCGTCATCCTTGATACGCTCGCCATCGACCGTGGTCCAGCCGCCTGCCAGTTCCCAGTCGGCGCAGGTCGCGAAGTCTTCCAGAGTTTTGACATCGTCCTTGGCCAGCGCCTCAACCATCTGGGGTGTCAGGCCTTCGAATTCAATAAGGCTATCCTCGGCGCCCAGCGCGCGCGCGGCGTCCAGAGCGGCCTTGGCCTGCGCCTCGAGGAATTCACGTGCGCGAGTCTGAAGCTCCTGTGCAGTGCCTTCGTCGACGCCGTCGATAACCAGAAGTTCTTCAATTTCCACATAGGCCACCTCTTCGAGGTTGGTGAACCCTTCCGAAACCAGCAGTTGAGCAAAGAACTCGTCCAGGTCCAGACTTTCCATGAACAGCTGGGTGCGGGCTTCGAACTCCTTCTGACGACGCGCCGATTCCTCGGCCTCGGTCATGATGTCGATGTCCAGACCGGTCAGCTGGCTGGCCAGACGCACGTTCTGACCGCGGCGGCCGATGGCCAGCGACAGCTGTTCCTCGGGCACCACAACTTCGATCTTGCCGGCTTCTTCGTCCAGAACCACCTTGGAGACCTCGGCGGGCTGCAGCGCGTTCACCAGGAAGGTCGGCTGATCTTCGTTCCACGGGATGATGTCGATTTTCTCGCCCTGCAATTCGTTCACAACGGCCTGCACACGGCTGCCGCGCATACCAACGCAGGCACCGACGGGGTCGATCGAACCGTCATACGAAATCACGGCAATCTTGGCGCGCGAACCGGGGTCACGGGCCACGGCCTTCACCTCGATGATGCCGTCATAGATTTCCGGCACTTCCATCTTGAACAGCTCGGCCATGAACTCCGGTGCGGTGCGCGACAGGAAGATTTGATGACCACGCACTTCGCGGCGGACTTCTTTGATGTAGGCACGCACGCGGTCGTTCGGGCGATAGCTTTCGCGACCGATCTTGTCATTGCGGCGCAGAACGGCCTCGGCACCGCCCAGATCGACGATGACATTGCCGAATTCTTCGCGCTTGACCGCACCGTTGATGATGGTGCCGGCACGGTCCTTGAATTCTTCGTACTGACGGTCGCGTTCCGCCTCGCGAACTTTTTGCAGGATCACCTGCTTGGCGGACTGGGCAGCAATACGGCCCATTTCGACCGGAGGTACTTCTTCAACGAAGACGTCACCAACTTCGGGCGATTCCATGTACTGACGCGCCTGCTCGACGGTCATCTCGGCCTGGTAGTTTTCCAGTTCCTCTTCCTCGACCACGGTGCGGACGCGGGTAAAGGTCGCCTTGCCGGTCTTGCGGTCGATCGACACGCGGATGTCCATTTCCGCGCCGTAACGGCTCTTGGCGGCACGGGCGAGCGATTCCTCCATCGCTTCGACAACCAGACCGGGGTCGATCATCTTTTCGCGGGCCACGGCCTCGGCGGTCTGCAGCAGCTCCAGCTGGTTGGCTGAGGTGATTGCCATCAGTTCGTCTCCTCTTCGGACCCTTCGGTCTCAATCTCGTCGAAAGCGTTTTCGTTCAGGGCACCGGCGTCTTTGCGCTGGCGCAGCATTTCCTTGATCAGATCATCGGTCAGGACCAGCTTGGCATCGCTCAGCCAGTCGAATTGCAGACCGATTGTGATCGTCTCATCCCCCTCGGGGATATTGATCAGAACCTCATCCCCTTCAATCCCGGCCAACTCACCCTTGAAACGGCGGCGGCCGTCGATCAGTTCAGCGGTTTCGATCTTGGCCTCATACCCCTCGAACATCTCAAAATCCTTGAGACGGGTCAGGGGGCGGTCGATGCCCGGGCTGGATACCTCAAGCGTATAGGCGTCCAGGATCGGGTCCTCAACGTCCAGCGTGGCGCTGACCGCGTTCGAAATCTCGGCGCAGTCATCCACTTCGATGCCGCCATCAGGCTTGTCCGCCATGATTTGCATCGTGGTGGTCTTGCCGCTCATCAGGCGGATACGGACGAGTTCATACCCCAGATCCTCGATCACGGGGGTGATGATCTCGGCCAGTCGCCGGTCGATGGCCGCTTTGGCTATCAGGTCGTTTGTCATCTGGTGCTCTACCCTTCGAACGGGCACAAAAAAACGGGCGCGCGGCCCGTCGATCTTTTCCGGTGGAGCCCCGGACCGAAGCCCGACACGCCGCTGTTGAAACTGCATATACGCAGGATGATCCGAGTCTGCAAGGCGAATGTCCGATATTGTTTTATTCCGCGTCAGACCACCCTTCGTCACGATGCGTTCCATCGCAGAACGGCTTGTTGCCTGACTTGCCGCATCGGCACAGTACAAACTTGCTCTGACACGCGCCTTTCGCTTTCAGCTCCTCAGGGGGTTCGACACCCAGTACCCAATATGGACCATCCTTCTGTACCTCGATCTGCGCACGATCCGCGTACAGATGTTCCCGGATTTCGCCATCCCCTATCGCCAGCGCACCCGACGGGCAGGCCGAAACGACCTCGCGCACCTCGTCAATTGTACCTCGGTCGGGTTGAACCCATGGTTTTTGCGAAGGGCTGAAAATATTCGACGCCAGACGGCCGCACTCCGCCGCATGGGAGCATAACCGAGGATTGAAACTCACTGTCACGGCTTCACCGCGATATCCGATAATCTTGTCAGGTCCGGCCGGTGTTCCACCGTGGCTTTCAAATCCAACCTTGGCATGCGTCCCGTCGCAAAACGGTTTGTTCCCCGAATGCCCGCAGCGACACAAAGCCATGACCTGCTTGATTTCGACCTCCGCTCCGGCGGCATCGCGCATCGAATGAAGGTGTTTGACAATCAGTGGGCCGTTTTCACGTTCTTCGATCGTGGTTGTCTCGGACATGTGCATATCCTCCCCTTACAGGCTGAGGGTAGTGAAGTGCACCTGCTTGTCAAATTTGTATGCAGAGGCTTTAGACGAGCCACCATCTTTCGGCCAGTCGCCCATCGTCCAGCGCGCGACCTTGTCCCAACTGGCGCGGCATCCCGACGTTGGAAGAAACCGCGATGGCCATCTCGACCTCGGAAGGGTGAAATCGCAATCCGCGTGTGCCAACCAGACCTGTCTGGTCAGGAAAGGCCGCGACGTCCACATAACCGTCACGCAATGCTTCAGCGCGAACACGCGCATCGGGGATAACGATCACCTCAAATGTATCGGCCCAGCCAGCCTGACCGTCCTTGTAGTGTCCTTCGACCCTGCGCCCCAGGAAATGGCGGTCGTCTTCGGCACGCTCAACGCGATAGCAGCCAGTGCCATTGGCCGTATGCAGCGGAGACACATCCTGACCCGCGCGGGTGATGACAAACCGGCTGTCGGCCAACTGGAAGGGCAGACCCGGATTGCCGTCGGCCAGTTCCAGACGCAAACGATTTGGCGCCAGCGGCTCGGCCTGTCCGACTTCGGTCAGAACGGCCATGACATCGGCGATCTCCAACGGCGCGCCATCATGAAACACGGGTCCTTCGCGCAGATCAAAACTCCAGACCCGTGCCTCAGAATCTGTTTGCCAACCTGTCGCCAATTCCCCGCGCAGTGTTCCGTCGGGTGCAATCTCGGTCAATGTATCGAACACAGCGCCGCGCGCGACCTGATCCAGACTGTCGTCTCGCGGCACGGCCAGGCGCAAGGTACCTCCGGTCTTTGGCGTGTCGGCCAAAGAGGCACCGGTCGCCGCCAGCAGTGCTGCGGCAGCACCCGATGCAAACAAGGCACGACGGTCGATCCGGGTCATATCACACCCTCCGCCACACGATCCATGATACGCACCAGTTCGGCACTGATGCCCGGTTCGGACAAAGCGTGCCCGGCATGGCGCACCATCTTCAACTCGGCATACGGCCAGCGATCAGACAAATCCCATGCGGCCTGGGGCGGGCAGATCATATCATAGCGTCCCTGAACAATATGTCCCGGGATATGCGCGATTCGGTCCATTTGGTCCAGAATCTGCCCGTCCTTTTCGAGAAATCCGCCATTGATGAAATAATGGTTTTCGAGTCGCGCAAAGGTGCGCGCATATTCGCCCGGACTTTCGCCAATGGCACCGTTGGTATGGATCGACGCCAGCGAGTTTTCCCAATGTGACCATGCACGGGCGTAGAGAATCTCGGTCGCGCGATCTCCGGAAAACAAGCGTTTGTTATAGGCGGCTATCGTGTCGGACAGTTCGGTTTCTGGCAGCAGCGAAGTGAACTTTGCCCACTGTTCGGGCCAGAACCTGCCGGCGCCGCCGCCGTAGAACCATTTCAGCTCGGCTTGCGTCATCAGAAACACGCCGCGCAGCACCAGACGGCTCACCCGGTCCGGATGCGTCTGCGCATAGATCAGCGCCAGCGTCGCACCCCAGCTGCCGCCAAAGGCAATCCATTTCTCGATCTTGAACAGTTTGCGAAGCCGTTCGATATCCGCGACCAGATGCCAGGTCGTGTTGTCCTGAACCGAAGCCGTCGGTCGTGAACGCCCGCATCCGCGCTGATCGAACAGAATCACCCGATAGACCTGCGGATCAAAATACCGCCGCATCGCCGGGCTGCATCCACCGCCGGGACCGCCATGCAGAATGACAACGGGAATGCCGTCTGGGTTTCCGCACTGTTCCACATAGATACGATGCCCATCGCCCATATCGACCATGCGCTGATCGAACGGGTCGGTCGGCGGGTAAAGATATTGAACTGCGCGCTTTTGGTCCGGGTACTTGTCCATTATGGCCCTATATAGTCCTTAAGCGTAAAAGAGCACACGGAGACAGGAATGCAAGCGCATCCGAACACGGTGGACCCGTCCGAGATCGCAAAATTCGAAGCGATGGCCGCGGAATGGTGGGATCCGCACGGAAAATTCAAGCCCCTGCATATGCTGAATCCCTGTCGCCTGGACTATATCACACAGCAGATCGCGGGCGAATTTGACCGGGATTTAAAGGCTCCCAAACCGTTCGAGGGCCTGCGCCTGCTGGATATCGGCTGCGGCGGCGGGTTGCTGAGCGAACCGATGGCGCGCCTGGGCGCGACGGTGGTAGGAGCTGACGCGGCCGAAGGTAACCTGCCCGTCGCCCGTATCCATGCCGAGCAATCGGGGCTTGAGATCGACTATCGCCACACCACCGCCGAGGACATGGCCGCCGCAAGCGAACAATTCGACGTGGTTCTGAACATGGAAGTGGTCGAGCATGTGGCCAACCCCCTTGGCTTTCTGACCGCATCGCAGAACTTGCTGAAACCGGGCGGATTGCTGATCTGCTCGACCATCAACCGCAACCCGAAATCCTATGCGATGGCTATATTCGGGGCCGAGGTGGTGATGCGCTGGCTTCCACGTGGCACGCATGAATGGGACAAATTCATCACACCGGATGAGCTGTTCGACCTGCTGAGACAGGCCGGCCTGGAGCCCGTCGACCGCAAGGGGTTCGTGTTCAATCCGCTCCTCTGGAGCTGGTCGATTTCAGATCGAGATTTAAGCGTGAATTATGTAACCGCCAGCGTGAAGCCGGCCTAGTCGTCCTCGAGCTGCAACCGAAGGTCGCGCAGCACCGGCAAGGTGCTGCGGACGCGCTCGATCCCGAGCTTTCCGACCACGCGGTTGATCAGCGGCGCAATCGACGAAATCGCCTGATCCCGCGCGCGGCGACCGGCGGGGCTGATCGCGACCATCTTGCGGCGGGCGTCGTCCCAGTCGGGGCGGATGTGGATGTATCCGGCCCATTCCAGCTTGGCCAAAGTGTTGGTCATCGCCCCGCGCGTGACGTGGAAGGTGCTCGCCAGTTGCGCCGGGCTGCGTTCATCCCCGACAAAGGCCAGATGATTCAGCACCGAGAAATGAGAAATCTCCATGCCCTTGGGCAGCACTCGGCTCAGCCGGTTTCGCAATAGCTGATCGGCGGTCAGGATCTCGCTGAACAGCGTGACCGCAAGGGCATTGGTGTCGTCAGTCATGGTCCGGTTCTGGATCAGGGCCCGTCGAAAGGCCGCACGTGAGTCAGTGATGGCACACGACGGCGTGCCTCTGTCACAGAACTATCATCCAAATCGAAAAAGTGAATGCCCGGATCGGTGCCTGCGTCGATCAGCACCTCCCCCCAGGGGGCCACGACCATGCTACGGCCGTAGGTATATCGCGTCTTTCCCCGCGTTTTGGGGTGTTCCCCTGTCTGGGCCGGGGCAATCACCCAACAGCCGTTTTCAATAGCCCGGGCGCGCAACAACGATTCCCAATGCGCCGCGCCCGTAACCGGGGAAAAGGCCGCCGGGACGGTCAGGATGCGCGCACCTGCCTGCGCCAAAGCGGCATAGAGGTGCGGAAACCGGATGTCGTAACAGACGCTCAAGCCCACCTTGCCGAAGTCGGTTTCAGCTATCACCGCTCTGTCACCGGGGCGGTAATTCTTCGATTCGCGAAAGGTCTCGGATTCGGAAACCTGCACATCGAACATGTGGATCTTGTCGTATCGCGCCACGACCTGACCCTGCGGGTTGATCATAAAAGACCTGTTTGCAAAGCGCCCATCCGCATCGTGGGTCTTGATCCCAAGCGAGCCGATCAGCAGCCAGACGCCGAGCGCTGCGGCCTGATTGCGCAGACCTGCCAGCGTTGCGTCATCCTCTTCGTGCTGCAGGACCTGCCGCTGTCGTGTGGTGCTGGTCGACACGCAATTGGTCACTTCGGGCGTCAGGATGAAACGCGCACCCTTGTCAGCCGCCTCGGCCATCATCGCGCAGACCATAACCAGATTCCTGGCCGGTTCGTCCGACGATGTGATCTGCAGCAGCGCGGTTTTCATCAGGCGGCCAGCAGGCGGTCCAGCTTGCCCTGACGCTCCAGCTCATAAAGATCGTCGCAACCGCCGACATGTGTGGTGCCGATGAAGATCTGCGGCACGGTGCGTTTGCCTCCTGCGCGCTGAATCATCTCAGGCTTGCGTTTTGGATGCATCAACACATCGACTTCCAGATATTCGATGCCCTTCTGTTTCAGCAAGCGCTTGGCAGCGTGGCAATAGCCGCAAAGCGGCGAGGTGTAGATTTCAACCGGCTTCATATTCCGTCCCTTTGGGTTTCGCGCAATCTTCCGCGAATTAGGCATCCTTGGCAACGCGCGCCAGTGCCAACACGAAAATATGATTTGCCCCCGCTGCCTGACAGACACGGGTGCAGGCCGCCAGTGTTGCACCCGATGTCATGACATCGTCAACCAGCAGGATGTCCCGCCCCCTGATCCGGTCCTTCCGTTTTGGATGCGTGGCAATGGCATTTTGCAGTATTGCGTCTCGTTCCAGCGCCGATTTGCCGTCCAGTACCGGTGTGCGGACCTTGCGCACCAACAGATCCGGAACACACTCCTGACCAGTCTCCCGCCCCAGATGTTGCGCCAGCAGCGCCGACTGGTTGTACCGACGCTCGATCAGGCGCGACCAATGTAGTGGTACCGGCGCAATCAATATGTCCGGCCGGAAGATCTCACGCCCGACCCGTGCCATCCAGCGGGCGGCCGGACGCGCCAATTCCGGGCGATCACCATGTTTCAGCGCCAATACCAAAGTCCGCGCACGCCCCTGATACAGCAGCGCCGCGCGCCCCTCCTGCCATGGTCGTGGCGTCCGCAGGCAGTCATCACACTCGATCCGAAAATCATCCCGATCGCCAACAACGGGAATACCGCAGCTTTCACACACCGTTCCGCCGATAAATGGCGTATCGCGCCAACAAAGTCCGCAGAGGCCGAAGTCGGAGTCGGTCAGCCCACCGCAACTTAGACAACGCGGCGGATAAACCAGCTCTACAATGGTTTGAATCCCGCGCCGGATGCGATACTTGCGGCTTATGAAATTGCCTGCGTCCAATGCACCCTCATTGTTTGACCGATCTGTCATCCAGCAACGCCGCGCCCGCGTTCGGGACGAGGCCCTGTTCCTTCATCGCGCCGCCGTGGACGAGGTTCAGGATCGACTCTCCATGGTTAACAGAACCTTTACGGCGCCTGCGATTGTCAGCCCCTTTCCACAGGTTTGGGCCAATGTCCTGCCTGACGCACAGTTTGTTGCGGACGAAGACACGCTGGCGCTGACGCCCGGCGCGCATGATCTGGTGGTCCATGCGATGGCATTGCACTGCGCCAATGATCCCGTCGGTCAGCTCATTCAATGCCATCGTGCACTGCGTCCGGACGGGTTGCTTCTGGTTGTTTGTCTGGGAGGTGAAACCCTTAACGAATTGCGTGCGGCACTGGGGCAGGCCGAGATCGAGGTTTCCGGCGGTCTCAGCCCCCGAATCGCCCCCATGGCAGAACTGCGCGATCTGGGGTCGCTGCTGCAAAGGGCCGGACTGGCTTTACCGGTGGCCGATTCCATACCTCTGAAAGCCGAATACCGCGATATCTGGCATCTGATGCACGATCTGCGCGCGATGGGGGAAACCAACACCCTCTCCACACGCCTCAAACGGGCTACAAGGCGATCCGTTTTCGAAATGGCGCAGCAGGTCTACGCCTCTCACTTCACGGCACCCTCAGGCCGCCTGACGGCAACGTTCGAGCTGATCTGCCTGACGGGATGGTCGCCTGACGACAACCAACCCAAGCCGCTGCGACCAGGATCGGCCCAGATGCGTCTGGCCGACGCGCTTGGCACAAAAGAAGGCAAACTGTCCGATTGACGACCCGCCAATTCCCGTTATCTGAGGCCGGAACAGGATAAGTCAGGAAGCCCGACATGTTTGACGCCACACGCCCAACGCACGCGCCAGCCGATCACGCCAAGGTCAAAATGGGCCGTGTCGGTATCCTGTTGGCCAATCTGGGGACACCGGATGGCTTTTCGTATTGGCCGATGCGGCGGTATCTGAACGAGTTTCTGTCGGATAAGCGCGTGATCGACTACCCGGCGTGGAAGTGGCAACCGATCCTTCAGGGTATAATCCTGACCAAACGCCCATTCAGTTCGGGCGAGGCATACAAATCGATCTGGAATCACGACAAGGGCGAAAGCCCGTTGATGACCATCACCAAAGACCAGACAGCCAAGCTGCGTGATGCGATGCAATCGCGGTACGGCGACAGGGTCCTGGTGGATTTCTGCATGCGCTACGGCAATCCGTCGACCAAATCCAAGGTCCGGGAAATGGTGGCCGAAGGCTGTGATCGTATCCTGTTTTTCCCGCTTTACCCGCAATACGCCGGTGCCACGACAGCCACCGCAAACGATCAGTTCTTTCGCGCGCTAATGGAGGAAGCCTGGCAACCCGCCAGCCGAACGGTACCAGCCTATTTCGACGAACCCGCCTATATTGATGCGCTGGCGCAGTCTGTCGAACGGGCCTATGCAACCATGAAGACGCAGCCGGATATTCTGGTTTGCTCGTATCATGGCATGCCCGAACGCTATCTGCAGCAAGGTGATCCCTATCACTGCCAGTGCGTCAAGACGTCAAGGTTGCTGAAGGAGCGCCTCGGGTGGTCTGACGATCAGCTTGTCTCGACCTTTCAATCGCGGTTTGGCCCTGAGGAGTGGCTGAAACCGTACACGGTCGATCATGTGGCCGAACTGGCGCGTCAAGGTAAGAAGAACATCGCCGTGATCGCCCCGGCCTTTTCCGCGGATTGCATCGAAACATTGGAAGAGATCAATGAAGAGATCAAAGAAAGCTTCGAGGATGCGGGTGGTGAAACCTTCACATATATCCCGTGCCTGAACGACGAAGACACGCATATCGCGGCACTGGGCAAGGTGATCGAGAATAACCTGCGGGGCTGGTTGGACTGAACCCGCCCCGATCGGGCAAGAAAAAAGGCGGTGGATTTCTCCACCGCCTTTTTAGTTGATGAGTCTCGTCGACTTAGCCAGCTGCAACGGCTGCGGCAACAACAACCAGCAGGATCAGCGGCAGGAGAATACCCTGCGACGTGCCCTGGGTCTCTTCGACAACAACAGGTGCTTCAACAACCGGCTCTTCCAGGTTGCCTGCATATGCGGTCGAAGCAGCAGCAGTCAGAGCAGCAGCGAGAACGAGTTTCTTCATATTAACCTCCAGAATTTGCACGATTCCGTAAATCGAAACCGCACATCTAAGACTTACCTCGTGAGTTTTACTAATCAGCTATGCCCATGGATTGCAAATATAACTTGCAATGTAAGCAGGTTCGCGCGCGAAAGTGTCGTCAAATAAGCAACACTTGCGTGCCTACTTTCGCCATTCCGAACAGCTCGGCGATGTCTTCGTTGAACAGACCGATACAGCCATTCGACGAACGGCGACCGATTTTGCGCGTGTCATGGGTGCCATGGATGCGGTAGTACTTCCAACTCAGATATAAAGCGTGCGTTCCCAATGGGTTATCCGGACCCGGCGGAATATAGTCCGGCCATTCGGGGTTGCGCTTTTTCATCGAAGGTGTCGGTGACCAGCTTGGCCCCTCCACTTTGCGAATGACGCTGGTGCGTCCACGACGCGTCAATTCCTCGGTCAGCGGCACCGACGAGGGATAGAGTTTGTACACAGTTTGATCATCTGACCAATAATGCAGCGCCCGTGACACCGTATCGACCAGAATTGCGCCATTCTTGGTGTTCGAGAAATAAGGCTCCCAGCTCAGCGCGCGGAAACCCGAGATATTGCGGCGCACTTGCGGCTCCGGCTCTGGAGCGGGCCGCAATGGATCACCCGGGATGTATTGGGCCAAGGCCGGGGACGCCAGGCCCGCCGCCGCGCCTGCGATAAAACCGCGGCGTGTCGGTGAAATAATGCGCTTTTTGACCATGTCGGACGGTCCTTTGTATGTTCCGGTGCGAAATCCGGGTCATTTTATGGCCAGAATGCTTCAGTCGCAAATCAAACCGGCAGAATTATGCAAGGTTGCGCCAATGCACATTTGCCCCGGGCGGTCAGGCAAGCTATTTCCGGTATCGACACTAATATTGAGCCAAACATGACGCGTATTTTATCCATTCTCCTGCTGTGTTTCGCCACTCTGGCCGCCTGTACTGATTCGCGTGCGCCAACTCTGGGCGTCGATGGACAACCCTTGCCCACCGTTTACAAGATCCGCGGCAACCCTGAAAAGCTGCAGTTCCGAATGCTCGATTCGGTTAACGCGTTGCGTCAGGCGCAGGGTTTGCAGCCAGTGCAACTGAATGCGCAACTGAACGCAGCCGCGGCGACGCATTCCAAGGACATGGCCCGGCAAAACCGCCCTTGGCATTTCGGATCGGACGGATCGTCGCCGTTGGATCGGGCGGTCCGGGTCGGATACTTCGGAACATTCCTGGGCGAAGCAATTTCGGAGACCTATGAGACCGAAACCGAAACACTGGCCGCGTGGATGCAGGAACCAGGTCCCCGGGCCGTCATTCTGGACCCGAAGGCAACTCAGATGGGGTTTGCCTGGCATCAGGAAGGTGGCGGCAAGATTTGGTGGACCCTGGAAATGGGTGCGGGCGGTTAAGCCCAGAGCACTTCAAAATGACAAAGCCCCCGAAAAACGGGGGCTTTTTCGTTGGAAGGTTTTCTGGCTGATCAGGCCGCTTGCATGGACTGCGCCTCAGTCAGGATCGCGTACAGTTTGACCGGATCAGGGTTGGCCCGCAATTTGGCGCAGACCGTCTGATCGCGCAACGTTCGGGACACCAATGCCAGCGCCTTTAGATGGTCAACCCCGGCCTCCTCAGGCGCAAACAGAGAAAACGCCAGATCCACAGGCTGCCGGTCAACCGAACCGAAATCCAGCGGCTTTTCGAGAAGAACGAAAACACCGGAAACCGCGTCCAACTCGGTCAGGCGCGCATGCGGCAGGGCCACCCCATGCCCGACACCCGTCGGCCCAAGGCTTTCACGTTCAAGCAGACTATCGACGATTATCTGCGCATCCAATCCAAGGGTTGCCGCGCCGACATCGCCAATTTCCTGAAACAGCCGTTTCTTGCTGGAAGCCGCAGACAATACACGCACTGCTTCGGGCTTCAGTATGCTCGAAAGCTCCATGATTACGCTCCTCGGCTATGCCCCCGCTGTACGCGAGAGCGTGCCGTTCTTCCTTGCCTATTACGGATCGATCCAGCCGATATTGCCGTCATCCCGACGGTACACGACATTCAACCCATCCTTGTTCTCGTTCCGGAACACCAGCACCGGGGCACCCGCAAGTTCCATTTGCATCACGGCCTCACCAACACTCAGCGATGGGATCTTGGTTTCCATCTCAGCCACAATCATAGGCTGCAGAGAATCGGGCTCGTCAGCCGTCTCCGACTCGTCAGAGGCGAGGATATAAGAGGACGCGCCAAAGAGTTCAACCGGCTCGGACCGGTCCTTGTGGTGATCCTTCAGGCGACGCTTGTAGCGGCGCAACTGTGTTTCCATTTTATCGCAGCATGCCTCAAACGCCGCGTAAATTTCGGTTGCGTGGGCCTTGGCCTGAGCGGTCAGGCCGGTCGACAGATGTACGGTGGTTTCGCATACATATTCATGCGCTGAACGGGAAAAGACGACGTTGGCGTCCGTCGGGCGCTGGGCATATTTGCCAACAGCCTCGTTCAGCTCGGACTGCACATGAGTCTGCAGGGCTGTGCCGATGTCGATCTGTTTTCCGCTGATTTGGTAACGCATGTGATCTCCTTCACAATTCACACCCATTCTGACGCCGCGATGCGCGACTGACTTGTTTTTATCGGGTGGGGGGTAACGACATTTTTTGCGGTTGTCTCCGAACTGGCCCTTCAAAGAAGGGACATCGAGATCCAGACTGGAACCGAAGAAATGCCATGGACCAATTGAGACAAGAGCCGGGGGAAGAGTCAATCAAAACAGGTGTGTATATACGCGATTTCCGGCATGCGCTGGGCGCATTTCTGCGTAACATCATGAAATACGGAAGTTTTCGCCCAGATAAACCCGGCGTACGTTTTCGTTTTCGACCACTTCGTCCGGGGTGCCGGACATCAATACCTGACCGTCGTGAAGGATATAGGCGCGATCCACAATTTCGAGCGTTTCCCGGACGTTATGGTCGGTGATCAGCACACCGATACCGCGTTTTTTCAGATCGGCGACCAGATGGCGGATGTCACCCACGCTGATCGGATCAACACCCGCAAACGGTTCGTCCAGAAGCAGATATTTCGGATCGGCCGCCAGGCAACGGGCGATTTCGACCCGCCGACGTTCACCCCCCGACAGCGCAAGCGCCGGTGCTCGCCTCAGATGCTCGATCGAGAAGTCCGACAACAGCTCTTCCAGCCGTTCCTTGCGGCGGTGTGTGTGTTTGACGGTGATGTCCAGTACGGCCGCAATGTTGTCTTCGACGCTCATGCCGCGAAAGATCGACATTTCCTGTGGCAGGTATCCTATTCCCATGCGCGCACGGCGGTACATCGGCAAAGTCGTGACGTTCTGACCGTCAATGGTGACAGTCCCGGCCTCGGGAAAAACCAAACCCGCGACCGAATAGAACGTTGTTGTCTTCCCGGACCCGTTCGGTCCCAGCAATGCCACAACTTCCGAACGGCCCAGCGTCATGGACACATCGCGGATGACGGTTTTCTTGCGGTAGGACTTTCGCAGCTTCTCGATCTTCAGACCGGAAGTGCCCTCGGCAATGGACAGGTTCGGGCGGTTCATCAATTGCCACCCGGTTGCAGAATGGTTTTGACCCGGCCTGACATTGTCGCAGTCCCCGTGGTCAGATTCGCGATCATCTGATCGCCGCTGATAACACTTGGTCCCTGGGTCAAAAGAACGTTGCCGTTCATCCTGATCACGCCGGAATCGATGGTGTATTCTGCCCAGTCACCTTCGGCCGCGTCGGGGGGGCTGACAAGAACCACGTTCTCGGTCGCCTCCAGCCGATCGATGGCCGAGCGGTCGTTGTTGTAGATAACCAGCACACGTTCGGCCGTCAGACGCATTTCCCCCTGAACGACAATGACATTACCCTGAAACTCGGCTGATCCGTCCGCTTGATTCATGTTCAGCGTTTCGGACGTAACCTCGACCGGCAAAGTGGGGTCGGCCTTGACCGCCCCGAAGGCCACCTGCGCCTCTTGCGCCGATGCCGGGACTGCGCCACTTGCCAAAGCGATACAAATTGCAGCTACACGTAAATCAAACACAGGTTATCTTTCAGCTTTCTGTGGCTCGTATATCAGCTTCACGCCGTCTGTAAAAAGAATATGGACCGGCCCGCCTTCTTTTTCCGTCCCAAAAGTCATGCGTCCGGCGGTAAAGTCTCCGATCGGGCCGGTTCCATCGATCTGTCCGGGCGTGTCGCCGCGAACTTCGTCCAGCGACGTGTTGAGCAAGTCCGTCGTGACCCGGATACCATCCGCCGTGGTGATCACGACTTCCCCGACAAAAGTCGCGGTGCCCTTGTCCGGGCGGATCGATCCCGAATTGGATTCCAGCACTATGGCGCCACCGTTGTTCAGCCCATAACGTCCGTGAAGCTCTGACGCCGTCGGGACGGAGTTTTCGTTGCCCTGCGTGGCACGCTCGGCCACAACCTGGATTTCTTCGCCTTTGCTGGTCACACCCTTGTAGTTCGGGTTCGTGACTGCCTGATTGGCCAGTCGATCATCAATCGCTTCGCGCGAAAACGGTACCGAGACGTTGGTCTCGATACTGCGCGACAGCAGGAAGACCGTGGACAGCAAGATGATCGCCGTCAGTGGCAGCACCACTTTGAGGAACTGCACCCATCTGGAATGGCGATCCACGGCGACCTCCCTCAGCCCAACCCGACGCGCAGGCAGTCGTGGATGTGCAGCAGGCCCTGCGCCTGCCCCGGCATGTCAGCATCGACAACAAAGAGCGAAGTGATTTTCCGGTCATTCATGATTGCCACGGCCTCTTCGGCCAGCGCACCCGGGGCAATGGTGGTCGGTTTCTCGGTCATGACCTGTTCTGTGGTTTTTTCCAGCAGACCGTCCATATGGCGCCGCAGGTCGCCGTCGGTGATGATCCCCACCAAATGCCCTTGCGCGTCTGTCACCCCGGCTACACCAAATCCTTTTTGGCTGATCTCGATCAGGGCATCACTCATAGCGGTATGGGCTTGTACCAGTGGCAACGCTGCTCCGGAATGCATCAGGTCGCGCACAGTGCTCAACCGCGCTCCAAGCTTGCCGCCAGGGTGGAAGGCGCGGAAATCTTCAGGTTTAAAATCGCGGTATTTCATCAGCGCAATCGCCAATGCATCCCCCATCGCCAATGTCAGCGTTGTCGAGATCGACGGCACCATGCCAAACCCACAGGCTTCCCCCATAGCAGGAATCAGCAGATGTACGTCGGCCTGTTTCATCAACGTGCTTTCAGGCTTGCTGGACAGGCCAATCAACGGAATGCCAAAGCGGCGGGTGAAAGCCAGCAAGTTTGCCAGCTCTGGCGCTTCGCCCGAGTTCGAAATGGCCAGAACCACATCGCCCTTGGACACCATTCCCAGATCACCATGGCTGGCCTCGGCCGGATGCACGAAATAGGCCGGCGTACCGGTGCTGGCCAGCGTGGCGGCAATCTTGTGGCCGATATGGCCTGATTTTCCGATACCGCTGATGATGATGCGCCCGGTTGCTTGCAGGATCAGCTGCACGGCCTTGGCAAAGTGCTCGTCCAGGCTGTCGGCCAGCACGTCCAGCGCGCGGGCTTCATCGGTGACGACCTGACGGGCAGTTCGCAGGAATGCTTCGGTATCGGTCATGAGTGCGCAAAGATATCCGTTTCGGGCCAACCGGCGAGGTCGAGTTTCGCACGCATCGGCAGGAAGTCAAAACAGGCCTGAGCCATCTCGGTCCGGCCTTCGCGTTCAAGACGCGCATTCAGACCGTCGCGCAGCTGGTGCAGGTAAAGCACGTCGGACGCGGCATATTCCAGTTGCGCCTCGGACAGAGTTTCGGCGCCCCAATCGCTCATCTGCTGCTGTTTCGAGATATCGACGCCCAGCAATTCCTGGCACAGGTTCTTCAGCCCGTGCCGGTCGGTGTAGGTGCGCACGAGACGGCTGGCAATCTTGGTGCAATAGACCGGAGCTGCCAGCGCACCGAACGTATGGTACATGGCGGCGATGTCAAAGCGGCCAAAATGGAACAGCTTCAACACGTCCGGATTTTCAAGCATGGCGCACAGGTTGGGCGCTTTGGTCTGTCCCATTTCCACCTGAATGATATGGCTGTCGCCGTCACCACCGGACATCTGGATAACGCATAGCCGATCCCGGTGAGGGTTCAGACCCATGGTTTCGCAATCGATGGCCACAACAGGACCCAGGTCCAGCCCGTCCGGCAGGTCGTTTTTGTACAGATGGTTCGCCACGGAAATATCCTTCAAACACTTTCGCCCCGAAATAGGGGGTTTGGAGATCAAACTCAACGCCATCCGACCATTGAAGGGGGGCAGGTGATGTGATCTTGACTCGATCCTCTAGGGGGGGATAGGGATAATCATGACTAAACGCACCCATCAATCCCATCCCAGGGTGGCCGCACGGCTGAAGCGCGCGCACGGGCATTTGGCCAAGGTCCTTGCGATGCTGGACAATCACGCGCCCTGTGCGGACATCGCGCAGCAGCTCTTTGCCGTGGAAAAAGCCATAACCAACGCAAAACGCGTCCTGATTCACGACCACATTGAAAACTGTCTGACGTCCGATACCGAAAGCGGTGGGATCGAAGACTTCAAGACCATCACAAAGTATCTCTGAACGATGCTCAGCATTCTCAGCAACCGAGTGTACCGTCACCTTCTGGCCGCGCAGGTTGTTGCGTTGACCGGAACAGGGCTGGCGACTGTCGCGCTGGGTCTGCTGGCATTTGATCTGGCCGGCGACGCCGCGGGTCTGGTGCTGGGTACGGCGCTGACCATAAAGATGGTCGCCTATGTCACCGTTGCTCCGGTTGCTGCTGCCTTTGCCGAACGACTGGACCGGCGCAGGATGCTGGTTGTGTTGGATCTGGTGCGTGCTGCAGTGGCGTTGTGTTTGCCCTTTGTCACCGAGGTCTGGCAGGTCTATGTGCTGATTTTCATGCTGCAATCGGCATCGGCAGGATTCACACCGACCTTTCAGGCCACCATCCCCGACGTCCTGACGGACGAGAGGGACTACACCAAGGCTCTGTCCCTCTCGCGACTGGCCTATGACCTTGAAAGCCTGCTCAGCCCGATGCTGGCGGCGGCTGTGCTGCTGATTGTCAGTTTTGACAGTTTGTTCTGGGGAACAGGCATTGGGTTTGTCGCCTCGGCGCTTCTTGTGGTTTCGGTCGCGCTGCCCTCTCCCAAGCCGGGCAAACCGCGCGGTATCTATGACCGCACCACCCGAGGAATTCGCATCTACCTGAATACGCCCCGTTTGCGAGGGCTTCTGGCCCTGAGCTGGAGCGCGGCGGCACTCAGTTCGATGGTGATCGTAAACACTGTGGTCATTGTACGAAGCGATCTGGGCCTGTCCGAAAGCGCCGTTGCCATCGCACTGGCCGGGTTTGGGGGCGGCTCGATGCTCGCTGCCTTTGCACTGCCAAACCTTTTGGAGCGGTTCGAGGATCGCAAAGTCATGATGACTGGTGCCGCCTTTGGCATTGCGGCCATGGCTGCGGCGGCCATATTGGCGGCGGCAGTACCCTTGTCGCTTGGTCTTTTGACAATTCTCTGGGCTTGCACCGGGTTTGGCTATTCGGCCACACTGACCCCTTCCGGGCGGTTGCTGACACGTTCGGCCCAGCCCGAAGACCGGCCGGCCGTTTTTGCCGCCCAGTTCACTCTTTCTCACGGATGCTGGCTGGCGTTGTATCCACTGGCCGGTGGGCTGATGACCGGGCTCGGCGCCACTGCGGCGCTGGCGTGGATGACGACCTTTTCTATCCTGGGATTGGTCGCAGCTCTGATCATTTGGCCACGCCGTGATGATGCGCCTGTCGAGCACGAACACCCCGACCTGCCGCGGGATCATCCGCATATCGCCGGCGACAGACCGCACTCTCATCCAATCATCATCGACGATTTGCACCCGCGGTTTCCGCACAAACCTTGAGCCCGGATCGCGACCTGTTCTAAACAGCGAAAACCCCGCCCGAAACGGAGCACGCATGGACTCGCTTGACCGCCGTATCATTGCCGCACTGCAAAACAACGCTCGCGCTTCGACGACGCATATTGCCGCGACGTTGGGTGTCGCGCGCACGACCGTTCACGAACGTATCAGCCGGATGGAAGAACGTGGCGTGATTGCCGGCTATTCAGTGATTTTGGGCGAGACCGAAGATACGCCACGGGTTCAGGTCGTTGTCCTGCTGGAGGTGCAGCAAAAGGAAACCAACCGCATCATAAAGCGGCTCGAGGCTTACCCGGAGGTCAAACTATGCCTGTCGATCAATGGCGAGTTCGACCTTCTTCTGTCAGCGGAAGCCCCCCGTATCGAAGATCTCGACATTCTGGTGGATGACCTCGCCCGGATACCCGGCGTTCTGCGCACCAATACAAGCGTGGTCTTTGGTCGCCGGATCGACCGAAACTGAGGCCGCGCTAACCCTCTGTAAACCGAAAACTGGCTAGCTTGTCCCGGATTGATCAAAACCCCGGACCGGCAGAATGCCCCACGCAAAGACCTTGATATTTCTCATGCTGGCGCAGGTATTTGCGCCGCTTTGTGCGTTGGCTGCTCCTATTTCTGATTCGGTCGGTATCTGCGATCAGGCCGCGAGACGCGCGGCACAATCCGAAGGGGTGCCTCTGGATGTGCTGAGGGCAATTACCCGCGTTGAAACCGGGCGCGTGCAAGGCGGACGGCTGGAGCCCTGGCCCTGGGCCGTCAATGTCGAAGGGCAAGGGTATTGGTTCGGGTCCGAGGCTGAAGCCAAAGCCTACGTCTTCGACATTTTCAGATCCGGCACACGCAGCTTCGATGTCGGCTGTTTTCAGATCAACTACCGCTGGCACGGCAAGGCGTTTCAATCGATCGACGCCATGTTTGATCCGGCGGAAAACGCAGGCTACGCTGCCCGCTTTCTCAAGCAGCTGCATACCGAGCTGGGATCGTGGGCTGCTGCGGCCGGGGCCTATCATTCCCGCACACCAAATCTGGCCGCCGCGTATTCCGGCCGGTTTCAAATGGTTCTGACGCAGCTGGACGGCGCACCTACGGAGCATTCCACTCAGGCTTCGCGCGACCCGTTCACACAGCCAGCCACGCCGTTGATACCCGAGTGGGGCGCCGAAACCCGACAGAGCACGCTCGGCTCTCTGGTACCCGCATCTGGTTCTGTTGCCGCCTTCATCGCCTTCAATTAGGAGCCGCACGTGCCCCGGATCGACATCCGCACCCTGTTCTCGCCAACAGTCCTTCTGGCCATAGCCCTGATGACAGTCATCGTGATGATGATCCTCCCCATGCCGGCCTGGGTTCTGGACGTCGGGCTGGCGGCCTCGTTCGCGCTGGCGATCCTGATCTTCACCCTGACCCTGTTTATCGAACGACCGCTGGATTTTTCGTCCTTCCCGACAATACTGCTGGCCTCTCTGATGCTGCGCCTGTCGCTGAACGTGTCCTCGACCAAGCTGATCATCGGTCAGGGTCACACAGGCACCAATGCGGCAGGCGACGTCATCGAAGGCTTTGCCCAGTTCGTCATGGGCGGCAGCATATTCCTCGGTCTCGTGGTGTTCGGCGTGCTGCTCATCGTGAATTTCATGGTGATCACCAAGGGTGCCGCCCGCATGGCCGAGGTCGGGGCCCGCTTTGCACTGGACGGGATGCCCGGCAAACAGTTGGCCATCGACAGCGACATGTCCGCCGGAGCGATCGATCACCAGCAGGCCAAGGAACGGCGCGAGCGCGAGCAACAGGAGACGACCTTCTTCGGCTCGCTCGACGGGGCGTCGAAATTCGTCAAGGGCGATGCAGTCGCGGGGCTGTTGATCACCTTGCTGAACCTCGTAATGGGTCTGGTAATGGGGGTGATCGTGCACGGCATGCCGGTCGCGTCGGCCTTTGAAACCTACGCGATCCTGACGGTCGGTGACGGGTTGGTGTCACAAATCCCGGCCGTGATCATCTCAATTGCTTCGGCTCTCCTGCTGGCCCGTGGGGGAACACAAGGGGCAACCGACAATGCCATTTTCTCGCAGCTTGGACGGCACCCGGCGGCGTTGGGCACGGTTGCCGTTCTTATGGTGCTGTTTGCACTGGTCCCCGGGCTGCCCTTTTTGCCTTTCATTCTGGGGGCGGGCGTGCTGGGTTACGCCGCCTATTCTGTACAACGCGCTCAAAAAGCGCAGGAGCTGGCCAATCAATCGCCCGAGGCGGAAGCGGACACATCTGTCTCGCAAGCGATCGGCGATGTTCTGGATCTGGACGATGTGCATCTGGAATTTGCGCCAGATCTGGTCAGCATGGTGCTGGATCCGGGAACGGGGCTGGACGCGCGGATCGCCAATATGCGGACCTATGTTGCATCCAGCTATGGGCTGATCCTGCCCGAGATTCGCCTGACAGATCGCGCCGAACTGCCCACTGGCACCTACGTGATCAAGGTTCAGGGTGTGGAACAGGCGCGCGGTGTTCTGAATTCCGATCTGGTTCTGGCCTTGGTGCAGGATGGCCATGAGCTGCTACCAGACGGAACCGATGTAACCGAACCGGTCTATGGTGCCCCAGCCCGTTGGATTCTACCCAAGGATCAGGAGGCCGCCGCCCTGAACGGTGCCACCATCGTCACACCGCCCGAGATTCTGGCGACCCATCTGCTGGAAATCATCAAACAGAATTTCTCGCGCCTGCTGACGCTGAAGTCACTGCGCCGCCTGCTGTCCGAGATGACCCGCCTCAGCGATCCGATCCGGGCTGAAGCCAACCGCAAGCTGCTGGACGAGCTGATCCCCGACAAGGTGCCAATCGATACGCTGCACGCGGTGCTGCGCCTGCTGCTGGATGAGAGGGTCTCGATCCGCAATATGGCCCTGATCCTGGAAAGCGTGGCCGAGGCGCGCCTGACCACCACACAGCCAGAGGGCATTTGCGAACTGGTGCGCCAGCGGCTGGGTTTTCAACTCGTTGCCGATATGAAACGTGAGGACGGGTCGATCCCGCTGATCCAGCTGGCCCCAGAATGGGAGGATACGTTCACCACCTATCAGATCGACGCGCCCAATGCCGGTCTTGATGTTGCCCTGCCGCCCAACCTGTTCAACAAACTGGCCGATGGCGTTGTCGCCAGTGTTGCGCAATCTGCTGATCACGGGCTGTTCCCGGCGATTGTAACGTCAACCCGGCGGCGCCGGTTACTGCGCACGATCATGCATGCGCGTGGGGTGTCAAACCCCGTCCTGTCATTCGAGGAAATAGGCCTCGAAGCGCGGCCCGCGCTGGTCGGAACGGTGCCTGCATGATTGCCTTGCCGACAGAGTTGCTGGCTCAGTTGGGGGATGGCCTCTTGCATGTCTTTACCGTGTTTCTGCGGATCTCTGCACTGGTTTCGGTACTGCCGGCCTTTGGTGAACGCAGTATCCCGCGGCAGGTGAAACTGGGAATTGCGGCGGCTTTCACACTGATCGTGACACCGGCAATTCCATTACCTGTCAGCCAACAGAATTTGATTTCGACGGTCGGCTTGATCGGCACCGAGATACTGATCGGTTTGGCGTTGGGCATCGGATTGCGCTTGTTTGTGCTGGCCCTTCAGACTGCAGGTTCGATCGCGGCGCAAGCCACATCGCTGTCCCAGATTCTGGGCGGGGCGGCGGCCGATCCGGTTCCGGCGATGGGATATTTGCTGACTTTGGCTGGCCTGACTTTGGCCGTTTTGATGGGTCTGCATATCCGCGCGGCACAATTCATGGTGTTCAGCTACACCTTGTTTCCGGTCGGAGCCACACCCGCAGCCCCGGATCTGTCGCATTGGGGCGTTCAGCAAATCTCACGCAGTTTTGGCCTGGCCTTCTCCCTGGCGACCCCGTTTGTCATCGCCTCGCTGATTTACAACCTTGCGCTGGGGGTCATTAACCGGGCCATGCCACAGCTCATGGTGGCCTTCGTCGGCGCCCCGGCCATTACCTTTGCGGGCCTATTTCTTCTCTTTGCCGGAACACCTCTTATCCTGTCCGTCTGGTCCGATGCGCTGATTGTGTTTCTCCAGAATCCGTTGGGACGACCACGATGAGCGGACAGGACGATGACAGTGACAAGTCATTTGAGCCGACGCCACAAAAGCTGCAAAAGGCTCGGAAGAAGGGAGAGGTGGCCAAGTCCAACGACCTTTCTGTGGTTGCCGCCTATTCCGGATTGTTGATCGCGTTGCTGGCAGCAGGACATTATTCGGTAGAACGCCTTGGATCAGTATTCGTGGCTCTGGTTGACCAGCCCGAGCAGTTTTCCAACCTGCTCACCACTGGGCCTTCCTTCGGCCCGGTTGGTGGCTTGTTGAAGGCGACGCTTGTCCCGGTGTCCCTGTTGTTTGCGATCCCGGCTGTGGCTGTCCTGCTAAGCCTGATCGCCCAGCGCGCGCTTGTCTTTGCGCCCGACAAGCTCAAGCCGCGCGCATCACGAATTTCGATCCCATCAAATGCCAAAAACAAGTTTGGTCGGGGCGGTCTGTTCGAATTCGCAAAGAGTTTTGTCAAACTGCTGATCTATGGCGCTTGCCTGACATTTTTTTTGCACGCGAACCTTTCCGAGATCCTGTCAGCCAGCGCTGCGCCTGCTCGCTCTTCGATCCTGCTGATGATGAACCTTCTGTTTCGCTTCCTGTTCATCGTGATCGCCATTGCATTGGGAATCGGTGCTGTCGACTATCTTTGGCAGCACGCCGAACACATGCGCAAGAATCGGATGTCACGAAAGGAGATTCAGGACGAAACCAAGGATGCCGAAGGCGATCCTCACGTCAAACAACATCGCCGTCAGCGGGCGCAGGACATCGCATCCAATCAGATGATGGCCGATGTTCCGAAGGCTGACGTCGTTATTGTCAATCCGACGCACTACGCAGTCGCGCTGAAATGGTCGCGCGCCGCCGGCACTGCGCCAGTTTGTGTTGCCAAGGGGCTGGATGAAGTTGCGGCCGCCATAAGATCATCTGCCGGCGAGGCAGGTGTGCCCATTCATTCCGACCCGCCAACCGCACGAGCGCTGCATGCCACTGTCGAAATTGGGCAGGAGATCGCCGAAGAACACTATCGCCCCGTAGCCGCTGCAATCCGGTTTGCCGAAGCAATGCGAAAACGGGCAAAGGAGCAGATCGCATGACCCGCGCCCGGATCTCCGACCTCGCCGCAGTGACCGAAGCCGCCTTTCAGAAAGAATTTCAACAGCTTCGCCCGCTACTTCAAAAAGAGGCGAGCGTACAGCGGGAATTGGCGCGCCTGAGCGCTCAGCTTTCTCAGGTGCGATCAGAAGGTGATCAGACGGAAGGTTATCGGGTCACGGGCAGCGACATGCTCTGGCATGGATGGGAATCGGCAACCCGTCGCCAGCTGAATATCGAACTTGCCAGGCTGCGCGCGCAAAAACTGGCCGCGATCGAGAACTTGCGTAAGGCATTTGGCCGGAAACGGGCTGTCGATGATCTATTGCAGCAGGAGCTCGTCAAGAGACGGCTGTCACAACAGGGCACGTGGATATCGCAAATCATCGAATAGATCGACAGAACTAGGGGTGCAATCAGTGCAAGGTGATCTACGTATCCTGTCTGGCAACGCTCATGATCAGAACGCGGGAAACGTCTTCGCCCAGGTCTTTGCGGGCAACCTCCAGCAATGCATTGCGCAGTGTGGTCAGATTGTCGGACTGCGTGAACGCACCGTCAAAACCGCCGATATTGGCGTGGTCGAACAGCACTTGTAGAAACCCGTCCCGCAGTTTGGGCTCTATCTCGTAGAAGGATTCCGCAAGACCTGGGCTCACTTCGAGGCTGAGGGACATCGTGACCAACGCGGAGATCTCGTCATCTGCTACGACAGGAACCACGAATTGCTTTGTTAGCTTCAGGTATTCGAACTGGGCGGATTTTTCGTTTTCCTTGAACTTTGCAGAGTTACCTTTTCCCGGCTTGACTTCGGCAGTGTCTTTACCGGCCGCGGCCAGCGCCTTGTTTGCTGGCTTCAGCACATTCCCTGCACCGACACCAACGGCGAGGCCTGCGGTCAGAAAGACAATAGGTACAAGCTTTTTCAGCACGTCGGCACCTCAGAACGGGAGCAATGAGTCAAGAATCTGCTGACCGTATCGCGGTTGCTGCACATCTGTGATCTGCCCACGACCGCCATAGGACACCCGCGCCGACGCGATCTTGTCATAAGTGATCTCATTCTGGCGCGAGATGTCCTCGGGCCGAACATATCCGGACACAAGAAGCTCTCGCAGTTCGAAATTCACCCGCAGCTCCTGCGTGCCCGAGATCGACAGAACACCGTTTGGCAAGACGTCAATGACCGTTGCTGCGACCCGGAGCGTCAGCTTTTCTTTGCGTTTGACCGAACCTTTTCCCTTGCTGGACGATTCCGAGTCGATCGAAACAGCCTCGTCCAGGGACGCGCCGGTCGGCAATCGGTCCGCGGCGCGTTGCGGCAGGCCAAAAAGGCTGGGCACGGCGAGGCTTTCCGACCCGACCCGTGACCGGTTTGTGTCATTTGATATCTCTGCCTTCTCATCCAGCTCGATCACGACGGTCAGAATGTCCCCTTTTTTTATCGCGCGTTGATCACCAAGCAGCGAGTGCTGCCCGCCGCTCCACAACGAGGATTGATCGACCGTCCGTTGGGATTGCGTGTGCAGCGGTAGCCCTGGCCAAAGCATCGCAACATGTTCGGGGGATTCGGTATTGGGTGTCAGGCTCGGCGGCTTACCCAAGTGATCCATGCGCCCGCAGGCGGAAACGACAACCAAAGACAATAGCAGGAAAGCGGGAAAATAGGGCATTACTGAACCTCGATTTGACCGTCGGCCCGGATAAGGCCCGTTACTGTGGTACGCGATGACAGATTCATCACGCGGATCCGTTCGCCGACCGCGCCACGCCCAAGGGCCCGTCCCTCTGTCGAGATGGACAACAAGGCGTGACCAAAGACCAGTGTCACCAGATCGTTGCGGTTGACGATTGCAGGTGGGCCGAAATCCGCGGGGCGAATGGGACGACCCGGATAGAGGGCCACGCGCGCCTCCTGCCCGATCAGATCGGACGGCGTTGTGATGGCTCCCGCCGCATCCAGGGCTTTGGTTTCCAGATCCTCTGCCTGAATCACTTCCTTGGCGCGGATGGTTCGGGTTGGAACGACAATCTCGGCCAGCGCGTTTGTGGGAACCATTGCCAGAAACAGAACCAGTCCCCGCATCAGCGCACCTGCGTCGTTGCGCCCATCATCTGATCAACGGCAGAGATGACCTTGGCATTCATTTCATAACCCCGCTGCGCTTCGATCAGTTCGGTGACCTCGCGCACGGCATCGACCGAGCTGTCCTCCAGATACCCTTGCCGCAGCGTGCCCAGCCCGTCTTCACCGGGGGTGCTCACCACAGGTGCGCCCGAAGCCTCAGTTTCCTTGAACAGGTTGCTACCGATAGCCTCGAGACCCTTGGCGTTCGAAAAACTGGCCAACGTGAACTCACCCAGCAACTGGCCCTCGGCAGTGTCGTCGAAATAGGCATAGACCTCTCCCGCCGCATTGATCGATATGGATCGGGCGTCGTCGGGAATGGTGATCTCGGGTGCCACCGCAAAACCGTCCGAAGTCACGATCAACCCTTCGGCTGACCGTTTCAAACTGCCGTCGCGGGTAAAACCGGACTGACCGTTTGGCAGGGTCACTTCCAGGTATCCGCGCCCCTCGATGGCGATATCCAGATCGCTGCCCGTTGCGGACAGAGCGCCCTGTGACAGCTGAACCGTCACCGCTGCGGGGCGAACGCCCAGCCCCAGCTGAACGCCAGTCGGCAGTACCGTCCCATCCGAGGCGTTCACTGTCCCGGCCCGGGCCATTTGCTGATAATGCAGATCGGCAAACTCCGCCCGCCGGGCGTTGTAACCCGTCGTGTTCATGTTCGCGAGGTTGTTCGAAATCGTCTCGACCCGCATCTGCTGCGCGGTCATGCCGGTGGCCGCGATCTTCAATGCACGCATAACCTAATCTCCTTTTCTAATCAGCGCATCAGGGCCTTGAGCGCCCCACGAACCCGTTCATCTTCGGTTTCCAGAAAGCTTTGGCCCAGTTCATACGCGCGTTGGATTTCAACCAACCGGGTGACCTGCTCGATAGCGTTGACGTTCGACCCTTCCAGAAAGCGGTGCAGGACGACAGGTTCTTCGACCGGTTCCACATCGCCCGTCGTGCGGAAGCGCGTATTGCCTTCGCGCACCAGGTCTTTGGGATCAACCACGCGGTAAACGCCGATCTGGCCCAGTAGCTGTCCATCAACGCTCAGCGTGCCGTCGCTGCCGACGTCTATCGTGGCTGCGTCCGGGGGAACGAAAACCGGCGCACCGTTGGTGTCCAGCACGCGCGCGCCATCCATCGCGACCAGATCGCCTTCGGCATTCGGCGAGAAGCTGCCGGCACGGGTCAGACGATTGCCGGCTGGCGTTTCGACCATGAAGAACCCGTTGCCCTCGACAGCAAAGTCGAACTGGCCGCCGGTTTCTGTCAGCACCCCCTGATGCAGCGATGTATTGCGTGCCTCAGCACGGCTCATGGACAGGGACGGGTTACCCGGCATGTCCCGGACGAATTCCGAGAAGACCAGCCCCTGCTGCCGGTATCCGGTGGTGTTGGCATTGGCGATATTGTTCGCGACCAACCTCATTTCGTTCAACAAGCCGGATTGGCGAGAGAGGGTGACATAGGTGGTGTCCATCAGCGACCTCCTGCGATCAAGGGGATGAGGGTCGTGGTGAAAAAGGTCACCAGCGTCTGGGTCATGAATCCCATCGAGATCCAGAACACGATAACAATGGCGATCAGTTTCGGAACGAAGGTCAGTGTCATTTCTTGCACCGAGGTCAGGGCTTGAAACAGACCCACGGCGAGGCCGGATATCAGCGCGACCGCCAGGATCGGGACCGAGGTGATCACCGCGACCCAAAGCGCCTGTCGCACAATGTCATAGAACAGACCTTCGCTCAGCATGGCTCAGACCGGCATCCGCAGGATTTCCTGATAGGCCTCGACCACTTTGTTGCGGACGATCACGGCGGTTTCCACGGCCAGTTCGGCCTGGGCCAGCGCCTGCACCAGCGCATGCGGATCGGCCTGTCCGACCATCGAGCTTTGCGCCGCCTGTTCACTGTGTTTCAGCGTGGCGGCAAAGTCCTGGAAAGTGGAGCGCAACCCTTGAGCCATCCCTTCGTGATCGGGATTGGCCTGCGTTGCGGGGCGCGCGACGGCATAATTCTGTGCCGCGGTCAGCGATCGGATATCCATTCTGGCTGTCCTTTATTTGCGAAGTAGGTCCATCAGACTCGACGACATCTGCCGGGTCTGGTCGAACATCTTGAGGTTGGCTTCGTAGCTGCGTTGCGCCTCACGCGCATCGGCGATCTCAATCATCAGATCGACATTCGAACCGCGGAAATGGCCGCTTGCATCCGCCATCGGATGACTCGGGTCGTAGATGCGCGTCAGGTCGCGCCGATCCAATCTGACCCGCCCGGCCTGCACAGTCATGCGACCGTCCCGCTCGACCGCTTCGAAGGGGACGGTCTTGCGCCGGTAGCCCGGCGTGTCGGCGTTCGAGATGTTTTCGGAGACATGGCGCAGCCGGGTCGCCTGCGCCCGCAACGCGCTGGCGGAAGCAGACAGGGAATGGGAAAAATCGCTCATCTCACCCTCCCTTACCCGCGACCCAAACTGGTGCGCAGCATGCCGATCGAAGATTTGTAGATTGCCAGAGCGCGGTCATGCTGGCGTTTCACCTCGACCGCTTTCAGCATTTCCACTTCCAGCGAAACCCCGTTGCCGTTGGGATCACTCTGCGGGGCAGCGACATATTCTGCCCAGGGCTGAGCAGCGGAGGCGCCGTGCAGGTGACCCTGCCGCGTGGCGACCATTTCGGCCCCGCGCTTAGTATCTTCGAAAGCCGTCTGAAAGGCCTCGATATCCTGCGGGCGGTAAACCGGAGTATCCGCATTGGCCATGTTGCGCGCAATGACAGCTTGCCGTTGTCCGGCATGGGTTGCCATTGCGTACGCTGTCCTAAAGACGTTCAGGTCATTGAACATCGGGGCTTCTCCCTCGATCGATTTCAATCAAGGCTTAACCCCGATTCCTTTAGAAACCGTTTTCGACAAACCAGTTGGAGAACCCGCGATGTCCGATCTCGATCCGATGATTCTGAAATGCGAATTCGACAGGATTTCTGCACTGCGCCATATGGGATGCGTGGCGGGCGTGGCGCATGGGGTGATCGAAATCGACGGTCTGTCCGACACGGCGCGGATCGGGGATCACCTGATTCTGCGTCGTCGCAAAGGGCGGGACCTCGCGGGCGAGGTGTTGCACGTCGAATCGGACAGGGTGCATATGCTGCCCGGTTCTGCGCCAGACGGGGTATCTCTGGGTGATCCGGTGGTGTTGCAACCTGTTGCGGCATTTGCTCCGGGGATGCATTGGCTCGGGCGAGTCGTTGATCCATTTGGTCGACCACTTGACGGTAAACCGCTGTTAGGTGGCCCGCAGGAGGGTGACATGTTGCGCGCGCCGCCGCCTGCTGTTGCGCGCAGACCGCTGGGTGAGCGGATGGAAACCGGGTTGGCGGTTCTAAATACCATGCTGCCCATCGTACGCGGACAGCGCATCGGCCTGTTCGCTGGCTCTGGCGTTGGCAAGTCCACTCTGCTGGCCACGCTGGCGCGCGAGATGCAGGCAGATGCTGTGGTTGTCGCATTGGTTGGTGAACGCGGGCGCGAAGTGAATGAGTTTGTCCAGCGCGCTTTGGGGACTGAAGGGATGAAGCGGTCGGTGGTCGTGGCCGCGACTTCGGATCAGTCGGCGCTGGCGCGTCGCCGTTGTGCCTGGTCGGCGATGTCCGTGGCTGAGTATCTGCGCGATCAGGGTCTGAATGTCCTGTTCCTGGCCGATTCGGTGACACGGTTTGCCGAAGCGCACAGGGAAATCGCTGCGGCCATGGGCGAGGCACCTTCGCTGCGTGGCTATCCTCCATCCGTGACACCGATGATTGCCAACCTGTGCGAACGCGCGGGACCGGGCACAGCGGATCAAGGTGACATTACGGCGGTATTCAGCGTTCTGGTTGCAGGCTCAGACATGGATGAGCCCGTTGCAGATATCCTGCGAGGGGTTCTGGACGGTCATATCGTCCTGAGCCGCGACATTGCCGAACGCGGGCGGTTTCCGGCGATTGACCTCAGCCGATCGGTTTCGCGCAGCCTGCCGGAAGCAGCAACCGACGAGGAAAACCGCATGATCTCGGAAACCCGCAAACTGGTCGGCAGTTACGAACAATCCGAAGTGATGATCAAAGCCGGTCTTTACGCCGAGGGCGCCGACCCGTTGCTGGATCAGGCGGTTCGGGTGCATGAGGAATTGGATGCGTTTTTCGGCAGACCTGAATCGGACGGGATCGAAAACAGTTTCAACAGGCTGTCACTGATCCTGCGTCGGGCACATGCAGGGCTGGCCAGATAATGCGAAAAACGAGACAGTTTTAAGTGTTAAGTCCACCTTAAGACCTGCCCTGCTACCCCGGTAGACGGGTGATATGAAGGTGGTGGAGATGGGTGCGCAATCCAATGCGGCGCCAATCATCATCAAGAAGAAGCGTGTATCGGGTGGCGAAGGCCATCACGGAGGTGCGTGGAAAGTCGCGTATGCTGACTTTGTCACGGCCATGATGGCTTTCTTCATGTTGATGTGGCTGCTGAACGCAACAACGGAAAAGCAACGAAAGGGGCTGGCCGACTACTTTTCGCCCACGATTCCGGTCAATCCGGTTTCGGGCGGCGGTGACGGCGCCTTTGGCGGCAACAACATGTTTTCCGAAAAAACTCTGGTCATGGACGGATCGGGTGCCACCAAGCGCAACCCGACCAGAGCCAGGGAGGCCCGAGGTTCGACCGGCGTTGACGACAAAGGCGGAGGCCAGCACGTGTCCGAGGATTTTTCGTCGCTCGAGGCGCACCTGCTGGGTCGCACGGGAGAGAGCGTGGTTTCTGACAAATTGCTGAAACACATCATTACGCGCGTCACGGATGAGGGGTTGGTAGTCGAGATCTTCGATACCGAAGATCAGCCATTGTTCGCCTCAGGCTCAGACAAGCCGACGGACATGCTGCGGGCATTGGCGTTGTTGATCACTCGATCGTCGGACCTTGTGACGAACGCTGTCGCAGTGGAGGGGCATGTGCGGTCTGAACCGCTGGTGCTTGCAAAAAACCCGTCCTGGGATCTGTCGACATCGCGCGCTCGGGTGGTGCGTCAGATGTTGCAGAACAAGGGAATGGCGGCACAGCGGTTTGATCGCGTAGCCGGTCATGCGGACCGGGAACTGGTGGCGGAAAACCCGATGGCACCACGCAACAACCGGATTGAAATCATCTTCCTGAGAAACCCGTGATCCAAAACTATATTGCGCATTTTACCTGTTAGCGCGCTGTTAAGGCCCAGCGCGTTACCTGTTGCAGCAACGATTGACGCAACAGAAGGGCGTGCCGATGACCATTTCCTCTTCGCTGAATGCCGGTGTGGCGGCGTTGAAAGCCAATGCCAACAGGCTGGCCACCATTTCAGACAACATCGCCAATTCGTCGACATTCGGGTACAAGCGGGTCGAGACCGACTTTCACTCCATGGTCACTTCCGGCCAGGGCGGCAGCTATTCCGCCGGGGGTGTCAGAACCACGAGCCAGCGCATGATCGATCAGCGCGGATCCTTGGTGACCACAAACAACTCTACCGATTTGGCCGTCCGCGGGCGCGGTATGCTGCCGGTGCGGCCCAGCTCCCAAATCGGGACCGGGTCAAGTGAAATGCAGCTGACCACCACCGGGTCCTTTCGCACGAATGAAGAAGGGTATCTTGTGACAGAATCCGGTCTTGTGCTGTTGGGTTGGCCCGCAGCAGCAGACGGATCGATCCCCAGCGTGCCCCGCGATACGCCTGCTGCACTGGTGCCAATTCAATTGAGCGTCAATCAGCTTTCGGGTTCCCCCACGACCGGTATGAACTTGCGGATGAACTTGCCCGCCACTGCAACCGAAGCCGGCGCCCCAGGCGACGTTCAGCCATTGTCGGTGGAGTATTTCGACAATCTGGGCAAATCCGAGAGCGTCAACATAGAGTTGACTCCCACAGTTCCGGCAAACGGGTCC
Organism: Ruegeria sp. HKCCD6647-2; assembly: GCF_057221075.1. Taxonomy (NCBI): domain Bacteria; kingdom Pseudomonadati; phylum Pseudomonadota; class Alphaproteobacteria; order Rhodobacterales; family Roseobacteraceae; genus Ruegeria; species Ruegeria sp. HKCCD6647-2. The sequence goes on along the minus strand of NZ_JBWVBD010000001.1, from coordinate 528,128 downwards.
AGCAATGAATGGACCCTGACCATGCGGGATTCAGCCTCGGGCGGCGCGGTAATTGGCGAATACACCCTGACTTTTACCGACAGCCGGACAGCAGGCGGAACGCTTGCCAGCGTCACGGCCGTTTCCGGGGGTGCATATGATCCGGCAACCGGCAGTTTCGTCGTGAACGTGGCGGGCGGGCCGATGGAGGTCAATATCGGCCAGATCGGTGATACGGACGGCATCACGCAGTTGTCGGATACGTTCGCCCCGGTTTCGATCACCCGCGACGGCTCGGCCGTCGGGACGATGACCAGCGTTCAGGTTGATGAAAAGGGCTATGTTTACGCCTTCTATGACACTGGCGTCAGCCGCCGCATGTTCCAGATCCCACTGGCCGATGTGCCGAACCCCAACGGCCTGACGGCGTTGGACAGCCAGACCTATGCCCCATCGCGGGAAAGTGGGACGTTTTTTCTTTGGAATGCCGGAGAAGGCCCAACGGGTGATCTGGTTGCCTTCGCGCGTGAGGAATCGACCACGGATGTCGCGACGGAACTCACTTCGATGATCCAGACACAGCGGGCGTATTCCTCCAGCGCCAAGGTAATCCAGACAGTGGATGAGATGCTGCAGGAAACAACCAATATCAAACGCTGATCCAGGGCTGACCGGCGGAAAGGAACTGATCCATGAACATGTCGACGGCACTGAGCAACGCACTGGGCGGGTTAAGCGCGGCCAGCCGCGGCGCGGCGGTTGTTTCGGGCAACATCGCCAACGCCCTGACGCCAGGCTATGCGCGCCGGACCCTTGAATTGGCGACCAGCCCTGTTTCCGGCAACGGGGTTCGCGTGGTCGGAATCACGCGCCACCAGGACCCCGTGCTTTTGGCCAACCGCCGCGCGACGGATACTGACATGGCCAACAGGTCAGCCATATCAGGGTTCCAGTCGGGGTTCGAAAAACTGGTTGGCAGCGCGACGGAACCAACCTCGATCGCCGCCCGCCTTGCGGGTTTTGAAGGCAGCCTGATCACGGCTGCCAGCCTGCCAGGTTCTGCCGAGCGTCTGGATCAGGTTGCGCGCGCGGGCAGTGAATTGTCGAAAGCGCTGAACGCATCCTCGGAGGGATTAAGGCAAATGCGCTCTGACGCCGACAGAACCATTGGCGATCAGGTCAAAACGCTGAACCAGAGACTCAAGGATATCGAAGCGCTGAATGCAAAAATTCCCTCTGTGCGAAATTCCGGAGGCGACGTCGGCGGATTGCTGGATCAGCGGCAGGTGTTGATCGACAAAGTGAACGAACTCATACCCGTCAACGTCATCGCCCGCGAAAACGACAGGGTTTCACTGTATTCGGATGGCGGCCTCATCCTGTTGGAAGGAAAGGCAGCCGAGTTTTCGTTCTCCACTACCGGTGAGACGATGCCTCACATGACAGTCGGCAACGGGCTGTTGTCCGGCCTCGAGGTCAACGGCCAGCCTGTTCGGGTCAGTGGAGATTATGCCCAGATTCGGGGCGGTGCCCTTGTGGCACAATTTGAGATTCGTGATGAGTTGGCCGTTGAAGCGCAGGCAAATCTGGACGCCGTTGCCCGTGATCTGATCGAGCGGCTTGAGGCACCGGGTCTGGATCCAACGGTTACAGCGGCGGATGCAGGCCTGTTCACCGACGGCGGTAACAGGTTTAACGCGGCAGCTCAAATTGGTCTGGCATCACGGATCGAACTCAATGCGGCCGTTGATCCGGACACGGGCGGCGCAAGTTGGAAACTGCGTGACGGACTTGGCGCCATAACTCCAGGTGATCCGGGCAATGCCTCTCTACTGCAAGCGTTCAGAGCGATTCTTGACACCGGCCGCGCGGTGACAGGTGCCAGCTTTGGAACCGGTAATATGCGTGCGGCAGAAGTCTCTGAAGCGTTGTTGTCTAAAGCGGGGACAGATGCGCATGTTGCCAACCAACGCAAAACTTTTGCCGCCAGCGCCCAGCTTGAGATGGAAAAAGTCGTGGCCGAGCAGGGCGTGGACAGCGATCAGGAGCTCCAGCGCATGATGCAGATCGAACAGACATACGCGGCAAATGCGAGGATCATCGCGGTGGTCGATGAACTGATGGAAACTCTGCTGAGGCTTTGATCATGACACTGAATTCTATTGGCGATCTGGCGCGGGGATTGACCCTGAGAGCGCGCAGCACCGAAATCAAATCCCAGATCGAAACCCTGTCATATGAAATGTCCACCGGACAGGTGCAGGACGTCTCGGGCAGATTGGGTGGCGATTTTTCACACTTGCTCGATCTGGATCACAAGCTGGCGCGGCTGGACGCCTTTGGCGTTGCAACCGCCGAGGCGCACCTGTTCACCGATGCGATGCAACTCAGCATGACGACGTTCAGCGATTCCATCGGTGAGCTGTCCGCCTCGCTGCTGGCGTTTGGGACCGCAAACCAGACGGTAACCCATGAGCAAGCCTCGGTTCAGGCTCGCAATGAGCTCGACACACTGGTCTCGGCTCTCAACACGCGGGTCGGCGGGCGCAGCCTGTATTCTGGCACAGCGACCGATGTGTCACCCTTGCCGCCGGCCGAAACGCTACTGAACGCCCTGCAAACCGAATTGACAGGTATTACTACCGCAGCGGGCATCCGTCAGGCTGCTGAGAACTGGTTCAACAATCCAGCCGGGTTCAACGCCGTCATCTATCAAGGGTCCGCGACATCGCTGACACCCATGCAGATCTCGGACAAAGAAAGGATAGACCTTCCGATCACGGCGATCGATCCCGCCTTCAAGGCAGCTCTGCGCGATGTCGCTGTCGCCGCGCTTGTGTCTGACAGCGCGCTCAACCTGGCGCCAGGCCAAAGGACCGCGTTGTTCACTCAGTTGGGTGTAGGCCTCGCGAACACCCAGGACGAAACTGTCAAACTGCGTGCACAAGTTGGCGTGGCAGAGGCCCGTGTCGAACAGGCGGCCACGCGAAACGCAGCGGAACAAACCAGTGCGAAACACGCCCGTAGTGCATTGATCGAGGCGGATCCATATGAAACTGCCGCGCGATTGCAAACCGTACAGTTTCAGTTGGAAAGCCTCTATTCCGTAACGGTTCGCAACGCCAGTCTTTCGCTGGTGAATTTCCTGAGATGAGAGTTCTTCTATTCCTATTGATGCTGTTGCCCTGCCTGGCCAACGCCGGCGCGATCCGATTGAAAGATCTGGTGGATTTCGACGGAGTGCGCGGTAACGATCTCGTCGGTTACGGACTGGTTGTCGGGCTGAACGGGACCGGGGATGGGTTGCGCAATTCACCTTTCACCGAAGAAATCATGTCCAATATTCTGGAAAGGCTGGGCGTAAACGTGACCGGAGAGGACTTCCGGCCAAAAAACGTTGCTGCAGTGCTCGTCACCGCGACTCTGCCGCCTTTTTCCCGGGTCGGCAGCCAGATCGACATAACGGTTTCCGCCATCGGAGACAGCAAAAGCCTGCTGGGTGGTACGCTGGTCATGACACCGCTGAACGCCGCCGACGGGCAGATCTACGCGGTGGCACAAGGCACGGTTCTGGCCGGTGGCGCCGTAGCCGAAGGCGAAGCGGCCTCGGTCACGCGCGGTGTTCCGACATCGGGTGTCGTCCCCTCCGGCGCGCGGGTCGAGCGGGAAATAGACTTCGAACTGTCCGCACTCACCCAGCTCAGGCTGGCGCTGCGGGAGCCGGATTTCACAACGGCAGGCCGCATTGAGGTGGCAATCAACACAGAATTCAATCGCGCCGTCGCAATAATGCGGGATTCCGGCACGGTCGAACTGAACATCTCTGCGACCCAGTCCATTTCAACCGCGCATGCCATCGGCCGCATTGAGAATATTCTGGTACAACCTGAAAGCAAAGCCCGAGTGGTGGTTGACCAAAGGTCCGGCACTATTGTCATGGGGCAAGACGTGCGGATCTCGCGTGTGGCTGTATCGCAGGGCAACCTGACCCTGACGGTCGAAGAAGCGCCGATTGCTGTTCAGCCCAATCCCTTCGCTCGCGGCGAAACAGTTGTCGTTCCGCGCACGATCGCCGGCATCGAAGAGGATGAGGGCACCGGGCTGGCCGAGATACCCGAGGCCACCACCCTGTCCGAAGTTGTTGCCGGTTTGAACGCACTTGGGGTGTCACCCCGCGACATGATCGACATATTGAAAACGATCAAAGCCGCGGGTGCATTACATGCCGAGTTCGTGGTGCGGTGACAAATCCGGCATCGAATAAACGCGATGGCGGGAAAAATACCCCCGCTCCGTCATCACTTTGATTTCCAGCTGTCCAGCCACCGCCGGACCCTACTGCCACGCTCTTCGATCGCGTCACCGGCGGCGTACAGACCGTCTTCGACGCTTTCCAACATCGGGTCAATGCGGCGCTGCCGGAACCGGCGCCACCGCACCCAAAGCGCCCAGACGATGGCAAAGAACACCGTCAGGAAGATGATGTTGAACCACGGGATCAGCCGCACGTCAGGGCTGTCCACTGGTCGCACAGACACCACGTTGGGAAAGATCGACATAAGCTGATTGCGCCAGCCATAGTGGCGCAAAACTACCCATTGCGGGCTGTCTGCGGTCGACACAAGATTGGTTAGTTCCGCCTGCAGATTCGAGCTGTCGAGCTTGAAATAGGGCGGCCAACCCCAACCGGTATCCTCGTTCCGATAGACGCGCGGCTTTCCGTTGGGGCGGAAGGTTTCGACAAAGCGTACATCACGGTTGACTGCTTGGGCGGTTTCCTGCCCCGTGTCCTGCTGCGCCCAGAAGATCGAATTCTCACCGAAATCAACCCTCCGCACCTCGGTCTTAACGATCCGCACCACATCCTGCTGCGGCAGCGTGTATTCCAGCACTGAGGCGACCAAGCCCCAGAAAATTATGATGAACGCCCACTTAACATAGACCATCTATCCGGCCCTCATTTGAAATTGGTAATGTAGATCAGCAGGGCAATTGCCCCAAGCGGGACAACGTAAACACCCAGCAACAGCTTTTTGCGAAAGGAGTTTTCATACTTCCTCAACCCGCGCGCGACAAAGGCGTCACGATCGCCTGTCATCCCTTTTTTTTCCCAATGCGCGATCAATTTACGCCGCCGCACCAAGCGGGAATAAACCGATAAGCCGAAATAGATCACCGTTAAAATGATCAGCAGCGGGATCAGAAAGCGGAGTGCGACGAACATTTAGTTTCTCCCTACAGCGCCCCAGGGTCCGACGCGGGCGATGATCTCATCGCTGACTCTGTCGTTGCCGCTCATGTCCGGCTCATGACCGAACAAAGCGGCGCGGGCGCCTGCCTTGTCCACCTGATACTCGCGCGCGAGGAAGTCGGCAACATAGGCTTTCTTGGTCTCGGGCCACGTTTTGTAGGTGTTGTAGAACAGTTCCTTATGGCAGATGAACATCTGGCGCGGGTCCAGGGGTGCCAGCTCGGCCAGCAGCATGTTCACCAGATCGCGGTTCGGCGTATCGGACGCCCGCAGCGTATAAAAATATGCCGGATGATCTGACGTGATGCGCGGCCATGGCCCGCCATCGGTGGCCCAGCGCAGCAGTTGCGCGAGGCCGTGATAGGCCTCGGGTAAACGGTCAGAGTGGTTGCGGGCCAGGCGCCGCATATCGCTGCGATCCAGTTCCGTCAGATCGAGATCAGCATCCGCGGCCGCGTCAACAGTCAGAAAGTCCATCTTCTGCTGCAAGATTGCGGCTGCATCCACACCACGAGCTTTCACAATCGGTTCGACCAGATCGTTGTAGGTCAGGAACTTGGCGATCTGGTTCCGCTGCGACGGGGCAAAAACACACTTGATTGGCAAGTCGTCGGGCTTGTCGCCCATGCAGATCGCTGCCGGGTGATCCAGATCCGGGAACAGGTAGAGCCCGCCGAAATGCGCCGTCCAGAAATTGCGCTGTTCGAACGCCGTGTGGCGAAGACGGACGGGATTGCGGGTGACGTCTCCGGTTTCCTTGGCGGTTTCGATCATCTTCGCGATCAATACATCGTCAAACCAGGCGTCCTCTTTTGTCTTGAACCGCTCGACCATGCCTGCGAGTTGCTGCGCCTTGCGCAGGGTGCCGCCTGCGGTATCCGCTTCGATCTCGATCTTGCTCAGGTTCAGCAGATCGCGCGGGGTGGTGAGTTTGAAGACCGAGTTCACCAGCTCTCCGGCCACCGCATCGGTGGCGGTCAGGGCAAATAACTGCGCCTCGTTCATCTCGATGAATTCGCGCAGAATATCGCGCGAGGTCGAGAATTTGACGTTTAGCAAAGGCGCGCGTTTCTGCTCGGTCGTCAGCAGAATGAACTGCCGGTTGACCCCGTTGGGATTGAGGTAAAGCTCGTCCTCCAGCTCAATCCCCACCTCCGGCGAATAGCCCGAGATATCGACATGGAAATCCGTCAACGCCGTGGTCTTGCCCGCCAGATGCTGCAACGCGCGGTTATACCGCTCGACCAGAGCCGGGCTGGAGATGTGGACGAGGTTGCCGAACATCAGGCCTTTTTCGATGAGGCGGATCATCGCTCAACCCGACCGTCGCTGCGAATCTTGTTACTAATCACGATTGCACCACTTTTGTTGCGCGCCGTCTCTCAGAATACGCGATTTGTACGATCCTGATCAGCAACAAAGGCACCCAATAGAATGCCGTCCCCAAGACCAGAATAAGGAAGTCCCTGGGGAGTAGAACGCGCGCACCTACCAAACTAGATGCAATTTGGAGAACAGATAGACCAACGCCCACGCTTAAGCTTCCCAGCAAGAACCTTTTTAACCCTAGCCATGACTTTCGTTCATTGTTAACAATCCAACCCGGTGCAAAAAAGCAAAGTAGGAGTATGGTCAGCCCTGTAAGAACTCCAAACACTGTCACCCCTTTCCCTCCAGATACCGCCGCTTGGCCTCTTCCATTCGGCCCATCTCGCGCACCGCGTTCTCGATGGCGACCTCGTCGCTCTTGTCGGCATAGCGGAATTCGCTGTCGGCGTAGCGGTTGATCTCTTGCATCACCATTTCCACCGTGATCGGCTGGCGCAGGTCCTCGATCATCGCCTTCTTGGTGTCGTAGTCGCGGAACAGGAACAGGTCAGGGTTCTCCATCCATTCGTCAGGCAGTTCGAAATCCATCGCGCGGACCTTGACCGCGTCGGTGATGTTCTTGATCGCGCGACCAGTAAAGCGCTCATCCGCCTGCTGGATCGCCTTGAGGTAGGTGCCCAGTTTGGCGATGGTGTCCATCTGGCCGATATCGCCGGAGACCCGGTCGTAAACCTGCAGCAAGGCGTCCTCATGCGGGCGGGAATGACTTTCGAAGCTGGCGGCAACGGCCTTTTTGATTTCCTGCGCGGCGTAGGCTTCATGCTCGCCCAGCGGAATGTCGTGGTTGCGGCCCATCAGCAGGTGCAGGATGTCGATGTAATCCTCGCGCGTCTGCGGCCCGTCCACCAGGAACCGCGCGCCGGCGCGCTGACGCAGGGCGTCGTCCACATTCTCGGGATAGTTCGAGAACATGCCAAAGGTGCAGTTGCCGCGCACGACGGTGTTGGCACCCGCAAAGCTCTCCATCAACACAGCTGTGATTTCCAACTGCCCGGCTGACGACTGCCGGTCGCCGCGTTTGCCCGCCAGTTGGTCGATATCGTCGATGGTGCCGAAACCGATGACCGAGGGGTCGATGATCGTGTTGATAAAGGCCTTGGCGTTCTGGCCGGATTTGCCCTGATAGCTGTCGATATTGTCGGTGCTCAGGTTCTGATAGCGAAACGGATAGCCCGCGTTCTGGCAATAGTCGTTGATCAGCCCGGCCATCATCTGGATCAGGGTCGTCTTGCCGGTGCCCGGCTTGCCGTCGCCCATGAAGGTGAAGATGAAGCCACCGAGTTCCGCGAACGGGTTCAGGCGGCGGTCAAAATCATAGGCCATCACCATCTTGGCCAGCTTCATGGCCTGATACTTGGCGATATGGTTGCCCACCACCTCGTTCGGTTTCTTGAATGTCATGGTCAGGGTGGTGGATTTGGCTTTTGAGGCCGGTTCAAAGCCCCGGATCGTCAGGTCATCGGCCTCGATATGCCAGGCGGCGTTCTGGAACGGGGCCAGATGGCCTGCCGTCTGCGCTCGCAGGGCGGCTTTCTCCATCAATTGCTCGGCATAAGCACTGGTCGCCGCAATCAGATGGGCGTCGTCGGGGGCGTGTTTGGCCAGCGTTTGGTCCAACTCCCACAGCGCGCCGTGCAGGGCGAGTTGGCCGTTGTCGGTCAGAACCTCTTCGATCTCACCGATATCGGCAGTCGTCTCGCCCAGATGCGACGACATCAGATAGGCCAGCGCATTGCCGAAAGCGTGCGAGGTGATCAGGGCCTCTGCCGTCAGCAGTTCCGAGAACTCAGCCTTGCGGGCGGCAGGCAGATCTCCGGCCAAATTCGCACGTTTGAGATCGGCCAGCGGGGTCTGTTCCGCATATGCCTCGGCTACGGCCAGAGCGATGGCTATGGCACGGCGGATTGCCTGCTGCGTTGTCGCCTGAGGCGGCGAGACCAATGCATCCCCATCATCCGAGGCCTCGATCCGTTCAACCAGATGCACTCCGTCAGCGCGCACCGTGCGCCGCGTCACCAACCCCGGTGTCGTCGACCGAAACCGCCGTCCGGTCGATACACCCGGTGACCGTTCAACAGCGGCCTCAACAGGCTTCGCAATCCGTGGCGCATGTTCGAACCCATTCAGCAAGGCCGTCGCCGCCGGATAATGCTTGCGAATGTCGTCTTCGCGCAATTCCATCTGATCTGACGTCAAACTCATCTCAAAACCGCCCTTGCTTCATCTTTTCAAAAATACTCTCGTCCCACTGCCCGACAGGATCCTGAAAGGGTCTGTAAGGGAAGGCGAAAATCTCAATACCTCAACACCTGGCCGGTCTTGCTGACCACGAACTTGCGCACATCGGCAAAGCCCGGCGGGTTACGCTCGGCCAGCACCTGAAACGGGCGCTGGGGCAGGATGATCGACCGCTGGGTACGGGTGGCCCCGGTCTCGGCCCCTTGCCCGCCGAACGGGTCCAAAGCGAACACCTCGCGCTCTACGGTCGAAAACCATCCGGCGCGTTCCTCGATCACCTCTTCGCTTTCCAGTTCCTCGGTGGTCCAGGCCAGCGCCCAGTCCTGACCTTGCGGAGATTGCGCGTCCTCCAGCACCTGCCGCAGCGGACCGGATTGTTCGGTATAGGCCGAGGAATACATCGGACCCACATGGATGCGGCGCAGGTGTTTGGGGTGCAGGTCGTCGAAATCCTGATCGAAGCCCTTGGCAATCGTCACCAGTTTAAGCCCGCCCAGAGATTGCGCCATCAGATGTGCCTGTACCTCGGGCCAGCGACGCTGGTCCTTGGGCAGGGCGGTCTTGCCGCTGTCCTCCAACTGCATCAGGTAGATCACCGGCAGATTGATCTGGCTGTCATAGACCGCCCAATGGATCAGGAATTTCCGCCGCTCGCCCTCATTCCCGATCCAGTGGCATTCGGGATCGTTGCGGGCCCAGAACAGCTGACCCTTCAGCAGTTCTTCGTAATAGAGCCTTTGGGACAGCGCGAATTGCAGTTTGGTGGGGATTTCCTGATCACTGATGATCGTCCGCACCATGTCCGTTTTCAGATCATCCTCCGAGGGCATATTCGCCAGATGCACCTGCGCCTGCTGCGCGTCATTAGCCATGGTCAGCAGCTCGGCCGCCACCGGAAACCCGCTGTCACGCTTGTCCATCGCAAGGCTGCCAAAGAACCGCCCCGTATCGCGCCCGACCAGCAGGTATTTCATGCTGAGCGCACGAAAGGTATAGAGCAGCCCCGAAAGGTAGCGCGACACGATCCGCACCTCTTGCTTGCTGATCGCGCCCTCTGCCTCCATCGTCGCAGCCACGCGCAGTAGGTGGACGGTGATCACCTCGAATTTACGGAAATAACGGCGCGAGGCGAAGGTGTCGGTCAAGCCGACATGGTCTTGGGTTGGGTTAGTCATTGGGCGCTTCTGGGCGTTCAATTCTCATTCTACAGTCTTCTAGAGCGCCAACAAAAACGAGACAGTAGAGACCAATCACACCACTCCACGGCAACCCCATAGAAAAAACCAAAGAGCTACCGAGCAGCATTCCCAATAATGGAAATATCCACCGGCTTCTAAATTGGCGCCAGAGTAGTTTGGAACCTATTGCTTCCAAAAAATTCATCTGACGTTCCGGCTCAACATAACGTCCCCACTTCGGCTTGATGAACAAAGCCACATACAAATAGACAGCCACAAAAGCCCAAACTGACACCACACTTAGGATAGGTTTTTCAGACACCAACCCTACGACAAAGACAACTAAGAAAACGGTGTTTAGCACAAGCGGGATCGTGTTGAGCAGTTCTCGCCTTGTGTACTGCAAAACCCTCATCCCCCATACAAATTCTTATCATGCTTCTCTACAATCGAGGCAAAGCGGCGGGCAAAGCGTTCGTCCGCCTTGGCCTTTTTCTCCAGCACGTCGCGGGCAAAGACCATGTGGTCCTCGTGCGCCTCAAGCATGTCAGCCATCTTCTGGTTGGTGGCGGTGCCGATGGCGGCCATGGCGGTTTGCGCCTCTTGGTCGGTCTGCACGCCGATCTCGTTGATGCGGTGGGCCACGTCCTGCTGCTGCGCGGTCTTCAGCGACTTGGTCAGAGCGTCATACAGCACCACGCGCTGCTGGGTGTCTGTCTGCAGCTTGTTGATCAGCACCATCTGCGTCGCCGCCTGATTTTGCAGTGAATCGACCCAGGTTTTGCCCTTTTCGATATAGCGCTCCAGCGTCTGGGACTTGGCCAGCTTGACCTGCTCCTCCTGAACCTTGGCGTTGTATTGCTTGTTCAGTTCGGCCAGTTCGGTTTCAAGCTGGGTCCGCGCGGCGGCGTCCTGTTCGACGCTGATCTTGTTTTCCAGAGTGATGATCGTCGGGTCCATCCCCTGAATCTCGGCCCGCAGCGCTTCCAATTCGGCCACGGTTGCCTCACGATCGTCCAGCGTACCGCTCAGGTTGTCCTCGACCTTCACGCGCTGTTCTTCCAGAACGGCCAGTTGCCCTTCCAGCAGCTTCACGATCACGTCCGATTTGGCGATCAGGTCCTGCAGCTTGTCGTCGATGTTGGCGGTGCGCATCCGCTCCTGCCGCATCGACTCTGACTTACCCTTGGAAAAGATGCCGACAAACGATTCCCACCCGGTTTTCGAACGCATCTCGTCGAAATCCTTGGAAAAGGCACTGGTGACGTCGTCCAGACCCATGATCAGCTCGGCGATGTTGGCGTTCATCACCTCAGTATGGGCGTGTACGTCCTCGAGCGTGGCATTTTCGATGTCGATATCCGCCTCGGCGGTGCCGATCTTGGCGCGGGCGGCCTCGATTCGCGAGGTCAGCCCTTCGATCTGTGACTGGCTTTCGCGGACCTTCGCCTGAGTCTCTTCGATCAATGCTTCGAATTGCTGGTTCGACATCTGTGCTATCCCTGTTTTCCTTATGTACCCAATAAGATAGGAGATGTTACAATTATTTACATCCCCATTGGGTGCTGAAATCCTGCAAAGATTGGCAAACTCGCGCGGAAAAAGATAGGTGCAGAGACCTGTCCTTATCAGTCATTTTCACTACGGCGACAGATAGTGCGACGAGGAACCGCCACCGCCAGTCTTGGTGCGTATCTGACGGTCGAACGAAAGATGTGACCTTTTCGAATGCGGGGTGTCGTGCCGCCAGTCTTACAAGACCGAAACAAAAAACGGTTTGATTGGACCTCCCTCGGACAGGGCTGCAAGAGTTGCTTCTGCTGTATGCAGCGCCTCCTTGATCGTCACGTCCATATCCAGATAACGATAAGTTCCCAAGCGACCGACGAACGTTACGTTCTGCGTCCTGTTCGCCATTTCAACATATTCAGCAAGCAGCGCTTTTTCCTTCACTTGTCGGATCGGGTAATAGGGGATATCGCCAGGATCCGCCGCCCGAGAGTATTCACGGTAACACACTGACATTTCGTGCGTTTCCCAGGGTGCAAAGTGCTTGTGCTCGGTGATGCGCGTGTAGGGCACATCCTCATCGCTGTAATTCATCACCGCGCATCCCTGATAATCCCCTTTGTACGTGAAGGATTCAAAGTCCAAGGTTCGATAACCCAGGCGGCCCAGCTCAAAATCAAAATAGCCGTCCAGCGGCCCGGAATAGAAGACGTGGTCGAATGTGTCGACGGTCGTGCGGTCAAAGGTGGTGTTCAGATGCACCGAAATTGACGGATGATCCAGGATTGCGGCGACCATTTCGGTATACCCGTTTTCAGGCATGCCCTGGAATCTGTGAAAAAAGTAGTTGTCGTCGTAGTTGAACCGTACCGGAAGACGCTTGAGGATCGAGGCAGGCAATTCAGACGGGTGGCAGCCCCATTGCTTGATTGTATACCCTTTGAAGAACGCTTCGTACAATTCACGACCGACGAAACGCATTGCCTGCTCTTCGAAACTTTGCGGATCGGATATCGACGTATCCGCTTGCTCATGAGCGATAAAGGCGCGCGCTTCGTCCGGCCGCAGTACTTTACCGAAAAACTGGTTGATCGTGTGCAGATTCACGGGCAGCGAAAAAACCTGACCCCGTGACGTGGCTTTCACCCGGTTCTTGTACGGCAGAAAACTGGCGTACCGGTTTACGTACTGCCAAACCTCCACATCATCCGTGTGAAAGATGTGCGGACCGTACACGTGGACCATAACGCCGGTTTCGTCATCGCGATCCGTATGACAATTGCCCCCGATATGGTCGCGGCTGTCTATTACCGAGATTTCATGACCGTGCTCGGCCAGTTCCCGTCCGATTACCGCCCCGGATAGCCCTGCACCAACTATCAGAAATCGACATGTTTCCACTCGGACACCTTTTGGATATGGCAATCTTTGTCGGGATGTTCCGCATTCGATTTCCACTAAAACGCTCGAGTTTCAATATTCATCTCAACTGGACACGGATGTCCACCAGGTTGGCATAGAGCGTCGATGTAAATTGTGATGTGCCTGGACACCCCGGTTTCAACAAAAACCGAAACGAAAGAAAGAGCTTTCCAAACAAGTCGGGGGTCGCGCCAAGTGTCCTGGGCAGGCCAGCCTTATTGCCAACCGTTGCCAGGGCTGCCGCAACACCATGCGCCAGTGCGAATTTTGGCATGTGTTTTTCGTGAAGGCTTCTGTAAGTAAAACCTTGCGGCCTGGAAATCCGGTATTACTTGCCAGCAACACCGGGCAGCCGGCTTGGGTGAAACCCCATTAAATGTTCATCGGCACTTTTGGCGGAAACAATTATGGGATATCTGAGCGGGCGCAGGGTTTCATGATCTGGAGTTTGCAATGATAAAGCGCGCCTGGAATGAATGGCGGTCAGGCTATATGGGCCGCCTCATCGGTGAGAGCTTCTATGCGCAAGGTGGGCTTTACGGGATCGCGATTATTGCAATGATTGCCGTTGCGGCGACCACGGCCGGCTCTGCCTACATGATGGAGTATATTGTCGATGCCATGACCAGCCCCGATATGCGCGGATGGGTTCCTATGATTGCGTTGGGGGTTGTGGGCCTTTTCCTTGCCAAAGCGATCGCGACCTACATTCAGGCCGTATTTCTCGCTCGGGCCGGAAACCGGATCGTTGCGGCGCAGCAGGATCGGGTTTATCGCAAGCTTCTCAGGCATGGCATTTCTTTTTTTACAGCAAACGAGTCTTCTGACCTTTTGATGAGAACCACTCACGGCGCACAAGCGGCGCGACAACTCATTGATGTAATTGTCACCGGGTTCGTTCGTGATGCGCTGACACTGGTGGGTCTCGTCATTGTCATGGTCTATCAGCAACCCGTTCTTTCGATAATGTTCTTTGTCGTGGGGCCGGTGGCATTGCTGGGTGTGCGCTACCTTCTGAAAAGCGTGCGCTCAATCATGCAGGCAGAGTTCAAATCACTGGCTGAAATCATCCGCGTTTTGCAAGAGACGTCGGCTGGGATCAAAGTGATCAAGGTCTTCTCGCTGGAAGATCGCATGGTCACACGCATGGACACTGCCATTCGCAAGGTCGAGGAACGATCGAACGACATTGCGAGATTGCAATCCATCGCCAGCCCGCTGATGGAGTTTTTGGCCGGGCTGGCGGTCGCTGGCGTCCTTTTGGTCAGCACAATGGGAATCGCTGGCAGCGAGCAGCCCACGGCGGGTCAGTTGATGTCCTTTATTACTGCGCTGCTGATGGCGTACGAGCCCGCCAAACGGTTGTCGAGGATGCGCGTCCAGATAGAAACCTGCATGGTCGGTGTCGGCATGTTGTTCGGCTTGCTCGACCAGGAAGACACGATGCAGGAAAGCCCGGATGCGCGCGAGCTATTACAGGGCCCGGGCGAGATCACTTTGCGAAATGTCACATTCGGATATCAAGGTGCAATGCCGGTAATCGAAAACATGAATGTGACTTTTGAAGCGCGAAAAACCACCGCCTTGGTCGGGCAATCGGGTGGGGGCAAGTCGACTATATTCGGTCTGATCATGCGGTTTTATGATCCTGACGACGGAATTGTAGAGATCGACGGACAGGACTTGCGTGAAGCCAGTTTCGCCTCGCTGCGCCGAAAGATCTCGTATGTCAGTCAGGACACATTCCTGTTTTCGACCTCTGTGATGGAAAACCTGCGCTGTTCCGCGCCCGATGCCACGGACGAGGAAGTGATGGAAGCGGCACGCGCTGCGCATGCGCATGATTTCATCTGTGCCCTGCCTGACGGGTATGAAACGCAAGTTGGTGAAAACGGTACGTTTCTGTCTGGTGGGCAAAAGCAACGTATTGCGATTGCCCGCGCGATTTTACGCAACGCCGAGATCCTGTTGTTGGATGAGGCAACCAGCGCGCTTGATGCTGAATCGGAATCTCTGGTCAAGAGCGCCTTGGATGCACTTACAAAGGACATGACAGTGATCGTAATTGCGCACCGCCTTTCCACCGTCCTGGAAGCGGATAGAATTATAGTTGTGCAGGACGGAGCCGTTGTCGAACAAGGCAATCTGGACGAGCTGATGAAGAAAAACGGCAGCTTTCGTCAACTGTTCGATCAGCAGTTCAGAAAGCACGAACCGGGCGTCGAGGTCGCGGACTAACGAGATTTCCAAATCCGCCAGCGCTGTCGCCCTTCGGTAAACCCGGAGAAACATTGGCAGCGGAATCTTTGAGCGCGGAGAGGGCTGCTTTTGTGCTGCCACAAAAGCTGCTCACCAGTGCCTTACAGCTCTGTCTTCATCAGGGGCTCGACGGAACTGACGCCCCTGACCTTTGAATTTCAATTTTTGAAGAAGAGTTTCATCGGATTTCAGTCAAGAAAGCTCTGCTCAGGATCGGGTTGCCAGCATTCCGAATGAGATCCGGTTCGTTCACCACAAAACAGTGGCGCGACCCCACTGAAACACAGTGTTGGTCGCGCTCACCGAGATAGTAAGTTTTTCCGTGCGGTCGAACGGGTTTCAGGCCGTCGTTCCCTTGCGCCGGATGGCAGTACCAAGGCTGCCCGCGCAGACGCCGACGACGATGGCGATGATCAGTTCCATGCCTTCAACATTGGCGAACTGCCAGCCTGCAAACACCAGTGTCTCCAGAACGCCGACAAGACCACCCATTGCGGCGCCCAGCCACAACTGACGGGTCATCATGCCCAGCGCAAGGCCAAGGATTCCGGGCAGGCTCAGGATGTTGCCGCCGATGGTTCCGAGTAAATCCAGCATCTCAACCCCCAACTTTAATCTTTACTACCGCTCAGGAACGAGCGGATATCGTCACCGGAGGCTGCCGCGTGTTTCTCAAGCGGTTCGCCGGACTCGGCATTCAGGGCTTCGGTAATGCTCTGGTATTCTTCCAGATATCCGGGCGGCAATCTGTGGGCGATGCCCTGGTGGCAGTCGATACAAGTCATGTTCTCGTCAATCGCGCGTTGGTGTTCCGCGGCGGCACGGGCTTCCTGAATAGTGAAATCCATATAGTCGAAGTTGTGGCAGTTGCGGCATTCGCGGCTATCGGATTCCTTCATCTTCTTCCAAACGGCCGATGCCATGCTCAGACGGTGCGCTTCGTATTTTTCCGGCGTGCTGATTGTACCGGCCAGCTCGTGGTAGACGTCCTTGACCGCCATGATCTTGGCTTTGATCTTGTGGTTCCATTCATGCGGCACGTGGCAATCGGAACAGATCGCACGCACACCGGAATGGTTGTTGTAGTGGATGGTCTCGCGATACTCACCCAGGTTGGTTTCCATCGTGTGACACGAGACACAGAATTCTTCGGTATTCGTCAGTTCCAGGGTCCAGTGGAATCCGCCCCAGAACAGGATACCTGCCAGAAAACCGGCAAGCAGCGTGAAACCGACGCTGAGGGCGGCGAGTGGGCTCCAGAACCAGTCCCAGAGGCGACGGATCGGTCCACGTTTTTCTTGGGAGTCGGCCATGTCGCGTGCTCCTTTTCAGATCTGAGTTCAGTTGCCGGAGGAAGGTTCAAAGACGTTTTCCACCAACGGCGGCGCGTCGGCCTGCGGAACGTGGCACTGGTTGCAGAAGTACCGCGTACCGGCGATGTGATCCAGCTCCACCCCGTCCCGATCCAGGTAATGGGTCATCGAAAGCGTCGGCGCGTTGCGCTCGCCTGCTTTGGTCCAGTCGTGGCAGGACAGGCACTGGTTGGTGCGCGTATCGATCTGATATTGCTCGACCGAATGCGGGATCAGCGGCGGTTGCTGGCGGTAATTGCGCTGCATGCGGCCTTCGACAGTACGCGGAATGCTGTCGAGGATGACGGGTTCGTCAACTTCGGCACCGCGCAATGTGGAAACGCCGGTGGATTGCGCAAGGGCCAGGCCACCGAGGAGCAGCGGCGGGATCAGGGCAAGGCCCATCAGGATCGACTTGTTCATCTTCTCACTCCTTCAAAAAGGTCTCGAGGCGCCACCTCGGGCGCAGCAGTTGGTTCGGTAGGTGCGACAGTCAGGGTGTCGAACCGATGGGTGAATTTGAAAACGTCCACGGCGCAGACGTCGATGCAGCGGCCGCAATTGGTGCAGTCGGGCGACAGGATCACCGGGGTACTGTCCGGCTTGCCCTTGAGCGCGGGCGAGATCACCTGGTTTTCCGGGCAGACGGCATAACAGTCCATGCAGTCGTCGCAGGCCGACCTGCTGGCGGCACTGACACGCAGCAGGCTCTTGCTTCCGACCAGCCCATAAAATGCACCGACCGGGCACAAGTGGCCGCACCAGCCATGACGCGAGACAAACACATCGAACAGGAAGATCGCGCCGACCATGGACCAGACAAAGCCCATGCCGAAGATCAAACCACGGTGCAGCATTGTGATCGGGTTCACCAGTTCCCATGCGATGACACCGGTTACGCCGGACACGATCAGGACGGTGGCAAGTATCCACAACCGAGTGTTGCGCTTGGGTTGCCAACCTTTTTGCAACCCCAGCCTGTTATGCAGCCAGTGTGCCGCGTCGGTCACCGGATTGATCGGGCAAACCCACGAACAATAGACCCGCCCTCCGATCAGGGCATAGGCCACCAGAACGATCGCGGCTCCGATGGCGGCGGTCAGTTCGGGCCAGTGCCCGGCAATCAGGCTTTGCAGGAACACGAATGGATCTGTCAGGGGCAAAACGCCAAGGGTCAGCGATCCGGCCAGCGTGCCCTGCACGATCCAGATGCCGAACCAGGGGCCCAGTAGAAACAGGATCAAAAAGAACAACTGGCTGGCGCGGCGCAGCAGCAGGTATTTATGGGCGCCGATCCATCCCTTGGCCGCCACCGCCTCGTGTCCAACTGGCATTTGCGTCCGGGCCGTCATTGGGTGACCTCCGGCAGTTTGAAAGAGGGCTCGAACCCACCGGGCGCGGCAAGGTTGTCGGTTCCCGGTCCGGGCAACCGGTCGGGCAGATCAATGAGGCCTTCGACCACCGGCCCCCCCTTGGCTTCCTTTTCTTCCCATCCTTTGCGGTAGTGATCCGCGGCGCTGCCACGCGCCAGACGGATGGGCAGAACTTTGATCGCGGCTTCGGGCAGAACACAGCTTTTCTCGCACACGCCGCAACCGGTGCAGTGGTCGGCATGTACCGTGGGTGCAAAGATCGCGTGATGCCCCGACCTTGTGTTATGCGAAGTCTCAAGCGTGATCGCCTCGTCAATGACAGGGCAAACACGGTAGCAGACATCGCAACGCAGGCCGAGGAAGTTCAGGCAGTTCTCCTGATCGACCAGAACGGCCACGCCCATCTTGGCGTCATCGATATTGTCCAGCGCAGGGTCCAGCGCCCCCGTCGGGCAGGCTGCGACGCAAGGAATGTCATCACACATCTCGCAGGGAATGTCGCGCGCGGTGAAATACGGCGTGCCCGTGGCCGCCGCGTCTACCCCAAGCTCGGCCAGTTTCAGCGTGTCATAGGGGCATTCCCGCACACACAGACCGCAACGGATACAGGCGGACAGGAAGTCTTTTTCCGGCAAGGCGCCGGGTGGACGCAGGGCCTCGGCCGGCAATGCCCTTGCGTCCCGCGCCAGCCATGCCAGCAAGGACCCGGCTGCCACGCAGCCGCCCGCTGCGCGCGCCGAGTCCTGCAGGAACCGGCGCCGCTGCGGCGAAAGGGGTGTACCAACGCGAGACATGGGTCTTACCTTTGCCTTGCCAGCCTTTTACGCGCGC
Organism: Ruegeria sp. HKCCD6647-2; assembly: GCF_057221075.1. NCBI lineage: Bacteria > Pseudomonadati > Pseudomonadota > Alphaproteobacteria > Rhodobacterales > Roseobacteraceae > Ruegeria > Ruegeria sp. HKCCD6647-2. The sequence continues at coordinate 509,347 of NZ_JBWVBD010000001.1, read as the reverse complement.
TCGACCTTACAGGCGCATTTCTTGAAGTCGGTCTCTTTCGACAGCGGGCAGGTCGCGTCCAGCGTCAGCTTGTTGGTCAGCTGGCCTTCGTCGAACCATGGCATGAAGACCAGACCGCGCGGCACCTTGTTACGGCCTCGGGTTTCGACCCGGCTGACCACTTCGCCGCGACGGGTCGACAGAACGATCTCCTGCCCCCGGCGCACGCCACGTTCCCGTGCGTCTTCGGGATGCATGTAGACCACGGCAGCCGGGTAGGAGCGGTGCAGCTCCGGCACGCGGCGGGTCATCGAGCCCGAGTGCCAGTGTTCCAGCACACGACCGGTGCAGAGCCACAGATCGTACTCTTCATCCGGCTCTTCCGCGGCGGGTTCATAGGGGGCAAAGATGATATTCGCCTTGCCGTCCTTCTTGCCGTAAAATTTCACATCCGCGCCTTCGGGCACGTAAGGATCATACCCTTCGCGGAAGCGATAGAGCGTTTCCTGGCCGTCCACGACCGGCCAGCGCAGGCCGCGTGACTGGTGGTAGGTATCGAACGGCGCCAGATCGTGGGCATGACCGCGACCGAACTCGGCATATTCTTCGAACAGGCCCTTCTGCACGTAGTAGCCGAAATGTTCGGATTCGTCGTTTTCGAACCCTTCTGCGGTCTCGGACAGCGGGAACTGGTCCACTTTGCCGTTTGCGAACAGCACGTCATACATGGTCTTGCCGCGATGTTCGGGCATGGTGGCCAGCAGTTCTTCGCCCCAGACCTCTTCGACGGTGAAGCGTTTCGAGAATTCCATGACCTGCCACAGGTCCGATTTCGACTCGCCCGGAGCCTTGACCTGCTGGCGCCAGAACTGGGTACGGCGTTCGGCGTTGCCATATGCGCCTTCCTTTTCGACCCACATGGCAGTGGGCAGGATCAGGTCGGCGGAAACCGCAGTGACTGTCGGATAGGGATCCGAGACGGTGATGAAGTTCTCGGGGTTGCGATAGCCGGGATACCCTTCCTCGTTCATGTTGGGCGCGGCCTGCATGTTGTTGTTGCACTGCACCCAATAGGCGTTCAGGTCACCGTCCTTCAGTTTGCGGTGTTGCAAGACAGCGTGGAAACCCGGCTTGGGCGGAATGGTTCCGGCGGGCACGTTCCAGGCTGTTTCACAAATCTCGCGGTGCTTGTCGTTCATCACGACCATGTCGGCGGGCAGGCGGTGGGCAAAGGTGCCGACTTCACGCGCCGTACCGCAGGCCGATGGCTGACCGGTCAGCGAGAAGGGCGAGTTGCCCGGCTCTGAAATCTTTCCGACCAGGAGGTGCACGTTGTACATCAGCGAGTTCACCCAGGATCCCCGCGTATGCTGGTTGAAGCCCATGGTCCACAGGCTCATCACCTTGCGGGTCGGGTCGGCATATTGCTTGGCCAGTTTTTCCAGCTTGTCTGCCGGAACACCGGACAGTTCGGACGTGTATTCCAACGTGTAGGGTGCGACAGCCTCGGCATATTCGTCAAAGGTGATCGTTTCCAGCTTGCCGGAATTCGGGTTTGCCGCTTCCTGCTGCAGCGGGTTGGTTTCGCGCAGGCCATAACCGATGTCGGTGTCGGTCTTGGTGATGTTGACGTGGTTGCGAACGAAGTATTCGTTCACCGCATTGTTCTGGATGATGTAGTTGGCGATGTAGTTCAGGATCGCCAGGTCGGTTTGCGGCGCGAAGATGATACCATTGTCGGCCAGCTCGAACGAGCGATGCTCGAAGGTCGACAGGACATGCACTTCGCAGCCCGGCTTGGTCAGCCGCGTATCTGTCAGGCGCGACCACAGGATCGGGTGCATCTCGGCCATGTTCGAGCCCCACAGCACGAATGTGTCTGCGTGCTCCAGGTCGTCATAGCAGCCCATCGGCTCATCGATGCCGAAGGTGCGGATGAATCCAACAACGGCCGAGGCCATGCAATGCCGCGCATTCGGGTCGATATTGTTGGACCGGAAGCCAGCCTTCATCATCTTGGCTGCGGCATAGCCTTCCCAGACCGTCCACTGACCGGACCCGAACATGCCAATGCTGCTGGGGCCTTTCTTGGCCAGCGCCTCTTTCCATTTGGCGGCCATGACGTCGAAGGCTTCGTCCCAACTGACGGGCTCGAATTCACCGTTTTTGTCGTATTCGCCATTGGTCTTGCGCAGCAGCGGCGTGGTCAGGCGGTCCTGGCCGTACATGATCTTGGACAGGAAATAGCCCTTGATGCAGTTCAGGCCCCGGTTCACCGGGGCGTCGGGGTCGCCTTGCGTGGCAACGACACGGCCTTCCTTGGTGCCGACAAGGACGGAACAACCGGTTCCGCAGAACCGGCAGGGCGCCTTGTCCCAGCGGATGTCCGGGGTGCCGACCTGCGCATTGGCCTGGCCGGTGGCCAGGGGCAGGCCCGCTGCCGACGCGGTAGCAGCGGCAGCCGTGGATTTCAGAAAGGTCCGGCGGGATTCAGAGATGGTCATGACGTGGGTCTCCGGCTTTATATCTTGCGAGAAGCGTTGAGGTGCGGACGGCTCTCCGCGAGGTCTTCGAAATGGTGATAGGTCAGCGACAGCGAGATCACTCCCGGGATCTGGTGCAGATCCATGATGGTCTCGGACGCAAGCCGATCAGGGGTGTCTTCTACGACGACAACCAGGCGGCCGTCCTCGGAGGCTGCATGGACTTCGGCCCCGTCCACGCTCTGGATCGATTCCTGGGCGCGCACTGCAGCGTCAGGCATGACATGGACAAGACAGCCGCAAATGTTCATTCGGCAACCTCCGGGTTTGGTGTTGAAGGGCGAGCAAGGCTGACAGCGCCAACCGGGCACGCGCCCGCGCAGGCGCCACATCCGGTGCAGGTGTTTGTTTCAACTGTGGGCTCCGAGCGTCCGCCAAGCTGCAACCTGAACCTTATGGCGTCTTCCTCGCAGGCGTCCTGACAGACGCGGCAGGTGACGCCGTTCATGGACAGGCAGGTGGCGGCGACAGTTGCGCGCCACGGCCAGCTGCCGACCCGTTCGGGCTGTAACGCGCCGGTGGGACAGGCCTGGGCACAGGCGCCGCAGAAAGTGCAGGGGCCGTGGTCGAGTTCCACAACCGGCCAGCCTTGCGCATCAAAGGATATGATGTTTTCCGGGCAGGCCCGGGCACAGTGGTCGCACTGTTCGCACAGGTCGAAAAAGCCGCACTCATCCACACCAGGTGGCCGGATGGCGGACCTGTCTCGTCGCAGCATTTTGCCACGAAGAAATGCGCGTCGGTTTGCGAGCTGATTCACGTGCTTGCTACCCTAGAGTATTCAGGCGAAGCGGATGCCTGCCCATACTCCGCTGATAGTGTAGCACGACGATTCTGAATTTGACCTAGATCATTTATTAAACATCTAAATCCTAATCAGCGCACGAAAATCGTGTTTCTATGAGTCAAAAATGCAAATTTTACCGAACCGCGTGTTTCAGGCACGTTTCTCTCCGATTGTCGCGACTCCAAGAACCGAGAGCACCTTGGCCTCGATATGCTCGGCATTCATGCCTGCCACTGCGTACATGTCCTGCGGGCTCGCCTGATCGATGAACGTGTCCGGCAGCACCATTGAGCGATACTTCAACCCCTGATCGAAAACGCCCTCTTCAGCCAGAAGATGGGCGACGTGGCTGCCAAACCCACCGGTGGCGCCCTCTTCGATCGTAATAAGTGCCTCGTGATTGGCGGCCAGATCCAGAATCAGGTCGCGGTCCAGTGGTTTTGCAAAACGCGCGTCCGCGATCGACGGCGTGATACCTCTGGCCGAAAGCGCTTCGGCGGCCTTTTGCACTTCGGCAAGACGGGTGCCGAACGACAGCAGAGCCACACGAGCCCCTTTCTGAATCATGCGACCTTTGCCGACTTCCAGCACTTCGCCACGCTCGGGCAGGTCTACACCAACCCCTTCTCCACGCGGATAACGGAAGGCAATGGGTCCATCGTTATGCGCAGCGGCAGTTGCCACCATATGCATCAACTCGGCCTCATCCGCTGCGGCCATCACGACCATGCCGGGCAGGTTGGCCATATAGGCAATGTCGAACGAACCCGCATGAGTCGCACCATCGGCGCCCACCAGACCCGCCCGGTCGATGGCAAAGCGCACCGGCAGGCGCTGAATAGCCACATCATGCACAACCTGATCGTAACCGCGCTGCAGGAAGGTCGAGTACATCGCGCAGAACGGTTTCATACCGCCTGCCGCCAGCGCAGCCGAAAACGTCACACCGTGCTGTTCAGCTATGGCCACATCGAAACAACGGGACGGGTAGCGTTCCGCAAACAGGCTCAAACCGGTTCCATCCGGCATCGCGGCGGTCACGGCCACGATCTTGTCATCGCGCGCAGCTTCATCCACCAGCGTTTTCCCAAACACAGAGGTATATGACGGCGCGTTGGACGGGGCTTTCTTCTGCTCACCCGTCACCACATCGAACTTTGCCGTTGCATGGCCCCGGTCGCGGGCCTGTTCGGCCGGAGCGTATCCCTTGCCCTTCTTCGTCAATACGTGGATCAGGATCGGACCCGTCGCCCGCGCCTTGACCGTGCGCAGAACCGGCAGCAGCTGATCCATGTCGTGCCCGTCGATCGGCCCGATATAGGAAAAGCCCAGTTCTTCGAACAACGTTCCGCCGACTGCCATGCCTTTCAGCATTTCCTTAGCGCGCTTGGCGCCTTCGCGGAAAGGCTCGGGCAACAGCGACACCGCCCCCTTTGCGGCGGCTTTCAGATCGTGGAACGGTTCCTCGGCATAGATTCGCGAAAGATAGGTTGACAGCGCTCCGACAGGCGGGGCGATGCTCATCTCATTGTCGTTCAGGATGACGATCAACCGCTTTTTCAGATGACCGGCGTTGTTCATCGCCTCAAAGGCCATGCCCGCAGACATCGACCCGTCACCGATCACTGCAATCGCATCGCCCAACCCTTCTGGCGTGACACCTCCCAGATCGCGCGCAACGGCAAAACCCAATGCGGCGCTGATCGAGGTCGAACTGTGCGCCGCACCAAACGGGTCGTACGGGCTCTCGCTGCGCTTGGTGAAACCGCTCAGCCCGTCTTTTTGGCGCAGGGTGCGGATACGATCACGCCGCTCGGTCAGGATCTTGTGCGGATAGCACTGGTGGCCGACGTCCCAGATGATTTTGTCGCGCGGCGTATCGAACACCGCATGCAGAGCCGTTGTCAGTTCCACGACACCCAGACCTGCGCCAAGGTGTCCGCCTGTCACGGATACGGCTGAAATGGTCTCGGCCCGCAGCTCGCTGGCGATCTGATGCAATTGCGCGTCCGAGAACTGTTTCAGGTCCGCCGGGCGGTTCACAAGATCCAGCAATGGTGTATGCGGGCGTTCAGACGTCATGTTCGGCGCGTTCCTTGCGGCTTAGCTGTCCCGGGCAATAACGAAGCGGGCGGCATCCTTCAAGGTTTCAGCCCGCGCCCCATAGACATCAAGTGCCGAGCAGGCCTGATCCACCAGTTCCGCCGCCCGGGATTTGGCCGCGTCCAGACCCAGAAGCGAAACAAAGGTGGCCTTGCCAGCCTCGGTGTCCTTTTGCAGGCGTTTCCCGGCTATTTCGGCATCGCCTTCGATATCCAAGATGTCGTCGGCAATCTGAAAAGCAAGGCCAAGGGCCTTGGCATATCGGCGCAACGGTTCGGGATCGGACCGCGCCAACCGCGCCCCGGCACAGGCCGACCATTCAATCAGCGCGCCGGTCTTGCCCGCCTGAAGGCGGGTGATCTCCTGAAGGCCCAGCGGAGATGCAGCCGATTCCGCCGCGATGTCCAGCGCCTGCCCCAACACCATCCCCTGCGCGCCACTTGCTTTCGCCAGTGTCAGGGCCAATTCGGCGCGAATCTCAGCGTGACCAGTTTCGGGCCGCACGCACAGCTCAAACGCCAGGGTATGCAATGCATCTCCGGCAAGCACCGCAGTGCCCTCGTCCCACTTGATGTGGACGGTCGGCCGCCCGCGACGCAGGTCATCGTCGTCCATGCAGGGCAGATCGTCATGAACCAGGGAATAGGCGTGCAAAGCCTCGATTCCGGTTGCGGGCCAGATCGCCTGCGTCTCGTCAATCCCGTGCAATCGCGCGCTTTCCAGCACCAGAAACCCGCGCAACCGCTTGCCGCCCCGGGTGGCATAGGCCATCGCACGGGTCACATCCAGATCGTCCAACGCGCCCAGAACGCGATCGAAGTGATCCTGAACCCGCGCCGCATCCTGCGCCAGTTTTTCGCGAAACATTTACTGACCTTCGACGGGTGTCGTACCAGTTGGTTGCCCATCGGCGTCCAGAGTGATCGCGGCCACCTTTTCCTCGGCCCGCTTCAACTCATCCTCGCAACGCTTTTTCAACGCAGCACCACGTTCGTAAAGCGCAATGGACTGATCCAAGGCAACATCGCCGCGCTCCAGCTGGCCAACCACGGCCTCAAGTTCCTTCATCGCCTGTTCGAATGTCATCTGGTCAACGGGAGTATCGGTCATCGTCCTGCCTTCATCAGTTCTTCCACATGGGCGAGCGTCGCCTCGGCCAGTGCGTTCAGATCATACCCGCCTTCCAGAGTCGAGACGATACGGCCCCCGCATACCTCATCGGCAATCTTGCAGATTTCGGCGGTGAGCCATGCAAAATCACCAGTGGTCCAGTTCAGATTGGCCAGCGGATCGTCCTGATGGGCATCAAACCCGGCAGAAACGATGATCAGGTCCGGATCAAAGGCGCGCAACCGTGAAAAGGCCTGCGCCTCATACGCCGCACGCATATCGGCCCCGCCGGTTCCAGGGGCCAGCGGGATGTTCAGCACATTCTCATGGGCACCCGTTTCATCGGGCCGTCCGGTGCCGGGCCAAAGCGGCATCTGCTGACTGGTGATCACCAACGCGCGCTTTTCATTCCATAGCAGGTCCTGCGTGCCGTTGCCGTGATGCACATCGAAATCCACAACGGCGACGCGGCTCAAGCCATGATGATCCAGCGCATGTTTCGCCGCCAGTGCCGCGTTGCCAAACAGGCAGAATCCCATTGCAGTTCCTGTTTCCGCATGATGTCCCGGCGGGCGAATGGCGCAAAACGCGTTTGTCGCTTCGCCCGCCAACACCAAGTCCACGGCCCGAACCGCTGCCCCCGCAGCGCGATATGCCGCGTCCACCGAGCCCGGCGACATGAACGTATCGCCATCGATTTGCGCGAACCCTTCCGCGGGTCGGCTGCTGCGGATCTCTCGGATATGACTCTCGGGGTGGATGCGCAGAAGATCGTCATCTGCCGCCAACGGGGCCGCTATGCGTTTCAGGTCCAGCGTCTCCAAAGCATGCAGTACATGTTCCAGACGCGCCACCCGCTCAGGATGCCCTTGCGGCGTCACATGCTGAAGACAATCGGCATGGGTCAAAAGCGCGGTCGTCATCGGGATCCCTTGTTCATCTGGCCAAAAATATCCTCGCCGAAGGCAAAATAGCGCCGCGCAGCGGCAAATCAGTCTGGCGCCAACATGTACCCGGCTCCCCGCACGGTCTGCAGATAACGCGGCTGCTTGGGGTCCTGTTCAATCTTGCGACGCAAGCGCGTGATCTGCACGTCCACCGCGCGTTCCTGAGCCTGACCTTTGTCCCGGCCCAGGTCTTCTACCAGTTTGGCACGGCTGATCGGTTCACCCGGCTGAGCGGAAAAGATCTTCATCAACTGACTTTCGGTTGCGGTAAGGCGCACCGGGTCTTCGCCTTGCCACATTTCGCCCCGCTCGATGTCATATCGGATCGGACCCAGGCTCAATATCTTGGCAGCGGCATCCTGTGCCGGCGTTTCGGGCATTCTCCGCAGGATCGCGTTGATCCGCAGCAGCAGCTCCTTGGGTTCGAAGGGCTTGGCCAGATAGTCGTCGGCGCCGGCTTCCAGCCCGGCAATCCTGTGTTCGGTTTCACCTTTTGCCGTCAGCAGCAGGATGGGCGTCGTATGCGTCTCCCGCAAGGCCCGGGTCAGGCTGACCCCATCTTCGCCCGGCATCATCACATCCATGACGATCAGATCGAAATCCAACCCCGACAGCACGCGCCTTGCATGGCCGGCATCGCGAGCCGAGGTCACCAGAAACCCGCTGCGCATCAGGAATTTTTTCAAAAGATCGCGAATACGCTCGTCATCGTCGACGATCAGAAGATGGGCGTCCATATCGCTCATGAAGTCGTATCCCGCAGTTTGGCATATGCATGACGCATATCAGCATCCATCATCGCTTCAAGCACTTTACGAAAACCGGCCACGGCTTCGGGCCCGGCTTCCTTGTAGGCTGCGCGCATCCGGGCGCGCTGGGCGTCGGACAGTTTGGCTTCCAGGGAACTGCCCTTTTCCGTCAGAAATAGATGCCGTTCGCGTTTGTCCACGGTTCCGACCCGGCTTTCGACCATTCCGTCATCAATCAGGGTGCGAAGAACCCTGTTTAGAGACTGTTTTGTAACCCCCAGAATGGCCAGCAGATTGTTGACCGTTGTCCCCGGGGCGCGATTGATGAAGTGGATGGCGCGGTGATGGGCCCGGCCGTACGCCATCTGCGCCAGAATGCGGTCGGGATCGGCGGTAAAACCGCGATAGGCGAAGAACATCGCCTCGATACCTTGCCGCAGCTGTTCATCGGTCAGAAACAGAAGGCTTTCGCCAAAGGCCGGAGCGGGCCGGGTTTCAGACATGTCTCGCCTCATCAATTGCGTCGCCCGAGTTTAAGTCAGCGTTGTTGACATTCCAAGGGCAGAGGAGTATCGAAACGCGAATTTTGCGTGGCAATTCCGGGAAATTCGAACGGAATCACGCAACAATCCAACAATCATCGCGGTTCAGGAGGGTTCGCATGGCTGGGTATGATGATCGTGACGGTGTCATCTGGTTGGATGGCAAGCTGGTGCCCTGGCGTGAGGCGAACGTACACATCCTGACCCATGCGATGCACTATGCCTCGTCGGTGTTCGAGGGTGAGCGCGCCTATAATGGCAAGATCTTCAAAAGCAGGGAACATTCCGAACGTCTGATCGCCTCGGCCGAGGCGCTGGACATGCCGATCCCCTATTCCGTGGACGAAATCGAAGCCGCCAAGGAAGAGGCGCTGAAAGCCAGTGGCCTGCAAGATGCCTATATCCGCGCGCTGGTCTGGCGTGGTTCGGGCGAGGACATGGGTGTCGCATCTGCCAAGAACCCGGTTCGCATGGCCATCGCGGTCTGGCCTTGGGGCGCCTACTATGGCGACGCCAAGATGCAGGGCGCCAAGCTGGACATCGCCGAATGGAAGCGCCCCAGCCCCGAAACCATCCCGGTTCACGCAAAGGCGGCGGGTCTGTACATGATCTGCACCATCTCCAAGCACAAGGCCGAGGCGAAGGGCTGCTCGGACGCCTTGTTCATGGACTGGCGCGGATATGTGGCCGAAGCAACCGGTGCCAACGTGTTCTTTGTCAAAGATGGTGAGGTGCACACACCTCTTGCCGATTGCTTCCTGAACGGAATCACCCGCCAAACGGTCATTCAGATGCTGAAAGACAAGGGCATCACCGTTCATGAACGCCGCATCAAGCCCGAGGAAATGGCCGATTTCGAACAGTGCTGGCTGACCGGAACCGCAGCCGAAGTCACTCCGGTCGGCCAGATCGGTGATTATACCTTCGAGGTGGGCGACCTGACGCGCGAAATTGCGGAAGACTACGAAAAACTGGTGCGCAGCTAGTTTGACGGCGCGTGGAGTTATCCACGATCGTCACGATATCATCGTGATAGTTTCATGAATCTGAGCCGCGCGTTTTACAAACGCGCGGCTCTCTTTTGCTCGCCGATCCCGTGATCGTCTATTGTATCACCAGACAGGAGAGCCCCAATGACCAAACTCATTCATCCCTCGCGCCGCACTTTTTTGGCGGGCAGCACGGCCTTCGCCGCAACGCTGTCAGTGCCCGCGATCAGCCGGGCTTCGTCGCGGCCGGTCTTCACCCATGGCGTTCAGTCTGGCGATGTGGATACAGCATCGGGCATGATCTGGACCCGCACCGACCGTCCCGCGCGGGTCATGATGGAGGTCTCAACCACCGAAAGCTTTGCCGATGCCCGCAAACTGACACCGATGGATGCCATTCCCAACAGCGATTTTGCCGTGAAACGCCTGATCGAGGGTCTGCCCTCGGATCAGGACATATTCTACCGCTTTGTCGCCGCTGACCTGAGTGACATCAATGTCGTTTCAGAGCCTATTACAGGGCAATTCCGCACTGCGCCGACTTCGCAGCGGGATATTCGCTTTGCCTGGTCGGGCGACACGGCCGGACAGGGATGGGGCATCGATGACGACGGAATGCGAACATACGCAACTATGGCGCAGCACAGACCCGATTTTTTCATCCATTCCGGCGACACAGTCTATGCCGATGGTCCGATGCAGGATGAGGTTGAAAAAGACGGCCAAGTGATCTGGAAAAACACCACGCTGATCGACGAGAAACGCAAGGTGGCCGAAACGCTGGACGAATTCCGCGCCCAGTGGAAATACAACATGATGGACGAGCACTTGCGTGCGATGAATGCGCTCTGCCCGACTTTCTTCCAGTGGGATGATCACGAGGTGGTCAACAACTGGTCTGACGCCAAGGACCTGATCTCGGATGACCGGTATACCGAGAAATCGGTGCATGTGCTGCAATCGCGCGCCGCGCGAGCGTTCCACGAGATGACTCCATTGCGTTTCACACCTGCCGAGCCGGGCCGCGTGTATCGCAAGATCTCATACGGTCCGATGCTGGACGTCTTCTTCCTGGACCTGCGCAGCTATCGTGGTCCGAATGGTCCATCGATGGAGCAAGAAATCACCGAAAAGTCGCGCATCCTAGGGACGGGGCAACTGGCCTGGCTGAAACGGGAGCTGGCCTCTTCCGAAGCCACGTGGAAAGTTATCGCATCCGATATGCCGATCGGACTGATTGTGTGGGACAACTGGAGAGAACAGGCCGGAGCCGAGGCAATTGCCAACGGAGACAGCGGACCGGCCAAGGGTCGCGAACTGGAAATTGCCGATTTGCTTCGGTTCATCAAGTCGGAGAACATCACCAACACAGTCTGGTTCACGGCAGATGTCCATTACACCGCCGCGCATTACTACGACCCTAACAAAGCACAATTCCAGGACTTCGAACCGTTTTGGGAGTTTGTATCTGGTCCACTGCACGCGGGGACTTTTGGTCCGAATGCCCTGGACGGCACCTTTGGTCCGGAGGTCAAGTTCGTCAAAGCTCCGGCCGAAGGACAAGGCGTGAACCTGCCTCCCAGCGCGGGGCTGCAGTTCTTTGGTCTGGTGGATATTGACGGTGCAACGGAACAAATGACTGTCCGCCTGATGGACCGGGCCGACACTGAATTGTGGTCCGTTACGCTGGACCCGCAAAAACGCGCGCTTTGAGGTATCTGCAATTTGACCTTCGCACTCCGGAGTATTTCGGAGTGCGGATTTGGGCTTGATATTTCCGACTGAATTGATCAGATAAAGGCCAAGGCCAGATACTCGTTATCCAGCACAGGATTTCGGGGCGGTTTGCGGGTTTAGCGCATGAGTTGGTGAGAGCTCGCCACCGCCTCGGAAACGATTGGACGTGGAGTTTGAGAGGTCGGGATGGGCGATCCACTTGACGAAATCATTGTTCGGCACGAGGCAGCAACCTGTTGCGGCTGCTGCTGCGACGATGACTTTGCGGCCTATGTCGAACAGCGCAAGCCCGCGCCCGAGGTCACGGACATCGCGCGCACTGATCAATTGCCGCATAGTGCCGCCAGTCAGCGCGGCTCGGTCAGGTATGTGTTCGAGACCATGCGCACCAACGAAGGCGGTACGGGTGAGCTGTAGCGCAGTTCCGGTGGAACAGCGCCAGCTCGTTTTCCTCAGAAATCTACGCCGCGCTGGGCTTTGATGCCTGCCTGGAAGGGGTGTTTTTCCTCGGTCATTTCGGTCACAAGATCGGCATAGTCACGCAACGCTTGCGGCGCGTCGCGGCCCGTCAGAAAGACGCTGGTTTTGTCGGATCGTGCCTTCAGACCTTCAATTACAGTGTCTACAGAAAGGTATTCGTAGCGTAGGGCGATGTTGATTTCGTCCAATACGACCAGATCGTACTCGCCACTACTCATCAAATCACAGGCCTTCCCAAAGGCAGCGGTGGCGGCGGCGATGTCGCGCTCGCGATCCTGCGTGTCCCAGGTGAAACCCTCGCCCATCGTGTGCCAGGTCACCAGGTCACGATCCTCGAAAAACCGCCGCTCGCCCGTTTTCCATTTGCCCTTGATGAACTGCACCACAGCCACCTTTTGGCCCCAGCCCAGGGCGCGAATGACAACACCGAACGCCGCCGAAGACTTACCTTTGCCTTTGCCGGTATTGATCAGTACCAACCCGCGTCCGGGATCGACCGCCTCGGACACTTTCTTGCGGTGCTTGGCCTGCACCTCTTGCATTTTTTCCTTGTGATCCTGCGCGTCGCTCATCTTGGAACCTCATTGATTGTCCGGCCCAACCTAGGGGAAGTTTGCAAAAGGTAAAGATCAGGCTTTGGGGTCAGATACAGATCGCGCCTTGCCGCGTTCGAGACCCAGTTGCCGTTCGCGCCAGATAACCAGCGCGTTGCCCGCAATCACCAGCGCTGCACCGGCCAGCATGACCAGCGTCGGCAATTCATCAAACCACACATAGCCAATAAATATCGCAAACAGCATGGTGGTATAGTCATAGGGTGCCAGCATCGAAGCCTGCCCGAACCTGTAGGACGAGGTCACGAGAATCTGAGCAACGCCGCCGATCAGGCCCATTCCGATCAGGATTGCGGCTTGCTGAAGGGTGGGCACGGTCCAGCCGAAGAAGGCCGTCAGCCCGGACAACAGCGTCGCCGTCAGCGAAAAATAGAACACGATCGCCGCCGGATGATCGACCTGTACTAGTTGCCGGATGTGGATCTGCACAAAAGCGCGGGCAATCGTTGCGCCCAGTACGCAGAGCGCGCCAATTGTCGCGGCGGTTTCCATGTTGCCACCGCCCAGCCGTGGCCAGATCATGATCAGCACCCCGACCAGACCAATTGCAACCGCTCCGATGCGGATCATGCGGATGCGTTCCCCCAGCATGAATGCCGCCAGAATCAGGGTAAAGATCGGGGTGGCATAGCCGATTGCGGTCACTTCGGGCAGGGGAAGCAGGCTGAGGCCGGTAAATGTCAGACCCATGGCGCCGGTGCCAAGAACGCCGCGCCAAAAGTGGCCCATGGGTTTCTTGACGACAAAGCCATGGGCCAGCTCTCCTCGTGCGATCAGCCAGATGACGATCACGGGGATGGCGAACAGCGACCTGAAAAACACCATCTCCCCCGGAGGGAAATCATCGGACAAGGCTTTGACCAGCGCTGACATGGATGTGAACAGCATCAACGCGGCCAGTTTCAGACCCACGGCCAGAACGGGTCGATGCGATGTTAACGATTTTGCCATCGGCGCGACCCTGCGCCTTTGTGGCGGAAAGATCAACGGCTTGAATCAGCGGGTGACCCAGGATTGCGGCAAGGCGCTGCCGATCTCTTCGGCAAACTCTTCTAGGAAGCGGATCATGCGCTCGGTCCTTTGCTGCGCGATCTGTTTTCCCGCCTCGGTCAGCATCTCGTCAGGCAGGTTCAGCAGTTTGACTTTCCAATGGTCGACCGAGAAATGCAGATCATCCAGCGGCCGGTTTTCCGCAAACGGATCGGCCGGGTCATACAGCGACCGCCCGAGAGCACCCGAAACGGAGAAATTACGTGCAACGCCGATTGCGCCCAGCGCATCCAACCTGTCGGCATCGCGAAGGATACGGGCCTCGTCCGTTTCCGGGGCGATATTGGCCGAGAAACTGTGCGCTTCAATTGCGTGCTGAATGGCGCGGATCTGAGCCCGACCATAGCCCAAATCGGCCAGAATAGGCTCTGATTCCACGGCCGACCGACGTGAGGCCAAATGGCGATCAGGGTCGTCCTTGGACATATTCACCAGGTCATGCAGGTAGCTGGCGGCCATCAACACCGGCATATCTGTATCAGGATCCGCAATGGCCTGAGCATTGACCCAAACACGATCCAGATGGGCCAGATCGTGCGCGGGGTCCGTCTGCATCCGCTGCGCGACGATACCGCGCAACCGCCCTCGCAGGTCAGCCGATCCGTCCACGGTTCTCTCCGATCTGGCCGCGATGCAGCAGCAGGTGGTCGAGGATGACGCAGGCCATCATCGCCTCGCCGACCGGCACGGCGCGGATGCCGACGCAGGGGTCGTGGCGGCCTTTGGTGACGATCTCGGTTTCCTCGCCCGATTTGGTGATGGTCTTGCGGGTGGTCAGGATGGACGAGGTCGGCTTGACCGCAAATCGGACCACAACATCCTGCCCGGTTGAGATACCTCCCAGAATACCACCTGCGTGATTGGAGCTGAATTGCGGTCCGTCCTGACCCATGAAAATCTCATCGGCATTGGCCTCGCCGGTCAGTTCGGCGGCGGCCATGCCCTCGCCGATCTCGACGCCCTTGACCGCATTGATCGACATCATTGCAGCGGCCAAATCCGTGTCTAACTTGGCGTAAACCGGTGCGCCGAGGCCCGCGGGTATGCCCCGAGCGACCACTTCGACCACTGCACCGACCGAGTTTCCGGATTTACGCAAATCGTCCAGATAAGCTGCCCAATTGCCTGCCGACTGCGCATCGGGGGTCCAGAACGGGTTCTGCTCGATCTGCGACCAGTCGAAGTTGTCGCGGTCGATTTTGTGGGGGCCCATCTGCACCATATAGCCAGTAATCTGCACGTTGGGCGCGATCTGTTTGATCGCTTCGCGTGCCAAACCGCCCGCGGCCACACGCGACGCGGTTTCACGGGCCGAACTGCGCCCGCCGCCGCGATAGTCACGAATGCCGTATTTCTGCCAGTAGGTGATATCGGCATGGCCCGGACGGAACTTGTCCATGATGTCGCTGTAATCTTTCGAGCGCTGATCGGTGTTTTCGATCATCAACTGGACAGGCGTGCCGGTGGTCTGGCCTTCGAACACGCCGGACATAATTTTCACCTGATCGGGCTCGCGGCGCTGCGTGGTGAACTTGTTCTGTCCCGGTTTACGCCTGTCCAGCCAGTGCTGGATCATGCTTTCATCGATCTCGACACCCGGAGGGCAACCATCGACGGTAGCGCCAAGCGCGGGACCATGGCTTTCGCCCCAGGTGGTGACGCGGAAGAGGTGGCCAAAACTGTTCATCGACATGGGGCATGCTCCTTTGAGCGTTGTGATTAGCGGGCAAGGCTCGTGGCCTCAAGCGGATTTGCGGCTGGCAGAACGTGTCGCGCCGCCTTTCAGGCGACGCGTTTGAGTATTTTTGAAAAGATGAAGATCAGGCCGCTTGCCTGAGGGCGGCGTGCGTTGCCGTGATCTGCAGTGCGGCTTGTGCGGCCTCGCGCCCCTTTTGGACGAAGTGGTCGCGGTATATGGCGTTGTGGTGATCGGTCTCCTGATATTGGTGCGGTGTCAGGGAGACCGACAGGACTGGCACTCCGGCATCGAGACCCGCGCGCATCAATCCGTCGACGACGGCCTGCGCCACGAAATCGTGCCTGTAGATGCCGCCATCCACCACGAAGGCGGCGCAGGCCACAGCGGCATAGCGACCGGTCTGAGCCAATTCGCGGGCCAGCAGAGGCATCTCGAACGCGCCGGGGACGTCGAAAACATCGACCTGTTCAGCGGGGATGAGTTCCAGAAACCCTTCGAGGGCGCGGTCGACGATATCGGAATGCCAGTTGGCTTTGACAAAAGCATAGCGGGTGTGTGTCATCATGATCTCCTTAGCAAAACAGACACTTCACCCAAGGCGATCACGAACAGCCGCGTCGCTTGGCGACACGCTGCGCGTTCTCTTTCATCCGGACTGTAACCGTCGGCTCTGGCCTCTCACCAGATCTGCTGACACCCCGAAAACGGGGTCGCTCGCGGGCTTACGGGTCACGGCCCGCATACCGCCGGTGGGGAATTCCGCCCCGCCCTGAGAACAGTCCGAACTTGCCAAGGGAACGGCCGGTCTGCAAGAGAGATCGAAAGGAGGACAACCATGCACCCAAACCCTGCCTTTCGCGCGGAGGATCGCGCACGCAACGTGGACTTTGCGCGCCACCGCGCCTTTGGCGTACTCGCTGTATCCACGGTCGGGGCACCGTTGCTCAGCCATGTGCCGTTTCTGTTGTCCGAGGATGGCCGGAACGTGGAGCTGCACCTGGTGCGCTCCAACCCGATCGTCCGGGTGTTGGGCGAACCAAAAACCGCGCGAATCGCGGTGACCGGCCCTGATGGTTATGTATCGCCAGACTGGTACGGATTGGACGATCAGGTGCCGACGTGGAACTATATTGCGGTGCATCTCACCGGACGGCTGGAGCTGCGTCCCCAAGAAGACCTCAGGGGAACGTTGGATCGCCAGTCAGCGTTCTTTGAAGATCGCCTGCGTCCCAAACTGCCATGGAACCCGAGGAAAATGACGGATGAAGCTTTGGAAAAGCTCATGCGGATGATTGTTCCATGCCGCCTGTGCGTTGAAGATATTCAAGGGACGTGGAAACTGAACCAGAACAAACCCGAGGACGCACGCCTTGACGCCGCAGATCAGATCGAAGCTGCAGGGTTCGGCAGCGACGCGGAATGGCTGGCCGCGCTGATGCGCAAGGCGTGACCAGCCCCTGGCGCTATTGCGCCGAAAATGTCGCCAAGTAGGCCGCAATATCGTCCGCGCCTTTCTTGAGCTTGACGGACATGTTCGGGCGTGCGGTTTCGTCGTCCAGATAGTCCTTGATGAACCCGATCGGGTCCTTTGAGTAAGCGGCGATGTTGTCTTCGGTCCAGACGAGGCCTTCTTCGCCAGCGCGGATCATGTCGTCGGTGAACATGCCGATGGGCAGCCGTTCGCTTCCGTAGCGATAGTCGCTCTCGGAGCCGGCGACCCGTCCGACCACGCCGTAGAGATTCGGCCCGGTGATACCGCCTTTGACCAGAACTTCGCCGTTCTTGATGATCGCGTGGCAGGAAGAGCAGCGGTTATAGAGTTTTTCACCTTTGGCCGGATCGCCCGCTGCGAGACCCTGAGCAGCGGTTGCGACCGTGAACAGCAGTGCGGTTGCGGTTAACTTTGACATGAGGGCGCTCCTGTTTCGCAAATACCTGATTGCGCCTTGGGGCATTCAGGCAGAGGGTGCAACAGGAAACCAAACGCAAGTAGTGTTTCGGAAATATCTATTTTATATTAACAATTTAGCGTCAGAAAAATCACGCTAAAGTTGAAACTGGCGCGGCGATTTTGTGGCAAAATTTGGGTCATAGTGCTTGACGCTCAACCGCGATGCCAAGCCCGGCTTAAGCCGTTGAACCGCTTTCTGCGCGCGGGCGAATCACATAGTGCTGGCGCTGATACTCATGTCGAATTCATGAGTCTGAAAGTCGTGAAACCTTGAATTTTGGCCCTTTCGTTGTGACATGAATGCCCAGATGCGGCGTAGTGCGCGCCTATGACCGCTGGACGAACCGTTTTCTCCCGGCTAGATAGCCGCGATGAGACGCCGCTTTGATGCGGTGCTGATGCATGTTTGCCCGAAACCCGGGCGCTGGAATCGGAGAAAACCTCGTGTCCCACGCAGAAGACCACGAAGGCACCCGCAGAGATTTCCTCTACTACGTCGCTGGCGGCGCAGGTGTCGTCGCGACGGGTGCAGCCGTATGGCCCCTGATCAACCAAATGAACCCATCGGCAGACGTTCAGGCGCTGTCCTCGATCCGCGTGGATGTGAGCGGGGTTGAGCCGGGCACGCAGCTAACCGTCAAATGGTTGGGCAAACCCGTGTTTATCCGTCACCGCACCGGTGCCGAAATCGCGGAAGCACAACAGCAGGACGAAGAGGGTCTGGCCGCGTTGCCTGATCCGCTGGCCCGCAACGCCAACCTGAACGCCGACGCCCCTGCAACCGATGCAAACCGCGTGATGCCATCGCCGGAAGGCGAAGCGCCCGGTGCATGGATCGTGCAGATGGGCGTGTGTACCCACCTTGGTTGCGTTCCTCTGGGGGATGCAGGCGATTTTGGCGGGTGGTTCTGCCCCTGCCACGGCTCGCACTACGACCTTGCCGGCCGCATCCGTAAAGGCCCCGCGCCTGAGAACCTGCCCGTTCCGCCTGCGGAATGGACCGACAACACCACCATCAGACTCGGCTAAGGGAGACCCAGATGTCCGGAATTCCCCACGATCATTACGAGCCGAAGACAAACGGCGAGAAGTGGCTGAACAGCCGCCTGCCAATCGTCGGCCTGCTGTATGACACCCTCATGATCCCGACCCCCAAGAACCTGAACTGGTGGTGGATCTGGGGTATCGTCCTGGCGTTCTGCCTGGCGCTGCAAATCGTTACCGGTATCGTTCTGGTGATGCACTACACCCCCCATGTCGATCTGGCCTTCGCCAGCATCGAACACATCATGCGCAACGTGAATGGCGGCTATATGCTGCGCTACCTGCACATGAATGGCGCATCGCTGTTCTTTGTCGCGGTTTACATCCACATCTTCCGCGGTCTGTTCTACGGCTCGTACAAAGCCCCGCGTGAGATCACGTGGATCATCGGAATGCTGATCTATCTGATGATGATGGGCACCGCCTTCATGGGCTATGTTCTGCCCTGGGGTCAGATGTCCTTCTGGGGTGCGACCGTGATCACCGGCCTGTTTGGTGCGATCCCGTTCGTAGGTGACGCGATCCAGACCTGGCTGCTGGGCGGACCGGCGGTGGACAACGCCACGCTGAACCGCTTCTTCTCGCTGCACTACCTGCTGCCGTTCGTGATTGCGGCGCTGGTGATCGTGCACATCTGGGCCTTCCACACCACCGGCAACAACAACCCGACAGGTGTTGAAGTGCGCCGTGGTTCGAAAGCCGAAGCCGAGAAAGACACGCTTCCGTTCTGGCCGTACTTCGTGATCAAGGACCTGTTCGCGCTGGCCGTGATCCTGGTTGTATTCTGGGCCGTTGTCGGCTTCATGCCGAACTACCTGGGCCACCCGGACAACTACATCGAAGCCAACCCGCTGGTGACACCTGCACACATCGTGCCTGAATGGTATTTCCTGCCGTTCTACGCGATCCTGCGTGCCTTCACCGGTGAGGTCTGGGTTGTGCAGATTGCCAGCTTCGTCACCGGCGGCATCATCGACGCCAAGTTCTTTGGTGTTCTGGCGATGTTCGGCGCGATCCTGGCGATGGCTCTGGCGCCCTGGCTGGATACCTCGAGCGTGCGTTCGGGCAAGTACCGCCCGATGTTCAAATGGTGGTTCTACCTGCTGATCATCGACTTCTTCGCCCTGATGTGGCTGGGGGCGATGCCCGCCGAGGAACCCTATGCGACCTTCTCGCTGATCGCCTCGGCCTACTGGTTCGCTTATTTCTTCGTGATCCTGCCGATCCTGGGCGTCATCGAAAAGCCCGAGCTTCCGCCAGAGACCATCGAAGAAGACTTCAACGCGCATTATGGCAAGGCTGACGCCGAAGCCACGCCGGCCGAGTAAGAAGAGGGACCGGAATCATGTTCAAGAAACTTGCAATCGGCGCCGCGTTTGCTCTGGCCCTGACCCCTGCTGCATCCTTTGCAGCAGGTGGCGGCGAGCAGCATATCGAGGACTTCGCGTTCTCGTTCGAAGGCCCCTTCGGCACCTACGATCAAAACCAGCTCCAGCGTGGCCTTCAGGTCTACACCGAGGTTTGCGCGGCCTGCCACGGCCTGCAATACGTGCCTTTGCGTGACCTCGAAGCGCTGGGGTACTCGGAAGAAGAGGTCATCGCGTATGCGGCTGGCAACTTCGAAGTGTTCGATCCGGAACTGGATGATTTCCGCCCGGCGATCCCGACCGACCATTTCCCGGCCAACACCAGTGCAGGCGCGCCCGATCTGAGCCTGATGGCAAAGGCGCGCGCCGGTTTCCACGGACCTTATGGTCTGGGTATCAACCAGTTGTTCAAAGGTATGGGCGGTGCGGAATACATCGCTTCTCTGCTGGATGGCTATACTGGCGAGGAAAAGGAAGAAGCGGGCGCGGTTCTGTACGAAAACACCGCCTTCCCCGGTGGCTGGATCTCGATGGCACCACCGCTGTTCGATGAACAGGTCGAATTCGCTGACGGACACGCAAACTCGGTCGAGGCAATGTCCGAAGATGTTTCCGCGTTCCTGATGTGGGCGGCTGAACCCAAAATGATGGACCGCAAGAATGCTGGCTTTGTCGGTGTTCTGTTCCTGACTGTTCTGTCGGTGCTGTTGTATCTGGTCAACAAGCGCCTGTGGGCACCGGTGAAAGGGAAAGAGCACTAAGGCTTACACCCCTACTTGCAATTGAAATCCCCGGCGCCCTACGGCACCGGGGATTTTTTTATGGCGGGTCGGGAAGGGGCCAGCCCCTTCTTGGCCTGCGGCCCATTCATCCCCGGGATATTTTTTAGCCAGGTGAAGATGCGCGGTGTATCAGGCCAGCAGTTGGGTAGTGGTTGATCCAGTGATCCTAGCCGGAACGATCCGCCCTTCAGGCTGCGGCGCGGCGAACATCACTTCGGTGAATTGCTCGGTCCGGCCCATATGGGGATTTTCCATCAGAATGCGGTGGGATTTGCCGATCTGCGCGTTGAGGTGTTTGGTGATCTGGGCGTCTCCGGCCGTACGCAGACGGGCGGCGCGGTTCTTGATCACGTTGCCGTTGACCTGTTGCGGGATGCGTGCGGCTGGCGTGCCTTCGCGTTTGGAATAGGGGAAGACGTGCAGCCAGGTCAGATCGCAATCGGTAACCAGCTTCAGCGAGTTTTCGAAATGCGCCTCGGATTCGGTTGGGAAGCCCGCGATGATATCGGCGCCAAATGTCATGTCGGGCCGCAGCTTGCGAGCCTCTTCGGTGAACCGAATGGCGTCATCCCGCAAATGCCGGCGCTTCATGCGTTTCAGGATCAGATCGTCGCCATGTTGCAGGGACAGATGGAGATGCGGCATCAGGCGCGGTTCGGTGGCGATAGCCTGCATCAGGTTCTCGTCCACTTCGATCGAGTCGATCGAGCTGATGCGCAGGCGGGGAAGGTCCGGCACGAGTTTGAGAATCCGCATGACCAGATCGCCCAGTTTCGGTTGCGCCGGAAGATCCGCGCCCCATGAGGTCAGGTCAACGCCGGTCAGCACGACCTCGTTGTAGCCCCGGTCCACCAACCGTTTGATCTGATCCACTACAACGCCCGCGGGGACACTGCGTGAGTTGCCGCGCCCGTACGGGATGATGCAAAAGGTGCAGCGGTGATCGCAGCCATTCTGGACTTGTACATAGGCACGAGAACGGGTGCCGAAGCCATCGATAAGGTGACCCGCGGTTTCGGTCACGGACATGATGTTGTCGACTTGAACGGCTTCGGATTCACCGATGAAATCCGCCGCCATACCTTTCCAGGTTTCGGGCTGCATCTTCTCGGTATTGCCGATGACCGCGTCGACTTCATCCATCGCGGCAAAGGTCTGGGGTTCAGTCTGCGCGGCACAACCGGTGACGATCAGGCGCGCACCTGGGTTCTCCCGACGCAGCTTGCGAATTTCCTGCCGGGCCTTGCGTACGGCTTCGGCGGTTACGGCGCAGGTGTTGACAACTACAGCGTCCTGTAGGCCGGCCTGCTGCGACAGCTCTTTCATCGCCTCGGTCTCATAGGCGTTCAGGCGACAGCCCAGGGTGGCGAACTTGGGCGGGTTCATCCCAGAGACTCCAGAAATTCGGGGGTCAGGGTCCCCGAAAAGACATGACAGGTCGGGCCGGTCATCCATACCCCGTCCTTGCGCCAGTCGATCCATATCGTGCCGCCGTCCAGATCAATCCGAACCTTTCGCCCCGTCAGACCACGCCGCGCCGCCGCCACGGCCGTCGCGCACGAGGATGACCCGGAGGCCAGCGTGATTCCCACGCCACGCTCCCAGACACGCATTCGGATGTGGTCCGGATCAATCACCTGTGCGACCTGCACATTGGTGCGCTCGGGATAGAGCGGGTGATACTCGTAACGGGAACCGAACTCTTCCAGAGGAATCGCTTCTGCGTTTTCCACAAAGAACGTGCAATGCGGATTACCCATTCCGGTAGCTGTCGGGCCACCTTCGATCGGCAGTTCCAGCGTGTCCATTTCTTCGGCCAGCGGAATCTCGTTCCACTTCAACTGCGGCTGCCCCATGTTGACCGAGGTGAGGCCATCACCCGCGTCCCGCGCCAGCAGCTTGCCGCGTTCCGTGGTCAGCACCAGTTCGTCCTTACCCTGCTCGTCCATCAAAAACCGAGCGATGCAACGCGTGGCATTTCCACATGCCGCCGATGTCGAGCCATCAGCGTTGTAGAACACCAGATGTGCGTCCGTGTCTCCGTTCCCGATCACCGCCAGCTGATCAAAACCAACACCGAATTGCCGGTGTCCGATTCCCTTCGCCAAAGAGGTCGTGATCGCCGCATCGTGCCTGCGCGCGTCCACAATGACGAAATCATTGCCCAGCCCGTGCATCTTCATGAAGGGCAATCCGGTGTCGTGTGAGTGTTGCATGGCGGGCATATAACGATGGCTGTGAAATGAATCCACCCTGTCGCGCAGATTCCTGAAAAAAGGGGTTGACCCCCCCGCGCCACCTGCCTAATTAGGCCGCCTATCGGGACGCCGGATCCACTTCAAGTGATGGCGAAACGAGGTGCAAATAAGGTCTTGAACCCGGTCGGGTAAATACCTTACAGAGCGCCACGGATCTATCAGATCCAACAAAGAGTGGGCCGTTAGCTCAGTTGGTAGAGCAACTGACTTTTAATCAGTGGGTCGCAGGTTCGAATCCTGCACGGCTCACCACTTTTTCCCCGATTTTCTCTCTCTTGGTGCTTGTGGGTGCGCTTCGAAAACTACTCATCAAGGTTTCCAAAGTTCTGTTCGCCACCGGATCGCAACGTTCCCGGCCTGCCAAGTGATCTGTTGAACTTGGTGCTTCGCTTGCGCCTTGGGCACCAGGGGAGGTAGGTCACAACATACATGCATCCTGAATCTCAATTGGCCCTAACAGGTTGCGGTCCGGTGTGGTTTCTATAAGTAGAAACGGGTGGGTCACGAAGCCCGTGGCACCTCGCAGGTCCTGTTTTTTCTTAACAATGCACGTACCGGATGGCCAAGATACCACTATGGAAACTCAAGCGGGAGCTGGCTCGCCTTGGTCGTAAGATCGCCTATGCGCCGGTCGAGTTTTTTCGCACGCTTTATGTGAGGCGGGCATATGATCTGACACGCACCCGGAAAACGCGACTCCATGCCGGCCAACAGGCCGCCACAAGTGAAATTGGCATTTACCTCATATTTCCGAAAGACGGTGTTCTGCCATCGCATGTATCCGCGTTGAAAGACATGATCAAAGCGGGTGTCACCCCCTTCGTCGTTTCGAACCTGCCGCTTGAAACGGAGGATCTGGAGCGCCTGTCACCATATGCCTGGCAGATCATGGAGAGGCCGAATTTCGGTTATGATTTTGGTGGCTATCGTGACGCCGTACTGGAGTTGGCTCCCAAGCTGCACGATTTGGATCACCTGTGGATCATCAACGACTCCGCCTGGTTCGTACCGCAGACGCGAAGCTGGTTCGATTGTGCGCGCGACCTTGGGGTCGATTATTGCGGTGCGACGTCGAACTATGCCATGCCCAGAGTGGATCCTGAGCGTTTTCGCGAGATTTCGTGGAATTTTCGAACCGACCACAGGAATTTCCACTATGCTTCCTATGCGCTTGGGATTGGCCCTAGAATTCTGCGCGATCCCGCTTTTCTGTCCTATTGGAAAAAACTGGAGATCCGAAACGACAAGACCCGAACAGTGAGGCGAGGTGAGATCGGATTGACCCAATGGGTGATCAAACGCGGATACAGCCACCGCGCGACCTGCGAAGTGGACAAGCTCGATACCGAGCTGTCGGAAATGCCGGACGACGAAATTGATCGCATAACACGGGAGTTGGTCATGTTGGACGACAACCGGCTGGAGCAGATCAAGTCGGATGTACTTGCATCAGATCACACCAAGGCAAAGGGGCGTGCCGACCGGATCGCATTCATCCTTGCTGCCGTGTCCCGGCGAGCATCGGGATATGCCTTAGCCGGCTATTTGCTTCGGCGCAAGGGCTTCCAATTCCTCAAGAAATCGCCGCTTTGGCTGTCCAAGGACGGCGCACGCGTGACACTGCGGATCATCGAACAAATCGACGGGGAACGCGGTGCCGAAATCGCGCGTGAAGCGAGGCGGCTAACGCCTTTCGCCTAATGCCCGACGTTGCCGCGGTGTCAGGACGGATTGACCCGGTCGACCAGACGCCGCAGGGGCATGGCCTCTATCGGATCGTTGGCTAAAGCGGGTCGTTGATTGTCTGAGATCCGGCCGCAGGGGTGAGTGTCAATCAAAAGCAAGAGATGAGCTCCAGGAGCAGCCCCGAACGCGTGGTCTTGCATATCTTTGGCAACTCGTCCAATTGGATCGATATTTGTCAACGCGTTCGGGATAACCAACTTTGACCGCTGAAAGCCGCCGCCACGACACGATTACCGGGCGATGATCAATTGACAATCGCGGTTGCGCATCCTGCTTACTCTGTTGTAACAGCCAACCAAATCTGTGTCTGTGATACCAGCGGCAGACCCACCGCTCGGGTCTCGCACGGAGTTCCGGCGTGAGTGGAGATTGACCACGCAATTTTCAAACAGATACTTCTTAGCGCATCGCCGAAGAAGTTGGAGGCGTCTTTATTTCCGGCAGAAGAGTCATAGGCAAATCCATCTGTCCACAATCTGGAAAGATGTTGTTAATGAGTAATCTTAACGTGTTGCCCCGACGGTGGAGGATTCTGTGAAAGTTGCACAAACTGAGTTGCAAGGGGTTCTGTTGCTGGAACCTGCCCGATTTGGCGACGAACGAGGGTTTTTTTCTGAAAGCTGGAACCGAAAAACACTTCTGGCGGAAGGGATCGACATTGATTTCGTTCAGGACAATCATTCGCTTTCAGCGGCTGTGAACACTGTTCGCGGCCTGCATTTCCAGTCGCCGCCGCATGCGCAGGCAAAGCTGGTTCGATGCGGTCGCGGACTGTTTTTCGACGTTGTCGTGGATATCCGAAAAGGTAGCCCGACTTACGGAAAATGGATCGGCGCCGAATTGAGCAGTGAGAATGGTCGACAATTGTTGATACCGGAAGGGTTTCTCCACGGGTTCGTTACGCGCGAACCAAACACCGAAATTGTCTATAAGTGCTCGGATTACTACGCACCGGAATGTGACGGTTCTGTCCGTTTTGATGACCCGGACATCGGGATCGACTGGAAGCTGACCGCAGATCCTGTCTTGTCGGATAAGGACAAGAACGCGCCTTTGCTGAAAGATTTTGACAGCCCATTCGAATACAAGGAACAGACATGAAGCTACTGATTACCGGCGGCGCAGGTTTCATCGGCTCTGCCGTTGTCCGATTGGCCATCAGCAGAGGGCATGAGGTCATCAATCTTGATGCACTAACCTATGCGGGGCGCTTGGAAAATGTAGCGCCGGTCGCGGATAACCCGCTCTACCATTTTGAACATGCCGACATTAGAAACAGGGATCAACTGGATCGGATTTTTGCGCAGCATTCCCCTGATGCGGTGATGCATCTGGCTGCCGAAAGCCACGTTGACCGATCGATCGACGGGCCCGGCGATTTCATCGAAACCAACGTGACCGGAACGTACAACTTGCTTGAGGCTGCGCGCAGCCATTGGGTGGGACGTGGGCGACCTGACGATTTCCGGTTTCATCATATCTCGACGGATGAAGTCTATGGCTCACTTGGTGAAGAGGGCATGTTCACCGAGGAAACTCCGTACGATCCGCGCAGCCCGTATTCGGCGTCCAAGGCTTCATCCGATCATCTGGTGCGAGCCTGGCACGAAACCTATGGTCTGCCGGTGGTTCTGACCAACTGCTCGAACAATTACGGCCCATATCACTTCCCGGAAAAGCTGGTGCCGAAAGTGATCCTCAACGCAATCTCGGGAAAAGAGATTCCGGTCTACGGGCAGGGGCTGAACGTTCGGGACTGGCTCTATGTCGAAGACCATGCAGACGCGCTTTTGTGTGTTCTGGAAAACGGTCAGATTGGTCGCAGCTATAACATCGGCGGCGAAAACGAACGAACCAATATCGAGTTGATTGAAACGATCTGCCGACTGCTGGATCAAAAGCGCCCGGGTTCGAAGCCCTATGAGAAACTGATCACCTTTGTCACCGACCGTCCGGGTCACGATGCCCGTTATGCGATTGACCCTGATCGCATTCGAACCGAACTGGGTTGGCGCCCGTCGGTTACTGTCGAGGAAGGTCTTGAGCGCACGATCGACTGGTATCTGAACAACGAGGATTGGTGGCGCCCGCTGTTGGACCGCGAAGGTGTCGGCACCCGTTTGGGGCGCGGCTGATGGCTGCTGCGATACTCATATTCGGCAAAACCGGGCAAGTTGCACATGAACTGGCCGGGCTGGTCCCTGACGCTGTATTTCTGTCCAGATCCGCGGCAGACCTTTCCGATCCGGAAGCCTGTGCCCGCGCCATCCGCCAACACGCGCCGCGCGCCGTGATCAACGCCGCGGCTTACACCGCGGTGGACAAGGCCGAAGAGGAATCGGAGCTCGCCCACGTCATTAACGGCGAAGCCCCTGCTGCGATGGCCCGTGCAGCGGCAGAGTCGCGATGCCCGCTGGTACATATTTCCACCGACTATGTCTTTGACGGAAAGGGCGCGACGCCAAGATCGCCGGCTGACCCGGTGGACCCGCAAAACACATATGGCCGGTCTAAGCTGGCTGGCGAGCGCGGTATCCGTGCTTCGGGCGCCACACATGTCATTTTGCGTACCTCCTGGGTATTTTCGGGGCATGGCAGCAATTTTCTGAAAACGATGCTGCGGTTGTCAGAGACGCGGGACGCGCTGTCGATCGTGGATGATCAGATTGGGGGACCCACTCCGGCGCGTGCCATTGCCGAGGCCTGCCTGACGATTGCGGATCAAATCCGTGAGGATGCGGGAAAATCCGGAACCTATCATTTTTCCGGTTCGCCGGACGTGAGCTGGAAGGACTTTGCCAGCACGATTTTTGAGGTCGCCGACCGCAAAGTCGATGTCACAGGAATCCCGACCTCGGATTATCCGACTCCGGCAACCAGGCCCTTAAACTCGCGCTTGGATTGCAGCGCGACCGAAGCCGTTTTTGGCGTGGCGCAACCGGACTGGCGCGATGCTACACAAGTTATCATTAATCAACTGCGGCAGAATGGTGAATTTTCATGAGCACTTTCCAGACCCACCCAACCAGCCCCAAAGAGCGCAATGTCACAGATCGCAAAGGCATCATTCTGGCCGGCGGTTCCGGCACGCGGTTATATCCAATTACAATGGGCATCTCAAAGCAGCTTCTGCCGCTTTATGACAAACCGATGATCTATTACCCGATGTCGGTACTGATGCTGGCAGGTATTCGCGAAATTGCCGTGATCACCACGCCGCAGGACCAGGAACAGTTCAAGCGAACCCTGGGGGATGGCAGTCAATGGGGCATCTCTCTGACCTACATTGTCCAGCCCTCTCCGGATGGTCTTGCGCAGGCCTATTTGCTTGCCGAAGACTTTCTGGACGGCGCGCCTTCGGCCTTGGTTCTGGGGGATAACGTCTTCTTCGGCGTTGGCCTGCCGGAAATACTTGCAGCGGCTGATCATCAGCGGGATGGCGGCACCGTTTTTGGCTACCACGTGACCGATCCCGAGCGTTACGGTGTCGTCAGTTTTGACGAAAATGGCAGCGCGGTTGAAATCATCGAAAAGCCCGAGGTTCCGCCATCGAACTATGCGGTGACGGGTTTGTATTTCCTGGACGGCAACGCACCAAAGCTGGCGCGTGAGGTTCAGCCATCCGAACGGGGCGAGCTTGAGATCACGACCTTGCTTGAAATGTATCTGAAAGCCGGAAAGCTGACGGTCAAACGGATGGGCCGTGGCTACGCTTGGCTGGATACCGGTACTCATGCCAGCTTGCTGGACGCCAGCAACTTTGTCCGAACGCTGGAACAGCGTCAGGGTCTGCAAACCGGTTGCCTTGAGGAGATCGCGTATTATCAGGGTTGGATCAATGGCGATGACATCGCCAAGCGCGCTGAGTTGTTCAAGAAAAACGCCTATGGCCGGTATCTGGCCAACCTAATCGCGTCCAACTGACCTCAGTTGCGTTCATTGCCGTTCGGGTTTTAGAAATTTTTTAGGTGCCCAGCTTGGGGGGCACCTAAACCCTATCTACGTATCCAATCCGGATGCAAACTGCCTGTTCCGGGTTCTACCAAGATCAGCCCCGAATGATCTCTTCTGCCACTGCAGGCGATCCTGCGTGCTGGCAAACGAAGCGACAGAACCGGACGGCATAGCCTGTTATGGCCGGAACGGCACCGGGTGAATATTCCGGCTTTGCCAGACACCACGCAGAAAAGACCACTGCTTGGCCCGTTTTCTTGACGAAAACAGCAACACCGGCGACAGCATCTGCACAAGTGCCGTTGCCATTGCCCGACCAAAGGCAAAGGGAACGTTGTGTCTGCGGGCCACGTATATTCTCGATTGCCCCATATGCCACGCTTTCAGGCCCGCAATGGCTGCATTGCGCGGCGAGGAATGACCTCCGGCATGACGCACTTGAGCATCATGAATATAGAATAAAGGACCGCAAACGGCCTTGAGGCGGAGACTCAGATCATCATCCTCGTGGTACATGAAAATCTCGGGATCAAAGCCACCCACTTCTTCGAAAGCCGCTCGGCGAACCAGCAATGCGGACCCCACGAGAACCGGCAGTTCCAGATCAGAATCCGCATGCTTCTGGCGCAAAGTCTCACTGCGTGGAAGAATGACGCTGGATCGCCTGAACAACGGCTTTCCGTGTCCTTTCAGAATAGCCGGATTGAACGCCGAAGCGGCGGGATGGCGATCCGCACCATTTTGCAAGGCT
Organism: Ruegeria sp. HKCCD6647-2; assembly: GCF_057221075.1. Lineage (NCBI taxonomy): Bacteria > Pseudomonadati > Pseudomonadota > Alphaproteobacteria > Rhodobacterales > Roseobacteraceae > Ruegeria > Ruegeria sp. HKCCD6647-2. The sequence goes on along the minus strand of NZ_JBWVBD010000001.1, from coordinate 480,165 downwards.
TCCAAGGCACCCGGCAGAAGGCACGAATCCGGATTCAGAAACAAAAGCAAATCCGTCGTTGCCTCGGCCGCGCCAAGGTTGCAGGCTCGGCCAAAACCGGCGTTCTCGGAACTTCTGATCAGGGTGGCGCCACGCGCGTCGGCCAGTTCCTGAATGGTTTCCACATCATCCGACGCGTTATCCACCAGAATGACGCGCACACCCTCGGGAATCGACTTCAGCATTTCCGGCAGGATCTTACCGCTGTTGAAACAAACGGTTATGATGGTGATGTGCGACAATCGGTGTATTCCGTGCATCGTGTGGGAAGTCTGACCCGTTTCATTCTCTTAAACGCCGTTAGGGTCAACCCCCCATCCCGTGCTGACTCGTGAATATCCATAAAAACAAAGTCCGTGCGAAAGTGATCCTCACCCTACATGTGACGCGCAACCTTCGCGCCATATTCTGATCATTGAGCTGAAAACGGAGCGGTTGGATCTTTGTAGCCGACGCAGTGAGCGTCAGACCCAGCGAAAGTGAACACCCTTCATAGGTCGGCATTCATAGTAGCTTGATGGATCCCGCTCTGAAACTGACTTGCACGACCGGCGACGAGCGTCTAAATGCTCGGTTGGCCCGCCTCAATAGCTCAGCTGGTAGAGCAGGTCCTTCGTAAGTAGCGGGTCCATCCGCAATTGACGTTCGAGACCAGTAGGTTAGAGAAGGCGCGCAGTAACTAGTAGGGCCATAGTAGGGCCGTGGAAAAAGAAGGATGCCGCTGTAGCTCAGCTGGTAGAGCACGTCATTCGTAATGATGGGGTCGTAGGTTCGAGTCCTATCAGCGGCACCACCCTTCTCCGATAGCACTCCGATTTTAGCACTGGAATCAACGCCTTCGGAAACTCCGAAGGGTGACGTTTGCGCTATCGATTTTCAGACATACGGGCTAGGCTGCGCTCAGGAATGGCAAACAGAGCTGATCCCGGGGCGTAGTTACCCCTCCGCAAGCGGCCGGTGTCGGCCGAAATGACACCTCCTCGAACCCTATGGTCGGGAGGCACTGGCGTATGTCCAGGGCTCCGGCCTAAAGGCCAGCGCGGTCGTCTTGCGGCGGCTTACTAACTCCCCGGCTGCCAGAGGAAACTCTGGTGGCCGATTTCGTTAGTAGAGGTACCGCTATGAGCAGAAAAATTGCACTGTCTTGTTTGTTTGCAGGCGTGGTGTGTGCGGGTGGTGTTGGCCTTGCTTTGTGCGTATGACTTCAGTGGATCTGAGTAGGGTTGGAAATTTATGGGGTGAAGTTGAAGTTATGGCATTTGAGTAATTTCGACGAGTTCGAGCGCAAAGCCCTTTGGGCTAGTTTCGCACTCTACCTGATAGGATTGTGGGGCAATGTAATGCCAGCCGAAATCGAAGCCGATTTCCTGAAGTGCTATAGCTTCAAATGCGACCGGGGCTGAATCCAGATGGAGAAGCGTATCGGCGTGAAATGCGTGTGTTTCAAAACGAAACTGCCTGATATCCGCAAACCGTGGCGGCGAGTATCGAACAGTCAAAAAGATCACATCTTCACCGCAGTAGTTCACTCGATTGAATGCCGTCAGTTCTAGCTGTCCAGGCTCCTGCTGAAATGTATGAGCAGTGAGAATTCCAGTTACTGGTTCAGACAACTCTATGCGATATGTTGGTTGGTCGTCTTGCCCTTCAAAAGACAAAACAGCTTCAAAGTCGGAGGTTCTAACCCGTTGATCTTCCCAGCCGTAAGTGAACAGCTTTTGACCATCCTCTAGCGCGATGTCTTGGCCAAGGAGCGCCGAAGCAGACAAGAACAAAACCGATATCGTTAGAATTATCTTCATTGGTCTTCAAACCTAGGCGCAGCGACAGAGAATTTGCAAACATTGGAGAAGGTGCCCTCGCGGTGTAAACGCCGAGTATTGTTCCAACGTTGACCATAGCTATCAGTGTCACGATTAATAACTCGGGTTATCGCATCGGTCGCGCTTCGGGTAATGCCGCGATCCGCAACGGTGTGAAGATTGTTATCGACCCAGAAAAATATTGCTGAGCGGACTGCATATTTAGGCTCCGAAAGAAGGTCCGGGTTCTGCTCGAAATCAATGGCCTCTCCGAATAACGCCTCATGATCCCTTGTGAAGGCGCGATAATTTGCTCTTCCGGTAAGTTGCTTCAGGCCACGCCCGCGAAAACGCCAACCATCACCGCTTGCCACGTCTCCATTGCCGATACGATTTGCATATACGCGGTTGGCAATGGCCTCTTGATCGGCCGGGTGATCCGAAGTTCGCCCGAATAGCTGGGCTTCTGCCCGGTTGCGCCGGAAATATGAGAAGATCAGAGGCAGAGCAGTCGCTCGATAGTTGAGGTTTTCTTCCAATCGAATAGAAGGGCCAACTTCCTGTCTCACTTGCCCAAAGAAATGAGCAAGCCGTTCGGGGCTATTCAAATTGCCTGTTACAATCTGCAAGTCGATTTCACGTGCTATAGCGTGCAGTCTTTCCTCGGCTGCATTGGGGAACAAGTCATTCAACATGGTTTTGTTGATGATGTCGCAAACCGCACCATCCGGGAAATTGATGCCCTCGGTCACGGGTTCAGCAAAGCACCTGCAATTAAACCCTTCACCGGGATGACCACCTTCTGGTGGACTGTCCCAAGAAAACACTTGGTCATCGTGTTGCATATGCAGAGAACGAACCCGATCATCGTCGCTGCTGCGCCAAATGTACTCTGCCACGCCCAAACCAGATTGCTGAAACCGCCCATTTAGCCGTTCAGCGTATTGCCGGACAGCAGCTTCTATAACTGGATCGTTGGGGTCCACGGGTACGCCGGAATCATTTAGGCGCGACGTTATAGAATTTGAGAGTTCCACCTTCAGATCAGATGTATCCACCCCTGAGATGTTGATGGATGAGTTTTGCGGAAGACGTTCAGCCTCTCGACGCTTGTTCTGAGGGCATCGTCCATTATCGAAGCAAGCAGGCGCTCTGGTATCACGGTAAACTTGTGATCGAGAACTGCGGGGGTTTTGAGGTGCACGGTAAACTCACGCTGCCCACCCTTGCGTATCCAATTTGCGAATTTTGTTTCATGCTTCATGGTTTGTGCTGCCCTTCAAGGTTAAAGCCGTATTAAAATGGAAGGTTTAATGAAGGGTTTCGGCACCGAACTGCCGACTCCCATCGGTGTTTTCCAACTCCGTCGAAGCGGGGTAGCCTGAGAACAAGCTACTCGGGAAGCCGTCGATGGGGTGGGGTCAATTAGTAGGGTCCTACTAATTGGGTTAGTTGGGCATTAGTAGGGCGTGTTCATCAAAAGCTCTGAAATGCTGTGCGATCACGTCCATAGGCGAAGCCGGAATTAGTCAAGCAATTGTATGGCCTTATGAGGTTTCCTGCGGCGCGATCCGGCTCAGTGCAAAAACTCGACGTCAAAATTCGTAAGGACAAGGTCGGGGGTTCGAGTCCCTCTTGAGGCACCAAATATTGTTACAAATATTAAATTAATCAGTGCGATAGAACGTGCGCCTCTTGTTTCCTCCACCTTACTGACCAAATTTTGTTGGTAGCGTCGCAAGTCGCCCGCAGGAAGCAAGGGGAGACAACGGCCAACATAGTTATGCCGCGCTTCCGTTCGATCTACGGTTTTGTTGCTGCCACGCAAGACGACTTCCCGCCGAACCCGGTGCGGATACTGACGCAGGCCCGGGCGTGGGTGTGGGTTTGACGCGGCACATCCCAGCCACTCTTACTATCAACCAGTTCCAGATCGCAGAGCACCAAATCCATTGATTGATTGGTATCATAGAAGATGTTCCAGACTTTATCTGGGGCGCATCTTTCTTGGAGTCTCATATTATGAAGACCGTTTTCAGCCCAAGCCGATATGCAAACTCGTCACCTTGGGGACGGAGACCAGTCCTTCGCTGCAAGCGCTCGGTGAAGTTGCCGGCGGCACAAAAGCAGACGTTTGGACGTATTCGTTAGGCTAAATTTCTCCGATACCCGGTCTGAACCCGACGCAGCTGAGGCCCTTGTGACCCCTTCTCTAGATCCCAGTCGACTTCCTGCTCGCTCGAAAATCTAATCCTTCGTGGTACAATGCCTTCGACTGAGGGAGGGACTAATGAAATCATTCGTCGTCCTGGCAACGTCAGCGTTGTCTTACCTTTTGTTGAATGCTGGCTTGGCTCATTCGGATGAAAGCGTTCTTGACGCAATTCGCGAGCGAGGTTTTGTGAAATGTGCGATCGGAAACAGGCTGGTCGGCGATACACGTATCGGTTCCGAAGGCTATGAAGGATTTTTCCCCGAGTTTTGCAGGGTTGCGGCCCTGGCCGTCTTCGGTGATCGAAATGCAGTTCAAATGTCGCCAGCTCTGATCCGGGCTGGACTGAAGAGTATAGCACAAGGTGAAGTCGACATATACGTTTCAAATGTCACGTGGACGTTCTCTCGCGATTTCGTGCTTGGGCTGACACCAGCCGCAGTCCTTTTCTACGATGGCCAGGGGTTCATGTCGCACCGCGGAACGATCAGTGGCCGCCTGCAAGAATTGCCCGACGCGTCAGTCTGCGTTTCCCGGGCGACCACAACTATTGGCAATCTCGAGGACTACATTTCGCAGCACGGACTGGGTTGGTCTGTAATGGCCTTTGAATCCTCGCAGGGCCGGAATGATGCGTTTTTTTCCCGCCGGTGCGACCTGCTGACTACAGATCGTTTTGCGTTGGCAACGATGAGAAGCTCCGCATTCGATGACCCTGAAAACTATGTCCTGCACGAAGAAACCATCTCTAAGGAACCGCTGGTTGCCTACGTCTCCACTCGCGACGCAGTGTGGGTAAAAATTGTTCGTTGGGCGTTTCTTGCGACCGTTTTGGCTGAGGAGAAGGGTATTACCCAGTCAAACCTCAAATCGCATCTGGAAAGCACCGACCCCGAAATCCGCCGCTTGCTAGGGCTGGAAGTCGTTGAGGGTACGGCGGCCGCCGGATTGGCCCAGGACTGGGCGCGAAACGTAATCGTCGGGGCCGGTAACTATGGCGAGATCTTCGATAGATACCTAGGTCAAGGTAGCCCGATGAAAATGGACCGTGGGCTCAATCGGCTGTGGCGTGACGGCGGTTTGATGATCAGCCCACCATATCGATAGGGCGTCTCGGTGATAGATCAGCTTTCCACACGGATTAACGTTCGAAGGCGTATTTCCACGCTACTGTTCGCCGTACTGGTTTGTGTTTCTACGTTGTTCGCGCTGGGTTTGATCCTGATCACACAACGCCTGCTCGAAGTTCGCAGTGAACTCGACGTCCTGAGGAGCCAATCGCTACCGGTGTTAATCCGCCTTTCACAACTGTCTCAGGATGCTTCCGCGTCCAGTTCCATCGCGCCAGCACTCAGCCAGGCGCAAACCCGGTCAGAATTCGAAACACTCATTGCCCGTATCCAAGACAAACAGGTGTCGCAAAAAACTCTCATAGACGAGTTGGAAGACTTGAACAGCGATCCAGAGTGGGTAACCACACTTAGATCCAACGCCGCGATGCTGACGGCTAATCTCGACCGCCTGGCGAATACAGTCGAGAACCAGATCGATGTTCGCCGCCAACTTGAAGCGCATGCCAAAGGGATTGAGCAGTATCTGACCGATCTGCAAAGTCGGGATCCTAGTGTAACGCGTTCGACCCTTGAACTGGCAGCGCGCGCGGCTTCCGAGATCAAATTGTTGCTGAATGACTCGGAGCGCGCAAAGTTGTCCCAAAACCGGCAATCCGCGGATGCAAGCGTCGAAGCACTGGCACATCACATCGATGACTCGAATGTCGGTCGAAACGAAAAAAACGAGGCAGGTGCGGAAAGTGACCTGGTCAAACGTTGGCCAGCAACGCGCGCGGACATTCTTGAAACCAAGACATCACAGCTGTCGAACGCATTTCAGATTAAGGCGCTGGTCGAGGAAAGCTCCCTGATCGCGAACAGGTTGCTTAGTAGTGCCAGTAACGAATTCTGGCGCACCAGCAAGGAGCTTGAAGATCAGATTCGGTTAGTCTCCAACACGACCCGCTTCACGCTTATGGCGATTTTGGGAGTGGTGCTAATCCTCGTGACTGGGTCTCTCACGGTTGCTTGGATTCTCAGACATCGGGTATTCCTGCGGCTCGAAAAACTCAGAGAAGCTCTTGCAAATTACGCCAAGGACCGCCAGCACGGGCTTACCGACGATCGACCGGATGAGATCGGCGAAATCTCGGGCGCGATGGCGCATTACATGGAAATCATTGATCAACGAGAAACCGAGTTGGCCGAAAAGACTGCGGCATTGGAGGGTCTGGCCAGCCAACTGGCCAAGTACCTGTCGCCCCAAGTTTACAACCTGATTTTCACAGGCAAGCAGGAAGTCAAACTTGCGAGTAGTCGAAAGAGGCTGACAGTCTTTTTTTCCGACATCGTGGGGTTCACGGAAACAGCCGACCGATTGGAATCCGAGGAACTGACGCAGCTCTTGAATCACTACCTTACGGAAATGTCCCAGATCGCGTTGCAGCATGGGGCGACGATCGACAAGTATGTGGGTGACGCCATAGTTATTTTTTTTGGCGATCCGGAAACGCGTGGCCTAAAGGCAGATGCTCTTGCCTGTGTCCGGATGGCCATCGAAATGCGCCACCGTATGAAAGAGCTTCAATATCAATGGCGCAAATCCGGCATTGAAAAGCCATTGCAGGTCAGAATGGGCATTCACTCCGGATTCTGCACAGTCGGAAATTTCGGAAGCGAGGATCGGTTGGACTACACAATCATAGGCGGCGCAGTGAACATTGCATCTCGACTTGAGGACATGGCGGCACCGGGTGAGATCCTGATTTCCTATGAGACCTTTGCGCTCGTGCAGGATCAAGTCGAATGCTCGGAGCGTGGCGAAATTGACGTCAAAGGTATTGCCTATCCCGTGGCGGCGTACCGTGTTCTCGATGAACCGGTCGGAGTTAAGCGGACTGAGTTGCAACTGCACGAACAGCATCCTCATTTCAGGATGGACATGGACGTCTCTGCGATGACCAAAGTTGAAAGGGACTCTGCTGCAAAAAGCCTTAAAAATGCACTAAAGCTACTTGAGCCACGCGCCCGAAGATCCTTGTCCCGCCCCGCACACACGTCGGAAGATCCCACTCAACTTACGAGTGGCGCTTGCCGAGGTAAAAACGGTGATCATGATTAAACGCTCAACAGGCTCTCCAGTTCGCGTTGCGCGAGCTTCCCCCGAGCCCAAAGCAGCAGTCACACTGGGGTAAACGCGTTCACAGACTTTCTAAACTGACCAGGTGGATCACAGGCTGTTAAGCCTATGCTTCTCTAGTATTTCGCAAAGCATAGCCTGTGCTTGGAGCCGATGTTCTCTATGGCGATCGCGCGCTACATCCGGTCGACCTTCAAAGATTGCCTGAAAAACCGCACGGTGATCTTCATTGGATTTGACAGGCAAAGGCCTAATGAAGAGCGTCGTTGCGCGCGCGCGGCGAACCTGATCACTCATCATAGCCACAATCGCTTCTACACGTTTGTTTCCACCCAAACGCACGAGTTCCTGATGGAACAACTCATCGGCTTCTGCCCAGGCTTCCAGATCTTCGGTTTCGATGGCTTGATCCATCTGCTCGATTGAGCGAGCCAAAAGAGCCAAGTCCTTTTCTGAATAACCCGCTTCAGCGGCGCGTTGCGCCGCAAGACTCTCGAGCTCCGTAAGGATGTCATAGATTTCGCGCATATCTTCGGACGAAACGGGCAGGATTCGCACGCCTTTGCGTGGCCGCATTTCCAGCAGCCCTTTGCCTTCCAACATCAATGCTGCTTCGCGAACGGGAGTGCGAGACATGCCCAACGTTTCTGCCAGTTCCGACTCCAAGTGGTCGGTCCCGGCAGCGAGTTCTCCAGACAGGATCATCCTGCGCAAGTCCCGAACAGCGCGTTGTGTATTGGAAAGAGTTTTGTTGTCCTGATCCTTCACGGAGTCTCCAGTTTTATCTTTCGTCCCTCCGCAGCAGAGCGGTAGATAGCCTCCTCAATGCGGATCACGTCGAGGTAATCTCGGGCCGTGTTCTCCAACGGCGTTCCCTTTAGAAGGCCTGAAATGACGTGGCTTTGCAAGGCATGGACGCAATCTCCTCCAAAACCATCATGAACGATTGGTGGCAAAACCTGCTGCCGTTCAAGTTCTCCATACGCGCGTCGTTCTACTGAACCATCCCCGTTCAGGACCAACGAGCCTGCTGTACCTTCTATTAGCGCTTCGCCCATCGTCTGACGCAGGTTCTCTGCGCTGTGGTCAAGGCACCTGTTTCCATCGAATAAAGCTTTCAAGCCGTTGGGGTGGTCAAACAAGATGTAGCCAGCGTCTTCGCCCGCGATAACGGGATTAACTTTGCGCAGGTCTGCGTAAACTGCGCTGGGTGCGTCGAACAAAAATCGGAACGTGTCGATCCAGTGAACCGCCGTTTCATGAACAAGAAAGCGTGGCATTTTTTGAAAATACGGCTGTCGATCAAGATAGGCGCCTGGCCCCTGTCCATCGCCAGGGCGCAGTCTGAAGGTCGCCTGCAGAGGCGTGCCAATCCGGCCTTCAGCCAGCGCCACTTTGATAGCCTGATACCAGGGTTGGAAGCGAAAGTTCTCGTGCACAACAATGATGGCATTTTCCTTTTCCGCCTCTGAAACGATCTCTTCGGCTTCTTGCAAAGACAAGCAGAAAGGTTTCTGGCAGATCAGCCATTTAATACCGGAGCGTAACACAATCCGGATGGCGTCGGCCTGCGCCACAGGTGGAAGGATGATGTCCACGAGATCCGGTTTCTCTGCCTCCAGCATATTGGACAGATCATCGTAGGCGGTCAGCCCTGTTTCTTTCGCCTTGTTGATATCGCGGTTGCAGGATGCAACCGGAACCGCTCCGGGCATACGCGACCAGCTATCGTAGTGGAACTTGCTGAAGTATCCCGCGCCTACGCAGGCGACTCTGATGGTTTGCTGAGCATTCATGCCTGAAGTACTTCCAACACAGATGAGGCTGCGTCCTGCGTTCCGGCAGTGCCACCTAAGTCACGTGTCAAATTTTGACCGTTTATTGTCACCTTTTCCACGGCTTCACGTAAGCGTTCACCGTCTCTGGACAGTTCTGGGTGATCATGGGTCAAACCTAACCATTCAAGCATCATTGCAGCGGACAGGATCATCGCAAAGGGGTTGGCAATACCTTGTCCAGCAATGTCCGGAGCAGAGCCGTGGCAGGGTTGGAACACGGCGTGATTCAACCCGATATCTGCTGAAGGTGCCAACCCAAGTCCCCCCATAAGACCTGCGCCAAGGTCGGAAAGGATGTCTCCAAACATATTCTCAGTTACCAAGACATCAAATTCCCAAGGTTTCTGAACCATCCAGAGCGCCGTAGCATCGACGTAGGCATGGTCTGCCTGCAAATCGGGATGGAGTGCGGCCTCTGCGTCAAACATTGATCTGAAGAATGCAAAGGCTCTGAATACATTGGCTTTGTCGACACATGTAACCCGTCCCTGTCCACGCCCGGATGCCTTGCGGTTTCTCGCGAGATCAAATGCAAAGCGGAACAGTTTTTCGGATACCTCACGGGTAATCAGCAGGGTTTCACGCGCCTCATCCTCTGTGACATCGCCTGCTCCTTGAGTGAAGAACAACCCTTCAGTGCTTTCGCGAATCAAGACAAAGTCGATCTCGTTGCCGTTGGGGAGCGACAAAGGAGTCGTTTGCCCATTGCTAACCTTTACCGGACGCACGCCGGCAAAAAGGCCGAGCTGCTTTCGCAGGTCGATCTGTGGTGAAATCTCAGTTCCGTCAGGGTAGCGAACATCCGGCAAACCCATTGCAGAAAGCAGAATTGCGTCAGACTTGCGTGCTGTTTCCAGTGATCCGGTAGGAAACGATTCTCCAGTTTTTGCATAGTAGGATGCGCCTGCTGGCGAGTCCTTAAACGCTAGCTCGTAGCTGGGATTGTTGTCGGAAAGCTGGCGCAGAATTTCAAGCGTAGGGGCCATGATTTCTGGGCCGATGCCGTCCCCGTGAAACACTGCCACATCGTAAGTTTTTTTCATCTTAGCCCGCTTCCTTCCCGTTTCGCATTCATAGCGCGATAGCAGCTTTCACTACAGCACGTTGACAATGCATTCTGTAATGTATACGCAATTAAATGCAATAACAAACGGGAAGTTGTTTTGGGAGGACTTGGAAATGAAACTGAAGCTAGGGCGGTTGGCTGCCGCAGCAGTGATTGCAACCGGCGTCGCAGGGGCTGCTGCCGCGCAGGATTACCCTTATCGGGATATCACCACAGCTGTAGTCTGGGGGGCCGGTGGTGGCACTGACACGATCAACCGCATGATCATGGCCGAGATGGAAAAGCACCTTCCGGTGTCGATTAACGTGATCAATCAAACAGGTGGGGTCGCGGGCTCCAACGGCATGGTCTACGTGATGAACCAGCCGGACGATGGCTACACATTGGTTGGCTTGTCGGAGTCGAACGTTACAGCCGCCGTACAGGGTGGTTGGGACAAGAAATTTGATTTCTGGTATCCGTTTATTGTCGGCGGATCGCCTGATCTGATCTCGGTTCCAGCGGACAGCCCTTACAATACATTGGAAGAACTGGTCGACGCTGCCAAAGCTGCTCCTGGCACTATTCCAGCGGCGGCTTCCGGTGCGGGTTCGATCCACCACTTGAACCTTCTGGCCATCGAAAAAGGGTCCGGTGCGGAATTCAAGTTTGTTCCATACAAAGGCTCAGCGCCCGGGCAGGAAGCAGCGATAGCGGGTGAAGTTGCGTTGGTTGTGACTTCACTGGCTGAACAGGCTCCGTTGATTGAGGGCGGTCAACTTAAACCGCTCGCGATGTTGACGCCTGAAGATGCGCAGATTGCAGGGACAACAGTGCCATCTGCCTTTGGTATCTATGACGGGCTCGACCAGTATCTGCCGCTCAAACAGGCCATCGGGTTTGCAGTTCACAGTTCAGCCGGAGATGACGTAAAGGCTGCGCTTGGCGATGCGTTCGAGCAGGCGATTGCATCCGACACTGTCGCTGAATGGGCTGCGGCAAACAAATACGATGTCGGCGGTCAGCACGGCAAAGAAGCTCAAGAATTTTTTGCGAACCTTGAGGCTACTTTTGCCTATACCTTGCAAGATCTGGGCGCTGCCACGGTCGATCCGGCCTCGCTGGGTATCGAGAAGCCCTAATCCGCTCAATTTTGAAAGGGCGCGTTTGAACGTGCCCTTTCCTGTAGGAGGCAGGCATGGACAATCCTGACGAAACACTGGTCATGCGGACCCGCGACTTTTGGACCGCGATAGTTCTTATTACCGTGTCCGTATTTTTCCTTTGGAAGACGTTGGACATCCCCCTTTGGGGTGAAAACCGCGCGGGTGTAAGTGGATCGGATTGGTACAACTCGGCTGCAATCGTACCGCTATTCATCTTCGGTGGATTACTTGTCTTGTCCTTCGTGTTGCTGGCGATTTCGATCCGTTCAGGAGGAGCCCAAAACGCACTTACGGCTTTGGGGATCGGATGGGACAAGTCGGAAGCCTATCGAGCTTCAACAATAGGCCTGATCCTTCTTGCATATGTCGTGGGACTCGTTCCCAGAGTGGATTTCATTCTGTGCTCTGGGTTGCTGATTACAGCTTTGACCTACGGGTACTACGGCGGCCATGCTTCGCGTGCTTTGGTGGCCTGCATCGCCGTCGCCGCCGCCGGATTGTTTGCGTTCGTGGTATTTCCTGCGCAGGCGGATTGGAATGCACACATCGATGATTGGTTCACATTGGCCGTTTGGGTCGTGTTGACGCTTTTTCTGCTGACCAAAGCAGCCTCTGAACCCGTTCTGCGGTTCGTGCCACTAATCGCGATATTGGCCCCGCTGATCCTTGTTTGCGCGATGGCCTTTGTTTTCCGACAGAACGTGCCCGCACGCGGTGGTCTGATCTTCAAAGAGATCGAATACCACTATTACGTGACGCTTCGTCCGTTATGGAAAGAATGACCGGATGGACTTTATCCTTTCGCAACTGGCTGGATTTGGCTCGGCGTTCGCCGATCTGTCAGCGGACCCGCTGACCTATCTGTATTTGATCGCTTCCGTTTTCCTGGGCATCACGTTCGGCGCGTTGCCCGGCCTGACGGCAACCCTGGCAGTGACGATCCTGACGGGTTTCTTCGGCAACAAAATCCCGCTGGACTATTCACTCATCGCTTTGCTCGGGGCCTATGTCGGCGCGATTTACGGCGGCTCCTACCCGTCTATTCTGCTGAACATTCCGGGCACAGCAGCCAGCGCGGCGACAGCCATGGATGGCTACCCTCTGGCCAAAGCGGGTAGAGGTGGAGAAGCTCTAGGACTGACCACTACAGCCAGCTTCATCGGTACGGTAATCGGAACCCTCACGCTTTTGATTTTCGTTTGGGCGCTGCTTTTGGTTTCAAAGAACATCGCAAGCCCGGAGAAAGCACTGCTGGCCCTGTTCGGCATTCTGCTTTCTGGCACTTTGATGAGCGAAGACCTGGTGATCAAGGGATGGATTGCCGGTCTGATCGGGCTTGCGATGTCCATGGTGGGGCTCGACCCACTGTTGTCTGAGCCGCGCTATACCTTCGGCTGGTCTTACCTGATGAGCGGGTTTCAGGTTGTACCCGTTTTGATGGGGGCTTTTGCGATCCCTCAAATCATCGACGGTTTGCGGCACGTTGAGGCCGGGAAAGTTCTGGCCCTGAAAGGCCGTATTCTTCCAAACCTTCGCTCTATTCGACGCTACCTGCCGACGATTGGCCGTTCAGGAGTGATCGGGACAGGGGTAGGAGCACTTCCGGGCGTTGGCGAAGATGTGGCGGGTTGGGTCAGCTACGGTGTTGGCAAGACCGTTTCCGCCGAGGGCGACAAGTTTGGAAAAGGCTCCTTGGAGGGTCTGCTGTGTTCCGAGACCGCAAACAATGCCTGTATTGGCGGCGCGCTGATCCCGCTTTTGGTGTTGGGCATACCCGGTTCACCACCAGCCGCGGCTTTGATGGGGGCCTTCAAGATCAACAACGTGATCCCGGGGCCAACGATTGATCCCCAGATCATTCTGCGCGTGGTTGCGATACTCGTGCTGGCCTCCCTGACGATGTTCTTGATGGGCCTGTTCACTGCTCGGGTTTTCATAAGAATACTCGCCATCCCGCAGACCATCTTCTTGCCGGTTGTGATGGTTCTGACAACAATTGGGTCTTTCAGCGTCGGTGGTGGCATCAATGATCTTTACCTGATGCTTGGCGTCGGCGCCGTTGCCTATTTCATGAACCTGATGAAGTACCCAATCGCGCCGTTGGTGATCGGGGTTATTCTGGGCAGTCTGTTTGACGAAACCTTCCGCCGGTCGCTGTTCTTGTCGGATGGGGACCTTGCGGTCTTCTTTTCACGCCCCGGTGCGGCCATTCTGCTGGTGCTCAACATTGGTCTGATCCTCAGCCAACTGCCCGTCGCAAAGCGCGCTTTCTCACGTTTGAAAGGACTTTCTGTCTGATGTTTGTAGTCACTGTCACTTTCACTCTCAAACCCGGTAAGAGAGGCGCTTTCTTGCCGCTGATGGTCGAAAACGCTTCAACTTCTTTGCGTGAAGAACCCGGATGCCATCAGTTTGACGTTTGCCTCGGCGATGATACCGAGACGGTGTTCCTCTATGAGGTATACGATGACGCTGCCGCGTTTGGCGCTCACCTCGAAAGCGCGCATTTCAAATCCTTCGATGCGGCTGTGGCTGATATGATCGCCACGAAGACAGTTCACCAGTTTTCCGAGGTCATCCGATGAACGATTGGGAAATCCACGCCGTCAAGTATGCAGATCGCAATGCCCGCACTCGGCGCGATAGCTTTATCTTTGATGACAATCACGACACGCCTCATGCAATGGACTATTTCATCTGGGCATTGAAGCGCGGCAACGAAGTCATACTGGTCGATACCGGATACGACGCCGATGAGGCAGCCGCCCGCGGTCGCCCCATCGCGATGGACCCTCGAGAGGCTCTGCGCCCTTTAGGCATCACGCCGGAAGCAGTGACAGACATCATTGTGACCCATCTTCATTATGACCATGCGGGGGGGCTGCATATGTTCCCGAATGCCAAGTTGCACATGCAATCGGCGGAAATGGCCTTCGCCACAGGTCCCTGCATGTGCCACGACCACCTGCGGGCGCCGTTTTCGGCGGGCCATATCTGCGAGGTCGTAAAGCGTCTCTATTCAGGCAAGGTCGTGTTTTACGACGGAGATGCTGAGATAGCAGATGGGGTGACCGTGCACTGTATCGGCGGGCATTCCCGTGGGTTGCAATGTGTTCGTGTAAGAACAGCAGCCGGGTGGATGGTTCTGGCCTCGGATGCCTCGCATTACTATGAGAATTTCATGGCGCGAAAAGCTTTTCCCATCGTCGTCGATTTGCAGGAGATGATGGATGGTTTCAAGACTCTGGAAACGTTGGCCTCGCATCCAAGATTGATCGTGCCCGGCCATGATCCACTTGTGCGTGAGGTTTTCCCAACAGGTGTTGCGCCTCATATCCATCGTTTGGATCCAGGGCCGACGAGGGACATTGAATTATGAAAATAGGTGTCATAGCGGACGACTTTACGGGTGCGAGTGATATTGCGAACACCCTGGCAAAGGGTGTTGAGCCGGAAGGTGGATTACGAACGGCTCAGTTTCCGGGAATTCCGACTGCCCAGGCCGATGAGGAGATCGAAGCCGGTGTGATCTCACTCAAAAGCCGAACTGCATCGACCGAGGAAGCAATTGCAGACAGTCTGAGTGCTGTGCAGTGGCTCGTGGATCAAGGATGCCAGCAGTTCATCTTCAAGTATTGTTCGACCTTCGATTCCACGACGGAAGGAAATATCGGCCCAGTTGCGGAAGCGCTCGCCGACGAGCTGGGCGCGCAGAAGGTGGTTTTCTGTCCGGCCTTTCCGACAACCGGGCGCACCGTCTATCACGGTCACCTTTTTGTGCTCGGTAAGCTGCTACACGAGTCTGGGATGGAAAATCACCCTCTTACGCCAATGACGGATGCCAACATCAGGCGTTGGTTGCAGCGTCAGACCGAAGAAACGGTTGGGTTGGTGCCAATTGACACCGTGAAGCAAGGACCGGAGGCGATTGTTGCGGCTTTGCGGAGCGCCGACGAACGATTTGTGATCGGTGATGCGATTTCGGACGAGGATTTGCTGGCCTGGGGCGAGGCTCTGAAGGATGCCCAGCTCATTACGGGGGGATCTGGGATAGCGCTGGGGCTACCCAGAAACTTCTTAAGAGAGGCTTCATCAAAAAGTACTGGCAGTTTGTTCACCGGTGTCGCCGGGCCTGCCGCGATCCTTGCTGGGTCGTGTTCCGGTGCGACCCGTGGGCAGATTGATGTTCATGCGAAATCCTATCCAACCTTTGCCATTGATGTTCCGGGCGTCATGTCCGGGGACGTGACAAGGCAAACGCTTCTGGATTTCTTTGACGCGCATTGGGATCAGGCGCCGCTCGCGTATTCATCGGGAAGCCCGGAAGATGTACGGGCGACCCAAAGTCAATTCGGTCAGGAAGCCGTGGCGGAAAAGCTGGACAATCTCTTTGCAGATACCGCGCGAGAGCTTGTCCAAAAGAGATACAAGCGATTGGTAGTGGCCGGAGGGGAGACGTCCGGCGCTGTTTCTAAGGCGGTTTCTGAGGCACTGGGGTCGCCAGCCATGTCAATTGGGCCAGAGATTGACCCGGGCGTACCTGTCCTGAGCGTTGGAAAAACTGAACCCATTGCGATGGCTTTGAAATCCGGAAACTTTGGCGCTCCGGACTTCTTCGCAAAAGCCCTCAGAATGATGGAGGTTGGCAAATGAGTTCTGAAGAACTGGCGCTGCGACAGCAGATGTCGGACCTGTGCGCCTCGCTGTTTGCGCGTGGATTTTCCGTCGGCACTGCGGGCAATGTCTCCGCGCGCTTGCGTGACGGAATCCTCATGACGCCAACCAATTCCACCTTGGGGGATATCGACCCCGAGCGCATCGCCAAGATTGATTTGAATGGGGACCACGTCTCCGGCGACAAGCCGACCAAAGAGGTTTTTCTGCATCAGGCCTTCTATGAGACACGACCTGAAGCGGGCGCAGTGGTTCATCTACACTCTACCTGGGCAACAGCACTGTCCTGCCTCGAAGACACCAGTCCGGACGATTGCATTCCGCCGCTCACGCCGTACGTGGTTATGCGCGTAGGTAAGGTCAAACTTGTTCCATACGTCACGCCAGGTGACCCGAGATCCGGTGATTTGATCCGAGATTTGGGTGGAGAATACGGTGCTGTTCTATTGGCGAATCACGGTCCAGTTGTATCAGGAAACGACCTCTTCTCAGCGGTCTGTGCCGCAGAAGAGCTGGAAGAAACGGCCAAGTTGCTCGTGGCTTTGCGTGGGATGCAAATCCGGATGCTGGATGCAGCACAAGTAAAGGAACTAAGGGAAATATTCGGAAGGGTTTAAACCAACATATAATGGGTAATTGTGTGATTACTGTTTTCCAAACAACGCAAAGTTGGGACTGCGCAAACACACTTTTCGCTATGCTACCGCTGTAGCAATACCGTCAGCAAACGATCAAAGAGTTCGGTGCAGTCCAAATGCTCGCGCGTCTCAATAGTGAAGGAATTGGCAGGGGCGCCAGAGCCTTCGTGATTCAGCCAAGGTAGCCGTTTTTGGAGCTGCAACGAATGCCAATTGGTCACGCACACCGCACCATGCAAAGCCCGGATTCTCCCGTGCTGCTATCGCAAGCTATGAATTCCATCCGTTGTTGCGCCGACCTGCTGGAGTGTAGCGGATCGCCTGAGTGCCGACGTGGCGCTTCTTCGGTGGTGTTTTGTCCTCCACTTGTTTGATGTGTTCCAGCACTGCGTTCAATCGCTTGTTTCCGGTGATCGCCGCATGGCTTACACGTTGATCTTTTTTGTAAGCGGAGTAGGGAGATTGTTCACCCATTGACCGGAATTCCAGCGTACTGTCCTGGAATTCGCAGCTAGGTGTTCGGCTGGCTTGGGCCTCTACACCAACGCGGGCAGGTTTTGAGCTCAGTTCGGATCCAGGAATCTCCGTTAACAGGCCCATTGGGAGTGTATAAGCTACTCTCGGAGGCTCTACAGATGGAACGCCGAATAGCTGCAATTCTGGCTGCCGACATGGTTGGGTATAGCCGTCTCATTGAATTGGACGAGGCGGGAATTGTTGCGCGGCAAAAGCAGTATCGCCTGGAACTCATCGATCCATTGTTCAAACAGTTTAACGGGACGGTAATCAAACTAACCGGTGACGGGTTGATTGCCGAGTTTGGGTCGGTTGTAGAAGCCATACAGTGCTCGGTGAAAATTCAGAAGGAAATGGCAGCCCGGGAAGCCCGGGAACCGGCAGAGCGAAAAATCATGTTCCGTATCGCCGTAAACCTCGGAGACGTGATTTTTGACGAAGGTGACGTTTATGGGGATGGCGTCAATATTGCTGCTCGATTGGAGGGCTTTGCAGAGCCCGGCGGAATCGTAATCTCCGGTCCGGTTTTCGATCTGCTCAAGTCCCAAGTTGAGGTAGGCTATAAACCGTTGGGCGAGCAGCGGTTGAAAAACATCGCGACTCCTGTTCGCGTCTATCAGATCGTTGAGCAGCATGACGGCCTGCCTCAAATCCAGAGTAACAAGGCGAAACGGCCTCTCGTCGTGGGCGCAGGGTTTGCTGCCTTGGTGTGCTTTGTTCTATTGGTTCATACTCTGACACGGCCAGAATTTGCTCCGGCAGATCCAAGGAGATTTGCATTTGAGCTACCCGACAAACCTTCGGTGGCAGTGTTGCCGTTTGACAATTTGTCGGGTGACAAATCCCAAGGAATGTTTGCTGACGGGATGACCGAAGACCTGATCACAGATTTGTCGAAAATCGCTGGCCTGTTTGTAATCGCTCCACACACTTCTTTTTCTTACAAGGGAAAGACATTTGATATTCAAGAGGTAGCTGAGCAACTGGGCGTTCGATACGTGCTGGATGGCAGTGTCAGGCGGTCTGGAGACACCCTGCGTGTAAATGCTCATCTTGTCGACACCTCATCGGGAAACTCGGTCTGGGCCGACAGATTTGATGGTGAACTCAATGATGTCTTCACGATTCAGGACCAGTTTGTCCTGCAAATAGTTGACGCGTTAGAATTGCAGCTTTCACCGGCTGAGCGATCTGAGATCGAAAAAACCGACACAACGAAGATTTCTGCCAGAGAAGAATACCAGATGGGCTGGGAGCTGTACTCACGGTTCAATGAAGAGGACAGTATCGCAGCAATTCTGCATTTTGAGAAAGCAATTGAACTGGATCCCGACTACAGTCGCGCCTATGGAGCCTTGGCACTCGTTCATCAACGAAATGGCGTGTTTCGGTGGAACCATGATCCAACCATCCCGAGGAATGAGGTGTACGTAAAACACGTGCGCCCCAACCTGGACAGAGCAATTCAGGATAACATTTCACTGGCCCATCTTGTTCAGTCTATGCGGCACCTGAACTTCAGGGGTCAAGTGACAGGCGAAACAGGAAGTGCCCGTACAGAAAAAGCACAAATCGAGGCCCGAAAAGCATTGGCGTTGCAGCCCAACGATGCTGAGGCGAATATTATTATGGCTTGGGCGTTAGTCGCAGGAGGCAAACCTGAAAAAGCCCTGGAGTTTATTGAGGCTGCCAAACGGCACAATCCTGATCACCCAACTTATTACTATTTGTACGAAGCTGCCGCGCATTATGGACTGGGTAACGTTTTCCATGCAGCGGATATGCTGAACTCAGCTTTGGACGATCATCCGGAAGCAACTGAACTGCTACCCTTCGCGGCCTCATTCAACGCTCAGGTCGGAGAACGTCGGATTGCCTATACTCACGTCGAAAAATGGGTTCCTGGTCAGTTCCAAAACCTGCGTGCAAAGGCGGCTGCGGACTACTTTTCCCCGATACAGTGGGATATCGATTTGGATCTTCTGAATGAGCGCCTGTTGGACGGCTTGCAGATGGCGGCGTTGCCACCAGAGGTTTCAGTCTCAAGTCTGAAACAGGACCTGAAATTTCAGGATCCGTCAGAGCAGGTGTCAAGCATTCGAAAGCTTGGATGGTTCGGCTCGCACGCTGCGTCGTCGCTGCCTGAGCTTATTGAAGCATTATCCAGTCCGCAAAAACGGGTTCAGCGAGAAGCCGCGATAACACTTGGAAAGATCGGCGCTGAGGCCGAAACCGCGATACCTGCTTTGGAGGCCTTGGTTGATCTACCTATTGTTGGATTGCACGCGCAGAATGCCCTCCAAAAAATACGGTCTGGATGATGGATTCCGCGTCAATGATACTGCTAAGAGTGCTGAGTTCGAGAAACTATGACGTTCAGTGCGCATTTTGGGAATCAACAAATTTGGTCGCTAAAGCACGTTTCGGGCCGATACCGCCCAATAATCTCGCCAACTTTCATATTTCCAGATGAAGCGCTAGTCTGCCTGCCATGCTTCGCCAACTCATTCCGATTTCTGCATTGTTACTTGGATCGGGCCTTCTCTTATTCGCCGGCGGGGTTCATGGCCTGATTTTACCTGTCCGAGGTTCATTCGAAGGGTTTTCCGCCAGCGCTCTTGGTCTTCTGGGAACAGGTTGGGCTGTCGGTTATGTTGCGGGATGTCTCATCGCACCGCGACTTGTCGGCGCTGTCGGTCATATCCGCACCTTTGGTGTCATGTGCGCGTTGGCAGCTGTAACGATACTGTTTCAAGCAATATTCGTAGCCTCATGGGCGTGGATACCATCGCGGGCGGTTTCAGGCTTTTGCTTTGCCGGAGCCGCGATGATTGTCGAGTCTTGGCTCAACGACAGAGTTGAGCCCAACACCCGCGGAACCGTTTTCGGTGTATATACGATGGTAAATTTGGGCGCCGTTACGGCTGGGCAAATGGCTATTTCGCTGGGTGACGCAACAGGTTTCCTCTTCTTTGCCGTCGGCGCAATGGTCTATTGTATGGCTCTTATTCCGACAGCCCTCTCAACTTCGGCCTCGCCTGCGCCCCTTACCTCTGTTCGGCTTGACGTTCCCGCGCTGTGGAGAAACTCGCCTGTTGCGGTTGCAGCCGTTTTCCTGGTCGGAATATCGAACGCTGCATTTGGAACCTTGGCTGCTGTCTATGCAGACCGGGTGGGTTTACCACTGACTGCGATTGCACTTTTTGCAAGCATTCCGGTCCTGGCAGGCGCCATTGCGCAGGTTCCGATCGGATTTGTCAGCGACCGTATGGATCGGCGCATGGTATTGCTTTTTACGGCGGTAGTGGCGCTTGCATCCGATCTCGCATTTGTTCTTTTGGCACCAGAGTCTCGAATGATGAACCTTGCTTTGGTCGCAGTATTTGGTGCCGCGATCTTTGCAATGTATCCGATAATCGTTGCCCATGCGAATGACCATGCGGCGCC
Source organism: Ruegeria sp. HKCCD6647-2 (assembly GCF_057221075.1). Lineage (NCBI taxonomy): Bacteria > Pseudomonadati > Pseudomonadota > Alphaproteobacteria > Rhodobacterales > Roseobacteraceae > Ruegeria > Ruegeria sp. HKCCD6647-2. Next base: position 459,596 of record NZ_JBWVBD010000001.1, on the reverse strand, counting down.
GGGCACTTCTATCCAGGTTTCAGGTGGGCTTTTGATGGTTTTCGGGTTGGGTTCCATTATCGGTCCGCTGATCGCAGGCGTGGCCATGGCAGGGCTCGGGCCGCGGGGTCTTTTTCTAACGACGGTTGTTTCGCATTGCCTCATGATTGCATTCACGATTTGGCGCATCCTGACCAAGGCTGCTGTCCCGGACAGCGAGAAGACGGCATTTCGTGTCAGTGCCCCAGCCCGCGTGGTCACACCCGAAACCACTGCCTTTGCAGTGGGCGAGGATGAGTCTTTGTCACTTTCCGAGTCTGAGATCGAATTGGCCGGCAAAGAAGAAACGAGCACCGTCTCAGACGTCGCGCCTGTCTCCGAGAATGATAAACCCTAGCCATGTGACGATCTTGGAAACGAGTTTGAACTGTTTGCATTGCGCAGTGGCTTACAGAAGTGTTCGGCGACACCCGCATTACATTCAGCTTGGCAAAAGTTGGTCGACCAATTCACGCGTTCATTTTGAGAACCTCTCTGAGATATTCTGATTTACCCTGCGCCAGAAGAGCAGTGCCAAAAAACGCGCTGGCCACGAGGCTGATCGGAAAATAGAGTGGTCAGACAGGTTGAACGGGAGAGACGCCCAATATGACTCCATTTGCGATCGCCGGCGTTCAGATGCACGTCGCAGCGCTTCATTCAAACGTCCAGGCGATGCGCCATCGGATTGAAATCCTGATGGCCCGGTTTCCATGGACTCAGATGGTACTGTTTTCAGAACTCGCGCCATACGGACCACTGGACCGTTTCGCACAGTCTTTCCCAAATGACGCTTTGTTGCAATTTCAGGAGGATGCGCGCCGTTTCGGTATTTGGCTGATCCCGGGGTCCATGTTCGAAAAAACAGAAGATGGGCGTATCCTGAACACTTCGGTCGTGATTAATCCCGACGGAGAAATCGTTGCCAAGTATTCTAAGATGTTCCCCTTCCGCCCATATGAAGCGGGAATATCGGCAGGAACTGAGTTCTGTGTTTTTGATGTACCCGATGTCGGACGCTTTGGCCTTTCCATCTGCTATGACATTTGGTTTCCCGAAACAACGCGGCAACTGACCAGTCAGGGTGTCGAAGTTCTTCTTCATCCAGTCCTGACTGGTACCACGGACCGTGAAGCGGAACTCGCCATTGCAAGGGCGACGGCGGCACAGTTTCAGTGTTACGTATTTGATGTAAACGGCTTGGGAGCCGGCGGCGTCGGTCGTTCGCTGGTGGTCGATCCATCGGCGACGGTTTTGCATCAGTCCGCCGGACAGGAAGACATGTTCCCGATTGAAATCGATTTGGATCAGGTGCGGCGTCAGCGCGAAACCGGTCTCAAGGGTCTTGGGCAAGTGCTCAAGAGTTTCCGGGATCGTGAAGCCGACTTCTCGGTTTATGATCGCACCAGCGGCGCCGATGCTTACCTAAACACCCTAGGGCCTTTGGAAATTCCCCGTCAGGGCTCGGATCGTGGCTTGCTTGTATCTGACCCCAGAACCTCGATTGAAGAAGCAAAAACAGATTTGCCAACGCCGCCAAACATTTCTGTCTTACACGGAAAGACAGGTTCAGATTAATCGGATCAGAGGGCGGCACTGATCCGGACGCGACAGAAAGGAGGCAGGTTTTGAACTTGCACTCGCGGAAGAAGGAGTTGCCGTCAATACGAGATTATTACAGCGCGACGCAACTTCGCGCTGATCGATGGAGCGCTTTACGCGAGGCTGCTGAAGGCCTTGCACTTCACGGACGGGAAAAACGCCAGAGCCAAAAGTTGTTGTCGACGGCAGAACATTTGTTTGATGTTCTGGAACCGATCGAACTCTATTGGGCGTTTCCCGGAATAAACGCCTTCGAACATCTGCGACGCCTTCTGCTTAACGGCAATGTCGACGACCTGTCCATCTGTGTCCGCCGTATCGCACGCGCGTTGACATCGGGCGCATACAGGCGACGGTCGATCCCTCTGTCGTCTGATGAAATAGACAATGAGGACTACGAAGACGAAGCTTCGCTTGCGCCAGAAGCTCGTGCATTGGGGCGGCCCTATTTCGAGGTACTGATCGTCGATGATGTTACTGAACATCAGGAGAGGTTCCTGCGGCAAAACCTGTTGCGCATGCGCCGGCTGGAAGACCCCTTCATTTATGAACCGGTCATTGTCCCGTCGCTGGAGGACGCGCTGATTGGGGTCCTGTTCAACTACAACGTTCAGGCTGTGGTGATCCGGCCCGGCTTGTCGCTGAAATCCAAGATCGATCTTCCGATCCTGAACCAGTATCTGACACGCGTCAGCGAAGACGAAGATGTTGATGGCCTTGACCCGCATGAATACGGGCCGGAAGCCTGCCGCCTGATCGAGAAAATCCGACCCGAATTGGACGCCTATCTGGTCACCGATCGTTCTGCCGAAGATATCGCCGGATTGGATCTGGGCCGCTGCCGACGGGTTTTTTACAATCAGGAAGACTTTCAGGAACTGCACCTCAACATTCTTCGCGGTGTCGACCGAAGATTCAGGACACCGTTTTTCTCAGCCCTCAAGGAGTATTCGAAACAGCCAACCGGCGTTTTTCACGCGATGCCGATCAGCCGCGGGAAATCCATCAGCCGCTCGCACTGGATTCAGGATATGGGGGCGTTTTACGGGTCAAACATCTTCCTGGCCGAAACGTCGGCGACATCCGGCGGTCTGGACAGCTTGCTGGAACCACGTGGGCCGATCAAGGAAGCACAGGACATGGCGGCCCGGGCGTTTGGGGCGAAACACACGTTCTTTGCAACCAACGGCACATCAACATGTAACAAGATCGTCGTTCAGTCAGTGGTACGACCAGGAGATATCGTGCTCGTCGATCGAGACTGCCACAAGTCTCACCATTATGGCATGGTTCTGGCCGGAGCCAGCGTCGTCTATATGGACAGCTACCCGCTGCACGAGCATTCGATGTATGGCGCTGTACCGCTGAAAGAGATCAAGCACACGTTGCTGAAGCTGAAAGCCGCCGGAAAACTGGACCGCGTCCGCATGGTGCTGCTGACCAACTGCACCTTTGACGGAGTGGTCTATAACGTGCAGCGAGTCATGGAAGAATGCCTGGCGATCAAGAAAGACCTGATTTTTCTGTGGGACGAAGCCTGGTTCGGCTTTGCGCGTTTTGACCCGACTTACAGACAGCGCACCGGCATGGGCGTCGCTAATGTATTGCGGCAAACGCTGCGCACGAAAGAGGCCGCAGATGCATGGGAGGCGCAGCAGGACAAGCTTAGCGACGCGAGCCACGAGCAGGTGCTTGAAGCCCGGCTGGTTCCGCCACCAGATGCCCGCGTGCGCGTCTATGCTACGCAATCGACCCACAAGACCCTGACCTCATTGCGGCAGGGGTCGATGATCCATGTCAACGATCAGGATTTCAAAGGCGAAGTCGAGCAGGCTTTTCACGAAGCCTACATGACCCACACTTCAACCTCGCCGAACTACCAGATCATCGCTTCCCTGGACGTTGGGCGGCGGCAGGTCGAACTGGAAGGGTTCGAGTTTGTGCAAAAGCAGATCGAGACCGCCATGTCGATCCGACGCGCCATCTCGGACCATCCGGTCTTGCAAAAGTATTTCAAGGTGGTAACCGCCGGCGAAATGATCCCGGAAGAATACCGGGAAAGCGGAGTACAAGCCTATTACGATCCCGATCACGGCTGGATCGACAAATGGACGATGTGGAGCCAGGACGAATTCGTACTGGACCCCACCCGCATTACTCTGGCCGTAGGCGGAACCGGCTGGGATGGCGATACGTTCAAGACCAAGATCCTGATGGACAAATACGGCATCCAGATCAACAAGACGTCGCGTAATACGGTGCTGTTCATGACCAATATCGGCACAACGCGGTCGTCAGTCGCATACCTGATCGAAGTGCTGGTCGAAATTGCAAATGACCTGGATGAATTGCTGGACGATGCCTCAAAAATGGAACGCCGATCCTTCGAGAACAGGGTCAAGGCGCTGGTCGAAGACGTGCCACCACTGCCGGATTTCAGCCGCTTCCACGATGCGTTCCGCGACGGGTCGGATACGCCCGAAGGCGACATCCGAACCGCGTTCTTCCTCGCATACGATGAGGACAATTGCGACTATATCCCGACCGATGACACGCTGATGGTGCGGCTTGAAGCGGGGGAAGAGCTTGTCTCATCCAGCTTCATCATTCCCTATCCGCCCGGTTTTCCGATTTTGGTGCCCGGTCAGGTCATCAGTCCGGAAATTCTGTCATTCATGCGGGCGCTGGACGTCAGCGAAATTCATGGTTTCCGCGAAGACCTCGGTCTGCGCGTGTTTACCCAAGAGGCCTTGGAGTCCGTCAAAGAATAATTCAAAGGGGAGAGGTTAGATGCCCAAGAAGGTACTCAAGAACATTTCGGAAATCCGCCGCTATTTCCACACGAATTCAGACCCGATCTATTTTGTCTCGGCAACCAATTTCAACCTTCTCGGCCTGGATGAATGGGTCAAGAACTTCAAGTACATTTGCTACATGGATTGCTTTGACGGGCGGCATCCGAACGTTCTTGTTCCTTCCGAACTCCCCCATGACGAATTTCAGTCTATCGAGGACATCAACAACTATCTGCTGCAGCACAAGGAAGTGGTCGATTACGTCAAGGCACGGGGCGGCAAGCCAAAATTCGTGTTCCTGATGTTCGACGAAAAGACGGAAAAACTGGCCAAGGACCTGGGCGGCGAAGTCTGGTTTCCCAAGGCCAAGCTGCGCACCAAGATGGACAACAAGATCGAAACGGTGCGGGTCGGCAACAAGGCAGGCGTTCCGTCGGTGCCCAATACCCTGTCCAAGGTCGACAGCTATGATCATCTGAAGAAGGTCTGCAAAAAGGCAGGGCTTGGCGACGATCTCGTGCTGCAAAGCGCGTTTGGCGACTCGGGCCACACCACCTTTTTCATCAAATCCGAAGCCGATTTCCGCAAGCACGAGCATGAAATCGTGGGCGAGGGCGAAATCAAGATCATGAAACGGATCGACTGCCGTGGATCGGCGATCGAAGCCTGCGCCACGTCCGAAGGCACGATTGTCGGCCCCCTGATGACCGAGCTTGTGGGGTTCAAGGAACTGACCCCCTATCGCGGTGGCTGGTGCGGAAACGAGATATTCTCAACCGCCTTCCCGCCCAAGACCCGTGAAAAGGCCCGCGAACTGACCTTCAAATTCGGCGAGCAACTGCGCAAGGAAGGCTATCGCGGTTATTTCGAGTTGGATTTCCTGATCGACAAAAAGACCGGCGACATCTGGTTGGGTGAGCTCAACCCCCGGATCACCGGAGCGTCCTCGATGACCAACCACGCAGCCTTTGCCCACGCAGATGCGCCGCTGTTCCTGTTCCATCTGCTTGAGTTTTCGAAGAAGCCGTTCAATCTGGACGTCGAAGAGCTGAACGCCCGCTGGGCCGACCCGGACATGATCGACTCCTGGTCGCAGATGGTGATCAAGCACACTGAAGACAGCGTCGACATCATCACCAACGCTCCGGAATCCGGTATTTACCGGATGCTGCCGGATGGTCAGGTCGTCTTTGACCGGTTCGATTACCACCGTCGCGCGGTCGAAAGCGAAGACGAGGCCTTTTTCCTGCGCATCTCGAATGTCGGCGATTACCGTTATGAAGGCGCCGATCTGGGCATACTGGTGACGCGAGGACGGTCGATGACCAAGGGGTTTCAGTTGACAGCCAAGTCAAAGAACTGGATCGCAGGCATCAAGAGCGCCTTTTCTTCGCGCCCGCTGCCATCCGCCCAGGCATTTGAGGATCCTGCGTTTAAGATTATGTAGGGTGCATGAAACTTACCTTTCGCGCCGTCGAAGAAAAGAAACCCGGGCAGAAGCTGGCCGCGATTTTCTCCGAATACAGGAATGCCTACCTGAAGTGGTGGGCAAGCGAGGGGTTGTCATCGCGTCCGACATATTCCGAGTGCCGCCACGCGTTGAAAACGCATATGCCGGAAATGCTCGAGCCGTATGACATGTTGTGCGCTGCCTTTGGTGCAGGTGATCTGGAGGCCCGGTTTCTGAGTTTCTATTGCCCGCCGCGGTATCTGGCCGGGTGCAGCCAGGCGATTTGGCAGGGACCGGAACCACTGATGGTGCGGAATTACGACTATGACCCGTCGGCCTTTGACGGGGTATTCCTGAAGACTGAATGGAATGGGCGCCAGGTGATGGGCACGTCAGATGGCTTGTTTGGATTGCTGGACGGTATGAATGATGCAGGGCTGACGGTTTCCCTGACATTCGGCGGTCGCCGTGCGGTTGGCGAAGGCTTTGGGATTCCCCTGATCCTTAGATACCTGTTGCAGACCTGTTCGACGATCGAAGAGGCGAAGCAAGTTCTTTTGAGAGTCCCTTGTCACATGAGCTATAACGTTACGGTCCTGGACCGTGACCGGCAGTTCTTCACGGCATTTCTTGCACCGGACCGACCAACGCTCATAACCCGCGCTGCTGTTTCGACCAATCATCAGGAGCGTGTCGAATGGAGCAGCCACGCACGCCTTACCGCCACGGTCGAGCGTGAACGATTTCTTCTGCATCGCCTGACATTGCACCCCGAGAAGCAGGAGATCTTTGTCGGATCGTTCCTCAAACCCCCGCTTTATTCGCTCGCCTTTGATCGGGGTTTTGGCACTCTGTACACGGCAGCTTATCATCCTCGCGAATTGACAGCGGAACTGCTGTGGCCGGGCCGGAGCTGGCAGAAAAGCATAGATCAATTCAACGCGGATAATTTGCAGGTTGTTTATCCATGAGAGAGTGCTCGAACACACAATGGTCGCGTTCAGTGCAGAGGCCGCACCTTCACCACCCGGAGGTGTATTGGCCGAACTCTAAAATATCGATAAATCCAGTCCAGCCTAACTTGTGACATTGCCTACAACCTGACGTGGATTGAATTATGCGCTAGAGAAATCTGGCAGCCTTCGACAACTCTGAATTCTTGGCGCGAGCCTGTTCTGAACCGCTGCAGGCCCGTCCAGAGGCTAGACGGAGGTTGAATCGAAAGTCCTGCACGAGTTGTTGTCGCTTGAAGATACATTATCAAAAGTCACTCTTTCCGAGTGTTGTCGGTCATCAAAGGAAGGGCCGTGCGACAACAGACTTTCTTGCTATTTGGTTGCAGAAGATCCTGCACATCTTCTCTGATTGCGAACACCACTACTCAACCATAGATCGCAGTAAGAAAGCGGTTGCAACTTCATTGTAGAAAACTGAGTCGTTTCCGATAGTTAAGAAGCGCTAAAACTGGCTGCGACGCTTCGAATTGGAGGCACTAAACCACGCTTCGGCCTCTCACAAAACTCCACACAAAACAAAGAACATAGCTAAACGATTTCTGCACAAGCTGCTGTTTTTTATATATTTATCATGTGTGGCGACCCCGGCAGGATTCGAACCTGCAACCTGCCCCTTAGGAGGGGGCTGCTCTATCCAGTTGAGCCACGGGGCCGCGCGTCGCCTTCTGTAACCGGGTTTTTCAAGGTTGTCATCGCCTTTGCACAACAGTTGTAAAGATTGCCCTGTTCACGCTACCATCGGGCAAAACAACAACGCAGGTATTCCCGGTGACAACAGAAACAAAACGCCCGCTTACCCTTCGTGATGTTTCGGAAGCGTCCGGAGTGTCGGAAATGACCGTCAGCCGGGTCTTGCGAAACCGCGGCGATGTTTCGGACGCCACGCGAACCCGGGTCTTGGCCGCCGCAAAGGAACTTGGCTATGTGCCGAACAAGATCGCTGGCGCTCTGGCCTCAAGCAGAGTGAACCTGGTCGCGGTGATCATCCCTTCATTGTCCAACATGGTGTTTCCAGAGGTTTTGACCGGCGTCAATCAGGTACTGGAAGATACCGAGCTGCAGCCGGTGGTCGGCGTTACGGACTACCTGCCCGAGAAAGAGGAGAAAGTTCTGTACGAGATGCTTTCGTGGCGGCCCTCGGGTGTCATCATTGCCGGGCTTGAACATACCGACGCCGCACGGGCCATGCTGGATTCAGCGGGCATTCCGGTTGTCGAAATCATGGATACCGACGGCAAGCCCGTCGACGCGATGGTTGGTATTTCGCATCGGCGCGCCGGGCGTGAGATGGCGCAGGCTATACTGAAGGCCGGCTACGAACATATTGGTTTCATGGGCACCAAGATGCCCCTGGATCACCGCGCCCGCAAACGGTTCGAAGGCTTCACCGAAGTTCTGGGCAAGCACGGGATCGAGATCGAAGACCGCGAGTTCTATTCCGGCGGTTCGGCGCTGGCAAAGGGGCGCGAGATGACAAAGGCGATGCTGGATCGGTCACCCGATCTGGATTTCCTGTATTATTCCAATGATATGATTGGTGCGGGCGGTCTGCTGTATCTGCTGGACCAGGGCATTGATGTGCCCGGTCAGATCGGTCTAGCTGGTTTCAATAATGTCGAGCTTTTGCAAGGCTTGCCGCGAAAGCTGGCCACGATGGATGCCTGCCGGCTTGAGATCGGTCGCAAAGCCGCTGAGATCATCGCCGCCCAGCTGCAAAACCCGGAAGTCGAGATTGACACCCGTGTCACTCTGACCCCCAAGATCAGTTACGGCGATACACTGAAACGGCGCTGATGCCTTGGCGTTGCAACAGGTAAACAACCGCGCGGCGCGTGCCGTGTTCATGCAGCGTCACGCGTTGTTGGAGCCGCCTGCCGGTAAGGCAAAGGGCGCAGATCTTCTGGATCTGATCCATCGGCTGGGGTTTGTGCAACTGGACAGTATCAACACTGTTGCACGTGCCCATGACATGATCCTGTATTCGCGCAGGCCAACGTATCGCGCGAACAACCTGAAACGGCTTTATGAACGCGACCGCGCTTTGTTCGAACACTGGACGCACGATGCCGCAGTCATTCCAATGGAGTTCTATCCTCACTGGCACTTGCGGTTTCAGCGCGACGCAGACGAACTGAGGGCCAGGTGGAAGAACTGGCGGCGGGACGGTTACGAAAAGCAATTCGAAACGGTTCTGCAACACATTCGTGACCACGGACCGGTCTGTTCGTCCGACGTCGGCAAGGATGAGAAGAAAGGCTCGGGCGGGTGGTGGGACTGGCACCCCTCGAAGACAGCTCTGGAGTATCTTTGGCGTTCAGGTGCCTTGACCGTAATTGGGCGAGAAAGTTTCAAGAAACGCTACGATCTTACGGAACGGGTGATTGAGCATCACCTTTGTCCGGGAAACATGACGTGCGACCCGCAGGAAACGGTGGATTGGCTTTGCAATGCTGCTCTGGACCGTCTCGGGTTTGCCACCTCGGGCGAATTGGCTTCATTTTGGGACACGGTCAGCCCGGCAGAAGCGAAGACCTGGTGCACAAAGGCTCTAACAAGGGGCGAAGTCGAGGAAATCAACATCGAATGCGCCGATGGTCGGCTCCGACGTCTTTTCGCCCGCCCCGGATTGGCGACGGAGGTCGAAGCGCTGCCGCCCGCCCCCGGTCGTATCAGGGTGCTCAGCCCGTTTGATCCGATGCTGCGCGATCGGCAACGGGCCGAGCGGCTGTTTGGTTTTCACTACCGCATCGAGGTTTTTGTGCCCGCCCCAAAACGAACCTACGGGTACTATGTCTTTCCGCTGTTGGAAGGTGACCGCCTGATCGGTCGGATCGACATGAAGGCCCATCGCGATTGTGGGGAATTGCGTGTAAGGGCCCTGTGGCCCGAACGGTCCGTTCGATGGTCCGACGCCCGAACCGGACGATTGGAAGCAGAGTTGGACAGGCTTCGCAGGTTCACCGGGCTTGAACAGGTTGTTTTTGAGAATGACTGGCTGAAACCATCCAAATAGACTCTATTCTTGCGGCACCAGACATAGGTTTCTGATCAATTTGTGTGCTTGCAGCAGAGAAGTCTCGAGGGATTGACCGGAAGTGTCCAGCTGCGCCGTTGCGCGGCTGTACATTGCCTCGCGACTGGACAGAATGGATTTCAGCTGCTCCATTGCCGCCGGATTTCCAGCCATGGGTCGCTCATCTCCCTGCGCCCGGACCCGTTCCATATGCTCGACCGGGGAAGCACGCAGCCAAATTGTGTGAAACTGGCTGAGCAACATGTCAAACGTGGCAGGTTCGGCCACGATCCCCCCCGCAACCGCAAGAATCATCCGGCCATGTGACGCACTGACCCGATCCAGGGCCTGCGATTCCAACCTGCGATATCCTTCCTGCCCATAGAAAGCCATGATCTCTGACAGCGGCATGCCCGCCATGTCTTCGATCACGTCAGTCAATTCCACAAAGGGCAGATCAAGCTTCGCGCTCAGCAGCGCGCCCAGTGTCGATTTCCCGGCCCCGCGCAGACCGATCAAACAGACGCGACCGGCCCGGACGTCATTGACAGGATCCGGTTGCAAGATGTTGCGGACCGCTTGTTTCACATCGTCACTGGCACGGCGGTACAGTTCCACGGTTTGCAGAGTGTCGGAGTCCCAGGGATCGTCCTCACCGATCAGCCATTCAATCCGATGCTCCAATGCCCCAGCCACGCGTTGCAGCAATCCGATTGAGATATTGCCCTCGCCCGCCTCCAACTGCGCCAGATACCGGGGTGAGATTCCGGATTTCTCAGAAAGAATCCTGCGGGACATGCCGTGAAACTGCCGCGCCTTGCGCACGCGCGCGCCCACCCGCTGACTCAGACTCTGTGAAGGGCTTTCCGGGGAATTTGTCCCGTTCTGCTGCTGATCTGATCCGAGAGACCCAATAGGCGCAACCATGACACTCATTCCGGCTGTGTAATATAGTGCACAAATTACGTCACCGTATCGGCCCAGACAACATACATTGTCAGTGGCCTGCGTGACGGCGGATTTTTGAGCGACCTAAATGTCGAGATCATGCAGTTCGCCCAGCAGGTCGAGCAGCATCTCATGTTTCTCCGCCCCCATCTTTGCGCGAATGCGTTCGGCTTGCTGCATGCTGGTCGACAGGTTGGCCTCGATGACCTGAGCGCCCTTGTCGCTGATCTCGACAATCTGCCGCCGGCGATCCTCGGTATCCGGGCGCCGGGCGATCAGGTCTTTGTCCTCAAGCTTTTTCAGGATGCGCGTCAGGCTTGGCAACAAAAGGCAGGCACGCTCGGCAATGCGCGTGGGTTCCTGCGGACCTTCTTCTTTCAACACACGCAGAACGCGCCACTGCTGTTCGGTGACACCCGCATCAGCCAACATGGCCCGAATGGGTCCCATGACCTTCTCCCGAGCGCGTAGAAGAGCAATCGGCAAAGACCGGGACGTTAGGGGAAATTCGTCGGTCATACTGAATTTTCGCCGAAATCTCCGAGCCTTGCAACCAGTCGTTGATTCTGCCCTGTTTTTACGTGTCAGACGCTTTCCGCATTCGCATCGACGCTGCGGCCTGCGCGTAGCCCCCCGAGGCTCCATCAACGAAATGCACATGATCGTCCCGCATGGCCGAGGGAACAAAGCAGGTCATCATCGCCTCTTGCTGAGCATGCAGACCATATCGGATTTTCCCGCCAGCCTGCGCCTCATCCAGCATCCGGGTGATACGGGCAAGTGTCGCCGCATCGCAGTCCAGCGTCATCTTGAGCCCGTCATCGAACTTTCGGAAATCCGCGTTGCGGCTGACCATGTAACGATACCTTGCCGGCTCGAATTCCCCCAACCGGATGCCGGTTTTGAACAACAAAGCGATCATCAGGTTCCCGCCCAGCAAAATCAGTTTTTGCAGGAACAGATTGCTCCCGGCCCGGGAAACATGCGCATCAAGATCGATGCCGGGCGGCGGCCATTTCATCGGCGGGCCCTCAGCCGGAACCGGATGCCCGGCCCTTTCCAGCCCCTCGGACATCGACAGCACAGACCGGGTCAATGCAGCGAAATCGTGCTCGTTAGAGTCTGATGTAGACTGAATTACCAGTGAAACGATCTGACCATTCTGCGCCTGGCTGTTGGACCAGCGGCAGGACAAACCTGTAAGATCCGGCTGCGCTTTCGGATCGGCAGCAGCCACGACATAATTGCCGGCTTTCATCTGCTTTTCTGCCCAGGCAAGGCCGCCGCCGGAAAACATCGCATAGTCGACCCCGGACGATGGCGCATGACGGGCCACACGCAGATCGCGACCCGCTTTTCTGATTTCCGACACGTCAACGATGGCTGCACGCAGAGAGATGGCGAATTCCGTCTCCGCCCAACTGCGCAATCGCGCCAATGTTTCACGCGCGATGTCTTCATCCGCCTGTGGAACCGCAAACGCCGCTCCATCACCGCCAAAGACATAAGGAAAATCCCGACCGCCCAGCCCGTTGATCATTCCCGATATCACGGCCGCACCGACCATGTTCACGGTCTTGTAGCGTCCACGTTCGATTTCCCCCGTTGAATCGACGATATCGGCCACGCCGACGATCCAGTCGTCCGGCAGAGGCGTGAATTCCGCCGGGTCGCTGAGGCGAAGAAAGTTGTCCGAAATTGGAACAGAAGAATAAAAATCAGTGTCGGTGGTCGCCATTACCATCCTCAATACAAATAAACCTTCGGTAGAAATAGCCCATTTGCATTAGGTTTCCGCTGTTTGCAGCAGAGCGCGGGCCCTTGTGCAAGGCATCGGGACATGTCAAGCATCCCGCCGAGGAGGACAGGGATGCAGGCAGGGTTGGTGATTTTATGCCTGGCGTATGTCCTCAGCCAGTTCTTCCGCGCCTTTCTGGCCGTCCTCACGGCCGATCTGGGACGCGACATAGGTGCTACGCCCGAAGATCTGGCATTTGCCTCGGGCCTTTGGTTTCTTGTATTTGCGGCCATGCAGATTCCGGTCGGCTGGGCGCTGGATCAATTCGGACCCCGGCGCAGCTCGGCCGCCCTGCTGCTGATCGGAGGTGCCGGAGGTGCCGGCCTGTTCGCAGTGGCGACCAGCCCCGCCCATGTCAGCGTTGCCATGGCGCTTATCGGAATCGGGTGCTCGCCGGTTTTGATGGCCTCGTATTTTATCTTTGCGCGCGAGTATCCGCCGGCAAAATTCGCAACATTGGCTGCCGTGATGCTGGGCGTCGGCTCGGTCGGCAATCTGGTTGCGTCCTACCCCACCGCGCTAGCGGTTGAGTGGGTTGGCTGGCGGGCGACGTTGCTGGGGTTGGCGGTTACCTCGGCCATCATCGCTATCGGCATCTGGTTCACCGTCCATGACCCCAAGCGGATCGAGACCGAGCACAAAGGTTCTTTGTTCGATCTGCTGAAAGAGCCCGCCATGTGGACGATTCTACCCTTGATGCTGGTCGCGTATGCCCCGTCCGGCGCGCTGCGTGGATTGTGGGCGGGCCCATACCTGCGTGACGTCTTTGAACTTGATACATCGCAGGTCGGACAGGCGACACTTGTGATGGGTGCCGCGATGATTGCGGGAACCTTTGCCTATGGTCCGCTGGACCGCATCCTGAGGACGCGAAAATGGGTCGTCCTTGGTGGAAATGTTCTGAGTTTATTGGCGCTGGTGCTTATGTGTGTGTGGATCAGCAACGCGGCCTGGTTGTCGGTCCTGTTGCTGGCGGTAATCGGATTCACCGGGGCCGCTTTCCCGGTGATCATGGCCCACGGCCGGGCCTTCTTTCCGCCGCATCTGGTCGGGCGCGGCGTGACCCTGTTGAACCTGTTCGGTGTGGGCGGTGTCGGGCTGGCGCAATTCGCAACCGGGCGCATTCACGCGACGGCGATGGACATCAGCCCGACTGCGCCCTACACAGCGATTTTCGGCTTCTTTGCCGTCACCTTGAGTATTGGCTGCATCATCTATCTGTTCAGCCGCGACAGCATGGACTGACTTTGGCCAGGAACATCGGACAGGAGAGCGCAATGCAGGAAATCGAGGTTCTCGCGCCGAACCTGAAACACAGCCTCTCTGGCGTCACCACGACCGTTATCCGACTTCTTCCAATCCAGGCGAAAATGATCGGCATTCGCGCCACCGGTCCCGGCCTTCCGCGCGATATTCCGCATATCCGTTTGTGGAAGACGCTGTTTCTGCCGAACCGTAAGCCCATGGTCTGGCACGCCCGCCGGAACACGGAAATGCTGATGGGGCTTTTTCTGCGGACTGTACTGCGGCGGAACTACAGGCTGCTATTTACCTCGGCCGCCCAGCGCAATCATTCCGGTTTCACAAAAAGCCTTATCGCAAGAATGGACGCGGTGATCGCGACGACACCGCAGGCCGCATCATTCCTCGAACGGCCTTCCACGGTAATCATGCACGGCGTGAACACAGAGATCTTTCACCCAAGCGACGAAAAGGCAGCGCTGCGCGAGAAGCTTGGATTGCCATCGGGCGTTCTGATCGGTTGTTTCGGGCGTATTCGTCCGCAGAAAGGCGTCGACCTGCTGGTGGATGCCGCGATCAAGGTACTTCCTTCGTTTCCGGACGCGAGGATCATATTCACGGGCAACGCAACAAAAGAGTTCGAATCCTTTCAACACGAGCAGGAAGACAAGCTGAAACAGGCCGGGTTGGCCGATCGCGTCAGTTTTCTGGGCGAACGCCCGTGGGAAGAGATCGTCGAAATCTATCGGGCTCTGGACCTGTTCGTTGCGCCCGCGCGTCACGAGGGGTTCGGACTGACACCGCTTGAGGCGATGGCCTCTGGTGTTCCCGCCATTGCCTGCCACGGTGTCGGCGCGTTCAGCGCACAGATTCAGGACGGCGTTACCGGTCGTCTGGTGGAAAAAGACAACGCTGCCGCGCTGGCCGAGGCTCTGACAGAGATGCTGACAGATCCGGCGAACATGGCCACTGCCGGAATTGCCGCCCGTCGCCATGTTGAAGAAAACTTTCGAATCGAGCGCGAGGCCGAAGAGATCGTCAAAGTCTACCGTTCTCTGCTGGACGAAAGCTGAGCGAAGGAAATTGCCTCAATTCGCCGTCATCGCAATGTTATTGCCCAGAATCCCCTTTTTTCTTTGCTGCAACGCGGCTATGAACGCGCGTCCTTAACTTTGGAGACATGAAATGGGCTATCACGTCGTTGTCGCCGGCGCCACGGGTAACGTGGGCCGCGAAATGCTGAACATCCTGGCGGAACGCCAATTCCCTGTCGATGAAATTGCCGCACTGGCAAGCCGTCGTTCGCTGGGAACAGAAGTCAGCTTTGGCGACAAGACACTGACGACCCAGGACATCGACACCTTCGACTTCACCGGCTGGGACATGGCCCTGTTCGCCATCGGCTCGGACGCAACCAAGACCTATGGCCCCAAGGCGGCCGCGGCGGGTTGTGTGGTCATCGATAACTCGTCGCTCTATCGCTATGACCCGGACATTCCGCTGATTGTACCGGAATGCAACCCGCAGGCGATCCACGACTACAAGAACAAGAACATCATCGCCAACCCCAACTGCTCGACCGCGCAGATGGTTGTCGCGCTGAAGCCGCTGCATGACCGCGCCAAAATCAAGCGCGTTGTCGTGTCGACCTATCAGTCGGTCTCGGGCGCAGGCAAAGAAGGGATGGATGAGCTGTGGGATCAGACAAAGGCCATCTACAACCCGACGACCGAAGTTGAGCCGAAGAAGTTCCAGAAACAGATCGCCTTCAACGTCATTCCGCAGATCGACGTCTTCATGGAAGACGGCTCGACCAAGGAAGAGTGGAAGATGGTTGTCGAAACCAAGAAGATCGTCGATCCGTCGATCAAGGTCACAGCCACCTGCGTTCGCGTTCCGGTGTTCGTCGGTCATTCCGAGGCCGTGAATATCGAGTTCGAGGAATTCCTGGACGAAGACGAAGCCCGCGACATCCTGCGCGAGGCTCCGGGCATCATGGTGATCGACAAACGCGAGGCCGGTGGCTACGTCTCGCCTGTAGAATGTGCAGGCGATTTCGCCACCTTCATCAGCCGCATCCGTCAGGATTCGACGGTGGAAAACGGCATCAACCTGTGGTGCGTTTCCGATAACCTGCGCAAGGGTGCCGCCTTGAACGCGGTACAGATTGCCGAGCTGCTGGGCCGCGAGGTTCTGAAAAAGGGTTGAGTTTTTGCACAACGACCGCCCCGGACAACAGGCCCCGCCGTCTCAGGCGGGGTTTTTTGTGACAAACGCATTGTGCGGCAGTCGTTAAATAGCCCGATCGTAGAACCTCGAACCCATTGCGAAGCGACCTTTCGACAATTATCCGCGAGACGTTGCTGATACTGAATCCCATAGCATTGAAAATACAAGGCAGAGTCCGGATAGCCCGCCCTTCGCTCGGGGACGTTGGGCGCGTTGTTCAAGCCTTTGTGTTGCCCAAGCAACTAAACGCCGAAGAGAAACCAGGTCCCTCGGAATGAGGGCGCATGTTGACAAAGCCGGTTGGGCTTGCCACCTGACAAATGACTATTCCCAATGGCGCGACAGCGCTGGCCGCGCTCAGCCTTCCCGGCGCGGCAATCGAGGCAGAGTATGCAGGTTCTGACCAACAAAAGGCTGGGGCGAACCCTGATCCGAGGATGCGCGGCCATCCTGATCGGGCTGGTTGTTTTTGGGTTCACCGGACATTATTTTGCCGCCGGGGACTCGATTGCACTGTTGCGGCCGCAGGCCGGTGTCCTGCTTCTGGTCTTTGCGCTCATTCTCTTGCTCATGCGGTCCAAGTATCTTGCCCTGACTGCCCTGGCCTCTGCCACCATTGCCATCGGCTCAATCGCGGTGGGGTTTTCAGCGCCTGCGGACGATTGCAACGGAGCCTGCCTGACGCTGTATCAGAAGAACCTCATGAGCCGAGCCTGGCCCCGCAAGACGCTGGCTGACGACATCATCACATCAGATGCGGAAATCGTGACCTTGCAGGAAGTGTCCGCTCATAACCGCAAATTCATGAGCAACATGTACGACCACTATCCAACCAAGGTGTTCTGTACCTTTCGCCCGTATCAGGACGTGGCGGTCCTGACGCGATTGCCAATTGTCGAAGGGTCTGAATTCTGCATGCCCGGTTATGGGGTCACCGGTGTTCAGGTTGTCACGCCGGATGGTAACCCGGTCTGGGCCGTTTCGGTTCATTTGAATTGGCCATTCCCGTTCGATCAATCCGAACAAAGCAGCAAAATCGCTGCGCGTATTGCAGAACTCGACGGGCCGGTTCTGATCGGCGGCGATTTCAACATGGTACCGTGGGGTGCCAGCGTCAGCCGGATCGGCGCGGCAGCAGGTAACGAGGTGTTCGGGACCGCCGAGAACACGCATTCGCTGGGCAGCTGGACTTTGCCCTTGTCGATCGACAATCTCCTGTTTCCCAAAGATACGACGGGAACGGTCGAGCTGCGGCCCTATTTAGGGTCTGATCACTTGGGCAAACTCGCCCGTTTCCAACTTCAATAAACGGTTCCGAACCGCAACGTGCAATGACGACTAACTTGCGTTCTCGACCAGAGACTTCAGGTTGTCCAATCCCCGCTCATAGTCTCCGCCGACCCAATCATCCATCATCAACCCCATCCAGCGCGACATGGGGTTCAGGCCCAGATCGGATTCGAACCCCCAGGTGACCTTCGTTTCCGAACCCTCTGGTTGCAGAACAAATGACGCCGTCGCCGTACCCATGGGGCCGAAATCAAGCGCTGTTTTCACGATCTGGTTTTCGACGCTTTCGACGATTTCCTGCGACCCCGAACCAACTTGCGGATGCTCCGAACTCCAGTTCAGCGTGTTCCCGACCCCGGCCTCCGGGCCGCTATAGGCCAGTTTGGTTTCCGGATCGCGTGACAGCCAGGGCGACCACTTCTCGGTTTCCTGCATCGAGTTCACGTATGGGAAAACCGCCTCAGCCGGTGCATTGATCGTGATGCTGCGGGATACTTCTGCCTTGCCCGGCAGCAGGTAGGAAATGCCGACCAGCGCCACGATGACAATCAGTAACGCTACGAATATTCGTTTAATCAATCTCATGATACGCTCCGACTCCCGATTGGATGTCGTCAGCTTATCAAAAAATGGCGCGAAATCAGAGCACTGTTCCGCACCACATCATCAGATCGCGGTGAACACCTTATCCTTGGGGTCATAGCATTCCAGACCGCCTTCGCCGATATCGGTCCACAGGCCGTGCAGGCTTAGCGTACCGTCTTTGACCGCCGTCTCGATGAAAGGGAAAGTCATCAGGTTTTCCAACGAAGCCACAACAGCCTGCCGTTCAAACTGCCTTGCCTGTTCCGCGCTGTCGTCCACATCGGCGACCAGTTCGAATTTCGGCTTGAGGATACCCATCCATCGACCGACAAAGCTGTCCTTGGCTTCAAGCTGCGGCGCGTTGCCCTTGCACATGTCTATGCATCCCTGAACGCCGCCGCATTGGGAATGGCCCAGCACGATCAGATGCGCCACTTTCAATGCGGTGACGGCATATTCGATGGCTGCGCTGGTACCGTGAAGATCACCATCCGGCTGATACGGCGGCACGAGGTTGGCGATATTGCGATGAATAAAAAAATCGCCCTGATCCGCGCCAAACATCGAAGTCACGTGCACCCTGCTGTCGCAGCACGAAATGACCATTGCCCGCGGTCTCTGACCTTCTGTCGCCAGCCGCTTGTACCAAACCTGATTTTCGGCATAGGTTGTCGCTTTCCACCCGTGATACCGTTTGACCAGATAGGTCGGCAGAGGTTTGGCAAAGTCCATTCTTCAAGTCCCTGTCTTGTCGTTTGATGGATGCTGTAACCCGAATTCGCACAAAATTCGAGACATTATCCTGTTTGCGGGCAAGGATTTGCAAAGAGAATTCGCCTCAGTATTGGCCCACGCCGTGGGGGCGTACTGAATGGGGTGAATGTGGTGGATAAAATAATCACACTGGAACAAAAGGAATCCGTGCGCCTGGATCCGGACCGTCTGAGCGGTCTGTGCGGCCAGTTGGGCGATACCAATGCGATTGACGTGTTGTGCCGAACTGTCGAGGAACTGGCATTGCGACTGTCAAACTGCGAACGCTTCTGGCGGCAGCGCGACTGGGCGGGCCTTCGCAAATGTGCCAAATCCCTGGTGGCAATCTCGGATCAGGTCGGAATGACGGGATTGGCCCGCGTGGCCGATGATGTTGCGCAAACGGTCGATGCGGGAGATGCCGTGGCCACCAGTGCCACGCTCAGTCGACTGATCCGCGTCGGAGAACGGTCTTTGACCGCTGTCTGGGATCAGCAGGATCTTTCGGTTTGACGGGGGTTGCGGGCCGGGTGTGGGCGGATAGTCTGGGCGCAACAGAACCAGCCGAGACGTCCATGACCCTGTCCTTTGCTTCCCCCGCCGATCCGGCCCTTGCCCTTCACGTTGTTGCCCAACCGGATTTGGAGGGCTGGCTGCAAGATCAACCCGGGCAGGTACAATCCTGGGTCGTGTCCAACGGGTTTTCCGGTGCTCTGGGACAGGTTTTGCTGGTCCCCGGAGCGGACGGTTCGCCGGACTTCGCGCTGGCAGGATATGGCACCGAAGCGAAACGTGCGCGAAAGCGGTTTCCGCTGGCCGCGGCAGCCGAGGCGTTGCCAAAGGGCACCTTTCGCATTGCTTCAGGACTACCCGCCGCAGTCGCACAAATGGAATGCCTGGGCTGGCTTCTGACAGGCTATGCGTTTGACCGCTATGCCACGCAAAGCGCTGCCAAAGCGAGGCTGATCGCGCCGGATGGGGTCGATGCGGCACGCATCGAGGTCATGGCCAACGCCGAAACTCTGACCCGCGATCTGGTAAATACACCTGCGTCAGATATGGGGCCCGCTCAGCTACAGGCAGCGTCTGAGGCGCTGGCGCGCGCATTTGACGCCTCCTGCGATGTTATCAGCGGCGAGGCACTTTTGCAGAAGAATTTCCCCATGATTCACGCCGTTGGCCGGGCGGCGGAACAAACGCCACGCCTGATCGAAATGAACTGGGGCAGCGCCGGGCCAAAGCTGACTCTTGTCGGGAAAGGAGTTTGCTTCGACACAGGCGGATTGGATCTGAAACCGGCTTCGGCCATGGGGCTGATGAAAAAGGATATGGGCGGGGCTGCCAATGTTCTGGGTCTGGCCCGAATGATCATGGCTTTGCGCTTGCCGCTGCAACTGCGGGTGCTGATCCCGGCAGTCGAGAATTCGGTCGGGGGCAACGCATTCCGCCCGGGTGATATCCTGACCGCGCGCAACGGTCTGACGGTTGAGATCAACAACACCGATGCCGAAGGACGCCTGGTTCTGGCAGATGCGTTGGCCTTGGCGCATGAGGGCGATCCGGATCTGGTGGTCTCGATGGCGACGCTGACGGGTGCGGCGCGCGTTGCAGTGGGGGCCGATCTGGCACCTTACTTTACTGATGACGATCAGGCGGCGGCAGCTCTGGCAAGCGCGGCACGACAGGCTGCCGATCCCGTGTGGCGGATGCCGTTCCACGACCCTTACGAGGCACTGATCGAACCCGGGATCGCTGATCTGGACAATGCGCCTTCGGGCGGTTTTGCCGGATCGATCACCGCCGCGCTGTTCCTGCGTCGCTTTGTTGGCGACAGTCGCTATGTGCATTTCGATATCTATTCCTGGCAACGCAGCAAGGAGCCAGGGCGCAGCAAAGGCGGACTGGGACAAGGCCCACGCGCCCTGCTGACCGCCCTGCCGGAGATTTTGGACCTGTGACCCAGATGCGCGTGATCCAGCCTGTCGTCGACC
Organism: Ruegeria sp. HKCCD6647-2; assembly: GCF_057221075.1. Classification (NCBI taxonomy): domain Bacteria; kingdom Pseudomonadati; phylum Pseudomonadota; class Alphaproteobacteria; order Rhodobacterales; family Roseobacteraceae; genus Ruegeria; species Ruegeria sp. HKCCD6647-2. The sequence continues at coordinate 438,866 of NZ_JBWVBD010000001.1, read as the reverse complement.
TGTTACGCCACCCCGACGGCGCGCGGGATCGGCAATTGCTCTACGGAGATACGGTGGCCATTGCCGACACATTCGAAGGATACAGCAGGGTCACGGCAGACAAGGATGGATATACCGGATGGGTGGCCTCGGACCAGCTGGGACAGATTGAGCCGCAGACTCATTGGATCGTGGCCGCCGCAACACATGCCTACGCGCAGGCCGATATGAAAAGTGCGGATCAAACCTCGCTGAGTTTTGGCAGCAAAATACGCGCATTGTCGGAGAAGGACGGATTTCTGGAAACTTCCCTTGGGTTCATACCTGCCGTTCATGCGGTGCCTGCCTATTCCCGCCTGACCGATCCGGTCGCAGCCGCCGAGCTGTTTTTGGGCACGCCTTACCTATGGGGTGGCAACAGCCGGTTCGGGCTGGACTGTTCCGGGTTGGTGCAAACCTGCTTGCTGGCTTGCGGCATTCCCTGCCCGGGCGACAGCGGAGATCAGGAGCGAATGTTAGGCAAGCCGGTTCCAGAAGGGGCCCAAGTAAAACGTGGTGACCTGATATTCTGGAAAGGGCACGTCGCCTGGGTTGCGGCGGATAATCTGCTGTTGCACGCCAATGCCTACCATATGGCCGTGGCGCTGGAGCCAATGGATCAGGCCATCACCCGAATCGCCGATCAGGGCGGTGGACCGGTTACCGCCCGAAAAAGGCTCTAATCCGGGTCAACCGATCGAATAAGCTTGCGTTCCAGCACGCGAAGAACCGCACGCAGATCGTGCCCGCGTTTCAGGATGCGCCCATCCATGCCAACCACCGAATACATGCCCTGCCTCACACGCAGGCGCGGATGCTTTTCCACACGATAGATCGGGTGTTCCGCAGACCTTCGGAAAATTGAAAACACGGCTGTCTCTCGCAGGTTGGAAATACCGTAGTCTCGCCATTCTCCGGCGGCGACCATCCGGCCATAGACGGACAGGATCTGAGACATCTCTCGCCGGTCAAAGGCCACCGGCATCTGCGCCGATTGTGAGGGAAACCGGCTGGGAGGCTGCATGTTCATAAGACCAGCCTTGCCGGAAATCGCATGTGAATCAAGCCCGATGCAAACCGGTGTGGCACTTTTGAAGCACCTTTATCGGCGCCCAACCTGCCGGCAGATCAGAATAACCGGCAGCAAACCCACGGCCAGAATGACCAGCGAGGGGACTGCCGCGCCCTCAAGCCGTTCGTCCGAGGCCAACCGGAACGCCTGCACAGCCAGCGTGTCGAAATTGAAGGGCCGCATGATCAGGGTCGCGGGCAATTCCTTCATGACATCGACAAAAACGATCAGCAGTGCGGTCAGCAGGGATGGCGTCAAAATCGGCAAATGCACCCGGCGCAAAGTTCCCAACGGCGTCTGACCCAGGGACCGGGCTGCGGCATCCATATTGGCATGCACTGTGCTTTGCCCGCCTTCATATGCGCTCAGTGCGGCGGCCAGAAACCGGACCATATAGGCTGCAACCAGCAGCCAGATCGAACCGGTGACCAGCAGGCCGGTCGAGATGTCGAAATTATCCCGCATCCAGGCGTCCAGAGCATTGTCGAAGCCGGCAAACGGCACGATCAACCCCACTGCTATCACGCCGCCCGGTACGGCATATCCCAACCTGGCCAGATAAGCGGCAGTGGCAGAGACGCGCCCGGGTCTGAGGCGCTGATAGAAACCAACGGAAATGGCGGCGCAGACCGTCAACACGGCCGCTGTTCCGGCCAAAGTCAGCGAGTTTTGGATAAAACCGACATAGCGGCGCGACAGCAGGTTTTGCTCTGATTCCAGCCCCATCTGAACAAGGATCACCACTGGCAGCAGAAATCCGAACAGAACCGGAATTGCGCATAGCAGGAACGCGGCAAGGGATTGCCAGCCCTTCAGCTTGGCAGCGGGCATAACGGTATGCCGTTTCCCGGCCTGATAGTATTTTGCCTTACCGCGCTGCGTACGCTCACTCACGGCCATGACAAGGGCAAATGCCAGCAGGCACAGCGCAAGCTGTGCGGCGGCTGCCCTGTCGGCCATGGAAAACCAGCTAGTGTAGATCCCGGTGGCAAACGTCTGCACGCCAAAATAGGCGACGGTGCCAAAATCGGCGATCGTCTCCATCACCGCCAACAGTACACCGCCCGCAATTGCAGGCCGCGCCATTGGCAGCGAGACGCGCCAAAAGGCCGACCAAGGGCCGTTACCCAGCGCGCGCGCGGCCAAAAAGGCCGTAGCGCTTTGTTGCAGGAACGCGGCGCGGGCCAGAAGAAAGACGTAAGGATACAGAACAAGGACAAGCATCAATGCAGCGCCCTCGGTCGAGCGGATCTCGGGGAACCAGTAATCGCGCGGACCCCATCCGGTCACATCCCGCAGCGTTGATTGCACGATACCGGGATGATCCAGAATGAACGTATAGGCATAGGCCAGAACGTAGGCCGGAAAGGCCAGAGGCAGCACAAGAGCGATTTCCAGCACCCGAACACCGGGAAAACGGGTCATCGTGACCAGCCAGGCGGCCCCTACACCGATTGAGAATGTGCCGATCGACACCAGGATGACAAGGATGGCTGTTGTCACCATGTATCCGGGTAGAACAGTCTCTAACAAGTGGGATATTGTATCCGTCCCACCGGTTACCGCCGCCAAGATCACGGCCACCATCGGCAACAGACAAGCCGCCGCGACGGCATAGGCGATCCCGCCGACCAGCCGGGTGCCCAGCACGCCACGATTGCGCGTTCCGTGTTCTGAGTATTCGATTTCGGCCATGGCTTGTGACTGACAATCCCTAAGGTTCTGCCTTTAATCGACCAAATTGCTCGGAAACACCAGTGCGGAGGCTTACAAATCTGCGGCACAAACTGCCGCAGACGCCAATCGGCACGTTATTCGTAGACGCGCTGGTCCTCGATCACCAACCCGTCTTTGGGCAGGGATCCCGGGGCTACCACCTCAATAGCGCCCTTCAGCTTCAGAACTTCGACCACTGATTTAGCATATGCATCGCCGTTGCTGCAGGGGCTTTCGATCTGAACGGTCATTGTATCCATCTCACCCTGTCGTGCGGCGATGACCCGGGCCTTGACGATCTCGTCATGTCTTTCGACCAGCGCGGCCACCTGTTCGGGGCGGACGAACATGCCCTTGATCTTGGTGGTTTGGTCTGCGCGCCCCATCCAGCCCTTGATTCGCATATTGGTACGGCCACAGGGTGATACGCCGGGCATGATCGCAGACAGGTCGCCGGTGGCAAACCGGATCAGCGGATAATCGGGATTGAGGGTGGTTACCACGACCTCGCCCACCTCGCCCGGCGCCACCGGGGTGCCAGTACCGGGTGTGACAATTTCGACGATTACATGCTCGTCGATGATCATCCCCTCCATCGCCGGGCTTTCGTAGGCGATATTGCCCAGATCCGCGGTGGCGTAACATTGCAGACATGCGATTCCACGATCGGCATAGTCCTGACGCAGGCTGGGGAACAACGCCCCGCCGCCGACAACCGCCTTCGAGAAGTTCAGCGCGACGCCCATCTCCTCGGCCTTGTCCAGAATGACCTTCAGATAATCGGGTGTTCCGGCATAGGCCGTGCACCCGACGTCGCGTGCGGCGGTAACCTGCAATTCCGTCTGGCCCGTTCCGGCTGGCAAAACGGCAGCGCCGACAGCACGCGCGCCATTCTCAAAGATCATTCCAGCCGGTGTCAGATGGTAGCCAAAGCAGTTATGGACAATGTCACCGGGTCCGACCCCTGCTGCATGAATGAACCGACCCATGCGCCACCAGTCGTGATCGGTGCCGCCGGGTTCGTATATCGGTCCTGGCGATTGGAACACATGATGGAAATGTCGTGCTGGTTTTACCGTAAAACCGCCGAAAGGTGGTCGTGATGCCTGAGCCCGGGTCAGGTCGGATTTGCGCAGCACGGGCAGCATTGGCAGGTCGGCAATCGAGGTGACCGTATCCGTATCGACGCCAGTCAGATGTGCGACAAACCCGGGGGCGGATTTTGCCCGCTCGATCTGGATACGCAGCGCCTTGGCCTGGTCGGCAGCACGCTGGTCGGCCGAGCGCGTTTCAAGCGCATCAAAATGCTGTGTCATGGAACGGTCCTCCATGCGCCGCGCAAGGCGCGACAGCTTGACTGATTGAGATTGGACTCACAAACGGGCACAAGTCTGCATGCAATTGCATACCGAACGATGCTGCTGTCATGAGAAAGGATGCAACCGTGGCCGAATTCGAAACCGCTGAACTGGATCGCAGGATCACGTTTCACGATGAAATCCAGACGATGGAAGCCGATTTTTCCGGGTTTCATTTCGACGATACCGAAACGGTCAACCGGTTCTACGACAGGCTTGAGGAACGCATCGCGCAAACCGGTGAAGAAAAATGGTTTTTCCTTGTGAACCTGAACGGTACGCGCATCGACCCCGAGGCGTGGGTGGCCTATTCCCGGCGGGGCAAGGCACTGAACCTGTCCCATTCGATGGGATCGGTTCGCTTTGACGCCTCTGACGAGACCAAGGCCCAGATCAAACGCGCGGCCAACACCGAATCGTTCGACCCGAATCTGTTCGCCACCCGCGACGAAGCACTGAAGCGAATCGCCCAGTTGCCCAGCAAACGCCGCAAGCGTGTGCAATACGATCCGAACTATGTTCTGGCCGACTTTGTGCGCCGCATCCGCTTTGACGACGAATCCAAGGTCATGGAGGCGGATTTTTCGCATTTCGTGTTTTATAACTCGCGCGATGTGAATGAGTTTTACGACCATATCGAAGAACGGATCGAGGCGACCGGCCGCAAATGGTACTTTCTGGTCAACCTTAACAGTTGCCAGATTCTGCCAGCTGCGTGGGTGCAATACGCCGCGCGCGGCAAAAGGCTGAACAAGACGCATTCGCTGGGCTCGGTCCGTTACGCCGCCGGGTCCGAAACCGAAGCGGACATCCGCATGCGGGCCGAAACTCAGGGGTTTCGCCCCAATATCCGTAACACACGTGAAGAAGCGCTGGAGCGGATAGCCGAGATGAAAGCGAAAACCGAGCACGTCTGAGACCTCACAGCCACCTCTTGCGGCGGCGATAAGAGCGCACGTCGCGGAAACTCTTGCGGCCTTCTTCCGACATACCAAGGTAGAATTCCTTGACGTCCGGATTCTCGCGCAGGTCGGCGGCGGGGCCGTCCATCACCACCCGGCCCGATTCAAGGATATAGCCGTAATGTGCAAACCTTAGAGCCACATTTGTGTTTTGCTCGGCCAGCAGGAATGACACGCCTTCCTGTTCGTTCAGGTCCTTCACAATGCCGAATATCTCTTCCACCAGTTGCGGTGCCAGACCCATCGAAGGTTCGTCCAGCAAGATCGTTTCGGGCCGCGACATCAATGCGCGCCCCATTGCCACCATCTGCTGTTCACCGCCCGAAGTATAACCGGCCTGAGAACGGCGGCGTTCTTTCAGGCGGGGGAAATAGTTGTAAACCAGTTCAAGATCCTGCTGGATCGCGCCTTTGCCGTCCTTGCGGGTATAAGCGCCGGTCAGAAGGTTTTCCTCGACCGTCAGATGTTCGAAGCAATGGCGGCCTTCCATCACCTGGATGACGCCCTTTTCAACCAGATCGGCCGGATCGCGTTCATGCACGCTTTCGCCCCGGTACTTTATCGAGCCCTTGGTAACCTCTCCGCGTTCCGAATGAAGCAGGTTCGACACCGCCTTGAGCGTGGTCGTCTTGCCAGCGCCATTGCCGCCCAGCAACGCAGTGATCCCGCCTTTGGGCACGGTCAGGCTGACGCCTTTCAGCACGAGGATAACGTGATTGTAAATCACTTCGATATTATTGACCTCAAGCAGGGTTTCCGCCTGAACTTCAGTGGTTTGAGCCGCATCCAGCATCTGCGCGTGTCCTCGTGCGAGTGTGGGGTTCGGGACGGCGTCGGACCGCCGCCCCGGTGTGTCAAAGCGCCTTAGTTACAGCGCGGATCGATATTGTTTTCCGACGCGTAGGCGGTCGAGTCAGCTTCGATCAGCGGTCCGATCACATCGCCATCGGTGGGTTTGAATTCGGAAATCAGGCTCCAGGTCTTGCTTGCCGCATCCCACTGGGTCACACCCACCAGGGCGTCACCGCCATGGTTACCGCAGGAAACCGAGAAGGTCGGACCAAAGTTCGGAAGGCCCAGCGAGGCCATCTTTTCTTCTGTCATTTCAAGTGCTTCCATACCGTCGCGCATCATCGCGGGGGTGATATCGGCTGTGCCGTGGATTTCCTGTGCTGTCTTGATGGCTTCGGCTGCCAGAACCGCCGCATAGAGACCACGGTTGTACAGAACAGTACCAACCTGATCGCCTGCACCGGCGGCCTTACCTGCATCAACAACATACTTCTGAATGTCGTCGAAAACCGGGAAATCCGTGCCCACATTGTGGAAGGTCAGCGCCTTGTAACCGTTGGCAGCTTCGCCGGCGGGCATCACGTCATGCTCAGCGCCGGACCACCAGATCCCAATGAAGTTCTCCATCGGGAAGCGGATGTTGGCGGCCTCTTGCACCGCGACCTGGTTCATCACGCCCCAGCCCCACATCAGGACATAATCCGGGCGATCACGACGGATCTGCAGCCACTGCGACTTCTGCTCCTGTCCCGGGTGATCAACCGGCAGGGCGACCAGTTCGAAGCCGTGTTTCTTGGACAGTTCCTCCAGCGTGCGGATCGGTTCCTTACCATAGGCCGAGTTGTGATAGACCAGCGCGATTTTCTTGCCGCTCAGATCGCCGCCGTTTTCCTCAAGCAGATAGTTGATCGCACCCGAGGCACCATCCCAGTAGTTGGCTGGGTAGTTGAACGTATGGCTGAACACGTTGCCGTTTTTGGCCGAGGTCCGGCCATATCCCATCGTGTGCATGGGAATGTCGTCCGCGGTGGTTTTGGGAATCAGCTGATACGTGATGCCGGTTGACAGTGGCTGATAGACCAATGCGCCTTCGCCCTTGGTCGATTCATAGCATTCAACACCTTTCTCGGTGTTATAGCCGGTTTCGCATTCGACCATCCGGACAGGAACGCCACCGATACCACCGTCGCGCTCGTTCAGCAGTGTGAAATAGTCGTTATAGCCGTCCGAGAACGGGATTCCGCCAGCAGCATATGGCCCGGTACGATAGCTGAGATCGGGGATCACCAGATCCGCCAGTGCCGGTCCTGCGGCCATCAGGGCTCCCAGCGCCAGGGTTGCGATTTTCTTGTTCATCGGGTGTCTCCTCCCTTGATTGATCCGATGGTGAATTCGGGCTTTGCACCCGTCTTTTTGATTGGGCCTGCCCCTTAGTGCGGGAACGGCCAGAGTCTGAGTTTCTCCTTTGCCACGCGCCAAAGCTGCGCAAGGCCATGTGGTTCGAGGATCAGGAACATAATGATCAGCGCGCCCACGATCACCAACTGCAGATGCGCCACGATATCCGTGGGCCAGTCCAGCACATCAACGCCGACGACTTTCAGAACAACGGGCAGTAGGACAAGAAAAGCAGCACCGGCAAAGGAGCCAAAAATCGAGCCTAATCCGCCGATAATGACCATGAACAGCACCAGGAACGATTTTTGGATACCGAACACCTCGCCCACTTCAACCGCGCCCAGATAGACGGCAAAGAACAGCGCGCCGGCGATGCCGACAAAGAACGAGCTGACGGCAAACGCGGTCAGTTTCGCCTTGAGCGGGTTAACTCCTATGATCTCGGCTGCGATATCCATGTCACGGATCGCCATCCATGTTCGTCCGGTAGTGCCGCGCGTCAGGTTGCGCGCGATCAGCGCGCAAACCGTCAGGAAGATCAGGCAGAACAGGTAGGTCGCCCAGGCCGGCGCGTTCGGTCCGGTGATGATGATACCGAACACATCCCGCTCGGGCGCGTTGATCTGGCCCGAGGCCGAGTAGTTGTAGAACCACGGCACCCGGTTGAAGAGCCAGACCAGAAAGAACTGCGCCGCCAGTGTCGCCACCGCCAGATAAAAGCCTTTGATCCGAAGGGACGGCAGGCCGAACAGGACGCCGACAATAGCCGTAATCCCACCGGCCAGGATCACATGGATGAACATGCTGACATCGGGAAAGGCGGTCATCAGCTTGTAGCAGGCGTAGGCCCCTACGGCCATGAAGCCGCCGGTTCCCAAAGATACCTGACCGCAATAGCCGACCAGAATGTTCAGCCCGATTGCAGCAATTGCATAGATCAGGAACGGCAACAGCAGTGCGTTAGCCCAGTAGTCGTTGATGATGAACGGGATGATCCCGAACGCCACCAACAGAACGGCATAGTATCGATACCGGTCGAACTTGATCGGGAAAGTCTGGCTGTCATCCACGTAAGAGACTTTGAAATCTCCGGCCTCACGATAGAACATCGTCTTACCTTCCCCATTCTTCCTGTGCCCGGTTGCGGGTCGCCGCATCCAGTTGTTTCGACGATTTGGCGTAACCGCTTTGCTCGGTTACGCGCACCAGTTTCATGTAGGCCACAACCCCCGTCACCAGCCCGGCAAATGCCAGGATCGCAGCGATCGTCAATTGGCCTTTGGTCAAACCTTCGGCCGTCAGCGCGAGATAGCCAAAAGCCCAGAACCCGGCCCACGCGATCACGTTGATGATGGCGATCAGCTTGGTCATCGGGCTACACCCTCTCGATGATCTTCTCACCGAACAGGCCCTGCGGCCGGAACACGAGGAAGATCAGCGCCAGCACATAGGCGAACCAGTTTTCGGTCGCGCCGCCGACCAGTGGACCGATGGCAAACTCGAACAGTTTCTCACCGACGCCGATGATCAACCCGCCTACGATGGCGCCCGGGATCGAGGTGAACCCTCCCAGCATCAGCACCGGCAGAGCCTTGAGCGCGATCAGCGACAGCGAGAACTGCACACCCGACTTGGTGCCCCACATGATGCCGGCGACCAGCGCCACGAAGCCTGCAACCGACCAGACCATGATCCAGATGAAGTTCAGCGAGATACCAACAGACAGCGCGGCCTGATGGTCATCCGCCACGGCCCGCATGGCGCGACCTTGCTTGGTGTACTGGCTGAACGCGACCAGAGCCGCCACCAACAGCGCCGCGATAATTGTCGCCACGATGTCAAGGTTGTCGATAAAGAAGCCGTAGTCGAAAATCTTGAACGTCGCCTCATCAATCCACAGGTTGATGCCCTGCGGCAGGCCCACGTCCAATGTCTTGATCTCGGACCCCCACATCAGGTCCGCCACGCCTTCAAGGAAATAGGCCAGACCGATGGTGGCCATGAACAGGATGATCGGCTCCTGCCCCACCAGATGCCGCATAACAAAGCGCTGCACCGCCCAGGCCAGCAAGACCATCACACCCATAGTCAGAATGATCGCCAGCAGGGCGGGGACATTCCAACCGAAATAGTGCACATGAGTTCCGAAAGTCGCGTTTATCAGATGTGCAAACGGCACCTGCCCGTTCATGATCCCGACCAGCGTCATCGCCGCGAACAGCGCCATAACCCCTTGTGCGTAGTTGAAAATACCAGACGCCTTGTAGATCAGCACAAAGCCCAGCGCGACAAGTGCATAAAGCACCCCGGCCATCAGACCGTTGAGGATGACCTCCATCGCAAATACGAGTTGTTCCGGCATGTCAGCCCCTCCCCAGTTCGACCAAAGGCTCAGTCATGGCTGACCCCCAGATAGGCGTCGATGACCTCCTGATTGCTGCGCACCTCGTCCGGAGTGCCGTCACCGATCTTCTTGCCGTAATCCATCACGACCACCCGGTCGCTCAGATCCATCACCACGCCCATATCGTGCTCGATCAGCGCGATGGTGGTTCCGAATTCGTCATTCACGTCGAGGATAAAGCGGCTCATGTCCTCTTTCTCTTCGACATTCATGCCCGCCATTGGTTCATCCAGCAGCAGCAGCTTGGGTTCCGCCGCCAGTGCGCGGGCCAATTCGACCCGCTTCTTCAACCCGTAAGGCAGACGAGACACAGGTGTCTTGCGGATGTGCTGAATTTCAAGGAAATCGATGATCTTTTCCACGGCCTCGCGGTTTTCAACCTCTTCAGCTTCGGCCTTGCCCTTCCAAATCGCCTGCTGCAGGATGTTGGTTTTCATGAAACTCAACCGCCCGGTCATGACGTTGTCGAGCACACTCATCCCCTCGAACAGCGCGATATTCTGGAACGTCCGGGCTATTCCCTGCTGCGCCACCTCAAAGGGACGCATCGGCGGGCGCTTGGCGCCATGGAACCAGACCTCGCCCTCCTGCGGGACATAGAAGCCCGAGATCACGTTCAGCATCGAGGATTTGCCTGCCCCGTTCGGGCCAATGATCGCGCGTATCTCACCTTCGCGAATATCGAACGAGATATCCTTGATAGCCACCACACCGCCAAAGCGCAGGGTGATGTTCTTCATCTCCATCACCACGCCGCCGATCTTGCGACCGTCTTCGGTGACATATCCTTCGGAACTATCCAGCATCAGTCACTCCCTGACTTGCGCAAATACGGGACGGCGGGCGGGGCGATGACCGCAGGTCGAGCGGCGCACGACCGGCCCTCATTCCGCTGCCACCTTGTGCTGCGCGACCGGCACAACCGGAGCATCCACAATCTCAAGCGTCGCCGAAATCGAACCCTTGCGACCATCCTCGTAGGTCACTTCGGTCGTGGTCGAAACGGTTTTGGACCCGTCATAAAGCGCTGCGATGATGTCGTGGAACTTCTCCTCGACAAACCCGCGTCGCACCTTGCGTGTCCGGGTCATTTCGCCGTCATCGGCATCCAGTTCCTTATGCAGAACGATAAAACGGTGCACCTGGCAACCTGACAGCATCTCATCTGCGGCCACCGACTTGTTCACCTCTTCCACATGACCACGAATCGTCTCTAACACACGCGGATGACCCGCCAGTTCCTGATAAGACGCATAGGCCACATTGTTGCGTTCCGCCCAATTTCCCACCGCGGTCAGGTCGATATTGATGAAGGCCACGCAGCGGTCCTTGCCGTTGCCGAACAGCACGACCTCAAGAATATCCGGATAGAACTTCAGCTTGTTCTCGACATATTTCGGCGCAAACATCGACCCGTCGGCCATCTTGCCCACATCCTTGGCGCGGTCGATGATCCGCAGATGGCCCGAGCTTTCCTCGATGAATCCGGCATCCCCCGTGGCCACCCAACCCTCGGCGTCCTTGGTCGAGGCGGTCGAGTCAGGGTTGTTGTAATACTCGACGAACACGCCAGGCGAGCGGTAGTGAATCTCGCCTTTGTCGTCAATTTTCAGCTCAACATCCGGGGCAGGCACGCCGACGGTATCGGCGCGCACCTCGCCATCCGGCTGCACGGTGATGAAAACGGTTGCTTCGGTCTGACCATAGAGTTGCTTCAGGTTGATACCCAAAGAGCGATAAAAATCGAAAATTTCCGGTCCGATGGCCTCGCCTGCCGTATAGCCAACGCGGAACCGGCCATAACCCAGCGTGTCCTTTAGCGGCCCGTAGACCAGCAAATTACCCAGCGCGTATTTCAGCCGATCACCCAAACCAACGGGCTTGCCATCCAGCAGCAGGCCGCCGACTTTTTTGGCGTGCGCCATGAAGTGATGGAACATGCGCTGCTTCAGTTTGCCTGCATCCTCCATCCGGATCATCACATTGGTCAGCTGCGTCTCGAACACGCGCGGGGGGGCAAAGAAATAGGTCGGCCCGATCTCGCGCAGGTCGGTCATCATCGTGTCGGCGCTTTCGGGGCAGTTCACGCAGAAGCCGCACCAATAGGCCTGACCGATGGAAAATATGAAATCGCCCACCCAGGCCATCGGCAGATAGGACAGGATGTCCTCATTCCGGGTCAGATGGTCGAACTCTGCCGAGTTCTTGGCGCTTTCGATGACATTCCGGTTCGAAAGCACCACGCCCTTGGGCTTTCCCGTGGTGCCCGATGTGTAGAGCATCACGCAAGTGTCGTCATAAGTGATATCCGCGATACGACGATCCAGCTCGGCATCAAAGCGGGCGTGGCCGGCGCTGCCCTCGGCCATCAGGTCTGCCAACGCGTTCATCTGTGAATGGTCGTATTTCCGCATCCCCCGCTTGTCGGTGTAGAGGATGTGTTTGACCTGATGCAGGTTCTCCTGAATCTCGATGACCTTGTCGACCTGTTCCTGATCGCCGCAGACCACGTATTTCGCGCCGCAGTGCTCCAGAACGTAGGCCATCTCTTCGGCGACCGAATCCTGATAGAGCGGGACAGGAACCGCGCCTACCATCTGCGCCGCCACCATCGACCAGTAATGTGCCGGACGGTTACGCCCGATCACCGCGATGTGATCGCCCTTCTCAACACCAAGCTCCAGAAAACCCAGCGCGATGGCGCGGATTTCCCTGGCCGCCTCGGCCCAGGTCCAGCATTGCCAGATGCCGAATTCCTTTTCCCGATACGCCGGAGCATCCCCGAACTGTGCGACATTGCGGTGTAGCAGCGCCGGAAGGGAATGTAACCCTTCGGCGCCCGACTGCGTCTGAGCCAATCTTTTTCTCCTCCCCATCCGACCCCTCCTTCGGGTCGGAAATGGCGGGTCCGGGATGGTACCCGGACGCCCATGCCCCGATTAGGGGCAGGACAACGATCAGCGTCAACTTTTTCCTGATGTTTTCTAAATTCTTACGAATTGTAACAGGGGTGGAGGAGTGGTCTTGCGACTTGCAAAATATGTTTGTGCCGCGAATTGGGACGGTTCAGTTGTGCATCAGACCGCACTGCCTTTGACTTCACTGATCCATCGCGGAGTTATGGAAATGTAACGACTGGCGATAATACGAAGCCTTGAGGGTGGCAGCATTTGAGCCCCGAACTGACGCTAGGATGTCCTCCTGTAGCCTTGGTACAGGCTTGAGAACGAGCACAACTCGGAGTACGGCTTTGTTCAGTGATTGGTTCGTTCGAAGCTAGCTGCAAAACTGCGTTCTTTTCTATGTCAGCCGATTGAGTGCATGTTTTTGATGCGCTTTTTTGCGAGGAAACTGGAATATGAATGACGACATCGTAGATACGGTGAAACTTGCAAGACCCTGGAAGGCCCAACCTGCACTACGCTCGTTTTTTTTGTCAGCGGTGGATCAATCAGCAGGCGAAACAGTGCGCTTCGCGCAAGTCGGGGCGAATGATGGCAAACTCGCTGATCCAATTCGTCACTTCATCGAACTAGGGCATTGGCAGGGCATAATGGTTGAGCCTCATCCGTCATACTTCGCGGAGCTGGAGGCGCTGCATGGTAGCCGGAACAACATCCGTCTAATCAATTGCGCTGTGGCAGAAAGTCCTGGGGCAATGTTGTTGCATCATCTTGCGGAAGAAGAACGAACAAACTTCCCCCCTTGGGCCAGAGGGTGTGCATCCCTAAAGAAGGAACGTTTGGAACATGTCCTGTCCGGAAGACGTCGCGATAACAAACCGTTCGACTCGCATCGAGACATATCCTCGGTCTCGGTGGAAGTGAGACGCCTTGATGGTATTCTCGAGGAAGAAGGTTTTGGCTCACTGGACATTCTGGTGGCCGACGTGGAGGGTTTTGAGATGCAAGTACTGAATTCCGTAGACATTTCTGCCTTGAACCTTCGCGCTGCGATGGTCGAGTGCAACGGCCTCGACAGAAAGGCGGAAGGTGCTTTGGCCGCACGATTGAGAGAAGCTGAATTGGTCACGTTTCGCCTTCGTGACGACCTATGTGCAATACACCCGGAGCGCTGTAACATTGGACTTTCACAAGTATTTTCATTTCTCGGGATTTCCCCAATTCGCTTGTCAGACTAGCAGGTAATGCAGGCTCCAAATCGTTCCGTACGTTGATGTCGATCAGGCAACCAATCTGAGTTGGCCCAACGACATACTTGAGATACGGGAGACTAACAGTGGCGGCTTTGATCGTTTTGCACCGGTCATCAGCCACCTGACAAACGACTGCTTCGTCCGCCTAGCCGCCGTCCAAACGGATTGCTGAAATGTCAGTAGTGTTCTTGACCTAAAGCCAATCCCTGAGAATCGGGATCAAGGGCACATCCGCCGCGGGCATGGGATAATTCCGCAGATCGTTCGCCCTCACCCATTTCAGCGCCTGCCCTTCTTTCGAATGCGGAATGCCCTCCCACTTGCGACAGGCAAACAGCGGCATCAGCAGGTGAAAGTCGTCATAGTTGTGGCTGGCAAATGTCAGCGGCGCGAGGCACGAGGCCCAGGTGTCAATGCCCAGTTCCTCGTGCAACTCGCGGATAAGGGCGGCCTCTGGGGTCTCGCCGGGCTCGATTTTGCCGCCCGGAAACTCCCACAGCCCGGCCATGGATTTGCCCTCGGGGCGTTGGGCCAGCAGCACCCGGCCCTCGATGTCGATCAGGGCTACCGCAGAGACTAATATGGTCTTCACGAGCGATAATCCGCGTTGATCTCGATATAGCCATGGGTCAGGTCGCAGGTCCAAACGGTGGATTTACCCTCACCCAGACCCAGATCGACCGAGATCACCAAATCCTGCCCTTTCATGTAAGCAGCGGCGCTATCTTCATTGTAGGCGGGGCTGACCCAGCCCTTTTCAGCAACCAGAATATCTCCGAATGAAATGCTCAGCAGATCGCGATCTGCGGCTGCACCAGATTTGCCAATGGCCATCACCACGCGGCCCCAGTTCGGGTCCTCACCCGCAATGGCAGTCTTCACCAGCGGCGAGTTGGCGATGGCCAGCCCGTGCACTTTGGCATCCGTATCCGAGGCAGCCCCGGTCACTCGGATTTCCACGAATTTCGTCGCACCCTCGCCATCGCGCACCACTTGTTGCGCCAGGTCCAGCATGACACCTTCCAACGCTTCGGCAAAGGTGGCGTCGCCCGTTGCATCGACACCCGAAGCACCGGTTGCGCATAACAGCAGGCTGTCCGAGGTTGAGGTATCGCTGTCCACCGTGATGCAGTTGAACGTCCGATCCGTCTGCGCACCCAGCATCGCCTGCAACGCCGATTGCTCGACCTTTGCGTCAGTGAAGATGTAAACCAGCATCGTCGCCATATCCGGCGCGATCATGCCAGATCCCTTCGCGATACCCGCAATAGAGACTGTTTTGCCTGAGATTTCGACCTGCGCCGAAGCGCCTTTCGGGAACGTGTCCGTCGTCATGATGGCACACGCAGCGTCTTCGATGGCATGGCGGCTGAGACCCGCCTTCAAAGTCTCAAGCTGGGCGACGATGCGTTCATGAGGCAGCGGCTCGCCAATCACTCCGGTCGATGAGGTAAAGACCCGCTCGACCGGCACTCCGGTCGCTGCAGAAACGGCACGTGTGACCTCGGCGACCGAGGTTTGCCCGTAATGGCCGGTGAATGCATTGGCATTGCCCGAGTTCACCAGAATGGCCGCCGGCCCGTCGCTGGGCCCGCCGATCTTGTCCTGACAGTCCAGAACCGGTGCGGCGCGTGTGGCCGATCGGGTAAAGACTCCGGCCACGGATGTGCCCGGATCCAGCACGGCCAGCATGACGTCGGTCCGGCCCTGATAACGCACGCCCGCCTCGACCGTAGCAAATCGCACCCCGTCAATTGCAGGCAATTCGGGAAAGGCCGCCGGGGCCAACGGGGAAACCTTGGTGATCTTCGCCACGGGCGGTTACTCCTGAATCAGGTCCAGCTGGCGCATGACTTCAGGCCCGACACCGTCCAGCGACGGGCGATCAATCTGGGCCTGCTGAGTCAGTTCGTCAATGCGCGCCTGAACGGCCTCCTGTTGAAGGGTCTGGGCCAGTTCGCCTCGCACGGCCTCCAGTTCAGGGGCTTCGGTTTTGCGCTTGTCGTTCAGAATGACGACATGCCAGCCGAATTGAGTCTGAACCGGGTCGGAAACCTGCTCTTTTTCCAGCCCGACAACGGCCTCTTCGAATTCCGGCACCATTCGGCCCTTGCCGAACCAGCCCAGGGCACCGCCATTTGGGCCCGAGGGGCCGGTGGATTTCTCTTTTGCCAGCTCGGCAAAATCGGCTCCGTCGTCTAGCTGGGATTTTATGGCCTTGGCCTCATCTTCGGTCTCGACCAGAATGTGGCTGGCGTTGTACTCGTCTTCACCTTCGAAATCGGCGAACTGCGCATCATAAGCCGCCTGGATCGCGTCATCGGTAACCTGCGCCTCTGAAACGGCATTGATCGTCTGCACCGCAAGCAGCGACCGCGTTTCATTTTCTAGCGTCAGTTCATTCTGCGCGGACAGACCATCTTGCTGCTGGCTCAGCAACTGCTGTTGCACCAACTGTTCCACGATGAAGTCATAAAGCACTTCATCTTCCAGTTGCTGATACTGCGCCGGCAGGGTCGCAACAGTGGCGATAACGTGACCCAAAGTGATTTCATCCCCGTTCACGCGCGCGACAACCGTAGCGGCATCCGGTTCGGTTTCGGCGGCCAGTGGCAGCGCCATCACGGCAGCAAGCGCCAGCGATGGCAGAAAAGTGAGGCCTTTGGGCATGGAATCATCCTATTTCTTTGCCGCGACAGGGCGCAGCGTTGACACTTCAGAACCTGCCGCTTACATCGCTTTGAAGCCTTGGACAGGGCCGCCTTTCACCCCCCGTATCTATGGGTTGCGCGCAAGGTGGGCAAGCCTGTCGCAACCAAGACAAGAACAGATCCGCTGGAGTGAACATGCTGGGACTCGGAACGCTCGCCAAAAAGGTGTTCGGAACACCGAACGACCGCAAGATCAAGGCGACCCGCCCCCTGATCGACAAGATCAACGCGCTTGAGCCAGAGTTCGAAAAACTGTCGGATGAGGGTCTGATTGAGAAGACTGCCGAACTGCGCAAACGCGCGCTGGACGGTGAAAGCCTGGATGACCTGCTGATTGAGGCCTTTGCCAATGTCCGCGAAGGCGCCAAACGCGCGCTGGGTCTGCGCGCCTTTGACGTTCAGTTGATGGGCGGCGCTTTTCTGCATCAGGGCAACATCTCGGAAATGAAAACGGGCGAGGGCAAGACGCTGGTCGCGACCCTCCCCGCCTATCTGAATGCGCTGACGGGCAAGGGCGTTCACGTGGTGACCGTGAACGAATATCTGGCCAAGCGCGATGCGGAATGGATGGGCAAAGTGTTCAGCGCCGTGGGCATGACCACGGGCGTGATCTGGTCGGGCCAGCCGGATGCCGAGAAAAAGGCCGCCTACGCGTGTGACATTACTTATGCGACCAATAACGAGCTAGGATTCGACTATCTGCGCGACAATATGAAGGCGGATCTGAACGAGGTTTATCAGAAATACCACAACTACGCGATTGTCGATGAGGTCGACTCGATCCTGATCGACGAGGCGCGGACACCGCTTATCATCTCGGGTCCGTCGCAGGACCGGTCCGAGTTGTACACGACCATCGATGCGCTGATCCCCTCGTTGGGCGAGGATCACTACACGCTGGACGAAAAATCCCGCAACGTGACCTTCACGGATGAGGGAAACGAATTTCTGGAAGCTCAGTTGCTGGATGCCGGTCTGATCCCCGAGGGCCATTCGCTCTATGACCCGGAAAGCACTACCGTTGTGCACCACGTCAACCAGGGCCTGCGCGCGCATAAACTGTTTCAGCGCGACAAGGATTACATCGTCCGCGACGGCAACGTGGTTCTGATCGACGAATTCACCGGCCGCATGATGCCCGGCCGTCGCCTGTCCGAAGGTCTGCATCAGGCCATCGAAGCCAAGGAAGGCGTGCAGATCCAGCCCGAGAACGTAACTCTGGCCAGTGTGACCTTCCAGAATTACTTCCGCCTGTACGACAAGCTGGGCGGCATGACCGGCACGGCCCTGACCGAGGCCGAGGAATTTCAGGAAATCTACGGTCTGGGCGTCGTCGAGGTGCCGACCAACAAGCCGATTGCCCGTATCGACGAGGATGATCAGGTCTATCGCACGGCCATCGAGAAATACGGCGCGATGATCAAAGAGACCAAGAAGGCGCAGGACAAGGGCCAGCCGGTTCTGATGGGAACCACCTCGATCGAGAAGTCTGAACTGCTCAGCCAGTTGCTGACCAAAGAAGGCATCCAACACAACGTTCTGAACGCGCGTCAACATGAACAAGAGGCGCAGATCGTTGCCGATGCGGGCCGGTTTGGCGCGGTGACCATCGCCACCAACATGGCAGGTCGCGGCACTGACATTCAACTGGGCGGCAATGTCGAGATGAAGGTTCTGAAGGCACTGGCCGAAAACCCCGAAGCCGATCCGGCTCAGCTGCGCGCCGAAGAGGAAGCCCGCCACGCCGAGGAGAAGCAGAAAGTGCTTGAGGCCGGTGGTCTTTATGTGATGGCCTCGGAACGCCATGAAAGCCGCCGCATCGACAACCAGCTGCGCGGCCGTTCCGGCCGTCAGGGTGACCCGGGTCGCACTGTATTCTACCTAAGTCTCGAAGACGACCTGATGCGCATCTTCGGCTCGGAACGACTGGACAAGGTGCTGACCACGCTTGGCATGAAAGAGGGCGAAGCGATCATCCACCCCTGGGTGAACAAGTCGCTGGAACGGGCACAATCCAAGGTCGAAGGCCGCAACTTCGACATGCGCAAGAACGTTCTGAAATTCGACGACGTCATGAACGATCAGCGTCGGGTAATCTTCAGCCAGCGACGCGAGATCATGTCGGCAGACGATCTGTCCGAGATCGTTTCGGACATGCGCGAACAGGTGATCGACGATCTGATCGACGAATACATGCCTCCGAAATCCTACGCCGATCAGTGGGATACGGACGGTCTGCACGAAGCGGTCAAAGACAAGCTGTCCATCGACGTTCCCGTTCAGGACTGGGCTGCCGAAGAAGGCGTGGACGACGAACAGATCCGAGAGCGTCTGGTCAAGGCAGCGGACGAAATGATGGCCCAGAAGGCTGTCGCCTTTGGTCCTGAAAACATGCGCAACATCGAAAAACAGGTACTGCTGCAAACCATCGACAGCAAATGGCGCGAGCATCTTCTGACGTTGGAACACCTGCGTTCGGTTGTTGGATTTCGTGGCTACGCCCAGCGCGACCCATTGAACGAATACAAGAACGAAAGTTTCCAATTGTTCGAAAGCATGCTGGACAGCCTGCGCGAGACCGTCACGCAGCAGCTGTCACGCGTGCGCCCTCTGACAGAGGACGAACAGAAGGAGATGCTGGCGCAGATGGCAGCGCAGCAGGCTCAGGCACAACAGGCTGTTGATCAGGCGACAAACCGCGCCGAAGCCATGGCCGAGGCCGACGCTTCGGGCGATCCGCTGCCCGGATTTGTCGAGGACGATCCTTTGACCTGGGGAAACCCGTCACGCAATGACAAATGCCCCTGCGGGTCCGGAAAGAAATTCAAGCATTGTCATGGCCGCCTGACCTGAGGCGGCCTGCATTGGAACACAATGACTCCGCCTGTCTGCCACAATTAAGCCGCGATTGTTAACGAAAGTCCGACTCGCTCCTTCAACTGGGGAGGGTGTCTTGTTTGTCGTAAGAAACTACGTGACCATGGGCGGTACCGTTGCCTGCGCCCTGGCCATCGGATATTTGATGCAATACGGCCCGGCGGCGCAGCGGAATGCTGCTCAGGGGTCCGAACAGGTGGCCAATGTCACCGGGCAAGCGTCGACCCTGGGCGCGATCGAAGCTATCGTGCTGACCTCTTCCCCCAGTCCGGGCAAAACCGCCACTGATTTTCCGAGGACGTCTTTCATACCATCCCGCGTAGAACCGCAGGCCCGGAGGAGTTGCCAGGTCAGCGCGCGGGCGTCCGCTGCGCCCGATGCCAACGCGCGGCTGAAAATCAAGGCCCCCTGCCACGAAAACTCGGCGATCGAAATCCATCACAGCGGTCTGACCTTTACTGCCATAACCGACGCACGCGGCGCCGTTGACCTGACTGTTCCCGCACTATCCGAATACGCCATTTTTCTGATTTCTCTTGAAGACAAGAACGGCACGGTCGCCACCACTCACGTCCCTGATATCAGGGAATTCGACCGGGTCGCCTTGCAATGGCAAGGCCAGACCGACCTTCAGCTGCATGCGTTGGAGTTTGGCGCAAGCTATGGGCAGACCGGGCATGTCTGGGCGAACTCCGACGCCGATGGTGCCGGAACAATGGTTCAACTGGGTCAGGCGGAAATTGCCACGGCCCGCAACGTGCAGGTCTATTCCTTCCCCAAAACATCCTCGGAAGATGCCGGCACAATCGAACTGAGCGTCGAGGCCGAAGTGACCGAGGCCAATTGCGGTCGCAATCTGAGCGTACAGGCGCTGGAGCTGCGCGGCGACGCCGCACTCAAGTCGCGTGACCTGTCGCTGACACTCCCGGACTGTTCCCGCGCCGGTGAGTTTCTGGTGTTGAATAATCTGCTGGAAGACCTGACAATCGCGGCCAAATAAACGGCAGGCAGGCTCGGCTTTCGAATGACATTTTCCCGATTGGCGGCGACCGCGCTGTTTTGCGCGGCCTTTGCAGGCAGCGCACAGGCGCAGGATATCACCCTGACCTCGCATGACGGCAAGGTCGAGATCACCGGAAATCTCCTTGGATATGATGGCGAATTCTACCGTGTCGACACGCAATTCGGAGAGCTGACTGTCGATGGCTCGGGCGTTACATGCGATGGTCTCGCCTGTCCGAACCTTATTGATTTCGTGGCCGAGGTCACATTCTCAGGATCATCGGTCATGGCCGAAACCATTCTGCCCGCGTTGGTCGTTGGCTTTGCGCGACAGGAAGGTCTGACCGCGACTCCGATCCACGAACCGCCGGCAGGATTCGTGTATGAGTTGCACCAGCCCGACCGAAAAGCCCCATTGGCGCGCCTGCGGTTTCGTGTCGGCAACACGGATCAGGGCTTTGCCGAACTGATTGCAAATGAGGCCGACATCGTCATGGCTTTGCGCGAGATCCGGCAGGAAGAGAGCGAGGCAGCGCATGCAGCCGGCCATGGCGATCTGAGGCAGGTGCGCCGGTCGCGCGTCGTCGCCCTGGACGCCATGGTACCGATTGTGGCTGCGGACAATCCTGTCCGGCAGATTTCGCTGGTCGATCTGGCACGCGTTCTGTCGGGTGAGATCAGCAACTGGTCTGAACTGGGTGGACCGGATGCGCCGATTACCCTGCATGTGCCGAATGCCGGGTCAGGGTTGGCACAGGGGATCGAGGCGCAGCTACTGGCGCAGGCGGATGTTCCCCTGGCCGAAGCCGCAACGCGACACGAACGATACGGGGCGCTGGTGCGCAATGTCGCTGACGATCCCTTCGGCATCGGTATCGCCAGCCGGGCCGATATTGGCGGCGGGCGAGCATTACCTCTGACCGGCGGATGCGGACACGCAATGGCAGCGACACGACAGTCGATCAAGACCGAGGATTACCCGCTGACATCACCGATGTTTCTGTATCTGCCTGCGCGCCGGTTGCCGAAGATTGCGCGCCAGTTTCTGGCCTATGCCCAGAGTTCTCCGGCGCAATCGGTTATTCGCCAGGCCGGATTCGTGGATCAGGCACCGGAAACCGAGGGCCTTGGCGTGCAGGGGAATCGTCTGGCCAACGCCATCGCGTCGGGCGGGTCCGAGGTTGGCCTTGACGAGTTGCAGCGCATGATCGAAACGCTGCGGCCCATGGCGCGCCTGTCCTTGTCTTTCCGGTTCGAACCTGGCTCATCAAGACCGGACGCGCAGTCGCGGTCGAATATCCTGCAACTGGCGCAGGCGCTGGAATCCGGTGCCTTCGACGCGCGCAAGTTGACCTTTGTTGGCTTTAGCGATGGTCATGGTGCAGCCGCCGCAAACCAGCGGATTTCCCAACTCCGCGCGAAAACGGTGCGAAATGCAGTTCTTGCGGCAATTGAAACCTCTGTTCCCGATACGGTCGAGATCGCTGTCGACGGGTTTGGTGAAGCCATGCCGATGGCCTGCGATGACACGGAATGGGGTCGGAAGGCCAATCGCAGGGTCGAAGTCTGGGTT
The DNA here is from genome assembly GCF_057221075.1 of Ruegeria sp. HKCCD6647-2. Lineage (NCBI taxonomy): Bacteria > Pseudomonadati > Pseudomonadota > Alphaproteobacteria > Rhodobacterales > Roseobacteraceae > Ruegeria > Ruegeria sp. HKCCD6647-2. The sequence continues at coordinate 416,827 of NZ_JBWVBD010000001.1, read as the reverse complement.
CAATAGCCGTCAGAGATACCCCTGCGATCGGAAGCTGAGCTCGGTCGATTTCCCGATGATCAGGTGATCGTGCAACGTCAATCCCAATGCCGTGCAGGCATCCTGAATGCGGTTGGTCATATCGATATCCGATTGCGACGGCGTCGGATCACCTGATGGGTGGTTATGCACCAGAATCAGGGCAGACGCGTTCAGCTCAAGCGCGCGTTTTGCAACTTCGCGCGGGTAGACGGGAACGTGATCCACTGTGCCCTTGGCCTGTTCCTCATCCGCAATCAGCACGTTCTTACGGTCCAGGTAAAAGACCCGGAACTGCTCAATCTCTCGATGTGCCATCGTCGTGTGGCAATAATCCAGAAGGGCAACCCAGCCCGAGATCACATGCCGCTGCATCACCCGCGCGCGCGCCATCCGATGCGCGCAGGCCTCGAGAATCTTTAGGTCGGTGATCACAGTGTCTCCAACGCCCTTGATCTGCCGCAACCGTTCCTCGGGCGCAGTCAGAACACGGTTGAAATCGCCGAACGCATCCATCAATGCCCGCGCCAGCGGTTTCACATCCTGACGCGGGATCGAGCGGAACAGGACAAGCTCCAGCAATTCGTAATCCGGCATCGCCGCAGAACCGCCCGCCATGAACCGTTCGCGCAGCCGCCGCCGGTGGTCTTTGATGTAGGAGGGTAACCGACCCGACGGCAGCGGCTGCGCCGGAGCTTCGTCCGTGTCAAACAGCATGGGGGCTTCGGCAAAGGCATCCTGTGTCATGGCCATATCCTGACGCAGAATCGGTTTCTGAATGGTTAACGGTTTTCGCCCGCCATCCCCGCCGTCGCGCGCCGAACGATCATGTGCAGCAAGATGGAAAATACACCCAGCGTCAGCATCGCGGCAAACATCAGATCGGTCTTGGCGCGACCATTTGCCAGCAGCATCAGATAACCCAAACCCTGTGAGGACCCGACCCATTCGCCGATCACCGCCCCAATCGGCGCGTATACCGCCGCAAGCCGCATCCCCGAAGCCAGCGAAGGCAAGGCGGCGGGAATGCGGATGTGCCACAGAACCGTGCGGCGGCTGGCCTGCATCGTGCGTGCCAGATCCAGATAGCCCGGCGGCGTTCGCATCAGCCCGTCAAAGAAGGACGAGGTGATCGGGAAGTAGATTATCAGGACAGCCATCGCAACCTTGGACCACAGCCCGTAACCCAGCCAAAGCGTCAACAACGGCGCAAGAGCAAACACAGGAAGGGCTTGCGTGAACACCAGCATCGGTTGAACCAGCACTCGCGCGGCCCGCGAACTGGCCAGCTGCAGGGCTGTGATCACGCCCAGAACAGTACCGCAGGCCAGACCGATCACCACTTCGACCGCGGTGATCCATGTATGTTCGGCAACGACCCAGCGGTTCTGCCACCAGGTCTCGGCCACAACCCCCGGTCCCGGGAGGATGAATTTGGGCAGGCCGGTCAGGGTGACGACGCCCTGCCAGATGGCGAGCGCGAAGAGCGTCGCGGCAAGACCGGACAAGTGCCTCATTCCGCAGTCGCCCGCAGTAGTCGCAAAAGCGATCCCTGTGTTTCCAACGTTTCAAGGTCGTCAACCTTGCGCGGCGCAGGTGCGCGCGGAGACCGACAGGACGTCAGCCCGCCCGGTGTCATGACAACGATGGTCTGGCCCAGACGCGCGGCCTCGCCGGGATCATGCGTCACCAGCAAAACGGTGCGGCCCCGCAGGAGCTCGGCCGCCAGATCCTGCATGTCCGCGCGGGTACGTGCATCGAGGGCCGAGAATGGTTCGTCCAGCAAAACGATCGGGCGGTCTTCCATCAGAGTACGGGCCAGGGCCACGCGCTGTCGCTGACCACCTGAAAGCTCGGCCGGTTTCTTGTTCATGTGGTCGCGCAATCGCATCCGCCCGATCAGAAGATCGCGCCGTTCAAGATCAATCGGTTCGCCTCGCAGTCTCGCCCCCAGCGAAATATTCTGCGCCACAGTCGCCCATGGCAGCAGCAGATCGTCCTGCGCCATATAAGCGACGCGTTTCGCAATCGGTTGCCGGTCATTCGCGGCAATGGTTCCGGTGAATCGCGCACCGGTTTCCAACCCGGCGATCAATCGTAAAACAGTGGTTTTCCCGACGCCCGAACCACCCAGCAAGCATGTCCACTGCCCTGCGCCGATCGTCAGGGTCAACGGCGCGAACAATGGCGCGCATTCGATTTTGGCCTGGCCGCTGATCGTCAGTTCGGGCGCCGTGGTCAAGGTGTCAGACCCATTTGCCAGAAATTGACCTCGAGCTCTGTTGCAGTGCGAAAGGTCTGGCACAGGCGGTCCCAACGCGGCGCCGTCCGGAAATCCGCCCCAATCCGCCGCGATAGAGCCGAATCCAGCAAGCGCCCCACGGAACGACACGCGTCCTGATAGTCTTTGCTGGCATAGGCGTCGATCCAGTCGCGATAGGTCTCGGACGTAGATTCAGCAGACAGACGCTTTCCGATTTCTCCATATCCCATGACGCAGGGGACAAGGGCCGCCAGCAGGTTCAGCAAATCACCGCTATAGCCTGCTTCGAGCACATATCGCGTATAGGCCAGATTCTCAGCCCGTTCCGGGGTGGCGAACAATTGTTCCTGTGCGATACCCTCTGCCTCGCAAATACCGATATGCAGCTTCATCTCTTCGCTGATCAGCCCGTTCACCGTGCGCGAGGCAGCCAACATCTCTTCATGCGTTTCCGATTTCACCACAGCGAGCGCCCAGGCACGTGAAAAGTGGATCAGGAACACATAGTCTTGTCGCAGATAGTGCAGAAACGCCGCGCGCGGCAACGAGCCATCCTTCATACCTTCGACAAAAGCGTGGCGGGTATACTCCCGCCACGGGCCCTGCGCCGCATCGCGCATCAGCGCGAAGGCTTTGCCGTATTCACTCATTGCGCGGTCACGTCTAATGTAATGGCGCTGACCGGGTTGATGCTGTCGATCATGCCGCTGTCCTTGAGGAATTCTTCGAACCGCGCATATCGACCTGCATCAAACCCCGCCGGACGCAACGCAAAACGCGGCAAAGTGTCGACCCAGGCGCGCGCGTTCAGCTCATCCTGCAGTTCCGGAGAGGTGGCCGAGAAGATCTCCCAGCTTTTTTCCGGGTTGTTTACCATGAATTGGGTGGCTTTCTCGGTCGCGGCCAGAAATCTTGCGATCTTGTCCGTGTCCATTCTGTCGGAATTGGCGACATAGATCAGTTCGTCATAGGGCGGCACGCCTTCTTCCTCGACATAGAAACAACGACCCGCAACACCTTCAATATCCATCTGGTTCAGTTCGAAATTGCGAAATGCTCCGATCACGGCATCCACCTGACCGGTCATCAGCGACGGCGACAACGAGAAGTTGACGTTGATCATCTCGATATCGTCCAGCGCCACGTCATGCGTGTTCAGCATTGCGGTCAGGACGGCCTCTTCAACACCCGCAACCGAAAAGCCTACTTTTTTACTCTTGAGATCCGCCAATGTTTGGATCGGCCCATCTTCCAGCACCAGCAGGCAATTCAAAGGCGTGGCCACCAGCGTGCCCACACGTTTCAATGGCAAGCCTTCGTGGATTTGCAGGTGCAACTGCGGCTGGTAGGAAACCGCCAGATCAGCCTGTCCCGCAGCAACCAGGCGCGGTGGCGCGGACGGATCGGCGGGCGGGACGATTTCCACCTCCAACCCTGCATCCGCGAAGTACCCGTTTTCCTGCGCGATGATGATCGGACCATGATCGGGATTGACGAACCAGTCCAGAAGCACGGTCATCTTGTCGTCGGCCGAGGCCGGCACGGCGGCCAGCAAGGCAAGGGTTGTGATCAGTTTTCTCATTGCTCGCGTTTCCTTCTGTTCACGAGGTTGAAGCCGCAACGAGGACGATCTCGCCCGGCCAATCCGGTTGAATGCGTTCGGCCGCGCGCCACGCGCGCAGACCCGTGGCGCAGCACAGCACCAGTCTTTCGCCCTGATTAGGGTCCAGTTCTTTGAGGTGTTCCTGCGATACCCGTTTGGCATCCGGATGGGCCGGGATTGGCGCCTCGTCTGTGCCGCGCAACTCGATAATCTGGTCCGTTTCGGTCAGTTGGTTGGCAGACAGGAAGCGAAAACAACTGTCCGGTTCTGGTGCGTTGTCAAACCGGAATCCATTACTACGCAGGGTGAGGGCATCATATTGAATCAACTGGCCCAGTGGTGATGGCTCCACCTTAAGGATAAGGTTCAAAGCCATCTGTGCCTGCGTCGCGCCAATCACGGCCACGACGGGGCCAAGCACACCTGCGGAAGCGCAGCTGGTATTGTTGTCCGGCGCGTCCGGAAACAAGGCCCGCAACGAAGGGGCGCTGCCGCAGAAGCCGCCCGCATAACCCGATAACCCAAGAACCGACGCGCTGATCAGCGGTTTGTCCTGTTCCAGGCACGTGTCCGAGAGGATGTAACTGACGGCATAGCTGTCCGCGCAGTCAAGGATCACGTCCGACCATGTGACCAATGTGCGGGCATTTCCACTCGTTAGAGCCTGATTTCGGTCAACAACCTCGATCTCGCCATTCAGCGCACGGCAACGATCAGCGGCAACTTCGGCCTTGAAGCGACCACAATCCGCCTCGGTAAACAACGTCTGGCGGTGCAGGTTCGACGCATCGACAGTATCATTGTCCACAATCGTGATCCGACCAATACCGGCACCGGCTAGCAATGGCAGAACCGACGAGGCCAGCCCCCCTGCACCAACCACCAGGACGCAGGCGGAAGACAGTCGCGCCTGTCCCGCGACCCCCACCTCGGGCAGCAATAACTGACGAGCGTAACGGCTCATCGCGTTACCTCGATCCATTGCCGCACTCGGGCTTCTGGCTCCGGGCTTAGCGTGATGTCGGTCACGACCGATACGATGTCCGCCCCGGCGGCAAGCACATCCGCAACGCGTTCAACACTCATACCGCCGATTCCGACCAGTGGGATATCGCCGATACGCGCCTTCCACTCCGTCACGCGTGGCAAGCCTTGTTCGTGCCATTTCATCTTTTTCAGGATCGTCGGATAGACCGGTCCCAAGGCGACATAATCCGGATCCAAGGAAAGCGCGCGCTCAAGCTCTTCGTTGTCGTGAGTGGAAACGCCCATATTTAGACCCGCTTTTCGAATGGCTTTCAGGTCGGCGTCGTCCAGATCCTCCTGCCCCAGGTGGATCCAGTCGCACCCCAGATCAATGGCTAGTTGCCAGTGGTCGTTCACCACCAGAACGGCGCCGTGCCAGCGACACAGATCGCGTGAAATGGCGATTTGTTCGCGTACCAAGTCCTCGGGCTGGTCCTTTACACGCAACTGCACAAGTTTGATGCCCAGGGGCAACATCCGCCGCAGCCAGTCGGCGTGATCGAAGATCGGATAAAACCGGTCAAGGATCATGACAGGAACGCCTTCCCGATGACCGGAGTGGATGCCACAGCCATATCGCGCTGTTGGATCGGGTCGGCGCGATAGGCCAGTTTCCCGGCTTCAATAGCCTTGACCATCGCCTGAGCCATAACCACCGGATCACCGGCCCGTGCGACCGCTGTGTTCAGAAGAACTGCGTCAAATCCCAGCTCCATCGCGTGGGCAGCGTGACTCGGCAGACCGATCCCCGCGTCGATGACCAGAGGTGTATCGGGGAATTCCGCCCTCATCGCGCGCAGTGCATATTCGTTGCTCAGACCGCGCCCCGACCCGATTGGCGCGCCCCAGGGCATCAGAACCTCGCATCCGGCCTCAAGCAGGCGTTCGCCAACGATCAGGTCATCGGTTGTGTAGGGAAACACCTGAAACCCATCCTCGGTCAGGATGTGTGCGGCCTCGACCAGTTGAAACACGTCCGGTTGCAGGCTGTCGGAGTGGCCGATCAGTTCGAGTTTTATCCACGGCGTTTCAAAAACCTCACGCGCCATTTGGGCTGTGGTGACAGCTTCCTTCACCGTGTGGCACCCGGCCGTGTTTGGCAGAATGCGGACACCCAAGTCGCGGATCATGCGCCAGAAAGTCTGGCCTCCGCCTGATTCCCGGCGCAGGGACACGGTCGCAACAGCGGCCCCGCTTTCGCGAAACGCGCGCTCAAGGATGGCCGGGCTCGGGTATTGCGCGGTGCCCAGCATCAACGGGTTGGGCAGTTCGACACCATAAAAGGGTTTCATCCTCACCCCCCCTGCATCGGCGCGACAATCTCGACCCGATCCCCTTCGGCAAGCTTTTGAGCGATGCGCAGACTGGACGGCACGAATTCCTTGTTCACAGCTGTCGCCACGCGGCCAGAGAACCCGCATTCCGTAAGCAGATCCGAAAGAGTCCCGGCCTGAACATCCCTGGGTTCTCCGTTAAGCACGATCTTCATCGACAAACTCCGAATAATTGTTTTCCAGTGCCAGATCGGCCACACCCTGAGCCAACGCCGGGGCAAGCAGGTAGCCATGGCGATAAAGCCCGTTTGCGTAGATTGTTCGCCCCAACCGCCGGATGCGCGGCAGGTTATCGGGGAATGCAGGGCGCAGATCGACGCCGATTTCCAGCACTTCGGCCTCTCCGAAAGCGGGATTGAGCGCATAGGCCGCGCTGAGTAGCTCCAGCATGGAGCGGGCTGTGATACGGCTGCTGTCCTCGGCTTCGACCATCGTCGCGCCCAGCATGAAGACGCCGTCCGCGCGCGGTACGACATAAAGAGGTATGCGCGGATGCAGCAGTCGCACCGGCCTGTTCAAGGTCACATCCTTGCAACGGATCACCAGCATCTCGCCCTTTACGCCGCGCAGATCGTGCAGCGTGTCCCGCGCGTGCAGACCGCGGCAATCAATTGCGTTCTCCAACCGAGCCGGGGCAGGTTTACGGTGAAAACTAACACCCAGAGTCTCGAGCCGTCGATAGACATCCAAAAGGGCCCGCCGGGGATTCAGGTGCGCTTCACCATCGAAAAACAGACCTTTGTTGAATCCATGTAAATCAGGCTCTAACAGGGCAAGTTTTTCTCGATCGATCTCGGAGTACCCTTCCGTACGGCGTGCAAATCGACGCAAATCGGGCAGGTCACGGGCATTGGCCACAACCAACGTGCCGCGCCGCTGAACCTGCGTGCGCGCGGCCCACCAGCCGATTGCAGCCTGACCCAGCCGCAGAACGGGTTCCTCGGCGGTCTCGTTTTCGCACCACGGCGCCAACATCCCTCCGGCCCACCAGGAACAGCCGTGCGCCGCCGGAGGTCCTGCGGGGTCAAACACCTGAACCTTGGCGCCGCGCGAGACCAGCTCGGATGCGACCGCAAGACCGGCGACACCGGACCCTATAACCGACCAGACCGTCACGCGGACCATACCTGATGAAAGTGGTGAACCGGCCCCTGACCCTGACCCACCTGCAACTCGTCCGCACGCACAATGGCCGTCTGCAAATAGGCATGAGCATCCGCAACTGCATCGGTCACGCAGTGCCCCTTAGCGAGACCTGCGGCAATGGAGGACGACAAAGTGCAGCCCGTGCCGTGCGTGTTTTTGGTGACGTGACGCGGCGCCCGGTATTCCGTCACCGAGCCCGACTGGTCGACGAGAAGATCGTGGCAAACATCACCCGCCCCGTGCCCGCCTTTCATAAGAACGGACCGAGGCCCCATCCCGCACAGCGCCTTACCTTGATCGATCATCTCGGCGACGGACTCAGCTGGGTGACTGTCCAGCAAGCGGGCGGCCTCTGGCAGGTTGGGCGTCAGAACCGTGGCCATCGACAGCAGCACGTCCCGAAGCGTTGAAACAGCGGCGTCCGCCAGCAGTGCATCGCCGGATTTGGCAACCATTACGGGGTCGATCACGACCGGTCCCGGGAAACTGGCCAAAGACGCTGCCACAGTTTGGATGATTTCGGGTGTGGCAAGCATCCCGATCTTGACCGTGCGCACGTCCAAATCGCTCAGTACGGCCGCGATCTGATCTGCGACCATATCCAGCGGTATGCTGTGCACAGCGGTCACTGCCTGCGTGTTCTGAGCCGTTACGGCGGTGATGACGCTAGCGCCGTAAACGCCCAGTGCAGACATCGCCTTGAGATCGGCCTGTATGCCGGCCCCTCCGCCGCTGTCCGATCCTGCAATTGTCAGCGCGATTGGCACCATGTCGTTGCTCCAACATCTTTTGGGCAACGGGCATGGAAAACGTCGGTATGCCGTCAGCATACTGTAAGACCGTTCCCTACGCCGGTATTGCCCGGATCAGGTTCGATGGGTTAGCGCATTCGCGCCTCTCAGCCCCCAGGCGGGGCACCCCAACGGTTCACGTGCAAAATTTCAGGGGTCTCATCCGGATTCAAGGGCCAATTTGGCGCAGCCGACAAAAAACTGGACTTATGAAATGAAAAGAGCCGGTCCACGGGACCGGCTCTTTGTTGTGCAATTGAGTGCTGGGTCAGCCTTTCATACCGTCCCAAAAAGACTTGACGGACGAGAAAAAGCTTTTGGATTCCGGATGGTTATCTTCGCCCAGATCGTCAAACTCGCGAAGCAACTCTTTCTGACGGCTCGTCAGATTGACCGGAGTTTCCACCGCCAATTCGATGAACATGTCCCCGACACCACCACCGCGCAGGGCAGGCATGCCCTTTCCGCGCAGCCGCATTTGGCGCCCGGACTGGCTGCCTGCCGGGATTTGAACACGGCCTCGGCCGCCATCAATGGTCGGCACCTCGATCGACCCGCCCAGCGCGGCCTTGGCCATGCTGACCGGCACGCGGCAATAGAGGTTTACACTGTCACGTTCGAACAGCTTGTGCTCGGACACCTCGACAAAGATGTACAGATCACCCGGAGGGCCACCGCGCATCCCGGCCTCGCCCTCGCCCGCAAGGCGAATGCGGGTACCGGTTTCGACACCGGCGGGAATGTTCACGGACAGCGCACGCTCTTTCTCGACACGGCCTGCACCCTTGCAGGATTTGCACGGATTCTTGATGATCTGCCCCAGGCCCGAACAGGTTGGGCAGGTGCGTTCCACGGTGAAAAAGCCCTGTTGCGCCCGGACCTTACCCATGCCCGAACAGGTTGGACAAGCCGTGGGTTCCACGCCGCCTTCAGCCCCGGTTCCTTCGCACGAGGAACAGGCCACAGCCGTAGGAACATTTATGGTCTTTTGAAGGCCGGCATATGCCTCTTCCAGTGTCACCCGCAGGTTATAGCGCAGGTCGGACCCACGCGCGGCCCGGCGTCCGCCACCGCCGCGCTGACCGCCCATGAAGTCGCCGAACAGGTCGTCAAACACATCCGAAAACGCGCTGGAGAAGTCACCGTGACCGAATCCGCCGCCCGGCCGTCCTCCACTTCCGCCCATGCCGTTCTCGAACGCGGCATGGCCGAAGCGGTCATAGGCAGCCTTCTTGTCCGCGTCGCGCAGCACGTCATAGGCTTCGTTCGCTTCCTTGAACTGAGCCTCTGCATCCGGGTTGTCCTTGTTGCGGTCCGGATGCAATTCCTTGGCCTTCCTGCGAAAGCCCTTTTTTATTTCATCCGACGAAGCGCCCTTGGACACGCCGAGCACTTCGTAATAGTCGCGCTTTGACATTTGTTATTCCTTCGTGCCGCCGGGTGCGTTGCTTTCACTGAGCCTGTACACGCCATTGGTGTTGTTTGCAAAGCTGGCCACGTAACCCGCCTTATTCAAGACCTGGGCAAGCCCATCATCCGAGTGCTTGATTTCAACCAGCAGCAGATCTGGCCAGATCCCGCCCGGTGCGTCTTCGAAAAAGGCCTGTAAAACGCGGGTTTCCTGACCCTCAATATCCATCTTCATTGCATCGACTCTGGTCAAACCCGCGTCGTGCATTGCGTCCAGCAATGGGACAGCATTCACGCTCAGGTCCCCGGCATCGGTAACTTTGGCATGTCCTCTGTCCCCCAGGTTCGAGGACTCGAACCAAACCTCACCCGGTTTGTCAGACAAGGCCTGATCGCAATGGGTCACCTCGGTGGCAGCGTTTGCAGCCAGATTGGTCGCAAGCCTTGCCTTGTTGACCGGGTCCGGTTCCACGGCCAAAGCTCTGAGATTGCGCCCCAACCCTTGCACGACCGATCTGACCCATAGCGTATAAAGACCGACATTCGCTCCGGCATCGACAAAGACATAGTCGCCCGAGCTTTGCGATACATGATCAGCCAGCAGTCGTCGTTCATCGGGATCGAAGAACTGAGTGCCCGTGATAACGCGCCTCTCTGCCCAGTTGTCCGAAGGGTACAGGCGGCATTTCTGCCCTCCGAACACTTCGACGTCGTAAGGCTCGTTCCGACTCGCCATTATGAGCCTGCGAATCCCGGACGACATCCATTGACGCGGCATGACTTCTGACCACCGGCGCAATGTTTCCATCCGATGTGAAAGAGCGTAAGTGCCAAAGGGAGGTTCAAGGACCGCGGACTGCATGGTGAATGCTGTCCCGGCGGGACCTGTCTGGACCCGCCGGAAACCGTGTTCGCGTTAGGCGCGCTTGTCGTCGTCGAGGTCTTCGAACTCGGCGTCGACAATGTCGTCATCACCAGGTGCTGCATCCGCCGCTGCCGGCTCATCTTCGGCCTCTTCGGCTTGCGCCTTATAGATGGCCTCGCCCAGCTTCATCGCGGCTTCGGTGACGTTCTGGATGCCCGACTTGATCTTGTCGGCATTCTCGGTTTCCAGCTCGTCCTTCAGCGCGGCAATCGCCAGCTCGATAGCTTCGATGGTGGTCGGGTCGACCTTGTCGGCATGCTCTTCCATCGACTTTTCGGTCGAATGGATGAGGCTTTCCGCCTGGTTCTTGGCTTCGACCAGCTCTTTGCGCTGCTTGTCGGCCTCGGCGTTTTCCTCGGCGTCCTTGACCATCTTTTCGATGTCTTCGTCCGACAAACCGCCCGATGCCTGGATGGTGATCTTCTGCTCTTTGCCGGTGCCTTTGTCTTTGGCCGAAACCGAGACAATGCCATTGGCGTCGATGTCGAAGGTCACCTCGATCTGAGGCATACCGCGCGGTGCCGGCGGAATGTCCTCGAGGTTGAACTGACCCAGGATCTTGTTGTCCGAGGCCATTTCACGCTCACCCTGGAACACGCGGATGGTCACGGCGTTCTGGTTGTCCTCGGCGGTCGAGAAGACCTGAGACTTCTTGGTCGGGATCGTGGTGTTGCGGTCGATCAGACGGGTGAACACGCCACCCAGTGTCTCGATGCCCAACGACAGCGGGGTCACGTCCAGCAGAACCACGTCCTTGACGTCGCCCTGCAGAACACCGGCCTGAATCGCGGCGCCCATGGCAACCACTTCGTCCGGGTTCACGCCTTTGTGCGGCTCTTTGCCGAAGAACTTGGTGACCTCTTCGATCACTTTCGGCATCCGGGTCATACCACCGACTAGAACAACCTCATCCACGTCCGAAGGCGACAGACCAGCGTCTTTCAAAGCGGCCTGGCACGGCTTCATCGATTTCTTGATCAGGTCACCAACCAGCGATTCCAGCTTGGCACGGGTCAACTTCATGACCATGTGCAGCGGCTGACCGTTGGCACCCATCGAGATGAACGGCTGGTTGATTTCGGTCTGCGAGGTCGAGGACAGCTCGATCTTGGCTTTCTCAGCGGCTTCTTTCAGACGCTGCAGGGCCATCTTGTCCTGGGACAGGTCGACACCGTGTTCCTTTTTGAACTCTTCCGCCAGGTAGTTGACGATGCGCATGTCAAAGTCTTCACCACCCAGGAAGGTGTCACCATTGGTCGACTTAACCTCGAATAGGCCGTCGTCGATTTCCAGAATGGTCACGTCGAAGGTACCACCACCAAGGTCATAAACCGCGATGGTTTGGGTGTCTTCCTTGTCCAGACCATATGCCAGCGCAGCAGCTGTCGGTTCGTTGATGATCCGCAGCACTTCCAAACCGGCGATTTTACCGGCGTCTTTAGTGGCCTGACGCTGAGCGTCGTTGAAGTATGCCGGAACGGTGATGACCGCCTGCGTGACTTCCTCACCCAGATAGCTCTCGGCGGTTTCCTTCATCTTGCCCAGAGTGAAGGCCGAGATCTGGCTTGGGGAGTATTTTTCACCGCGGGCTTCGACCCACGCGTCGCCATTTCCGCCATCGACAATGGCATACGGCACCATTTTCTTGTCTTTTTCGACTTCTGCATCATCCACGCGACGACCGATCAGGCGCTTGACGCCAAAGATGGTGTTGTCGGGGTTGGTGACCGCCTGACGTTTTGCAGGCTGACCGACCAGTCGCTCATCTTCGGTGAAGGCGACGATCGAGGGCGTTGTCCGCGCCCCTTCGGCGTTTTCGATGACCTTCGGCTGCGAGCCGTCCATGATGGCCACACACGAGTTGGTGGTTCCGAGGTCAATCCCGATTACTTTTCCCATTTTTGCAATCCCTTTCTCTTCAAGGCGATGTCCCGAGGCCGGGACCCGTTATGGCATCCATGCCCCGATCTGATGTGCGCGACGGCACTACACCATCGCGCGTCCCGGCGTATATAAGGGCGGGACCAGAAGCCTGCAAGCGTTCAGAAACGCAGGTTTTCGGGAATCTGAAGCCTTTTTTGCAAGGATTTGGCAAGGAATGGGGAATCCGGAATGGCGCGGCTGATTTTGCGGGGGTTCGACATCAGGAAAGGATACCTGAACGTTGCCGCTCAGACGGCGCTGATCGAAGAGCTGCGCCCGATTCTGAGGGCCGCACCTTTGTTCCGGCCTACAACGTCGACTGGCAAGACGATGTCCGTCCGCATGACATCGGCCGGAGAACTGGGCTGGGTGTCGGACAGCGCGGGCTACAGGTATCAGACCAATCATCCCAAGGGCATGACGTGGCCAGAAATTCCCCGCGTTATCCTGAACATCTGGCAGGACGTGACCGAAGCGAACCGGCTGCCGGATTGTTGCCTGATCAATTATTACGGTGAAGGAGCCCGGATGGGGATGCATCAGGACAAGGATGAAGAGGATTTTTCCTGGCCCGTTGTCTCGGTTTCGCTGGGCGACGATGCGCTGTTCCGCATCGGAAACACAACTCGGGGCGGAAAGACCGAGTCAGTCTGGCTGAACTCGGGGGATGTGGTGATCATGGGCGGCCCCGCGCGGCTGACGTATCACGGGGTGGATCGCATCCGATTCGGATCATCCCGGCTGTTGCCCAAGGGGGGTCGGATCAACCTCACCCTGCGCGTGGCGACCTAACGGCGCGCGTCCCAGCTTTGCGAGACCTGTTTGCGCGTATAGAACTCGGCCAGCAATCCGATCATCAGCAACACAATCCCGACCCAAAGCGCGTATTCCCAGTTCGAATTGCGGGGAAAGTAGTTCCGAAAGACAAAACCGCGGCACTGATCAATCAGGTGAAACAAAGGATTCCAAGCGAACATGCCCAGCATGAAGCCGCCCAGCGCGTTGCCGACAAACATCTTGCCCGAAAACACCATGTTCATGCGGCGGTATATGTTTGTGAGGATGGTTACTGCTTTGGGAAACCAGGGCTTCAGCGCCAGAAAAATCACTCCGACCGCGCAACCTGTGAACCAGGCCAACACCAGCATCGCAAAGGCCCCCCCGGGTTCCTGAATTTCAAGCGGGGCGACAGCGACGCTGTAGATGAACAGGATCACCAGGATCGAGACAAGTTGCGTGTACAGAGTTCCAAATGCCGCGGCCAGCAACGTAACCGCCATATTCATCGGTGAATGCAACATCATCGGGTTGTTTCCGCTGCCGACCCCGGACATGGCGCTGACCGATTTGACGTGGGTCATGTAGAGGAAAACACCCGAAAGGATGAAAAGTATGAACTCGCCCCTGATCTTGGCGATCCGTGCGCCCATGAAAGACATGATCAGGTAAAAGACCGAGGCCACAAGAACGATCTGAACGATGTTCAGCAATATCGCCAGAACCGCATTCGAATGCTGTGCGCGAATGCTGCGCACCACCGCATGGAATACCAGCTCTGCCGTGGTAAATGCGCCGCCCAACAGCGTCTGATTGCGCTTGTAGTGAAACACTCGACCGCTCTTTCCTGCTTTGTGACCTTCAAACTGGCACGAAATTCTTGCTGTTCCGTATCCATCACAGCATAAGTCCGTCAGGATTTCGGATCAACAAACCATGAAAACGGAGCATTTTGTGACCTACGACGCCCTTATCCCTGTCATCCGCCGCCTCGCCCTGGAGGCCGGGGACAAGATCATGCAGATCTATGAGGCAGACGATTTCGACGTAAAGGTCAAATCCGATTCAAGCCCGGTGACCGAAGCGGACGAAGCGGCAGATGCCCTGATCTCGGCCGGGTTGCGTGCAGCCTTCCCTGACATTCTTCTGGTGACCGAAGAACAGGCAGCATCGCATTCCGAAAAAGGCGACACGTTTTTGATCGTGGACCCTTTGGACGGCACGAAAGAATTCATCAACCGGCGCGGTGATTTCACAGTGAATATTGCATTGGTCGAAAACGGCGTTCCGACCCGAGGTGTGGTTTACGCCCCCGCCCGCGGGCGCATGTTCTATACGCAACCCGATGGCAAATCGGTGGAAGAAACTGGCACATTGGATAAAGACACGCCCGGTGTTCTGACGCCGATATCAGTCTCTAACCCGGACAATTCCGCACTTATGATCGTTGCGTCCAAGTCCCATCGGGACCAGGCGACCGAGGATTATATTAACAAATACAGCATTCGCGACAGCAAGAGCGCAGGCTCGTCGCTCAAGTTCTGCCTTGTCGCCACGGGAGAGGCTGACCTCTACCCCCGCGTCGGCCGCACGATGGAGTGGGACACGGCCGCGGGCCATGCCGTTCTGGCCGGCGCAGGCGGCCATGTGGTGCGGTTCGACGATCACAGCCCGCTGACATATGGCAAAGACGGTTACGCCAACCCGTTCTTCATCGCCTATGCTCCCGGTGTTGGATTGAAGGAGGCCTGATGTCTGTTCTGATCGCCATTCCTGCCCGATACGCCTCGACCCGCTATCCCGGCAAACCGCTGGTGCCGCTGACCGGTGCCAGGGGAACCTCGATGACCCTGATCGAACGCAGTTGGCGCGCCGCAATGTCAGTCGCCGGTGTTGATCGGGTCGTTGTGGCCACAGACGACGACCGAATCCGCGACGTGTGCGAAGAATTCGGGGCCGAGGTCGTCATGACCTCGGAAACCTGTGCGAACGGTACAGAGCGCTGCGCCGAGGCGCACGCAGCCCTTGGCGGCGCTTACGACATCGTGGTGAACCTGCAGGGCGATGCTCCTTTGACGCCGCATTGGTTTGTCGAGGACCTTATCAAAGGCCTGCACAAGGCACCGGGGGCCGAGATCGCCACACCCGTCTTGCGCTGTGACGGGTATGCGCTGAACGGGCTTTTGAACGATCGGCGCCACGGTCGTGTTGGTGGAACAACTGCGGTATTCGGGGCGGACAACAGCGCGCTTTATTTCTCGAAAGAAGTGATTCCATTCACGTCCGAAACTTATTCCAGCGCCGATCAAACGCCTGTTTTTCATCATGTCGGCGTCTATGCCTACCGTCCCGACGCCCTTGCCGCCTATCCTGGCTGGCCAACTGGGCCATTGGAGACGCTCGAAGGCTTGGAGCAATTGCGCTTCATGGAAAACGGTCGCAAGGTTCTTTGCGTCGAGGTTGAGGCCAAGGGACGCCAGTTCTGGGAGCTCAACAACCCGCAGGACGTGGCAAAGATCGAAGAGATGATGACCGCGATGGGGTTGGAATGACGAACATACTTGTTACGGGCGGGGCCGGTTATATCGGATCGCACGCCTGCAAGGCCTTGGCGCGCGCAGGCTATGTACCGATCACTTTCGACAACCTGAACACAGGTTGGCAGGACGCGGTGAAATTCGGCCCGTTCGAACGGGGCGACCTTCTGGACCGGGAACGCCTGAATGAGGTTTTTGCCAAGTACCAACCGGCCGCCGTGATGCATTTCGCCGCGCTCAGCCAAGTGGGCGAGGCCATGGCCGAGCCGGGCAGATACTGGTCGAACAATGTTTCAGGTTCCTTGAACCTGATCGAAGCGACCGTGGCATCCGGGTGCCGGAACTTCGTGTTCTCATCCACATGCGCCACCTATGGCGATCAGGACAACGTGGTTCTGAACGAAGAGTCCCTGCAACTGCCGCTGAACGCCTATGGTGCCTCGAAACGCGCGATCGAGGACATCCTGCGCGACTTTGAGGCGGCGCACGATCTCAATCACGTGATTTTCCGCTACTTCAACGTCGCAGGTGCCGATCCCGAAGGAGAAATCGGTGAGTTTCATCGCCCCGAAACGCATCTTGTTCCGCTGATGCTGGATGCGATAGACGGCAAGCGCGACGGCTTGACGGTATTCGGAACCGATTACGACACGCCGGACGGAACCTGCATTCGCGACTACGTGCATGTCTGCGATCTGGTGGACGCGCATGTTCTGGGCCTCGAATGGTTGAAAAGCGGAAAGGAAAGCCGGGTCTTCAATCTGGGCACAGGTTCTGGGTTTTCGGTGATGGAAGTAATCGAACATTCCAAATCCGTGACAAACCGCCCCGTCCCTTACACCATAGGTCCGCGCCGCGCGGGTGACTGCACCAAATTGGTATCGGGGTCGGACCGCGCCGAATCCGAACTGGGTTGGAAGGCGAAACGGTCAACGTTAGAGACGATGATCGCCGATGCCTGGCGCTGGCATCAAAACGGCCACTACGAGAAATGAATAGCCGATGACGGCAGGCGGTGAACAGGCGCGACCGGGTCTTGGCTGGTTGCAAAAATACCGCCTGCGTCTGAAACGCAAACATTTGCTGTGGCGTTCATTCCGCAGTCGGCATGATCTGATCGGCTTGTCGGACAAGACCCGACTGATCGCACCGGGTTGCATTCTGGCCTTCACCACGGTGCGAAATGAAATCACGCGATTGCCCTGGTTCTTTCGGCATTACCGCGCCATGGGTGTCGATCATTTTCTGATGGTTGACAATGACAGTGACGATGGCACGGCCGAATTCCTTCTGAACCAGCCTGATGTGTCACTTTGGCAAACCCGGTCCAGTTACCGCTCCTCAAGGTTTGGAGTGGATTGGTTGACCTGGCTGCAAATGCGGTACGGGCACGGGCATTGGACCCTCACTGTGGATGCGGACGAGCTGTTGATCTATGCCCATCACGACACCCGATCCCTGCATGATCTGACCATGTGGCTGGACAATCAGGACCGCCGGGTTTTTGGCGCGCTGATGCTGGACCTCTATCCAAAAGGACCATTGGGTGACCTGACGTATGACCCGGGATCGGATCCCTGCGACAAGCTGCGCTGGTTTGATCGCGGCCCTTACCGTGCCCAGCGTCAGAACCCGATGGGCAATCTGTGGGTTCAGGGCGGCGTGCGCGAGAGAGTTTTCTTTTCCGACAGGCCGCATCGGTCGCCGACTTTGAACAAGATGCCCCTGATACGATGGTCCCGTCGCTATACCTATGTAAACTCAAGTCATTCTGCTCTGCCGAGGCAGCTTAACTTTGGCTATGACGGACCTGGAACCGATGCTCCGTCAGGTGTTTTGCTGCATACGAAATTTCTGCCTGAAGTCGTTGAAAAATCACTTATCGAGAAACAGCGGGGACAGCATTTTCACGACCCGGCCGAGTTTGGGAGCTATTACGATAGAGTCGCGAGCAACCCGAACCTGTGGACAGGTCAGTCAGAACAGTTTGAAGGCTGGATGCAACTCGAACGTCTCGGGCTGATGAATTCCGACGGATTTGGCGGCAGGGGGAAAACGCCCCAAGGAAAAACCGTGTCACCATAACGACATATAAATACGTTGCCTGACAAAGTTCTAAAATGTCATAATGCGGCAATTGCCCGGCTCCACTCTGGCTCAGGCCGCCCCGGGCATGCTCGCGTACAAAAAAGGTTGGGCAGTCGCGTGAGCCTGTTGGATTCCTATCGCATGAGATTGCGGCGCAAGCGCCGCCTGTTGCGGTGTCTGCGAAAGCGGCACGAGTTGAAACCCGTCCGCGACAACACCTCGGCCATCCGGCCCGACGATGTGCTGTTGGTCAGTGTCGTGCGGAACGAAAAGATCCGGTTACCCTATTTCCTGAGCTATTACAGAACGTTAGGCGTCAACCATTTTCTGTTTGTTGAAAACAGAAGCGACGATGGCACGCGAGAGTATCTGTGCGACCAACCCGATGTCTCGGTCTGGCGTGCCAATGCAAGCTATAAGAAAGCAACATTCGGGGTGGACTGGTCCAACTATCTGCTGCGTACCTACGCGCACGGGCACTGGGTCCTGACGGTCGATCCGGACGAGTTCTTCATCTACCCGTTCTGCGACACCAGACCGATCAGGGCGCTGACTGACTGGTTGGACGGCTCGTGCATTCGCAGTTTCGGGACAATGCTGATCGATATGTATCCCGAAGGCCCGATCGAGGACGCGAAGTACCAATCCGGGCAGAACCCGTTCGAAATCGCACCCTGGTTTGACCCCGGAAACTATATGATCACGCGCAACCCGACCTATGGCAATCTGTGGATACAGGGCGGTCCGCGCGCGCGGGTGTTCTTCTGGGACAACCCTTCGAAGGCGCCGGCGCTGAACAAAATCCCACTGGTCAAGTGGAACAGACGTTATGTCTATGTCAGTTCGACCCACTCGCTGCTGCCACGCGGGTTGAATCAGGTCTACGATGAACAAGGCGGTGAAAAAGCCAGCGGTGCCCTGCTGCATGCCAAACTCATTGACACGTTGGGCGAAAAAGCCCGCGAGGAACTGAACCGCGGTGAACATTATCGCGCATCTGGAGAATATCGGGCATACGCGGAACAACTGGAAGAAAAGCCCGTTTTCCGGAATGCATGGTCCGAGAAATACCTGAACTGGCGACAGCTTGAGATTCTGGGCCTGATGTCCAAGGGAAACTGGGCATGAGTAGCCTTGGCATCGTCATGCTGGTCCATACCGCGCTGGACCGGGCAGAACAGGTTGCCCGCCACTGGACCGCCGCGGGATGCCCGGTTGTCATTCATGTCGACAGCAAGATCAGCAACCCCGTTTATTCGGAATTCGTCTCAGCCTGCGCCGATGATCCGCTGATCCTGTTTTCCGACCGTCACGTGTGCGAATGGGGCGGATGGGGTATTGTTGCGGCGTCGCAATCCGCTTCTACCCTGTTGCTGGAACGATTTGCGGACGTCCGGCACGTATTCCTGTCCTCGGGCGCCTGCCTGCCATTACGCCCGGTCGAGGAACTGATCGACTATTTGGCCGACCGCCCTCGCGTGGATTTCATAGAAAGCGCCACTACGCGGGACGTCATCTGGACCGTTGGCGGGCTGGATCTTGAGCGATTCACGCTGCGTTTCCCGTTTTCGTGGCGCAAACAACGCAAGCTGTTTGACCTCTACGTGCGTCTGCAAAGACGGCTGGGGATGCGCCGCAGAATTCCGGACGGGCTGATACCCCACATGGGCAGCCAGTGGTGGTGCCTGACAAGGCAAACCCTGTCAGCGATCTTGCAGGATCCGAGACGCAAGGTTTATGACGCGTATTTTCGCCGGGTCTGGATACCGGATGAAAGCTATTTTCAGACTCTGACACGGTTGTATTCCACACATATTGAAAGCCGTTCACTGACCTTGTCAAAGTTCGACTATCAGGGTCGTCCGCATGTGTTCTACGACGATCACCTGCAATTGCTGCGCCGTTCCGATTGCTTTGTCGCCCGAAAAATATGGCCACAGGCAGATCGGCTCTATCAGACTTTCCTCACAGATCGGACCGGCGCATTGAAACCCGCCGAACCGAACCCGGGCAAAATCGACCGGGTCTTCGCCAAGGCGGTTGAGCGACGGGTTCGGGGCCGCGACGGTTTATACATGGCAAGCCGCTTTCCCCGCCATGGGACCGCGCGTGGTCTGACGGCATACCCCTATTCCGTATTTCAGGGCTTTTCCGAAGTATTCGAGGAGTTCGATACCTGGCTGGCCAACGCAACCGGTGCACGGGTACATGGGCATCTGTTCCACCCCGAACGCGCCCAGTTCGCGAATGACGAATGCATGACCAACGGTGCGCTGACGGATTGCGCCACGTTGCGGGATTACAATCCGACGGCGTTTCTGTCGAACCTGATCTGGAACACTAGGGGTGAACGCCAGTGTTTTCAATTCGGCCCCGCCGACAGACAAAAGATAGTCGAGTTTCTGGCGCGGGACAGACATGCACAGATCTCAATCATATCCGGTGCCTGGGCGGTGCCCTTGTTTCGGTCGAACATGAATTTCGCCGACATCCGGGCCGAGGCCGCCCGCCTGCAACAGATCGAAACCGGGCAGCTCAAAACGCTCGCGGCTGTCGGCGCCACAGCGCGAATTAACGTCTGGTCGATGGCAGATTTCGTGGAAGCGCCCATGGAGCCTCTGCAAACGGCATTGGATGAGATCTTGACCCAGCAGCATAGCCACCTGTCCGAGGCGCCGAAGATGGTCGATCTGACAGGCTTCGGCAAATTCCTGCAAATCCTCAAGAACCAGGGAATGCATCCTTATCTGATGGGCGATTTTCCTGTCGATGACGTGTTCGGGTCACAGGCGAAACCGTTCCGCAAACCTTATCTGGTGCAGTAAACAGTGATGGGTTCCCGGTTCGACTATTTCATCGTGCTGGCCGACATGCGCACCGGGTCCAATCTGCTGGAGTCGCAACTGAACGCGATGGAGGGTGTCACCTGCCACGGTGAAGCCTTTAACCCCTATTTTGTGGGCTTGCCCAAACTGTCTGATCTGATGGGCTTTTCGGTCGAAAAGCGTGACAGGAATCCTTTGGCATTGCTGGACGCCATCCGGTCGGCTCCCGGAGAAATGAACGGGTTTCGGTTTTTCAGCGACCACGATCCGCGCGCCCTGTTGCCTGCACTGGATGACCCGCGTTGCGCCAAGATCATTCTGACGCGAAACCCGCTGGACAGTTATATCTCGTGGAAAATCGCCGTTGAGACAAAGCAGTGGAAGCTGGTGAACATCAAACAACGGCGCGAGGCCCGGATAACCTTCGACGCAGAAGAGTTTTCTGACCAGCTGGAGCAGCGACAGACGTTTCAGCAGACTGTCCTCAATCATCTGCAGAAAACCGGGCAAAGCGCGTTTTATGTCGGCTATGACGACCTGAACGACATCGAGGTTCTGAATGGCCTGGCGGATTGGCTCGGTGTCGGCGCGCGGCTGGACGGACCCAGCGACCACCTGAAACGCCAAAACCCTTCCGGAGCTTTATCCAAAGTGACCAATCCGGAAGAGATGGAGCAGGCGGTTTCCAAGCTGGATATGTTCAATCTTCACCGGACGCCGAACTTCGAACCGCGCCGCGGGCCGGCAGTGTCGCGCTATGTTGGTGCGCCGAAAACACCCCTGTTGTATCTGCCGGTACGCGGCGGGCCGGAATCTGTTGTGGCGCGGTGGCTGGCTGATCTAGATAGCGCAACGACAGACGACCTGATGACTGGCCGAAACCAAAAGCAGATGCGCCAATGGATGCAGTCCAATCCGGGTCATCGAAAGTTCACGGTGTTACGTCATCCTCTGGCCCGGGCGCATACGGTCTTTTGCGACCGAATTCTCAGTACCGGCCCGGAGGCGTACGTGAGTATCCGCAATATGCTGCGCAACCGGTACAAACTGCCGCTGCCCGCACGGAACGAGGCCGGGTCCTATTCACTGGACCAGCACTATGCCGCATTTTCGGGTTTTTTGACGATGCTGGGCCATATCCTTGCTGGCCAAACCCCCATCCGGGTGGATGGCTTGTGGTGTAGCCAGGTGCAAACACTGGAAGGGATTGCGGCCTTTGCAATTCCAGATCTGATTCTGCGAGAAGAGGACCTTGTGACGGCGCTACCCGACCTGGCGCGGCAGGTCGGTCACCGGAACCCGCCTGATCCGGGTAGGTCCGAACCAGACGCGCCTTTCACATTGTCCCAGATTTACGACGCAGAGCTTGAGGCAAAAGCCGCCAAGGTCTATCAGCGCGACTACCTGCAATTCGGATTTGAAGACTGGAAGTCGCCCTAGGCAGGATCACGGGCGCAGAGTGATAACGGTGCCTTCGTTGACCATGGCATAGATCTCTTCGATCTCTTCATTCTTGACCGCGATGCAGCCCGCCGTCCAATCCGCCGTCTTTTTCGCACGCTTCCGTTCGGATCGCTTGTTGGGCTGACCGTGAATAAAAATGTCACCTCCCGGGTCAACGCCAGCGGCCTTGGCCTGCGCAATATCCTTTGAGTTCGGATAAGAAATCCCCAACGACAAATGATACCGGCTTCTTGGGTTGCGGCGATCGATCAGATAGGTCCCTTCGGGCGTGCGGCCATCGCCCTTTTTGGTCTTTGTCCCATTCGGGGCAAACCCCAAATCGACTTTGTATTCCTTCAGGATTTGCTCGTTATGCAAAAGATACAGTTTGCGCGCGCCCTTGTTGATGACCAGAGAAGTCACTTCGGGCCCGTTGTAAGAAAGATATCTGGGATTGGCTGAGGCACATGCCGAAAGGCTCAGCGTGGCCATCGCCCCCAATCCAAATGCTCGACGATCCATTGTTTCACTGCCTGCTGTTTTTTTTGAGCATTATGCCAAAATTTCAAAAAACTGAAATCACTTTTTGCTGTTCGCCTGCTCGATCAGGCGGCGCTCGATGCTTTCCAGCCGCTCCAGCACTTCGTCCCGGTAAGCGTCGGTCTTGACCTCATCCTCGGCATGGTGCGCATCCTGCATCGAGTTCACGATCAGACCGACCAGCAGGTTTACCACCGCAAAGGTCGTGACCATGATGAAAGGCACAAAGAACAACCAGGCGTATGGATAAACCTGCATCACCGGGCGGACGATGCCCATGGACCAGCTCTCCAGCGTCATGATCTGGAACAGCGTGTATGCCGACAGACCCAGATCGCCGAACCATTCCGGGAAACTCTGCGAGAACAGCTTGGTCGAGATGACAGCGCCGATATAGAACAGGATCGCCATCAGAAGGAAAACGCTGGCCATGCCCGGCAGGGCCGAGATGAACCCTTCGACCACGCGGCGCAGGCGCGGTGCGACCGAGATAACCCTGAGCACCCGCAAGATCCGCAAAGCCCGCAGCACGGACAACCCCGCGCCACCGGGCACCAAGGCAATACCAACGATCACGAAATCAAAGATATTCCAGCCACTTTGAAAGAACCGCCGTCCCGTGGCCACCAGTTTCATCGAAATCTCGGCAACAAAGATCGACAGACAGATCATGTCCAGTGTCACGATCAGAGAACCTGCATGCTCCATCAGGGTTGGCGATGTTTCCATCCCCAGCAGCATCGCATTAAAGATGATAACGCCCGTGATAAAGCGGCCAAAAGCCGGAGCTTCGATGATTGTCAGCAAGGGTTGGGTGATCCCCATGTCTGGCGGTCTCCTATCTCTGATCACGTTGCGGGGTTCAGGGAAAACCGCGCGGCAAGTTCCGTGTGCGACGACCATCGAAATTGGTCAACCACCTGTACCCATTCAAGGGTGTAACCCGCGTTAACCAAAGATTTTGCATCTCGGGCAAAAGTCACGGGGTTGCAGGACACATAGGCTATGACCGAAGGTTTCGCCTGCGCCAGCTCGCTTACTTGCGCTTCGGCACCTGCGCGGGGTGGATCCAGAACCACGGCATCAAAGTGCTTCAGCTCGTCTGGCATCAGCGGGCGGCGGAACAGATCACGTGCCTCTGTTGTGACCCGCTTAAGTCCCTTGGCCTTGCGCCAACCCAGATCCAGGGCCTGGGTCATTTCAACCTCGCCTTCGACCGCATGGATTTCCGCGTATTGCGCGAGTGGCAATGAAAAGGTGCCGCATCCGGCAAACAGATCGACAATCCGCTTTGCGCCGCCAGTCGCCTCGGAAACAGCCTGTATTAGAGCCTGTTCGCCGTCTTTTGTGGCCTGAAGAAACGCACCCGCGGGCGGAACAACCTCAGCTGATCCAAAGCGCTGCACCGGCGGTCGCCGCATGGCGATGACTTCGCCATTCCAGCTCAGGCGCGCGAGCCCGTGTTTCTCGGTCGCCTGCGCAAGCGTCAGCTCAAGCGGGCCGTCCAACGGTTTGCCGCCTTTGACAGAAACGTCCAGCCCACCCTCGGAAACCGTAAGGGTCACCGCCAGCACAGCTTTTCGACTGCCCCCCAGAACGGCCAGTGCCTCGGCCACGGGAATTGCGGCGATCAGGGCCGGGTCAAGCAGGTGACAATCCGGGATTTCCGTGATCGTGTCCGATGCGCGACCGTGAAACCCGGCCAAGGTCCCTTTCTTCGTGCGGCGCACGGCAACCGTGGCACGGCGACGTGAACGCTCGGGCGATGTGTGGATCGGGCGCATCGGGGCGTCCAGGCCCTGCGCAGACAACGCGTTTCGAACGATTTCGACCTTCCACTGCGCCACAAACCCAACAGCAGCATGTTGCAACTGGCATCCGCCGCAGGATTTGTAGTGGCGGCATGGCGCCTTGACCCGATACTCAGATGGGGTGAGGACACGGATATCCGTCAGTACGCTGTCCGCAAGTACGCCACGCACCACCTCACCCGGCAGGGTGCGCGGGGCGAAGACGGGTCCTTCGGCGATGCCGTCGCCCTGATGTCCAAGACGAAGAATGGTATATTCCTGTGCCATCGCAGGCCTGATAGCCGGACGGGGTCGGTAACAAAACCCTTATTCCGCAGCCTCAGTCTGAATGAAGCCGCCGGACTGACGGTGCCAGAATCGCGCGTAGAGACCATTTTGCGCCAGCAACACGTCATGAGTCCCGATTTCGACAATCCGCCCGTGATCCAGCACGATAATCCGATCCATTTCGCTGAGGGTGGACAGCCGGTGCGCAATGGCAAGAACGGTCTTTCCCTCCATCACCCGGTGCAGGGCCGTCTGGATCGAAGCTTCGACCTCGGAATCCAGCGCCGAGGTCGCCTCGTCCAGAACAAGAATCGGTGCATCCTTCAGGATCGCGCGCGCCAGTGCGATCCGCTGACGCTGACCGCCGCTCAGCTTGACGCCCCGTTCACCCAGATGCGCCTCATACCCCGTGCGCCCCTGTGCATCTTGCAGGCCGAGAATGAACTCGTGCGCCTCTGCCTTTCGGGCGGCGGCCATCAGGGCATCTTCCGAGGCAGCAGGATTGCCGTACAGAATGTTGTCACGGGCCGAGCGATTGAACATCGCGGTTTCCTGCGTAACCATCCCGATCTGCCGGCGCAGACTGTCCTGTGTCACCGCCGCGATATCCTGACCATCGATCAACACGGCGCCCTGTTCCCTGTCATAGAGCCTGAGCAGAAGCGAAACGAGAGTGGACTTGCCCGCGCCGGACGCGCCGACGATACCCAGTTTTTCGCCCGGTTCTATGGTCAGGTTCAGGTGCGAAACGCCACCGATGTCCCGACCGTAGGCAAAACTGACGTCCTGAAAGTCGATCCGGCCATCGACCACGCGCAGCTCCTGCGCTCCCGTCGCATCCTCGACACGATCCCGCTTGGTCAGGGTTTTCATGCCGTTTTCGATTTCCCCGACATTGGCGTAGAGGCCCATCAGCGTGAAGCTGACCCACCCTGTCATCTGTGCAATTCGAATGGATACCGCCCCAGCTGCCACAATGTCGCCTGTCGTAGCGGCGCCTGCCTGCCAAAGAAACAGGGTTGCCCCCAGCAGCAGAACCGGCAGAACGCCTGCCAGTGTCATCAGGACAAAGCGGAAGCTGGCGGAAAGCTTGCCGAAATCCAGCGATTTTTCCCGCAACTCGACCATCGAGTTTCTGGCCGCCTGATCCTCGAACGCGGAATGCGCGAACAGTTTGACTGTTTTGACATTCGTGATCGTGTCCACCACCTGCCCGGTCACCATGGCCCGAGCCCCGGCCCGCGCAGCGGACCGCTTGCGAATACGCGGCAGATACCAGCGAATCAGCAGGAAATAGATCGCGAGCCACGCGGCGAAAGGCAGCATCACCAGCGGATGGATAGACCCTAACAAAAGCAAAGAGCCTACCAGCGAGGCCAGCGCAAAAACGATGGCGCTGATCGTTTCGGACACGACTGCGGTTAGCGCCGTCGAGGTTTGCATCTGCTTCTGCGCGATCCGTCCGGCAAAATCGTCATCGAAATAGGTTACCGACTGTCCCAACGTCCAGCGGTTCAGCTTGGCCAGTACCAGAGGCGGCAGATTTGGCATGACGATATAGTTGTTCGAAATCGACGACAGGCCGAACAACACCGGCCGCAGCAACATGAAAAATGCAACGGCACCCGCGATCATCCAGATATTGCGGGCGGTCACAAAGTCCTCGGGCCCGCTTGTGGTGGCCATATCCACGACAAGCCCCAGAATCCAGGCTGTGCCGGCCTCCATCGCGCCCGCCGCGGCCGAGAAAAAAGCAGCCAGAAACAGCATGGGCCAGGCCCCGGACAGGCACCAATGAATGAACGCCCCCAGTGTTTGCGGTGGGGGCGTTTCAGTTGTCCTGAACGGCTGAATCAGATCGGCAATTCTCATTCCGCTGCCTCTTCTGCGGCTTCCGGGTTCATGAAGCCGCCAGACTGCCGTGCCCAGAACTGCGCGTAAAGCCCGCCCTTGGCCAGAAGATCGGCATGCGCGCCTTCCTCGACGATCCGTCCGGCATCCATCACCAGAATACGGTCCATCTGTGCGATGGTGCTGAGCCGGTGGGCGATGGCAATCACGGTCTTGCCTTGCATCATTCCGTAGAGCGTCTCCTGAATCGAGGCTTCGACCTCGGAATCTAGGGCGGATGTCGCTTCGTCCAGCAAAAGAATTGGCGCGTCCTTGAGGATCACCCGCGCAAGCGTCACGCGCTGACGCTGACCGCCACTGAGCTTGACGCCCCGCTCGCCCACATGCGCGTCATACCCGGTGCGCCCCTGCGGGTCCTGCAGGTCGAGGATGAACTCATGCGCCTCCGCTTGCTTGGCGGCTGCAATCATTTGCTCCTCGGTCGCGTCCGGCCTGCCATAAAGGATGTTGTCGCGCACCGAACGGTGCAGCAAGGCGCTGTCCTGTTGGACCATCCCGATATGGCGGCGCAAGCTGTCCTGCGTCACCTTTGCAATGTTCTGGCCGTCGATCAGGATCGCCCCCCGCTCCACGTCATAGAACCGCAAAAGCAGCTTAACCAGCGTCGATTTTCCTGCGCCCGAGCGGCCGATCAGACCGATTTTCTCCCCGGGGTGGATGGTCAGGTTTATGTGATCGAGACCACCTGTTCGCCGCCCATAATGGTGCGACAGATCGCGAACCTCGACCCGACCGTCGGTCAATTGCAGCGGCCCGGACCCTGGTGCGTCCAACAGATCGACGGGCTGGGCGATGGTCTCCATCCCTTCGGCCACCACACCAAGCTGGCGGAAAAAACTGGTCAGCGCCCACATGATCCAACCTGTCATCGCGTTCAGCCGCAAGGTCAGCGCCGTGGCCGCAGCTACGACGCCCACGGAGGCGCTGCCCTGCATCCACAACGCAATCGCCCAGCCAACAACACCCACGATCAGCAAGCCGTTCAGGGTAACCAGAACCGCGTCCATGACGGTGAAGATGCGCATCTCGACCTGGAAGGTCCGGCGCGTTTCCTCAATCGCTTCGCGGGCATAGTCCAGCTCCTGCTCGGCATGTGCGAACATCTTGACCGAGTGGATGTTGGTGTATGAATCCACGACACGCCCTGTGACCGTCGACCGGGCATCGGACGCCGCCTGCGACGCCGGGCCAACCCTTTGTACCGTCCAGCGCACCAAGAATCCGTAAAGGACAAACCAGATCAGCAACGGTATCAGCAACCGAGGATCAGCGGCCATCAGCAGGATCGCGGCCCCGATCAGGTAAGCCAGCGAAAAGGAAATCGCGTCAAAGACCTGAAACACGACTTCGCCAGCAGCCGGTGGGGTTTGCATGATGCGGTTGGCGATGCGTCCGGCAAAGTCGTTTTCGAACCAGCCAACCGATTGACGCAATACGTGCTTATGTGCCCGCCAGCGGATCAGCGTGCCGAAATTCGGCAGGATAGCGTTGTTGAGCAGCAAAACATCGATCACATGCAAAAGCGGCCTTAGCAGCAGAATGAAAGCTGCCATCAGCAAAAGCTCGGTGCCGTGCGCCTGCCAGACCTCGGTCGGGGAACTGCCCAAAAGGTCGACAACACGGCCCATATAGTAGATCAGCCCGATCTCAACACCGGCCACGATTACCGAAAGCAGCGCGGCCCAGACGAAGACGCGATAAAAAGGTCGCGAATAATCCAGCATGAAAGGCCACAGCCGCGTCGGCGGCGTGTCAACTTCGTCATAGGCGACAAATGGGTCTACGAGGTTTTCGAAATAGCGAAACATGGAGTGTGCTCCGATTGAGCAGTAAATAGGTCATGCGAAGTAAGATGGCGCCAGAACACCACCCCAACGGGTCACGTGTCCCGGCTTTAGCCGAACCAGATCCCGTAATACATTCGCATTCCTCCATCCATGTGACAGGCGCACCCTAGCCACAAACGGTTAGGCTTGTCATCCCCTTTTGAGACTTAATTTCACTTGGACAGCAATTCCTTGCGTGTCATCGCAAAATCCGAGGCGATCCAGCGGGCTTCAAGCTCGGCCAGTTTTTTGCCCAATGCCGGGCCCGAGAAAGCGGGGATCAGGTCAGCGGCCTTGATCGGAAAACTCGCCGCCGCGCCATGTTTCAACTGTTCCGCCAGATCGGCGGTCCAGGGCTGTTCGAGGAACGCGCAGCGCAGCAGGGCTTCGCTCAGCCCACCCTCGGCGCCGTTGCGATATCCCAGCTCGGCGATACTGGCCGATCCTGTTGCCTCGTCGCGCATTCGGCTCAGCCGTTGCAACTGTGCGCGACTCAGTCTCAGGGTTGCGGCGACCTCGGGCGGGACGATCACTGCCAGACGGCGCACCGGGTCGGGCGTGGCCACTGCGTCCTGTTCGAGCTTGATCAAAACGGACAAAGACCGGTCATCTGCACCGGGAAGAAGTTGCGCCAGAACACCAGCGCTGCGCATCGCCGCCACAGACGGTGCCGGATCGGGCGCGCCAAGCAGCTTCAGCAGTTCGGCCCCCACACGTTCACGCGACAGGCTTGCAAGCCCATCGAGATTGGCCGCGATGGCCGCCAGCGCGTCTGCATCAAATCCCGCATCCGCGTCTCCGTACCAGGCGTGAAAACGGAAGTAACGTAATGAGCGCAGGTAATCCTCGCGAATGCGGTCCTCGGCCCGTCCGATGAACCGGACACGGCGCGCCTGAAGGTCGGACAAGCCCCCCAACGGATCAAGTATGGTGCCATCAGGATGCGCATAAAGTGCGTTCATCGTGAAATCGCGCCGCGCGGCGTCTTCCTCGACCTTGTCCGAATAGGCAACAACTGCTCGCCGACCATCGGTTTCCACATCCCTGCGAAAGGTCGTGACCTCGTGCGGAACACCTGCGCTGACGATAGTGACGGTCCCGTGGTCAATACCGGTGGGAATGGGTTTGAGCCCCGCTTGTTGCGCCAATTCCACCACCTGTTCGGGCCGCGCATCCGTGGCAATATCAATGTCCGAGACCGGGGCCTGCAGCAGCGCGTTGCGGACACATCCCCCGACGAACAAGGCCTGCGCACCGGCGTCGGCCAGCGCGGCGCACACTTTCTGCGTCGCCTCGGCCGCGATCCAGTCTTCGGTGATCCGTTTCATTCATTCACCCGCGCTGCCAGCCCTCGCAAGATCCGTGCCGTGGCGCCCCAGATGTAATATGGGCCGTAAGGCACGGCGAAATAATACCGCTTCTGACCACGCCAACGACGCGATTCGATCACATAATTCGCCGGGTCCAGCACATGCGCAAGTGGGACCGAAAAAACCTCGTCAACCTCGCCACGCTCCGGGATCGGTTCAAAGCCGCTGTCCAGCACCGCCACCACCGGAGTGACGGAAAAGGATGTCACGGTTTCATGAACGGGCAGCTGGCCCAGGACGCGCGGTACATCCGGCGGCAGGCCTATCTCTTCACGGGCCTCTCGCAGGGCGGTAGCGGTGACATCGGCGTCACCTTCATCCTGTTTGCCGCCGGGAAAGGCGATCTGGCCGGGATGATGCTTCAGCGCCGAAGATCGTTTGGTCAGGATCACGCAGGGCACATCATATGCCACGGAAACAGACACTAACACGCCAGCAGGCCGCAGTTTTCGCCCCGGCGGCAGGTTGACGTCCGGGTTCAGGTCAAAATCGCTGGACCCGGTGCCGGGGCGGCCCAACGCCGCCACCAGCTGTTCGATCGGGTCACGCACCATCCGAGTCTTTGGCTTCAAAACCCACGGTGCGGGGATCCAGCACGTAGTGGGCGCCACAGAACTGGCAGTCGGCCGTTACCGTTCCCTCATCCGTTGTCATCTTGGCAATGTCCTGAGCCGAGTATATCGACAGGCTTTGCCGCACACGCTCTTCCGAGCAGGTGCAGCCGAATTGAACCGGCTGGGCGTCATACACACGCGGCTGTTCCTCGTGAAACAGACGAATCAACAGATCCGTCGGCGCAACCGACGGCCCGATCAACTCAAGATCCTCGACCGTATCCAGCAGGATGTTTACACGGCCCCAGTTTTCACCCTCTTCGCCGTCAACCAGATCGGCGGCGGTCAGGATGTCTCCGCTTCCTTCACTGGTTGCGGCAAAGGGCGAGGCCTTGGGCATGTGCTGCAACATGACGCCACCAGCGCGCCAATGTTCCCCTACACCCGGCTCGGTCGACTTGCCAAAGCTCAGCGAAAACCGTGTAGGCAACTGTTCTGACTGGGCAAAATAAGCCTCGGCGCAGGCGCGAAGCGACCCGCCCGCCAGCGGTGTGATGCCCTGATAGGGCTGCGTGCCCTTACCCTGATCGATGAGGATGGCGAAGTACCCCTCGCCCACCTGATCAAACGGCGCCGAATCCGTCAGCCGATCCCGATCGAAACTGGCATAGGCCCGGATCTGCGCGGGCTGCCCTTCTTGCTTGGGCGCATAGTAATCGGTGGCGATCATCCGCACGGCGCCCTTTGACTGCACCTGCAGCGACAATTTCCAGCGCAGCGCAACGGTCTGACCGATCAGGGCGGTCAGCAGCGCCATCTCGGCGACCAGCGCCTCGACCTGTTCCGGATAGTCGTGCTGTTTCAGGATGCCGTCCAGCACACCGTCCAGTCGCGCCACGCGGCCGCGCATATCCGAGACGTCGAGTTGAAAGGGCAGGACGGTGTCGTCCCACGCGATTTTCGTTCCAATAGACATGGGGTTTCCTTACACGCCACAGGTTGGCATACCGCCACCATATAAGTCCAACAAACCGGGTTGAAAGGGGCCATACATGATCCGACGGTTTGGTGAAACCCCAGAGCCGGGACGGAAATACATCCGGCGGCCCGGCGTCTATGTATTGTTGCCCCGCGGGCGCTCGTTGCTCGTCACATGGTACGACGATGGCATAAACCCGGAACTGCAACTGCCCGGCGGTGGGATCGATCCCGGCGAATCCCCAATAACCGCCCTGCACCGCGAGGTTTATGAGGAAACCGGCTGGCTGATCGCTGGACCCCGCCGCGTCGGTGCCTTTCGGCGATTCACCTTCATGCCCGAATATGATATTTGGGCCGAGAAAGTCTGCACAATCTATCGTGCACAGCCGGTGCGCCGCATGGGACCACCGGCCGAGGCGTTTCACGAAGCGCGCTGGATAGACATCGATGACGCGGTGCACCTGTTGGGCAACGAAGGGGACCGACATTTTACCGGTCTTCATTTGCTGGGGGTGTAAGCCGCGATTGTCACGACCCGTTGTATTCGAAGAACACGGCTGAAACGTCATCTTCCATGCCGCTGTCAGGCGCCATGACCTGCGTCAGCCGCCAGAACATGTCGTCCAGAAACTCGGGCCCGGTCCGGTCCGCCACGCAATCCGTCGCCATTTGCAAAAAACCGCCTTCGTCCAGGAAGCTGCCATCTTCGAGCCGACACTCGGTAAACCCGTCCGAATAGAGCAGCAGTTTGTCGCCTGGCTGCATATAGGTTTCCGTTCTGTGAAACTGGACGTCGGGCAATAGCCCGATCGGCAGACCACCCTCGCCCAGAAACTCTGCGCTGCCGTCCCGTCGCAGTAGAAGCGGATGGGGGTGACCTGCCTGCACCATCTTGAGATGCCCGTTGCGAAGATCGATGATGGCATAGACCATCGTGAAATACTCTTCGATCCCGGCATCTGCCATGAGCCGGGAGTTCAGCAGCGCCGCAACTTCCTCGGGCGGCAGCAGCGCGTAGAATTTGTTGAACCGCCGCTCCATCGCGATGTTCTGATCAAAATGCGTGCTGGACAGGTACCCGCCCAGCCGCGCTGTCATCATCGCTGAGGTAATACCGTGGCCGGAGACGTCGATGCTGTAGAATCCCAATCGATTGACGCCCGGTGAAAACATCCCAACCAGGTCGCCGCCGATGTGGCCGCAAGGTTTCAAAAGCAGGCTGACCCGAGACGTGCCAAAGGTGCCGGTCAACTCGGGCACCAGAGATTCCTGAATTTTTCGTGCCTGCATCAAATCCTTGTCGATGGCGTCATGGGCCAACTTCAGCTCATCCAGCGCCAATTCGATCATGCGATTTTTCTCGGACAGCTCACGTTGCATATCCAGAATACGTGCACCGGCCGAAATCCGCGCCCGAAGTTCATCCGCCTCAAGTGGCTTGATCAGAAAGTCGTCCGCCCCCGCGTCCAGCCCTCGTGCCACTTCCTGCTTTTCGCTTTTTGAGGTCAACAGAATGAAATAGCTGTACTGGTCATTGCCCAGCGCACGAAAGGCCCGGCAGAACTCCAGCCCGCTCATCCCCGGCATCACCCAATCGCTGAGAACCAGATCGGGCGGAGTGTCCCGACACAACGAAATCGCGTCCTCGGCATTGTCGGCCTCGGTTACCTCAAAGCCCCATTTTTTGAGCGAAGCCGCCAGAATACGCCTTTGCAAGCGGCTGTCGTCCACAATCAGCACATTTTGGATCGCACCAAAGTCCAGATCGACCCTGGCCTCGGTTTGACTGGTTACTGACACCCTGGAATCCTTGCGCGGCCTAAACGCTTCGAAGCTAACCGCGCGACACTTAATATCCGGTGAAAGACCAATTGGCACCGCAGCCGAAAGGCCCTTAACGCACTCTTTACCGGTCTATCCTACCAATTCGATATACGGATGGATGCAGGGGGTAGCGATGATTCACTGGCCCAGAGTCAAACAATTGCGCGACGAAGTCGGTGCTGAGGAATTTGATGAGGTGGTTCAGATTTTCCTGGATGAAGTGCAGGAGGTTATCGCCCGCCTGAATCAGGACACCACCCGGTCACAGATCGAACAGAACCTGCATTTCCTGAAAGGCAGCGCGCTTAGCCTGGGGTTCGACCACTTCTCGAAACTTTGCCAAGACGGCGAGCGCCGCGCGGCCGCCGGTGAAAGGATGGAGGTTGACCTGCGTGAAATTTTATCCGTGTTCGATCAGTCCAGGCAAGTATTCGAGGCCGGATTGCCCGAAAACCTTGGTTAGATCACGAACTGCGCCAACGTCTCGTCTTCGGTTATGTCAGTATAGGTAAAACCGGCCTCGTCCAGATGGGCAAACAGGCGCATGAAGTTCTCGGGCTTGCGGGTTTCGATCCCGATCAGGACAGACCCGAAGTTGCGCGCGGATTTCTTCATGTATTCGAACCGCGCGATATCATCTTCGGGGCCGAGAATGCCCAGAAACTCCTTCAACGCTCCGGGTCGCTGCGGCAGGCGCAGGATGAAGTATTTCTTGACGCCCGAATAGCGCTGCGCCCGTTCTTTGACTTCTGGCAGGCGTTCGAAATCGAAATTGCCGCCAGAGGTGACGCAGACCACGGTCTTTCCGCGGATGAAACTCTGAATATCGGCCAGCGCTTCGATCGCCAGCGCGCCCGCGGGTTCCAGAACGATGCCTTCGACGTTCAGCATCTCGATCATCGTCGTGCAGATGCGATCCTCGGACAGAACCAGGACATCCGACAGGTGGCGGGATTTCAGCAATTCATACGGCTTTGCGCCAATTCTCCCAACCGCCGCGCCGTCGACGAAATTGTCGACATGGTCCAGCGCCACCGGGTGCCCTGCCGCCATGGCCGCATGCAGACACGCCCCGCCCTTGGGCTCGACGAACAGGCAATGGGTGCGATCCCCGAACCATGTCGCCACGCCCGAGGACATGCCGCCGCCACCCACCGGCAGAAGCACGTGATCCGGCACCCCGCCCAGCTGCGCCTCGATCTCGACAGCCAGCGAAGCCTGCCCCTCGATCACGTCCTCATCGTCAAACGGGGACAGAAAATGCCCACCCTGCTCGGCGCACCAGACCTGCGCTGCGGAAAGCGTGTCGTCGAAATAATCGCCGGTCAGGTGAACTTCGATATTGTCGCCGCCGAAAATGCGGGTCTTCTGGATTTTCTGCTGTGGCGTCGTCACCGGCATGAATATCACACCCCGGACGTTCAGGTGTTTGCACATGAAGGCCACGCCCTGCGCATGGTTGCCGGCGCTGGCGCAGACAAACAGATCCTGACCCTGCTGCTTGCGCATGGCGTTGAACGCACCGCGAATCTTGTAAGACCGCACCGGGCTGAGGTCTTCGCGCTTAAGCCAGATATCGGCGCCATACCGGTCGGACAGATGGGCATTCCGCTGCAGGGGTGTGGGCGGAAAGACAGTGCGCATCGCCTGTTCGGCGGTGCGGGCGCGGGTCATGAAGTCAGTCATGACCGTTTCACTGCCGCATCACCGGCGAAAGGGCAAGGAATACATATGTGTACGCAGTTCAGGACAGCTCGCGTTTCTCGACATAGACGCCATAGATTGTCGTCAGGATACTGACATTGATCAATGGAACGATCAGCATCGTCGCAAACAGCACAATCAGGACGCCGATGATGGGGATGAACAGAAGCAAGGAGGCCAAGAGCTGAAGCAAGAGTTGGAAGAGGACGGACAAAATGACCAGAAGCAAAATGGCTCCGCTTGCGCCCGAGGTTGCCTGCCACGCCTCAGATAGTGTTATCGGCTTTCCGATGGCTGCGCCGGGCAATATCGGAGAGGCCCGATAAAATCCGATGGTAAGAAAGATGACCAAGGCCAACCAGACCAGAATTCCCAACGCCGCCGAGGCCTGCGCCATCGCACCCATTATTAGCATCGCAGGTAACATGATTATGAGAGCTATCAGAAAGAGCATCAGGAGACGCCCGAAATAGGCGAGAACTCGGTCGAACCGGAAGGGTGGAACAACGCCCGTGGGGTATTCTTCAAGCAGGACAAAACGGTGCCACGACACGACAATCCAAAGCATGACCCCAAAAACAACCGCTACAAGACATAATAGAAACCCAGCAAAGGATCCTGCTGTCACCCCTTCAGGAAAGCCTGTTGTTTCACTGTTGAACTCTTCGAAAGGGATACCAAACAGATAAATCAGACCGATGGCTAACAAGCCACCAATCAGCGCTGGTAAAACAGAAATCTGTAATGCCTGCGTCAGGTTCCTAAGAACCATCTTCACCGAATGCAAAAAAATCTCTAATCCCAACACCAAAACCGCCCCTTCAACCAATCCTTGTTCTCTATTCTCCCGTTTCACCCCAATTCCCACTCTGCGTCAATGCTGCCAACTTGCCCCCGCGTCCAAAACCGGCTAGGGGCCAAGCGACCTACGCATAAAGGGAAGTCAGATGTCCGCGCCCAAGAAAGTTGTTCTGGCCTATTCCGGTGGCCTTGATACCTCGATCATCCTGAAATGGTTGCAGACCGAGTATGGCTGTGAGGTCGTCACCTTCACCGCCGATCTGGGTCAGGGCGAGGAACTGGAACCCGCCCGCAAAAAGGCCGAGCTGCTGGGGATCAAGCCGGAAAACATTTATATCGAAGATATCCGCGAGGAATTCGTCCGCGACTTCGTCTTCCCGATGTTCCGCGCCAATGCGGTTTATGAAGGGCTCTATCTGCTGGGCACCTCGATCGCGCGGCCACTGATCTCGAAACGTCTGGTCGAGATCGCCGAGGCGACCGGTGCCGATGCTGTCGCCCATGGCGCGACCGGCAAGGGCAACGATCAGGTGCGGTTCGAGCTGGCGGCTTACGCGCTGAACCCCGACATCAAGGTTATCGCCCCCTGGCGTGAATGGGACCTGACCAGCCGCACCAAGCTGTTGGAATTCGCCGAAGCCAACCAGATTCCGATTGCCAAGGACAAACGTGGCGAGGCCCCCTTCTCGGTTGATGCCAACCTGCTGCATACCTCGTCGGAAGGTAAGGTTCTGGAAGACCCCGCCGATATGGCGCCCGATTATGTCTACCAGCGCACTGTCCACCCCGAGGACGCGCCAAACGAGCCGGAATTCATCGAGATCGGTTTTGAAAAAGGTGACCCGGTCAGTATCAATGGCGAGACGATGAGCCCGGCCACGATCCTGACCAAGCTGAACGAATATGGTGGCAAGCACGGAATCGGTCGTTTGGACCTGGTCGAAGGCCGCTTCGTTGGTATGAAATCGCGTGGTATCTACGAAACCCCAGGCGGAACCATCCTGCTGGAGGCGCATCGCGGGATCGAATCCATAACCATGGACCGTGGTGCGATGCACCTGAAGGATCAGCTGATGCCGCAATATGCCGAGCTGATCTATAACGGCTTCTGGTACTCGCCCGAGCGTGAGATGCTGCAGGCGGCTATCGACAAGTCGCAGGAACATGTCACCGGTACCGTCCGCGTGAAACTGTACAAAGGTCTGGCCTCGACCGTTGGCCGCTGGTCCGATCATTCGCTCTATTCCGAGGCTCATGTGACCTTCGAGGAAGACGCCGGTGCCTATGATCAGAAAGACGCCGCA
The DNA here is from genome assembly GCF_057221075.1 of Ruegeria sp. HKCCD6647-2. Lineage (NCBI taxonomy): Bacteria > Pseudomonadati > Pseudomonadota > Alphaproteobacteria > Rhodobacterales > Roseobacteraceae > Ruegeria > Ruegeria sp. HKCCD6647-2. The sequence goes on along the minus strand of NZ_JBWVBD010000001.1, from coordinate 379,825 downwards.
GGCTTCATCCAACTGAACGCGCTGCGTCTGAAGCTTCTGGCCGCGCGCGACAAGCGTCTGTCCAAGTGACCGAAGACGACGATATCGACAACGAGCTCGATATGTTCATCGAAGCGCAGGACACGGTATGGGCCGATGTGCTGCGCGAACTGGAACAAGGGCAGAAATCCAGCCACTGGATGTGGTTCGTGTTTCCGCAACTGGCCGAACTCGGCCGGTCCCATATGGCACAGCTATACGGGATCGAGGATCTGGACGAGGCAGCGGCCTATCTCGCCCATCCGGAACTGCGCCGCCGATTGATCGAAACCTCCCGGTTGATGCTTTTGCACAAGGGGCGTGACGCAAGCGACATTCTGGGTGGAATCGACGCAAGGAAACTGCGGTCGTCCATGACGCTGTTTTCTTCAGTTCCTGATGCGCCAGCCGAGTTTCAGGCTGTTCTTGACGCCTTTTATGGCGGTAAGCCGTGTGACCTGACCTTGCAATTCTTGCGGGGGGCCTAGCCGCAGGTTCCCGTCAGGTCACCCTTGCCTGATGCCGGCTCCGACCTTTACGCAATCGGAAATTGCGAAAGGAAATCTAATGCTTCAGGACATCGCTGATGGGATCCAGAAAGGTCTGGACGGCAAGACTTTTGACGGGTCACTGAAGTTCGATTGCGGCGACGATGGCGTTATCGTTCTGTCCGAAAATCGGGCCTCGACCCAGGATCAGGAGACCGACTGCACCATCCGGATATCCCAGGAAAACCTGACCAAGTTGCTGACCGGAAAGCTGAACCCGATGACCGGTGTGGCACTGGGTAAACTCAAAATCACGGGCAATATGGGTGTGGCGATGAAGCTGGGCCAATTATTGGGCTGAGCTCCGATAAATTCGCTTCACCAGCCTGTGACAAACCATGTCAGCGGATTGCCACAAGGGCAAAGACAAGGCAGCCTCGTCTCGGAAGGAGACTTGCCATGATCCGGACCGTTACCCTCAACTGCCTTAAACCTATCCTTCTGTTTGCCCTGATCGCTCTGGTCGCGTTGCTGCGTGCCATGCCTGCCCCGGCAGCTGGGACGGAAACGCTGACGGTTGCCGGAGGCTGTTTCTGGTGCGTCGAATCCGATTTCGAGTCCGTCCCCGGTGTGATCAGCGCGGTATCCGGTTATACCGGAGGAACGACGGCCAACCCCACCTACGATCAGGTCACCAAAGGCGGTACAGGCCATTATGAGGCCGTTCAGATTACCTTTGACCCGTCGCGCGTGTCCCGCGAGACGCTGCTGAGCATGTTTTTCCGCTCGGTCGACCCAACAGATGCCGGTGGCCAGTTCTGCGATCGCGGAAACAGCTATCGCACGGCCATTTTTGTCTCTAACACAGGGGAAAAGGCGCTTGCGCAATCGGTCAAAGATGACGCGCAGCGGGCTTTGGGGCAAACGATCGTAACTCCGATTCTTGACCAATCGACATTTTATCCGGCCGAGGCGTATCACCAGGATTACTACAAGGGGAACAAACTGGTGTTCACGCGGTTTGGCCCCAAACGGCAGAACAACGCATACAAAGCGTATCGCAAAGCCTGCGGCAGGGACGCGCGGGTGAAACAGCTTTGGGGCAGCGACGCGCCTTTTGCCGGTTCCTAACCGAGCTGCGCTTCGCGTACTTCTTTCAGATCAGGGATAACGTCGGCCGTACCATGCCGCGTGACCATCAAGGCCGCGGCGCGGTTTGCCTGTGCAATCGCCTGCGCCATTGGCATATTGCGGTCCATTCCCGCCAACACATACCCCGTAAACGTGTCGCCTGCACCGGTCGTGTCCACCGGCTGAACGTCATGGGCCGCAAAATCAACCGGTGCGCAGCCTTGCCGATAGTAACGCGCGCCGTCAGAGCCCAAAGTCACAATGACATGCTCGACCGGCAGGTCCGAAGGCGCTAGGCCTGTAGCTTGGCGCAATTGGTCGGCCTCGATCTGATTCAGGATCAGGAAATCCAGGTAAGGCAGAACGGCCTGAACGGACTCGGCCTGAAACGGAGCGGCCGCGTAGCAAACGGTTAGTCCTTGTTCGCGCCCCATCCTTGCCGTTTCAACCTGCAGGTTGGTTTCGTTCTGCATCACCAACAAGTCGCCCACAACTGCCGCAGCAAGGGCCTGTCCCACCTGATCCCTATCGATGGCATGGTTCGATCCCTGAAACAGGATGATGTTGTTTTCGCCCTGCGCATCCACGGCAATGATGGCGTGACCCGTAGGCACGCTTGCCTCGGCAATGTATCTTGTGTCGACACCGTATTCGGTAAGGCGATCTTTTGCCCAACGCCCATCCGAACCAACGGCCCCGATATGCGCAACCCGCGCCCCGGCCCGGGACGCCGCAACCGACATATTTGCGCCCTTGCCGCCCAGAAACCGGTCCAGACGATTGGCCGACAGAGTTTCCCCCGGCCCGGGCAGGTGCGGCACATCATAGATCATGTCCGCGTTGATCGAGCCAAGGTTCCAGATCGTCATGACTTACCCGATATCGCAGGAAGCCAGAATGGCCATGTTCAGAATGTCGTTGGCTGTCGACACGGTCGAACAGATTTGAATCGGCTTGTCGACGCCGGACAGGATCGGGCCGATCACGGTCGCTCCGCCCATCTCCTGCATCAGTTTGGTCGAAATAGACGCCGAGTGCCGCGCCGGCACGATCAGAATATTTGCCGGTCCGGTCAGACGCTGGAATGGATAGACCGCCTGCTGTTCCACATTTAGGGCCACATCTACGGTCATCTCGCCTTCGTATTCAAAGTCGACGCCGCGCTGATCCAGAACGGCAGGCGCACGGTGCATCTTCTCGGCTCGTTCCGACACCGGATAGCCGAAGGTTGAAAAGCTGACGAAAGCAACACGGGGTTCAAGCCCCATGTGACGCGCCACAGCGGCCGAGCGTTCGGCGATATTGGCCAGATCGTTTTCGTCCGGCCATTCATGTACCAGTGTGTCGCCAATCAGAACGATCCGTCCCTTGTGCAGCAGGGCGGTCACTCCGGCCGCACCATGGGCGGCATCTGCGTCGAAGACATGGTTGATCCGATCCAGTACATGTGCCGATTTACGCGTTGCGCCCGTCACAAGGCCGTCGCCATGCCCATGCGCCAGCATCAGAGACGAAAAAACATGCCGGTCGCGGGCGGCCAGTCGGTGGATATCCTTGCTGTCGAAACCCTTGCGCTGCAATCGCTCGTAAAGAAAGCTCTTGTAGATATCGAGATGCGTTGTGTTGGCAGCGTTCACCACTTCCAGTTCGCGTACGGCGTCGCCCAAACCGGCTATTTCCAGCTTCTGTTTCACATCATCCGGACGGCCTACCACCAGCGCTTTACCAAAGCCCGAGCGTTGATACATCACGGCTGCGCGCAAGACGCGGGGATCGTCGCCCTCGGCAAAGATCATCCGGCTTTGCGCTGCACGGGCCCGGGCGTTCAGGCCGCGCAGGATGCTGGCGGTCGGGTCCATGCGCGATTTCAGGCTCAGCTCGTAGGCGTCCATGTCGATGATCGGACGCCGTGCCGCACCCGTGTCCATGCCGGCCTTGGCCACGGCGGGGGGAATGCGGTGGATCAGGCGAGGATCGAACGGGGTCGGGATGATGTAATCACGACCAAAGGTCAGCGACTTTCCATAGGCCATGGCGACCTCATCCGGCACATCCTCGCGCGCCAGACGGGCCAGCGCATGGGCACAGGCAATCTTCATCTCATCATTGATGGCGCGCGCATGGATATCCAGCGCGCCCCGGAACAGGTAGGGGAAGCCGAGTACGTTATTGACCTGATTGGGATAATCGCTGCGGCCCGTGGCGACGATGGCATCGACGCGGACCTCATGCGCCTCTTCCGGAGTGATCTCAGGGTCGGGGTTCGCCATCGCAAAAATCACCGGATTGTCGGCCATACTGGCAACCATTTCCTGCGTGACCGCACCCTTGACCGAAACACCCAGGAACACGTCGGCGTCCTTCATGGCCTCGTCCAGCGTGCGCAGCTTGGTCGAGATCGCATGGGCCGACTTCCACTGGTTCATGCCTTCTGTCCGGCCCTGATAAATCACGCCTTTCGTGTCACAGACGATACAGTTCTCATGTTTCGCGCCCATGGCTTTCAGCAGCTCGATACAGGCGATCCCGGCAGCACCTGCACCGTTCAGGACGATCTTCACATCTTCGATCTTCTTGCCTGAGATATGCAGCGCATTGATCAGACCCGCCGCGCAGATCACAGCCGTGCCATGCTGGTCATCGTGGAAGACCGGAATATCCATCTCTTCCTTCAGGCGCTGTTCGATGATGAAACACTCAGGCGCCTTGATGTCTTCCAGGTTGATGCCGCCAAAAGTCGGCCCCATCAGGCGCACAGCGCGGCAGAACTCATCCGGATCTTCGGTGTCCAGTTCGATATCGATCGAGTTTACATCGGCAAACCGCTTAAACAGAACAGATTTGCCCTCCATCACCGGTTTCGAGCCCAGCGCGCCCAGGTTGCCGAGACCAAGCACAGCGGTCCCGTTCGAGATCACAGCCACCAGATTGCCCTTGTTGGTATAGTCATAGGCAGTCTCGGGCGCTTCGGCGATGGCTTCACATGGAACAGCGACACCGGGGCTGTAGGCCAGCGACAGATCCCGCTGCGTGGTCATGGGAACGGTGGCCTGCACCTCCCACTTGCCGGGGGTGGGGTCGAGGTGAAAGGCCAGTGCCTCTTCTTTGGTGATCTTCGCTTTGGGCATTTTAAACGTCGTTTCCATGACTTCGGGGCTGATGCCTCATAGCGCAGGCAGACGCGCGCCTCAACGAGAATACTTTTCACCTTTCGCAGCAGATGGTGGATTTGTAAGGTCGCGCCCGGAATACGCCAAAAGGGGGCCGCTCTTGTCCACAGTCACGCCGATGATGGCGCAATATCTCGAAATCAAAGAGGCCCATGCAGACGCCCTTCTGTTTTATCGCATGGGTGACTTTTACGAGATGTTCTTCGAAGACGCCGTCAACGCCGCCGAGGCACTGGACATCGCCCTGACCAAACGTGGAAAGCACAATGGGTCAGACATTCCGATGTGCGGCGTACCGGTTCATTCGGCTGAAGGCTACCTGCTGACGCTGATCCGAAAAGGCTTTCGCGTCGCCGTGTGCGAACAGATGGAAAGCCCGGCTGAGGCGAAGAAAAGAGGCTCTAAATCGGTGGTAAGGCGCGATGTCGTGCGTCTGGTGACGCCCGGAACGCTGACCGAAGACGCGCTGTTGGAAGCGCGCCGCCACAACTTTCTGGCCGCCTATGCCGAGGTGCGGGATGAGGCCGCGTTGGCATGGGCCGATATCTCGACCGGGGCGTTTCACGTGATGCCTTTGACGCCGGTCCGGCTCAGTCCTGAACTGGCACGATTGGCCCCGTCGGAACTTATCGTCGCCGATGGCGTTGAGCAGAAATTGCAGGAACAGGTTGTTGATCTGGGCATCTCGCTCACTCCGATCGGGCGCGCGAGCTTCGACAGCACTGCGGCGGAAAAACGCATCTGCGGTCTGTTTCACGTGAGCGCATTGGATGCATTTGGGAGTTTCGGACGCGCCGAAACTTCTGCCATGGGCGCGTTGATCGATTACCTTGAGATCACGCAGAAGGGCAAGCTGCCCCTGCTGCAAACCCCGCTGAAGGAATCCGAGGACCGCGTCGTCCAGATCGACGCCGCCACCCGCCGCAATCTGGAACTGACCCGGTCTTTGTCCGGCGGACGCGCCGGATCGCTGTTGTCGGTGGTCGACCGCACCGTCACTCCCGGCGGGGCGCGGCTGCTTGAACAGCGGCTCTCCAGCCCGTCCCGCAATCTGGACGTGATCCATGCACGTCTTGATGCCGTCTCATTCGCTGCCGAAGACAGCCTGACCGCCTCGGACCTGCGCGAAGCCTTGCGCAAAACCCCCGATCTCGACAGGGCCCTGTCTCGTCTGTCGCTGGACCGCGGTGGCCCACGCGATCTGGCAGCGATCCGCAATGGTCTGACGCAAGCCGCTGCGATTGCCGAGATTTGCGCGGAACAGGATCTGCCTGTCGTACTGGCAACTGCTGTTCAGAACCTTGTCGGTTTCGACGACGTTTTGCGCCTTCTCCACGAGGCTCTGATTGCCGAACCGCCCCTGCTGGCGCGTGACGGCGGGTTCATAGCGCCCGGTTTTGACGCGAAGCTGGATGAAGCTCGTACTCTGCGCGACGAAGGCCGCTCGGTCATCGCCGGGTTCCAGAGGAAATACGCGGAACACACCGGTATCACCTCGCTGAAGATCAAACACAACAACGTGCTGGGCTACTTCATCGAAACAACGGCCACCCACGCCGAAAAAATGTTGAACCCACCATTCAGCGAAACATATATCCACCGCCAGACCACGGCGAATCAGGTGCGGTTCACCACCGTGGAACTCTCCGAGATCGAAACCCGCATCCTGAATGCGGGCAATCTGGCGCTTGAGATTGAAAAGCGGCTCTATCAAAGGCTATCAAGCGAGATTTTGACCCTCGCCGCCCGCCTCAACCAGGCTGCCCGAGGGCTGGCCGAACTCGACCTGACCACCGCGCTGGCCGATCTCGCGCGTGGAGAGAACTGGTGCCGCCCCCAAGTCGATGCCTCGCGCGCCTTTGACGTTCAGGGCGGGCGCCATCCGGTCGTGGAACAGGCGCTGCGCCAGCAGAGCGGCGATGCCTTCATCGCCAATGACTGCGATCTGAGCGCGGATCAGGGTGCCGCCATCTGGTTACTGACCGGCCCCAACATGGCCGGTAAATCGACCTTCCTTCGGCAGAATGCTCTGATCGCCCTTCTGGCCCAGATGGGAAGCTATGTCCCGGCGGAAAATGCACGCGTCGGTTTGGTCAGCCAGTTGTTCAGCCGCGTCGGAGCGTCGGATGATCTGGCCCGCGGGCGCTCGACCTTTATGGTCGAAATGGTCGAAACCGCAGCCATTCTGAACCAGGCAGATGATCGCGCTCTCGTCATTCTCGACGAAATCGGGCGCGGCACGGCAACTTATGACGGCTTGTCCATCGCCTGGGCCACACTCGAACATTTGCACGCAACCAACCAATGCCGCGCCCTGTTCGCCACGCACTATCACGAACTCACCGCCCTTGCCGGTAATCTGGAGGGCGTCGAAAACGCCACGGTCGCAGTCAAGGAATGGGAAGGTGAGGTCATCTTCCTGCACGAGGTTCACAAGGGCGCCGCCGACCGATCTTACGGTGTTCAGGTCGCCCAATTGGCGGGGTTGCCTGCCTCGGTGGTCGAGCGCGCCCGTATTGTGTTGGATCAGCTGGAAAAAACCGAACGTGAAGGTGGCAAGCAAAAAGCCCTGATCGACGATCTGCCCCTTTTCTCAGCCGCGCCACCCCCGCCGCCGCCAGCACCCAAAGCCTCACCGGTGACAGAAATGCTGGCCGAAATCCTACCCGACGAACTCACACCGCGCGAAGCCCTCGACCTGATCTACAAATTGAAAGAGGCGGCCAAAACCTGACCGCCCCTTCATCTTTTAAAAATACTCTCGCCGAAGGCACGCGCCCTCAGGCGCGTTTCAACTCGCTGGTGTCGACGACACGCCAACCTGCGCGGGACGCAGCAGACGGTCATGCAACATGAACCCTTCTGCCGAAACTTGAATGATGTCGCCCGCACGGGTGCCAGGCACTGGCGCTTCGAACATCGCTTCGTGAATATTCGGGTCGAACCGATCGCCGACCTCGGGCGTGATCACTTCGATCCCGTGTTTTTGAAACACGTCTTTCAACGCGCGCATCGTCAGCTCGATACCTTCAATCAGACCAGCGGCAACCTCTTTCTGCTCGTCGGTTGCAGCTTCAAGCGCGCGTTTCATATTGTCATAAACCGGCAGCATGTCGCGGGCCAGTTTCGATCCGCCATACTGTTCAGCATCGCGGCGGGCCTTGTCGCCGCGCTTGCGCGCGTTTTCGGCATCCGCCAGCGCACGCATGAACTTGTCTTTGTAATCATCCCGCTCAGCGCGCAGTGCGTCGATCTCAAGCGCTTCTTCGCTGATCTCTGCCAGTTCCTCTGCCAGCTCTTCCGCCTCGGCGGTTGCAATGTCGTCCAGAAAATCTTCGTTCTTGGGCTCTGCCATCTCTTACCCTCTAGCTCCGATCGGATATCAGCTTGCCGACCAGTTGCGCCGTATAATCCACGATTGGCACGATCCGTCCATAATTCAGACGCGTGGGCCCGATGACCCCGACCGCACCGATTATCTTTCGATCAGCGTTCATATATGGAGACACCACCAAAGAGGAACCCGAAAGTGAGAAAAGTTTGTTCTCGGAGCCGATAAAAATTCGCACACCCTCGCCTTCTTCGGTCAATTCGAGGAATTCTGCGATGTCCCGCTTGCGTTCCAGATCGTCAAATAGTGTACGAATCCGATCAAGCTCTTCCTCCTGACCGGTTTCGCCCAACAGATTCGCCCGCCCCCGCACGATCAGCCGGGCCGAGTCGGATTCGCCGCCGTCCCAGGCAGCGATCCCGCTATCCACCATCTCGCGCGCCAAATTATCGATCTCCTGCTTGCGCGCGGCGATCTGAGTTTGCATCTGGCGGCGTACTTCACTCAAAGTCCGCCCTTCGATCAACGCGTTCAGGAAGTTTGCAGCCTCGCGCATCGAACTGGGCGTCTGCCCCGGCGGCGGTGTGAACAGGCGGTTTTCAACATGCCCATCTGCAAAGACCAGAACCACCAATGCGCGGTCATGGCCAAGCGAAACGAACTCGATATGTTTGATTTCGGATTCGTGCTTGGGTGTCAAAACCAATGAGGCGCCGTGCGTCACATGAGACAACGCCGATCCGACGCGATCAAGCATTCCGCCAACGTCACCAGCGTTAGAGCCGAGTGTTTCGTCAAGTTTCTGCCTGTCATCCTCACCTAGATCGCCGACTTCCAGCAAACCGTCGACAAACATCCGCAGACCCATCTGCGTTGGCACACGACCTGCGCTGACATGCGGGCTGTCGAGAAGGCCGAGAAACTCCAGATCCTGCATCACATTTCGCACAGTTGCGGCGCTGACTTTTTCCGACAGGGTGCGCGTCAGAGTGCGGCTTCCGACCGGTTCGCCGCTATCCAGATAGCTCTCGACGATCAGCCGGAACACTTCCCGCGACCGGTCATTCATCTCGTCCAGAATTTTCTTCGCTTCGCTCATCGGCGTTCCCCTGCTGGTCCGTCATTAAATAGCAGGCATGTGAAAGGTCAATCGGGGTTGCATCACGACAGCAGGCAGCGTTATCCCCAAGCCAGCAAACAAAGGATTTTCCATGCGACCCTCTGGACGAGATTTAAGCGAAATGCGCGACGTTTCAATCGAAACGGAGTTCACCAAACACGCCGAAGGTTCCTGCCTGATCAAAATGGGCGACACCCATGTGTTGTGCACCGCCACCATTGAGGACCGCGTGCCGCCTTTTATCAAAGGCTCGGGCCTGGGTTGGGTCACCGCTGAATACGGGATGCTGCCCCGCGCCACCAACACCCGGATGCGTCGCGAGGCGGCCTCTGGCAAGCAAGGCGGTCGCACCGTGGAAATTCAGCGCCTGATCGGCCGCGCCTTGCGCGCCGGTGTCGATCGGGTCGCATTGGGAGAGCGTCAGATCACCGTGGACTGCGATGTGATCCAGGCCGACGGCGGCACCCGCTGCGCCTCGATCACCGGCGGCTGGGTCGCGTTGCGTCTGGCGGTCAACAAACTGATGAAAGCGGGCGAAGTGATCTCGGATCCCTTGTTAGACCCTGTTGCTGCGGTTTCTTGTGGAATCTATGCGGGTCAGCCTGTGCTGGATCTGGATTACCCGGAAGACAGCGAAGCCGGCGTTGACGGCAACTTCATCATGACCGGATCCGGAAAACTGATCGAAGTGCAGATGTCGGCGGAAGGCTCGGTCTTCAGCCGCAGCCAAATGGATCAATTGATGGATTTGGCGGAAAAAGGCGTGGCCGAACTGGCCGCCACGCAAAAGGCCGCCACCGCATGACCCGCAAGTTCGAGGGCGACAAGTTACTGGTGGCCACGCATAACAAGGGCAAGCTCGAGGAGATGGAGCATCTCCTCGAACCTTATGGCGTGACAGTAGTTGGCGTAGGTGAAATGGATCTTCCCGAACCGGAGGAAACCGAGGACACCTTCGTCGGCAATGCACGTATCAAAGCGCATGCCGCAGCCAAGGCCACTGGCCTACCCGCCCTGTCGGACGATTCCGGAATCACCATCGACGCGCTGGACGGAGCGCCAGGCGTATACACGGCCGATTGGGCCGAAACGGGCAATGGCCGGGATTTCCTGATGGCCATGACCCGCGCCCATAACGAACTCGAGGCAAAAAACGCAACCCATCCGCGCACCGCTCAGTTCCGCAGTACGCTGGTGCTGGCCTGGCCTGATGGTCACGACGAAGTATTCGAAGGCATCGCCCCCGGTCATCTGATCTGGCCCATTCGCGGTGAGGGTGGCTTTGGTTATGATCCGATGTTTGTCCCTGACGGCTACGACATTACTTATGCCGAGATGGATCGCTGGGAAAAGAACAAGATCAGCCATCGCGGCCGCGCGGTTGAGATGTTCGTGAAGGGCTGCTTTGGCGGATGATTGGCGCAACGGGGGCTTTGGCCTGTACGTGCATTGGCCCTTTTGTGAGGCCAAATGCCCTTATTGCGACTTTAACAGCCATGTGTCAAAAAATATTAATCAAAAACAATGGCTTAACTCGTATCTGAGTGAACTGGAGCGGTCCGCGGCAGAAACACCGGGCCGCGTTCTAAACACGATATTCTTTGGCGGCGGCACGCCTTCTTTGATGGCCCCCGAAACCGTTGACGCGATCATTGACCAGGCCCGCACCCTTTGGCGACCGGCCAATGACATGGAAATCACGCTCGAAGCGAACCCCGGTTCGGTCGAAGCCGGAAGGTTCGCCGCCTATCGCGACGCGGGGGTCAACCGCATCTCGATGGGCGTTCAGGCGCTGAATGACGAAGACTTACGCCGTCTGGGCCGTATACACACTGTGGCAGAGGCCCACTCGGCCTTTGACATCGCGCGAAACTGCTTCGACCGTGTCAGTTTTGATCTGATTTATGCCCGGCAACATCAAACACTGGATGCGTGGCAGGCTGAGTTAGGTGATGCACTTTCAATGGCGATCGATCACCTATCCCTCTATCAACTGACCATCGAAGAAGGCACCGCGTTTGGTGATCGCTATGCGGTCGGTAAGCTGCGAGGCTTACCGGAAGATGACAACGCGGCGGATATGTACCTGGCGACCCAGGAAATTTGCGAAGCACACGGCTTGCCCGCCTACGAGATTTCCAATCACGCGCTACCCGGCGCGGAGTCGCAACACAATCTGATCTATTGGCGGTATGGGGACTATGTTGGAATTGGTCCCGGTGCTCATGGTCGGATCACGCTGGACGGGCACAGATATGCCACGGAAACCCACCTTAATCCACAGCGTTGGCTGGATGCGGTTTCGCAGGGAAACGGTGAAAAAGCGCGGGCGTCATTGCCCACAGATGATCAGGCAAACGAATACCTTATGATGGGTTTGCGGATCACAGAGGGACTAGATATTGACAGATTTACCAGGCTTTCCGGTCGCACACTACCCCAGCCCAAACTGAAGCATCTGACTGAATTGGGCATGATTCAATGCCAAAACGGGCGATTGATGGCTACGGCAAACGGCCGCGCCGTGCTGAACGCAGTGATCCGGGAACTGTTGGAGTAGATGATGCATTATCTCTGGGCCGGATTGGGGTTGGTCTGCGTAGCGCTTGCTGCGGTCGGAATTGCTCTGCCCCTGCTGCCGACAGTTCCATTTCTGTTGCTGGCCGCGTTTTTTTTCGCGCGGTCCTCATCTCGGCTGCACAACTGGCTGATCACGCACCCTGCTTTCGGCCCCTTGATATTGGACTGGCAGAGTTCCGGCGCTATTCGACCTGCTGCAAAAAAGGCGGCAACGCTGTCCGTTGCCACCGTCTTTGGTTTGTCGGTACTGTTTTCCGCTCCGACGCATGTTCTGATTATTCAGGCATTCGTTTTGAGCGCGGTAATGATTTTTATCTGGACCCGCCCTAACGGCTGAGCTTGGCGCACAAGTCATCCAGTTGATCAAGATTTTCATATGTCAGCACGACCTGTCCCGTCTCGCTGCCGGCCTTATGATTAATAGCCACTTTCATCGCCAAAATTGCGGACAGGTCCTTTTCCAGCGCGCGCGTGTCCGCATCCTTTCCGGCATTCAGGTTTCTCGACCGCGGTGCAGGCTGGTCTGAATTCAATTGCTGTTGCTTCTTGACCAAATTCTCTGTTGCGCGAACCGAAAGGCCGTCGCGCACGACCTTTTTCGCCAGTGCGGACGGATCCTCGGCTGTAATAAGCGCCCGCGCATGTCCGGCGGACAGTTTACCTTCGATCACCAAAGCTTGCACGTCCATCGGCAAAGACAGCAGTCGCAACAGGTTGGCGATATGACTGCGGCTTTTACCCAAGGCTTCGGCCATCTTTTCCTGGGTGTGACCAAATCGGTCCATTAGCTGCTTATAGCCAGCCGCCTCTTCTACTGCATTCAGATCAGCGCGCTGAATATTCTCGATAATGGCGACTTCGAGGACCTCGGTATCATCGAAATCCCGAACGATAACCGGGATGTCATGCAGTTGCGCCATCTGTGCTGCGCGCCAGCGGCGCTCGCCCGCAACGATTTCATATTGGCCGCCATCGACACTGCGGACAATCAAAGGCTGGATAATACCTTTTTCCTTGATCGACGCGGCAAGTTCATCCAACTGCTCTTGCGAAAATGTGCGGCGCGGCTGGTCCGGGTTCGCCCGCAGTTTTTCAATCGGAACTTTAAGATCGGGTCGACGCGGCTCGGTCGGCGCCAAGCCATCCACTTCAGTCGTTACATCCGCCATCAATGCGGACAATCCCCGCCCCAATCCTCTGGGTTTGCCTTTTTTGGCGTTCACTTCGCCCTCCTGACGGCCGTTTAGACGGCTACTTTGTTATTCTTGTACATGACTTCGCGTGCCAAATGCCGATAGGCCATCGCACCCAGCGACCCAGAATCGTACTGCAAAACGGGTAAGGAATAGGACGGAGCCTCACTGACCCGCACATTTCTGGGTATCTTGGTTTTAAATACCATCTCACCCAGATTGTCACGCGCGTCTTTTTCAACCTGACGGGACAAGTTGTTGCGGTTGTCATACATGGTCAACACAACACCTTCGATTCTCAGGTCCGGATTCGCCGTCTGACGGACCTCGCGAATGGTCAGCATCAGTTGTGAAAGCCCTTCCAATGCAAAGAACTCACTTTGCAACGGCACCAGAACGGAATGCGCAGCAACCATCGCGTTGACGGTCAGCAAGTTCAGCGACGGCGGGCAGTCGATCAGCACAAAGTCCAGACCAAAGGCGTCGATTGCAGTCTGGCGCAACGCATCATGCAAAAGATAGCTGCGTTTCTCGTTTGAAATCAGTTCAATATCTGCCGAGCTCAGATCAACCGTCGCCGGGACGACCATAAGGTTCTCGATTTCGGTGTCCTGTACCACCGCTTCCAGAGGGGCATCATCGAGAAGCAAGTCGTATGTTGTCCAATCGCGATCATCGATCCCCAACCCGGTGGATGCGTTGCCCTGCGGGTCCAGATCGACCACCAGAACTTTGCATCCTGCTTCTGCTAGCCCGGCTGCCAGGTTGATTGCTGTTGTTGTCTTTCCAACTCCGCCTTTCTGATTGGCAACCGCGATTATCCGGGGACCTGAAGGACGAGACAGATCAACCACGTGTGACTCCTTTGATCTTCAGAATGACGGCCTGGGGCTCGGTTATGCTTGTAATTGCTTCCGCTTGAAATTGCCATTCTTCGCGCGCGTCCGCCATCTCTTTTTCCCAGCTTTCGCCTTTCGGCAACAATGCTGTTCCGGAATTGCTTAAATGTCTGTCACAAAAGGAGAATAGTGTTTTCAAATCCGCCAGCGCGCGCGCCGATAATATGTCGGCGTTCAAGGGATCTATCGCTTCAATACGCCGTGAAACAACAGCACAATTCGCCTTGCACTCGCGAACCACGTTCCTCAGGAACGCGGATTTACGCTGATCGCTTTCAACAAGGGTAAATTTCGTTTCCGGCGCTTCCTCGATTGCGATAATGGCACAAACCAGCCCCGGAAAGCCGCCCCCACTGCCCAGATCGACCCAATGGGCCGCTGGACCAGCACACCGGTAAACCTGGATCGAATCCTGTATGTGCCGCGTCCACAATTCCTGCAGACTGTTGCGTGACACCAAATTGATTTTGGGGTTCCAACGCTTCACCAGTTCGGCATACAGCTCCAGGCGCTCGAATGTTTCACGTGAAACATTCAGATCGACAGAATCCGGGCTATTTTCCGATTTCATACCTTGCGAACTTTCTGATCGCGTCGCAACCGGGCCAAAACCAGGGTCAGCGCGGCCGGAGTAACGCCTTCTACCCGACTGGCCTGAGCTATATTGGCGGGTTTGGCGTTGGACAATTTCTGCTTCATTTCCGTCGAAAGGCCATCCAGCGCAAAATAATCGAAGTTCGCTGGAATCGCATGAGCCTCATCCCTTTTCATCGCTTCCACATCCCGTTGTTGGCGTTCGATGTAATTGGCGTAAAGCGCATCGCGTTCTATTTGGCGTCGGGTTTCGTCATCGGTTTCGTACAATTCCGGAATCAAGGGCACAAGGTCTTCAAAAGACACGTCAGGAAACGCAAGGATGGCCATTCCATCTCTGCGGTTACCGTCCTGATTTACAGAAATCCCGGCGGAACGGATTTCTTTTGGCGTGTAGTTTTGCGATGTCAGCCTGGATTTTACTGCACTCAGCCTGTCCATCTTTTCACGAAACACCTGATGTCGGCGGTCACCGACACATCCCAGCTGTATGCCAATGGGGGTCAACCGCTGATCGGCATTGTCAGCCCTTAGGGACAGCCGAAACTCGGCTCTGGATGTAAACATACGATAGGGTTCTGCAACACCGCGGGTGGTCAGATCGTCGATCATCACGCCGATATAGCTGTCGGCCCTAGTAAAATGGACAGGTTCCCGCCCCTTCACAGCCAGAGCGGCATTCAAGCCAGCAACAAGACCTTGTGCCGCGGCCTCCTCATATCCAGTGGTGCCATTGATCTGACCCGCAAGATATAACCCCGGGACATCAGAAAGAGAGAGCGAAGAAGTCAGACTACGGGGATCTACATAGTCGTATTCAATGGCATATCCCGGCTGCAGAATCTTGGCGTTTTCAAGCCCCTTGATGGACTGAACATACTCAACCTGAACGTCCTGCGGCAACGACGTCGAGATCCCATTAGGGTACACGGTGTGGTCACTAACCCCTTCTGGCTCCAGGAAGATCTGATGAGATTCTTTGTCGGCAAAGCGCACGATCTTATCTTCGATCGACGGGCAGTATCTTGGGCCTATTCCGTCAATATGACCGCCGTACATAGCTGATCGCGCCAGGTTTTTTTCGATGATCTCATGTGTTCTTGCATTTGTGTGTGTAATACCGCACGCGATCTGAGGGGCGCTTACAGTCTTGGACAAAAAGGAAAATAACGTGGGTACTTGGTCACCCTCCTGCCTTTCAAGAACATCCCAATCAATTGACCGGCCATCCAGTCTTGGTGGCGTACCTGTCTTCAGGCGGCCCATAGGAAGATCAAACGCATCCAGACGTTCGGCCAGCTTTACCGATGGGCGGTCGCCCATTCGACCCCCGGAATGTGAGACATCGCCAATGTGGATCACGCCACGCAAAAACGTCCCTGATGTCAGGATGACCGCTGACGCAGGAATTTCTGATCCATCGCTTAGCGCCACACCTGTTACAGCGCCGCCGGACATCAAGAAATCCACAACTTCGCCGGTGACAATTGTCAGGTTGGATTGCTCTGATGTCCTCTTTTGCATTGCTGATCGGTACAATGCGCGGTCCGCTTGTGCCCGCGGTCCTTGAACGGCCGGGCCCTTTCGACGGTTCAACAAGCGAAACTGAATTCCTGCCTCGTCCGCGACCCGCCCCATGACTCCGTCCAGTGCATCGATCTCACGAACAAGGTGCCCCTTGCCCAGGCCGCCAATCGCCGGATTACAGGACATCACACCGACGTCCTTTTCGGACAATGTCACCAAAGCCGTGGTCGCACCCATGCGGGCTGCGGCATGTGCGGCCTCTGCCCCGGCATGGCCGGCACCGATGACAACAACATCAAACTTCGAATGTTTCACGTGAAACACTCCTCATTTTCCAAGGCAGAAACTTGCGAATATTTCATCCAGTAGTGTTTCCACGTCTATTCTGCCCACCAGAGATTCAAGCGCCCGGATTGCTGTTCTCAGCTCTTCCGCCACGATATCATACATGTCCGGGCCCGATTTCAGAATATTCTGCGCCGCGCCAAGCGCCTGCAATGCCTTTTGCATTGCTACTCTGTGGCGTTCCCGCGTCGCTATACCAGATCTAGTGGTTCGCGTGCTCAGCTTCTGCGATATATCTGAAATAAGCTGATCGATGCCCTGCCCGGTTTTACCGGAAATTCCACCGACTGCCCTGTCTCTCAAGTCGGACTTTGGAAGAACCTGGATATCACCCTCCTGAGCAGGAATACCCAGCCCGTCCAGCGATTCCGTCAGAAAGACCCTCAAATCGGCCGACATGGCGCGCTTTCTGGCAAGCTCGATTCCCAGATTTTCGACATGATCGTCTGTCTGTCGTAACCCGGCCGTATCCAGCAGTGTTACGGGTAGTCCAGCAAGGTCCATGCGAACTTCAATGACATCGCGCGTTGTCCCTGCATATTCAGACGTAATGGCAGCTTCACGCCCGGCCAATGCATTCAAAAGCGTGGATTTCCCCGCGTTTGGCAGCCCGACAATTGCAACCTCGAAACCGGTGCGAATGCGTTCCGCAATCTTCACACCCGCGGCCTCTCGCTCAAGATCAGCCACAACGCCCGCGATCAGTTCACGGACTTCCGGCGTTACATCCGTCGGAACGTCCTCATCCGCAAAATCGATCACGGCTTCCAGCAAAGACGCCGCCCGGATCAGATCACGGCGCCATCGTTCCGCCAGCTCACCCAAGGCACCAGCGAGGATCGTTTGCGCCTGAACACGCTGCGCCTCGGTTTCCGCATCGATCAGATCGGCCAGCCCCTCGACCTGCGCCAGGTCCATCTTGCCGTTCTCCAAGGCTCGGCGCGTGAACTCACCCGGCTCTGCCAGTCGAAGATCTTCGAATTCCGACAGGGTCCGAAGCACAGCGTTGACCGAGGCGGTACTGCCATGAATTTGAAACTCAGCCACATCTTCGCCTGTGAAGCTGGCCGGAGCCTCAAAAGTCAGGACCAGACCGTCATCCAGTTTCGACCCGTCCCGCGCCCGAAAGCTGCGCACGCACATTCCGCGCGGCGGCAGATCGCCACCGGTAATTTCATCTGCGGCCGAATGCGCCTGTGGGCCGGACAAGCGGATGACCGCAACACCAGCTTTGCCTTGTGCGCTGGCCAAGGCGAATATCGTATCCATTCGAAGGCCTCGCGTCGGTTACAAGACCGTATCAGGTATTCATCGAGTCGAAGAACTCGGAATTGGTCTTGGTCTGTTTCAGCTTGGACAACAGGAACTCGATTGCGTCGGTGGTTCCCATCGGGTTGAGAATCCGGCGCAGAACGAAAGTCTTGGCCAGATCGCCCTTGTCGACCAGCAGGTCCTCTTTCCGGGTACCGGATTTGAGGATATCGATCGCCGGGAACACACGTTTGTCCGCAATCTTGCGATCCAGAACGATTTCCGAGTTACCGGTGCCCTTGAATTCTTCGAAGATCACTTCGTCCATCCGGCTGCCGGTGTCGATCAACGCGGTGGCAATGATGGTCAGCGATCCGCCCTCTTCGATGTTCCGTGCCGCACCAAAGAACCGCTTTGGTCGTTGCAAAGCATTTGCGTCCACACCACCGGTCAGAACTTTACCCGAAGATGGAACCACGGTGTTAAACGCCCTACCAAGTCTTGTGATAGAATCGAGAAGAATAACAACATCTCGTTTATGTTCGACCAAACGCTTGGCTTTTTCGATGACCATTTCCGACACGGCCACGTGGCGCGTCGCCGGTTCGTCGAAGGTCGAGGACACAACCTCACCCTTCACCGAACGCTGCATGTCGGTCACCTCCTCCGGGCGTTCGTCGATCAGCAGAACGATCAGGTAGCACTCTGGGTGGTTCTGTTCGATCGAATGCGCGATGTTTTGCAGGATCACGGTTTTACCGGTCCGCGGCGGCGCCACGATCAGAGAACGCTGACCCTTACCAATTGGCGAAACCAAGTCGATCACACGGGCTGACTTGTCCTTGATGGTGGGATCCTCGATCTCCATCTTCAGGCGTTCATCAGGATACAATGGCGTCAGGTTGTCGAAGAGAATCTTGTGTTTGGCCTTCTCAGGCTCTTCAAAATTGATCTTCGTGACTTTGGTCAGCGCAAAATAGCGTTCGTTTTCATCCGGGGCTTTGATGTCGCCCTCAACCGTGTCTCCGGTCCGCAACGAATGCTGGCGGATCATGTCGGGCGAGACATAGATGTCATCCGGACCCGGCAGATAGTTCGCTTCGGGCGAGCGCAGAAAGCCAAATCCGTCCTGAAGAACCTCAAGCACACCGTCGCCGCCGACAGTCCAGCCCTCATCCGCGCGTTCGCGCAGGATCTGGAACATCATCTCGCCTTTTCGCATGGTCGAGGCGTTTTCAATCTCCAGCTCTTCGGCCATCGCCAGAAGGTCTTTAGGGCTTTTGGCCTTCAGGTCGGCCAGATTCAGGGCATCAGTTGTCATGATATATACCTTCACCGCGTACAGCGCGGCACGAAGTGGAATTTCAGTATGGAAGATACGCCGCCCGGACGGGCGTGTTATGCGTTACATACGCATCCATTAAGCCAGAGTCAAATAGGCCCTCAGAACTTCAGAACGACCGCCAGAACGATGGCAACCATCAAAATGGTGGGAACCTCGTTCATCATGCGATACTGGCGCCCTGTGAGCGTGTTTCGGCCTTCCAGGAAATCCTTGCGACGGGCCATAAGCCAGTGATGGAACCATGTCATCCCGATCACGGCCGCGCCCTTCACCCAGGGCCAGCTCCAGTCCCACCCGACGATACCCGGCGTGAACACCATGATCAGACCGCAGACCCACGCCGCAATCATCGCCGGTCGCATGATCACACGCAGCAGCTTCTCCTCCATTTCCAGGAAGATTTCCTGCGCCCCGTCGACCGCCTGCGCCTTTTCTACATGATAAACGAATAGTCTGGGCAGGTAGAACAGCCCGGCCATCCACGAAATGACGGCCATGATGTGCAGGGACTTCACCCATGGGTACAGCGTGAATAATAGATCCGTCATTTCGGTTTCCGACTTGGCCTGACCCTCCCTAATAAAAAAAATAGAAAAGAAAAAGGATGATGGTTTTGTTGGGAGGAGAAAAACCGTGGATTACTTTTTTACCCAACACTTTTCCCCAGGAAGAACAACACTTTTCGGCCAGATAGCGATTCTGTTGAAATCAAAAATTTGATTATAAAAACAATATGATAAGCTGGGAAAATTACCAAGGTCATGGGGATAATTCCGGGAATAACTTCGGACAACCCGGTTATCCTGAATTCCGAACTTATCCTTGTCCCGACTGGATAGTATCCGAGCGACTCGGAGAAGATTTTCGCGAAATTCCCCGGGTTGCGTGTCAACCAGAAAACCATACAAACCACCCCGGAACGTTCATCGAATTGCACACGGGGTTTTCCACATGTCTGTCCCCATTGTCCTGGCTTCTGGGTCCGAGATCCGCGCGCAACTGTTGCGAAATGCGGGTGTGCCGTTTTCAGTTCAGACCGCCCGGGTGGACGAGGACACCGCCAAGCGAGCCTTGCTGGCCGAAGGCGCCTCACCTCGCGATTTTGCCGACACCCTGGCTGAAATGAAAGCGCACAAGGTCAGCGACAAGTTTCCCGGAGCCATGGTGCTGGGCTGCGATCAGGTTCTGGATTTCGACGGGCAGGTTTTGTCCAAGCCTGAAACACCGGAAGAGGCGATGGCCCAGCTAAAGGCGATGCGGGGCAAGCGGCACATGTTGTTGTCTGCGGCCGTCATCTATCAGAATGGTGAACCCCTCTGGCGGCATGTCGGGCAGGTTCGATTGCGGATGCGCGTCAGTTCGGATGCCTATCTGCGTGACTACGTGGCGCGGAACTGGGACAGTATTCGTCATGCCGTCGGTGCTTATAAGCTGGAAGAAGAAGGTGTCCGGTTGTTCGCCACCATTGACGGCGACTATTTTAACGTCTTGGGTATGCCCCTGTTGGAGCTTCTCAATTTCCTGGCCGTTAACGGAGTGATTGATCAATGACGGACCACCGCATCCCCCTGGCCGGAGTGATCGGACATCCTGTTGCACATTCCAGATCGCCGAAACTGCATGGGCATTGGTTGAAAACCTACGATTTGGTGGGGCATTACATTCCGATGGATGTGGCCTCCGCCGATCTTGAGGTGGTATTGCGTACATTGCCAAAGGCCGGCTTTGTCGGGGCCAATGTGACCGTGCCACATAAAGAAGCGGCATTGCGTCTGGCCGATCATGTGTCGGACCGGGCGTCTGTCATCGGTGCGGCAAACACATTGGTGTTTCGTGAAGATGGCTCGATCCACGCTGACAACACAGATGGCTACGGGTTCATGGAAAACCTGCGCAGCGGTGCGCCGGACTGGAACCCAAAAGACGGTCCGGCAGTGGTGTTTGGTGCCGGCGGAGCGGCGCGCGCCGTTCTGCACGCACTGGCACAGGCCGGTGTGCCCGAAATTCTGCTGACCAACCGCACCCGCACCCGGGCTGATCACCTGAAAGAGGAGTTCGGTCAGCGGATTACTGTGGTCGACTGGGTTCAAGCGGGGAATGTCATCGAAGAAGCCGAGCTTGTGGTCAACACTACGTCACTTGGAATGCAGGGTCAGCCGGAACTGCGCGTGCCTTTGGACGGTTTGCAGCCCGGTGCCGTTGTAACCGATCTGGTCTACGTGCCGTTGAAAACGCATCTGCTGGCACAGGCCGAAGAGGCCGGATGCACCACGGTGGATGGTTTGGGCATGTTGTTGCACCAGGCGGTTCCGGGGTTCGAACGCTGGTTTGGATTGCGCCCCGAGGTGGATTCGGAAACTCGCGCGGCGGCGCTGGCATGAGTTTTGCGCTTGGCCTGACAGGCTCGATCGGGATGGGAAAAAGCACCACCGCACAGATGTTCGTGGACGAAGGCTGCGCGCTTTGGGATGCTGATGCGGCGGTGCACAGGGTGTATTCCAGGGGCGGGGCGGCAATCGATCCGATGTCAGCGGCTTTTCCATCGGCCATCGTAGATGGTGCCGTCGACCGGACCGCGCTTAAGACGATTATCACGTCCGATGCTGAGGCTCTGAAGACAATCGAAGCGATTGTGCATCCGTTGGTAGCGGCAGACCGTGCTGCGTTTCGCGAAAATGCAGCGGCTGATATTTTGGTGTTCGACATTCCATTGCTATTCGAAACCGGCGGCGATGCGGCGATGGATGCAGTGGCCTGTGTATCGATCCCGGCAGACGAACAAAAACGCAGGGTCATGGAGCGCGGAACCATGACCGAAACCCAGTTCGAACAGATCCGGTCCAAGCAGATGCCGAACGACGAAAAATGCGCGCGGTCGGATTTTGTGATCTTGACGGATACGCTGGACCACGCCCGCGTGCAGGTGCAAAATGTGGTCAGGCAGATCAGGGCGGGAATGTCGGATGCGTGAAATAGTATTGGATACCGAAACCACGGGGTTCGATCCTGAAAGCGGTGACCGGATCGTTGAAATCGGCGCCGTCGAACTTTGGAACCATGTCGCCACCGGTGAAACCTATCACGTCTACATCAATCCCGAACGTTCTATGCCGGAAGAGGCATTCGGCGTGCATGGTATTGGCCCCGACCTGCTGGACCCACCCCGCCCTGCGGAGCCGGGACAAATCACGCTGAAAGACAAACCGGTCTTTTCCAAGGTCGGCCAGGGATTTCGCGATTTTGTTGGTGACGCGAAGCTGGTGATCCACAACGCCTCGTTCGACATGAAGTTTCTGAATGCCGAATTGAGTTGGATGGGCGTCCCGCTGATCCCGATGGATCAGGCCATCGACACACTGGCCATCGCACGCAAACGATTCCCCGGCTCACCCGCCTCGCTTGACGCCTTGTGCCGGCGGTTCGGGATCGACAATTCGAACAGGGTCCTGCACGGAGCCTTGCTCGACTCGGAAATTCTGGCCGAGGTCTATCTGGAACTGATTGGCGGTCGCCAGCCGGACTTCGGACTGTCGTCTGTGGCCACTGGAACGTCAGGCGGCGAAGACGACTGGCGCCCGACACCACGCCCGACACCATTGCCCAGCCGGATCACCGAACAGGAACAGGCCGCTCATCAGGAATTTGTGGAAAAGCTGGGCGAAAACGCCCTGTGGACCCGCGCCTGACCTCGGCCCGGCGCGGGTCAATCGATCAGGCTTCGGTCTTTTGCGCCTGTTCGGCCTGGCGGCGCATCAGCTCGTTGCGGTACAGCGCAACGAAGTCGATGTTGTCCAGATTGACTGGCGGATAGCCGCCATCGCGGGTCACGTCGCTGACGATGCGGCGCAGGAAAGGGAACAGCATCCGTGGGCACTCGATCATCAGGAACGGGTGCAGCTGGTCTTCCGGCACACCTTCGATGTGGAACAGACCGCAATAGTCGATCTCGAACAGGAACAGAACGTCTTCCAGCCCTTTGGCCTTGGATTTCAGGTTCAGTTTGATCGCAACTTCGAACTGATGATCCGCAGCGCGCTTTTTCGCATCCAGGTTCACCTGAACGGCAATCTCTGGCTGTACCTCGCCCGACACGCCTTTCTGTGCCATGACGTTTTCAAAAGACATGTCGCGCACGAACTGGGACAGAACGCGCATCTGAACTTGCGGGGCGGCTTGGGCCGCGGTGTTTTCTGTGGCGCCTTCTTCGGCCATGGAACTACTCCAAATATGAATTTCGCCACTGCTTACCAAGTTGGGCGGGACACCTCAATGCTGGTGCGGCCCTTCGACCCATTTCGATGGCTTGGCAGGGTCTTTGCGCGGCCGAACCTCCGAGAATTCGCCGTCGATGATGTCGCCCTGATCGAACGATTGACCGCCCGACCGGAATTGTGCCCCGGTTCCCATCTGGAAATGCGTTATCGTCGCCTTGGATTTGAGGTAGCGGAAAACTGCAACGCGAATGCGGGGGATCAACAAGGCAAATCCAACCGCATCGGTGAAAAAGCCAGGTGTCAGCAGCAAAACACCCGACAACAGGATCATCGCGCCATGGGCCAGCGGTTCGGTCGGATCATCCAGCTCGGCAAAGGATCGCTGAAGGTTCGCCAATGCCATGCGACCTTGTGTCCGAACCAAAATGGTACCCAGAACAGCCGTCAGAACCACAATCGCAAGCGTTGGCCACAGGCCGATCAATCCACCGACTTGAATGAACAGGGCGATTTCGATGATCGGCACCAATAAAAATGCCAAGAACAGATACATTTGCGTTATCCTTTACCATAGGCCGGGATGTGGACTTGCCATCAACAGTCACCTACATAGTGGCATGAGGCCGCGTGTACAAAGTCTCGGTTCTGAAAAGAGGACAAAATGAATTCACCCCTGATCCAGCTTCTGGTGCTGGCCGGAATTGCCATTTTCCTGATTTTACGCCTGAGAAGCGTGCTTGGAACGCGGGAAGGTTTTGAAAAACCGCCGTTGCAGCAGCAGCCCGGTGCGAACAAGTCGCGGCGTGACTTTGAGGTGATCGAAGGCGGCCCGGACCATGACATCAC
This sequence comes from Ruegeria sp. HKCCD6647-2, assembly GCF_057221075.1. Classification (NCBI taxonomy): domain Bacteria; kingdom Pseudomonadati; phylum Pseudomonadota; class Alphaproteobacteria; order Rhodobacterales; family Roseobacteraceae; genus Ruegeria; species Ruegeria sp. HKCCD6647-2. The sequence goes on along the minus strand of NZ_JBWVBD010000001.1, from coordinate 355,773 downwards.
GGATCATGTCCCCGAAGACAGCGAACAGGCGCAGACGCTTGCCGCGATGAAACGGGTCGAGCCCGCATTCTCGGTCACCGAGTTCGTGCAGGGTGCGCGCGGCGCGTATGAGATGATCGTGATGGGTTTCGAACGGGGCAATCTGGACGAAATCCAACCCTTCCTGTCCGAAGAGGTTTTTGACACTTTCGTTTCCGTCGTGGCTGACCGAGAAGACAAGGGCCTGACCATCGAAGCCGAATTCATCGGAGTGCGGGAGACTTCACTGACCGATGCGAAATTCGACAAGGATACAAACGAGGCCGAGATCACCATGAAGTTCGTGGGCGAATTGACCTCGGTCGTGCGCGACCGCGGCGGTGATATCATCGAAGGCAGCCCCAACACCGTCAAACGCCAAAAGGACAGCTGGACCTTTGCCCGTGTCATGGGCTCGGACGATCCGAACTGGCTGCTTGTTGCCACGGACGCATGATTGCCGCACTCCGGTCGCTTTTTCTGGTGGTTGTCATGACTGCCGCCAGCGCCGCCGGAGCCGAGGCGACGCGGTCCATTCTGTCATTTGAAGATCTGGACGGCTGGGCCGAGGACGATCACGGCGCCGCGCTTGCGGTCTTTCTGAACACTTGCGCTGATCTGGATGATCCGGACTGGCAAGCGCTGTGCGCGGTTGCCCGGACTTATGAGGCCGACGCCGCACGGTCATTCTTCGAACTGTTTTTTCGACCGGTTCTGGTCCAGGACGGTAAAGACGCGCTGTTTACCGGGTATTTCGAACCTGAACTGGATGGGTCGAAAACCCGGTCTGAAAAGTACCGTTATCCTCTCTACAAGTTGCCGCCCGAGGCACGCGAGGTTGGGCAGTGGCTCAGCCGTCGGGAATTGCTGACGGGGGATGTGATGCAGGGGCGCGGGTTGGAAATCGCCTGGGTCGACGACCCGGTCGAGTTGTTCTTTCTGCAGATTCAGGGTTCGGGCCGTATTCGCCTTCCGGATGGCGGTGCCTTACGGGTCGGGTATGGTGGCGCGAACGGGCATCCCTATCGATCCATTGGGGCGGAACTGGTGCGGCGCGGGGCGTTGGGCGCGCATGAAGTCAGCGCCCAGATGATCCGCGCCTGGGTCCGCAAAAACCCCGAGGCCGGGACCGAGTTGCTGTTCCACAATCCATCCTATGTCTTTTTCCGCGAGGTTACCCGTGTCGCGCCCGAGTTTGGCCCGTTGGGTGCGATGAACCGTTCAGTGACCACGATGCGCAGTATCGCGGCGGACCCGGCCTACACGCCATTGGGCGCCCCGGTCTGGGTCGAAAAGGACGGCAAAGAGCCATTGCGGCGGTTGATGATCGCACAGGACACCGGAGCCGCCATAAAAGGGGCCCAAAGGGCTGATATCTTCTTTGGTACCGGAGATGACGCCGGTCAGGCCGCTGGTCGCCTGAAAGATCCCGGCAGGATGGTTGTCCTGCTGCCGATCCAGCGCGCATATGCCCTGTTGCCGGATGAATACTGATGTCCCGGCGCAAACTGACGGCTGAAGAGATCGAGCTGTGGCGCAAGGTGGCAAAACAGGCAGAGCGGCTGCACCCGGAACTGCCTCAGACCGTACATCCGGTTACGCTGCCCAAGCCGAAACCAACCAAAACGCCAAAATCCCGGATCGAGGCTTTTGAGCTGGGGCAGAATGCTCAGGTCAAGTCATCCCAAAACACCCTGAAACCTTCCGTCACCGAAGGCCTGCGGACCAGCCCTGTGCAAATGGACACAAAGGCATTCGGCCGCATGAAGCGCGGCAAGCTGAAGCCTGAAGGCAAAATTGACCTGCACGGGATGCGTGTCGACACTGCCCACCCTGCGCTGGTTCGGTTTATTCTGACAGCGCAGGCGTCCGGCAAGCGTCTGGTTCTGGTGATCACAGGCAAAGGTAAGGACCGGGACGAGCCCGGCCCGATCCCTACACCACGCGGGGTTCTGCGCAATCAGGTGCCGCAATGGTTGTCATTGCCGCCGCTGGCTCAGGCTGTGTTACAGGTGACCCCAGCTCATATCAGCCATGGTGGTGACGGCGCATATTACGTATATCTGCGACGCAATCGCTAAAGGCTGCGCGCCGCGCGGCTGACGCCAACCCAGACAGATAGACAGGACAACAGAAAAAAAACGCTGATCCAGAGGAATTGCGTCTCCAGCGGGATACCCGTGTCGATCAGGACGCCGGTCAATCCCGGCCCAACCGCCGACCCCAGAACCATCAATGCCGTGGCCATGGCCTTGATCGCACCGATATGACGGGTTCCGTAAAACTCGGCCCAGAACGCGCTGGGCAAAGTGCTGTTTGCCCCGACGGTGAGAGCCAGAATCACCAGTCCCAAAGCCGCACCGCCGATTGACGCTGTAAGTGACAGGACGGAAAATCCAACAGCCATCGGCAGTTGATAGGTTGGCATCATCCGAGCCGTGCCCCATTTGTCCAACGCCCAGCCGGACGCAAACATCGCCAGCATGGATGCGGCTGTGTACGCGGGGAAAAGGGCCACCAGCTGGATATGCGCCCAGCCTTTGATTTCTGCGAGATGGACCTGGTGAAAGAAAAATGCGGTAACAAAAGCTGACGGCCCCATCAGCGCAGGCGCCATGAACCAGAACAACGGATGGAACAACGCCTCTTTCCGCGTCCAGTGACGCCCTTCCATTCCTGTTGCAGAATAGGATTCGGCCAGGCTTTGCGGTGTGCGTTCCTGTCGAAGCAGGCGTATCAAAACCGGAACACCAAGCGCGGTAATGCCCGCCGCGACGACCCATAGCCACCTCCAGTCCATTACCGTCATGGCCGCCACAAAGCTGAGCGGCAGCACAATTTCGCCGGCGGCAAAGCCCATTGTCGCGATGGATAATGCCCGCCCCCTTGTCGCGGTAAACCAACGGGCCATGGCAACCATGGCAATATGGGTACTCATCCCCTGCCCGAACAGACGCAGCAGGAAGACTACTAACGGCAGCAGAACAACCCAGGTATTCAGCGCCATGACAAGCGCTGCCGCCACCAGTCCAGCCAATATCCACGGCCCGAGGGCGCGCACGCGGAATATATCCGTCAACCCACCTGCCCAGACCATCACAACGGCAGACATCGTGGTGCCGAGCGAATAGATCCCACCCCAAGCGCCATGGCTGAGCCCGAATTCGGCACGGATTTCGCCGGCAAAGATCGAGATGAAAAAAGTCTGCCCAAAGCTGGACAGGAAGGTCAGCAGAACACCCGCGCCCAGCCAGGTTGCGTTCTGGATCAGATACTGGCGCAGCCTGAACTGCGTCACGGAGAGCTGACCTGCGCCTGCCCGGTCTCTGTCAGCACGATCTCGGTCGCGCCATCCGGGTTACGCGTGCTTGGGGGCGCGATGACGTCGATACCGGGTCGATCCGGGCCAAAGGTCGAGCTGACGCGGCGGACCGAACTCAGGATGGCAAGCAGTGCCGGAGAGGTCGCGGCCACGAAATGCGACGATCCGGCATCACTGCTGAACGCCGTGGTGTCGATGACACTGATCGGATATTCGGCCAGCGCTTCGACCGAACTGATATTGCCCAACCGCTGGCTGTCCGCAGTGCCGCGCAGCCGGGCGGAAAGGTTCAGGATCTTATCCTTTTTTGACACCATCACTATGAATGGATCGGGCGGAGATTCGATGCTGTCCATCTGCGACCGGAACAGATCCACATCCAGGTCCGGGGATATCAGGATTACGCTTTCCAGATTTCGCCGGGACCAGCCAGGTTCGCGCAGTTCGGCCTGTCGCATCATCTCCATCGACAAGGCGCCGCCCATCGAATGCGCCATAAGGATCACCCGGCGCACACCCATCGCTTTGAGGTTGCGAATGGTGCTTTCAAGCCCATCGCGTGCAAACAGCATACTGTCCAGATCATAGGCATATCCTGTTCCACTGCCCTTGCTGGGCCAGGAATAGATGAAGGTTGTCCCGGGAATTCCGATGTCGTGGCTCAGTTGCGCGGCGCGGAAAGCTGTTTCGGTTTGCGTGGCGTTATACCCATGAACAAAGATGATTACGTCCTCGACCCCGCGCAGACGAGATTTCAGTTCCTGCGGTCCCGAGTACTCGGTGACGTCCGCCACAACAAACTGCTTGTTGGGGTTGGGGTTCGCGTATGAAAAGTTCAGCGTCCCGGGCGTATGCGATGGTGGGATGGAAACGGTCAGCTCCAGATACCGCAGCGCCTCGGCCCGTCTGGATCCGTATGTTCCGTCGGCTTCTTTGGCGCGCGTGGTGGTCGCAAAGACGGTAGCCGGTGTGCCGACCCTCAACGCGTCGGGCACCGTTTCAGTAACAGACCGATCCACGCAAGCGGACAGCGACAACAGGGTCACACAGATGATTAGATAGCGCAGCACAGTCGTCCCAATGAGGTTTTGTGCCCACGCTACCCAATTCCGGCCCGGCGTCCAGCCATACCTTGATGGCAGATGGCAAAATCCGGCCGGGCTTTGTTACAGAACGTAACGGCTGAGGTCCGTGGATTTGGTCAGCTCGCCTAGATTGTCATTCACAAATTTCGCATCCACGGTAATTTCCGCTCCGGCCTGATCGGGGGCTGTAAAGGAAAGCTCCTCGAAAACCCGCTCCATCACCGTGTACAGACGCCGCGCGCCGATATTCTCGACGCTTTGATTTACATCGGCCGCAATGCGGGCCAGAGCGGCAATGCCGTCTTCGGTAAACCCGACCGTGACCTCTTCCGTGCCCATCAGGGCAGTGTACTGACGGGTCAGCGCGTTGTCGGTCTCGGTCAGGATGCGCACGAAATCCGCTTCGGTCAACGCTCGCAACTCGACCCGGATCGGCAATCGACCCTGCAGTTCCGGCAACAGGTCCGAGGGCTTGGCGATATGGAACGCCCCCGATGCGATGAACAGAATGTGGTCGGTTTTGACCGGGCCGTGCTTTGTCGACACGGTTGTCCCTTCGATGAGGGGCAACAGGTCGCGCTGCACGCCTTCGCGGCTGACATCGCCGCCCCGCGCATCCGTTCGGGCGCAGACCTTGTCGATCTCGTCCAGGAACACGATGCCGTTCTGTTCCACCGACTCCAGCGCGGTACGTGTGACGGTTTCGTCATCCAGCAGCTTGTCCGCCTCTTCCCCGATCAGGGCGTCGTAGCTTTCGGCGACGGTCATCCGCTTCTTGACGGTTCGCCCGCCGAAAGCCTTGCCGAAGATATCGCCCAGATTCATCATGCCCATCTGGCTTCCCGGCTGTCCGGGGATATCGAACATCGGCATCGGGTTCGAGGTTTCGGATAGTTCCAGTTCGATCACTGTGTCGTCCAGCTCACCGGCTTTGAGCTTCTTGCGAAACATATCGCGCGTGCCTTCACGGGCATCGGTGCCGGCGATGGCCTCGATCACGCGATCCTCGGCGGCCTGATGCGCGCGCGCCTTGACGTCTTCGCGCATGTATTCGCGGGTCTGGATGATGGCCGCATCGGCCAGATCGCGCACGATCTGTTCCACGTCACGTCCGACATAGCCCACTTCGGTGAACTTGGTGGCTTCGACCTTGATGAAAGGCGCGCGTGCCAGCTTGGCCAGACGGCGGCTGATTTCGGTTTTACCGACACCGGTGGGGCCGATCATCAGGATGTTCTTGGGATAAACCTCATCCCGGATATCATCCGACAACTGCTTGCGCCGCCAGCGATTTCGCAGCGCAACAGCCACGGCGCGCTTGGCATCCTTTTGCCCGATGATGAAGCGGTCCAGTTCCGAGACAATCTCGCGCGGGGTCAGGTCGGTCATGTGTGTTCTATCCCGTTGTTTCGAACCGGAACCTAATCATAAGGCGCGAAAACACAAGCTGATCACGCTGATCTCACGCCAACACACGAAAAGCACACGGAAATTCGTGATGATGTGAATCGCTTCGTGAACCGTCCGTGCGCCATAAACGGCGTCGACGGGCAAACCTGTCCGTATCTGAAATCGGAGAAACACATCATGATGACTCGTCGTTCGCTTTTTGTGAATGCTGCTGCCGCGGGCGCGGCCCTGACACTGGCCGGCACCAATGCTGCCCTGGCCGGAGGCAAGAAAAAAGGCCAATTCGAAGGCCGGTCGAACCACATTACGACCGGTTCCGTAAACGTGATCAAGAACGGCGATCGCTATATTGTCGAACTGGGCGAAGACTTCTCGCTGGATGGCGGTCCCGATCCGCGCGTGGCGCTGGGCAAGGACGGAACATATGATCCCGACACCAAGCTGGGCGCGCTGCTGAACCTGACCGGCAAACAGTCATACGCAGTACCGCCAACCATGGACATCTCGGGTTACAACGAAGTCTACATCTGGTGCGAAGTTGCCGGTGTGCCGCTGGGCGTTGCATCACTGAACTAAACCTACCTGCGGAGGCCGGATCATGTCCGGCCTCCGAGACACTGTTAGGTGTCGCGACCTCCGTCTGCTACACTCCTCGGAAAATTTTCGAACCGGGGGCGTGCTTTATGACGAGGATTGCCAAGATCACCCTGCTGTTTGTGGTGTTTGTCGACCTGATCGGGCAGGGCCTGGTCTTTCCCATCATCAATTCACTGATCATGGAGACGAAGTCCGGATTTCTGCCGGAAAGCACCCCGGATGGGCGCCGGCATTTCTACTATGGGCTGGTGATCGGCTGTTTCTTCCTGTCGTGGTTCCTGGGCGTCGTTTACGTATCGAAGGTTTCGGACTCGATCGGGCGCAAGAACGCCTTGCTGATCTGTCTGGGCGGCGCTCTTGCAGGCTACGCAATTACAATTGCGTCTTTGTACCTAGACAGCCTTCTGCTGCTGATTGTAGGGCGATCGATCACCGGCTTCACCGCGGGCAATCAACCGATTGCACAGGCGGCGATGATCGACGGCAGCACCGACGCGGCGGACCGCGACCGTAACATGGGTTACATCGTGACCGGCGTCAGTTTTGGTCTGGTCGGCGGACCGATCATCGGAGCAGTTCTGTCGGACGCCGCCATTCTGGGCAGCGCTGCGACATTGAAAACCCCATTCTACGGCGCCTTCGTACTGGTGCTGATCGCCATTTTCCTTGTGCTGCTCTATTTCCGGGACACCCGCACCGAACGCGCAGCATTTGTATTCCGGCCGCGGGATATCACTGACAGCCTGATTGCCGTCCGGGGGCATCCGATGGTCCTGAAAATCCTGCCGGTCTACGCGCTGTTCATGATCGCCAATGTCACGTTCTATGTGTTCGTTGACAATTTCCTGACCAGCGCGTGGGGCTATGGGGTGATTGGCGGCAGTATGGCGATGGTCGTGATCGGCTTTGCGCTCGCGTTTTCCAGTACGTTCCTTGTCAAGCCCGCGCAGGAAAGGGTCAGCAAACACACGATCATTTACACCTCATTGGTGGTGATGGTGATCTGCGGCTTTGGCTTTGCCTTCAGCCCCAGCGGTGTCCTCAGCTACGTTCCCGTCTTCTTTTTCTATTTCTTTTTCGGTGTGTCCTACCCGACCATGCTGGGCCTGTTTTCTTCGTCCGTCAGCGAGGCTGATCAGGGCTGGGTCATGGGCGTGACAACAGCTGTCTTCTGCCTGGCAGGCGGGGTCATGTCGCTCATCGGTGGTGGGTTGATGAGCGTCGACATCCGCATGCCCTATTACATCGTCATCGTGACGGCCGTGATGGGCCTGATCGGGATGCACATGCGCTGGAAAGGGAAAGAGATCAAAGCGCTGTTAGCCTGAGATGGTCTCGACCGTCAGATTGCCGTTGGTGTAAACGCAGATATCCGAGGCAATTGCCATTGCTTCGCGCGCCACCTGTTCGGCAGATTTTTCGCCGTCCATCATCGCGCGCGCGGCAGCGAGGGCGAAGTTCCCGCCCGACCCGATGGCGGCCACGTTGTGTTCAGGCTCCAGCACGTCCCCTGCCCCGGTAATCACGAACAACTCCTTGCCGTCAGTGACGATCAGCATCGCCTCGAGCTTTTGCAGATATTTGTCGGTGCGCCAGTCCTTGGCCAACTCGACCGAGGCACGCGCCAGCTGTCCCGGCGTGGCTTCCAGCTTGGCCTCAAGCCGTTCCAGCAGCGTGAAGGCATCGGCTGTTGATCCGGCAAATCCGGCGAGGATGTCGAACCCGCCCGGCGACAGGCGCCGCACTTTGCGCGCGGTGCCTTTGATCACCGTCTGACCCAGGCTGACCTGCCCGTCCCCGGCAATGACGACCTCATCACCTTTTTTGACGCCGATGATCGTCGTGCCATGCCATCCGGGAAAATCGCTGTCTGCCATGAGTGCCTCCGTAATCTCTGGCGTCCTATATGGGCCGCGCAGGCAGAGGGCGCAACCCGTTCCCAAACTGCCCAAAAGATATGCACAAAACGCAATCCGGGGCTGTTGAACCAGCAATTGTGAGACTCGGGCTTTGATCCTAAATGAGCCTTACAACCGACACCGGGTCGGCTGTTTCACTTAAAAGGACTGCGCACATGGCAACCACTGCAAACATTCATGCGCCGCTCGGAGCAGCTACCATCCTGCACGTAGTGGACACGTTCACCACCGCATTCGACGCTGTTGTCGAATGGAACACTTCGCGTAAGACCCGCAAGCTGCTGTCGGAACTGACCGACGCCCAACTGGACGATATCGGACTGACCCGCGCGGATATCGCGAAACTCTGATCCTTCGCCAGTAATACCGATTTGGAACAGCCGCCCGGAAACCCGAGCGGCTTTTTCTTTTTCAGCTCAAAACATATGTGCCGGTTTGATCCGGAATGAAGGCTTCGATGGCGGCAGTTGCAACGACATGCCGTGTGCCCGCCACTTCGTCAACGACATCCTGACCGCCCACTACCGCGCGCACGTCTGCCCGACCTCTCGGCAGGTCGGCCGCCACGGCGACGCAATCCACCTGTTCCGGTTTCTGAACCCCGATCGTTACCTGCACGCGCATCTTGTTGTGATCGATTCCAAGGTTTGAAAACAAGGTGATCGATGAGTGATGCAGTGCGTCCTGCACCGCGCGGCGGGCTGCCTTGGTGTAGTCCTGACCGTACAGGTCATTTCCCATACCCATTTCCAGAATGATACGTTTCTCGCTCATCGTGCAGGCTCCATATCGAACGAGACGGACAAAGCCGCATTGGCAATAATCGTGCGGCCCGACCCGCCGGGCTTTTCAATATCCAGACCCCCTTTGGTGACGGTGATCCTGGGCTGGCCATACGGAAACACAGCAGAAAGTTTACTTGCATCGACCTGATCCGGTTTCTGAACCCCGATCTCCACATCGATGATCATCGATTCCTTGGGAAAGCCGAACAGTTCGGCCATGTTGATCGAATTGTGCCACAGCGCATCCCTGATCGCGCGCAGAGACGCCTCGGTGTAGTCTTCCCGCCTGAGCGATGTGCCCATACCGAATTCCACCAAAACCCGTGTCTTTGCCATCTGCTCCTCCGATATCTCAATAAAAAAGGCGCCCTTTGCAAGGCGCCTTTGAATTCTACCAATCACATTGGATCAGATGGATTCTTCAATCCAGCTTTGCAGCGCGGCCTTGGGGGCAGCGCCCGCGCGGTTCGATACGACCTGACCGTCCTTGAAGATGAACAGGGCCGGAATGCCGCGGACGCCCATGGCGGCGGCGGCGTTCGGGTTGCTGTCCACGTCGACCTTGGCGATTTTCACCTTGTCGCCGTATTCGGACGCCAGTTCTTCCAGCGCGGGACCGATCTGCTTACAGGGGCCGCACCATTCGGCCCAGAAATCCACAACAACGGGGACGTCCGAGTTCTTGACCTCGGCGTCAAAGGTTTCATCGGTTACGGCTACGGTCGACATTGTCTGTCTCCTGAATGGGGATGCTTGGGTTCAGAACGTAGGTGCGGCGATTTGGGAGGTCAAGACACCCCCGCCCTCTCCAGCGCTTCTGTCACATGTTCGTGCGGCAGCCACATCAGGCTGGCTGTGCGCGTCCAAAGGATCGCGGTGCGGATCTCGCGCCCCGGATAAATTTGGGAAAGTGCCTTCGCGTAGGCCCCCATTTGTCTCAGCAGCCCTTCGGGGCAGTTCTCGGCGGCGGCAGGAACCGTGGCATTTGTTTTGAAATCAACAACCTGAACTTCCAAGTCGGTGACGATCAGACGGTCGATGATCCCGTGCACCCTCACCCCGCCCAGATCCGCCGACAGCGAGACTTCGGCCAGTGCTTCGGGCGCAAATACCGGTTTCAGGTGCTTTGCACTCAGGACTGCTGCCGCCTCGTCCAACAAGTCCCGCCTCTCCAAATCCCGCATATCCGGCAGTAGCCGGGTGCAAAGCTCGGGCCAGACATGATCCTGCGCAGCCGGTAAATGCTCCAGCAACAGGTGAATACGTGCCCCGCGCAGCTTGGCGGCCTCTTCGTCCAGCCCGTCGTCTCCGGGCAAAGCCTTTGCCCCGCCGAGGTCAGACGGGCTCAGCGTGTCTTGTGGCGGAACCGGGTCTGGCGGCAATGAATGGAACATATCCGGCAACACTCCGGGCTGGATGGGTGTGTCAGATTGCGTCACCAGCGGCAATCCCGCCCAATCCCCATGGGCCAATCTGAGGATATCGGTTCCTTCGACCTGAACGGCCCCCGCCTTCGCCATTGCCGCTTCGACCATCTGGTACCAGCTGGACCCGTCTTTGCCTACATCCCCCGCTGCGGCCACGATCAACCACTTTTCGGCCCGTGTTAGAGCCACATAGAGCAAACGCAGCCGTTCATTTTCTTCTTTTTCGCGTGCCTCGCTTCGTGCGCGTGCAATCAGATCGGGGGAGCCGTCAGCCGGTACCTTCCACACCGGTATTCCGTCGGCGACCATGATTTCGGCGTCCCTTGGCGGCGGGCGTTTACCGGTGTCCGGCAGGATCACGATTGGCGCTTCCAGCCCCTTCGAGCCGTGAACGGTCATCACCCTGATCATGTTGCCGACCCCGCTCATCTGGCGCTTGATTTCCAGATCGTCAGTCTGCATCCAGATCAGAAATCCGGTCAGGCTTGGAATATCCGTACGCTCGTAAGCCAACGCCTGCGACAGCAATGCGTTGATGCCGTCCTCCGCCTCGGCCCCCAGGCGACCGAGCAGTTTGCGACGACCATCGTGGCGGGTCAGAATGCGCTCGATCAGGTCGTATGGGCGCAGAAAGTCGATCTGTCCGCGTAGGTCGTTCAGAACGGCCAGCGTTTCCGGGTACTCCTCGGCCCGGTTGCGCAGGGCTGTCCACAAAAAGGGATCCGTCCGCCGATGCGCCAAATCGAACAACTGCTGTTCGGACCAACCGAATAGCGGAGATTTCAGGACCGTGGCCAGAGACAGGCTATCTTCCGGCGTCGCCAGAAAATTCAGCAAAGCGGCCAGGTCCTTGACCGCCAGTTCCGCGCCCACTTTCAACCGGTCGGCCCCGGCAATAGGCAAACCGGCTGCCTTGCAGGCGCGAATGATCTCGGCAAACAAGTCCGAGCGGCGCTGGACAAGGATCAGAAAATCGCCGGGCCGCACTTTTCGGCGCACGTAATTGCCGGGTTCAGTGCCGTCGTCCGGAATTGTTTCACCGGTATCGATCATCGCCTTGATCGAGTTTGCAACTTTTTCGGCCAAAACCACGGTGTGATGCCGAGCACCGGGTCGGTCGACGGGATCAGTCCAGTCGCCGTCCTCATCGTCTTCAACTTTTTCGATTACGGGCCACAGATCGACCCGACCAGGGAGGTCCGCCTTGAAGGCGCGGTGCTGCGACTCCTTGTGAAATCCCGCTTCCATGCGGTTTTCGAACAGAAAATCGACCAGAGACAGGATCGCGCTGGAGGAGCGGAAGGAATACTCCAACGTCCAATCCCACAGTTTAGAGCCTGATTCCTGCAACTTCCGCCCAAATTGTTCCCGCATCCGGTCGAAAGCTTGCGGGTCGGCGCCCTGAAACGAGTAGATCGACTGCTTTTTGTCTCCGACTACGAATATCGTGCGCTCAACCCCGGATCGGGCGCCTTCCCCGCTGGTGAATTCCTGCGCGAGTTTTTCCACGACGTCCCATTGGTCGGGGCTGGTGTCCTGTGCCTCGTCGACCAGAATGTGATCGATGCCTCCATCAAGGCGGTACAGCACCCATTCCGCCACGGCCGGGTCATTCAACACCTGCCGGGCGCGCAGGATCAGATCGTCGAAATCCAGCCAGCCGCGCAATTGTTTGCGGCGTTCGTATTCCGGTAGGAACGCAGCGGCGAACCGATGCAGAACATGTGCTTTCTGGGCGGCGACAAGCGCAAGCCGCCGCTCTCGCGCGGCCTCAACCCTCAGCATCAGGGCTTCGAGTTTCGGCATCCGGTCCGCCAACGTGCCTTCCCGCAAAGCCTTGGTTGGAAAGTTGCTGATCTTGGCGGTAAAGGGCTCTTTCGCCCCTTTACCGGTCAAAAAGACATCTTCGAAAACGGGAAGAGCAGCCAATTGAGGCTCGTTGACCATGGCAAGTTTTGTCGCTGCCTTGGCGTTGTTGCCGCCGCTCTCGGCCAGAACAGGCAGCAAAGACTGAATCAGGTCGACCTCACCCCCCAGAAACACGCTTTCGACCAGTGCATCCTCGTCAAATCCTTGGGGCAAGTCGAACCGCCGTAGCAGATCGACCCAGCCGAGAGGTCGGGAAAACAGGCTCCGCTTTTGCGTGATCGCGGCGGTCAGCCTTTCAAAACCGGTATCGGTCACAAACCGGGCAATGTCTTCGACAAGCCGTGCATGCGGGCCGTCGGCAAAATCCTCAAGGATTTCATCGCGCAGCAGGGCTGCCGCGCGGTCCTCCATCTCGGTGAATTGCGGACTGACCCCGGCTTCAAGCGAAAAACGACGCAGCAGTGACGCACAAAACGAGTGGATCGTCTGGATTTTCAACCCGCCCGGTGTCTCGATTGCTCGGGCAAACAATGTACGGGCCCGGCCGAGCTTGTCGGGGTCGACAATGCCCTCGATCCCCAGATCCGTTAGCTGCGCCAACAATGGTGCATCGCCTAGCATCGCCCATTCGCCAAGGCGCTTGAACAGGCGGTTCTGCATCTCGCTGGCGGCCGCCTTTGTGTAGGTCAGGCACAGGATATGCTGTGGCTGCACCCCATCCAGCAGCAAGCGCGCCACACGGTCGGTTAGTACTCGCGTCTTGCCCGAGCCGGCATTGGCCGCGAGCCAGGTCGAAGCATCGGGCCGCGCGGCCTGTACTTGCCGTTCGGTCGCATCATTTCGGACGGTCATGTCAGGTCCTCGGAGCGCGTCTCGGCGGTGCGGTCCCATTCGCCAAATCGTGCCAGATGGTCATAATCACCGACATCTGTGTCCTTGTGCAGCATGCGACGGGATGAGAAGCCCTGATCAGGCTCTAAATAAGCCGAAATTAGCTGTCTTAGGTCGGACAGAACCTTGTCGGGCGGTTCTTTGTCCAACGGTGCGGGGACCTCTTTGTATGTGCCGCCCATGCCGACAAAGGTGGCCTGAGCCACGGGCATAGGGTCCAACCCTTCGATTCCGCCTTGTTCGGCCAGTGCGGCCTCGATCAGCAGCTGTTTGTCGAACTTGGCCTGCTGGCTTTCTGACGGTGGCGTGCCGGTTTTGTAGTCGATAATCCGAAGCGCGCCGCGGCTGTTTCGATCGATCCGATCCGCGCGGCCGGATATGGTGAAATCGAGCGGCGCGAGTGTCAGATCCATCTTCGCTTCAAATGCAATTGGCCCACCATCAGCACGTCGCTCGGTTTCCGCGTTCAGGAAGGCATCGGCAATTCGCGTCAGACGGGCCAGCCACAGCGTCCGCGCGGTTGGCCATGCCACATGTAAGTCCAACAGTGTTTCTGCACGTTTCAGAAAGTTCTCGCGGGTCAGCAAGGCGGTATCCAGAACGCTGTCCTTGATGAAGTGCTCCAGAATCTCGTGGATAACGATCCCGCGCAACAAAGCATCCGGAGCCTGCACCAACGGATCCAGCGGCTTCAGCCGCAATACGTGTTTGGCATATATCGCATAAGGATCGCGGATCAGACGTTTGATCTCGGTCACGGTCAGGCGGCGCGGACGGGCCGCGACCGGAGGCCGGGGGGACGGGCGATGTGCGGCGTCCAAACCTGGCGCGTGCTCAAGCGCCTGTGACCATTGCAGCCACCGCTGACCACGATGGCGCATTCCGGCCAGCGCTTCAGGACCGCCCTGCCCCGGCAACCCCTTCATCAGGTTAGTCAGACGGTTCAGCCAACGTGACGGCACGGTTTCGGCGTCATCCGACCGTGTTGCACGGGTCAGCCAAACCTCGGGCGCGCCCACGGCTTGCTGAAAATCATGCGCTGACAGGCCGATCCGCCGTTCGGGCAACAACAATCCGGCCTTGGCACGCATTTGCCGGTTCAGCCAGGGGTCGGGCGCCGCGGCTTCGGGCCAACTGCCTTCGTTCAAGCCGCCAAGAATCAGCAGATCGGCCCCCTGGACGCGGGCTTCCAGCGTCCCCCAGATCATGATGCGCGGATGAGGGGCGTCGCGATCGCGTACTTCTTCGCCCGCAAGCAAAGCGCCCAGCAGATCAGCGAAGTCATGGGCTGTCATCCTGCCGCCATGGCCTGCCTCACCCTCAAGCGCGGTCAGGACGGCAAGCGCTTTTTGGCCTGCGTTCCTGTCCCAAAGCGTGCCGGCTTCGCCAGTGGAACCCGCCGAAATCGCCTCGGCAAGGCTGCGCAACCGGGTGACCCAGGTGTCCAAAGGCCGCTCTCCCGGCATTTTCTGGTCGCAGAAGTGTTCAGTGACCCAGCGCGCCCACTCTGCGCCGGCGTCCTTTCGGGTTGCAAAACCAGTAAGGCTGGCAGCATCGGGGAATGGCGGGCCGTTGCGGCGCAACTCAAGCTCCAGATCACGCGTATGCAGTAGATGCACGCCGCGCTCGCCTCCGTCATGGCAAAGTGGATGCTTCAGCAGTGTCAACAAAGCCTCGCCATCCAGCCGACGGGCAAACAAACCTGCCACATGTCGCAGGAAACGGCCCGGAGGAGACAGCTGCAGCGGCAGACCGGCACTATCGTCAGGCAGAATGTTCCAGCGGTCCAGCGCGGCGCTGACCTGACGGGTCAACATCCGGTCAGGTGTGATCAGGGCGGCCGTCTGGCCCGTCTCAGCCGCCTGACGCAGGCGCAGCGCGATGGCCAGCGCCTCGGCACGGGGAGAGTTCGCCTCGACAAGCGTCAGGTCGGCGGTTGCACCGTCTAGATCGCTCAGGCATGGGCCTTCGCTCATCCAGGCGTCAGTGATTGGGGCCGGGCGCAAAGCAAGGGAAATCAACCGGTTACGCTTGGGCGAGGGGGCCTGATCTCCGGTCCATGGGGTGATCTGATCCGGGTGCAGCTCCAGTTCGCGCATCAACTTCTGAAACCGGTACTGGGGATGATCCTCGGACGTCAGGGCATCATCCATGCTTTGCCAGACGGCCTGAGGCTGGTCGAAATCGTAACCGGGCAGGATGAGCGCCCCTTGCGGCAGGCGCGCAATGGCTTTCATCAACATGAGTGTGGTTCCACGGGAACCGGTCGAGCCAGCGAGAATCACCGGATGCCGAGGCGGGTTTTCCTGCCAGTGCGAGATCAGCGATTCCACCACCAGTCGTTGCCGCGCCTGCGCGTCCAACGCGCCACCGTCTGAATAGATGAAGTTATCCGCAATACCGATAAAGGCCTGCGCCCGCGCCCAATGGCCGGACATGTCACTGACATCCAGTTGGCGAATGGCGTCGGGCGATACGCCTTCACCCTGCATTTCGTCGATCAGGGCGGCGAGGCTGTCGGATAGGTCAAACAACGATGACCGGGCGGCCAAATCCGGCTGCTGTTCGAGCAGTTTGGCGATCAACTGGGTCAGTTGCAGTTTGCGTCGCAAGGGCGGAATGGCCGGCGGTATCCGCGCCAGATCCACGCTTTCTCCCAAATCTGTGACAAGTGACAGTTTTGGAAGCAGACAAGGTGGACCCTGATCGAACAGGTCGCGGACGCGACGCGCCATGCGCCGGGTGTTCACCACTAGTTGTACGCGGGCCAATGCTTCGGGCGATTGGTTGGCGGAGCGTTCGCGCAGGCCGTTTACCAGAACCTTGGGAAAGTCCGCACCCGGTGGTGCGGCAAAAACCCTTGGCTCGGTGGAGGGTTCAAACATCGGCGATCAGCCCTTCGGCAAGCGGGATCCCCTCGGGCCGGCCCACATCGCACCATCGCCCGGGATAGCTGAGGGCGAAAAGGCGACCACTTTCAATCATCTGATCCCATAGCAGGTTTAGTGAAAACGCCTCGTGCTCAAAGCTGTGCAGCCCGTCGGTTATAAGGATTTGCGCGCCGCCATAAACAAGGCCGGGACCTCGGGTGATCCGCCCGTCGGCATCTGCGGCAAAATCGCCGGACCCGGCATGGCCGATCGTGTGACCAACGGGGACACACATTAGTAAAGCGTCCATCTTAGTTGGATCCCATGCTTTTTGCAGCAATGTCAGGGGATTGGGCCCTGCCCAAACGGCATCAGAGTTCAGCGTGAACACCGGATCAGGCCCAAGCAGAGGCAACGCCGCCCGCAAACCGCCGCCGGTTTCCAGGATATTTGGCGTTTCATGGGACAACAGAACGCCCTTGGGCTTAAGATGCGCGGCCATTTGATCAGCCCGGTAGTGAATATTGGCGACCGTGCGTTCCGGTTGGAGATCTTCCACAAGATCCAGTGCGTGGTCGATCAGGGGTCGGCCGGCGACCGGGATCAGGGGCTTTGGGCAATTCTTCGTAAGCGCCCCCATGCGGGTGCCGAACCCTGCGGCGAACAAAATGACGGCGCGCGGTATTCCGGTCATTGCTGTCTCAGCCTGGCAAGGTTCTCGGGGGTCGGTTTTGGCAGAGATTCGCGAATTATGTCAGCGACGGGAACCAGGGCAGGGTGTTCCAGATCGCGCATCAGATGAGCCCAGGCGGCCGGAATCAGATCGATGTAATGCGGTTTGCCGTAGTCGGTGGCCAGTCGGGCAAATCCGCCGAGAATGCGCAGGTTCCGCTGCGCACCCAGAACGCTGTAGGCCGTGCGAAAGTCATGGCTGTCGACGCCTGTGGCGGTGATATAGCGGTCGATCATGCGCATTTCGATTCCGGCAGGAACCGAGCGACGCACATCCTGCAACAGTGACATGAGATCGTATGCCGGATGGCACAGCATGGCGCTTTGAAAATCCAGAAGACCGACGCGGGCGACGCCCTCGCGGTCCGGTAGCCAGATCAGGTTTTCGGCATGGTAGTCCCGCAACACGACGACCCGAGTCCCGCCGGTCTCGCGGTGGAGGATGTCAGCAAAACGCAGCTCAAAACGTGACCGCGCGTCCGCGTCATGGCTGCCCAGGATGCCTTGCGCGTATTTCGTAAAGGCCAGCGCAGCATATTCGGTCATCAAAGCCGGATCGTAGCTGTCCAAGGACAACACCGGTGCCGCATGCAGGTGGACCAGAACGTCTGTCGCGGCATCATATAATTTCCGCTCGGACGAAGGATCCTTCTGTAGAACACGCGCGAACAGATCGTCGCCCAGATCCTCAAGCAATAGAAAGCCGAATTCACTGTCTTCGGCATAGATTTCGGGCGCGCTCAAACCGATTGAACGAAGATACTCAGCGACCCGAACGAATGGTTCGACATCTTCGCCTTTTTCCGGTGGCGCATCCATCAATACAGCGGTCCGGCCACTGATTGGGTCGGTCAGACGCTCATAACGACGGTTCGATGCATCTCCAGCCAGTGGGGCATGCGCGGCGTCGGTCCACGGTGTTCGGGCGATCAGCGCCTCGGCCAGAATAGCCCGGTTGGTCATAACGAATTCTCCAGCCGCGAGGTCCATTTCGGATCGGACCAAAGCAGGTCCAATTGTCGGACGTCATCGTCTCCGGGACTGGTCTGAAACTTCAGTGTTAGAGCCGATTTCGGGCTGACAGGGCCCAACTTGTCCGGCCATTCGACAATGCAAATGCCGGTCTCGAATGCTTCGGTCAAACCCAGTTCCTCGACTTCTTCAATTGCGGTCAGGCGATACAGATCCGAGTGCCACACCTCGCCAATCCGGGTTCCATAGACCTGAACCAGCGTGAATGTGGGCGATGGGATGTCTTCCGGTTCCGTCATCACGGACTGGATCAGGGACCGCGCGAAATGGGTCTTGCCGCTGCCTATCGGCCCATCCAGAAGCAGAACGTCGCCGCGTTGCAGAGTCGCCCCCAGACGGGCAGCGAAATCGCAGGTTTCCTTGGGTGATTTCAGTGTGATCGACAACGGCGCATTCATGGCGCCACAATGGACCCGAGCCCGATCCTCTGCAACCGGTTCAGGCGCTGATTTTTTGCAAACCGTCGATATTTTCGACGCTGTCCAGAACGGTAAATCGCACGATTGTCGCGCCGTTTTGCATCGGACTAATTGTACAGCCAAGTTGCGGCCCGTTGCGCATCTGGATTTCCGCCGACCATTCGGCCCGGTTGTCACGCATTTCCACGAAATCCCGGATTTCGCCCAGAACAGGTGTCGCAAAGCACTGGTCCTGCCATCCTCGCGTCACATCCAGAACCGTGACGGGATCAATTCCGATCTCATCGCTTTCGCCCCAGAGCGCTTGATAGGCAAAGTTGGTAAAGGCCAGCGAACCGTCATCTGCAAACACGATTATCGCATCCGCCAACTTGTCCAGAATCGATTGCATCAGATCCATTTCCGAGCGGAACCTGCGGGTAAGTGTTATTTCAGCGGTGATATCCTCGAACAAAAAAGCAACGGCGCCATCAGGGTGCGGGCGACCACTAACGGAATAGACGGACCCCGACGGCAGAGACCAGGTTTCCTGATAATTGCCGTCCTGCGCTGCTTCGAGCAGGTCATTCATCTGCCGCCGCCAGCCGCGGTAGTTCTTGGGTTCCGGCATCATGTGCTGATCCCGCAACCGGTCAAAGAAACTGGACAGGCTGGGACGGCAACTCAGGAAATCCGGGGGCAGAGTGGTCAGGTCGATCAGCGCCGGATTGAACAGCGCCAGCTGCCGGTTGCGATCGAAAATCGCCAGCCCGATGGATAGCTGAGCAAAGGTCTTGGTCATCGTCTGAACGAATTTGCGCTGGGCAGTTTCCGCTTCGACGATGGCGTTAATATCAACGGCATAAAACAGGTGACCCTGATCCAGTTGCACATGAGTCAGATCGAACCACAGCCTTGCGTCGTCGTTGCCGGCCGTGATTGACATGCGGGTTTTGCGTCCCAGCGGCGCCTCATCGACAAGGGCAGGGAACAAAGGCTCTGTCAGATCGGCGTCTGGTCCGCGGGTCTTTCGAACCAGCGAAACATAAGCTGCGTTACACCAGCGAATTTTTCCGTCATGACCCAGCAGCCATACCGGGTATGGAGCCTTGTCCATGGCGAGGCGGATCGGATCATTTGGATCGCGTCGTTTGGGACCGGGAGAACCGGAAAGATCCCTTAGCTGGACGCGAATGATCCCGTCGATCCATTCGCACAGGACCTCTCGTTCAACGGTGCAATCTATGGCCGAAACAACCAGATTGCCCTCGTTCCGCACGGGTTCCGGAGTTTCGGGAAATGCGGGAAAGTCCCGTTGCAGCAAACGCCGCAGATCGTTCCAATCGGCAATGTGCTCATACCCTGCCAGGGCGATATCCGAGTGGCTGATCAACCGGTCGCCATCGAACAGAAACACCGTGTCATACAATGAGGCCGGAGAAGACAGCCCGAAATCCGTGGACCTGTTTGGGCGGCGCGGGAGCAACCATTGAACCGCAAAGGTGATCGAGACCAGACTGATCCCGGCCAGAATGATCCAGTCCACCATGATTTCCCGCCTTTGGTAAATGCGGGAACCGTTATGGGTAACAAAGGTTAATAGCGTCTTAACTCAGATCTGGAACGGCTGGTTGGCACCAGAAGGAACCGGAGAGTCTCCGGTCTGCGCATCGACAAGGTTGCGTGGCCAGACCACCTGAACGATGGCACCGCGCCTGTCGGCCTGATCCGAGAGGTTCTGGTAGGGATCAGCGCCATTTGCGAATTTCAACTCGGCGCCACTGCGTTCCAGCAGGGTTTTGGCGATAAACAGGCCCAAACCCATACCTTCGTATTCCGGTCGCGCGCGCCTGTCGGTTTCCGACCGCCGCCGCCGCACAAACGGATCGCCAATTCGCCCGAACATGTGCGGAGGAAAGCCGCGCCCGTCATCCATGATGCAGATGGTGATCCAGTTCGTCGTCCACTCGGCCTCGACCCAGACATTGCCCCGCGCGAAATCCACCGCGTTCTGGATCAGATTGCGCAGCCCGTGGATGATTTCGGGCTTGCGCAGGATCGAGGGCTGCTGCACATCGCCATCCCCGGCCGGACCTTCATCAAAATGAATCTGTTTTCCGCGGTTGAGATGCGGTTCAGCGGCTTCGTGAATGACGCTGGACAACGGGGCCTGGCGCAAGTGCAGATCGTCTTTGCCCGCGCGCCCCATGTCGCGCAGGATATCGCGGCACCGGTTGGCCTGTTCACGGATCAACGCGGCGTCTTCCTTGAGGTCCGGCCGGTCTTCCAGCTCCTCGATCAGTTCCGAGCTGGCCAGTTTGATCGTCGCCAGCGGCGTGCCCAGCTCATGCGCGGCGGCGGCAACAACGCCGCCGAGATCGGTCAGTTTCTGTTCACGGGCAAGCGCCATGTGAGTGGCGGACAACGCTTCGGACATCGACTGGACCTCTGAACTCACCCGATGGGAATAGGCACCCAGGAACACAATGGCGATGACAATAGCCGCCCAGTTGCCGAACAAAAGGATGTCGGGGATGTCCAGAACAAGCCCCAGATTGGTTCGCAGCGGCAGGTGAAACTGCGCCAGCAGCGTCGTCAGGACAATGGCGACGCCACCGACGATCAGGGTCGAGCGGGTACTCATCACGCTGGCCGAGATCGTTACCGGACCCACAAGAAGCAGTGCAAAGGGGTTGTTCAACCCGCCCGTCAGATACAGCAGGAACGACAGCTGCAGCAGGTCGAACAAAACCATCAGGAAGTTTTCGTACTCCGACAGGCGCTTGTTTTCGGGAAACAGCAGAATTGCGGTCAGGTTTCCCATGACCGAAACGCCGATCGCCATGTAGCACAGGCCCAGTTCAAGCTGGACGTGGTAGGTTTGCTGCGCCACGGTTATTGCGGTGATCTGGCCGATGATGGCCACCCAGCGCAACAGGATCAATGTGCGCAGGCGAATCCAGCTGCTGCGCTCCTGACCCCGCCATAGACTGGTATTGGAATTTGCCATTGGTCGATTATGTCCTATTGCGTCGGCCCATCATGTTGATAGGTGTCCCGGCCGAAACGATCAACAACCCCGCTGCGACAGGATATTTGTCATGGTCCGCCTTTACGCCATTCTTGCAACTGTAGTTCTGGCCGTGGGTCTTGGCGCCATGTGGCTGCTGACACGCGGCGCAGGCTCGGATGACAAGTTCGCCCAATGCCGGACCAGCCAGATCGCAGGCGGCACAGCGGCAATCGGCGGACCATTCGAGCTGCTCAATGCCAAGGGTGAAACGGTCACCGACAAGGATGTTATCACAGAACCGACGCTGGTCTATTTCGGTTACACCTTCTGTCCCGACGTCTGCCCGTTCGACATGTCCCGCAATGCCGAAGCCGTAGACATACTGACTGAACGCGGGCAGTCGGTGACTCCGCTGTTCATATCGGTCGACCCGGATCGCGACACGCCCGAAGTGGTCGGCGATTTTGCCTTCAATCTGGGTGGAAAGACAATCGGGCTGACCGGATCGCCCGAGCAGGTCAAAGCCGCAAGCCAGGCCTACAAGACCTACTACAAGGCCCACGACAAAAGCGACGAGTATTATCTGGTCGACCATTCAACCTTCACCTATCTGGTGACGCCGCAGGACGGGTTTGTCGAATTCTTCGATCGCAACGCCTCGGCCGAGCAGATGGCGGATCAGGTCGGCTGCTTTCTGGAAAAGATGTAGCTGAAACGTGTTGTTTGACCTTTGTAACGGCGCTGCTATTACTCTTGTCTAAGCCAACGGCGTGAAATAGCGGAAAGAATAGACTATGGCGGACAGCGCTCCACTCGACATCGGTCCCGACAAATCCCTGCTTCTGGTGGACGATGACGAGCCGTTTCTGAGACGTCTGGCCAAAGCCATGGAGAAACGCGGCTTCGAGGTTGAAACCGCAGGCTCGGTCGCAGCGGGCCGCGCCATTTCCACTGCCCGCCCACCGGCTTATGCGGTTGTTGACCTGCGCCTCGAGGATGGCAACGGTCTGGATGTGGTCGAGGTGCTGCGGGAAAAGCGCCCCGACAGCCGGGTTGTTGTACTGACCGGATATGGCGCGATTGCCACTGCCGTGGCGGCCGTCAAGATCGGCGCGACCGACTACCTGTCCAAACCCGCCGACGCCACCGACATTACCAACGCATTGCTGGCCAAGGGCGACGAACTGCCCCCGCCGCCGGAAAATCCCATGAGCGCGGACCGCGTGCGTTGGGAGCATATTCAGCGGGTTTATGAGTTGTGCGACCGGAATGTCAGTGAGACCGCGCGCCGCCTGAACATGCATCGCCGGACGTTGCAGCGGATATTGGCGAAGCGCAGTCCGCGGTAAATGCACCGGCAGAAGTCGCCTGACTAGTTCACATCCTTGTAAACGAGTGCGAGATAGGCCTGCCCAACGGTTTCGTATTTCACCTTTGCCCAAAGACCGATGAGCATTTCCTCATCGGATAGCTTTCGATCATAGATTTTGGTGACCTTTATTTTCCCGTCAGGCAGTTCCTCGTCTAGTTCCCACGTCTTAGGAGTCAGGTCGGAAAATCGCAGATACATGAGGGCGAAAACAACCAAGTGTCTTTTGCCAATAGAAATGGCATAGTCCTCGATTTCTCGGACGGTAGTTTGCGTTTCGGAAAAAACAGCTCTGTTTGCGACCCGTTCCAGCTTTACAAACAGTCCGAATAGCTTTGGATCATTTAAAGTGATCAAACCATCTTCGGATTTTTCGACCCCGTGAGTAATCAGTTTGCTTTTTACATATTGGTAAATGGACGTTTCGTACATTCTGGTACTCTTTGTTGCGATACATGATGAGGATCGAGATGATTTAGCACGCGGCTAACAGCATTTCATGTCGCTCCATAAACGCCTCCCTCACCTCAACTGGCGGTCTCAACCTGATTTCCAATCCTTCCATTACCGCCTTATCCGGCCGCCCAAAGAACTTGGTCGCCTCGGACTCAGAAAAGCCCGCGATTTGGGTGGCCTCCATCCAGGCGCTGATCTTGTCGGCTTTTTTGATCTGCCGTTTTACCGTTTTCGGCACCGCCGCAGGCAGGCCAAACCGGATGTGGATCGCCGCCGCCAACCGGTCGTCCAGCGCGCCGTAATCAGGGCCGACGGCGGATTTGACCGGCGAGATCATATCTCCGATCACATATTCCGGCGCGTCATGTAACAATGCCGCGAGCCGCCATTTTACCGGGGATTTGGGGGCGATCCGGCCAAACAATTCCTCAACCAGAAGGGAATGTTCGGCCACGGAATAGGCGAAATCGCCGCGTGTTTGCCCATTCCAGCGGGCCACAAAGGCCAGTCCGTGGGCGATATCTTCGATTTCGATGTCCACGGGCGTCGGATCCAGCAGATCCAGCCTGCGACCGGACAGCATTCTCTGCCACGCTCTGGGTTGTGTTGCCATTTTGCCATGCCCCTTGGGATCAGCCGCGATTGCGCCGCATTTTTATGCTATGATGTACCTGTCAAGATCACCTGCTGCCAACTTTTTCTTGAGCATTCGTGCTTTGCACAGGCACGAGGTGATCCCGACATAAGTACCGAGGGGGGCACATGCTCCTCCCGGTGTGCCCCTCTCGAGACCGTAACGCGTATCGAAAGGAGCTTGCTATGTTCAAGCGTTTGTTTGGAGTTGCACTGGCCTTTGGGATGGCCGCTACCGCGCCTCCCGCCTTGGCCCAAGCTTGTGCGCAGCGTGAACATGTCATCGCCAGGTTGCAGGACAGCTATTCGGAAGAGCTGGCCTTTGGCGGATTGCAGAAAACACGCGGTGCGCAGTCGGTCATGGAGGTGTGGACTTCGAAGGAAACAGGAAGTTACACCGTTCTGGTGACCCACGCCAACGGCATCAGTTGTATTGTCTCCGTTGGCACGGATTTTTTCGAGGCTGTCCCGAAAATCAAGGCAGAGGGCACGCCGAGCTGATTTTAACGCCATAAGTCCCGTTTCCGGCTATCCTCGTTGCCTCGCCCCGAAAGGGATGCTAGGGGCAGTCCGGATCAATTAATACCGGAGTGGAGTACCTGATGGCCGGGGACTATATCGTCAAAGACATTTCACTGGCCGAGTTCGGCCGTAAAGAGCTGGACATCGCCGAAACCGAGATGCCGGGCCTGATGGCCCTGCGCGCGGAATACGGCGACAGCAAACCGCTCAAAGGCGCGCGTATTGTCGGCTCGCTGCACATGACCATTCAGACAGGGGTTCTGATTGAAACGCTGGTGGCGCTGGGTGCCGATGTGCGCTGGGCGTCATGCAACATCTTCTCGACTCAGGACCACGCGGCGGCCGCGATTGCGGCGGCTGGCGTTCCGGTTTTCGCCATCAAGGGTCAGACGCTGGAAGAGCATTGGGATTACCTGGACAAATCCTTCCTGTTCCCCGAAGGCCCGAACATGATCCTGGATGATGGCGGCGACGCGACGTTGTACATCCTGCTGGGCGCACGCGCCGAAGCCGGTGAGGACATCATCCCTGTTCCGGGTTCGGAAGAGGAAGAGGTCATCAAGGCCCAGATCAAGAAGCGGATGGAAGCGTCGCCGGGCTGGTTCACCAAGATGCGTGACCAGATCCAGGGTGTATCCGAGGAAACAACCACCGGCGTGAACCGCCTGTATCAGCTGGTGAAAGACGGCCACTTGCCGTTCCCGGCGATCAATGTGAACGACTCGGTCACCAAGTCGAAATTCGACAACAAATACGGCTGCAAGGAATCGCTGGTCGACGGTATTCGCCGCGCCACCGACACCATGATGGCCGGTAAGGTTGCCGTGGTCTGCGGTTACGGTGACGTAGGCAAAGGTTCCGCCGCCTCACTCCGCGGTGCCGGTGCCCGTGTGAAAGTGACGGAGGTCGACCCGATTTGCGCGCTGCAGGCTGCGATGGACGGCTTTGAAGTCACCCTGCTGGAAGACGAAGTCGCATCGGCAGATATCTTTATCACCACCACCGGCAACAAGGACGTGATCCGCATCGAGCATATGCGCGAGATGAAGGACATGGCCATCGTCGGCAATATCGGCCACTTCGACAACGAAATTCAGGTGGCAAACCTGAAGAACCACAAATGGACCAACATCAAGGAACAGGTCGATATGATCGAGATGCCCTCGGGCAATCGTCTGATCCTGCTGTCCGAAGGCCGCCTGCTGAACCTCGGCAACGCCACCGGTCACCCTTCTTTCGTGATGT
Source organism: Ruegeria sp. HKCCD6647-2 (assembly GCF_057221075.1). Lineage (NCBI taxonomy): Bacteria > Pseudomonadati > Pseudomonadota > Alphaproteobacteria > Rhodobacterales > Roseobacteraceae > Ruegeria > Ruegeria sp. HKCCD6647-2. The sequence goes on along the minus strand of NZ_JBWVBD010000001.1, from coordinate 330,180 downwards.
CGGCCTCGTTCACCAACCAGGTTCTGGCCCAGATCGAGCTGTTCACCAAAGGCGATGAATACGAAAACAAGGTCTACATCCTGCCCAAGCATCTGGACGAAAAAGTCGCGCGCCTGCATCTGGATCGGATCGGTGTGAAGTTGACCCAGATGGACAGCGATCAGGCGGCCTATATCGGCGTAAAGCCGGAAGGACCGTACAAGCCCGAGCACTATCGTTACTGATTTCCGCTTGCTGCGGATTGAAAACGGCGACCGTATTGGTCGCCGTTTTCATTTTCCCACCGCGTTGTCATCGCAGAGAAGGGAAGAAATCCCCGCGACCCTGCGGCGTGAAGTCCAGAACGTTCCACAAGGGCCAGGCCGCATCCATATGTCTTGGGTGCCAGTCGCTCGGCTCAAAGAACATCTCCGAACTCCAGAAGTGGTGGATGCCGTCCCGATCTTGCTGAAAGACGTTCAGGATCGGCAGTTGGCTTCCATCTTCGCCCTCCGCCAGGTAATCGCGCTGATAGTCGGTGCCAAGCGCGGAATAGAGCGGCAGGTCACTCCAACCCATTTTTGTTTTGAGCGCGGCCAGCTTTTTGGGCGTAGTCTGCGCCACTACTGCAAATGCGATATTCTGGGAAATATGGGCAACCTGCCCGTTCAACCCGTCCAGAAAGGCCGAACACATCGGACAAGGCAGTTCGGCATTTGGTCCGTACATCAACGAATAAATGGCCAAGGTGTCATGCGACCCGAACAGCGATGAAAGAGGCGCAGGGGCTCCGTCCAGCGCCTTGAACGCATAATCCTGCGGAACATTCCCGCCTTTGGGCAAGCTGCGCCGCAGTTTGGCGACCTCTTCGACCCGGGTTCTCAAGTCAATTTCCGCGGCCAGAAGATCGTTGCGGGCGTTGCGGTATTCGGGGCTTTCATTCGGTAGGGAAACGGGCATGGGAATCTCCTTGCTGAACTATTTAACGAAAAGGTTAAATAAAGAGCTGCCGGAAATCAAGTGTGCCCGTTCGACGCGACAAGCTTAGGGGGAATGCGGGCAATTTTTCCCTTTGTGCAATTTCCACCTCCCGTTACCGTGTTTGCGGCGCTGGAATGGCCAGAAACGTACCCAAATCAGGAGACAACAATGGGAAAACGCGACGAACTGATCGCCAAATATGCCGAAGACCTGAAAACCAAGTGCGGCATGGATGCCGATATGGACCTTCTGACAAAGGTCACGATCGGCTGCGGCCCGGCCATTTACGACGCCGATGCATCGACTGTGGCAGCCAGCCAGGAAGGTGAGCTGGAGACTGTCAAAAACAACTTCCTCATCAAAAAGCTGGGCTTGTCGGATGGCCCCGAGTTGATGGAAGGCATCAACAATGTTCTGGAAACCTATGGCATGTCCGAGCGCAACAAGTACCGTGCTGTGGTCTACTACATGCTGACCAAGCATTTCGGCAAAGAGTCGGTCTATAGCTGATCGCCTCGTTTTCCTTTGAGACGCCTGCCGGTTGCCCGGCGGGCGTTTTGAATTTGTTTTTAAGTTTAATAACTTACCATTTGAAGAGCAGAGCAAAAACCGTCTAGGATCAAGCTGTGACCAGGACGGTCAGAACCAAGAATTCCAAACGCGTGTGGTGAGTCGGGAGCACGCGGGGGTAGGGAAGGTTCTGCGCCGTCAGAACCTTCCCGGAAATCTTACCGAAACTCATTGAGAAGCCGGGTAACAAATTGCTCCAGATTTACGGGCGATCGATTAGACTTGCGGCTCAGGTTTCCACCTTTGCCAGCCAGATATACCTCGATATGACCGGGTCGCGTTTTTGACCCAGCGTCCGTGAAATCCCTGGAAATACCACCGAGGGCCTTTGCCGTCACAGCGGCCATCGCCGCATCATTTTCGTGATAATAGCGAACCTGCGTCTGTTTGACCGAATAGCTCACGCGCGCAGTGGCAACCACGTCAGTTTCGCCCGCCTTCAATGCATCCAGTACAGTGGCGCTCGTTTCCGCCGCCACACTCGCAGGAATGAAAAGCGAAATATCGGCAGCGCCGAGTGATCCTTTCGGGAAAAGCGACTCTAAACCGTCCCCTTTCGGTAAATCTGGCGCCTCCCGAAGCGCCGGAGCGACTTCATTCGCCGGCGCGAGGTCAGCCAAGATGTCCGCCGGGGCTTCTTTTGACGGAGGCGCAGGTGACAGGTCACCAACCGGCATCGCGGCGGGCGGTAAAGTTACTATGGTAATTCCAGACGACGTTGGCAGGTGTTTTACGGGCGGAAGCGGAGCGTCCAAAGCAGAAGAGGGGGCATCCGGGTCCATGTCCCCTTGCAGTCCGGACAAATCGGACTGAGCAGCGGTTTCCGTCCTTTCAATTGGGGATTGCACCGTCACCGCAATGGCAGCGTCATCGGCTGACAGCCCGGGACTCGAAGGTGAGGATTCGAGATCGGACTCAATGACAGGGTCGAGAGGCGCGTCCACAGATAACTCTGCCTCATTGGCAGCGGACACCTGACTGGCCTGACCCCAGTCTCCCAATGCTCTGGCCGCCGCCCATTGCAAGAAAGCACCACACAGCATTGCTGCCAGAACGACTAGCAGAATGCCATTTGCCGCGTAGTTTCGGCTTTCAACCGGGGGGCGACTTGCGCCGACTTGTCTGAACACGACCTTCTCTAGCTTTGAGTCGCCCGGCTCGATTGGCGGTGTGTTTTCAGATACTTCCGGCCGATTTTCCGATGAATTCTTTTCCGCATCAAGGTCTCTGGCGCGGGCCAGTGCCTCCGCACGCTGCTGCCGCGCAATCTCCAGACGCGCTTCCCAACTACTTGAGTTCAAATCAGCAACAATATCTTCCGTTGCCCCAGTGCTGCCTTCATCGTCAGACATGGGTTCAGGCTTTCGAAATGAACAATCGATACTCGAACAACACCGAAAGATCTGAGGCAGCACAATACGCTGCCGACAAACCCCCACCCGGCGTAGCCTTAAAAATATACCATTTTTTTAAGCTATTGAGAAGATTTGAGCGCGACCGGGCCCTTGCCCTCAGTCAGCCAGGGTCTCGCCCAGCGCACATATTGCCATCCATTCCTCTTCATTCACCGGTTGAACGGACAGACGGGAATTCTTGACAAGAACCATCTCAGCCAGGCGCCCGTCTGCCTTGATCTGATCCAGCGTTACCGGTTTCGCAAAGGGACGAACCGCTTTGATATCCACACACTCCCAACGCTCATCATCGGTTGTGCTATCCGGATGCGCCTCGGCACAGACCTCAACGATTCCGACAATCGCTTTGTCTTTTTGGGAATGATAAAAGAACCCGCGGTCGCCGATCTGCATCTGCCGCATGAAGTTGCGCGCCTGATAGTTGCGCACACCGTCCCACTCTTCGCCAGCGTCCCCCTTTGCGACCTGCTGATCCCAGCTCCAGGTTGAAGGTTCGGATTTGAAAAGCCAATACGCCATCAGCCAATTACCTTTTTCCAGGGGATAAGCTCGACCGACTGAAACAGCCCGGCCTTCGCATAAGGGTCGCCGTCGGCCCAGCTCTGCGCAGTTGCCAGGTCTTCGACATCGAGAATAATCAGCGATCCGACCATCGCGTCGCCGTTCAGCAAAGGGCCCGCCTGAGCGACAACTCCGGTCTCCTCGATATAGGCCAGATGGGCGGACCGGTTGTCCAGCCGGGTTTGCAGGGCGCCGTCTTTGTCGCGCGCGATCAGTGCGATCAGCATATTATTCCTCCTTGAGCGGGCGATTGAGCAGGTTTTGGATTGCCTCGGACACACTGTAGGCGCCGTGGCTCAGATCCGCCACCGTCGTGCTGATTGGCATATCCAGACCCTCGGCTTTTGCGATCTCGGCCATGGCGCGGGCGGTTGCGACACCCTCGACGGTTGTCGTGCTGTCAAATGGGCGATTCAGACCCAAAGACAGGCCAAAGCGGTAGTTTCGGGACAGTTCAGACGAGCAGGTCAGGACCAGATCGCCCAGCCCCGAAAGCCCCATGAGCGTTTCTGTCTGCGCGCCCCGCATGGCCGCAAAGCGCTGCATCTCGGCAAATCCCCGTGTCATGAGCGCGGCCCGAGCGCTGTCGCCCAAACCGGCACCGATGGCCGCACCACAGGCAATTGCCATAACGTTCTTGAGCGCTCCGCCAAGCTCGGCTCCGATGGTGTCCGACGTTCGGTAGAGGCGCAGGTTCGCAGTGGTCAGTTCCTCCTGCAATTTCCTGCATAGTTCAACGTTCTGACAGGCCAGCGTCAAAGCCGTGGGCAGACCACGTGCGATATCGTCGGCAAAGCTGGGGCCGGTCAGAAGGGCAGGGCGTGCGTCAGGGATAACTTGGCTGATTACAGAAACCGGGCCGAGGCCGGATGACAGTTCAATCCCCTTGCAGCAGGCAACAAGCGTCTTCCCGGCCAGCGCTTGCGTGTTCTGCATCAGGGCGGCGCGCAGCTGTTGCATCGGCACCGCAACGAGCAGCACGGTATTCTGTGTGGCCATCGCCAGATCGGCGGTTACCGTCAGGTTCACAGGAAGTGAGACACCTGCGAGGCGAGCGCCGTTTTCCCGCGTTGCCTGCATCAAAAGCGCCTGCTCTTCTGATCGTGACCAAAGTGTTATTGGCCCATTCCCCGCCAACGAAATCGCCAGCGCGGTACCAAATGCTCCTGATCCCAGAACCGAAACGCTCATGCCTTGGCGCCCTTCTTGCCGCTGCCCAGCATCGACGGGCTGGTTTGATCCAGGGGCCAGCGGGGGCGGGCGGTCAGATCAAGCCCATCCCTTGCACCGGACCTAAATCGTTCGATGCCCGCATATGCGATCATGGCAGCATTGTCGGTGCACAAGCTAAGCTGAGGTGCGATAAACCGGGCACCCATTTCTGAAGAAACAGACTCTAACACAGAACGTATTGCCGAATTGGCGGCCACCCCACCCGCAACAGCGATCACGGGGTCCGACGGGTTTTCGTCAAGGTAAAGGCCAATCGCTCGTCGGGTTTTCTCGGCCAGGGTGTCAACGATGGCCTGCTGAAATCCGGCGCACAGATCAGCGCGGTCCTTGCGGGTCAAACCGCTCTGATCGCTCACGATTTGGTCGCGCATGCGCATCAGGGCCGTTTTGAGCCCTGAGAATGACAGATCGCAACCGGGGCGATCCAGCAGAGGTCGCGGAAACTGAAATCGTTTGGGGTCTCCCGACCTCGCCTCGGCCTCGACCGAAGGGCCGCCGGGCTGGGGCAGCCCCAGCAGGCGGGCGGTTTTGTCAAAGGCTTCACCGGGGGCATCGTCGATCGTGCCGCCCAGGCGAGTGAAATGTTCAGGCCCGTGGGCGACCAGGTATTGGCAATGGCCACCCGAAACCAGCAGCATGAGATACGGAAAAGCTACCCCATCCGTAAGCCGAGGTGTCAAAGCATGTCCGGCCAGGTGATTGACGCCGATCAACGGCAGACCGGTGGCGGCGCTCAACCCCTTTGCGCACATCACACCGGACATCACGCCCCCGATCAGTCCCGGACCCGCGGTCACGGCAATGGCGTCCATGTCCTGCAGCGTCAGCCCGGCGTCCTCCAGCGCCTGAATCACGCAGATATCCAGTTTTTCGGCATGAGCCCGCGCCGCGATCTCGGGAACAATGCCACCATAGGCGCTGTGCAGGTCGGTCTGACCATGCACGACCGAAGACAAGATCTCGGCTTGCGCGCCGTCTGCCTGGCGCACAACTGCGGCAGCTGTGTCGTCACAGCTGCTCTCCAATCCAAGGACTGTAAGTGTTTGCACCATTGGCCTGATCCGTTGCATCATGACTGCCAAGCGGGGTATCACCCTGCGCGGACGCAAACAATCCCAAGGCCGAAGGCGCCGCCTGTTGTATTTGTTGATGACCCGCCCTCGCGCCGCCTCGGAGAGGTTCGTTGCGCAGCTGCCGGCCCGCACCAGATCGCGGGTGACGGTCATTCATTCTCCTCTGATCGAGATCAAGGCACTACCGGTTCGGGTCCAGATGGACGGTATCCGGGGGCTGATATTCTCTTCAGCCAACGCCGTTAATGCCGCAGTCTCGCTGGGGGTGGATCGAAATCTACCAGCCTTTTGCGTAGGGCCTGCGACAACCGGAGCCGCAATGGGCGCGGGATGGCAGGCACAAATGGCGGGCGGTACTGCGGAAGAGTTGATTGCAACCTTGCTGCAGATACGGCCGGAAAGCCCCTTGATACATCTACGCGGCGAACACAGTCGGGGAAACGTCGCAGAACGGTTGACAGAGTCGGGCCTGACAGTGCGCGAGCAGCCGGTTTACCGGCAGAATCTGCTTCCCTTCTCGGACGAAGCCAAAATGGCAATCGCGGGAGACACCACGGTTCTTGCGCCTTTATTCTCGCCCCGAACGGCGCGACAATTTGCCGATGTCTGGACAGGAACCGCGCCCTTGTGGCTGGCGGCAATCAGCGAAGCAACGGCTGAACCCCTTGAAAATCTGGGCTACAGCCGCCTGAAAGTCGCCAAGGAACCCACACCCAAAAAAATGCGGAAAGCCGTTAAAAAGCTTGTGAAACTTGCGATGCGGGTTGAGAGCGCGCCAAGCGCAGATTAACTTGGTCTGGTCCGTAGTTCAGGTCTTTTTAGAATCGATAAGGGGAATGCGACGGTGGCTGGTAAGAAGAAATCCGATCAGGAACCGGTAGAGAACCCTAATCCGGACGAGATGGCTCAGGACGAAACACCTCAGCCCAAGCCGGAAAACGCAGACGCATCCCTTGACGCGGAAGAGCCGGTTGAGGAGGCAAATTCCGAAGCCGAAGCCGAAGCCGAAGCCGAAGCCGAAGCCGAAGCCGAAGCCGAAGCCGAAGCCGAAGCCGAAACGACGTCCGCACCGGTGGAAGAGAAGATCGTTGAACGCACGGTCGAAAAACGAGGCGGGTTTGTTCCGGCGCTGATCGGCGGTGTCATTGCGGCGGCAATCGGATTTGCTGCTGGAAATGCGGGTCTGTTTGCCAATGACACCAACACTTCGGACGCAATTGCCGCGTTTGAGGCGAAATTGGCCGATCAATCGGCAGAGATTGCCAAGTTGTCGAAAGCCCTGTCCGACAGCCCGGACCTGTCCGGCCTTGCCGATCAGGTGACGGACCTGACAAACAAGTTGACACCTTTGGAAAGCGATCTTGGCGGGGTGAAGTCCAGTGTCGATGCACTGACGGGCAAGATCGATCCATTGGCCCAGCGGTTGAGCGCGCTGGAAAAACGGCCTGTCACCGAAGGCGCTTCGCCAGAGGCCGTGGCGGCCTATGAGGCGGAGTTGAAGAAACTTCAGGATTCACTGGCAACGCAGCGCGCCGAGGTTGAAAAGATGGTCGCTGACGCGCAAGCCCTTGAATCCAAGGCCGCCGCCGATGCGCAAGCCGCGGCCAACACGGCCATTCTGTCCAGATTGGTCGGCAAGCTGGACGCGGGGCAACCGTATTCCGATCTTGTGTCCGAGCTTCAGGCGGGAGGAATGACGGTGCCGGATGCACTGTCCGCCCCGGCAGACAAGGGGGTTGCGACGATCTCGGCCCTTCGCGCGTCTTACGCTCCGGCGGCGCGAACCGCACTGGCCGATGCGCGGGACGCGGATAAGGGGACCGGGCTGGTGGCGTTCCTGCAACGCCAAACTGGCGCCCGGTCGGTGACGCCTCAGGACGGCGATGACCCGGATGCGGTCCTGTCAAGGGCGCAGGCGGCCCTGGCGGATGGCGACGTTTCGACCGCGCTGACGGAACTCAAGTCTCTGCCCGAGGCCGCGCAATCTGCGATGGCTGACTGGGAACAAACGGCCCAAACACGTGTGGCCGCAGTTGAAGCCGCGAATGCGCTTGTTGCAAGCGCGAACTCGAAGTGAAGGACCTGCCATGCTGTGGTCATTGTTAAAGATCCTTGTTTTTGTTGCGATTATCGGCCTGCTGGCCATGGGCGCAGGGTACCTGATGGAAACCAGCGGCGGGGTTCAAATTACCGTTGCGGGCACGGAATACACGCTGGGCCCGTTGCAATCGGTGATCGCGCTGGGCGTGTTGGTTCTTGCGGTCTGGCTGTTTTTCAAACTGCTCAGCCTGCTGGTTGCAACGCTGAAATTCCTCAACGGTGATGAAACCGCCCTATCCCGCTATTTCGACCGCAGCCGCGAAAAGCGCGGGTATCAGGCGCTGGCCGATGGGTTGATGGCCTTGGCTTCGGGCGAAGGGCGCATGGCCATGACCAAGGCCAACAAGGCCGAAAAACTGCTGAACAAGCCCGAACTGACCAACCTGCTGGTAGCGCAGGCGGCTGAGATGACCGGCGACACGAAAAAGGCATCCGAGACTTACAAAAAGCTGGTCACCAATAATGCGACCCGGTTCGTCGGTGTGCGTGGCATCATGAAGCAGAAACTGGCCGAGGGTGATGATGAAACGGCCCGAAAACTCGCCGAAAAGGCACTGGCCATCAAGCCGCGCCACGAAGAAACACAGGATGTGCTGCTGAACCTGCAAACCAAGGCGCAGGACTGGGCCGGGGCACGTTCGACGCTGACGTCAAAGCTGAAGGCGGGGTATTTGCCGCGTGACGTATTCAAGCGTCGCGACGCCGTTCTGGCCCTGTCCGAGGCCAAGGATATTCTGGATGACACTGCAACAGTCGAACAACAAGAACACGCGATTGAGGCCAACCGCCTGTCACCCGATCTGGTTCCGGCTGCCGCCATGGCCGCCCGGGCCTATATCGCCAAGGGCAAACCGCGCGCGGCGACCAAGATCCTGAAAAAAGCATGGGAGGTTCAGCCGCATCCTGACCTCGCTCATGCTTTCGCTGAAATTGCGCCGGACGAATCCGCGCAGGACCGGGTGAAACGTTTCACGGCGCTGACCCGCATTCATCCTGAAAACATGGAAACCCGCTTGATCCTGGCCGAGCTTAACATTGTCGCCGAAGACTTCCCCGAGGCGCGCCGCGCCCTGGGTGATGTTGTGGAAAAACAGGGCGATGCGCGGGCCTATACACTGATGGCGGCGATCGAACGGGGTGAAGGCGCATCCGATGCTGTCGTGCAGGGGTGGCTGGCCCGGGCACTGAATGCACCGCGTGGGCCGCAGTGGGTCTGCAACAATTGCCACGACATTCAGGCTGAATGGGGTCCGGTCTGCCAGAATTGCCACAGCTTCGATACGCTCAGCTGGCAAACGCCGCAAACCCCGGAAATTGCAAGCGCAACTGGTGTTCACATGTTGCCGTTAATCGTCGGCGCGCTCGAGGACAAAGCCGAACCGGAACAGGTGGAAGAAAACGAAGACGTGATCGAGGCCGATGCCGATCCGATTGAGAAAGAAGCTGAGAAGCAGGCATAAGGCCCGTCGCGTTCATTTGGGTTCACGCATTACGGGCTGACGTCGGCATTTCGAATGGCGGATGCCTACAGTTTATCGCTCAACCAGCGACGACGTTCTGGCGTTGTATCCCCAAGCCTTCGATACCAAGCTCCAACTTGTCTCCCGGTCTGAGGTAAACCGGCGGATTCTGTCCCATGCCAACACCCGGCGGCGTCCCGGTGGAAATCACGTCGCCCGGCTGCAGTGACATGAAGTGCGACAGGTACGAAATGATCGTCGCCACACCGAAATGCATCGTCTTGGTCGAGCCGTCCTGATATCGGCGCCCGTTCACCTCCAGATACATCGGCAGGTTCTGCGGGTCGGCGATCTCGTCCCGTGTCACCAGCCACGGGCCGATGGGACCAAACGTATCCGCTGATTTGCCTTTCACCCACTGGCCCGAGCGGTGCAGCTGAAAATCGCGTTCCGACAGGTCATTGATCACGCAATAGCCGGCAACATGGCCCATCGCCTCCGACTCCGAGACGTATTTGGCCTCTTTGCCGATGACGACACCCAGTTCGATCTCCCAATCGGTCTTGACCGATCCACGAGGTATTTCGACCGTATCGTTGGGGCCGATGATGGCCGAGGTCGCCTTGAGGAAAATCACCGGCTCCTGCGGCAACTCCATGTCGCTTTCTGCGGCGTGATCGGCATAGTTCAGACCGATGCAGATGAATTTGCCGACTTGCCCGACACAAGCGCCAATGCGGGGGTCACCCTCAACCAGAGGCAGGCTGTTTGGTTCGATCTGGCGCAGTTCGGCCAGACGTTCGTCGCTCAGCACTTCACCGGAAATGTCTGTCACTATACCGGACAGGTCGCGGATCGCACCGCCGCTGTCCAGAAGGCCGGGTTTTTCCGTGCCCGCAGCGCCATAACGTAGAAGTTTCATTCACGGGTTCCTTTCACCTCGGATCGTGCAGTCACAGTTGAAGGCAATCGGCCGATCGGTCGAGTATTGACGTGTGGGTGATCATACCGGTTGTCAGACTGCCTCCGGCAACAGATCTGCCGGGATGTCCTGGTAACAGACCGGGCGCAGGAAGCGACGGATTGATAGGGTTCCGACCGAGGTCGCGCCAAAATTGGTCGATGCCGGGTAGGGACCACCGTGAACCATGCTGTCGCAAACTTCCACACCGGTGGGAAAGCTGTTGGCCAGCAGGCGACCGGCCTTGCGCTCCAGCAAGGGCAGCAGGGCGCGGGCAGAGTCTACATCCGCGTCGTCCATATGCAGGGTGCAGGTCAACTGACCTTCGACGGCGCGGGCGATCTGATGCATTTGCGCCTCATCGCGGGCACGGACGATAATCCCAAGCGGACCAAACACTTCTTCCTGCAGAGTATGGTCGGCCAGCCAGTCATCGCCGGTGACAGTGAACAAATTGGGCGCCGCGTGGCGAGCCTCACAGCTGCTGCCGATCACCTGAGTAATGCCGGTTCCGGCAGCTACCCGTGATACGCCCTCGCGATAGGCGTTTGCGATACCGTCGGTTAGCATGGTCTGATCGGCGACGGCAGACAGGGCCGTCTCGGCCGCGGATTGGAACGCGTCCGCCCCTGGTCCGTCAATGAGTACCGCGATACCGGGATTGGTGCAGAACTGGCCCGCGCCCATGGTCAGCGACCCGGCCCAGCCACTGCCAATCTCGGCGCCACGGACAGCGGCCGCATGGGGCAATATGAACATGGGGTTGACCGAACCCAACTCTCCAAAAAACGGGATAGGTTCAGGTCGGGCGGCACACAGATCGAAAAGCGCGCGACCGGCGCGCAGCGAGCCGGTAAAGCCCACCGCGCGGATCAGCGGGTGCTGCGCCAGCGCGGTGCCGACCTCGATCCCGTTGCTCTGGATCAAAGAGAAGACACCGGGATGAACACCCGTCGACCTGAACGCTGCGTCGATGGCCTGCGCAACGATCTCACCGGTGCCGGGATGCGCCGGGTGCCCTTTAACAACAACCGGACAACCCGCAGCCAAAGCTGCCGCCGTGTCTCCGCCGGCAACCGAAAAGGCCAGCGGGAAATTCGATGCTCCGAAAACCGCAACCGGCCCCAGCGGGCGCTGGATCATGCGCAGATCGGGCCGGGGCAGCGGTGCGCGGTCCGGCAGGGCCGGATCGTGGTGCAGGTCCAGATAGTCGCCCTTTTCGATATGATCGGCGAACAGGCGCAGCTGGCCGACGGTGCGCCCCCGCTCGCCCTGCAATCGGGCTTCGGGCAGACCGGTTTCCTGAGTGCCGATTTCTGTTATCGCATCCCCCCGGCTGTCGATCTCATCGGCGATGGCGCGCAGCAGCGCGGCGCGCTCGGCGCGGGAAGACCAGCCGAAGGTGGCAAAGGCGTCCTCGGCCCCGCTGACGGCGGCATCCACATCCGCAGGCGTGCCAATGGCGAACTCGCGGCTTGGTCCATGGGCGGGGCTCGAAGTGAAAGTGGCGTCCGCGCCAACCCAGGTCCCCGCGATCAGATGTTTTCCGGTCAACATGTTTAAGTCTTTCCTAAATCAAGCCCCGACGGGCCAGGTTTCGCATGAGATGAGACGCCCCAAACCGCCATTCGGGACATTCGGTCGACAGGCGCACGGTGTTGGTCAGCGCGCCCAGCTGGTCGTTGGCAATCGTGACGATATCTCCCAGCTTGTGGGTAAACCCTCCCCCCGGCGTATCGCGATCCTGTGTCGGTCCAAAGAGGGTTCCGAGAAACAGCATCAACCCGTCGGGATATTGGTGATGCCGCCCGATCGTCTGCGCCACCAGATCGGCGGGATCGCGGCTGATTTGGGACATGGACGAGGTGCCGTTCAGAACAAATCCGTCCGGTCCGGTTACGGTCAGTGTCAGTTCGGCCCGGCGCACATCGTCCAGTGTGAAGCCGTCGTCGAACAATCGGATCATCGGCCCGATGGCGCATGAGGCGTTATTGTCCTTCGCCTTACTAAGCAGCAACGCTGAACGCCCCTCGACGTCGCGCAGGTTGACGTCATTACCCAGCGTTGCACCCTTGATCTGTCCTTTCGAAGTCACCGCCAGAACCACTTCGGGCTCGGGATTGTTCCAGGTCGAGATCGGATGCAGGCCGACATCCGCGCCAAAACCCACCGAGGACAACACCTGCGCCTTGGAAAATATCTCGGCATCCGGGCCGATGCCAACTTCGAGGTATTGGCTCCAAAGCCCTTCGGATATCAACGCCTCTTTGACCTGTGATGCTGCATCCGATCCGGGGGCAATGTTCGACAGGCTTTCACCGATACGTGCGCCGATGCGGTTGCGGATGGCCCTGGCCTTCGAAGGGTCGCCTGCGGCCTTTTCCTCGATCACCCGTTCGACCATTGAGCCGGCAAAGGTCACACCACAAGCCTTGATGGATTGCAGATCGCAGGGGGCAAGCCATTGGTGCCCGGCATCCGGCCCACCGATGTCTTCGCCCGCAGCAGCGCGCACGTATTCCACGGCGTCGTCTCGTTCCAGAACATCGCGTATGGTCGGTGCGGTCCTGGATGTGATGTCCACGACCTGCCCATCCCGCAGGGTAACGACGCAAGGGCCAAGCCCGGCGCGGTCGACGCGCCCTAGCCACAATCCGCTTGGATCAAGTGTCGGAAAATTCATTTCTGTCCCTGAGATCGAAGGCCCCGGCTGCATTCAGGCCGAAGATGGCCTCCCGGGCGCCAGTCGTCAACGCGCCTTTAGCGCCGACCCAGCCAAGGAACGTATATTGCCCGGTATCCAGTTTTGATCGACGAAATCCAGAAGCATCGGGCGTGGTCCGACCGACACCCGGCCCGGGATTCCTGGTCAGGACCGAGGTCTGGGACCCCGGTCGCAACAGGGTCATAGCGCTAAGCGTTCGGAACAACCCGGCACCAGACGGCGTCGTGATCGGACAGCGGCCTGCCTTCCTCGGTCAGGGAAGACACCCGCCGTTTGTCGATACAGGTAAACCCGCGCGTGCAGAACCAGTCCAGCCGCATCTGCCTTGTTGGATGCGGTGTAATCAGGCTGGGCCGCGTGGTCATGCCTTCGGGTGAGCAGGACCAGTCATAGCCCCGATTTTCCGCGACATTGAACAAGGTCTCTTCCCGCCAGTCAAAGTTTGGGGGGATGTGATTTCCGGTATTCAGGTCGCCGCCAATGATCACGGGCATATCCGGCGCGAACTGGTCCAGCATATCCAGCAGCGCATCGAATTGTGCTGCGCGGAGGTCCGCGCCCGAGTTGCTTTCCAGATGGGTCGAGACGACACAGACCGGCTCGTCCTGGCCTTGCAATATCGCAGCAAGCGCCATGCGCCCGCCAACCCGGGGCTGATCGGGGTCGCCAGCACCCCCGTCGGTCATGAACCAGTGACCGTCCTGATCCAGTCGCAGCATCGCAAGCCGTTCAAACGGAACCGAACTGAGGATCGCATTCCCATGCCAACCGCGGGTATTGAAATCGTCAGTGCAATAGGCCCGTTCGGTTGGGCCACCGAGGTCGAGCTCGTGAAACTCGACCCCGTACGCATAGGTCATGCCCAGCGCGCGGGCCATGTCCTCTGTTGTGTGACGCTGCGCAGTACGGGCCATGCCATGGTCCATTTCGGACAGCAGCACGACCTGCGGCATGTAAGGACACAGATGGCTGGCGCTTTCCTCGGGGAACAGGCAACGTTCCAGGTTCCAGGCGACAACCGATATCTCTGTTGGCAGACTTGATTCCGGTGCCTCACCGCCTGTTTGCAGCAGGTTCATGGCCGGCAGATCTGCCAGCAATGCGCGGTGGGCCTCAGCGGTGCGGGGCGCCGTAAGGATGCGCTGGTGCTCGGCCTCCGAGACCAGCGGCAAAGTCATAACGGTGTGAGTCAAAGGCGTTTTCCGGTCTCAGTTGCAAACAGGGATGCCGCGCCGGGTTTGACCGACAGGTTGGCAGGGCCGGGTGAGACCTCGGTATCCTTGCCCACATGCACCGTCAGTTTTTCCTGTCCGATCGAAGCGTGCAACAGGCGATGCGCGCCCAGTTCCTCGATGATGTCGATGTTGATCGACAGCGGCCCGGCCGGGTCCAGCAGCAGATCCTCTGGCCGGATGCCCAAGGTTACCGGGCCGTCGGTGGGCGCACCTTCCGCAATGTGAGTGTCGGCAAAACGTACCGAGCCGCCGCTGGCTTGCGCGTTCAGCAGGTTCATCGGCGGCGCACCCATGAAGGCCGCCACGAAAGTGGAGGCCGGAGCGTGGTAGACCTCGGCCGGGGTGCCGATCTGTTCGATCTTGCCGCTGTTCATCACGATGATGCGGTCGGCCATGGTCATCGCCTCAACCTGATCATGGGTGACGTAGATCGAGGTCACGCCCAGACGGCGTTGCAGGGCTTTGATCTCGATGCGCATCTGGTTGCGCAGTTTTGCGTCAAGGTTTGACAGTGGCTCGTCAAACAGGAACAAGGCCGGATCGCGCACGATGGCGCGACCCATTGCGACGCGCTGGCGCTGACCGCCGGACAGTTGCGAGGGCTTGCGATCCAGATAGTCGTCAAGGTTCAGCAGCGCCGAGGCTTCGGCAACTTTGCGATCGATTTCGGCCGCCGGAGTTTTGCGGTTCTTCAGACCATACGCAATGTTCTTGCGCACGGTCATGTGGGGATAGAGCGCATAGTTCTGGAACACCATCGCGATGTCACGATCGGCGGGGTCGATGTTGTTCACCTCGCGGTCGTCGATCAGCAGTGTGCCCTCGGTGATGTCCTCGAGCCCGGCGATCATGCGCAGCAGGGTGGACTTGCCGCAGCCGGACGGGCCGACAAGTACGACAAACTCACCATCGTCGATGTGAAAGCTGGAGGGCGTGACCGCCTCGAACCCGTTGGGATAAAGCTTGCGGATAGAGTTCAGGGAAACCTGAGCCATGGGTATTTTTCCTTACTTGTCGGATTCCGTCAGGCCCTTGACGAACCAGCTTTGGAAGAAAATGACGACGAAGACCGGCGGGATGATGGCGATGAATGCCAGCATGTTAGCGCGGCCGTATTCGGGGATATTGGTTCCCTCAAGGTCCTGCGTGATCTGTTTGATGCCGCGGACAAGCGTGAACATGTCCTCTTCGGTGGTGATCATGGTCGGCCACAAATACTGGTTCCAGCCGAAGACAAACATGATGATGAACATCGCGGCGATCATCGTGCGGCTGAGAGGCACCAGAATATCGATGAAGAACTTGACCGGGCCAGCCCCGTCGATGCGCGCCGCCTCGACCAGTTCTTCGGGGACCGAGCGGTAGTACTGCCGGAAGAAAAACGTCGCCGTGGCCGAGGCGATCAGGGGAATGATCAGGCCCTGATATGTGTTCAGCATTCCAAGTTTCTGAATCACCTCGTACGAGGGCAAGATACGCACTTCAAGCGGCAGCAGAAGCGTAGTGAAGATGATCCAGAACGCCAGTGTTGCAAAGCGGAGGCGGAAATAGACAATAGCATAGGCCGCCATCATCCCGATGATGATCTTGCCCACCGCAAACCCGATGCCCAGGATGAACGAATTGATCAGCATGCTGGTTCCGGTGTTCTTGCCGGAAAAGCCTGATGCCTCGAACATGGCCTTGTCAAAGTTGGGGCCAAGCTGATCGCCGATCTGCAAGGTGGGGCCGGTCTTGATGACCTCGACATCCGGCATGGTCGTCATTTGCAACAACACGACCAACGGTAGCAGCATGAACAGCGCCCCAAGGATTAGCACCAGATGGTCACCGATATCGCTGAGCCGGATCCGGCGCCGGGACGCAGTGGGGGTCGAGGCATCGACATTCTGTGCAGTATGAACATGTGTCATGACGAACCCTCAGGTGTAATGGATACGGCGTTCGACCAGCCGGAACTGGAAGACGGTCAAGGCCAGAACCAGCACCATCAGAATGACCGATTGCGCGGAAGACCCACCCAGGTCATTGCCGCGGAAACCGTCCACATAGACCTTGTAGACCAGTGTCATCGGGTTGTTGCCCGGCTCGCCCTTCACCAGCGTGTCGATGACACCGAACGTGTCGAACAGGGAATAGGTGATGTTGATGATCAGCAGGAAGAACCCGGTTGGCGCCAGCAGCGGGAAGGTCACGTCCCAGAAACGGCTCATCGCGGATCCGTTGTCGATCAGCGCAGCCTCGCGCACCGAGCGCGGAATGGATTGCAGGCCCGACAGGAAGAAGATGAAATTGACCGGCACCTGTTTCCAGACCGAGACGCTGATCATGGCGGTGGCAGTGTCGAAGTAGTTGACACCCAGCTTGAAGTCCCAGCCGAATTTCTTGGCAAATTCGGTCAGCGGGCCCCAGCTCTGGTCGAACATGATCAGGCCAATGAAGCCAGCGACCGGGGGCGCGACCGCATAGACCCACATCAGCAGTGTGCGATAGCTGCGCGCGCCGCGGATGACCTTGTCCGCCTTGACCGCCAACAACAACGCCAGCGCCAGCGAGAAGAAGGTGACAAGCACCGTAAAGATCACGGTGAACCAGGCGATGCGACGGTATTCCGAATTTGCCGCCAGATCGGTGTAGTTATCGATGCCGACGAAGGTTGACCCAAATCCGAACGGATCCTGCAGAAACATCGATGACTGGATCGCATGCGCCGCGGGCCAATAGAAGAATATCGCGATGATGATGAGCTGTGGCAGCAGTAGCAGAATGGGCAGCCACTTCGTGTCAAAGCCTGCGCGCTTCATGCCGGCCTTCCTTTCATTCAACAAGGGCGGCGACCACAGAATCCTGCGGCCGCCGCGCCCGTTCAGGATATCAGATTACCCTTGGGTTTTCGAAAAACGCTCGAGGAGCTGGTTGGCTTCGGTCTCGATGTTCTGGAACGCTTCCTCAACCGAAGTTTCACCGGTCAGGATGCGGCCGTATTCACGGTTCATCACGTCACGGATCTGAACATAAAACCCCATGCGATAGCCTTTGGTGTTGTCACCGGCCGGCAGCGACAGCTGCTTGATGCCAACTTCGGCCGCGGGCATCTTTTCATAGTGACCGTCAGACTTGGCCAGCTCATAAGCGGCTTCGGTGATCGGCACATAACCGGTTTCCTTGTGCCAGAAATACTGGGTTTCGGGCGAAGTCAGGAATTCAAAGAAAGCAGCGGTTGCTTCGTTTTCTTCCGCAGGTTTACCGGCCATTGCGAACAGCGACGCACCTCCGATGAAGGTCTGCTTGGGTTCGGTGGTCACGGCTTCCCAATAGGGCAGGTAGGTGGCCGAGAACTCAAATGGCAGGTCTTTCTTGGACAGGCCACCAAACGAACCCGACGAACCCAGCCAGATCGCAACCTTGCCTTCTTCGAACGGGGTCTGGTTGTCGCCCCAGCCGGTACCGAACCATTCGAAGTAACCGTTGCTCTGCCAGTCCTGAACAGCGGTGAAATGCGCCTTGATGGCGTCATTGTTCACCAGGATCTTAGTGTCGATGCCATCATAGCCGTTGTTGTTGGTGGCAAACGGCAGGTCGTGGCGCGACATAAAGTTTTCGGTGAAGATCCAGGGCAAGTGCGACTGCGACAGCGCGGTGTACCCGGCATCTTTCAGTGCAGGCGCGGTGACAGTCTGGAATTCTTCCCAGGTTTTCGGCGGTGTCACGCCGGCTTTTTCAAGCGCGTCTACATTGTAATACATGATGGGCGAGGACGAGTTGAACGGCATACCGATCATCTTGTCGTCGCTGTCGGCATAGAAATAACGCACGCCCGAGATGTAGTCTTCGATGTCGAAGGCCACGCCGTTTTCTGTCAGCAGATCCTGAACCGGAATGGTCGCGCCTTTGGCACCGATGACTGTGGCTGCACCGGCGTCGAACACCTGCAGGATGTTGGGCTGCTCGCCCGCGCGGAAGGCTGCAATACCGGCGGTCAGGGCTTCTTCGTAGGTTCCCTTGAACACGGGGGTGACGACATATTCGTCCTGGCTGGCGTTAAAATCCGCAGCAATCTGGTTGACGGTTTCACCCAGCGCACCGCCCATTGCGTGCCACAAGGTGATTTCGGTTTCCGCAAAGGCTGCGCCGGACAGCAGCGTCGCGGCAGCGGCTGTGGCGATAGTCAGACGAGTCATTTTGTATCTCCGTTCAGAGAAGCCCAAAGGGCGTATTGGGATGATTTGGCCCGCAGAAATCTGCAACTCCAAATAGATAAGCACGTGATTCCACGCTTGTGCCCCGGACTAAGCCTTTGAAATTAATCACGGTTCTCAACCCAGTTTTGCTTGCATGAAATCTGCACACGTGTTCACATACAGCCGCACTGTAACGTGGCTGTGACGAATGTGAAGTATTTTTACGAATTCGAAAAATTGAGTGTGAGCGTTTGAGATGAAGCCCAAAACCGGATCCCGGGCGAAACGGGTTACCGCCGAAGATGTGGCAAAGCTGGCAGGATCATCCCGTTCGGCGGTATCGCGGGCGTTCACTCCGGGCGCCTACCTGAATGACAAGAAACGCAAGGCAATCCTGAAGGCGGCCGAGAAACTGGGCTATCGCCCCAACGCACTGGCGGCCAACCTGCAGGCGGGTGGGTCGAACCTTGTGGCGATCTTCGTCGGCGAAATGCCGAACGAATATGATCAGGAAGTTCTCAAACACCTGACCACGGGGCTGTGCGGTGCAGGCCGTTGGCCCATTGTGATCGGAGGAACCGAGGATACAGCGCGCGAAGCCGTTTCGAACGTTCTGCGCTATCCGTTAGAGGCGATTATCCTGCGCTCGGGCAGTATGAACGAAGATATCGTGAATTCCTGCGGAAAGCTAAGCATTCCGGTCATTTCCAGCGGTCGTCAATTGGATGCGCCCGGTGTTGATAATGTGAGTTGCCGAAACTCCGACGGAATGCGGCGTGGCACCGTGGCCTTGCTGGACAAAGGCCGTACTCGCTTCGCCTATATCGGCGGGCCAGCGTATTTCGGTTCGTCGCATTGGCGTCGGGAAGGGCTTTGTGCGGCGTTGTCGTCCAGGGGATTGTCGCTGATAGCCGAAGAAACCGGCGATTTCACGGTTCAGAGTGGATATGATGCAGCCGAACGTCTGATGCGGGACGCTTCATTTGATGCGCTGGTCTGTGCAAATGACGCGATGGCGATCGGCGCCATGACGGCGTTGCGGGAAAGCGGGCGAAACGTTCCCGCCGATGTCTCGGTGCTGGGATTCGATGACATAGCCATGGCGGCCTGGCCCGCGTTCTCGCTGACCACACTACGCAACCCGATCCCGGAACTGGTCGGCGCAGTGATCGGGCTGTTGGACCGCAGGGCAGACGACCCGGACAAGCCCGAAGAGCAAGTGCTCTTGGAAACAGAATTGATCCTGCGGAGTAGTCATTGAGCGGTGTTTTTCGGCAAATCGTCGAATTTTCCGTCGGTACGTCAAGATAATCCGTGATTTCGTCAAGATACACGCTGCTCTCCGAACAAGCTTTCCTTCAGACTTGAACAAAACGAAGTATGGAGGCGCGTTTTGAACTGGAATGTTTGTATCGTTGGGGCCGGCAAGATCGGGCAGATGGTTGCGACCCTGTTGAAAGGGTCTCGGAACTACAGCGTGACCGTTGCAGATCATGATCTGAAAGCATTGGGTGAAATTGCCAAAATGGGCGTTGGCACCAAGCAGATCGACGCCAAGAACGAAGAAGGGCTGGCCGCTGGCCTCGCAGGGTTTGATGCCGTGATCTCAGCCGCCCCTTTCTTTTTGACGCCAAAGATCGCAAAGGCCGCGAAAGAGGCCGGCGCACATTACTTTGACCTGACCGAAGATGTGGCCGCGACCAACGCCGTGCGAGAACTTGCCAAGGACAGCAACACGGCGTTCATGCCGCAATGTGGTCTGGCGCCGGGATTTGTCGGCATTGCCGGGGCCGCACTGGCAGCGGAATTTGATGAAATTGACAGCCTGCATATGCGGGTGGGTGCGCTGCCGCTCTACCCGACCAATGCACTGAAATACAATCTGACCTGGTCGACCGACGGCCTGATCAACGAATACTGCAACCCCTGCGATGCCATCGTGAATGGCGAACTGGTCAAGACCGCCCCGTTGGAGGATTACGAGGTTCTGGGCCATGACGGTGTGGAATATGAATGCTTCAACACGTCGGGCGGGCTGGGCACTTTGCCCGAAACGCTGGAAGGCAAGGCACGCGCCGTATCTTATCGCTCGATCCGTTATCCGGGCCATTGCGACATCCTGAAACTGCTGCTGAATGATCTGGGGCTGGAACGCCGCCGCGACCTGCTGAAAGAGATCTTCGAGGCCGCATTACCGCGCACCGATCAGGACGTTGTTCTGGTCTATTGCACGGCCAAGGGCGTCATCGACGGTGAACTGCGGGAAAAGTCGCTGATCAACAAATCCTTTGCGCGTGAAATTGACGGCCAGGTCTGGAGCGCCATTCAGGTAACAACCGCCGCAGGCGTGCTGGGTGTTGTCGATCTGGTGCGCACCGGTGCGCTGCCTTCAAAAGGTTTTGTCCGGCAGGAGCAAGTGAAGCTCAGCGATTTCCTGAACACCGAATTCGGCCAGCTGTATCGGGCTGGTGATGTAACCCAACAGAACAAGGCGGCCTGAGACATGAAAGACGTAACGATGACAGCAGAAAATACATTTGCGAACCTGGGCCTGACCCAAGAGGAACTGACCGGAGGATCGCTGCGGGTGACGTCACCCATCGATGGCAGCCTGCTGGCCGAAGTGCACGAAACACCTGTTTCGGACATGGACGCCATTTTCGCCCGAGCCAAATCGGCCTTCAAAAACTGGCGTGTGGTGCCGGCACCCCGACGCGGTGAACTGATCCGGCTGCTGGGTGAAGAGTTGCGCGCCGCCAAGGATGATCTGGGTGCGCTGGTCAGCTGGGAGGCAGGCAAGATCACTTCGGAAGGGCTGGGCGAAGTCCAGGAGATGATCGATATCTGCGACTTTGCCGTGGGTCTGTCGCGCCAGCTTTATGGCCTGACCATCGCGTCCGAACGTCCGGGACACCGGATGATGGAAACGTGGCATCCCGCCGGTCCGGTCGGCGTCATCTCGGCCTTCAATTTCCCGGTTGCCGTCTGGTCGTGGAACGCAGCGCTGGCGCTTGTTTGTGGCGATCCGGTGATCTGGAAACCCTCCGAGAAAACGCCGCTGACCGCGATGGCCTGCCAGAAGATCTTTGAACGCGCGTTGGCGCGTTTCGGCGATGCGCCGGACGGGTTGCTGCAAACCCTGATCGGTGGTGCTGCACTGGGCGAGGCGTTGGTGGCCAGCGAGGATGTCCCGGTGATTTCGGCCACGGGCTCGACCCGTATGGGACGGGCGGTGGCGCCCATCGTTGCGGCGCGGTTCGGCAAATGCATCCTTGAGCTGGGCGGCAACAACGCGATGATCGTTGGCCCCTCGGCTGATCTTGAAATGGCGGTGCGTGCCATTGTGTTCTCGGCGGTTGGGACTGCCGGCCAGCGCTGCACCACACTGCGACGCCTGATCGTGCATAACTCGATCAAAGAGGAACTGGTTGCGCGTCTGAAAAAGGCATATGCCGGCTTGCCGATCGGCGATCCGTTGGCCGACGGTACTCTGGTCGGTCCGCTGGTCGACGAAGCGTCCGGCACCGCGATGACATCCGCCCTGAAAGCGGCCGAGGTCGACGGAGGCATTGTTTTCGGCGGCAACCGCGTGACCGAAGGTGTTCCCGGCGGCGTCTATATGGAGCCGGCCATCGTCGAGATGCCGGGACAAACAGAGACGGTGAAAACCGAGACCTTTGCCCCGATCCTCTATGTGATGGGCTATGACGAATTTGATCAGGCTTTGGAAATCCAGAATGACGTACCGCAAGGCTTGTCCTCCTGCGTGTTCACTTTGAACATGCGCGAAGCGGAGCAATTCCTGACCGCAGCGGGTTCGGATTGCGGAATCGCCAACGTCAATATCGGCCCCTCGGGCGCCGAGATCGGTGGCGCGTTCGGCGGCGAAAAGGAAACCGGCGGCGGACGTGAAAGCGGCTCGGACGCGTGGAAGGCCTACATGCGTCGCCAGACCAACACTGTGAACTACTCTGCCGAGCTGCCGCTGGCGCAAGGCGTCAAGTTCGACATCTGATCGCCTTGACCCGGCGGCGCCTCAATGCGTTGCCGGGTCTTAATCCGAGAACAGGTAATCCAGTCGCATGATGGCCTGCGCCGTGTCGGCTGAGACCCCGAGAAATCCGGCGACCGCGACTTCATTGTCTGCCTTCGATGCGGATTCTCGCAACCGCAAGTAACCGTCGAATCCGGCGCCGCGGATCTGCTCGGATTCATAGGCAATGTCATTGCGGATGGTGGGCAACAGGCGTTCTACGGTTTTGACGGGGGTCGCCTCACCGGCCAACCCGACGCGCCGCGCATGACCTATCAGGTATTCGTCGGAATAGTCGCACTCGATCTCGAGCACGTGCGTCCGAGCCTGATCCGCGCAAAAATCCTGAACAATGTCCAGGTTCGAGGGGTCCAGACACAATACCAGTCGATCCGAATTGAAATGGTCATACAGCATCTGAACAAGAGCGCGCCGGTGGCGCGAGCGCTTAATCAAGGTGGTTTCGATCCCGCCCAGATCGGGCAGCGGAGTGCCCAGTTCATTGAACAGATACTCGACGCAGGGAATACCGGTTTCCGACGCGATCTGGTCGACCAGACGTTTTGCGACATGCCACTTTTTGCAGACAATCAGGTATATGTCGCGCTCGGGCCCAAGCGTATTCGCCGCCTCCCAGAACCGCTTTCCATACCGTCGACCGACGCGCCCCCGTCCGGCAAGGAAACTGTAGAGGCTGCGCCCTTCGTTTGAGACCTGAAATGCGACCCCTTCGCTGGCGTACATCCTGCCCAGCCGGTCTTTCAGCTCATGCGCCTCGGCGCTGATTTTCCGCGCGAATAGGTAATCCTGGCTCAGCAACATGTCGTAGTGGTCATTATAGAACGTGACCGGCATCCCGTAATCCGAGAACATCAGGAAGGTCAGTGTGCGGTTCTCGATCTCTTCCCGCGGGATCAGGTGGCGGACCAGCGTCTGAAAGAACGTCTCATCCGGAATCCATGTGGTCGAGAAAAACCGGACGACATCCCGCCGTTGCCGCAGGAACGTCAATATCATCTCGATTGTCCGGCGGCGCAGGCACCACCACTGGCTGCCGATCATGACCTGTAGATCCGCGGGAATCTCTCGTGTCAGACCAAAGCGTTTCTGCACTTCATAAGCCGCATAAAACCGGCCGCTTTGGGTGCGTTCGTTGAAGTAATGCCGGTAGATCAGCCGGTCTTCTTTCATGCCGGTCTTGATCCAGTTGCTTTCAAAGAAATCGTGGCTTTCGATGAAATCCTTGTCATTGTCATCCAGAAAGCGATGCGCATACTCCGCCGTTTTGATGGCCATGCAATCGCCGGACAGCATGTAGAAATGCGTGGCGCGGGGAAACGCCTCGACGGCCGACTGAACTGCATAAAGCGTCGCCTGAACCAGCGACCACTCCCCCCATCCGCATCTGGTTCGCTTGCCCGCAAGCACGACATTCGGATTGTCTTTCAGGGCATCGCGGATGCGCGCATAGTCTACTGCTTTCGCGCGCGCATCAAAATGGATGGCCATGCAGTCGCCAGCGGCGGTCAATTGCTCTGCCTGCGCGATGATTGCATCAGGGTCTTTGTGGCACAGCAAAATATAGGCAATCTTTGCCATGGGGGTCCGCAATTCTCATTTCTGCTCGTTTCCAACCGTGATACTGAGGATGGGCAATTGAATAAACAGAATATTTTTGGTTCTTTTACGTCGAATGCCTGAGTATCGGCCTGAGACCGAACCGGCGAAGGAGGCGCAGCGAATGGGTTTTCCCGGGACATGGATGACCGAAAGCCAGAGCATGGTCTATCGCGTGGTGCCCAAATGTGCCTGCTCGACCATCGGGCAGATCATGTATTTTTCCGATCACGGACAGTTCTTTGATGGCGATATCCATGACGCCCAGGATGGCATGCACAAATGGGCGTTTGATGGCAGTCAGGATGTGATTGCCGGGACCGTAAAGTCGCATGGAGCGTATACGTTCACTTGTGTTCGTAATCCCTACACCCGCATCCTCAGCTCTTTTTTTGATAAGATTTGCGGCATTCAGCGCAATGGAAAACGCTATCGCGGTAACCTTGTACCGACGCTGGTTTACAATTACGGGATCGAAGTCGGTGGCGACGACGGCAAGGGCGAATTCGACCAGATCGCAAGTTTTCGCCGGTTTCTGTTGTTTGCCCGCGATACGATCCGTTGGCGAAGGCCCATGGACCCGGATATTCACTGGTCGGCCATGTCAGGCCATGTTTCGACACTGATTGCGAATGGGGGGCGGTACGACCGCATCTTCTGGACCGAGAAGTTCAACGACGGGATGCAGGGCGTATTGGACAATCTGCAAACGGCGCACCCTGTGACCTTGTCAGAAATCCCGCGTTTCAACGAATCCGAAGGCCACGGACCCAAGCGCGCCCATCCTGTCGAGGATTATTTTGACGATCTCTCGATGCATCTGGTCTATGAGATCTACAAACAGGATTTCGAACTGTTCAAATACGACTTCGAGAATCCGGGCAACAAGATGCCGGTTGGAGAGATCGATCTGGACGAGGTTCACGCCAAACTGGGCGACTGAGCAAAGGGGGCGAACGCTCCCGCCTATCGTCATTGTTTCTGACGAAACATTTCCTCTGGTTGGGCCCGGCGCCGCGCCATGCGCGGCGCCGGGCCCAAGTCCGAAAGCGAAATCGGTGCAGCCGATGGCGCGTATCGGGCGCGGGAGCATTTCCGGTCGGTTGGGCTCAGAGCTGACGCACAGCCCCTTTTGCGGCGCTTGTCGCCAGTTTCGCGTATGCCTTGAGCGCTGTTGAAACCTTGCGCTTGCGCGGTTCGGCCGGGTGCCAGCCCTTTTCGTCCTGCTCCTCGCGCCGCTCGGCCAGTTCCTCATCCGACACGGCCAGATGAATGGTGCGGTTGGGGATGTCGATCTCGATCTTGTCGCCGGTTTTCACCAGCCCGATCTCGCCGCCATCGGCAGCTTCGGGCGAGACATGGCCGATGGACAGACCCGAGGTGCCGCCCGAAAAACGGCCATCTGTCAGCAGGGCACAGGCTTTGCCCAGTCCTTTGGACTTCAGATAGGACGTCGGGTAGAGCATTTCCTGCATACCCGGCCCACCCCGCGGGCCCTCATAGCGGATGACAACAACATCGCCCTCTTTGACCTTGCCGGTCAGAATATCATTCACCGCCTGATCCTGGCTTTCGCAGACATAGGCCGTGCCCGTGAATGTCAGAATGTGCTTATCCACTCCGGCTGTTTTCACAATACAGCCTTCGCGCGCGATGTTTCCGTAAAGAACCGCAAGA
The DNA here is from genome assembly GCF_057221075.1 of Ruegeria sp. HKCCD6647-2. NCBI lineage: Bacteria > Pseudomonadati > Pseudomonadota > Alphaproteobacteria > Rhodobacterales > Roseobacteraceae > Ruegeria > Ruegeria sp. HKCCD6647-2. Next base: position 304,379 of record NZ_JBWVBD010000001.1, on the reverse strand, counting down.
CCGCCATCCTGACTGAAAGCGTGTTCCTTGGACCGGATCACCCCGTTTTCACGGTCGGTATCCAGTTCCTTGTAGCGGTTCGACTGGCTGAACGCCTGGGTGGTGCGCACACCGCCGGGGGCCGCCTTGAACAGCTCTTGCGCTTTTGGGTTGTTGGCCACCTTGATGTCCCAGTTGGCAATCGCCTCGCCCATCGTGGCCGAATGAACCGTACTGCAGTCTTCGTGCAGCAGACCTGCCCGGCTGAGTTCACCAAGGATCGAGAAAATTCCTCCCGCGCGGTGGACATCTTCCATGTGCACGTTTTCAGTATTCGGTGCGACCTTGCACAGACACGGCACCTTGCGGCTGAGGTGGTCCATATCGCTCATATTGAAATGAACCTCGCCCTCATGCGCTATGGCGAGAAGGTGCAGAACCGTGTTGGTCGACCCGCCCATGGCGATATCGAGGCTCATCGCATTCTCGAACGCTTCAAACGTGGCGATCTCGCGCGGCAGAAAACCTTTTTCGTCCAGCTCATAATGGCGCTTGGTGATCTCGACGATGCGGCGCCCGGCCTCAAGGAACAGCTCTTTTCGGTCGGCATGGGTGGCAAGGGTCGAGCCGTTGCCGGGAAGCGCCAGACCCAGCGCCTCGGCCAGACAGTTCATCGAGTTGGCGGTGAACATGCCTGAGCACGAGCCGCAGGTGGGGCAGGCGTTTTCCTCGATGTGTTTGACCTGTTCATCTGTGAACTTGTCGTCAGCGGCGGCGACCATCGCGTCGACGAGGTCGATCTTTTTGGCCTCCAGATCTTCAATGTCGATCTTGCCCGCCTCCATCGGCCCGCCCGAGACAAAGATGGCAGGGATGTTCAGGCGCATCGCGGCCATCAGCATTCCGGGGGTGATCTTGTCGCAGTTCGAGATGCAGACCATCGCATCCGCACAATGCGCGTTGACCATATACTCGACGCTGTCAGCAATCACCTCACGCGAGGGTAGGGAGTACAGCATTCCATCGTGGCCCATGGCAATACCGTCATCCACCGCGATGGTGTTGAACTCCTTGGCGACGCCACCTGCGGCCTCGACCTCACGCGCGACCATCTGGCCGAGGTCTTTCAGATGCACGTGACCCGGCACAAATTGGGTGAACGAATTGACGATGGCAATAATCGGCTTGCCGAAATCGTCGTCGCCCATACCGGTGGCGCGCCACAGGCCGCGAGCACCGGCCATGTTGCGGCCATGGGTAGAAGTTCTGGATCGGTACAATGGCATGATGCTGTTTCCCTTTTGCCCCGGTTGCGATATTGGGGATGCGTACGTTATAGCGCACGTACCACATGTGCGCTATAACGCACAAGAAGATTCGGAAGACGATCAATATGGCACCGGAAGACATAACGCTGAAACTACGGGATGTGAGGGCGGCCTCGGGGCTGAGCCTGTCCAAAGTGGCGGAAATGACGGGCGTCAGCAAAGCCATGCTGGGCCAGATCGAACGCGGCGAATCAAGCCCGACGATTGCGACCCTGTGGAAAATCGCCAAGGGGTTTCAGTTGCCGCTGAGCGCTCTGATCGGCTCGTCATCAATGCGCGATCCGGCCGATGCGTCTGTGTTTCGCACCGTGACCTTTCCCGGCAGCATTGAGGTCAAGATCGTGTTTCCCTTTGACCCGGCTTTGGGGGCCGAGACGTTTCACGTCGAGCTTTCCCCGAACCAGAGCCACGAATCCGCTGCCCATGCCGCCGGGGTGACCGAAGAGGTCTTTGTGCTTAACGGGGCGCTGGACATTCTGCGCGATGGCGAATGGGTGCCGCTGAAAGCCGGGCAGGGCCTGCGCTTTTCCGCTGACCTGCCGCATGGCTACCGCGCCGGCGAACAGGGTGCCGCTTTCCTGAACATGCATCACTATTTGCAGCAGCCGGATGTTTCAGAACGGGATCAACCGCTTTCATGACAAGCCTCCTCGACAACCTGACATGGGTGGACGCAATTGGCTCGTTTGGCGCATTGCTCGTCGTTGCCGCCTATTTCGCCACGCAGATGCGGATGATGAATTCCGACGATCTGGCCTTTCCGGTGGTAAACCTGTTTGGATCGGCCCTGATCGTCTACTCGCTGCTGCAGAACTTCAATCTGGCCTCGATGCTGATCGAGGGATTCTGGATCGTGATCAGCCTGATCGGGATCGTTCAGCATTTTCGCCTGCGCCGCGCGCGATAAATCCTGTGTCGCAAGGACGCTAGCGCTATCCAGCCTTGAACCCCCATGCCGCCGGGTATAGGGAATTTCCAAGCGCGCTCAGGGGAGGTTTTGATGCAGGACGATCCGAAAACCCTTGTTTCCACCGAATGGCTTGCCGCCCATCTCAAGGATCCGGACCTGCGGATTCTGGACGGGTCGTGGTATTTGCCGCAGCAGGGGCGGGACCCAAAGGCCGAATATGACGCAGGCCATATCCCGGGGGCGCGGTTCTTCGACATTGACGAGATCTCCGATCACCGCTCGGACCTGCCGCACATGGCGCCTCCGGTCGAGAAATTCATGTCGCGCCTGCGGGCGATGGGCGTGGGTGACGGCCATCAGGTCGTGGTCTATGACGGCGCCGGGTTGATGTCGGCCGCCCGGGTGTGGTGGCTGTTCCGGCTGATGGGACAGGAAAACGTCGCCGTTCTGGATGGAGGCTTCCCAAAGTGGCAGGCCGAAGAGCGTGAGATCGAAGACCTGCCGCCAGTGATCCGTGACCGCCACATGACCGTAAGGGTTCAGAACCACCTTGTCCGGGACGTCACGCAGGTTTCGGCTGCCGCTAAACTGGCCGATCACGAGATTATTGATGCACGTTCTGCCGCCCGGTTTGCCGGGGAAGAGGTCGAGCCGCGCGCAGGCCTGCGTTCGGGCCACATTCCGGGTTCGCGCAATGTGCCCTTTGGCAATTTGCTGAACAAGAACGGAACGATGAAATCGCCTGACGACTGCCGCGTCGTGTTCGAAGCGGCAGGTGTCGATTTGTCAAAGCCGGTCATCACCTCATGCGGCTCCGGCGTGACCGCTGCGATCCTCAGCCTTGCGCTTGAACGCATGGGCAAGAAAGACCACTCGCTTTATGACGGCTCCTGGGCTGAATGGGGTGCCTTCCCGACCCTGCCCGTCGCAACCGGAGAGAACTGATGTTCGAAAACCTCAAACCGCAGCCTGCCGACAAGATCCTGGCGTTGATGCAGGCGTACCGCGACGACCCGCGCGATCAGAAGATCGATCTCGGCGTCGGTGTCTACAAGAATGCCGAGGGCATCACCCCAGTTATGCGGGCGGTAAAGGCCGCTGAGCAGCGTATTCTAGAAGAGCAGGACACCAAGGCCTATACCGGTCTGGCAGGTGATCCGGCTTACGCGGATGCGATGATCGGCTTGATTCTTGGCACGTCGGTTCCGCGCGGCAACATTGCCGCCGTGGCCACCCCGGGCGGCACTGGCGCTTGTCGGCAAGCGTTCGAGATGATCCGCATGGCCAACCCCTCGGCCCGCGTGTTCGTATCGAACCCGACCTGGCCGAACCACCTGTCGATCCTGAGCTATCTGGGTATCGAAACCGTCCAGTATCGTTATTTTGACGGCGAGACCCGGGGCGTCGACTTCGATGGCATGATCGAGGATCTGAAAACCGCCAGGGCAGGCGATGTCATCCTGCTGCACGGCTGCTGCCACAACCCGACCGGTGCCAATCTGAATCTGGTGCAGTGGCAAGAGGTCGTGAATGTAATCAACGACCGTGGCCTCGTGGCGATGATCGATATTGCTTATCAGGGTTTCGGAGACGGTTTGGAAGAAGACGCGCAGGCCACCCGACTGGTTGCATCCTCGGTCAGCCGGTGCCTGATTGCGGCATCGTGCTCGAAGAATTTTGGCGTCTATCGCGAGCGGACCGGTCTGCTGATGGCCATCAGCGACAACGCGGAGGAAACCGCGCTGAACCAGGCCACCTTGGCCTTCCTGAACCGACAGAACTACTCTTTCCCGCCGGATCACGGCGCGCGCGTGGTGACGACTATCCTGAACGATGACGTCTTACGTGCCGATTGGGCTGCCGAGCTGGAAGAGGTCCGCCTGTCCATGCTGGGTCTGCGCCAGCAACTGGCCGACGAATTGCAGCGCCTGACCGGATCGGATCGGTTCGGGTTTGTCGCGCAGCACCGCGGCATGTTCTCGCGCCTGGGTGCAGCACCGGAACTGGTCGAAAAGCTGCGCGCCGATCACGGCATCTACATGGTCGGCGACAGCCGCCTGAACATCGCCGGCCTAAACGCGACGACCGTTCCGATTTTGGCCAAGGCAATTGTCGATGTCGGCGTGTAACTTCAAATCGTCGTAGAGAAAAAGAAAACCCGGGCGAAAACGCCCGGGTTTGTTTCCATGGCTTTTGGCTCAGCCTTTGGAGAACTCAGGGTAGGCCTCCATCCCCAGTTCTCCCATGTCGAGTCCGTTGATCTCTTCTTCCTCGCCAACCCGCAGACCGACGGTTGCCTTGAGGATCGAGAAGAGGATGAAGCTGACCACGAAGACAAAGATGCCGATAGCAGCAAAACCGATGATCTGGGTCACAAAGGACGCATCGCCATTGGTCCATGCCACGATGAAGGTGCCCCAGAAACCCGCAATCAGGTGAACCGGGATCGCACCGACCACGTCGTCGATCTTCATGCGATCCAGCATCGGAACGGTCAGGACGACAATTACGCCACCAATTGCACCGATGATCAGCGCCTGGAACAGCGATGGGGCCAGCGGTTCTGCGGTGATCGACACCAGACCGGCCAGAGCACCGTTCAGCACCATGGTAAGGTCGACCTTGCCATACATCACCTGCGTCAGGATCAGGGCTGCGACGGCGCCGGCGGCAGCGGCCATATTGGTGTTGGCGAAGATTCGGCTGATATCGGCCATGTCACCAATGGTGCCCATTGCCAGCTGCGAACCGCCATTGAAACCGAACCAACCCAGCCACAGGATGAACGTACCCAGAGTTGCCAGCGCGAGGTTCGAGCCGGGGATCGGAACCACTTTGCCGTCCTTGTTGTACTTGCCGATCCGCGGGCCCAGTACGATGGCACCGGCCAGCGCTGCGAAACCACCTGCGGCGTGCACCAGAGTCGAGCCGGCGAAGTCGCTGAAGCCCATCTCGGACAGCCAGCCGCCGCCCCACTGCCAGGAGGCCTCGATCGGGTAGATGACGCCGGTCAGGACGATTACGAAGATGAAGAAGGGCCATAGCTTGATGCGTTCAGCCACTGTGCCCGATACGATCGACGCGGTGGTGGCGCAGAACATCAGCTGGAAGAAGAAGTCCGAACCGACAGAGGCATAGGACAGGTCGGTTTCGACGCCTTCCAGGCCAACCGGTTCGAGGGCCGTTGGCGAGAACGCGCCAAGAAATCCGGTGATGGTCCAACCATCGCCCGGATACATCAGGTTGAAGCCCACCAGCCAGTACATGATGGCGGCAAAGGAAAACAGGCCCATGTTCTTGATCAGCTGCATGGCCACGTTCTTGGAGCGGACCAGACCGGCCTCAAGCATGGCAAAGCCGGCAGCCATCCAGAACACCAGGAAACCGCCGACCAGAAACAGCAGCGAGGTCAGGATGTATTGCGTGTGCTGCGCAGTTTCGCCGGTTGCGGCGGCCTCTTGTGCAAGGCCCATCTGCGGCAGCGCGACGATCGCGGCGGCAGGGATGAGAGATTTCATCAGATTCATTGTCAGTCCTCGAATGATTTGGAGTGGGGGCGCCTACAGCGCCTCTTCGTTCGTTTCCCCGGTCCGCACGCGCAGGGCCTGCTCGACGTCGAGGACGAAAATCTTGCCGTCACCGATCTTGCCGGTCTTGGCTGTTTTGGTGATGGTCTCGACGATCTGGTCGGTCATCGCGGCGGGTACCACGATTTCCAGCTTGATCTTGGGCACGAAATTCACCGCGTATTCGGCACCACGGTAGATCTCCGTGTGGCCGGATTGCGAGCCGAAGCCCTTGATTTCGGTTACCATCATGCCGCGCACGCCAGCTTCGGTCAGTGCCTCGCGCACCTCCTCGAGCTTGAACGGCTTGATTGTCGCAATGATTAATTTCACGTCTTTCCCCTCTACCTCTCCGGCATGGCCGGTATTTTGCACCTGCAGAAAAAGAACGTGAGAGAACGCTTATAGGAATGGTTGCCCCCGGCGGATGCGGCGGAAAAACTACGAAGTTGCACATTTTTTGCACAAATCCGGGCATATGATAAAAAAATAGGCAACAACAGGAGGGGAAATACCGGAAATTCACACCTCTACATGGCCGCGGCACCGGGGTATGGTGCCACAAAAGCATAAACGGGCAGAGTTTGAGCATGACTGAGTCCAAGCGCCGCAAGCCGCCACTGGTCGCGGACAAAAGATACCCGTCGAAGCGGCGCAAGCCGGCGGCGACCAAGCGGGCCGCAAAGCCTGCGGGTAAGAAATCGACGGCCCGAAAGACCACCACGCGCAGGACGGCCCGGAAGAAGACGCGTCGCCGGTCGGGCGGCGGCGGAGGGCCGTTTCGTCGTCTGTTCAGGTGGATCGGGCGCCTTGTTTGGGGGGTGACCTGGCGTGTTGGTGCCGTCGCAACGCTGATGCTGGCGCTGGCAATCGGCATCGTCTACAGCACTCTGCCCGATGTCGACGCCTTGCTGGACGGGCGCGCGCGCGGATCGGTCACCCTTCTGGATCGCGATGGCAAGGTTTTTGCCTGGCGCGGTGACCAGTTTGGCGGTGTAATCACGGCCGACACCGTCTCGCCCCATCTCAAAAACGCAGTGATCGCGACCGAGGACAAGCGCTTCTACCGTCATTTCGGCGTCAGCCCGCGGGGTGTGGCCAGCGCCGTGCGGATCAACCTGAGCGAAGGGCGCGGGCCTTTATCCGGCCATGGCGGGTCAACCATTACACAGCAGACGGCCAAGCTGTTGTGCCTGGGCGTGCCCTATGAGCCCGGCAAATGGGAATCCGAGGCCGCGTACGAGGCTGACTGCCGTCAGGGTTCGTTGTGGCGTAAGGCAAAAGAGGCCATCTATGCGATTGCGATGGAGGTCAAATACTCCAAGGATCAAATCCTGACCATCTATCTGAACCGGGCCTTCCTGGGGGCAGGTGCACGTGGCTTCGAGGCCGCAAGCCAGCGCTATTTCGGCAAGTCTGCGGCCGAGGTCTCTCCGGCCGAAGCCGCGATGCTGGCCGGATTGCTGGTTGCGCCAACACGATATGCGCCCACCAACAACCTGCAACGCTCGCAGGATCGCGCCCGTTTGGTTGTCGGGTTGATGCAGGATCAGGGATATCTGACCTCGGCACAAGCCAGTGAAGCCCGCAGCCGCCCTGCTGAATTGTCCGAGGCGGCCGCCGCGCGGGCGGGCGGCTATTTCGCCGATTGGGTCATGGCCAGCGGGCCAGAGTTCTTTACGCGCAACACGACCGAAGATGTGGTTATCCGTACAACATTGGACCAACGCATCCAGAAATCTGCAGTAGAGGCGCTGAAATACATCTTCGAGGAAAAAGTCCGGGAAGGGTCGAAAGCGCAGGCCGCGATTGTTGTGATGTCTTCGGACGGGGCGGTGCGCGCCATGGTTGGTGGACGCAAAACCAAAGTCTCTGGTGCTTTCAACCGGGCAACCCAGGCGCTGCGACAGACCGGGTCATCCTTTAAACCCTTCGTCTACGCCACTGCGCTGGAACTTGGCTATTCCCCGCTGGACACGGTAATGGACGAACCCTATTGCGTGAACATCCCCGGTTCCGGTCAGTGGTGTCCCAAGAACTACACCAACAAGTTCTATGGCCGTGTCTCGCTTGCGGATGCGCTGAAGAACTCTCTGAACATCCCAGCCGTAAAGGTGGCTGAGGTTGCCGGGCTGGACAATGTCCGTACAGTCGCCAGCGGCTTTGGAATCGCCAGCGATCTGGCGCAAGGTCCTGCGTTGGCGCTGGGCGCATCTGAAAGCACTCTGATTGAAATGACAGGTGCCTATGCAGGTATACTGAACGGCGGTTCAGCGGTGGAACCTTACGGTTTGACCGAGTTGAAGCTGTTGGGCGATGACACCCCCGTTATGGTCACGACGACCGGTATCGGGGAACGTGTCATCAACGACACCGCTGCGAAGCAGCTGACCTGGATGATGGAACGCGTCGTCTCTGAGGGGACTGGTGCGCGCGCCAAATTGCCGGGTTGGCAGGTGGCCGGCAAAACCGGCACGACTCAGGCCGCGCGCGACGCATGGTTCATCGGGTTCACTGCGGATTACGTCGCTGGCGTCTGGATGGGCTATGACGACAACACGCCGCTTTCGGGTGTCACGGGTGGTGGACTGCCAGCAGAGATCTGGAAAGAGACCATGGTCCGCGTTACCGAGGGCATGACACCGACGCCTCTGCCGATGATGGCGCCCGAGCCTCCGGTTCGGACCGCACAACCGTCCCAACCACGTCGCCGTCAGGGCGGGTTCGCGCAGGAAATCAACAATCTTTTGAACAACATTTTCGGAAATTAGGCAGCAAACAAACAAAAGGCGGCGCATCCGGCACCGCCTTTTTCTCGATCCTATTCAGCGTGCCTCAGAGGCTTTCGTCCAATGCGGCGACAATCGCGTCACCCATTTCCGAGGTTGAAACCGGTTCGACTCCCTCCTCCGCCGCCAGATCGGCAGTTCGGACACCATCAGCCAGAACCTTTTCAATCGCAGCTTCCAGACGATCCGCTTCTTCGCCCTGATCGAAGCTATAGCGCAGCGCCATGGCAAAACTGAGGATACAGGCGATCGGGTTGGCTTTGCCCTGACCAGCAATATCCGGGGCCGAGCCGTGCACCGGCTCGTACATCGCCTTGGGACGGCCGTTTGCCATCGGAGCACCCAGCGAGGCCGAAGGCAGCATGCCCAGGGAACCGGTCAGCATAGCCGCGCAATCGGACAACAGGTCACCGAACAGGTTGTCGGTTACGATGACGTCGAACTGTTTCGGTGCGCGGACCAGCTGCATCGCGCCGTTGTCGGCATACATATGAACCACTTCGACCTCGGGGTAATCCTTGGCCACACGGTCTACCACCTCGCGCCACAGAATACCCGATTCCATGACGTTGGCTTTTTCCATCGAGCAGAGCTTCTTGTTCCGGCGCATTGCCAGTTCAAAGGCCGAGCGCGCGGCGCGTTCGATCTCGGATTCAGAGTAACGTTGGGTGTTGACGCCCACGCGCTCATTGCCTTCATGGAAGATGCCGCGCGGTTCGCCGAAATAAACGCCCGAGGTCAGTTCCCGCACGATCATGATGTCAAGACCGGCGACCACGTCCTTTTTCAGCGACGAGAAATCGGCCAGCGCGTCAAAGCATTGGGCGGGGCGCAAGTTGGAATACAGGTCCATCTCCTTGCGCAGGCGCAGCAGACCGCGTTCGGGCTTGAGGCTGAAATCCAGATCGTCGTATTTCGGACCGCCCACGGCCCCCAGCAGAACCGCGTCCACTTCCTGCGCCCTGGCCATGGTCTCATCCGACAGGGGCTTGCCGTGGGCATCGTATGCTGCGCCGCCGACCAGATCCTCGCTCACGTCAAAGTGAAGGCCGCGATTGGTGCCGAACCAGTCGATGATTTTGCGCACTTCGGCCATAACTTCCGGGCCAATTCCGTCTCCGGGCAGGATGAGGAGCGAGGGGTTGGACATGAAAGGTCTCCTTGCGTTTCGTCGCCAAGGCCCTAGCGTCTGCATCGCATCGGGTCAATGAGACGAACCCGTCAATTCGCGAGGAAAACACATGTTGATACCCGGAAATCCAGTGCCAGAGCTGAAAATCGAAACCGTAGGCCATGGCAGCTTTGATCTGGAGGCTGACAAGGGTGAAAACGGAACTCTGATCATCCAGTATCGCGGGTTGCATTGCCCGATCTGTATCCGGCAAATGGGCGAGGTCGAGGCGGCGCTGGACGATTTCGCTGCATTGGGCGTCGAAGTGATCATGCTCAGCACGGATACTGCCGAACGCGCTGCGGAAACCGTCGCCAAAGCCGGGACTTCGAAACTGCGTGTGGGTCACAGCCTGGCCTTGTCCGATGCCCGGGATGAGTGGGGCTTGCATATCTCGAAAGGTCGCGAAGGCACGGCCGAGGCGCCGTTCTTCGCCGAACCCGGTCACTTCTACATCGCACCCGACCGGACCTTGTATTTTGCGTGGCAGCAAACGACGCCCTTTGGCCGGCCCTCAATCTCGGACATTTCGGGTGGAATCAAATACGCGTTGGACAACAAGTACCCGCCACGGGGCACATATACCGGAGAGCTGTGAGGCCTCAGCCGAACGAGGCGCGCTGCCCTGAGGTGTGTCTCACTCCATCTCCAGATCAACCCAAACCAGCCGGTGGCGGCTTGCTGCTTCGGCCTGTGTCCGGTCCGATGTGTCTGCATCTGGCCAGTAAACGCCGGCATCCAGAACCCGCCATCCGGCAGACGGCAGCACATAATCGACCCGCAACGCGCCGACACCCTTCCACTTCACTGTCGCAAGCGACCCCGAGGGGCTGCGCGGTTGCGGGTCCTGAATCCGATTGTCGGAAAGCAGGTTCCGGATCGCCTCTTTTCGCCCGTCGCCCTTATCTGGATCCAGGTTCGCATCCCCGGCGATTACAAACCGATCCGCCAGCGGCTCACCCAGCTCGCCGCCCAGAACCAAAGACCACAGCCGTATTTCATCACGGTTGCGCAGCCCGTTGCGGTCTTCGGGCCCGTCAAACACCGGAGGTGAGGCATGAAACGTCATCAGGTCAACCCGGCCTGTCGGCGTTTCGATCGGAACGATCCAGTGCGCGGTCGAGGACAGGCGTTGCACCTCGTGTACCTGTGCAGATGGGAAAGGCGCCCCGTCGACCCGTGGCAGTGTTGCGCCGGGCAGGTCACGCCACAACAGGTCCGAAAATGACTGAATCTGGTCCCGCAAAACCGGATAACGGGACAGGACGGCCAGCCCTGACTGGCCGGTAAACACTCCCCACCCTTGTGCGTCTCCCGGACCACCGGTTCGACCGTCACCATCCAGATCGAACCGGGTTTCCAGCCCTGCGTTTGGCTGGCCAGCAAAGACGTACGGGTACTCCAGCCCGGCGTCGCTCAGGACCTGTGACAGCGCCGACAGGGTCAGGCCGTCAAGGTCCCAGTCTATCCCCTGCAATGCCACTATATCGGGTCGGATCTCAGCCAACACCGCCGCAACCGCCGTAACCTGTGGGTCGCCGCGCCGGATATCGCGCAGCAACAACCCCGGGCCGTCACGGCTGAGCTCGGTGTTGTAAGTGGCTATGCGAAGGGGCTCTGCCTGCGCCGCAATCGGTAGCAGCATCAGCAGAAGGGCACGGATCATGCGGTCTGTGTGGCCTCGGCTGTTGAATAGGCGCGGCGTTTTTCGACAATCAGATTGGCGACTCGAATGGTTGCCATCCCGCGCATGATCATGCTGGCCGGCAGGAAGGCCCAGGCGCTGAGTGTCCAGATCAGCGTCTGAGGATTGCTCATCGCAACGGGGCTGCCGAACTGAGACATAAGCTTGATCAGGGCCGGAATGATAAAGGGCAACAGCACACCGATCATGATGTTCAGCCGCCCGTCCCGTTGCAGGCGGGTGACTACGTCGCCGCCCTTCGTCGGGTCAAACAGCGGAAGGTTGGTCCAAACATTGAACGCTCCGTTCCCGGTGGGCCAACCGCGCATTTTGATTGCATAGGCAAAGCTGGCAATCGTGACCAGCGCAGCCACGTAGGCAATGCCCGCCGAGATGCGCACAAGTTCGATCAGTGGCGCCGAGGCATCGGCAGGTAACATGAGCACGACAAGCCGGACGGGCGAGTAAGGAAAATCGGCCACGTTGGCGACCATCAAACCCACGGAATAGAACGCGCCGGTCAGTTCGGTGGGGGCGTAAACGTTTTTGCAGATCAACGTCAGGAACGTGATCATCGAGGTCAGGCCGACAAAGCGCAGTCGATTCACCGGCGGCGCGTCACGGAATTCGATAAAGCTGGGAAAGGCAGAATTGTATTCGGAAAACGTCAGAATGAACGCCAGAATCGCGAGAAACACGACAATCTCTGTCCCGTTCGACGTCGATGTAGGCAGGTACAACGCAGGGGTAAGCACCATAAGTGCCACCAATAGTCCACGTATCGCCGCCCCCGTTGTGCGTGCAATCACAATCCGAACCCTTTCCAAACCGGAGCCGTCGATCTACGTCGACTTGCAGTCCAACTTGTGCCCGCCGTCTATTGTTTTGACGGATGCCTCGTTTCCGACAACACTGGCGGGAACGGACATTCAGCTCAAGCCAAGGGGCAGAAAACACGGCATTTCAGGCAAAATGATGGCGAAACTGGTGCGCCTTTGCATCATTCCCGACGCAAATTCGACGTGTAATTCAGAATGCGCCCTACATGTTGTGGTTGCTTGAAACTCAACCCCAAATATGAGAACGGGGCCGCAATCGCGACCCCGATAGGTTGAGTGTCCACAGAATCATCCCCGGAATCATACCCAGGGGCGGGCCTGGCTTGCGTGTTCCTCGAACTTGTCGATGTGGTGGTCCTTTTCCATCGTCAGGCCGATGTCATCCAAACCGTTCAGCAGGCAGTGCTTGCGATGCGGGTCGATGTCGAACTCGATCACGAACCCATCCGATGTAGTGATCTTCTGATCTTCCAGATGCACGGTCATGCGGGCGTTTTCGCCCCTGTGCGCGTCTTCCATCAGGATTGTGTGATGCTCTTCTTCGACCACGATCGGCAAGATGCCGTTCTTGAAGCAGTTGTTGTAGAAGATGTCGGCAAAACTGGTCGAGATCACGACCTTGATGCCGAAATCCTTGATCGCCCAGGGTGCATGTTCCCGCGACGAGCCGCAGCCGAAGTTGTCGCCTGCGACCAGAATCTCAGCCTCGCGATAGGCGGGCTTGTTCAGGACGAACTCTTCATTCTCCTTCCCGTCATCGTGATAGCGCATCTCGTCGAACAGCACGACGCCAAGGCCGGACCGTTTGATGGTTTTCAGGTGCACTTTCGGAATGATCATATCGGTGTCGATATTGATCAGTGGCATAGGGGCGGCCACCCCGTGGACTTTGTCAAACTTTTCCATGTTCACACTCCTGCGGGAGAGGGCCGGCCCCTTACCCCGCGTTTAAGCTTCTTTCGCTTCCGTTGTTTCGTCGTTGGGTGCGTTCTTGACGAAGAACGCCATGAAGACCAGTCCGAACCCGTTGAACAGCATCTCGATGCCCAGCAGGATGCCCAGTAACTGGAGCAGAACCGCCGGGTCTGCGCTGGCAAGGCGCCAGATCAGGATCGCCAGGACAATCGACATGATGCCCGATATCAGCGTCGCCCAGAAAAACTGCGTTCCCTTCATCTGGAACGACAGGATGATCCGAGCGATACCACCTGCAAGGAACAGGATCAGCACCACCGTGGCCAGAGTCAGTGTTCCCTGCAGAGGGTGATCCAGAAAGGACCAGCCCAGAAACAGCATCACGACACCCATGATGAGTGACAGTATCTTGTTGCCGGTGCCTTCAACCGTGAAACCGCCCACAACCTGCAGCGCGCCGCAGATCAGCAGCAACACGCCGGTCACCACTGTCACGGCAATTGACGCCACCGCCGGTGCGCCCAGCACAAAAATGCCGAACGCTATGGATAGAAGCCCCAGAAGGAGCCATTTGATCCAGTCACTCATGTCTTCAATCCCTCAAATATCTAGATATGAGGGCACCTTACATCAATTCACGAACGTCTGTCAGCCGTCCTGTGATTGCCGCTGCGGCAGCCATCGCCGGGCTCAGCAGGTGCGTACGCCCGCCCCGTCCCTGACGGCCTTCGAAGTTACGGTTCGAGGTCGCCGCGCAGCGCTCGCCCGGCTGCAACTGGTCGGGGTTCATCGCCAGGCACATCGAGCATCCTGCCAGACGCCATTCGAAACCGGCCTCTTTGAAGATGTCCGCCAGACCTTCTTCCTCGGCCTGTGCCCGAACCAGACCCGAGCCGGGTACGACCATGGCGCGCAGGCCGTCCTTGATCTTTTTGCCCTTAAGGATTTCCGCTGCGGCGCGCAGATCTTCGATGCGGCCATTTGTGCACGAGCCGATAAAGACGGTGTCGATTTCCACATCGCTCAGCTTCTGTCCGGCTTCCAGACCCATGTATTCGATCGAACGGCGGGCCGCGTCGACCTTGCCGCCTTCGAAATCTTCGGGGTTCGGAACGGTCGCGGTAATCGGCAGTACGTCCTCGGGGCTGGTGCCCCAGGTCACGACCGGCGCGATATCCTCGCCGCGCAGGGTGACGACCTTGTCGAAATGCGCGCCCTCATCGGTGTAGAGCGTCTTCCACCAGTCCATCGCGGCTTCCCACTGGGCACCTTTCGGCGCGTGCGGGCGGCCTTTGACATATTCAAAGGTGGTTTCGTCCGGCGCGATCAGGCCCGCGCGCGCGCCGCCTTCGATGGCCATGTTGCAGACGGTCATGCGCCCTTCCATCGACAGATCACGGATCGCTTCACCGCAATATTCGATGACATAGCCGGTGCCGCCGGCGGTGCCGGTCTCACCGATGACGGCGAGGGTGATGTCCTTGGCGGTCACGCCCGGCTGCAGTTTGCCGGTGATCTCCACCTTCATGTTCTTGGATTTCTTCTGGATCAGGGTCTGCGTGGCCAGAACATGTTCGACCTCGGATGTGCCGATGCCATGCGCCAGAGCGCCAAATGCGCCGTGGGTGGCGGTGTGGCTGTCGCCGCAAACCACGGTCATGCCGGGCAGGGTCCAGCCCTGTTCCGGGCCGACGATGTGAACGATACCCTGACGGACGTCATTCACCGGGTAATAGTGAATCCCGAAATCCTTGGCATTCTTGTCCAGCGCCTCGACCTGAATGCGCGATTCCGGGTTCTCGATCCCGTTCACACGGTCCGGCGTGGTCGGCACGTTGTGATCCGGCACCGCGATGGTCTTTTCCGGCGCGCGCACCTGACGGCCTGCCATGCGCAGGCCTTCGAACGCCTGCGGGCTGGTGACTTCGTGCACCAGATGGCGGTCGATATACAGCAGGCAGGTGCCATCATCGGCTTCGTGCGCGACATGGGCATCCCAGATCTTGTCATAGAGTGTTTTGGGGGACATCGGTCCTCTCCCGTATGTATTGAGATATGCTGGCGAGTGGCTGGGCGCCGCCTATAGGCGGGCCAGAACCGTGCGGGCGGCCCCAAAGAACCGTTCACGCAGGCGCGTGCGGTCTTGCAACGTCGGAGCTGGGGCCAAGTAGACTCTCATGCGCACCAGATATATCGGGCCATCGCGTCAATCAAGGTTCAATCAGGCGCGGCGCAGGTTGGGCTTGCATCACATCGCCCCGCTGTCCAAGCTGACGGGCAGGAGACGTGCATGAACCAAGACCTGCTACCGGAAACATTATCAGAGCTTTACGCCAACATGACGGCGGCCTTCTCCTCGCAATTCCAGAACCTGATCGAACTGGTCGTGACGCCCGGCTGGCGGCAATATCAGCTGGTCATCATCCTGTTTCTCTGGGCACTGGCTTTCATGCTGAAGCTGCTGACCCAAAGCCGGTGGGAGGCATGGGCCCGGGCGCGGACCGGTTGGCCGAAATGGCGGCTGCGTACTCTGGTGCAACTGATGCAGCGATTGACGCTGGTCTATTTCGTGCTGGTGTCGTGGGTGTTGTACCTGATCATGCAGCAGGTCACCTGGCCATCGCGCAGCTACATTATAGGCGTGATTGCGACGCTGGCCGCCGCGTGGCTGGCGATTGCGCTGGTGGCCCGACTGGTGCGCAACCGGACGCTGCGTCGGATCTTCAAATGGGCAATGTGGGTCTACGCAACTCTGATTGCGTTGGGTTTGACCGACGATGTTGCAGTATTCCTTGACGGGGTGGCGATCTCAATTGGTGATCTGCACATCTCGGCGCTGGGAATCCTCAAGGCCGTTCTGCTGATCGGGGTCCTGCTGACGCTGGCCCGTATCGGCACCCGCGCGGCTGAGCGGGGGTTGCAGAACAACGACGACATCACCCCGTCGATGCAGGTTCTTTTGGCCAAAGGCATCCAGGTGCTGCTGTATGGTGCCGTCTTTCTGGTGGCAATCCGCACGCTGGGGTTCGATCTGACGGGCATCGCGTTGCTGTCGGGTGCGATCGGCGTAGGTATCGGTTTCGGTCTGCAAAAGGTGGTGTCGAACCTGATCTCGGGGATCATCATCCTGATGGACCGGTCGATCAAACCGGGCGACGTGATCTCGCTGGGCGATACGTTCGGCTGGATCAATGCGCTGGGCGCGCGATATGTCTCAGTCGTCACGCGGGATGGAAGGGAATACCTGATCCCGAACGAGGACCTGATCACCAATCAGGTGGTGAACTGGTCGCATTCGGATCGATTCGTACGCCTCGATCTGGATTTCGGCACCAGCTATGACGACGATCCGCACAAAGTGCGTGCCACGGCGATCCGGTCCGTGAAGGCGGTAGCCCGGGTGCTGAGCGGCGGATCGCATGAGCCCGTCTGCCATATCACCGGATTCGGCGACAGCAGTGTGGACTATGTGTTGCGTTTCTGGATCAGCGATCCGACCAAGGGGCTGACCAACATTCGCGGCAATGTCTACCTCGCCTTGTGGGATGCGTTCAAGGAAGAAGGCATCTCGATCCCCTTCCCTCAACGCGAAGTTCGATTGCTGCCCGACGGCGCAGACACGCAACAGATCGCCAAAGAGTGAGCCTTCGTGCGGGCGCCACGGCGCGCGTTCATTGAAATGTTGCAATCCCCTTGTTACCTTATTAGTACCCCGGCGCCGGGGTTTGGCGGCGCGCAGCAAAGGAGGACTATGTCCTGTCTCTACATACACAGGCGGGTTTGCCCGCCGATGACGGTGCCAGTGTAATGGCCCACTCTCAGTCAATCAGCGACAAGCTGCTTGAGCGTATCCTTTCCTCACTTACCGACGACAAGGCCGAAGATGTCGTGCAGATCAACCTGCGGGGCAAGTCCTCGGTTGCGGATCACATGGTGATTGCCTCGGGTCGGTCGACCCGTCAGGTCTCGGCCATGGCGGAAAAGCTGACGGATCGCATCAAGCAGGAATTCGGTTTCACCTCGAAGGTCGAAGGCAAGGATGCCGGCGACTGGGTTCTGATCGATACGGGCGACGTGATCGTCCATATCTTCCGCCCCGAAGTGCGTGAATTCTATCAGCTGGAAAAGATGTGGCTGCCTCAGGGCGGCAGCGCCTCGGCGAACTGAGGCGCCATCCCGGCCTGCATTAACAGGCCGGTGGCGAGAGAAATATGCGTATCAGCATTTGTGCGGTCGGGCGATTGCGTGCCGGACCGGAGAAGTCCCTGCTTGATGATTACCTGACCCGATTTGACCGGACCGGCCGCAGCCTGGGCCTTGGTCCTGCGAAGGTGATCGAAGTTGAAGACAAAAAAAACGCAGGCATGGGGGCCGAGGCTGCGTTGCTGCGCAAGGCGCTGCCCAAAGGTGCGGTGATCTGCACTTTGGATGAACGGGGGTGCGTAATGTCCTCGCCTGATTTCGCCAAGAAACTGGGCGGCTGGCGCGATGCCGGGAGGCAGGATCTGGCACTGATTATCGGCGGGGCGGACGGAATAGATCCTAATCTGCAGGCTGAGGCTGATTTTTCCATCTCATTCGGGTCGATGGTCTGGCCCCATATGCTGGTCCGTGTGATGCTGGCCGAGCAACTTTATCGGGCCGCAACCATCCTGTCGGGCGGTCCCTACCATCGGGTCTGACATGGCGCAGCTTCTGATCGTTTACCATTCGCGCACGGGCGGCAGTCGGCAAATGGCCGAGGCAGCGAATGACGCGGCGCGGTCCGAAGCGGACACCGTGCTGATATCCGCTGACCAGGCGGGCCCCGCAGACCTGCTGGACGCGGATGGCTATATCTTTTGCGCGCCCGAGAATCTGGCAGCAATTTCGGGTCTAATGAAGGACTTTTTTGACCGCAGCTACTACCCGGTGCTTGGTCGGATCGAGGGTCGGCCCTATGCGCTGATGATCTGTGCCGGATCGGACGGCGAAAATGCAGCCCGGCAAATGGCCCGGATCGCAACGGGCTGGCGCCTGAAAGAAGTACAGCCGCCACTGATCATTTGCACCCATGCGCAAACACCCGAGGCCATTCTGGCGGCAAAGACCATCCCGAACGACCATCTGGACCAATGCCGCGAAATTGGCGCGGCAATGGCTGCCGGCCTTAGCCTGGGTGTATTCTGAAGCTCAGTTCAGCGCGACCAATGTGGTCTCAGAGTTCCATCCATCCACGCTGCAGCGGGCCTGTATCTGAACCTGCGTTGTGCCGGCAGGAATTGCAACGCCGCCAAGGGACCGCGTGAATGGTTGTTCGTTCTCGTGCGGGTGGTGGAGGACGCGCATCCCCAGCTCGTTGCCGTCCATATCCAGAACACGCCAGCCATCGGCATAATGATCCCATCCGGTATCCGGATGCCGGATCGTCACATCGAATCGCCAGGTCTCACCGTTGGATGTGGCCGAGACTTTTTCGATCATGGATGGGTCGGCAAACGCGGGGCACGCGATTAGAGCACTGAGAATCACATATCGCATGGGTTGAATGTAGGCGGTGAAACGCAGCATCGTCATCACGTCTCCGTGTTGGGGGGTCGGGTCATAAGAACCGAGCGGGAATGCGAGGCAAATTCACGCCGATACAGAACACCAAAAGTAATCGCCGTGCCCAAAATCAGGGCCACAGGTCCCAGTATCCACGCAAGCGAGGCAAGTGCGAAATAGGTGACGCGCAGACCGCGATTGAAGCTGCGCGCCGCGGTGACACAGATCTCGGCCGCTTGCGCTGCGCGGGGGTAGGCCTGGGGGTCTTCGGGATCATTGGGCACGGCAGCCATCAGAACCGCGCAATACCCGAACAAGCGATGGGCCCAGACATATTTCAGGAATGCGTTGGCTAGAAAAAGGATAACAATCAGTATCTTGATCTCCCAGACCATGGCTGGCGCACTGCCTATCGCCAGATCCTGGGCAACGCCTGCCAGACGCTCGGTATTGCCCAGCAGCGCAAGGCCGCCGCCAATCGCGATCATTGTGGTCGAGGCAAAAAACGTACTGCCCTGCCGCATGGCGGCCACGACCTGAGCGTCGAACATGCGCGGTTGACGCGTGACCATCTCATGCATCCAGTTTCGCCGGAATGCGTCCATCATCAACGCGACCGAGGGCTTGTGCGGGGACGGATTCTCGATCCGCCAGCTGATCCACAGCCAGCTGCCCAGCAGCAAAATTATGGCTGCATAATCGAGGGGTGAAAACAGATGCGCGCGGTCGATCCATGTCATGCCGCGACAGTACGTCCGGTTTTGCAATCTTGCCAGATCGGAAAATTGGTAATAATATTTTACCAAATGGAGGACCCGCCATGGAAATGCCTCAGCCCAACCCCGACGTGCTGCGCCGCAAGACCGCAGTGATCGCGCGGCTATCGCGGGTCCTGCCCGAAGACGCGATTATCCATGACCCGTCAGAGACCCGCGCCTACGAATGTGATGCGCTGACCGCATACAAATGTCCCCCGATGGTGGCCGTATTACCCGCCAGTACGCAGGAAGTGTCGGCCATTCTGCGGATTTGCAAAGAAGAGGGCGTGCCGGTCGTCCCTCGGGGTGCGGGGACATCGCTGGCAGGCGGCGCGTTGCCAACCGCGGATTGCGTGATTCTGGGTGTCGCGCGGATGAACGACGTGCTGGAGATCGATTTTGACAACCGTTTCATACGGGTGCAGTCAGGCCGGACAAATCTGAGCGTTTCAGGTGCGGTCGAGGAAGAGGATTTCTTTTACGCCCCGGATCCGTCGTCGCAATTGGCCTGCGCCATTGCGGGCAATATCGCAATGAACTCGGGCGGTGCACATTGCCTGAAATACGGGGTAACCACCAATAACCTTCTGGGTGTCACGATAGTGATGATGGATGGCAGCGTGGTTGAGATCGGCGGCGCGCATCTGGATGCGCCGGGGCTCGACCTGTTGGGCGTCATCTGCGGATCGGAAGGGCAACTGGGCGTGGTGACCGAGGCGACCCTGCGGATATTGCGCAAACCCGAAGGTGCGCGGCCTGTGCTGATGGGCTTCGATGACAATGAAGTTGCGGGTCAATGTGTCTCTGACATTATCAAATCGGGCATATTGCCAGTGGCGATCGAGTTCATGGACCGGCTGTGTATTCAGGCTTGCGAAAACTTTGCTCACGCGGGCTATCCGGATTGCGAGGCCCTGTTGATCGTCGAAGTCGAAGGTTCGGAAAGCGAAATCGACAGTCAGTTGGCCAAGATCATCGAAATTGCCAAGCGCCATAACCCGGTCGAGTTGCGTGAAAGTCAATCGGAGGACGAAAGCGCCCGGATCTGGCTGGGGAGGAAATCGGCCTTTGGCGCCATGGGGCAGATTAACGACTACATGTGTCTGGACGGCACGATCCCGGTTTCCGCGCTGCCTGCCGTGCTGCGCCGCATAGGCGAGCTCAGCGAGGACTACGGACTATCGGTCGGTAACGTGTTCCACGCCGGTGACGGAAATATGCACCCCTTGATTCTGTTTGATGCCAACAAACCCGGCGATCTGGAAAAATGTGAGGCTTTTGGGGCCGAGATTCTGAAACTCTGCGTGGATGCCGGCGGATGCCTGACAGGTGAGCACGGCGTGGGCATCGAAAAGCGCGACCTGATGCATCACCAATACACACCGCAGGACCTTGAGGCGCAGATGGCCGTCAAGGACGTGTTTGATCCGGACTGGCTGCTGAACCCGGCAAAAGTGTTCCCGCTGGACGTGTCCGAGGCGCGACGAATGGCGGCGGAATAGATGCCTGATCTCGACGCCCGAAGACTTTGGAAAAGATAAACCGCATGAAACCTGAGACAGAAGCCGAGCTGGCGGATCTGGTGGCCGGACTAACCAATCCCGTGCAGATCGTCGGTGGCGCAACGCGTGGCGTGACCGGACCCGAGCAACGTCTGAGCACCGCCGGACTGACGGGTATCACGCTCTATGAACCCGGCGCGCTGACGCTCGTTGCAAAAGCCGGAACGCCGGTAGCCGAAATCGAAACGGCCCTAGAGGCGGAAGGGCAGCAACTGGCGTTTGAACCGATGGATCATCGCGGTCTTTTGGGGACGGAGGGAGACCCAACCATTGGTGGGGTCGTAGCGGCGAATGTATCCGGCCCGAGGCGGATTCAGGCTGGCGCGTGCCGCGACTTTCTTCTGGGCGTGCGCTACGTGGATGGGCGCGGGCAGGCGGTCAAGAACGGCGGGCGGGTGATGAAGAATGTCACGGGCTATGACCTGGTCAAACTGATGGGGGGATCTTGGGGTACGTTGGGTATCCTGACCGAAGTGTCGCTGAAAGTGCTGCCCAGACCCGAACGAACTGCAACAATTTCGGTCACTGTGCCCGACACAGCGACCGCGGTTCAGGTACTTTCGGCAGCTTTGAAATCCCCGTACGAGGTGAACGGTGCTGCGTATGACCCAAAGGTCCAAAAAAGCTTACTTAGGCTCGAAGGTTTCGCTGATTCCGTCGGTTATAGGACCGAAAAACTGACCGCAGAACTCTCGCACTTTGGCGAGGTGTTGGAGGAGACCGATCCTGCCGCGCTCTGGGCTTCCATACGCGATGTCCGGGCATTTCATGGCGAAGACGGGGATATCTGGCGCCTGTCGGTCAAACCCGGTGATGCGCCAGAGATTGTAGCGCGCGCCGAGGTCGACCAGGTGTTGCTCGATTGGGGCGGCGGCCTGGTTTGGCTGCGTGTTCCAAGCGGTACGGATCTGCGAGCGCGCCTGGGTGTGTTTTCCGGCCACGCAACACTGGTGCGGGCAAGTTCAGTGACCTTCGAACAGCTGGGACGATTCCAGACGGAAAACTCTGTGATTCGGGCTCTAACACAAGGGCTGAGGGCAAAGTTTGATCCGCGTGGGCTGTTTAATCCGGGGCTGATGGGATAGGGCGATGCAGACAACATTCAGCGAAAAACAGCTGCAGGACCCGGCAATCCGGCGCTCGAACGAGATTCTGCGCAATTGTGTGCATTGCGGGTTTTGCACGGCCACTTGTCCCACCTATCAGGTTTTGGGGGATGAGCTCGACAGCCCGCGCGGACGCATTTACCTGATCAAGGACATGCTGGAAAACGCGCGGGTGCCGGACGAAAAGACGGTCAAGCATATCGACCGTTGCCTGTCCTGTCTGGCCTGTATGACAACCTGCCCGTCAGGTGTGCATTACATGCATCTGGTCGATCACGCGCGCGAATATATTGAAGAGCATTACAAACGGCCCTTCACCGATCGGGCGTTGCGATGGGTTTTGGCGCGGATACTGCCTTATCCGATGCGGTTCCGTTGGGCTCTAATCGGCGCCAAGCTGGTGCGCCCGTTCCGGTTTCTGATGCCGGATGCGCGGCTGCGGGCCATGCTGGACATGGCGCCAAAGCATATCCCGCCTGTCAGTCGAAACGACGACCCGCAAAGCTTTGCCCCCGAAGGGTCGCGGGTCAAACGCGTGGCGTTGATGACAGGATGCGCGCAAAAAGCGCTGAACACCAATATCAACGACGCCACAATCCGATTGCTGACACGGATGGGGTGCGAGGTGGTCGTGGCCGAAGGTGCGGGCTGTTGCGGAGCGCTTACACATCATATGGGCAAGACTCGCGAAAGCCATGAAGCAGCCGCTGTCAATGTCCGTGCCTGGGCCTGCGAGATGGACGGTGAAGGCCTGGACGCCATCGTCATCAACACGTCAGGCTGCGGTACGACCGTCAAGGACTACGGACATATGTTCCGGAATGGACCGCTGGCTGCTGATGCCGCGCGCGTGTCCGCCATTGCGATGGATATTAGCGAGCTGCTGGTTCAGCTGGATATGCCTGATGGTGCCGACAAAGGGATGACGGTTGCCTACCATGCGGCATGTTCTCTACAGCATGGACAAAAGATCACGTCGCTTCCCAAGAATCTGCTAAAGCGCGCCGGATTCGCAGTGTTAGAGCCTGTCGACAGTCATCTTTGTTGCGGCAGCGCCGGCACCTATAACCTGATGCAGCCTGAAATTTCGGCAAAACTGAAAAACCGGAAAGTGCGAACGCTGGAAGCCAGGCAACCTGATGTCATCGCTGCCGGGAACATCGGTTGTATGATACAGATCGCGTCGGGCACGAAACTGCCGGTTCTGCACACCGTCGAACTCTTGGACTGGGCCACAGGCGGCCCCCAGCCACGTGCTGTGCGGCGGGGTCATCATGCCATCGAGGCTGTGCCGATCCTGCGTTAAGCAAAACCGTACCATCCCTGCATCGCTGTGTGGGGAAAACCCAACCCGATGCTGCTGCCCTAATTTCGCCAAAGGACTCGCGTATGACTCCTCCCTGAACGAAGGATCGGAGAGTCGCGTGCGCAATTGGATTACGGCCGCCGCCCTGGCAATGTTGCCGATGACGGCGATAGCGCAGGATAGCGGGCTGAAAAGCCTGGAAACCACCGATTCCGGCCGGCAATGGATGGCTGTGGGTCGGCTGGACGTCGAAGGGACCGGATTTTGCACGGGAACGCTGATCTCGCCAACGCTGGTTCTTACGGCGGCGCATTGCCTGTTTGACAGGGCGACCCGAAAACGTGTCGACCCCGCGAAAATCCAGTTTCTGGCGGGTTGGCGGCTTGGACGTGCGTCGGCTTATCGTGCGGCGCGTCAGGCCGTGATTCACCCAGATTACAGCTTTGACCGCGAAACTTCGGCGGAACGTGTGCGCCACGACATCGCCTTGATCGAACTGTGGCAGCCGGTCAGAAACACCGCCGTGGTTCCTTTTGAAACCGGAAACCGGCCCGCGCGCGGTGAAGAGGTGGGCGTTGTCTCCTACGCACAGGATCGGGCCGAAGCCCCATCGCTGCAAGAGGTCTGCTCGATCGTAAACCGGTATTCGGGCGTCCTGGTGATGTCCTGTGACGTGGATCTGGGCTCATCCGGGGCTCCGGTATTCTCATTTGCCGGTGACAGCCCCCGCATCGTTTCGGTCGTTGCGGCCAAGGCTGAGATGAGCGGGAAGAGTGTTGCCCTGGGAACGCCGGTCGAGGAATCGTTGCAGCTCTTGCAGGCGGAGCTGTTGGCTGGGCGGGGTTTTGGGTCAACTTCAAGCAGTTCCGGCGCAAACAAGAATATCGGAGCGAGGTTTATCCGGCCGTGATCAAAGCAGTTTCAAGTATTTTTCTTTGTATTTCAGTTTTTGTATCCGCAGCTCACGCACAGGCCGACAAGCGAAAGCTGACGGATCGGGACGATCTCTATGGATGGGAGGCGATCGGGCGGCTGGATATCGGCACCAAATCCTTTTGCACCGGTACGTTGATCGCGCAGGACCTGGTGCTGACGGCGGCCCATTGCGCCCTGGACAAGAAAACCGGCAAGCCCTACCTGCCCGGTGAAGTCACGTTTCGGGCCGGCCTCAGCAACGGAACTGCATTGGCGGAACGTCAGGTTGTCCAGATCGCAGCACACCCGGATTATGGTGCCAATGACCCCCTGACACCGGCAAGTGTACGGGCCGATGTTGCTCTAATGCGGTTGAACGAGCCGATTCCCTATTCAATTGCCGATCCGTTTGCCCTCCATAACGGACGCGTGCCCGGCAATGAGATCAGCATTGCATCCTATGGGCGCGGCCGGTCCGAGGCGATTACCCGCGAACGGTCCTGCCGGATACTCGAACGCTGGCAAGGCCTCATTACGT
The DNA here is from genome assembly GCF_057221075.1 of Ruegeria sp. HKCCD6647-2. Lineage (NCBI taxonomy): Bacteria > Pseudomonadati > Pseudomonadota > Alphaproteobacteria > Rhodobacterales > Roseobacteraceae > Ruegeria > Ruegeria sp. HKCCD6647-2. Next base: position 279,487 of record NZ_JBWVBD010000001.1, on the reverse strand, counting down.
TCAACTGTGACATAACCTTCGGGTCGTCCGGCTCCGCCATTCTTGCCAGGAACGGGCCGCGCTGGCAGATCCTGTCGGTCGTTTCCGCTGTTGGCGTTGATCATCGTGGCAAGGTTGGATTTGGCATGGAACTGTCGGGGATCGTTTCGGAGCTCAAGTCGATCCTGCGCCGGGATGCGCCGCAACCCAAGGCCGCGATTCGGCGCCTGCAGGTCGGTTCGGGTAAATCGAGTTCCGGCGCAAAATTCATCAGCTCCGGAGGGTCTTGAACTGCGCTGAATTGCTACCCATGTGGATTGTAGCGGATCGCCAGATTTGGGGTCCGCTATGCATCACCGCCCGTCCATTCGGAGGGCACAACACGTAAATCGCTCTAGGATGAGGATTAAACACATGCGTAGTTTTGACTTTGCACCGCTGCACCGCGCCACCATCGGTTTCGACCAGATCGCAGACATGATGGACCGCGTTCTGACCAATGATGTGGCACAGCCCAGCTATCCCCCGTACAACATCGAAAAAACCGATGCCGACACCTACCGGATTTCGGTGGCCGTCGCCGGATTTGCCGAATCCGATCTTTCGGTTGAGGTGAAGGAAAACTCCCTCGTTGTCTCCGGCAAGAAAGCCGCCGAGGACAAGGGCCGCAGCTATCTGCACCGCGGCATCGCCACCCGCGCATTCGAACGCCGCTTCGCGCTGGCCGATCACGTGCGCGTCACCGGCGCGAGCCACGAAAATGGCATGCTGCACATCGACCTGAAGCGCGAAGTGCCCGAGGCGCTGAAGCCGCGCAAGATCGAGATTTCTTCGGCCAAAGCCATCGAAAAGGATGTGGTCGACGCCAAGGCCGTGAACTAACGTCTTTGATCCAACCGCGACAGTCCCGCCTCTTGGGATTGTCGCAGACTGCACGCCCCGCGCACCTCCAGGCGCGGGGCGTTGTTTTGTTGTACCGGGGTGTTCGCTAAGCGGACTAAGCAGACGTTAGGCATTTCCTAACCGTCGCGGATGGGACCGCCCACCAATTCACCCACGCAGTCTTTGTCATATATTCCTAAGTCAGACAGTGTTCCAATGTGGACCAGTGCTTCGAGATCATCCTCGGACAAAGAAACAGAATGAGGCCGCAAACTTTGCGCGAGCCCTCTAAGGCGCTCAATCTCCCCTAGCGACGGAGCTTCGCAGATTTCCGAGACAAACGTTATTAGGAGGTGATTGCCCGCAATGCTACGAATATCAAAATTTGCTCCTGCGTAGGAAAATTCCCTAACCAAATCTAGTACCGCGCTATCAGAGTTTGCTTCACTCAATACTCGCAGCGATCCGATCAGTGCTGCAATTGGCGCATCGTCACCGGCATCCACATCTGCCCCTAAGGCGATAAGTCGTTTTGCAACATCAAGTCGTCCATCAACAATCACCGACCAAAGCGCGGTGTTGCCATAACGTAGGCTGTCGAGATCACCGCCCTTGGCGGCGTAGCGCTCAAGCTGGTGTAAGTCTCCACATGAAATAATGTCAAACAGTTCTCCATGCTCGGAGTTCTGTAGGGAATGGGGGCATGCGTTCGCTGCAACCCCAACGAAAGCCAGAACTGGAAATGCTTTTAATACTTCAAAGCAACGAAGGCTGAGGGCAAATTTTTTGAAAGAGGAGGGCAAGTTGAAATCCAATTGATTGGTTTTTGCGTGTAGTTGTTCATAGATCGGAAATTTGGTCAATTTCAGGCTGAGTGCCAATGTCAAGTTTGGCCTCATACCGGTCATCCGACGCCTACTGTCGCGCTTGTAGCCTGTCCCGACACGACCAACGGCGGTTGTGCGGACAAAGCTGCGTTTTGGGCGCTAAGCCAATTCTTCAACCAGCTTTTCATAAACGATGTCTTCAGGCGTTGTGTCGAACGGTGTCGAAAACCAATCTCGATCAATTCCAAGTCTATGGACTGGCACCAACTGACGCGCGATGTCAGACGGCGTCGTTTGATCCGCTGATCCAGTTTCCCAATCGTGAAGCGCAGTTGCGTATCGGACGACGGCGCCGCTGGTCGGCAATTCGATCAAGCCGCCTTCCGCAAAGAACCTGAGCCCATCGCCCATTTCTTCCCCGACGATCTTCAACTTGCGCCCGAGCCGATACCTGAGGATCGCTACAAAGACGATTGCTGCTGAAAAGGTGAATTTATCCACAAGCACAGCGCATCCGCATCGCCGAGCGCTTTCGGTAATTGCATCGATCAACGGCATAGTTACCAAAAAGTTGCCCCCGGTGTTGCCTCGAACATCGACTACTAGGAAACTGTCGCGGCGGGTCTGAACGTATGTGGCGGCTTTATCGATTGCTTCGGAAAGCGCGCCTTCGTTGGTATCGAAGAAACTTGGCAGCTTCAAAGCGAGGCCATTCTCAGAACAATCGTGGATTTCCACAAACCCATTGTAATTCCAGAAGGGGTCGACTTTGCCGTGTTCATTCCTTGGATACATTTCTGACGCCAGAACAGTATCGTCGTTAGGCACTCTTACTGTGTTTCTTCGCCCGTCGGCGCTTTGGAGAAGATACTGGGTCTCATGGCTGAACGGTGCGAACCCCAAATCGGCCAACGCGGCAGGCCACGCAAATATGAGAGGTCCAATCACGCGCTGTCTTTGCCGTGTTCCCGCCAGAAGACATGCTGCCGCGCGTTCGATTTTTTCTACAGGTATGCCGTTAACGGCGATCAGCTTGCTGGGCGCAAATTCCGTGAGGGGCGTTGAGGCCTTGGTCAGAAAGACCGTCCTCCCGATGGTCACAAATCGAAGCGGCAGAACTGAGATCGCGTCGTTTGGGATCAGGCGCGTGTGACCATTGCCAGAAAGGGCCAAGAGGCGCATTGCCGAAAGCAAGAACCGCTCTCGTGCATTATGAGACGCGTGCCTTTCGGCATCTTCGACATAGGCGTCAATTTTTCCTGGATCGACTGTCGCAAAGCTTGGGTCGGTACGTTTCACAATTTCCAGAATTGGTTCGAGGTCTTGGCTCAGCGACACAAACGATCCTAACGTCTTGGTAATATGTATGTCTAACAAAGGGTCAAAGCTGACGTTAGAAGTAAAATGACCCCGCATAATTTTGTGCGGGGTCCCTCAATTTTTTGCAAGTGGGTTAATTCCCAGCCGTTACCGACCCGATCGACCAGAACATCGTCTCGCCCGAGGCGTCGTCGACGCCGTCATTGTCGGTCATCACAAATGCCTCGCCCGACGGCAGGATGGCCAGACCTTCGATCTTGTCCAGAACGTAGCCACCGGTCGAGGTCAGGTCGGGCAGCAGGTCGCGAACCTCTTCCTTGCTGACGACTGGCAGAGTTTCACCCAACGGGGCCGGGGTCATTTCCGACAGCGGGATGCGGTAGATCTTTTTGGTCACGGCGCGGTGGTCATGCTGGTTGTCGCGCTCGATGACATAGACATGGTCACCAAAAGCCACAATTTCCGACAGACCAACCCAACCTTTTTCCGGATCGGCCTTGGGATAATGTACGGCACCCCATTCCTTGGTGTCGAGGTTGTAGGCCACCAGTTTCACGTGGTTCTCAGGGTCGTCTTTCCATTCGCGCTGAACGGCCATCCACAGGGTATCGCCGACACGAGTGATACCTTCAAAGCCGAAGCGTTTTTCGACAGCCATCAGCTCCGGCGGCAGGCCGATCTCGCCCTTGCGGTCCTTGATCAGGCCATCCGCCGAGACGTGATATATCGCATGCGGGATGACGCGGTCGGTGCGGCCTTCGGAGGCAACGTAGAAACCACCTTTGCCGTCCAGCGTGATGCCTTCCAGGTCCAGCTTCTGCGCCGGGTTGCCGTCCTGACGATGAATGCGGATCACATCCACGATGCGGGCAGGCTGTTGGCTGGGGTCGATCTTGAAGATCGAAGGCTGGAAGCCGTAGAAGCTGTCGTTGACTGCATAGATCATGCCGTCCTCATCAGAGACCAGACCTGACAGAGCACCCCACCCGATCAGCTCATCCGCGCCTTCCGAGGTCAGATGCGGGTAGTTGGCGGGGGCGTCCTGATACTCGAAGATCGAGACATGGGCACGCGGGCCGCCATCTTCGATCAGGTCTTTTTCGTTGGCCGACACCAGCAGGTTGCGTTCCGGGATCGCAACATAGCCTTCCGGGCCGACGCCTGACGGCAGCAGCTGTTTCAGCACTGGGTTGGCCGGATCGGTTGCGTCATAAACACCCACGACCGAGGCACGCTCGGCCCCCACGAAGATCATCGGCGTGCCGCCAAAGGTCGCTGCGGTCACGCTTTCCGGTTCAACGCCTTTGCTGTCGGACCGTTTGTCGGGATAGTGGCCGATTTGGATGATGGCTTTCTCGAAATCGGTGCCGTTCTCGTAAACAACGGTGCCGTCCTTGTGGAAGATGGTCCAGCCACGCGACCCACCTTCGTAGTCGCCTTCGTTGGCAGTGGCAAAGTGGTTGTCGTCGATCCACTTCACCGCGTCCGGCTCGCGCAGGCGGCCCGGCTGGCTTTCAGTGAAGATCAGCGCGCCGCGCTCGTCGGTGGCGTCGATGTCTTCCAGGTCAACCGCGCCAGCCGAGAAATGGCTGACTACGTTGCCGTCCTTGTCAACAACCGCGATGTGGTTGTTTTCCTGCAATGTGATGACGGTTTCACCCAGACCATTGATGTCAACAAATTCCGGCTCGGGGTCGGTGGGGGCAACCTCGGCCAGACCGGTCAGTGAGGCCATCTTCATGCCGCCGCAATCCAGCGCACCGTCCTTCAACGGCACCAGCGCCAGCGATCCGGCGGGCAGCTGCGGGATAACACCGTCGTTCAGGTCTTCGTCGCGCTCGTTTTCGATCGCCACGGCGACAAAGCTGCCATCGGGGGCGATGGCGACGCTGTCGGGTTGACCGCTCAGATCACAGGCGCCGGTTTCGGCCTTGCCTGCGATATCGACCGAGATCAGCTTGCCCGACGGGACGGTGTAGCTTTCTGACGTGTTCACGCCGACATAAGCCGTCGTTCCAACGATCCCAACCGAGGTCGGCTCGCCACCCACCTCCATCGCACCCAACGGTTCCGGGTTTGCGGGGTCGGTGATGTCGACCATACCGATCACGCCCAACGGGCTATCGGTGTAAACCAGCGTCATGCCATCCGCGGTCGCCGCGATGATCTCGGGCGAGGTTTCACGTTCGGTATCGGCCCCCTTGGCCATGTTCTTGACGACGGGGAAAGACGCAATTCGGTTGAAATTCATCTCTGCCGCAGCCTGACTGGCGGTCAGGGCAAGGGCAGACGTCAGGCAGACAAAGCGCAATGACATCGGTAGGTATCCTCTCTCACTTGGATAAGATTGGGATGGCTGCCGTTCGTTGCAGTATTGTGACGCTTTGACTGCGCTTTTGTAACAAGCCCATTAAATCTGGGGATGGTTTCCCGGCCGCGACGAAATGCATCTCGCTGGTGCCGGGATTCGCAAAGCACGTATCAACCCCTGACCCAAGCAGGGTTCTGACCAAGCTTTCCGCACAATTCGTTGCCCGACCTCGCCAGTTTATTGTTTTCACGTGGCTATTAGCCTAGAAATCGGGCGGGTGGACCCAAAGCAAAAGCTTTGATCCACAAATCGCTTGCTGCATCACGATCTGACAAAGGGAATCATTGGTTTTGCGGCTGGCTCACATGCCAAACAAGCCGATACCATTCATGACTTCGCGCTTGGTCGTTTCAGTGCGTTCGCGCGCGCGCTCGGTTCCCTTGCGGATCGTGTCACGAACAAAGGCCAGATCCTGCAAAAGTTGTGCCCGCCTGTCCCGGATCGGCGCAATCAGCGATTGCAGGATGTCTTCCAACCGGCTTTTGATCTTTGCATCCCCCAGCCCGCCGTGCCGATAGCGCGCCTTCAGCTCGGCAAGCGCCGTTTTGTCGTCGTCGAAGGCATCCAGATAGGTAAAGACGGTGTTACCTTCTACCAGTCCGGGGTCCTCAACGCGCAAATGACCGGGATCCGTGAACATGGCTTTGACGGCAACCCTGATATCCTCGGGCGTAGCGGACAGAGGTATTGCGTTGCCACCCGACTTTGACATTTTCGTCTTGCCGTCTATTCCCGGCAGCCGCCCCGCTGGCGGAATGACGGCTTTGGCCTCTGGCAGGATAAGTGCGCCGGCAGTCGCGTTGATCCTGCGGACAATTTCGTTTGTCTGCTCGATCAGAGGGGCCTGATCTTCGCCGACGGGCACAACGCTTGCCTTGAAGGCCGTGATATCCGCTGCCTGCGCCGCCGGGTAACACAGGAAACCTGCGGGGATGTCCCGACCGAACCCTCGGGCCCGGATCTCATCCTTGATGGTCGGGTTGCGTTCCAGTCGGGAAACGCTCACGAAATTCAGATACAGCATGGAAAGCTCTGCCAAGGCGGGCAGTTGCGATTGCAGGCAAATCGTCGTGCGCTCCGGGTCGATGCCGACGGCCAGATAGTCCAGTGCGACTTCCAAAACATTGCGCCGTACCTTGGCCGGATCACGTGCATTGTCTGTCAGCGCTTGCGTATCGGCCAGCAGCAGAAACTGGTCGTGATCGTCCTGAAAACGCAGGCGGTTACGAAGCGAGCCGGCGTAGTGCCCGATATGCAACGGGCCGGTTGTGCGGTCTCCGGTCAGGATGACGGGTTTGTACATTTGCGTGTCCTCTGAAATCTTGAGGCACCGCATGGGGGAAGGAGATCAAAAAAAGGCCGCCCATACGGCGACCTCGGAATGAATGGAAATGTCCGGCCGCCTTGTCAGGAGACCAGCCACCAGCGCTTGGGAAAAGTGCATGTGTTTTCCATGCCAACGCGTGTAGTGAACGAGAGTCTGTACGTCAAGCAGAGCCAAAGGACGCGAAGCGACAAGGAAAATGACCTTGGAGTATTCAGCGTGGTTCGTCGCGATAGATGCCCAGCCGGTGACGACGCGAGTGAAACGCTTCGACCCGTTCGACTATTTCGCTTCCGGCCTGCGCGATGATGAAAGACAACAGTGTTTCCAGAAGCGCCACCGTACTGACCGAAGATGGAAAGAACTGCGGCGTATCGGCCGCGACGACAAACCCGTGATCGGCGGCCCGGTAAACGGGGCTGGCGAGGCTGTCGGTGATGCCGATGATTGTGACGCCCTGTTCCCGGGCGACACTCACCGCTTCGATGACTTCGCTTCTGTATGGGGCGCAGGTGATGGCGATCAGGACATCGCGATTGTCGGACCAGGCAAGATCATCTGTTGCAACCGACCCTGCGCGCGGAATGGCGTGGAACTGCACCATCCCGGTTGAAGCGAGATAGGTGAAATTGCGTGCATTCGCGTTGTTCACACCGACACCCATCGTAAACACATTGCGCGAATTCCAGATCACCTCGGCCGCAGCGGTCAGGGCCTCGGTTGTTATGCCGGCAAATGTGTCCTCGATATTGCTGAGCGCGGATTGCACCATGTCCGCATATAGTTCACCCATCTGGCCGGATTTTCGGATGCCTTGCAGAAATCTGGCCCGGTCGGGAAAATCGACCTTTCCTTGTCGGATTGCCTCGCGAAACGGTTCGCGGAAATCTTCGTAACCTTCAAACCCGACCTGTCGCGCCATGCGGACAACCGTGTTTGGTTTGACCTCGGCCGCTCTGGCGATTTCACGCACGGTGGAAACGCCGACATCCCGCGGATTTTCCAGCACATATCTGGCGGCCTTTTGCGCTTCGGGCGTCAGGTCGCCGAATTCTTCGGCCAGACGGGAAAGGACGGTTGCAGAGAGGTTTGTTTCGTTCGTATCGGCCAATGGCTCAGGTATCCTGCTAGTGTATCCGGGGTTTAACCGACGCATTAGTGAAAGTCATCGCCCGGCCCGGCTTTGCGGCATCAAACACATTCGCGATCCGCGATTTCAAGGGTTCGGTCCAAAATCTCCAGTCCGGTCATCATGTCTTCTTCCGAGATGTTCAGGGGTGGCGTCAGGCGAATGACGTTCGAGAAGAAGGACAGGTAAAGCCCGTGATCCATGGCGTATGCCATCATCTCGGCCATGGGCTTCGCAGCATCACCTTTGGCAGCAAATGGAACCAGAGGTTCTTTGGTATCGCGGTTCCTGACCAGTTCGATACCGTTGAACATGCCCAGACCGCGAACGTCGCCGATCGAGGGATGCTTCTCGGCCAGACGCCTCAGTTCCGCGCGCATTATCCGACCCATCCCGGTCGCGTGGTTCAGAATGTCCTCCTCCTGCATTGCCCGGATTGCGGCCACGCCGGAAGCACAGGCAAGTGGGTGACCCGCATAGGTCAATCCGCCGGGCAGGGGGGTATCGCGCATCCAGTCGTGCAGGTCACGCGACACGGACATGGTTCCCAGTGGCACGTAGCCCGAGTTGATGCCCTTGGCGCTGGTGATGATGTCAGGTTCGACCCCCCAATGGTCGACGGCGAACCATTTCCCGGTGCGGCCAAAGCCTGCCATGACCTCATCGGCAATCAGCAGGATACCGTATTTTGTGCACGTCTCCCGGATCGATTGCAGGTATCCGTCCGGCGGTACGATGATCCCGTTCGTACCAACCACTGTTTCGAGTATGACCGCGGCGACGGTGTTGGGGTTTTCGTACATCAGGATTTCTTCCAGATGCGGTCCACCTTGGGCGACGGGGCAATTGGCGGGGTCGGTGTGACCCGTCGGCAAGCGGTAGGTATAAGGGTCCAGCATCCGAACGACACCGGGCATATCGGCGCGGGTCAGGTGATGGCGTGGGTCCCCGGTCAGGGACAAGGTTCCCCCGGTAGCCCCGTGATAGGATCGGTAACGCGCGATAATCTTGGTTCGCCCGGTCTTGTGGCGCGCAATGCGGATTGCGGTTTCGTTGGCCGCCGCGCCGCCGGTGGTGAAGAAGGTTGAGGTGATGTTGGGCGGCGTGATCTCGGTCATGATCGCCGCCAGTTCGCTGCGCACGTCACAGCCCATGGCAGGGCCGATATAGCAGAGCCGATCCGCCTGATCCTTGATCGCCTGCACGATCTTCGGGTGCTGGTGTCCCATATTGGCGTTCACCAGCTGGCTTTGGAAATCCAGATAGCGTTTGCCGTCGCTGTCCCAGAACCAGCTGCCTTGCCCGCCGGTGATGACCCGTGGGCGCGCGCCCTGCTTCGACCAGCTTTGCAGGTAATGATCCGCGTGCATGTCCCGCACCCATTCGGGATCGTGAACTGGGTAGGTGTTTCTCAGATCGTCCATGGCGACCTCCGTTGCGAATGGTCAGTCAAAGAGTGCGGCTGGGGTTCCCAGCGCATCCGGGTCCGGAGAAACCCCCAGCCCGGACCCCTCCGGCGGGGCGATGCGCCCGTCCTTGCGACCGGGTCCGGCCGGGTCCAGTCGGGGGCCGACATAGTGACTCAGGTCGCAGGTGTTCATGATCCCCCGCGCCGGGGTCGAGGCCGCAAGATGCAGAAGTGCGGCGGTGGTGATGTCGCTTCCCCAGGTGTCTTCGATACACATCTGGGTGCCAAGGCTGAGGCACAGATCGCGCACGCGGCGCGAAGCCGACACGCCCCCCATCTTCGACAGTTTCACGGCCACCGCATCCATACACCCCGCCTGATGCCCGGCCAGAACCGAGTGCACGTCACGCGCGCTTTCATCCAGCTTCATCGGCAGGCCGGTGGCCGCACGCACGTGGGCGCATTCCTCGATCGTGGCACAGGGTTGTTCCAGCATGATGTCCAGATGAGCAACCGCGCGACCGACGCGGGTGGCGGTCAAACTGTCCGAGCCGCAATTCCAGTCTCCGTAGACCAGCGGGCCTTCGCCAACTGCTTCACGCACGAGAGTCAGGCGCGCGACATCTGCCTGCCAGTTCCTGTCAGCGCCCAGTTTCACCTGAAACTGGCGCATGCCCTGATCGAATGCCTCACGCGCGATACGAGCCATCTCATCCGGCGCGACGCAGGTGATCGAGTGATAGAGCGGCATGTCCGCCACGGCCCGCCCCCCAAGCAGAGCATAGAGCGGCAATCCCGCAGCCTGCGCGGTCAAGTCCCACAGGGCGGTATCGATTGCAGATTTCGCATAGTCGTGACCGGGCAGATACTTGTTCAGCCGCTCCATCACCGCGTCCGGGCCGACCGGATCGGCTCCGATCAGAACAGGCACCAATTCCTCCAGCGCGGGGACGACGCCCTTGGCATAGGCCGGAAGGTAGTGCGGAATGGGGCAGACCTCTCCCCAACCTGAATGGCCTGTATCCGTATCCAACCGCACCACGACCGAGGTCGTGACGTCGCAGGTTTTGCCCTCGGCCATGTAGTAGGTCTCGTGGCTTTTCAGCGCAACGTGCCAGGCGGTGATGCGGGTGATTTTCATGTTATTCCGCCGCCACCTGTTCCAGATCGGTGCGGGGCAGGGTCGACGCGGGATCATAGGCGGCCTGTCCGAGGAACCGGCCTTTGCGTGGCTTTCCGGCGATGATCACCTCGACCTCTTTTCCGGGATCGACAGCGTGCTGTTTGACATAGGCAAAGGCCAGGATTTTGCCGACCGTGTGCCCATAGGCGACCGAGGCTGTTGCTCCGACAACTTCGCCATCCGCGATAACGGCTTCTCCGCCATGGCCGTCCTCGATCCCGTCGGGTTCGATTTCCAGATAGGCGCAAATCCACGGCATCTCGCCTTTTGCAGCCTGCTCGGCGCTGCGTCGCGTGGCCTCGGCCCCCAGGAACTCTTTGTCGAGCTTCAGGAATCGGCTCTGATTGGCTTCAGGCAGGGTGACTTCGTTGGTCAGTTCCCCTGCGCCGGGGAAAGCTTTCTCCATCCGCATCGCGTTCATGGCGAAAGAGCCGTAGTTGGCAATCCCATGCGGTTCACCCGCTGCCCACAACGCCTTATAGACATCGACACAGGCCTCGAACGGCATGTGGAATTCCCAACCAAGCTCCCCGGCATAAGACATGCGGAACGCCCAGACTTTGTGACCGGCGATGGTGATCTCCTGTGCTGACAGCCAACGGAAGCCAGCGTTGGACAGATCCGTGTCGGTGCATTGCATCAACACATCGCGGGATTTTGGCCCGTTCAGTGAAAGCGCAGCCCATTGGGATGAAAGGGCGGTGATCGTTACGTCTTCTACAGTCCGGTTGTGATTCAGGTGATCCAGCAAACGCTGCTCGAAAAAGGCCGCACAGACCAGATAGAACCGGTCATCGGCCATCCGGACCAGCGTGGTTTCAACCTCAATCCGACCGCGCCGGTTCAGCATATGGGTCAGAGTGATCGAACCCGTTTTTTGCGGCATCTTGTTGGCGGTCAGACGGTCCAGCAGGGCATAGGCATCGGGGCCGCTGACCTCGACCTTGGTAAAGGCGGTAACGTCCATGATACCAACGCCATTGCGCACCGCGTGAACCTCGGCCCCGACCATGTCGTGCACCGCATTGCGGCGGAAGCTGTAATGGTCGCGTTGCTCGACACCGTCGCGGGCAAACCAGCGGGGGCGTTCGAAGCCGTAGACCTCTTCGTAAACCGCGCCCTGATCTTTCAGGATTTCGTACAAGGGCGACGGTTTGATCGGCCGGCCTTCCAAACGGTTGAAATGCGGAAACGGAATCTCGTGGCGCAGTTTGTAATCCTCATGCGCCTTGATCACCTGCCAGTCCTTGGTGGCATAGCTGCCAAAGCGGCGCGGATCGTAGTCGCGCATCGAGATATCCGCGGCGCCATGCACCATCCATTTCGCCAGTTCACGCGTCAGTCCCGGCCCCCATCCGATACCGATCTGAGTCCCGCAACAACACCAGTAATTCCGCACGCCCGGTGCAGGCCCGACCATCGGGTTGCCATCCGGCGGATGCGAGATTGCCCCATGCACTTCACGCGTGATGCCCAGATCGGCAAAGATCGGCATCCGGTCCAGCGCGTTTTCCAACCACGGCATGACCCGGTCGTAGTCGGCATCGAACAACCAGTTCTCGTATTCCCAGGGGCATTCGTCATGCCAGACCGAATTCACGTTCTCTTTCTCGTAAATCCCGATCAGGCCCTTTTTCTGCTCCATCCGGATATAGCCCGAGACCAGCTTGTCATCGCGGATCACCGGCAATTCGGTATCCAAATCCTGGAATTCCGGCACATCCTCGGTGACGAAATAGTGGTGAGTCATCGAGGTCATAGGCAATTGCAGCCCGGACCACTCGCCCATCTGCCGCGCATATGTGCCGCCTGCGTTGACGACGTGTTCACAGACGATCGCGCCCTTTTCGGTCTCGACCACCCATTCGCCAGCGGCATTCTGGGTGATGTTCGTCGCCCGGCAATGACGGAAGATCCTGACGCCTTTCTGCCGCGCACCCGCAGCCAGAGCCATGGTCACGTTGGACGGGTCCACATGCCCGTCATCGGGTGTGTAGAGCGCGCCAAGAACACCATCGAGATTATAGAACGGATGCTTCTGAGCGATGAACGCAGGGTCGACAAGTTCAATGTTGAATCCAAGCGACCGCCCGACCGAAAGCGTGTGCCGCAACCAGTCCATCTCATCTTCGGTATAGGCCAGCCGGAACGAGCCGCAGCCATGCCATGTAACAGCTTGGCCGGTCTCTTCTTCCAGCTTTCCGGAGTATAGACCGATATTGTAATCAACCATCTTGCCCAACCCGTACGAGCTGGTGGAATGGGTGATCTGACCGGCCGCGTGCCAGGTCGATCCGCTGGTCAACTCGGCCTTTTCAAGCAGAATCGTCTCGGACCCCCAGCCTTCATGGCCAAGATGATAGGCCAGGCCACATCCCATGACCCCACCGCCGACAATCACAACTTTTGCCCGTGCGGGCAGCTCGTTCTGGGCCATGGCCGATTTTCCTGTGCCAGAGTTGCAGATTTCTGTGGATTAACTATTGAAACAAATGTACCAAAGTCAAATAAAAATGGTACAACAAAATCAAAGGGAGATCGGCGGCGCCATTATCGTATTGGCGTTCGCCGGGACAGAGGTCAGGAGAATAGCCTATGAATGCGCCGCTCACGCATACCCTCGAGGCCAGTTATTATACGGACCCGGATATCTTTGAGGCCGAGATGAACGGTCTGTTGTCGCGCACGTGGCAATATGCTTGCCATGCGGCAGACATTCCGAATGTCGGGGATTACTTCGCGTTCGAGATTGCCGGCCAGAACCTGTTCGCCATCCGCGGGCGCGACAACGTGGTGCGCACGTTTTACAACGTCTGCCAGCATCGCGCCCATGAGATGGTTAGCGGGACCGGCAATACGCGCGTTGTAGTTTGCCCATACCACCAATGGACATATGAATTGACCGGCGGCTTGCGCGCCGGACCGAATATCAAGAGTGTCCCGGGCTTTGATCGCAGCAAGATCTGCCTGACCGAGGTGCGCACCGAAGACTTTCTGGGTTTCCTGTTCGTCAATCTCGACAAGGATGCCGCTCCGATGGACGAATGGTTTCCCGGCGTTCGACAGGAACTGGCCGAGTATGTTCCGCAGATCAAGGATCTGGCACCATTGGAATGGGTTGAGGTCCCGGAGAACTGCAATTGGAAGGTTTCGGTCGAGAATTACTCTGAATGCTATCACTGCCCGTCCAATCACCCGACTTTTGCCGAAGGCGTAGTTGACCCGGACACGTATGACATTCAGCCGGCTGCTGATGGTTACGTTCTGCGGCACACGACGCAGTGTCAGAGCTTGGACAAGATGACCTATGACATTGACCCGGACAGCAATGAACACGCCTGCGATTACCAATCATGGTTTCTGTGGCCGATGTTTTCGTTCCAATGCTATCCCGGGAACGTTTTGAACACCTACCACTGGCGCGCCCATTCGGTTGACAACTGCACCGTCTGGCGTGGCTGGTTCACCGAAGGCGGCCACGAAAGTGACGTGATCCGCGGGTTGGCCATCCAGGATCGCGAAACGACCGTAGCGGAAGATGTAAGGCTGGTGGAATCCGTTCACCGCGGTATGAAATCCAGGGGCTACGTGCCCGGGCCATTGGTCCTTGACCCCGCATGTGGCGTGATGAGCGAGCATTCCATCGCACGTTTGCAACAATGGATGCGTGAGGCCGTGGACTAACGGTGCCTCATCGCCCAAAAAAACGGCAAAGCATCCACAAAACTGGAGACAGACATGAACGACGACCTTTTCGAGCGCGGCCTCAGCCAGCGCAAAGCCACGCTGGGTGCAGAATATGTCGAGAAAAACCTGGCGGCGGCGGATGACTTTACCCGTCCCTTTCAGGAGGCGATGACGGCATGGTGCTGGGGTTTCGGCTGGGGGGATGAGACAATCGACCCCAAGACGCGATCGATGATGAACCTCGCCATGATCGGTGCGCTGGGCAAGATGCATGAATGGGAGATTCACTGTAACGGCGCATTGAACAACGGTGTGTCAAAAGAAGAGATCCGCGCGATCATTCACGTGGTCGGTATCTACTGCGGAGTGCCCCAATCACTCGAGTGTTTCCGGGTAGCAAGGAAGGTTCTGCAGGAGCGAGGATTGCTGGATTGATCGGTCGAATACCCATCTCGATGACACAATTTGACCGTTCCCAGCGGTCACGAGATACGGTTTGGCCATGGGAGCCTTCGACAGGCGTTCCAAAGGAGCGATCAACTGCAATCGTTTTTGGGTGTGGTTGAACAAGACAAATCAACATGCATCGTTGCAGTTTCGAGTCAACAATTCCGCTAATGGGACGCCCGCCTTCATTTATGGTCAGCAATAAACGTGTAGGTCGTAAATGTTGGCGAAAGTTAGTAATAGATTCAGCAGGTAATGGCGGAGACGAAGGGATTCGAACCCTCGAGACGGTTTCCCGCCTACTCCCTTAGCAGGGGAGCGCCTTCGACCACTCGGCCACGTCTCCGCTGGCGGGTATATCCTTGCCTGTGATCCAGTTACAAGGCGATTTTCTTGGATGGCTGTAATTTTCTGATTTCCGATGCAGGAATTCGGATCGGGCAGCTCGTGCAGTGGTGATCAATCGACTGTTTCAAACGTTTTTGGCCCATGAACCGTTTCAGTTTCGCTGACCCGCTACGGATGCCGGTCGGCCGGCCCATGAACAGAGTTCTTGCAAAATGAGGACTCTATAATGCATATTTGTCCACATTTAATAATTCAAATGACCAGTATTCTAGGTTTTGGGGTGACATATTACAGGCGCGGGGCGCGTATCGCCCTTCTGGGATCCTTTGGGGGAAAGGGATTTTGTATTGGCCTGGTTAAGAGTATTATTGGTGTTTTGGGTCATACTGGCCCTGCCTGAAACGGCAACAGCGACAATCGGCAAGGTCCTGAGCGTCAAGCAGGGCGCCGAACTGACCCGCGCAGGTAAAACGTCGCGCATACGGCAAGGTATGGAAATCGCCTCCGGGGATACGATCACCACCAACAGTTCAGGTGTGGTGCAACTGATATTTGCGGACGAAACCAAGATAGCCGTCGGGCCGAATGCGAGCATGATCCTGGACGTGTCCATGCTGCGCGGGAACCGCAAGGCCAAAAGCTTTGCGATACAGGCCCTGGGCGGAAGCTTCCGGTTCATTTCCGGCAATAGCAGAAAACGCGCCTATACCGTCAGAACGCCAACAGCGACGATGGCTGTGCGCGGAACGATATTTGATACGTGGATTGCTTCGGACAGGCAAAGTGCAATGCTGGTTCTGGAAGGAACGGTTCGAATGTGTGGTCAAAGCGGCGCGTGCCGGTCGGCCCGGCGTTCGTGCAGCATGTTTGCCACCAGTTCCGGTGGCGGAGTTGGGCGCCCGGTCGATCAGGATCAATACCTCAAAGCTCTGGCGTCCGGATTTCCCTTCGTTCAGTCCGAGAGTGAATTGCTGCCGCCATTCCAGGCAAACGGTGAGGGGTGCGCACGCGAGGCCGCTGCGTTCGTGGTACCTCGGATCGAACCGGAACGACCTGAGGTGCGTCGTGTGCAAGCTGCGCCGCCTGCGCCTGCGCCACCGGGCGAGGTTGCCGAAGTAGCAGTAAGCGAGCCGGATGACGGACCGGGAGATGAACCTGACGACGGGCCAGAAGATGAACCTGATGATGGGCCGGATGACGATTCAGATGACGAACCGGATGAAGAACTGGACGACGCGCAGGAAGAGGAATTGGAAGATTAACGGTATGATGTCACGAAGTGCGATGGGATTGGCGCTGCATCAACCAATGCGAAGGGCTGCGTTACGAAACCCCCTAGACGGGCGCGGTTGCCGCCTTCGAACAGGGGCCCGGCAAGAAATGGAATTTTCAACGTGCAATGGTTTCCGAGAAACTTCCGATTGGCAGGGCGGTCTCTGAGACGAGAATTGAGCAGCCCAAACGCTATGTACCGCCCACTTTACTGGGCAACTGAACACTCTTTCTGACCCTGACGCCAAGGAGGCCGACGTGGCGGGCAAGACAAAAGATCAATTCAAACGACGACTTGCTTTTCGCCTTGTCGGTGTTGCGTTGATCCTGCTTGGGTGTTTCGTGCGCGTCAGTGACCCCTATCCGGTTCAGGTAACCCGGATGATCTACTTCGACGTTTTGCAGAGGATTTCTCCGCGAGAGTTCAATCCAGACCTTCCAGTACGGGTTGTCGATATTGATGAACGGTCCTTGGCGAATTGGGGTCAATGGCCGTGGCCCCGGACCCTGCTTGCGCAAATGGTGGAAAACCTGGGCGAATACGGTGCAGCCGCCATCGCTTTTGACATGTTGTTTGTCGAACCGGACAGATACTCGCCTGCGCGATTGCTGAACGACCCGGCCCTTGCTGACATCATCTCGGTGGAACGTCGCGCCCAAAAATTGGACTATGACATCACTTTTGCGTTGGAAATGGCGCATTGGCCCGTCGTTCTGGGAACGGCGGCGCAATTGTCCGATCAGGGTGCAGACATCGCGTCCAAGGCCGGGATGGTTGAAATCGGGGAATCGCCGACATCCGGATTGATCACTGTTCCCCATTGGTCGCCGATCGCCCCACCGCTGGGCAGGGGTGCGGCTGGCATTGGCGGGGTCAATGTCTCGCCCCTGGGAGGGTCCGGAATAATTCGTCGTGTGCCGGCATTATGGGGCGGTCCGGACGGCCCGCTGCCGGGGCTTGGCATCGAAGCGCTGAGGGTTGCCCTGGATGAACCCGTTATCCTGGTCGAGGGTGCGCAGGACGAAGCGGGCGTAATGCTGTCGGTCGAAATCGGAGACTTTTGGTTGCCGACAACTGCCAATGGTGAAGTCTGGATCAAGTACCGTCGCGACCGCCCCGAGATTTATCTTTCGGCGGACGACATCATGCAAGCCCCGGACGATCCCGACATTCGGGCCGAAATCGAAGGGCGGATTATTCTTGTCGGCACGTCAGCTGCAGGCCTGTTCGATATGCGCGAAACCTCTTTGGGTGAATCGGTGCCCGGCGTTTCGATTCATGCCCAGATCATAGAACAGATCATCGTGGGAGAAATGCTCAGCCGATCGGATGTAACGGCGGCGCTGGAACTGTTGGCCTTTGTAATTCTCGGGGTTGTGGTGACGGTGGTCATGTCCAGTTTTGGGGCCGTTGCCTCATTCATTGCCGGCGGGGTCGCAGCGGCGGTGGTCATGGTGATCAGTTGGTTGGCCTTTCAGAACCACAATGTGCTGTTTGACGCCACTTTTCCATTGCTGGGCGGAATGGCGAACTTCGGCGTCCTGGCGGGTTATTTGTTTATTTCGACCGAGCGGGAAAAGCGCGTGATCCGGCAGACATTCTCGCATTACGTCGCGCCGGAAATTCTGGACGAGTTGGAAGCATCGGATCATCGACTGCAATTGGGCGGCGAAACGCAAGAGATCACGGTGATGTTTTCGGACATTCGGGGATTCACGCCGCTTTCGGAATCGGTATCGGCGACGGATCTGGTGACTTTGCTGAATGAACTGTTTTCCGAGATCGGAGATCAGATTCTGCAGGAGCGCGGCACAATCGACAAATTCATCGGTGACGCCGTCATGGCGTTCTGGAATGCGCCGCTGCCGGTGGAAGATCATCCGTGGAGGGCCGCGCGGGCAGCATTGCTGATGCGGCGGGCTCTGGCCAATTTCAATGCCTCGGACCTGATGCGGGGGCGCCCGCCCATCGCATTGGCAACGGGATGCGCCACAGGAACGGCCTGTGTCGGCAATATCGGGTCACGCAGCCGGTTCAACTATACGGTGATCGGAGATGTGGTGAACGTCGCCGCGCGACTCGAGCAGAATTGCCGCCATGTCGACTATGACATTCTGGTGTCGCGATCTGTGCAACAGGCGGTGGGTTCGACCCTGGCACTGTTGGAGGCCGGATTTGTCGACCTCAAAGGCCGAAGCGAGCCCGAGCCTGTCTACGTTCTGGTCGGCGACCGTGTTCTTGCCGAAAGTGCCGGTTTCAAAACTCTGCTGGCGCAGCATCAGGAATTGGTTGCGGCCATTCGCGGAGGTGCAACCAGGGTGGATATCGAAGCATCCTGCGCCAAATGCGCCGCACTGGCCGTTGAACTTGAACCGGGGTTGGAACGCTTCTACAGGACGCTCGACAGCAGGGTGGCTGACTTCCGGTCCGACAGCCTGACGGATCAGGCAATGTTCAGTCATCACAACGGTCCGCCCAAGTTGGCTCGACAAGGGGACTGACCGCACAAAATGAAACGGGCCGCTGTCTGACTATAAGACAGCGACCCGCCTCGAACGGATATTTGGATCTGTCTCGCCCCCTCGAGAACTATCTAAAACAAAACGGGCTAAACTTTCGATATTCGAGACTGACCTTGTATCCTTCCGGAACATCCTCATATTGCATGGCCCCAAGGGGTCCGACAGTGAAGTAGTTCACATTTCAGAAAAAATTTGTTATCCGCGCCAGTCGAAGAATCCGGGGCCTGCCTGTTTCAGCAGGGATTGAGCCATGGCGTGTCCAAGTTCAACGCCGTCCTCGATTGAACCTGTCGCGGCTTCGCTGATGGCTTCGGACCCGTCGGGGCGCAGCACCTCTCCGCGTAGGTGCAGCCGACCGTCGCGCAATTCCGCCAGCCCGGCGATCGGGGTTTCGCAGGACCCGTCCAGGCTTGCCAGCAGGCTGCGTTCGGCGGCAAGTCGATGCGACGTTTCTGAATGATGTATGGCTTCGAGCATCCCGGCGGCGCGGCTGTCATCGCTGCGTCGCTCAATTCCGATGGTGCCTTGTGCGATTGCGGGCAGCATGTCGTCGGGGGAAATCGCTGTCGCCGGGACGTCATCCCTTTGCAGGCGGCGCAGTCCGGCCATGGCCAGGAAGGTGCAGTCGGCAACGCCATCGGCCAGCTTTTTCAAACGGGTCTGCACGTTGCCCCGGAACTCGACCACGTTCAGATCGGGTCGACGGTTCAGCAATTGTGCCCGCCGGCGGAGCGACGAAGTCCCCACAACCGCGCCTTGCGGCAGGTCGTGGATCGAATTCAGGCTGGGTGAAATGAATGCGTCACGAACATCCTCGCGCGGCAGGAACGTGTCCAGAATCAAACCCTCTGGTTGAGCAACCGGCATGTCCTTGGTCGAGTGCACGGCGATGTCGATTTCGCCGCTCAACATTGCCTCTTCGATTTCCTTGGTGAACAGACCCTTGTTGCCGATCTCTTTCAGCGGCCGGTCCGCGTCGATCATGGCGCGATTGTCACCGGTCGTCTTGATCACGACGATTTCGAACGCCTCGTGCGGCAGGTCGAAAGCGGTGCTCAGCCGTTGGCGGGTTTCATGGGCCTGGGCCAGCGCCAACGGGGATCCGCGTGTGCCGATTCGAAGAGGTGATGCGGGAGAGGGCATGGTCAAAGTCATAGGCATAGCTTTAGTCGCGTCACATTGCCCTGACAATGGGGGCAGAGCTTGACAAATTGCCGCCGAAGGAAGACCCGTTGCGCCAGACCTTAATATCGGGGGCAGGCATGGCCGAAACAAAGAAAATTCTGCGGGCGCTGGCAGGCGAGGTTCAGGACGTTCCGCCTATCTGGATGATGCGCCAGGCAGGCCGGTATCTGCCCGAGTATCGCGCGACCCGTGCACAGGCCGGGGATTTTCTGTCGCTGTGCTACAATTCCGAGCTTGCGGCCGAGGTCACGTTACAGCCGATCCGCCGCTATGGTTTTGACGCGGCGATCCTGTTTGCCGACATCCTGCTTGTCCCGCAGGCGCTGGGTGCGGATCTGTGGTTCGTCACCGGCGAAGGGCCGCGCCTGTCGACCATTACGCAACAGTCGGATTTCGACGCATTGAAACCGGTCGAGGGTATTCATGAGACGCTCTCGCCCGTCTATGAGACCGTGCGCATCCTGTCGCGGGAATTGCCGTCAGAGACGGCGCTGATAGGGTTTGCCGGGGCACCGTGGACCGTGGCGACCTATATGATCGCGGGGCGTGGCACGCCGGATCAAGGTCCGGCGCACAAGCTGCGCGAAGAAGACACCGTTTTGTTCGAGGCTTTGCTGGAACGGATTACCGCTGCCACGATCGAATACCTGTCGGCCCAGATCGATGCGGGCGCCGAGGTTGTCAAGATCTTCGATAGCTGGGCCGGGTCCCTGAAGGGTGAGGCATTTCGGAAATACGCGGTTGAGCCGTGTCGAGTGATCACTCAGGCCATCAAGGCCCGCCATCCCGGAATACCCGTGATCGGGTTCCCGCGCGAAGCGGGCGAGGGCTATGTCGGGTTCGCCGAGGCAACCGGCGTCGATTGCGTGGCGCTGGATAACTCGGTTTCGCCGGACTGGGCCGCCGCAAAGGTACAGGTGGACGGGTGTGTTCAAGGCAACCTGGCATCGTCGCATATGGTGACTGGCGGGCAGGCACTGGTGGACGAAACCCGAGCGATTGTCGAGGCGTTCTCGAAAGGGCCGCATATATTCAATCTGGGCCACGGGATCACGCCGGATGCCGATCCCGAGAACGTGCAGTTGATGATCGATACGGTGCGCGGGCGATAAAGGTTGGTAAGGGGGCCAGCCCCCTTCTTGGCCTTTGGCCAATTCATCCCCCGGGATATTTTCGGCCAGATGAAGTGGCGGATCCGGGATGTGCGTCGAGTTCGGCGAGGATTTCCTGAGTGTGTTCTCCGCGGGCCGGGCTGGGTTGGGGTTTCCAGTTATGATTTGAAAACCGTGGGGCGGCGGCGGCCTGAAGCGTTCCGTCCACTTCTTGCCATGTCCGGCGGGTATTCATCGGGTGATCCCAGGCTTGTTCGGGGCTGAGGATCGGGGCGACGCAGGCATCGGTCCCGGAAAAAAGGGTCACCCAATGATCGCGCGGTTTTTTGGCGAACAGATCCATCAGGCGATCGGTCAATACAGGCCAGAGCTGACGGTCATATTGCTGTTGAAACTGCGGATCATCCGACAGGTCGAGCAGGTTCAGGAATATCGCGTAGAATTTCGGCTCAAGGCACTGCACCGAAATACAATGGCCGTCTGCGCAGGCGTAGCAGCGACTCCAATGCGGGCCGTCGAGCAGGCTTTGTCCGCGGGTTTCCGAAAGGTTGCCGGTCTGGCGCATGCTCATCAGCAGGTTCATCATGTGGGCCGAGCCGTCATAGATGGCCGCATCGACCACGCTACCTTGACCCGTTGCTTTCGCATTGATCAGCGCAGCCAGAATACCGGTCACCAGATACAGCGCTCCGCCACCGATATCGCCAACAAGGGTGGCGGGTGTCTGTGGGATCTGTCCGGCGGCCGAGGCGTACCATAGGGCGCCGGACAGGGCGATATAGTTCAGATCGTGACCTGCTGTGTCCGACATCGGGCTGTCCTGCCCCCAACCCGTCATCCGGCCGTACACCAGCTTGGGGTTCAGCGCGTGGCAAGCCTCGGGGCCAAGGCCGAGTTTTTCCATGACGCCCGGGCGGAACCCCTCGATCAAGGCGTCGGCCGAGGATATCAGGGTCAGGGCCGTGTTCAGGTCCTGTGGGTCCTTCAGATCCAGCGCGATGGATCGTTTTCCGCGATCCAGCAGAGATCGCTCGGGCATACCCGGCGTCACGGCGCCACCCTTGCGATGAACGGTGACCACGTCGGCCCCGAGATCCGCCAGCAGCATTGCTGCAAACGGGCCGGGGCCCAGCCCTTCGATTTCGATGATACGCAATCCGCTCAGCATGGTTCGGCCTCCTGCCGGGCAGAGTTTCGCCAGAGCGTCGGGATTGCAAGGGGTTGATGAGGGTTCCAACCGCAAACTGGTTGCCTGCACCTGGTGTTAGAGGCTACGTCTGAGGTGATCTGCCACAGGGTTCCAGGAGGGCATTTGACATGCATTTAAGCGACACGAGGACGATCAAGGCCGCGCCTGCTGCGGTTTACGCGGCCTTGCTGGACCCCGAAGTGTTGAAGGCCTGCATCTCGGGGGCCCAGGATGTGTCCGGGAATCCCGCTGATGGCTATGAGGCGACGGTGGTGCAAAAGGTTGGTCCCGTAAAGGCTACGTTCAAAGGAACGGTTACCATGTCGGACATGGTCGAGGCGGAGCGGTTGACTATCACAGGTGAAGGCAAGGGCGGAGCGGCGGGTTTTGCCAAGGGCAGCGCCTCGGTCAGTTTTGCGCCGGACGAACAGGGTGGCACCGCGCTGACATACGATGTCGATGCCAAGGTGGGCGGCAAACTGGCACAGCTTGGCAGCCGTCTGATCGATGGGTTTGCCAAGAAGATGGCGGATCAGTTTTTCATGAACCTGCAAGAGCATCTGGAAGGTCCAGCCGAGCAGGAAACCGAAGGCGAGCCGGAAGAGGAAGAGGCCAAAAAGGGATGGTTGGGGCGTCTGACGGGGCGTGACTAGGCCCTGCGCATATGTGCAGGCTGCTGTGCGATTTTGACCTGTTCTGCGGCGGGTCGGCGCGATAGGGTGCCCGCCAGAACCGGGGAGACGCATGGCACCGATTTTGTCTATAAAGGATCTGCGCAAGACTTATGACGGCGGCTTTGAAGCGCTCAAGGGGGTGTCGCTGGATATCGAACAGGGCGAGATACTGGCCTTGCTTGGTCCCAATGGTGCGGGCAAGACCACTCTGATCTCGACCGTCTGCGGAATCACCACGCCAACCTCGGGTTCCGTCACTGTAGGCGGACACGACATTCTGACGAATTATCGCGCTGCCAGAAAGATGATTGGCCTGGTTCCGCAGGAGATCGCACTGGAGCCCTTTGAAAAGGTCTGGAACACAGTCCGGTTCTCGCGGGGCCTGTTCGGCCATGGCACCGATAGTGCCAGAATCGAGGAAATTCTTCGCAAGTTGTCCTTATGGGACAAGCGCAAGAACGCGATCAAGGAACTGTCAGGCGGCATGAAGCGCCGGGTTCTGATTGCCAAGGCATTGGCGCATGAACCGCGCGTTCTGTTTCTGGATGAGCCCACTGCGGGGGTCGATGTAGAGTTACGCAAGGACATGTGGGACATCGTGGCCGAGCTGAAGGCCAGCGGTGTCACCATCATCCTGACCACACATTATATCGAAGAGGCCGAGGCCATTGCCGACCGTGTCGGTGTCATCGACAAGGGTGAACTGCTGCTGGTTCAGGACAAAGATACGCTGATGGCGCAGATGGGCAAGAAGCAGATCGAGGTGATGCTGACCGAACCGGTCTCGGCCATTCCCGATTGTTTGATGTCCCACAACCTGACCCTGAACGGTGAAGGGAATGTGCTGATTTACACCTATGACACCAATGCCGAGCGTACGGGCATAACGACGCTGCTAAACGATGTTGCGCAAGCCGGGCTGGTTCTGCGCGATGTTCAAACCCGTCAGTCGAGCCTTGAGGAGATTTTCGTCAATCTGGTATCCGGAGAGCCCGCATGAACTGGTCCGCCGTCGCTGCCATCTACCGGTTCGAGATGGCCCGTTTCTTCCGTACTCTGGCGCAGAGCTTTTTGTCGCCGGTTCTGTCCACCTCGCTCTATTTCGTTGTATTCGGCACCGCGATCGGCAGTCGCATTCAGGAGGTCGAGGGCGTCTCGTACGGCGCCTTCATCGTGCCGGGTCTGATCATGCTGTCGGTGGTGATGTTGTCGATATCGAATGCGTCCTTCGGTATCTATTTCCCAAAATTCCTGGGCACCATTTACGAACTTCTTTCCGCACCGATCAATTTTATAGAAATCGTAATCGGTTACGTAGGCGCTGCGGCAACCAAAGCGCTGTTCGTCGGATTGGTCATACTCGGAACCGCCACCTTTTTTGTCGATTTGCGGATCGAGCATCCCTTCGCCATGGCGGCATTTCTGATACTGTCCTGTCTCAGTTTCTCGCTGCTGGGGTTCATCATTGGCATCTGGGCCAGCAATTTCGAGCAGATGTCGCTGGTGCCGCAGCTGGTGGTGACACCGCTGATCTTTCTGGGCGGGACGTTCTATTCCGTCTCGATGCTGCCGCCGCTCTGGCAGACGATTACGCTTTTTAATCCGGTGGTTTACCTGATCTCGGGCTTCCGTTGGTCGTTTTACGGGATCGCGGACGTTCCGATTTTCTGGAGCCTTCTGGCGATCATCGCCTTCACCGGAATTTGCCTTGCGGTCATCGGCTGGATCTTCAAAACTGGCTGGCGCATCCGCAGTTAGGGCGTTGCATTTTTGCCCGCCGGGTGTGGGAAATTGGTTCACGTCGCGTTTATGGGCGCGCGTGTCCCTTGTTAACGGTCGTGGCGCGCTCTACATCGGCTTCCATGAAACTTCGCCTGCCTTTCCTGAAAAAGCAGCCCACTGTGGCCGTTGTCCGCCTGTCCGGTGCCATCGGAATGGCTGGGCGTGCCTCGATGAACGACGTGTCGCTTGCCCCGGTGCTGGAAAAGGCCTTTCGCAAAGGCAAACCCGTCGCTGTGGCGCTGGAAGTCAATTCGCCCGGCGGCTCACCCGTCCAAAGCTCTCTCATCGGGTCGCGCATACGTCGCCTGGCCGAGGAGCTGGACATCCCCGTCTATGCCTTTGTCGAAGACGTGGCGGCCTCTGGCGGCTATTGGCTGGCGGCTTCCGCGGACGAGATCTGGGCCGACGAAAGTTCGGTCCTGGGGTCGATCGGCGTGATATCGTCCGGCTTCGGTGCGCATGTCTTTCTGGCTCGGCAGGGCATTGAGCGGCGCGTGCACACCGCCGGCCAGTCGAAATCCATGCTTGATCCGTTCGCACCGGAAAAGAAAGAGGATGTCGCCCGCCTTCAGGTACTACTGGGCGATATACACGAGAACTTCATTGCGCATGTCAGATCCCGAAGGGATGGCAAGCTGGATGCAAATGCCGATCTGTTCAATGGCGAGGTCTGGCTGGCCCGACGCGCGAAAGAGCTTGGTCTGATTGACGGCATCGCGCATCTGAAGCCCAAGATGCAGGAGCGTTTTGGCGACAAGGTCAAGTTCCGCCGCTATGGTTTGCGCCGACCGATCTGGTCACGCTTTGGAGCCGCGATGGCGCAGGACGCGATCGCCGGGCTTGAGGAGCGCGCAGCCTTTGCGCGTTTCGGGTTGTGACGTGATCATCAAGGCCGTCACTCTTTTTCTGATTGGCATGGCTGTGTTGGCAATGTTCGGCAAGCTGCGCTTTCCGGGCCAGCGGCGTCTGAGCTCGGCCAAATGTCCCAAATGTGGACGGTTTCGGATCGGCAAGGGTCCGTGTCCATGTGAAAAGGGAGGCCGTGGATGACGGCATGGCTGCTATCCGGTCTCGGACTGCTGATCCTGTTGCTGGCCGGTGACGCGCTGGTACGCGGTGCCGTGAACCTCAGCCTGAGGTTGGGTGTGCCAGCCTTGATTGTCAGCCTGACCATTGTGGCCTTTGGTACGTCGGCACCCGAACTGTTGATTGCCATCAGCGCGGTCAAGGAAAACGCACCCGGTATCGCATTGGGTAACGTGGTCGGGTCGAATACGGCTAATATTCTTCTGGTTCTCGGGCTGCCCGCCCTATTGGCGACGCTGCACACCAGCGAATGCGACAGCCGCAAGAACTATGTCTTCATGCTGATGGCCTCGGTGTTGTTCATCGGGCTGGCTTTCTGTGGCGTGTTCAACCTGTTCAGCGGTGCGATTCTGTTGACGGGTCTGGGGCTGATGTTGTGGAACGCTTTCCGCGAGGCGCACGCACACCGCAAGGCCTGTGGCCCCGCCTGCGCGGAAGATGACGATCTGGAAGTGCTGGAAGAAGCAGACCCCGATATGCCCTATTGGAAGGTGTCGGTTTATCTGGTCCTGGGTCTGATCGGCCTGCCCATGGGCGCGCATCTGCTGGTGGAAAACGCCACGATCATCGCCCGCACTTATGGCGTCAGTGAAACGGTGATCGGTCTGACGCTGGTTGCTGTCGGAACCTCGTTGCCCGAACTGGCCACTACGGTCATGGCGGCACTGCGCCGTCAGGCGGATGTCGCGCTGGGCAATGTGATCGGGTCGAACATGTTCAATCTGCTGGCCATCGTCGGAATTGCCACCCTGTTTGGCCGCATTCCGGTCGACCCCGAGTTCCTGCATTTCGATCTGTGGGTCATGCTGGGCGCGTCACTGCTGCTGATCCCGTTTGTCTTCTTCAAACAGGATATTACGCGTGTATGGGGCATGATCCTTACCCTGTTGTACGCCGTATATATCATTATCCTTCTGGCGTGACCTGACTGACGGAGATTCCCGATGACCCGAGCTTTGGTGACCGGCGCTGGCAAACGGCTTGGGCGCGCGATGGCCTTGTATCTGGCCGGGCGCGGGTATGATGTCGCCGTTCACTATGCGTCTTCCGATGCAGCAGCGCGTGATACGGTGGCGGAGGTTCAGGCTTTGGGCCGAGCATCCGTTGCGTTGCAGGCCGACCTTCTGGATGAGGCACAGGTCACCACGCTGCTGCCCCGCGCTGCCGAGGCTTTGGGCGGGCCGATCACCTGTCTGGTCAACAACGCCTCGATCTTCGAATATGACAACATCCACACTGCAACCCGTCAAAGCTGGGATCGGCATCTCGACAGCAACCTGCGCGCACCGTTTGTTTTGACTCAGGCCATGGCGGAACAGGGTCTTGCTGCGGAACCGGATGAGGCGGGTGAACCGGTCGCGACCGGTCTGATCGTCAATATGGTGGACATGCGGGTGCGCAAACTGACGCCCGAATTCATGACCTACACCATCGCAAAAATGGGGCTGTGGGCGCTGACCCGCACCGCGGCACAGGCGCTGACTCCGGCCATCCGGGTCAACGCAATCGGGCCGGGCCCTACGTTGCAGGGCCATCGTCAGTCTGAGGGTCACTTTAAAGCTCAACGGAAGAACACCGTGCTGGAGCGTGGGGCGAATCCCTCCGACATCACGGCCGCGCTGGGCTATTTTCTGGATGCCCATGCAGTCACCGGGCAGCTTCTGTGCGTGGATGGTGGCCAACATCTGGGATGGCAGACGCCAGACGTTCTGGGCGTAGAATAGACATATTCCTCGCAAGTTTTGCACCGCTTTCGTCCGTGTTACCGGCGCGTTACAAAATTGTCTTGTTTTTCATACACTTGTTTCAGGATCAAAAAAATATCATTCAAAAACAATGAGTTAGGATAGTGCTTAATTTTTGTGCAAATCAAAGAACAGGTAATGAAACAAGGGAAATTTGCGTTGCCCCAGAACTTATCTGCACAGTTATCCACAGAAGTCGTGGATTTGTTTTCTCTTGATCTGAGGCGCTCAAGATTGCAGCCATGGTCAGAGAATCATATCTCAGGCCCATGACCTCTCACGACGAACCGACTTCGGAAACCCAGCCCACCGGCTATGCCTGCATCCAGCGTTACGTAAAGACACTGGACAGTTCGCCCGGCGTGTACCGGATGCTCGACAGCGATAGTCGGGTTCTTTACGTGGGAAAGGCGCGGAACCTCAAGGCACGGGTCTCGAACTATACGCGGCCGGGTCACTCGGGCCGGATCGAGCGGATGATCGCCTCGACCGCCTCGATGATGTTTCTGACAACACGGACCGAGACCGAGGCGCTGCTGCTGGAGCAGAACCTGATCAAGCAGCTCAAGCCGAAATACAACGTACTGCTGCGCGACGACAAAAGCTTTCCGAATATTCTCGTCGCCAAGGATCATGCCTTTCCTCAGATCAAGAAACATCGCGGCGCAAAGAAAGAGAAGGGCGCCTATTTTGGCCCATTCGCCAGCGCCGGTGCCGTCAACAGAACGCTGAACCAGTTGCAAAAGGCGTTTTTGCTGCGCAATTGCTCGGATTCCATGTTCGACAGCCGCACCCGGCCTTGTCTGCTCTATCAGATCAAGCGCTGCTCGGGGCCTTGTGTCGGGCTGATCTCGGAAGCGGATTACCGCGAAAGCGTCCAGGATGCGGAAAGGTTTCTGTCCGGTCGTTCAACCAGGGTGCAGGAGGAACTGGCCGAACAGATGATGGCCGCGTCCGAAGCGATGGAATTCGAACGCGCCGCTGGATTGCGCGACCGCATTCGTGCGCTGACGCAGGTGCAGACGTCTCAGGGTATCAACCCGCGCGGCGTGACCGAGGCGGATGTGATCGGCCTTTATATGGACAGTGGTCAGGCCTGTGTGCAGGTGTTTTTCATCCGCGCCAATCAGAATTGGGGCAACCGAGATTTTTATCCGCGCGTTGGGCCGGACGTGTCCGCGGCCGAAGCGATGGAGGCTTTCCTCGGCCAGTTCTACGACAACAAGGAACCGCCCCGGCAACTGATCCTGTCGGATGCCATCGAAAACGCCGATCTGATGCAAGAGGCCCTGTCAGAGAAAGCTGGGCGCAAGGTTGAGATTCTTGTGCCCCAACGCGGTGAAAAACAGGAGCTGATCGCGGGTGCGCTGCGAAATGCACGAGAGTCGCTCGCGCGTCGCATGTCGGAAAGCGCAACACAGGCCAGACTCCTGCGCGGTGTGGCCGAGGCGTTTGATCTGGACGGCCCGCCGAACCGGATCGAGGTCTACGACAACTCCCACATTCAGGGCACCAACGCCGTCGGCGGCATGATCGTGGCGGGGCCCGAGGGGTTCATGAAAAACGCCTATCGCAAGTTCAACATACGCGGTGAAGACCTGACCCCGGGCGACGATTTCGGAATGATGAAAGAGGTTCTGACCCGGCGCTTTACAAGGTTGCAGAAGGAAGACCCGGACCGGGACAAAGGTTTATGGCCTGATCTGCTGCTGATCGACGGCGGCGCGGGGCAGGTGAGCGCCGTGCACGAAATCATGCAAACGCATGGCGTCGAAGACATCCCCATGATCGGCGTCGCAAAGGGTGTCGACCGGGATCACGGCAAGGAAGAGTTTCACCGGATTGGTCAGCGCCCCTTTGCCCTGAAACGCAACGACCCGGTGCTGTACTTCATTCAGCGTCTACGCGACGAGGCACACCGGTTCGCGATTGGCACCCATCGGGCCAAACGAGCCAAAGCCGTCGGCGCGACACCGCTGGACGAAATCCCCGGCGTCGGTGCGGCGCGAAAGCGGGCCTTGCTGGCGCATTTCGGAAGCGCCAAAGCGGTCAGCCGGGCGAATCTTGCCGATCTCAAAGCGGTTGATGGGATTTCCGCCGGGCTGGCGCAAAAAGTTTATGACTTTTTCCACGACAAGGGCTAAGCCCGACGACCTCTCCAGAGGATGTAAAGCCCCGAGGCCACGATCAGCGCGCTGCCGATCCACATGGTCTGATCCAGACGCTCGCCGAACAAGAACACGCCCAACCCGATGCCGAACAGCAACCGGGAATAGCGAAATGGCGTAACCGCCGAAACCTCACCCGTACGCATCGCCTTCATCAGGGATGCATAGGCTATGGTGCCCATGAAGATTGCACCGGTCATGTGCAGTCCGGTGTGGCCTGCCAGCGGAGCCGACGGCACCCCTTCCCAGAACCGGTAGGCCAGCCCGGCGACCACGATGCAAAGAAACCCATAGAACCCCAGAACCTCGGTTCCCAGGGTTGCGGGCGCGGCGCGGCTGGCCAGATCGCGACCGGCAAAGCCCAGCATCCCCATTACAGCGAGGATCGACAGGACAGAAAAACTGTCTCCGGTTGGTTGGATGATGACGACCACCCCGACCATGCCGACAAGAATCGCACTCCATCGCCGCCAGCCAACGGCTTCTCCGAAGAACACGGCTGCCCCTGCGACCACGACCAGCGGTGTGGCCTGCAAGATCACGGTTGCGGCGGACAAGGGCGTCAGCGCGATGGCCAACACGTAGAACAACCGCCCCAGGATTTCGAAAAGAACGCGTATCTTCATCGGCCGGGACAGCACATCTGGATGCAGCAGCCGAGTGCCGCGCAAAAGGGCAACACAGGCAAATATCACGGCCCCACCAGTGCCGAACAGAACCAGTACCTGCCAGATCGGCAGCGTCAGGGACGCGCTTTTCAACAACGCGTCTTCCAGCGCAAAACCTGCCATGGCAGCAATCATCCAACCGCTTCCGATCAGGTTGGATCGGGCGTCCATTGGAATTCGGGGTGTCATAGGGTTCGCGCGTCCGTGGCCAGTTTCATAGGCAATCTGGCGCGTTCGTGACCCGAGGCCAAGGGGTTTGACACGCGGGCCCACGAACTGTGACCCTTTGACCAAGCATCTGTGATTGGTACTGTTTTTTACCGCCCCGTCTTTTCTGTCCGAAGCCGGCACTGTAGGGTCCGCAGCATGAAATGGAATTTGCCGAACATACTGACCGTATTGCGCCTGCTGGCCGCGCCCGGTCTGGCCGTTATGTTTCTGTATTTCACGCGCCCCTATGCGGATTGGTTTGCCCTGATCCTGTTTCTGTCGGCGGCCATTACCGACTGGTTCGATGGCTACCTGGCGCGCGCGTGGAAGCAGGAAACAAAGATGGGTGCAATGCTGGATCCCATCGCCGACAAGGCCATGGTGGTAATCGCGCTTATGATCCTGGTTGGCTATTCGACCGAACACTGGACGCCATGGCTGGTGCTGCCCGCCACCGTGATCCTGTTCCGCGAGGTTTTTGTTTCGGGCCTGCGCGAATATCTGGGCGATGTGGCCGGAACATTGAAGGTGACGAAACTGGCCAAATGGAAGACCACCGCCCAGATGATTGCCATCGCGGTGCTGTTCTCTCAGGGCATCTTCGAGCATTATTTTGTGATGGCCACCTTCGGAATGGATGCAGCAACGATCGATCAGGTCCTGACAGGACAGCTTGAAGATCTGAACGCTGTGCGCTGGAACCTGGAAGGGATGTTCTGGGCGGGTCGGATCGGGCTGTGGCTGCTTTGGATTGCGGCTGCGCTGACATTGATCACCGGCTATGACTACCTACGTAAAGCTATGCCCCATCTGAAGGAGAGCTAAGGGATGGATGTGCTGTATTTCGCCTGGGTGCGCGAAAGGATCGGCTTGCCCAAGGAAAAGGTCGACACCAATGCCGCGACGGTCTCGGATCTGGTTGCAGAGCTGAGCGCACGCGAAGACCGCTACGCCGCTGCATTTGCCGACCTTTCAGCGTTGCGGGTCGCCTTGGATCAGGAGCTGTCGGATTTTGATGCACCGCTGTCCGGCGTCCGTGAGGTGGCTTTTTTTCCGCCCATGACCGGAGGCTGACGCAATGCGGATCGCTGTTCAGGAAGAGGCGTTCGATCTGGGGGCCGAGGCCAATGCCTTTGCCGCCGGCAACGCGGTGAACGGGGCGATCGTGACTTTCACAGGCGTTGTACGCGACCTGGCGACAGGTGATCTGGATGTCATGGAAATCGAGCATTATCCGGGCATGACCGAACGCGCCCTGACCAAGATCGCGCAGGAGGCCAAAGATCGGTGGTCTCTGGGCAATGTGCTGGTGATTCACCGGTATGGACGCCTGGCGCCGGGTGACCGGATCATGATGGTCGCCACCGCATCACGGCATCGCAAGGATGCATTCGAGGCTGCGGAATATCTGATGGATTACCTCAAATCCCGCGCGCCATTCTGGAAGAAAGAAATTACCACAACCGGTGCAGAATGGGTTGCCGCGAAGGACGAGGACGAAGACGCGCTGACCCGCTGGTGAGATCAATTCACGGGCCATGCACTTTTGCGGTGTCGTTTTGAGAACGCTGCGCGTTCAATTCGCCTCTAGACGTGTGATCGCCAATTCATGATGAATTGAAACCAAACGTCAAAAGGGGACCAGCATGCACAACGGATTGAAAGAAAAGGGGCTTGCGACCAAAGCCATTCATGCCGGAGAGGGCCCGGACAGGTCTACCGGCGCATCTGCCCCGGCGTTGCATATGTCCTCGACCTTTGTGACGGATCAGGTGGCCGGCTTTTCAGCCCACGACATCGAGGAAGAGGCTCCGTATCTCTATAGTCGCTGGGCCAACCCCAATGTCAAAACCCTAGAATCAAAGATCAGCGCATTGGAGGGAACAGAGGATTGTATCTGCCTGGCATCCGGAATGGCGGCCGCCACGGCCATCTTTCTTACATTTCTGTCGGCCGGAGATCACGTGATCGTGTCGGACGTATCCTATGCAGGCGTTGCAGAGCTGGCCCGCGACACTCTTCCGCGTCTGGGCATCGAGGTCAGCACGGTCAACATGTCCGATCTGAATGCTGTTGAGGCGGCCGTGCGCCCGGACACGCGGCTGATCCACACCGAAACACCGGTGAACCCGATCGGGCGGTTGACCGATCTGGCGGCTGTTGCCGAGATCGCGCATCGTGCAGGCGCGCTGTTGTCCTGTGATGCCACGTTCGCCTCGCCGCTTGGGCAGGCGAACAAGGACCTGGGCGTCGACCTGATCATGCATTCCGTGACCAAATACATTGGCGGACACGGGGATGCGATCGGTGGCGCGATTGCGGGTCGAAAGGAACTGATCGAAAAGATCCGCGGCGAATCCGCGATACACCACGGCGGCATCATGTCTCCTTTCAACGCGTGGATGATAGCGCGGGGCATGGCCACGTTGCCATTGCGCATGAAGGCGCACGAGGCCGGGGCCTTGGCTGTCTCCGAATGGCTGGAATCCCGCGGGTCAGTGACCAGGGTGATTTATCCGGGTCTCAAATCCCACCCGCAATACGATCTGGCGCGACGGCAGATGCACAACACGTCAGGCATGATCACATTTCAGGTCGGCGACAGGGCTGCCGGAGAGGCATTGGCCCAACAGATGATCGAAAAGTTGCAGATCATCCACTATGCGGTGTCGCTGGGCCATCATCGCAGTTTGATTTTCTGGATGGGAACCGATGCGCTGATGGAGACATCCTTCAGGCTAAAGGGAGCGCAGCTTGAAAGCTATCGCGACTATGCCGGTGACGGTGTGTTCCGGTTGTCCATCGGGCTTGAAGACCCAGAGGACCTGATCGCGGATCTGGCTCAGGTTCTCTGAGGTGACCTGCGGCCCGAACTCTAGTCCGCGTTGTTGATCCGTCCCCGCAGCAATTCAGCTTCCTGACGGGCGTCGCGCAGACCTTCCATTGCTGCGGCCAGTTCGGCCTCGGCCTGCGTCAGCTGGTTGGTCAGCTCCGCCTCGCGTTGCTGTAAGTATGTTATCGCCTGATCGCGGGATTCTTCAGCCTCGTGCAGTTCCTGGCTCATCCGATCCAGATCGGCCACGTCGCTTTGACGGACGCGGGACAGACGGTGTGCCAGCCAATTTGCGAACCATCCCATGCAGAAGGCCGCGAAAAGGATAATGGCGGTTGCGATGACGAATTCTGTTCTGTTCAACTTACTGGTCCTCTGCGTCCGCATCTGAGGGGGTGGCGTCCGAAGTTCCCGAGGTCGCTTCCATGGCCTCCAACCCGGTTTCGGAATTTGGAACGGGTTCCGGCCGGATCAGGCGGAACTCGATCCGGCGGTTTTCCTCGCGGCCTTCCTCGGTGTCATTGTCGGCGATGGGCTGCGTTTCGCCATAGCCGACCGCGGTATAGCTCGAGGTCGGGATACGGCGTCCGCGCAGCTCGTTCAGGATGGATTGCGCCCGTGCCTGGCTCAGCTGTTGGTTCATCTCTTCGC
This sequence comes from Ruegeria sp. HKCCD6647-2, assembly GCF_057221075.1. Classification (NCBI taxonomy): domain Bacteria; kingdom Pseudomonadati; phylum Pseudomonadota; class Alphaproteobacteria; order Rhodobacterales; family Roseobacteraceae; genus Ruegeria; species Ruegeria sp. HKCCD6647-2. Next base: position 245,484 of record NZ_JBWVBD010000001.1, on the reverse strand, counting down.
GGCCCTGACTGTCGGTATGGCCCTGAATTTCCAGGCGTATAGGGCCACAGTCGCGCAGAATATCCGCGATCTGATTGACGGTATCGCGCGAGTCCGCCGCAACAGTGGCCGACCCCGGTTCAAACGCAATCTTTTTGCTCGCCTGAACTTCGGCGATCTGCGCCTCGCACAGTTCCGGGTCGGGCAGCGCGTCTTCGGGTTCAGGTGGTTTCTGATAGGTGATCGAAAGGGTGAAATCCTGCGCATCGCCCAGCTTTTCGGACAACTGACCCGATATCCACGCCTTCGCGTCCTCATTGTGGCTGACGCCTGACAGTTCCACCGAATCCGGCGTAACGGTCAGAGCCCCGTGATGGAGATGCGACAAAGCCTCGAGCCCAGCCAAAACCCGAACCGGCCAGTCTGCCGGCATGTCGGGGGCAATCCGGGTTGCCGTATGCACCTGCCCGAAGCCGAAGGCCGCGCGTGCGAAACTGTCGGTCATATCGCGCAGGGTTTCGTCTCCGACGCGGCCGCGCAATTGGACAAGACCTTCGGGACTGCGCGTTGCGGTGAATTCGATGGGTCCGGATTGAGCAATGGTTTCCGGCTCAGGCAGGACCGCGTGCAGGGCAAAAACCTCGGGCAGCGCGGTTTCAAGTTCACCCACGACCCGGTCGAACAGCGCTGGTGCAGTGCCTGGCGCTGCGACCAGCGTGATGTCGGCATCCGTCAGCGTCACGCTTCCCTGCCCGATCTCGGCCAGTGCGTCGATGCTGAGTTCGGCTGCTTTGGCCCAGTTGGGCGAAGGTACGCCCAAGCCGATGGTGCAAGTGTACGGACCGGTCAGCCCCGCATTCTGCGCGGCTGCAACGATGATGTCGCGGGCCTTTTCATCCTGCGCGGAACAGGCGTCGAATTGACCGCCCTCTTCGTTGATCAGATAGCGCAGGGTGAACGGTGTGATCACCGGGCGCGGGGCTGAAATGGCAAGACCGATCCGCAGAGTCGGAGGCGCAGAGCGGGTCAGATCCTGCTCAAGCCGCTCTTTCTCGCGCTGGCTGTCGGCAATGGCAGTAATCCGGACCAATCCGGGGCTTGCCGAGATTTTGGCGCGCGGCAGTTTGGCCAGCGACTCGACGGCATAAGCAATGGCCTCGTCCCACCCCTTTGGCGCGGGGTAGTCCGCACTTTCCATCAGGTCCGATACCGAGACGCCCTGATCCAGCGCTTGCAGATTGTCCATCAGCGCTTCGCGATCCTCGCTCGCCGGAACCAGTCCGATCACAGAGATACCACTGTCATTGCGCAGAATTTCGGCCGAGAATTTCGGAGGTGTCAGATCAGCGGTCGGCGCCACGTCCATCTCGTCGATCACCCGGGACGTGTCGACCTCGGTCCCCGCAGCCGTGAGGGCGTTGAAACGGGTCGCTTCGTCGGGCGCGGTGCCGGTCAGAACAACTCTTAATCCGTCGGACTGCACTTCGGCCCAATCATGCCCGTTCAGGTTCAATGCCCGGCGAACTGCCAGCTCCGATGCCTCTTCGATTTTTGTGACCGCAAACCCCGCCCCTACTAAAGACAGCACGGCGGACACCACAAAAATCACGGCAACGGCAATGGGAAACGGCAGACGCATGGGTGAGCTTGAAACTCCTCTGGCGATTGGCCCCGAACTCATAACGGGCGCGTGAGGAAGGTGCAATCAGAGCAGCAGCGCGACGCAGAGGAAGATCAGCGGAATAAGGCCGGTGTCGCGGTTTGCGCGGAACAGCTGCAGCAGTTTGGCATTGTCCTCGGTGTCCAGCCCCCGCAGTTGCCACGCCATGTGCCACCCCATGGCCCACGGTCCCGCCAGCGCGACGACCAGGGCCAGAACGGATGCCTGCGGGATGGCAGCATCTATTATGGCCAGCCCCATCAGACCAACCGTGGCGATCAGAAAGTACTTTAACCATCGGGCGGTATCGGTGCCGAACAGGCGGGCCGTCGACTTGATGCCGATCAATTCGTCGTCTTCCGCGTCCTGATGCGCATAGATGGTGTCATAGAACAGCGTCCACGCGATGCCCGACAGATACAGCGTGATCGCGGGCCAGCCAACGGTGCCGCTGTGGGCCGTCCAGGCCAGCAAAGCGCCCCAGTTGAACGCCAGACCCAGAAAGACCTGCGGCCACCAGGTAAAACGCTTTGCATAGGGATAAATCGTCACAGGCAGCAACGACAGCACGCCCATTGCGATGGCGGCCTGATTGAACGTCAGCAGAATCGCCAGCGCCAGCAGACATTGCAGAGCCATCCAGATCGCCGCTTGCCGCACGCTGACCTGACCGGATGGAATCGGGCGGGACCGGGTGCGCTCGACCTGGGCGTCGAACTTGCGGTCCGTGATGTCATTCCATGTGCAACCCGCGCCGCGCATCAGAAAGGCGCCGAAAGCGCATCCGACCGCAATCCACAGATCGCCCCATCGTGGGTTACCGTCGCTGAGGATCGCCAGAGCCAGACCCCACCAACAGGGAATCAACAGCAGCCATGTGCCAATCGGCCGGTCAGCGCGCGACAACCGCAGATAGGGGCGGGCGAACGCAGGGGCTCGGGTATCGACCCAGTTGCCGGTGACTGCATCGGCGACCTGACCGTCTGGTGTTGGGACATTGCCTTGCATATGTAAGGTCTCATGAGTGCAAAAATCAGACTGTATGTAGAGCACCCTTTGGGTCCGGGGCAATCGGTTCCTTTGACGCGCGATCAGGCGCACTACCTGTTCGGCGTCATGCGTCTGACCGTTGGCGGCCATGTTGCCCTGTTTAACGGGCAGGATGGAGAGTGGCTGGCCGAGGTCGCCGAGGCAGGCAAACGCGGTGGCGCGTTGACATGTGTTGAGCAGACCAAACCGCTGCAGTTGCCGCCCGATTTGTGGCTTCTGTTCGCGCCCATCAAAAAGGCGCGCACCGACTTCATCGTTGAAAAAGCAGCGGAAATGGGCGCGGCTCGGATCATTCCGGTGCAAACGGAATTCACCAATTCCGAGCGTATCCGCCAGGACCGTCTTCAGGCCCACGCGGTCGAGGCCGCCGAGCAATGCGGCGGGACATTTGTGCCCGAGGTATCTGAACTGCAAAGGCTCGACCGGTTTCTGGACAGCTGGCCCGAAGATCGTCAGTTGATGTTCTGCGATGAGGCAGAGGTTGGGTCCGCTCTGCGCCTTGCCGAGAATGAGGGAACCCTTCCCTGGGCCATCCTCATCGGTCCCGAGGGTGGGTTTTCCGAGCGTGAACGCAAGCGGCTGACGGGTTTGCCTTATGCCCATGTTGTCAGTCTGGGGCCGCGCATATTGCGCGCCGATACTGCTGCAGTCGCTGCGATGACCATGTGGCAGCAGGCACTTGGGGACTGGGCGTGATGTGGCGCGCCGCGCAAGCTCGGGATGTGCCCGAAATCGAGACGTTTCTGTATCGCCATGTGCAAAGTTCGATGTTCTTATTGGCAAATCTGCGGGATTTCGGGCTGAACGGGTCCGATCCGCGGGCAGTTCTGATTTGGCAGCTTGGGGACACGCTGCGGGCGGTGTTTGCAGTCACCAATGAGGGCATGATCCTGCCCCAATGCCCCGACTGTTCAGATGAAGACCTTCGGGACGCAATTCGCTTGGTCCGTGGCCGCAAACTGTTCGGAATTGCCGCCGAAGCGACGCAGGCCCGGCGGATCATGCGGCTTGCCGGTTGGGAAGACAGGCCCGCGACGCTGAACAGTGACGAACCCGGCTTCTCGCTCGACCTGAATAGGCTTGTTCTACCTGATGCGACCGGCGCGGAACTCGTGCCCTTGGGTGCTCTGGACCATATCGTCACCGAGGGGTGGCGGCGGGATTACCTGATCGAAGCGATGGACTTCGAACGTGAACGGGCGCAGAAACAGGCCGGTGAGGACATTTTGGCTTACGCGGCACGGGATTCTCACAGGGTTCTGCTTATCGACGGGCAACCGGTGGCTATGACCGGATTCAACGCGCGCCTGCCAGATGTGGTTCAGATAGGTGGTGTCTATACACCGCCCGAGTTGCGGGGGCGGGGCTATGCCCGTCTGGCTGTAGCTCTGCATCTGACCGAGGCGCGGAATGCCGGCGTTTCCCGCGCGGTCCTGTTTGCCGCTTCCGATGTTGCGGCGCGTGCCTATATTGCTATCGGGTTCAAGCCCGCAGGACAGTATTCACTGATCCTGTTCACAGACCCGGAGGACGTTGCATGAGTTTCATCCGACCCGAAGCCAAACTTGCCCTGTGGCGTTGGCGCGAGGTGTTGGCAGCAGGATTTGTTCTGCTGTTGGGCGTAAGCTGGATCAGTGGCCCCGGCGGATTGTTGGGCTGGTTGGGATGGGTGCTGGTTGTCGTCTCGGCCGCCTTGGCTGTTATCGGGGTGCAGCGCGCCCGCTTTCGTCTGGGTGTTGGTGGGCCCGGCGTCGTAACGATCGACGAAGGGCAGATCACCTATCTCGGCCCGCTGGATGGTGGCATCGTCGCTGCGCGGGAAATGGAGCGGCTGGCGCTGGACCCGACGTCGTCTCCGGCGCATTGGATTCTGGATCAGCCGGGGCAACCCACGCTTCACATTCCCGTGAATGCGGAGGGGGCCGAGGCTCTGTTCGACGTGTTCTCGGCCCTGCCGGGGCTGAAAACCGAGCAGATGTTGTCGGAACTGAACGGCGGGGCGACACATCCCGTTGTCATTTGGGAACGTCGCCCGATGCGCCCGGCCCATATCCGCCTGCATTGACGCTGCATTGACACCGGGGCGGTTTGCGACCACGACTGGCCTTCAAGAAAGACACATCAGGATCGGAGCACGCTTCATGTCCATCCCCCAGTCCGGCGGCGGACCGATCGAACGCCACGAACAACTGGCCGAATACCTGGAATCGGGCTGCAAGCCCAAACAGGATTGGCGCATCGGCACCGAGCACGAGAAATTCGGGTATTGCCGGGACACGCTGAAGCCGCTGCCGTATGAAGGCGAACGCTCGATTCTGGCCGTGCTGCGGGGTCTGCGGGATCTGCATGGCTGGGAGCCGCTGGAAGAAAACGGCAAATTGATCGGTCTGCAAAAAGACGGCGCCAATGTGTCGCTGGAGCCCGGCGGTCAGCTGGAACTGTCGGGCGCACCGTTGGAAACCATTCACGAAACGTGCGACGAGGTGAACGCGCATCTGCGCGACGTGAAGGACATCTCGGACAAGATCGGCGTGGGTTTCATCGGCCTGGGCGCCGCGCCGATCTGGACGCATGATCAGATGCCGCTGATGCCCAAGGGGCGCTATCAGCTGATGAATGACTACATGGAGCAGGTTGGCACCATGGGGCGCGCGATGATGCGCCGGACCTGCACGGTTCAGGTCAATATCGATTTCGGGTCCGAGGCCGATATGGTGCAGAAACTGCGCGTGGCGCTGGCGCTGCAGCCGGTGGCGACCGCGTTGTTCGCGAACTCGCCGTTTTTCGAGGGCAAGCCCAACGGCCAGAAAAGCTGGCGCAGTTATATCTGGCGGCATCTGGATGACGCACGCACCGGCATGTTGCCCTTCGTGTTCGAGGACGGATTCGGGTTCGAACGCTGGGTCGAATACGCCTTGGATGTGCCAATGTATTTTGTCTACCGCGACGGCAAATACATCGATGCGCTGGGCATGTCCTTCCGGGACTTTCTACAAGGCAAATTGCCCACCCTGCCGGGCGAAACACCCACACTTAGCGACTGGGCCGACCATCTGACGACCGCGTTCCCCGAGGCGCGGATCAAGAAATTCATGGAAATGCGCGGTGCCGACGGCGGTCCGTGGCGCCGCCTTTGTGCGCTGCCGGCCTTCTGGGTTGGCCTGACCTACGATCAGGGCGCGCTGGACGCCGCCTGGGATCTGGTCAAAGGCTGGGATGCCGACACGCGCGAGGCGCTGCGCGTTGGCGCTGCCAGGGATGGGCTGCAGGCGCAGGTTGGTGGGATCAACATGCACGATCTGGCACGGGAAGTGGTCTCGATTGCCGAAGCGGGGCTGAAATCGCGGGCGCGTCCGGGCGCGGGCGGACTGGTGCCGGACGAAACGCATTTCCTGAACGCGCTCAAGGACAGTATCGAATCCGGCAAGGTTCCGGCGGACGAGCTGATGGATCATTTCAATGGCGACTGGAACGGGGATCTGACCCGGATTTACCCCGAATACAGCTATTGATCCGCGCCGTCCGGCTTGCATTCGCAAGGATAGGCCGATAGCAGGTTCTGGACCAAATTCAGGGGCCAGTTCGGAAAGCGTCATGGACGATCTAAAGTCAAAATACCTGGGGCAGATCGCGCAAGCCGGCGATGAAAACGCGCTTGAGGCGATCCGCGTTGCGGCTGTCGGCAAAAAGGGCGAGGTCGCGTTGAAAATGCGCGAGCTGGGCAAGATGACGCCCGAAGAGCGCCAGGTCGCAGGTCCCGCGCTGAATGCCCTGAAGGACGAGATCAACTCGGCCCTGACTGCCAAGAAAGCAGCCCTTGCCGATGCCGCGCTGGATGAGCGTCTGCGCACCGAGTGGCTGGACGTCACCTTGCCGACCCGAGCGTGTCGTCAGGGCTCGATCCATCCTGTCAGCCAGGCGACCGAGGAACTGACCGCGATCTTTGCCGAACTGGGCTTCTCCGTTGCCGAAGGGCCGCGGATTGAAACCGACTGGCACAATTTCGACGCCCTGAACATCCCCGGCCACCACCCCGCGCGGGCCGAGATGGACACGTTCTACATGCACCGCGCCGAGGGCGACAATCGCCCGCCGCATGTGCTGCGCACCCATACCTCGCCGGTGCAAATCCGCTCGATGGAGAAGCAGGGCGCACCGATCCGCGTGATCTGTCCGGGCGGCGTCTACCGCGCCGACTATGACCAGACCCACACGCCGATGTTCCATCAGGTCGAGGGGCTGGCCCTCGACAAAGACATCTCGATGGCGAACCTGAAATGGGTTCTGGAAGAGTTCGTGAAGGCCTTCTTCGAGGTCGACGATGTCGAACTGCGCTTCCGCGCCTCGCACTTCCCCTTCACCGAACCGTCGGCCGAGGTCGATATCCGTTGTTCCTGGGATAACGGCCAGCTGAAGATAGGCGAGGGTGACGACTGGATGGAGATTCTGGGCTCGGGCATGGTCCACCCCAAGGTGATCACCGCCGGTGGGATTGATCCGGACGTCTATCAGGGTTTTGCCTTCGGCATCGGGATCGACCGTCTGGCGATGCTGAAATACGGCATTCCGGATTTGCGGGCGTTCTTTGATTCCGACCTGCGCTGGCTGCGCCACTACGGGTTCGCGGCGCTGGATATGCCGAACCTGCATGGTGGTTTGTCTCGGTGAGCGAATGGGTTATCCCGTTCGCTACCGGAGTAATCGCCGGACTTGTTGGCGCTTGGAGCGCGTACTTCTTTGCACTTAGACGTGACAAGGAAGAACGTCGGCGCGAACGCATCGTTTCTCATCTGATTGAAGCTTACCGAAACCTTGAGGATGCGGCTGGTAGAAATCCATTGCCGGAGGAAAAGAAACGACGAGTAGAGTCTTCACTAGGCGCCATTTTCCTTTTTGGTTCGAAGGATGCCGCCGAAGAAGCAAAGCATCTCACTAAAGAAGTTTCGTTGGGCACCGGTAGCATGCTGCCGCTGCTTATGATCCTTCGGCGGGACCTCCGAAGTGAATTGGGATTGGAGCGGCACGAGGTCGAGCCAAACTTTCTTCGGTTTGATCCTGAAGAAAACAGTAGTGAAGCGGTGAAAGAGCGGAGCAAAGACCGATAGGCCACCGCGCCATCGATCGTTCATTTTGGCGCCATTGGTTCGAGCCCAATGGACGACACCGCCCGCACGGGCTGGCGATTTTTCTCCGCAGGCACTCCGTTTGAACGACACACGGACTCGGCCAGCATAAACTGCCGACCACAAACCCAGGAACGCCATCCTGCGCTCTGGCGATGACGCGGCTTGTGTGCCCAACGGCCGCTTGGGACAACACCCCGCCAGCGGAAAAACTCCCTGCAGGGCACTGTGTAAAATACTACTTTTTTGTTTAGCGCCATTTCGTGCTAGTATCCCCCGAATAGATTTGTGCATTCATTTTGGAGGTCATTTATTTTGACCGAAACTTCGAAAAGGCTGTTCAGATTGCGCCCTTTGGAAAAGGCGGATCTGGCGGATGTTCAGCGCTGGTTCCAGGATGTCGAGGATCTGGCGCTGTTTGACCGGACCTGCCGCATTCCCCTCAATCAACCGCAAACCGAAAACATGTGGGAAGATGTCGTCAGCACATCCGAAGACAGCAACAAATGCTGGTTCGTCGTCGAGACGCACAGCGGCGAGTCGCAGGGCATGATCGGGCTTGAGGCGATCTCGAACGTCAATCGCGACGCGGTTATTGCCCTGTTCATCGATAAACCCGTGCGCGGTAGCGGTGCGGGCATCAGGGCCTCAGCTCTGCTTGTGGATTTTGCGTTTCGACAACTTGGTCTGAACCGCGTCACCTCGTATTGTCGCGCCGACAACCGGCGCAGCCGGGATGTCGTGCGCTCTCTGGGTTTTCAGGACGAGGGTACGATGCGTCAGGCCTGGTTCGCGGACGGACGGTTTCATGACATCGTCGTGGTTGGCCTTTTGCAGCAGGACTGGATGGAACATCGGCAGTCCCTGGCGCGCGAATTGGGGTCCGAGACGGTCGTCACCTTTGGTTCCAACAACTCCGCCAGTTGGTCCTGGCCGCCAGAAGATACCGGAGGCACCTGAAATGTCACAAAAATTCGACCGCATTCCGCGGCGAAATCAATTATACGTAATCCGTCAGAACCGGCGATAGGACTTGATCGAGTATTACCAGTGAACAGTTCCAGTACGGAAAGACCCATCAAACAGAAGCTTGGCGCGGTGATGTTTGCCGACGTCGTCGGCTATTCCCGTTTGATGAGCGAAAACGAGATGGACACGTATAACGCGTTGAAATCGATAATTTCGCATTTGGAGGCCGTTTGCGCGACGTATTCGGGGGACGTGGTCGAGGTGCGGGGCGACGGTATTCTGGCCCTGTTCGAAACCGCGACCAGCGCCGTCGAATTCACGATTGAGTTGCATCGGGTTGCTGCCAAATACAATAAAACGCGCCCCTACGCCGAGCCGATCAGGTTCAGAGCCGGAGTTCATCTCGGTGAGGTGCTGATCGATGAGCGCGGTATTCATGGTGACAATGTCAATATCGCTGCGCGGCTTCAGGAAATTGCGGATCCCGAGCGGGTTTATGTCAGCTCGGCCGTCTATGACCAGATCCGCAACCGCTTGCGCTACGGGTATGAGTATCTGGGTCCCAAGCAACTCAAGAACATCATATCGCCGGTGCCCACCTATTGTGTCCGCAGCGAGGTTGAAGGGGCAACAATGGCCGCAACGATGCGGACGGACCCGCAGCCGGATCTTTTGCTGCAACGCCCAGATACGCCATCCGTCGCGGTTCTGCCCTTTTCCATCGCCGGACAGGATGAGGCGGACAATTGGATCGCCGAAGGTCTGACGGACGACATCATCATGAACCTGTCCAAGTTCCGCAATCTCTTTATCATCGCGCGGAACTCATCGTTCTTTTTCAAGGCGCAGTCCATGCCGCCGCAGGAGGCGGCGAAGCGGTTGAACGTTCGCTATGTCGCCCGCGGCAGCGTGCGCCGGTCGTCCAGCCGTATCCGGATCACGGCCGAACTGATCGATGCACAATCCGAGCGCACCATCTGGGCGGAACGTTTCGATCGCAAGATCGACGATATTTTCGACATTCTGGATGAAGTCACCGAATGCATCGTCGCCGCCATGGCTGTGATGATCGAATCTCATGAAAAACAACGAACGGTTCAGGCCGTTCCTTCAGATCTCGAGGCTTATGGATCGGTTCTGCAGGGGCAGCATCATATTTTCAAGTACACCCGTAACGACAATCGAAAGGCGCAGAATTTCTATGAATCCGCCCTGCAGCGGGATGGGGGTTACGCCCGTGCCGCTGCTGCATTGTCGCGGACCTTGAACATAGATTGGCGCTATTCGTGGACCGAGGACCCGGGAAGCGCGCTGGACAAGGCTTTGGGGTTGGCGCAACGCGCCATCGATCTGGATCCGACCGATGCCCGTGGATTCGGTGAACTCGGCTTCGTGCAGCTCTATCGCAAGGAACATGACGCGGCGATCCAGTCATATCGAAGGGCGCTGGCGCTGAATCCCAATGATGCGGATATGCATTCCGATTACGCCGATGCACTGGCCCATTCCGGCGATAACGAGGCGGCGATAAATCATTTGCAGCAGGCCATGCGTCTGAACCCCTATTTCCCCGACCAATACCTGTGGCACCTGGGCGGTGCGTATTACAATTTGAAACGCTACGAAGACGTGATCGAGTCGGTGAACAAGATGAACAACCCGACCGAGGGTCAGCGGATTCTTGCAGCCAGTTATGCACAGATGGGCAACATGGAAATGGCGCGCCACATTGCGGATCAGCACCGGCTCGCGCATCCCAATTTTTCACTCGACCGATGGTCAAAGGTTCAGCCGGACCGGCTTGAAGATGACACACAGCACTTTGTGGAAGGTCTTCGAAAAGCGGGGTTCTGAAAACAAAAAGGGCGCGTTTTTGACGCGCCCGTTTTCTGGCATAACCGGTCTTATTCGCCGCGCGCTTTCGCGCCACTGACTTTCGCGCCGCTAACCTTGGCACCACTGACCTTTGCGCCACTGACTTTCGCGCCACTGACCTTTGCGCCGCTGACCTTTGCGCCACTGACTTTTGCGCCACTCATCATCGGAGCGTCATATTCGAAATAGATGTCGAGCAGGACCTGCTCGAGCTGACCGGCCGTGATGTCCATGCGGATCGTATAATCGGCCTGATCGTAATTCCAGACGCGGATGTCGTTGGCCATCTGGTAATCTGCCGCTGCCACACCCGAAACCGATGGGTCGAGGGGCGCACGGGCTGTTTGCCGGGTCGTATCCGGACCACCGGCATTCTCGAGACTGAAGCCTCGTGGCAGGTTGCCCCCTGTGGCGCTTTCGCCATCGCCATGAACCAGGAAAACCGTGGGTTCCGGCAGTTCGTAGTAGGTGCCGTCGTATGCGAAGCCATAAATCCGGGCCAGCCGGGCATCGCCTCCGAACTGGTCCCCGATGAAATTATTGACGCCGCGACCCCTTCTGCGATCATCCTGTTCAATGAACAACTGGTTTTTGTGACTGTCTGCGGTCTGCTCCCAGAAGGTATGCTTGAATACTCGGCCTCTGCGAACATAGACAAAAGTTCCGCGCTGCACTTTTCTGCGTTTAACGAGCGTCAGATTGCCGCCGACTTCTGCAACCTTATAGATGCCTGATATCTGATTTGGGGTATCATCGCTCTGAACCAGTATCTTGTCGTCAACTCTGACTTTCACGCCATCGATCACATCGACCTGGGCCGGAAGGGCCCCGGCAATCTCAAGCGCCAGCCGGACCGATTTCTGTTTCAGTTTAAGATCGCTTAACTCTCGTCCAAACAATAATACTTCGGAAAAACTGAGTAAGGACTCAGACATATCTTTTTCTCCCTATCAAAAAGAACGATGACGTCACTGACGCCATCCATCCTTCTCAGCGCATTATTCGTGCGCCTCATCTCGAAATATCACCCCGCGCGTGTAACCTGCCATAAAACGGTGATAAAAACAAAGACTTTAGGTCATTGTCATTCCGGCCTAAGCGTTCGAACCGATGATGCGTGGCTGGTTCCGTCCGGTTTGGTCAACCGGGGGCCGGGCTGAGTCAGCCCGATATCGCGCATTCGGAAGTTGCTTTCGATGATCTGTCGAAACGCGCCACCTGTGATTTCCTGATCGACCACCACCAGGGCCCGTTCCACGCCAAAGTAACTCAGCATGTCGGCATCCAGCATCTCCCAGGCGTCGGCAAGGTATGTGCCCAGCAAATCCCGTGCCTCGACCAGCGCGACGCGGAACCCTTCGGGGTCGGCCTCATAATGAGTGTCGAACAAATCCTGCATGATCTCGTTGTATTCCGGAGTTCCCTCCAATTCGTCCGACAGGTCCTCCATCTCGGGGTTGATCACGTCATGCGCCACCAGTCTTTCGTGATAGATATCGACCAGAATATCGAACATCGCTCCGGTCAGGGGTTCCGAAAGCGCGTGTTCGCTGGACCATCCATGCGAGAATTCTGACAAGGTACGATCGTTTGCGGCGATCCGAATCTGCGCGTTCTGGGACAGTTCGGCAAACCGGCTCAGGCGATTATAGGTATAGAGATTGCCTCGGGTGTTCTTCAGCAGCTCGTCCACGACCGAACCGAAATGCAGCGAGGCCAGCAGCGCCACCATGTCGGCGGCCGATTCATGGAACCCGTAATATTCGCCAGTTGCATCGTCCTCTGACGGCAGCCCTATGATGCTGTAGATTATGGCGTGACCGATCTCATGCGCGACCACGTCGAAATTCAGGCTGTAGGGGCGATATTCGTCGCCATGCTCCCAGGTGCCGCCGGTTTCCAGAAACCCCCAGCCGATATGGGCGTTATCGAGGCTGGGCAGCAGTGACAGTTCCAGGCGCTCGAAATCATCTTCGAAATGCCAGGGGATGGGATGTCCGAAATACCCCTCCCACACGTCCATTGTGAAATGGGCCGCCCCGAACAAATGCGCGGCCTCGAAGGCCGGGTCGTCGGGATCGATATGGATGAAATTGCCGTACTCGTCAGGCTCGGGTGGCGGCTGGATGTAACCGTCCCAGGCCGGCAAGTACATCTCGGGACCGTCGTCCCCCTCGATCATTGCCCCGTAGGGTGTCGTCTTTCCCACCGGGTTCATCGCGTACATACGCGGCCCGGATGGCCCGGCCCCGATCGTTCCCTGAGGGGCCGAGATTTCGACCAGTTCGGGCTTGGTGCCCGGTTCCAGATAGGGGGATTGCGGATACAGCAGGAACCGCGTTCCAGCCGTCTCGCCTTCTGTGTCTTCGGGCCAGTTTACCAATTTACCCTCCCGCATTTGGACCAGAACCGACCTTGGAGGTTGCAAGGATCAGGGTCCGGTGGGGTCGCCATCCGTCTGGCAAAACAAGAACTCAGCTTCGATCAATTCGTAAAATTCATCGCGCCCGGCCAGGCCGAGAGAAACTGCGTATGATTCAAGATCATCCGGGACCGGTTGGTCAAGTCGTGTTTCAAAATACCAAAGCAACACCTGTAAACGGTCCAGCGACGCCTGTCTTCCTGTTGGCAAATCGAGATGAGCGATCACCTCTGCCTTGCGGGCGGCTCGGTCACGTAACGCGGTATATCCACCGCTTTGCCGAAGTTCGGCCAGTAATGGAGTGTCCAGTGACTGTGCCCGGGCGGACAAGGCAGCCTGGACACGGGACCGAATGGCAAGCAATGCCTCGTATTCCTGCGGGTTCAGGTCATTTTCGTCCAGCCATCTCATCAGATCGGTGTGTCGATGTAGTCTGGCGCTGGCTCGGTGGCTGGACATTTGCGCAAGCAAAGCGTCACGGTCCGGTTCGCGTTTCTGCCGTATTGCTTCTTCGGCCGCGAGCAGTTGGAGCAGGGCGCGCTCCTGAAACTGTGCGTATCGTTCCGGGTCCAGTCTCAATTCATCAATGGTGCGTCGCTCGCTGGTCGATGCCGCCGCAGCTTCGTTGTCGACGCGGGCACGCAATTCGCGCCAGGCCAGCGTGGGTTCGACCCGGACCGGAGTGCCGTTGATCCGTTCGGGTACGTCTTGCTGCGCCATCTGCATCAGCATTTCCCGCGCGTCGTCAGCCTTGGCGTCGACCCGGCCGTCGGCAAGCCAGCTTTTGAAATCCGATGCGCCAGGACATCCGGCCAGCGTATCGCATACAGTGTCCCACGTCCGGTCGCGATAATGTAATGCCTTCGCGACCCGCAACATCTCCACTGCGGCGTCCGGCGTCAGTACGCCTGCGTCGACGGCCCGTTCCGCCGTGGCGCGGAACGAGACCATGGGTTCGCTGAGCGGCTGAAACCCAAGCTCGGCAGGGCTGTGCAGCACGGCGACCTCGTCGTCGTCCTGCAGCACGCCGCTCAGGTAGCCCTGATAAATGCGCCCGACGCCGATCATTCCGAAATCGGCCAATTCGGCGGCCCGCAGCGCCCCCATGCTGGCGCTGCCGTATACGGGAACACCCTGTTCGATCGCCCAAAGGATTTCCTTGTGCCAGACCGACGGAACACCTTCAAAGAAGCCGTCAATAATTCCGATTGCACTCGGTCCGCCGCGAACAGCGCGGTATACGTCGCCCTGTCGCACGGGCGGCAATATGGTCGCGTCCAGATACCGGGCGACGTCCTCGGCGGGCAGGGTAGGTCCAACGAATACAACAGGCTTCATGCCGCTGCATCTCCGACATGTTTTGCCCGCTCTCCCGCGACGTAGTCCGGATCATCATGCGGCGCCTCCAGCCCCGGAATGACTGCCCGGATCACCGCAATGTCAAATTCGGGACGGGACAGATCGACTGTGATCACCTGATCGATCCCTGCGCCGGCCAAACCGTCCAACAAAAGGCCGAGGTCTTCGTCAAACGAACCGGTGACATGTGTAGGGCAGGCTGAAAATTCGACAGAGGCCGTTGCAGCGCTGATCACGCGCCGAACATAAGCACACCGGTCCGCCTGCGCGGTGTTCGTGAACTCTGCCGGATCAAGATCGTCTCGAGCGCCCGAAATATAGGTCAGCCGCGTCTGCGCGGCCTCGGTCAGCGCCCGCAGCAAGGCAATCGACCGGTCCGGGTGGCAGCCATCGCCGATACCGATATGGCCGGGCGTGTCCCCCGCCTCGCAGATCATGCAGCGGAAACAGGCAATCCCGATATCTGACGTTGTGTCCCATATCCCCATCTCAAGCCCTGCGGCTGTGATCAGATCCATCGCCTGTCGGCAGCGCGGATCGTCGACGCTGTCAGGATCGACACGCGCCGGCACAGGGCGGTGATGCCAGAGTGTGGTCGCGTCCCGTTCGATCAGCTCACAGATGGCATGGCAGCTTGCTTCGGTGACGTTGTTGCCCGAGGCCAGCCCATTAGTTGTACGCGGAAAGGCCCCTTGCCCTGCACCATGTGAAACGGTGTAGTCGGTGTCGACCATCTCATACGGAACCCAGCAGGACTGGTCGGCGACCAGGTCACGCCCCTCTACCCACAGCATGCTGCGAAACGGATCAAAGCGCCCGCCAGTGACCTTGGGCAGTGCCGAGACATCGGCGACATGCGCCTCATGCACAAGATCGGCATGGCTGGTCAGCCGCAGGGGCAATTCGATCCGTTCGGCATGCCAGGATTCAATGGCCTCCATCACGCCGGACGCTTCCGCCGCGCGCAGAGACAGGCCCTTGCCCAACGACACCGCGACGGATCGGGAATTGGGACGCGTCACCATCACTGTCGGCAGACCGATCCTGTCCAGCCCTGTCAGGTTGGCGATGCGGGTGATGCCCATTCGTTTGAGATGAGGCCGGACGATCGCAAGGGTCTGTTCCGGGTCCCTCAGCCGATGGGTGTCCAGAACATATGTCTTCTGCGATGTTTCGGGCATCCACCTGACCTTGCCGATATGTCTGTCAAACCGCATGCGCCACGCAGACGTCGAAAACACGAAACGGTCCGGTTCCGGCAAGGATGCGGGAGGAAATCGCAGGGGTCAACCGTTGCGAAGCCGCTGGTCAAAAATCATTTCTTTTCAAAGTACAATATGACCTCGCCCAGCCGCACTCCGTAGCGGGACACATAGGCGCGGTTGAGCAGCCTGTCGTCGCTGAGCAACCACATCCAATCGTCGAAATTCACCCGCATCGTACCGTCTTTAACAGGAAGATCGATCTTGTATGTCCAATTGAACGTATCACCGCGCTCGATCCCTGTTGCGGTTCCCAGAACGCCCGGAGCGGACCCGGTCCAGGTGTCCTCACCTGTCTTGATCAGGGTCCAGATCCGCTGTTCAGTGGCACCGTCGTCATAGATGAAATCCTCGACCAGCGTCAGGGTTTTACCATCCCAAGTGCCATCGATCTCGACCGTGAAGCGGCGGGGGACGTTGCCGAGAATGTCCTGAAACTGGCCGTAAGCCACGGTCCTTCCCTCGAAAAACTCCTCAAGGTTCAGCTGTCGGTCGGACAGAAAGGTCTTGGGTATTCGAGGTTTGGCGGAACAGGCAGTCAGGACTGCCAAACCGGCAATGGCAAGCGCGGCTATCAGGAAACGACGCGGGATCATTGCAGCGGCCTCGCTTCGGCGTCATAACCGTTGGCCCCGTTCAGATGTGCGGATGCGACTTCCGGCGCCGGGCGCATGGTGGCGATCAGTTCGGCCACCTTGAGGCCGAATTTGCGCATCTCGGAGCGGTTCATGATCGCGCCGATTTCGGTCAGATACATCCAGTCGGTCACGTCCAGTGTGTGACCGCCGGCGTCTTCGGGCAGGATGATGCGATAGGTCAGTTTGACGGTCGAGCCCGAAATCACGCCGTGCCCTTCGCCCACGATATCATCGGCCGTGGCCGTAAACGAGTTGCCGGTGCCCAGTGTCAGATGCCACTTCCGGGTCATCTGTTTGCCGTTGGAATAGGTGAAGTATTCGGCCAGCGTGCCCGAGTTCCCGTCCCATTCCCCGACCATTCTGGCAACGAAGCTGTTGGACATCTTTCCGTTCGGGCCATAGATCAGGCCTTCGGACAGGATTTCCCCGTTCAGATGCCGTTTGAGCGAGAACTGCGGACCGGTGCTGGCATAATCCGCCGGTGATTGCGACCGGAAGCTGAGGAACCGGGCTTTGCCAACAATCAGGGCCAGCACCGCTAGAAGGATGACAACGAAAAGTTTCATTTGGCAGAGACCTCCGTCGGCAACGTCAGGACCATGCCGAACGCGCCGAGTTTGAGAATGCAGGGAAGGACGGCATAGGCGAGGTTGAGCGTTTCAAGCGCCTGGGCCGAGTTGGATTGTCCGGGGACAAACCCGCTGCGCTCGAGCAGCGGAAGCGTGAGGAAGGCGGCCAGTGCGAGGCCAAGTTTGCCCGCAAAAGACCAGATGCCAAACGCGGTCGAGGCATTTAACCCGGCGCGCGTCAATACGATTGAGAACATGGCCGGAAGAACGACCATATCCGCTCCGAGTGCGGCACCGGAGGCCACGCAGATCAGGGCAAAGCCAATCAGGTTTCCGGTGGATAGCATGGCGGCTCCGACAAAGCCCGCAATCGACAGCGGCATGGCGATAATAAGAGTCTGTTTTGGGCCAATTCGGTTGCTGAGACGCGCCCAGAAGGGCACGCTGAGCCCGGCGCTGAGGAAGAACAGGATCAGTAAAGGCCCCGCCTTTCCCGGCAATTGCAGTCTGTCCTCGACAAAGAACAGAAACAGGGTCGAGGTGATGGCGACCGGCAGGCTGTTGATCAGCGCCAACGCCAACAAACGGAGTGCTCCGGCTTGTCGCAGCTCGGCGATCGACAATGCGTGTCCGGTGATCGGTGCGCGCCGCCAGATAGGGAGCGTCAGGAGAAGTGTGACAACTGCCAAAAGCCCGAGAAATGCACCGTAGGCAGGGTAACCCTGCGCTCCGGCTCCAAGAGCCACAAAAAATGCGGGCGCGGCGGCGGCCAAAATGACACCCGTCAGTTGCCCGCCTTCCCGAAAGGCGGCCAGGATCATCAGTTCATTTGCATCCGCCTTCTTCGCCAGCGTGGCGCTGCGGCCATAGAGCAGGATGGTTCCGAGGCTGTATGCGGAAAACAGTAATACTAGAACGACCACCAAGATACTAACACTGGCATTTTCGGGCAGAGTGAACAGTAGTGGGAACCCAATCGCCAGTCCGAGTGCAGCGGCAGAAGCAAACAGAACCTGCCCGCGCGGCCATCGATCAATGGCCCAGCCGATCAGCGGGTCCTGAATCAGATCCACCAGCCGGATGAACAATAAAACGGTGCCAATCACGCCCAATCCAATGCCCAGATTAACGGCGGCAAAGCGCGGCAGGTGGATATACAGCGGTATTCCAGCCGCAGCCAGCATCAGGGCGTACAAGCTGACCCGGGGATACAGCATCATTGCCCCTTCAACTGACGGGTAAAACTGACCGACCGCGTGTTATTGCCGAGAAAAATGGACATGAAAGACCGCTTTGCGCCCGGATAGGTCAAAGAACAGGTCTTGCGGCCATTGCGCCAGAAGTCGACCTCGTCCGGACCGTTGGACACGGCCAGATAGCTGTCGCCTTTACCGACGGCCTGAAAACACCGTTCCAGTTGCGCCTGTGTCGGGGCCGGGTTTCCTTGCCGGGCCATCTCTTCAAGCGTCGATTCAACCAAGGCTTTTTGTTTGAGGTTCTTGCGGTAGGTTAGCTGCAAACCGAAATCCTCGTTCCAGTTGAACGCGGCGCCGTCCGGAGTGAAGAGCTTGGCGTCATAGACCGGCAGGCCCAGAAACCGGAAGGTTGAACTACCGACAAGCTGCGGGTCTTTCAGACCTCCGGGCAAGGGGGACGCCGCCGACCCTACAGGGGTCAGCAGCAACGCCGACACAAGCGTTGCGCTGAAAAAAACATTTATCGACCTACGCGGGAATGGGCTGATCTTCTTTGAGAATACCATTGTCGGCTCCGATCGTTTGCGGGCTGCCATTGAGCAGATCAACAACGTGCATTGCGCTTGCGATCCCGTCTTCGTGAAACCCATGCCGGTTGTAAGCACCGGCAAACCAGGTTCTGTTCTGTCCCTGGATCTCGCGGATTTGCTTCTGCGCACGCAGGGCGGCCTTGTCGAAAACCGGGTGAGCAAACTCGACCTCATCATAGATTTTGTCCGCGGAAATCTCCTTCGGTGCGTTCAGCGTCACAAATAGCGGGTCACTGTCCGGAATGTTCTGAAGTCTGTTCATCCAATAGGTGACGCCCACATTTCCGGCCTGGGAACGGTAGGTCCAGCTGGACCAGCAGGCCCGCCGCCTGGGCATTTGGGCAGGATCGCAGTGCAGAACGGCCTTGTTTGGTTGATATCGGATGGCACCGAGAGCTGCGCTCTCCTCCGGTGTGGCGCTGTTTCCCAATATCGACAGGGATTGATCGGAATGTGTCGCCAGAATGATTTCGTCGAACAGGTCGGCTTGCCCGTTGCTCAGCACCGTCACGCCCAACGCATCGCGTTGGATGTGATCTACGGGTGAGGCCAGACGGATATCGCAATTTCGGGATCTCAACGCGGTTTCGATCCGGCGGACATATTCTATGCTTCCGCCCTTGACCGTCCACCATTGATGCTGGTTGGCGCGCCCGCTGGCCAGCAGGGCATGGTTTCGGAAAAACTGCACCAATGAACGGGCCGGGAACTGATCCACGAACTCGACTGGGGTGGACCAGATCGCACCGCACATCGGCATCAGATAGTTGTGGCGGAACCAGTGGCCAAGGCGCAATTGATCGACAAGCTCTCCGATCGTGGTGTCATCGTCCCGCGCTGCGTCAGGGGCTTCCTTGCTGAAGCGCAGTATGTCGGCGATCATCTTGTAATAGGCGGGACGGGCCAGATTGCGTTTCTGGGCGGTCAACGTGCGCAGATTGTTCAATCCATACTCGATGCGGCCGTTGTCGATGGTCGCGCCAAAGCTCATTTCGCTTTTGGTGACCGGCACGTTCAGTTCGTCGAACAGTTTGGTCAGGTAGGGATAGGTTGCGTAGTTGAAAACGATAAAACCGGTGTCCACCGGTTGGTCGCCATTCCTGCCAGCCAAAACCGTGCGAGCGTGACCTCCCAGACGGGGTTCGGCCTCATAAAGCGTCACGTCATTGTTGTCTGAAAGATAGTAAGCGGCGGAAAGCCCTGAAATACCTGCACCTACAATCGCGATCTTTTTTCGGGCACCCCGGGATTCGTCGAACATTCCAGCCTCTTTAAGTGACGTTTTACAGTAGGATACGCAGGACAGGCGCGGCTGGATCAATCCCATTAGAAGTTTTTCACCATTGATCTACATCGTGACTTCGGGTTGCGGGTCCGGATACTGTCGATCCGTTGTGATCCGAAGCCATCGCGGGGGCGTAAAGGTAACATTCAGGAGCGAAACGACCCACGCATGAACAGTTTTTACGGCAAAACCTACTGGATCATCGGCGCAAGCGAAGGATTGGGCCGGGCGCTGGCCGAAGCGCTTGGCCGTCAGGGCGCACACCTGATCCTGTCCGCCCGCAATGCCGAGCGACTTGCTCAAATCTGTGCAAGCCTGCCGAATGCACGCGCGATCCCGTGCGATGTGACCGATTTAGAGTCTGTTCGTGACGCTGTTGGACAGGTCGGGGCCATCGATGGTTTGGTGTATAACGCCGGGGCCTATGACCCGATGCGGTCAACCGAATGGAACACCGAAACAGCGCTTGCGATGAGTGATGTGAACTACTCTGGCGCAGTGCGGGTACTCGGAGAAACCGTGCCCGGCTTTGTTCGCGCTGGTCGGGGTGATATCACCTTGATCGGATCTCTGGCGGGTTATCACGGCTTGCCAGCCGCTATCGGTTACGGGGCCAGTAAGGCGGCACTGATCTCTCTGGCCGAGACAATGCGGCATGATCTGGCGGGCACCGGTGTGACCGTTCGGATCGTCAATCCGGGCTTTATCAAGACACGCCTGACCGAGAAGAACAGCTTTAACATGCCGATGCTGATGACGCCCGAGGACGCGGCTGGGCGCGTGGTCAAGGCGATGTCACGCCGCCGTTTTCGCACCGATTTCCCTGCGCCGTTTTCCTGGTTTATCCGTCTGATTGACTACCTGCCGGATCTGCTGGTTTATCGCGGAAAGTAGAGTCTAACCAAACTGTCCCTGGCAAAACCAGCCTGCGGACATGGTGCCGCCGTGGCCGTAGAACAGCCACAGCCGCTCACCCTGTTCGGTCACCACCACCCAGTAATCGCGCACGCCGCTGCGCCAGTTGGGGTCATCCAGCCACCATTCCGGCGCGATCCGCTCTGGGCCGGTGGCCTGTGCCAGTTGCCAGTCGCGCCCGCGCCAGCGGAAGGCGGTTGGAACATCCGGAGTTTCCGGCGCCATCACCGGTTCGGGCTGCCACATCTGCAGGGGGCGGGGGCGCGGCGGGGCAGGCCAGTCGCGGGCCGGTTCCGACCAGGCCGCCGCCAGCGTCTGCGCCGTCTTCTCGGGGATATGCGAGGCTGCCGGGTGTCGCCGCGTGATCGCCTCCAGCCCCACCCGGGCACCCAGCTTGCCGATCAGGTCATCCACGGCTGTATTACCCTCAAGCCGGTTGCGGGCCACGCGGCGGGCCTCGGCATGGCCGGCTACGGTGCGGGCGTGGATGGGTTCGGTCTGCACCGCCTCCAACCGCAGCATATCGATGCCATAGCCCGCGTCGATCTTATCGATTTTCATCTCTAACAAAGGGCGAATGCGATGTTTGTCATGGGTCGGGCGGGCCAGACCAACCTCGATGATCTCGGCCGCCTGATCGGCGCGATGCGCCTCGAGCCGCAGGGTGCGGACGCCGCGGCCTTTCTCTTCCAGTTTGGCGCAGAGCGTCGGCAGCACCCGGTCAATGGCGGCCATCACGTCCTCGGTCAACCCGATCGGGTTGGGCAGGGTCATCCGCACCGCAAAGTGATGCGGCGGACGCGCAGGCGAGACCGGCTCGGGCGCGCTGCCCATCGCCTGATCCAGCCGCAGCACCAGCCCGCGTCCGAAGCGGCGGGCCAGAGAGGCGCGGGGCTGGCCCAGCAGGTCGCCGATCCGGCGCAGGCCCAGCCGGTTGAGCTGCGCCACGACGGGGTCATCCAGCCGAAGTGCCGCAATGGGCAGGGGGCTGAGCGCGCCATAGGACTGCCCTGGTTCTGAAATCCGCGCGCCACCGCCCAGCGCCATCACCTGCGGTGCGGCCCCGCCCTTGGTCCAGTGCCGTCGCTTGCCCGCGCGGGCGCGGGTGGCGCGCGCCTCCTGGCTGATGGCGTCGCCATTGCGGTCGGACGTGGCCTCTTGCCCGGCATACCGTGCCAAAGCCCACGCGGCCCCCAGCGTGTCGGCGATGCCCATCTGCACGCTCAGGCCCATGTCTGCGCAGTCGGTTTCCAAAACGCTCAGCAAGGTCTCTTCGCCGCCGAACAGATGGGCGCAGCCCGACAGGTCGACGATCAGCCCGTCCGGAGCTTCTTCGGCGACCCACGGGCTGAACTTGCCCGCCCAACGGCGCAGGGCGGTCAGGAACGCGGCCTCGGCCGGGGCGTTGCGAGGACGGGTGATCAGGTTGGCGCACATGGCATGGGCGTCGCGCACCGGCTGGCCGATGCGCAGACCGGCGGTCTGAGCCTCGGTATTAAGAGACGTGACAACCTGCATGTTCGCCTGTTCGGCCACCACGGCCAAAGGCCCAGAGTGCAGGCCCCGTGCGGCGCGGACCAGCCGTTCAGCCCCCAGACGGGGGAACCAGAGCGAGAGTATTCGGCGTTTGGGCATTGGGCAGACATCAACATGTTCTCATTTTGTTCTAAATGAGAATCACGCCCCGAGTCGAGTCTGCCTTTATCCGCAGGTCAGGCGCTGAACGACGTCTGCATCGTCCACAAAGACGTTCAGCCGGTCGATGCGATAGTCCTGAGTCGCAATCCCATCCGGCCCCAGCACACGCGCGCGTTCAGGCAACTGGTTTTGAATGGTCGAGACCGGTTGGCCAATGGAATTGATAAAGGCGTCGCCTTCACAAAAGGCCAAATCTACCGGCGCGGCTTCGGGCGCAAGGCGGGCGTCTTCGGGTGGTGGGGCCGTCTCGGCACAGGCCGCCAGAACAACAAAAAATGGAACAAAACGGCGCATTGGCGCTCCTCTTTCCGGCAATGTCGTTTCTGCAATATCAAAGAATTAGCCAATCTGTCACCAAAGCACAGTTGAAAACACCCTGTAATTGACGCAGGGTCGGGGCAAAATTGACAGGGAGACAAGCACCATGCGCACCCGTGCCGCCGTCGCCGTTCAGGCGGGCAAACCTTTGGAAGTGATGGACGTGAACCTCGAAGGCCCCAAGGCGGGTGAGGTTCTGGTCGAGATCAAGGCCACCGGCATCTGCCACACCGATGAATTCACCCTGTCGGGCGCCGATCCCGAGGGTCTGTTTCCGGCAATTCTGGGTCATGAAGGCGCGGGCGTGGTGGTTGAGGTCGGTCCGGGCGTGACCAGCCTGAAACCGGGCGACCATGTGATCCCTCTCTACACACCGGAATGTCGCGAGTGTGAATATTGTCTGCACCCCAAGACCAATCTGTGTCAGGCGATCCGCGAGACTCAGGGTAAGGGACTGATGCCCGACGGGACGTCTCGTTTCTCGACGCTGGATGGCGATCCGATCCTGCACTACATGGGTTGCTCGACTTTTTCGAACCACACGGTTCTTCCCGAGATTGCGTTGGCCAAAGTGCGTGAGGACGCGCCGTTCGACAAGATTTGCTACATCGGTTGCGGTGTCACGACCGGTATCGGCGCGGTGATCAACACCGCCAAGGTGGAAATCGGCAGCCGCGCCATCGTGTTCGGCTTGGGTGGTATCGGTCTGAACGTGATCCAGGGCCTGCGTCTGGCCGGGGCCGATCAGATCGTTGGTGTCGACCTGAACCCCGCCAAAGTGGAAATGGCCGAGAAATTCGGCATGACCGATTTCGTCAACCCGAAAGAGGTCGAAGGCGATCTGGTCCCCTATCTGGTCAACCTGACCAAGGGTGGCGCGGATTATACATTCGACGCCACCGGCAATGTCGGAGTGATGCGCGACGCACTGGAATCGGCACATAAAGGCTGGGGTGAATCGATCATCATCGGTGTGGCACCTGCCGGGGCCGAAATCTCGACCCGTCCGTTCCAACTGGTCACTGGTCGTTCATGGCGCGGGACCGCGTTCGGTGGTGCGCGGGGCCGGACCGACGTCCCAAAAATCGTTGATTGGTACATGGATGGGAAGATCGAGATCGACCCGATGATTACGCACACCATGGGTCTGGACGACATCAACCATGGCTTTGACCTAATGCATCGGGGCGAAAGCATCCGCTCGGTTGTTGTCTACTAACCGAGACTAAGGCTCTAATTCGGGCAATTCATGGCTTGCGGCGCACTCTCGGGTGCGCCGTTTGCGTTAGGTATTTGTTTCCGGTTGCCTGTTCGGTCTTGCCGATGCACCCGTATCGACCCGCGGAGAGCGGATTCGCAGAACTGGTTTGTTTGGCGACACATCCGCCCTGCTTTCCCGCCAGACAACGAAGACACCCGACGCGATGATGATCCCTGCGCCGATCGCAACCCATGCATCGGGGCGCTCTCCGAAGAACACCATGCCGAAAATCGTAGCCCAGATGATCTGGCTATACTGGCTGGGGGCCACCACACCGGCAGGCGCGGCCCGGTAGGCCAGAATAATCAGGTGTTGAGCGATCACAGAGAACAGACCAACCAGCGCCATCATCGCCAAATGCAACAGAGACGGCGGTTGATATACTGCCGGCTGCGCCACGCTCATAACCACAATGGCCAGAAGCATCGGATAGAGGATCAGAACCGCCGACCGTTCTTCATTACCAATTTTGCGCACCAGAACGGATCCAAAAGCACTGCAAAACGCGGCCGTCAGCGCGGCCAGATGGCCCAGGGTGATGTCTGTCGAACCGGGACGCAGAACGATCAGAACACCGATCAGGCCAACACCCACGGCTGCCCAACGCTGAACGCGAACGACCTCTCCCAGAATCGGGATCGACAGAACCGTGACGATCAGCGGGAACGAGAACAGCAGAGAGTAGACCTCGGCCAGCGGCAGGACAGAAAAAGCGTAAAAGGCGCAGGACATGGCTGTGACAACGAGGCCCGAGCGCAGCATCACCAGCCACGGGTGACGTGGGCGGAAATTGCTGGGTGTCCGGTCGGCCAGCATGGACACGGCCATCGGGACAAAAGAAAACAGCGTGGCAAAAAAGATGATCTGCAACACTGAATAGGTCCCGCCAAGCACCTTGATCAGCGCGTCATGACTGGCAAAGACCGCGAATCCAAGAAACGCGAAACCAAGTCCCCTGAGGGTGGTGTTTTGAGTGCTCATCGGTGTGGCCTCGGTCAATGGGTCAGTGTGGCGGCGGTCTGCCATGGCAGCGCGGACGGAATCTCCGGCTGTCTTTGTCGCTGCTTAACCCCATTTTGCCGAGGCGGGTAGTCCTTATTTTACCGCTAACATGTCAAACCTGCCATGATCGAGATCATCGCAGGACCGGTGGCGCGTCCTTGGGTTGGCGCGCAGATTGCAAACCCGCTTTCATCCCGATACCGATGCGCCGGGCCAGAGCGACCCACGGGGTGGCGGTTTCCGGTGGCAGCGTCTGGGTGGCGACTTCTTCGAACAGGTCGAGCCAATGGGCGAACATCTCGGGTTTCACGTCGGGTCGCTCGATATGGACCCGCTGCGGATTGCCGTCATAGCTGCGCTCGAACAGGATGGCGTTGCGCCAGAAACGGGCGATCTTTTCCTCATGCGCGGGCCAGTTTCCTACATGTTTCGCAAAGACCGGACCCAGTAGCGTGTCTTCACGGACGCGGGCGTAAAAGGCGCGAACCTGCGCGTTGATCTGTTCGGGCGTCGCGGGAAAGCGTGGGGGCAGGGTTGGTCTGGACATGTGCGGTCTCGGGTTTCGACTCTGTCCAGGGCAAATATCCGGTTGCGCCGTCATGCTACAGAGGTAGTTTTGTCGCGCTGGTCCGGTGTCAGCAGATGCCGCAGCAAGGCCACCGGATGCGCCTTGAGGCTGAGGCGGGTGGCGACGTAGTCCTCGACCACCTGCTCGCCCAAAGTCATTTGCGGCAGGTAAGCCTCGGGTTCGTCCAGCGCCTCGCCTTCCAGATCCTGTGAAAACAGCGGCAGCGGCTTGGCGGTCGCAATCGCCTTGGCCTGCCACAGCGCCTCGCGCCGGGTCAGGTCGCAGGCGGCGAAGGCGTCGGCTTCGGCCAGCCGTTCGATGACCGACGGCCCGAGGCCCGCGCGGCGCCAGACATCGTCGACCTGATGGTAACCGTTACCCCGCGCGGCGGTGAGCCAACTGGCGTCCTCTTCGCTCAGCCCCTTGATCTGGCGGAAGCCCAGCCGCAAGGCCAGCCCGCCTTGGCCGTCGGGCTCCATCACATTGTCCCAGAAACTGGCATTGATGCAGACCGGGCGCACCTGAACCCCGTGTTCGCGCGCATCGCGGACGATCTGGGCGGGGGCATAGAACCCCATCGGTTGCGAGTTCAGCAGCGCGCAGGCGAAAATGCCGGGGTGATGGCATTTGATCCAGGCCGAGGCATAGACCAGCAGCGCAAAGCTGGCCGCGTGGCTTTCGGGAAAGCCGTACGACCCGAACCCCTCGATCTGGGAAAAACAGCGTTCTGCGAAATCCTGTTCATAGCCGTTACGTTCCATCCCGCGCAGAAACAGGCTGCGGAATTCGCTGACATTGCCGTGTTTCTTGAACGTCGCCAGCGATCGCCGCAGCCGGTCGGCCTGTTCCGGGGTAAAGCCTGCGCCGACAATGGCGATCTGCATCGCCTGTTCCTGAAACAGCGGCACGCCCAGCGTCTTGCCCAGCACCTCGCCCAGTTCGTCCGAGGGGAAGCTGACCTCCTCCTCGCCATTCCGCCGCCGGATATAGGGGTGGACCATGTCGCCCTGAATCGGGCCGGGGCGGATGATGGCGACCTCGATCACCAGATCATAGAAGTTGCGGGGCCGCATCCGGGGCAGGAAGTTCATCTGGGCACGTGATTCCACCTGAAACACGCCGATACTGTCGGCCTTGCACAGCATGTCATAAACCGCCGGGTCCTCGGGCGGCAGGGTGGCCAGCGTATAGCTGGTTTGGTGGTGCTGGCTGATCAGATCGAACGCCTTGCGAATGCAGGTGAGCATCCCAAGGCTGAGCACATCGACCTTCAGAATGCCCAGCGAGTCGATGTCGTCTTTGTCCCAGCAGATGACCGTGCGGTCCTCCATCGTGGCGTTTTCTATGGGGACAAGTTCGTCCAAACGCCCCTCGGTGATGATGAAACCACCCACGTGCTGAGACAGGTGACGGGGAAAGCCGTCGATCTCATAGACCAGTGTTAGAGTCTGTTTCAGGCGGCGATCCTCGGGGTCGAGACCAATTTCACGCATGCGGTGCGCCTCGAGCCCCTTGGCCGAGAAGAAGCCCCAAAGCTGTGAGGACAGCGCCGAGATCGTGTCCTCGGTCAGGCCCATGGCGCGGCCGACCTCACGGATGGCGCGTTTACCACGGTAATGCACCACCGTGGCGCAGAGGCCCGCGCGTTCCCGTCCGTAGCGGTCGTAGATGTGCTGGATCACCTCTTCGCGGCGTTCATGTTCGAAATCCACGTCGATATCGGGGGGCTCGTCGCGGGCTTCGGAGACGAAGCGTTCGAAGACCATGGTGCCCATCTCGGGGCTGACCTCGGTGATGCCGAGGCAGAAGCAGACGACCGAGTTGGCGGCTGATCCCCGCCCTTGGCACAGGATATTGCGGGACCGGGCAAAATGGACGATGTCGCGGACGGTCAGGAAGTAGGGTTCGTATTTCAGCTTGCCGATCAGCGCGAGCTCATGCGCCAGCATCTTTTTCGCCTTATCCGGCGCGCCCGCCGGATAACGCCATTTCAACCCCTCATGCGCCAGACGGTGCAGGCGTTGGGTTGGGGTTTCCTGTTCGCTGCCCTCGCTGGGGTATTCATAGCGCAGTTCGTCGAGCGAGAAGGTGAGCTGTTCGCTTAGGTCATGGGCGCGGGTGACGGCGCCTTCATGCCCTTTGAAGATGCGCAACATTTCAGGCTCAGAGCGCAGGCGTTGTTCACCGTTGGCCAGTGCCGCGCGGCCCAGATCGTCAACCTTGCGGCGCAGACGGATGGCGGTCAGGACGTCGGCCAGTTTGCGGCGGGTGCCGTGATGCATCATCGGCGTGGCGCTGGCGAGCGTGGGGATGTCGAGTTTTTTAGATTCAATCTCTAACAAAGAAAAATACGCGCTGTCTGCGCCGTCATACCGAGGATGCATCAATAGATGCATCCGCCCCGCAAAGCGGCGCGTCAGCTGTTGCGCCTGTGTCCGCCATGCCTCCGCGCCGCCCGGGGAGCGGGCCGCCTGTGGCCAGAGGAGCAGGTGGAGACCGTCGGAGAATTTGAGCAGGTCGGATAGGTACAGGATGCAGTCGCCTTTCTCGGCGCGCAGGCGGCCCTTGGACAGGATGCGGCACAGATTGCCCCAGCCCTGCCGGTTCAGGGGCAGGGCGGTGACGGTCGGCGCGTCGGTAAAGATCAGCCGCGCCGCCGGGATCAGGCGGGGCACCGCGTGGATCGGGTACGAGGGCAGCTTGGGGATGTGATCGGGACAGGGTGGGCCGATGGAGGTGTTCTGCGCTTCCCACTCCAGCCGTTCGCGGACCTTGCGGGCAATCTCGCGCCCCTGGGTGTGGGCGCGGACGATGCCGGCGACCGAGTTGTCATCGGCGATGGCGATGGCGGGCAGGCCCAGGGTGACGGCACGCTCCATATATTCCTCGGGGTGCGAGGCCCCGGTGAGGAAGGTGAAGTTCGACGTGATCGACAGCTCGGCATACATGGCGATTCCATATTATATTCACGTTTTGTTCTTTTTCGAGTCCTTTGCGTCATTGCGCAGGAAACGGGTCGTCCGAACTCGTGATGAAAGGCATGTTCAGGACAACGAAGGAGACCAGAGATGTTCAAGATCACTGCATTATCTACGGAAGAAGTACGCGCCCTTCAGGCAGGCGGACCGGATGCTTACGGAGTCAAACCCGAGCGTGCCATTTCGACGGGTGCAGGTAATCCCTGCCGTCATTGCCTGCAGAACATTCCAGAGGGCGGAGAGATGCTGATATTGTCATTTCGGCCTTTTTTAGAGACACAACCTTATGCCGAGACCGGGCCGATCTTTCTGTGTGCAGCGCCATGTGAGCGGTACGAGGGCGCAGGTCTACCCGAAATCCTGACCTCATCCCCGGACTACCTGATCAAGGGATACGGATCGGATGACCGGATCGTCTATGGCACCGGAGCAATCACTCCCACGGATCAGATCGGCGCAAAGGTCAGCGAAATCTTTGCCCGCCCGGATGTTGCCTATATCCACGTCCGGTCTGCACGGAACAACTGCTATCAGGCGCGGATCGACCGCACCTAAAGCTTGACCCGGTGAATGCCCCGGCGCGGCTGATCCTGATCATCCGCCGGCGGATCATCTTTGCGACTGGAGGTCAGCGCAAGGAACACATCCTCGAGGTCGGCCTCTTCGGTCCGGACGTCGCGGATGCGGATACTGGCGGCGCGGACGGATTCCAGAACCTGCTCGGCGGTGGTTATGGCACTGCGATATTGCAGCACCAGACTGCCATCGTCGCGCAGGGCGGACTCGACACCCTTGGTTTCAGGCAGTTTTGTGACAGGGCCGTCAGGAATGATCACCATCGTGCGGCTGTCCATGCGGCCCAGCAGATTGGCAGTGCTGTCCTGCGCGATCTTTTCGCCATGGTTGATGATGGCGATCTCGTCGCACATTTCCTGTGCTTCTTCCAGATAATGCGTGGTCAGGATGATGGTCATGCCTTGTTCATTCAGCTTGCGCACATTTGTCCAGAGCATCTGGCGCAGTTCGATGTCCACGCCGGCTGTGGGTTCATCCAGCACCAGAATCTTGGGGTGGTGCACCAGAGCCTTGGCCAGCAGCAACCGACGCCGCATGCCGCCGGAGAGCGTGCGCGCATAGGCTTCGGCCTTGTCACTGAGGCCGACAAGTTCGAGAATCTCATCGCTGCGGCGCTGCGCCTTGGGCACGCCGTAAAGCCCGGCCTGCACCTCGAGCGCGCCGCGCGGGGTAAAGAACGGATCGAGATTCAGTTCTTGCGGCATCACTCCGATCGCTGCGCGGGACTGGCGTGGATACTGATCCTGATCGAAACCCCAGATCGACACGTTGCCCGCTGATTTTACAACCAACCCGGCAAGAATGTTGATCAGGGTCGATTTTCCAGCTCCATTGGGCCCCAGCAGGCCAAAAACCGAGCCGCGCGGCACCGCCAGATCAATGCCTTTCAACGCATGTTTCTCAGGCTGGCCCTTGCCGCCCCGATAGGTCTTGCGCAGCCCGTCGATCCTGATTGCCGCATCGGCCATGTGGCTCTTGCCCCCGGTTTGTTCATCGCTCATAAACGCACCTAATGCATGCCCGCGAGGCCGACAACCGAAGAAGGATCGCCAGCCGTGACCATCGAAGCGCCGGAAACCAAGATCGTCGAAACCGCCCGTGTCGCCTGTGACGGCGGCGAAGGCGCATTGGGCCATCCGCGTGTCTGGTTGCAGATCCCCGAGGATACCGGCTGGGTCGAGTGTCCTTATTGTGACTGCAAGTATGTGCTGGCGGGACGCGAGGCCGAAGCCTAAACGCGTGCCGCCCGGGTCGGGCATTGAGTATTTTTGAAAAGATGAAAGTCGAGGCCGAGGTGTGGGTGGTTCTGCCGCCGCGCCCGTGGCATTAGTGTTGTCGGATGAGATCAGGAGAGGGTGCGCAATGACCACGAATTTCGGAAAAGGTTGTCATCTGCATCTGATCGACGGATCAGCGTTTATTTTTCGCGCCTATCACGCGCTTCCTCCGCTGACGCGAAAATCGGATGGGTTGCCGATCGGGGCTGTATCCGGGTTTTGCAACATGCTGCAAAAGTATGTCGAAGGTAACGCTGGGCCGGACGCACCTACCCATGTGGCGGTGATCTTCGACAAGGGGTCTCACACATTCCGCAATGACCTTTACGACCAGTACAAGGCCAACCGCGAGGCGATGCCCGAGGATCTGCGCCCGCAGATACCTCTGACGCGTGAAGCGACAAAGGCCTTCAACATCGCCTGCAAAGAATTGGAAGGTTATGAGGCGGACGACATCATTGCCACACTGGCTGTTCAGGCGCGCGAAGCCGGGGGACGTGTGACCATCGTGAGTTCCGACAAGGACCTGATGCAACTGGTCGGCGACGGGGTCGAGATGTTGGATGCGATGAAGAACAAGCGCATCGACCGGGATGGGGTGTTCGAGAAATTCGGTGTGGGTCCCGAGCGGGTGGTCGATGTGCAGGCTCTGGCCGGGGATAGCGTGGATAACGTGCCGGGCGCGCCCGGCATCGGGGTAAAGACAGCGGCCTTGCTGATCAACGAATTTGGCGATCTGGAAACGCTGCTGGATCGGGCGGAGGAAATCAAGCAACCCAAGCGCCGCCAGACCCTGATCGACAAGCGCGACCAGATCGAGCTGTCCAAGAAACTTGTGCAATTGGATGAGAATACGCCTCTGGACTTCACGCTGGATGATCTTGAAGTGCGCGATCCCGAGCCGGGCACGCTGATGAGTTTCCTGGCCGAAATGGAGTTCCGCACCCTCACCAAGCGGATTGCCGAAAAACTGGGGGTCGAGGCGCCGGTGATTGCGGATGCACCGTTGCCTGTTGCAGAAGTGCCGGGGGCCGAAGCCCTCCCGTTTGACGCGTCGAAATACGAATGCGTGCGGGACGCAGGTGCTCTGCGGAAATGGATCGATCAAGCTTACGAGCGCGGTTGGATTGCTGTGGATACCGAGACTACCGGGCTGAACGAAATGATCGCTGATCTGGTCGGCATCTCTTTGTGCGTGGAGCCGGGCGAGGCCTGTTACATCCCGCTGGGACATCGCGATGGGGCGAGTGGCGATCTGTTCGGCTCGGATGCCTTGGCAGAGGGGCAGATGCCGTTGGATGAGGCTCTGACACTGCTTAAGCGCATGTTCGAGGATCCGTCGATCCTGAAAATCGGGCAGAACATGAAATACGACGCCAAGATTTTCAAGCGCTATGGGGTGACGGTGACCCCAATCGATGACACGATGCTGATGTCCTACGCGATGCATGGGGGTGAGCACGGGCATGGCATGGATACTTTGTCCGAGCGGTATCTGAGCCACACACCGATCCCGATCAAGCCGCTGTTGGGATCCGGCAAGTCGGCCATCACCTTTGACAAGGTACCGATCGACGAGGCCACGGCCTATGCCGCCGAGGATGCGGATATCACGCTACGCCTGTGGGAGCTGTTCAAACCGCAATTGCACCAGGTGCAGGTGACGACGGTCTATGAAACCCTCGAACGTCCTTTGGTGCAGGTTCTGGCCGAGATGGAGATGCACGGCATCAAGGTCGACCGCGATGTCCTGTCGCGCATGTCTAACGCCTTTGCGCAAAAAATGGCCGGGTTAGAGGCTGAAATCCACGAGTTGGCGGGTGAAAATTTCAACGTCGGGTCGCCCGCGCAGCTGGGCGAGATCCTGTTCGACAAGATGGGTCTGGAAGGCGGCAAGAAGGGTAAGACCGGGAAATATTCTACCGGAGCAGACGTTCTTGAGGATCTGGCGACCGAACATGAGTTGCCACGCAGGGTGCTGGACTGGCGTCAACTTTCCAAGCTGAAATCGACCTATACGGATGCGTTGCAGACCCATATCAATCCGGATACGGGTCGGGTGCATACATCTTATTCGATCACCGGAGCGAGCACGGGACGTCTGGCCTCGACCGATCCGAACCTGCAGAACATCCCGGTGCGCACCGAGGAAGGACGGCGCATTCGCGAGGCGTTCATTGCCGAGCCGGGGAACGTGCTGGTCAGCCTGGACTACAGTCAGATCGAGCTGCGTATTCTTGCGCATATCGCTGATATTTCGGCTCTAAAACAGGCTTTCGCGGATGGGTTGGACATTCACGCCATGACCGCGTCCGAGATGTTCGATGTGCCGCTGGACGAGATGACGCCGGATATCCGTCGGCAGGCCAAGGCGATCAACTTTGGTGTGATCTATGGCATCTCGGGCTTTGGACTGGCGCGCAACCTGCGCATTCCAAGGGCCGAGGCGCAGGGGTTCATCGACCGCTATTTCGAACGCTTTCCGGGCATTCGCCGTTATATGGACGACACTGTCGCGTTCGCTAAAGAAAATGGCTATGTGCAGACTCTGTTTGGGCGCAAAATCCATACGCCTGAGATCAATGCGAAGGGACCGCATGCCGGCTTTTCGCGCCGGGCAGCAATCAACGCGCCGATTCAGGGTACCGCGGCGGATGTCATCCGGCGCGCGATGGTGCGGATGCCGAGCGCTATCGCCGACCTGCCCGCAAAAATGCTGCTGCAGGTGCATGACGAACTGCTGTTCGAAGTGGCCGAAGACGCTGTGGATCAGGTGATCAAGGTGGCGCGGGACGTGATGGAGGGCGCATCTGATCCCGCCGTAGAGCTGGACGTGAAGCTGGTGGTTGACGCAGGACAGGGCGCCAACTGGGCCGAGGCGCACTGAGTTCGGGCAAAGGAACGCGCTGCTCATCAGGCCCGGCGGGCCATCTTTGCAGCGGGTCAAGCCTGCGGCCTGACCGGGCACACCGCCGCCAAGGCGATATTATTGCCGCATCCAATGCAGACTGGCGAGGGCTTGAGTTGTCGAAGGTGTGTATTCAGCACTGACCCAGCCGGAGTATCCGCTAGCGTCCATTGCAGTGAACAGGGCCGGGAAATCCGTTGCGCCGCGCCCCGGTTCCGATCTGTCCGGCGCGGCCCCGATCTGGGCATGTGAAATACGGTCCCGATACCTCTCCCACACGGCAATTGCATCGCCGTGAATCATATGTGCGTGAAAACTATCGAATTGCAGGGCGACATTCGGACGGTTCACGCGATCCAGAACTTCGGCAGCCAGTGCGTAGTCATTCAGAAAGTAATCCGGTTGGGAGACCGGATTCAGGGGTTCGATTGTGAAGCTCTGCTGTGGCGCGAGATCTGCGGCCCATTGCAGGTTTTGTACAAAGCAATCCAGCGCCTGAGACCCTGATGAGTATCCCGACATGATATGGATCAGGCCGGGCCGCAGCACCTCGGCATACCGCAGGACGCGTTTGATATCTGACTGAAAGCGCGCCTCACCGCCCGGAACTGCGGCATAACCGGGCGCCCCGCCTGTGTAGTTGGGCGGTGGCGCGTTGATCAAAACAAGCTCCAGCCCGTTGGCCAGCAGCGCCCGGTGGGTTTCCTTGGCGGCCAGTTCGTAGGGAAACAGGATCTCGACCGCATCGAACCCGGCCTGTGCTGCGGCCTCGAACCGCTCGAGGTAAGGAAGCTCGGAAAACAGGAGAGAAATATTGGCGGCAAACCGGGGCATGGGCAGTCTCGAGTGGCAGGCGCGGCAACCTTAGCGGTCGGATGTGATCGCCGAAAGGGACTGAAAACGACAGATTGTCGAAAATCGACCAGAACCCACCTGCCATTTCAGAAATCGTAAGCCCATTGCGGCGAATCAATTACCTGACGCCGTGTCGGAAAAAAGGTCTGAATGCGATGGCGATGAGCCCGGAGCCCGTTCGCGGGAACACCCTTGTTGCGTCTGATGGTCGGCAATCGGCATTGTCCGGCAATTCACTGGCCGTCGCCTCTATGCTGACGTGGGCTGCCGGGTTTCCGGCGGCTGAGATATTGCTGCAGACCTGGCCGCCCGTGGCTTTGCTGACCGCTCGACTGGCACTGGCCGTTCTTTTCCTGATCCCGGTTTGGGTGCTGATTGACGGGCCGGATCGCGTTCTGCGTGCCCGTTGGGGGCATGCGCTGTTCGTAGGTGGGTTTGGCCTGGGTACGGGCATGTTTCTGCTGATTCTGGCGCAGAAACTGACGGACCCTGTGACCGTGGCCATTATCGCCTCTTGTGCGCCCCTCACAGCAACCTTGCTGGAGCTTGCTGCAGGCACAAGACGGCTGAAATGGAACTTCGCCATCGGTGTTCTGGTTTCCATTGTGGGCGGCTTGGTCGCCACCAGTGCCATGGCCCCCGCGCAGCTTGGGTTGGGTGCGGCTTGCGCGGTACTTTCAACGGGTCTGTTCTGCTGGGCCAGTCAGGCGACGGCGCGGGATTTTCCCGAATTGAGTCAGACCGGGCGCGCCACGATCATATTCGCCGGTGGGCTGGTCATGGCGGCCATCCTGATGTTCGCCTCACACCAGTTGGGCATGGATATCATGCCCAAAGCCGCAATTGATTCCGAGCAGATGGGGATGTTGGCGATCTATGCGCTGATTTCGATGGGAATCAGCCAGATACTGTTCGTCGGGTCGATTTCCAGATTGGGTGTCGCGCTCGCGTCATTTCACATCAACATCGCGCCGTTCTACGTGATGGTGATCATGGTCATGCTGGGGGACGAGTGGAACTGGACCCGCGCGCTGGGGGCCGGCATCGTGGCATGTGCCGTCATTCTGGCGCAGGATCGCAAGCCACGGCTGTCTTAATCCTCTGCCAGACTGTCCGACGTCGTGAGCGGGAAGAACTGGCCGCCAGACCAGACACCGAACCAGTTTTCGTGATGGATTCCGATGTCCACCAGGCGATAGAAGCTTTTGCGATCGATGCGGGCCTCAAGGTTTGCGCGGATCAATACATAGGGTGATGGCTCGTCTGTTTCCGTATCGAATTCAATTCTGATCGGGTGATCCGGGCTGGCCGTCGCCGTATCCCCGACCTGGGTTGTAAAGGTCAGCATCTGGTTCTCGCCTTCCCCTGCACGATCGACATCCACGGCGACAAAAGGTGCGTCCTCGACGGTGATTCCCACCTTTTCGACCGGCGTCACGAGGTAAAACCGGTCACCTTCTTTCTTAAGAATTGAGGAAAATAGCTTCACAAGCTCGAACCGGTTGATGGGCGACCCTAAATAACTCCAGGTCCCATCTTTTGCGATCCGGATGTCCAGATCGCCACAAAACGGAGGATTCCACAGGTGAACGGGCGGTAAACCCCGCGTTTTGGCTGCTTTGACTGATGCCGCCAAACCATCAGGCGAAGGTGTAACAGGTTTTTGTCCGCTCATTGCTTTTGCCATTTCCTCTCAGCGCGATACACTTCAATCATAATAGTCCACGGAAGGGAAAGTCATGACCGAACCCGCCGACCTCGTAGCCGAGATCGAAGCGCTGGAAAACAAGCTGCAAGACGCCAAATCATCGATCACACGCCGTTTTATCGGGCAAGAGAGGGTCGTGGATCTGACGCTGACGGCCTTGTTGTGTGGCGGTCACGCATTGTTGATCGGACTTCCGGGGCTGGGCAAGACCCGCCTGGTCGAGACGCTGTCGACCGTGATGGGGCTGCATGGCAACCGAATCCAGTTCACGCCTGACCTGATGCCGGCCGATATTCTGGGGTCCGAAGTGCTGGACACTGCCGAGGATGGCAGCCGCCACTTCCGGTTCATCTCTGGTCCGATTTTCTGCCAGCTGCTGATGGCCGATGAAATCAACCGCGCCAGTCCAAGGACTCAGTCGGCGCTGCTGCAGGCAATGCAGGAGCGTACGGTGACCGTCGCGGGTGAAGATCGTTCGCTGGGCGTACCGTTCCACGTGCTGGCCACGCAGAACCCGATTGAACAAGAGGGAACCTACCCGCTGCCCGAAGCCCAACTGGACCGGTTTTTGGTGCAGATCGATGTGGATTATCCCGACCGCCAGACCGAACGCGACATCCTGCTGGCCACAACCGGGGTCGAAGAGGAAGAGGCCAGCCAGATATTCACCAAAGACGAACTGCTGGCCGCGCAGGTTCTGTTGCGCCGGATGCCTGTTGGTGACTCGGTCGTTGAACTGATCCTTGATCTGGTGCGCGCCTTCCGCCCGGAAGAACCGGGCGTATCTGACCGCGTGGCGGAAACCGTGGCCTGGGGCCCGGGCCCTCGCGCGGCGCAGGCGCTGATGATGACGGTACGGGCCCGTGCGATGTTGCAAGGCCGTCTGGCGCCCAACGCCGAAGATGTGCTGGACATGGCGCGCCCGGTGCTCAGCCATCGTATGGCGCTGAACTTTGCCGCGCGCGCGCGCGGTGACAGTCTGGCTGATCTGATCGAAACCACGGCGCTCGGACTGACCCGGACCGAGGCCGCGGCGTGAATGCCGCGCTGACCCTTCGCGAACGATCCGAGGCCGAGGCGTCCCGGCTGCCACCGCTATTGGCGCGAGCCGAACACCTGGCAGGCACCGTTCTGCTGGGCGACCATGGGCGCAGGCGCTCGGGGTTGGGCGATGATTTCTGGCAATACCGCCCCGCGCAGGTCGGCGACAGTCGCCGGTTGATCGATCACCGGCGCTCGGCACGCGGGGATCAGCAATTTGTCCGGGAACGGGAATGGCAGATTGCCCAATCCATCATGCTGTGGGTCGATCAGGGTGCGTCGATGCGGTTTGCATCGGACAAGGCTTTGCCAGCCAAGGCTGACCGCGCGCGTCTGTTGGGACTGTCGACTGCCATACTTCTGGTGCGCGGGGGCGAACGCGTTGGCCTGACGGGCACCACGCTGCCACCCCGGCGCGGCAATGCACAGATCATCCGACTGGCAGAAGCGTGGTCCGAGGATGTAGTGACGGACTATGCGCCACCAGAGCACCGCGCGATGATTCCGCACGCGCGGGCTGTGTTCATCTCCGATTTTCTGGGGCCTCTGGACGAAGTTGAACTGGCCTTGACGAAATCTGCCGACCGAGGGGTACGCGGTGTTCTGCTTCAGGTCCTCGACCCGAGCGAAGAGGCGTTTCCCTATCGCGGCCGAACCATATTCGAAAGTGTTGGCGGCACCGTCCGTCACGAAACCCTCAAGGCCGGTGACCTGCGCGAGCGATACCTGGACAGGCTGGCAGAGCGGAAGGACGCGTTGGCGCAACTGTGCCGTTCGACCGGCTGGCAACTGGGCCTGCATCACACCGGAGAAAGCGCGCAATCGGCTCTGTTGTGGCTCTATCGGGCGCTGGATGGAGGTGCATTGTGACGGTTCTGACGGTTATCGGTTTTACCGCCCCTTGGGTGTTGCTGGGTCTTCTGACCCTGCCGATCCTGTGGCTGATCCTTCGCGCCGTGCCGCCTGCGCCAATCCGCCGCCTGTTCCCGGCCGTCACTTTGATGCTGGGCCTGAAAGACGACGAGAGCGTTTCTGACCGAACGCCCTGGTGGCTGTTGCTGCTGCGCATGCTGGCGGCGGCGGCGATCATCATCGGTCTGGCCGGCCCGGTTCTGAACCCTGCGCGCGACGAGACCGGTTCAGGCCCTCTTTTGTTGGTTCTGGACGCCAGCTGGGCGGGCGCGACGCGCTGGGCCTCGACTTTGGACCAGATCGATACGCAATTGACCGAGGCAGGCCGGGCAGGGCGCCCGGTATCGATCCTGCGTCTGACAGAGCCGGAAACGCCGATCTTCCAGTCGGCCGAAGCCTGGCGCGGTCGCTTGCCCGGTCTGACACCGATGCCCTGGCAGCCGACCGAAGCGCAGATTTCGGCCGCGATTGCAGCACTGGACGAAGTTTCCGGCGAATTCGATACACATTGGTTCAGTGACCGCCTGTCCTATGAAGGGCATGACCGGTTGCTTTCGGCATTACAATCGCGGGGAGCGGTCACGGCCTATTTGTCTCCGTCTCAGGTCGTCGCGGTCGCTCCGGCTGCCTATCAGGACGGGTCGATCTTACTGACCGCGCTGCGGGCTGATACAACCGGGCCGGTTTCCATCACTTTGCTGGCGCAAGGACGCGATCCGGCAGGCGCCATGCGGGTTCTGCATTCGGCGGAAATGCAGTTCGAAAGCGGCTCTGATCAGGCGCAGACCGAGTTGGCACTGCCTTCCGAGCTGCGCGCCCGGATTACCCGGTTCGAGATACAGGGCCAACGGTCTGCCGGTGCCGTCACCCTGATCGACGACAGCCTGCGCCGCCGCGAGGTCGCGCTGATTGCTGGGACGCTCAACCGTGAAGGGTTGGAGCTGCTGTCTCCGTTACACTATCTGACGCAGGTCCTGATCCCGACTGCCGATTTTGTCGACGGTGGTTTGTTGGAGGTTCTGCCCGCCAATCCGGACGTGATCGTACTGGCGGATGTGGCCAAACTGTCCGACACCGAACAGTCAGAGTTGGTCGAATGGGTTGAACAGGGCGGTTTGTTGCTGCGCTTTGCCGGGCCTCGCATGGCTGCCAGCGACCTTGGCCGGGACGAGGAGGATATCTTGCTGCCGGTTCGATTGCGCAGCGGTGGACGGTCGGTTGGTGGCGCGATGAGCTGGGGCGAGGCCAAGGGATTGGCGCCTTTCCCGGAAAGCTCGCCGTTTTATGGGCTGAAGGTGCCCGAAGACGTGACTGTGACCACTCAGGTCATGGCGCAACCGGATCCCAACCTTGCGGACAGGGTGGTTGCGTCCTTGTCCGATGGCACGCCTCTGGTGACGCGCAAGTCGTTGGGGCTGGGTCAGGTGGTTCTGTTCCATGTCACCGCGGATGCGGAATGGTCCAGTCTGCCGTTGTCAGGTTTGTTCGTCGAGATGCTCGACCGGCTTGCTGTCGCTTCGGCCGCCAAGTCGCGGCAGGTGGAACAACTGGAAGGCACCACGTGGGAGCCGATCCAGATTCTCGATGGATTCGGAGCCCTGTCGGAAGCCGGGAATTTGCCCGGAGTGGACGGGGTCGAACTGGTCTCTGACGACATTGGCCCTGAACTGCGTCCCGGCCTTTATGAAAGCGGCAAACAGAAACTGGCGCTGAATGTTTTGTCGGATGGTTCTGTTCTGAACCCGATCGTCTGGCCTCAGGACATTCCGATCAAAGGGCAGGAAGTCAGTGCCGAAACGCCCATCGGAGGGCTGCTGCTGAGTCTGGCCCTGATCCTGCTGACCGTGGATGTGATCGCTTCGCTGTCTCTGTCGGGTCGTTTGGGTCTGGCGCGCGCGGCAGTCATTGGGCTGGGGGTTTTGATGGCGGTGCCCCAGGCCCAGGCGCAAACGCCCGAGGAAACTGAATTTGCGCTGGATGCCACTCAGGAACTGGTTCTTGCACATGTGCTGACGGGCGATACACAGGTGGACGACATCGCGCTGGCCGGAATGCGCGGGCTGGTTCAGACGCTCTATTATCGCACCTCCGTCGAACCGGCGGAGCCGATCGGCGTCGATCTGGAACGTGACGAGCTGGCTTTTTTCCCGCTGCTCTACTGGCCCATCACCTCGGATCAGCCACAACCCTCGGCCGAGGCCTATGCAAAGCTGAACGCATATTTACGCTCGGGTGGGATGATCCTGTTTGACACGCGTGACGCGAATATCGCTGGATTTGGGGCATCCAGTGCAAATGGCCGTAAACTGCAACAATTGGCGGCCCCGCTGAATATCCCGTCGTTAGAACCTGTTCCCCGCGACCACGTTTTGACCCGCGCGTTCTATCTGCTGCAGGATTTCCCCGGCCGCTATGCCGGTGCCGAGGTCTGGGTCGAAGCGGCCCCGCTGGATGCGGAACAGATCGAAGGGATGCCTTTCCGAAACCTGAACGACAATGTCACGCCGGTGGTCATAGGCGGTAACGACTGGGCCGGGGCCTGGGCCGTCGATCGCAATGGGCAGGCGCTGTTGCCGGTCGGCCGAGGCTATGCGGGCGAGCGCCAACGTGAGTTGGCCCATCGCTTTGGCGTCAATCTGGTGATGCATGTTCTGACCGGTAATTACAAATCCGATCAGGTCCACGTGCCCGCCCTTTTGGACAGGTTGGGACAATGACCGGAACCGTAATATTTGACCCATTGGTTCCCTGGCCGATCCTGGCGGTCGTGGCCACGATTGGCCTGGGCGGAGTTATCCTGGCCCTGTGGCGCGGCCTTTCGGGCTGGGCGTTGCGTGGGCTGGCGGCTCTGGTTGTGATCGCGGCCCTGTCGGGCCCGGTTTATCAAATCGAAGACCGCGCGCCGCTGACGGACATCGTTTTGATGATCGAGGATGAAAGCGCCAGTCAGGCGTTATCGGACCGTGCCGAGCAGACGGCACAAGCCGCCGGGGAACTGGCAGCCGAGATCGAAAACCGTGAAAACACCGAACTGCGCCGAATCCGCGTCGGCGACGGGGACGGCGACGAAGGCACGCAAATCATGGCCGCCCTGAATGCCGCCCTGGCCGAGGAACCGCGGGCGCGCATTGCCGGGATCCTTGTGGTCTCGGATGGCATCGTCCACGATGTTGATCAGGCCCCGGACCTGCCCGCGCCCATGCATCTGTTGCAGACGGGGCGCGCTGATGACTGGGATCGTCGTTTGATCGTTCGCAACGCTCCAGCCTTTGCCATCATCGGCGAACCGGTAACCCTGACATTGCGGGTCGAAGACAGCGGTGCCGTGCCGCCCGGCGCCGTCACCGCACCGCTGGAAATCTCGGTTGACGGTGGCGAACCTGAAAGCTTTGCCATGCCCATCGGGCTCGACGTCGACGTACCGATTACGCTGCCGCACGGCGGACGCAACGTCATCCAGTTCACCGTGCCCCGGGCCGAGGGTGAGCTGACCGATCGCAACAACACGGCGCTGATCCAGATCAACGGCGTGCGCGACCGGCTACGTGTTCTGCTGGTTTCGGGTGAGCCGCATCCGGGCGGGCGCACCTGGCGCAACCTGCTGAAATCCGACAGCTCGGTTGATCTGGTGCATTTCACCATCCTGCGCCCCCCCGAAAAACAGGATGGCGTGCCGGTGGATGAGCTGTCGCTGATCGCCTTCCCGACGCGCGAGTTGTTTCTGGAAAAGATCAACGATTTTGATCTGATCATCTTCGACCGCTACAAAAGGCGGGGCATTTTACCGGCGATCTATCTGGACAACGTCACCAACTATATCAACGACGGTGGCGCGGTGCTGATTGCCGCTGGCCCGGATTTTGCATCGGCAGACAGTATATTTCGGTCGCCGCTGGCACCGCTGCTGCCGGCGCAACCCACCGCGCGGGTCATCGAGGAACGATATGTTCCCATGGTCTCGGAGCTGGGCCAACGTCACCCTGTGACCACAGATCTGGGCGATGCAGACAGCTGGGGCGCGTGGTTGCGCCAGATCGATGTGAACCACCGCACAGGCGAAGTGTTGATGACGGGCGTGGATGAGCGGCCTCTGCTGGTTCTGGACCGCGTCGGCGACGGGCGCGTGGCGCTGCTGGCTTCGGACCATGCGTGGCTGTGGAGTCGCGGGTTCGAAGGCGGCGGCCCGCAGCTTGAGCTTTTGCGCAGGCTGGCCCACTGGATGATGAAAGAACCCGAGCTTGAGGAAGAAGCGCTTTGGGCCGAGGCCACCGGTCAATCCATGCGCATCATTCGCCAAACCCTGAGCGATGAGGTTGGTTCGGTGACTGTGACCCGTCCCAACGGCGAAACCCTACAGGTCGAGCTGCAAGAGGTTCTGCCGGGACGGTTCGAAGCACAGTATTTCGGTCCCGAGATTGGCCTTTACCGCCTGCAGGAAGGCGACCATTCCGCAGTGATCGGCCTTGGTCCCGCAGCCCCCAAGGAGTTTGAACGCACAATTGCCACCGACGAGGTTTTGGATCCGGTTTTGGCCAGCCTGCGCGGCGGTTCGATCCGCGTTGAGGATGGCTTGCCCGTGATCCGGAACGTGCGCGCCGGGCGGCCGGCTGCCGGGCGTGGCTGGATTGGGCTGACACCGCGAAACGCGTATGAGACCCGCGATGTCACACAGGCCGGGCTGTTGCCACCGTGGCTGGTTCTGCTTCTTGCCGGTGGGTTCCTGCTGGCCGGTTGGCTGCGAGAGGGACGGCACTAGCCAGCTTAAGCACTTTTTCATCGTCTGCCGGGATGCTGTACGCAAACTGTCCCGGAAGGTTCAACGATGAGTCTTGCAGAAAAACTGGCCCAGGAAAGGCGCGCGCGTCTGGCGGCCGAGCGGTTGTTACACCTCAAACAGGCGGAACTGTCAGCCGCGAACCGCAAACTGGGCCGCCACGCCATCGCGCTGACCCGCCAGATTGGCGAAACTCAGGCCGAGGTCGAAACAGTCCGCGACGAGAATGAAAAGGTCAAATCCGACCTGACCGTCGCAAATGCCAAAATCGAACTGGCCGAGCGGCGGCTGTGGCATTCGATCCAGACCATTCAGGACGGCTTTGCCTTTTTTGACGGAAATAGCCAGTTGATCAGTGCCAACACGGCGTATCTGAGTGTGTTCGAAGGGTTGGACGAAGTGGCCCCCGGAATCGACTATCGCCGCATTCTTGAAGTGCTGACGGATGAGGGCATCGTCGATATCGGGGCCGAGCCGGTTGCAGAATGGCGCGAACGCATGCTTGCACGCTGGTCCGG
This sequence comes from Ruegeria sp. HKCCD6647-2, assembly GCF_057221075.1. Taxonomy (NCBI): domain Bacteria; kingdom Pseudomonadati; phylum Pseudomonadota; class Alphaproteobacteria; order Rhodobacterales; family Roseobacteraceae; genus Ruegeria; species Ruegeria sp. HKCCD6647-2. Next base: position 202,198 of record NZ_JBWVBD010000001.1, on the reverse strand, counting down.
TGCCAACCCCGAACCGGTCGTGATCCAGCTGTGGAACGGCCAGTACATCCGGTTGATCGATCAACGCGGATACGGCGGGGATGTAGTAAGCTTGGCGCTGAACATCACTGCATCGGTCCGGCATGAAGCTGAACTGCATGCGGCACGCGAACGGGCCGAGGCCGCCAACCGGGCGAAATCCGCTTTTCTGGCCAATATGAGCCATGAGATTCGCACTCCGATGAACGGGATCGTCGGTATGACGGAGTTGCTGACCGAAACGCCCTTGGACGAGGAGCAGCGGCTTTATGTCAACACCATCCGCAACTCGGGCGAGGCGCTGCTGGTCATCATCAATGACGTGCTGGATTATTCGAAGATCGAGGCCGACAAGCTGACCCTGCACCCCGAACGGTTCGATCTGGAACGTTGCATCCTCGAGGTGGCGATGCTGCTGCAACCCAGCGTGCGCGACAAGGGCCTGACCCTGCTGGTGGATTATGACCTGTTCCTGCCCACACTGTTCGTTGGCGATCCCGGTCGCATACGCCAGATCATGACCAACCTTGTGGGCAACGCAGTCAAATTCACCACCAACGGGCATGTACTGATCCGTGTCACCGGGGTGCCGGATACAGAGGCGCAGCGCTGCGACATTCACGTGGCGATCGAGGATTCCGGTATCGGCATCGAACCCGAGAAGATGGGGCATATTTTCGGCGAATTCAATCAGGTCGAGGATGAGAGGAACCGCCAGTTTGAAGGGACGGGGTTGGGGCTGCCCATCACCAATCGTCTGATCACGATGATGGGCGGCAAGGTCTGGGTCGAAAGCGAAGTGGGCAGGGGCTCATGTTTTGGTTTCCGTATCTCGCTGCCCACCGCCGAGGGACCGCAACCCGCCCCGCCCGACCTGGACGGGCGTTTGCAGCATGTGCTGGTCGTCGAAGATCTGGCCGTGAATTGCGCGATCCTGACCAAGCAATTGGGGCGGTTGGGGTCTCGCGTCACCGTCTGCAATACCGGCGGCGAGGCGCTGAAGGCGGTTGACGGATCGGTTGACCTGGTTCTCTGCGATCAGGACCTGCCGGATATGGATGGTCTGGAACTGGCCACCACTCTGCGCGAGCGGGGCTGGGGCGATCTGCCGATCGTCGTGATGTCCGCTAATCCGGGCGTAATTCATGCCGACCCTGCCCATCGCCTGATCGAAGGGGTGCTGCAGAAACCCATCCCGAGGGCCGAGTTGTATTCCCGGCTGATGGCCCTTGGCGCGCCTGTTTTCGCTCCGAAGGACCATACGAAGCCCGACGAAGACATAGTGGGTTCTGCGCAAAAACCCCAAGGTCAGAGACTGATGCGGGTCTTGGCCGCCGAGGACAACCGGACCAATCAACTGATCCTGAAAAAGATGACCAAGAATCTGTACATCGATCTGCAATTCGTGGCCAACGGGATTGAGGCGGTCGAAGCTTATGCCGAATTCGACCCCGACCTGATCTTCATGGATATCTCAATGCCAAAAATGGACGGTAAAGAAGCAACTGCCGAGATCAGGCGGCGCGAAATCGGAACGCCGCGCCGGGTGCCCATCATCGCCCTGACTGCACATGCCATGGCGGGGGACGATCAGGGTATTCTGGCGGCAGGGCTGGACCACTACCTGACCAAACCCCTGCACAAAAACCTGATCCTGCAAACAATCATGGACCACTGCCCGTCTGAGGCGCAGCCGCCCGCCCCCAAGCCGGATTGCGATCAGGCCTGATAGGGTCGCACGAAAACGGGTTTGTCTTCCGAAGACAGCTCGGTGCGGTACTCATAACCGCCGGTGTCAAAATCCTTGAGTCCGGCAGGATCGGTCAGCCGATGCTGAACGACATATCGCGCCATCGCGCCGCGCGCCTTCTTGGCAAAGAAACTGACGATCTTTGGGGTGCCACCTTTGTCTTCCATGAAAACCGGAGTGATAACGCGAAGCTTCAGGGCATTCAGGTCGACAGCCCCGAAGTATTCCTGGCTGGCGCAGTTGACCAGAACCTGAGTCCCGATCTCGTCTGCCTGTTTGTTCAGAGCTTTGCTCAGTTGATCACGCCAATACTCGTACAGGTTCCTGCCGCGCCGGGTCTTCAGCCTGCTGCCCATCTCAAGCCGGTAAGCCTGAATGGCATCCAGCGGGCGCAACACGCCGTACAGCCCGGACAGAATGCGCAGGTGGTCTTGCGCCCAGGCCATTTCATCGACGTCAAGAGAGGCTGCTTCAAGCCCCTGATAAGTGTCCCCGGCAAAGGCCAGCGCGGCCGGTCGGGTCACATCCGCGCAAGGTGCATCGGAAAAGGCGCGATAGCGGTCACGATTCAAGCGTGCCAGATCATCGCTGAGATCCATCAACTTTTTCAGATTGCCCAGCGTCAGGTTGCGGGCGGTTTTTGACAGCCGGATCGCGTCATCCTGAAAGTCGGGCTGCGTAACTTCGACGCGCCGCTCTGCCCAGTCCAGCCGCTTGGCCGGGGAAATCACTACCAGCATATCCGCCCCTTATCCTTGCCTGTCCCGAGCGTATCTAGCCCGCCCGGCGCAGCACGTCCAGAAATGCGGCGCCAAACCTTTCGTGACGGCGGTCGCCCAAAACCTGCTCCATGCCGCGCGGGTCGTCGGGCCGCAGCTGCGCCACTTTGGCCAGTTGCGAGGCAGAGCAGGTCAGCGGCTTGTCGATCCCTTCCGGTCCACGTGACAACCTTGTTTGAACTTCAAGCAACCGGTCGTAGATATCGCCCTGATCGCGCCCGGCCAGTTTACGCCGCGCCGGGTGCAGTTCCTCGACCGCACCGGTCAGGACTTCAAGGAACATTGCCCCATAACGCTCCAGTTTTTTCGCGCCCACGCCGCTGATCCGGGCCATGTCGTCCAGTGTTGTCGGGCGCGTTTCGGCCATCTCGATCAGGGTCCGGTCGGGGAAAATGACATAGGCCGGGACGCGCGCGGCCTCAGCCAATGCGCGGCGCTTGGCCTTGAGCGCGGACAGCAGCGGTGCATCTTCTTCGGACACCATCATCTTGACCGCGGGCCGCCTGTTCGCCTTGCGGATCGTGTCCTTGCGCAGATTGATCTGAGCCTCTCCCTTCAGGATCGGTTTTGCGGCCTCGGTCATGCGCAGGGCGCCGTGGCGTTCGGGGTCTGGGCGCACCAGATCGTGGCCCATCATCTGCCGGAAGATCGCCTGCCACTGCGGGCGCGACCACTCTTTGCCGATGCCCCAGGTAGAGAGGTTATCGTGACGCCGCGCACGGACCTTGTCGGTTTCATTGCCCAACAGGATGTCGATCAGATGCCCGGCACCGAACCACTCCTCGGTGCGCAGGATGGCGGACAGGGCCATACGAACCGGCGTGGTGCCATCGAACACCTCGGGCGGGCTGTCGCAGAGATCGCATTTGCCGCACGGCGCGGCCTGTTCTCCGAAATAACCCAGCAGTGTTTGGCGGCGGCATTCCAGCGCCTCGGCCAGACCCAGCAAAGCGTTCAGGCGCGCGTGATCGGCCATGCGGCGTTCGCTCGGGGCCAAGCCTTCGTCGATCTGCGAGCGGCGCAGGCGAATATCGTCGGGGCCGAACAGGGTCAGGGTTTCCGCCGGGCCCCCATCTCGCCCGGCGCGTCCGATCTCCTGATAATAGGCTTCGATCGATTTGGGCAGGTCCGCATGGGCGACCCAGCGGATATCCGGTTTGTCTATCCCCATGCCGAAGGCCACGGTAGCGACGACGATCAGCCCATCCTCGCGCGCGAAACGGGTCTCGACGACGCGACGGTCCTCGGCCTCCATCCCGCCGTGATAGTGGCAGGCGGTATGACCCTCGGCGCGCAGCGCCTGCGCCAACACCTCGGTCTTGTTGCGGGTGCCGCAATAAACGATGCCGGATTGACCCTTCCGGGCGTCTGCAAAACCAAGGATCTGCTTGCGTGGCCCGTCCTTGGCGGCGAACGCCAGGTGGATATTGGGCCGGTCAAACCCGCGCAGGAATTTGCGGGGGACGCTGCCGTCGAACAGTTTCTCGACAATCTCATCCTGCGTTTCCGCGTCGGCTGTGGCGGTGAAAGCGGCCAGCGGTACCTTCAGCGCCCGCCGCAATTCTCCGATCCGCAGGTAATCGGGGCGGAAATCATGTCCCCACTGGCTGACGCAATGGGCCTCGTCCACGGCGATCAGGCTGACATTGATCCGGCGGAGCATTCCCATCGCCGATCCGGCCGCCAGACGTTCCGGCGCCATGTAGAGTAACTTCAGCCGCCCGGCCTCCAGCGCCTGCCACACCGCATCGGTTTCTTCGGGTGTGTTGCCGGATGTCAGGGCCCCGGCCTCGACACCTGCCTCCTGCAGCCCGCGCACCTGATCGCGCATCAGGGCGATCAGCGGGGAGATCACCACCGTCAGCCCGTCGCGCATCAGTGCAGGCAATTGGAAACACAGGGATTTACCGCCGCCGGTTGGCATGATGGCCAGCACGTTTTCGCCTGCGGTCACGGCATCGACAATCTCTTCCTGCCCGGGTCGGAAGGCGTCGAACCCAAAGACATCTCGCAGCATCGGTGCGGCGTCGAACATGTGCGGGGTGGCCCTGTTTTAAGGTTTATCTGCTCTTAAGACAGGACAATCACATACTAAGATTCGGTGAACAAGAGGTCAGACGAAATAGACCGCATTGTTGATCAAGATGATCCGCAGCGCATAGACCCCGACCAACACCACCAGCGGGGTCAGGTCAAGCCCGCCCATATTGGGAAGAATGCGCCGGATCGGGGCATAGATCGGCTCCAGAATACGGTTCAGGCCGTACCAGATCTGCGCCACCAGTTGTTGGTGCAGGTTCAATACCTGAAAATTGATCAGCCAGCTCATGATCACGTGGACGAGGATGATGAACCAGACAATGTCCAGGATCAGCAGCAGGATTTGGATCAGCGACAGCATGGGCACTCCGTTTTCATATCCGTTGAGACCTAAGCGCCCCGGCGGCAAAGAGCAAGACCGCCCGAATAGAACGCTTGCGAATTGGCTGAAAGGTCCGTCTTATGAAGACAAAGAGCATAAGGGGCAGAGATGGCAGAGATTTCCAGGCGCAAGCGCATTTGGGGCTGGTGGTTTTTCGACTGGGCCAGTCAGCCCTATCACACGCTACTGGTGACCTTTGTCTTCGGTCCGTATTTCGCGGGTGTTGCAGCCGGTTTTTTCACGGATACCGGCCTCGACGCGCAGGCCGCTGCGGCGCGGGCGCAGACGGTCTGGGCCAACTGCCTGACCATCACCGGGCTGATCATCGCCTTTGGCGCGCCGCTTCTGGGGGCCTTGGCCGATGTCTCGGGCCGGCGCATCCCGTGGATTTTTGCCTTTTCAGTGATGTACGCGGTGGGCTCTGCCGCGTTGTGGTACACGATGCCCGATGGTTCGAACATGTGGCTGATGTTGTCGGCGTTCGGGCTGGGTTTTGTAGGTGCGGAATACGCGCTGATCTTTATCAACTCTCAATTGCCCGATCTGGGCGACGACAACGAAGTGGGTGAGATCTCGGGATCGGGGTTTGCGTTTGGCTATTTCGGCGGGCTGATCTCGCTGGCGATCATGCTGGCGCTGTTTGTCGAGCAATCGAACGGCAAGACTTTGATCGGGATGGATCCGTTGTTCGGACTGGATGCATCCCGGCAGCAGGGCACGCGCTTTGTCGGGCCTTTCACCGCCGGATGGTTCGTTTTGTTCATGGTGCCCTACTTCCTGTGGGTGCGGGATGATCCCCAGACAGACAAAAAAGGCAGCGTAGGCGAGGCGTTGCGGCTTTTGGGCAAGTCCATTGCCGCCCTGCGTCACCGGGGCAGCCTGGCGGCATATCTGGGATCGTCCATGTTCTACCGCGATGCGCTGAACGGGCTTTACAGTTTTGGCGGTGTCTATGCCCGGCTGGTGCTGGAATGGGATCTGATCAAGATCGGCATATTCGGGATCGTCAGCGTTCTGGCCTCGGCAATCTTCGCGTGGGTCGGTGGTAAGATGGACAAGAAATACGGCCCTAAACCGGTCATTCTGACATCAATCTGGGTGCTGATCTTTGTCTGCGCCACTGTCGTGTCGATGGACAGAACGCAGATATACGGCATCACGCTGCCCGAAGGTTCGAACCTGCCAGATCTGGTGTTCTTTGGATGTGGTGTGCTGATCGGCGGCATGGGCGGCATCCTGCAATCGGCCAGCCGATCGATGATGGTGCGCCACACCGACCCGAAAACCCCGGTTGAGAGTTTCGGCCTTTATGGGTTGTCCGGCCGCGCCACCGCCTTCGCTGCGCCGCTGCTGATCGGGATTGCCACAACCGTCACCGGCAATGCGCGGCTGGGGGTGTCACCGATCATTCTGTTGTTTATTCTGGGCCTATTCCTGATGCGCTGGGTGAAGCCGGAAGGGGATCAGAGCAGATGATTTTATTACGTTTTTTCGCAATACTGGCAACACTGACGCTTGCGAACACCGCAGGGGCGCAGCCTTTGGCAAAGCAATTGTTCGGAGCTCAGAAGGTCAGTTCACAACAAAAACCGGCCGCCTTCGGCAGTTATTCGCGCGGATGCGCTGCCGGGTCGGTGCAACTGCCCGAAACCGGGCCAACGTGGCAGGCGATGCGCCTGTCGCGCAACCGCAACTGGGGCCACCCCGAGGCAATTGACTACGTACGGGACCTGAGCCGGTTTGCAGCCAAGCAACCGGGTTGGAATGGTCTCTATATCGGCGATATCAGCCAGCCACGCGGTGGTCCGATGACATCCGGGCACCGTAGTCACCAACTGGGTCTGGACATCGATATCTGGATGCTGCCGGGTGACAATATGCGGCTGAGCCGCAAGGCGCGCGAGAATATCTCGTCTATCTCTCTGCGCCGGTCAAATGGCGCCTATGTAAACGGCAACTGGACCAAACAGCATCACGCGGTTCTGCGAGAAGCGGCCAAGGATAAGCGGGTGGCGCGAATATTCGTGTTTCCGGGTGCCAAGGTTCAGATGTGTAACGACGAAAAAGGCAACCGGGCCTATCTGCGCAAGATCAGGCCGTGGTGGGGGCATCACTATCACTTCCACGTTCGCCTGAAATGCCCAAAAGGTTCGCGCGGCTGTGTCAATCAAGACCCTCCGCCCAAAGGTGACGGCTGCGCCGAGGCTCAGCAGTGGGTGCGCAACATTCTGAACCCGCCGCCGCCTGATCCGAACGCGCCGCCGCCCAAGAAACGCCGCGAATATGTTCTGGCTGATTTGCCCCAGCAATGCACAGCGGTTTTGCAGTCCAACTGATCGCCACGCTGTTGCTGGCCGGATCAGCCTGGGCGGTCGAGGTCAAGACCGCCACCCATCTCGGCAGCTATGCATGGCAACACAACGCCGATTGGTTCGGCGGGTTTTCTGCCGTCCACATCTCGGAAAACGGGCGGCATTTGATCGCTCTCGGCGATCGCTCGTTGTTGGTGAAGGCCCGGGTCGAGCGTGACGGAGATCGGATCGAGAGCGTTGAAATTGTGGGTCGGTGGCCCCTTTTGTCCAGCAGGGGACGCACCATGCGGGGTCAGGTTGGCGATTCAGAGGGCATCGCCATCGCACCTGACGGCAGCCTCTATGTCTCCTTCGAGGGTATTCATCGCGTGGCTCACTACTCGGCGCCGGGCACTAACGCGCGGGTGTTGCCGCGTCCCGATGCCTTTGAAAGCCTGGAGTCCAATGGGTCATTTGAAGCCCTTGCCCTTGATGAACAGGGGCGTCTTTTCACCCTGACCGAGAAAAATCGCACGGTTGAAGGTGATATTCCGGTCTACCGCTGGAATGGCCGCACGTGGTCGACGCCCTTTGTTTTGTCCCCGTATGGCAAGTTTCAGCCGGTGGCGGCAGATTTTGGCCCCGATGGCCGCCTCTATGTTCTTGAGCGCGCCGTGTCGCTGACCGGCTTCCGCTCACGCCTGCGGCGTTGGCGGATCGAAGGCGATGCCCCCAGGGCCGAAGAGATACTGTTTGAAACCGCCACCGGGGCGCATGACAACCTCGAAGGGTTGTCGGTCTGGCGTGATACTCAGGGGCGCCTTCGTGCGACAATGGTGTCTGATGACAATTTCCTTGCCCTGCAACGCACCGAACTGGTCGAGTATCTGCTGCCCGATTGACAGGGCCCAGGCAAAGGTCTAGAAGCGCGGCTTGCCTTGGGACGGTCCCTTGGCCAAGTCGCCGCTACCTTGTCAAAACGGGCATCAAAACATGCAACGCAGCTTTATTCCCGGCATCATTGCCATGGCCGCCATTGTTGTGGCCTCCAACATCCTGGTCCAGTTCCTGATCTTCGATGGGCTACTGACCTGGGGTGCATTCACCTATCCGCTGGCCTTTCTGGTCACCGACATCATGAACCGCGTCTACGGCGTGGGTCCTGCCCGCAAGGTCGTGTTTGCCGGATTTGTCACCGGTATCATCTGTTCGCTGATCGGTACGCAAATCATGCTGCAGGGCGATGGCTTCACCTATGCTGCCGTGCCGCTGCGTGTAGCAGTCGCCTCTGGTACCGCCTTCCTGATCGCCCAACTGACCGACGTCACCGTGTTCAACTCCCTGCGCGAAGGTCGCTGGTGGCGCGCGCCGCTTGTGTCGACTCTGGTCGGGTCGGCGCTGGACACTGCTCTGTTCTTCACCATCGCGTTCTCGGCTTCGGTGACCTTCTTCGGCGCCAATGCCGACGCTGCAATCAACTGGGCGTGGGAACCTGTACCCTTCATGCTGTCGGGCCCGATCGCGCCGCTGTGGGTGACACTGGCCTTTGCAGACTGGCTGGTAAAACTGTCGCTGGCACTGATTGCGCTGATTCCGTTCAAGGTGATCGTTGCGCGACTGACCGCTCAGCCTGCGTAAAAAACGCTTTGAGTTTGGCACAACTTGTGCCACGCTCAATCTCAACCGCAACAGATAGAAAAGGAGGTGATCCAGTGTCGAGAAAGAGATTGGAGAGAGGTGTCGGAACAACCGGGGGGATCGCCTGCTAGGGCAGCCCTTGGCGGAGCGCGCGCTCCGGCTGGTCGATTGATCTAACCGACCCCACCTCCTGAACTTTCGAAGGGCCGTCCCACCGGGGCGGCCCTTTCTGTTTCCACCAGCGCCTTGTAAGGTCTGACCCATGTTGCGCATCACTGACGATATCGTTCTACAAGACTGGGAAATGACCGAGAGCTTCGTGCGTTCGTCCGGTCCCGGCGGGCAGAACGTGAACAAGGTCTCGACAGCTGTTGAGCTGAGGTTCGAGGTTGCGCGCTCGCCCTCCTTGCCGGACCCGGTCAAGGCGCGGCTGAAACGACTGGCCGGGCGACGCTGGACCAAGGACGGGGCTATCATCATCCAGTGCGAAGAGACCCGTTCACAAGCCCGAAACCGCGAAATCGCGCGCACCCGTCTGGCAGAGTTGATCGCCCGCGCATTGGTCAAACCCAAGCGACGGATCGCGACGAAGCCCACATATGGTTCGATCAAGCGGCGGCTGGCGGCGAAAAAAGCGCGATCAGATGTGAAGGCGTTGCGCGGCAAGGTGTCGGAAGATTGATCTGGTAGTTTCGTCGCGCCTTGCTAGTCTGATCCCGCAAGGGAGAGCAAGATCATGAGGTTAGAGGGAAAAACCGCAATCGTGACCGGCGGTGCGTCTGGATTTGGCGCCGGGATCGTGCAGAAGTTCCTGTCCGAAGGGGCGCGGGTTATGATCGCCGATATCAATGGTGACGCAGCCGAGGTTCAGGCAAAGCAACACGGGCCCAATGCGATTGCCCAGATGGTTGACGTGGCAGACGCGGCCTCGGTGCAGGCCATGGCGGATATCGTATTGGATCGGTTCGGGCATCTGGATGTTCTTGTAAACAATGCCGGTGTGACGCACCTGCCAATGCCGCTGGAAGAGGTCACCGAAGAGGACTTTGACCGCGTCTTCAACGTGAACATGAAATCCGTCTACCTGACCGCGCGGGCTTTTGTTCCGCATATGAAAGATCGTAGGGCCGGGGCCATCCTGAATGTGGCCTCGACGGCGGGTCTGTCGCCGCGTCCGAACCTGAACTGGTACAACGCCTCCAAGGGCTGGATGATTACCGCGACCAAAACCATGGCCGTGGAACTGGCTCCGTCCGGCGTCCGCGTGAACGCCATCTGCCCGGTGGCGGGTGAAACCCCGTTGCTCAAATCCTTTATGGGGGAAGACACGCCCGAAATCCGCGCCAAGTTCCTTTCCACCATTCCATTGGGCCGATTTTCCACGCCGGAAGACATGGCCAACGCCGCCTGTTTTCTTTGCTCGGACGAGGCCAGCATGATCACGGGCGCGGCGCTTGAGGTCGATGGTGGACGCTGTATCTGATGGAAAACGCTAAAGTTAGAGACGCCATGACCCCCGGCCCAAGAAATCTGATCACCGATGTCCCTGGCCTGAAGGTCGGCAACGCGCAGGACGATGTTTTGAAGTCCGGAACAACTGTGCTGACAGCGGATGAGCCTTTCACCGCGTCTGTACATGTGATGGGCGGTGCACCGGGAACTCGGGAAACCGATTTGCTGGCTCCGGACAAATCGGTTGAACGGGTCGATGCGATCACCCTGTCCGGCGGTTCGGCCTTTGGGCTGGATGCCGCCTCTGGCGTGTCGGACGCACTGCTTGCCGACGGCCGCGGCTTTCAGGTCGGTTCGGCAATCGTGCCTATCGTCCCCGGTGCAATCCTGTTCGATTTGCTCAATGGTGGCGACAAGAGCTGGTCAGAAAATCCCTATCGCGCGTTGGGCAGGGCAGCTTTCGTTTCTGCGTCCGAACATTTTGACCTCGGCTCAGTCGGCGCTGGCACCGGTGCGCTTGCGGCGATGCACAAGGGCGGGTTGGGTTCGGCCTCTGCGGTGTTGGAAAATGGCGTCACGGTCGGCGCCTTGGTGGCGGCCAACCCGCTGGGCAGCGTCACAACACCCGGTGACCGGCATTTCTGGGCTGCCCCTTTCGAATTCGGGGATGAGTTCGGCGGGTTGGGGCCCGACACTTCATCTGGTCTGGGCCGGGCTCTGGTTAGCCGCAAGGCGCAGGTGATGCATCCCGCGGAACCCGACAAGACCAACACCACCATAGCCATTGTCGCAACGGATGCGATCCTGGCGAAACCCCAATGCCACAGGTTTGCCGTTGCGGCCCACGACGGCATCGCCCGGGCGATCGTGCCTGCCCACACGCCAGGTGATGGCGATCTGGTCTTCGCGGTCAGCACAGGCGCGCGCCCGGTCAAGGCCAGTGACATCGGAATGATCGGTCACGCGGCGGCCCTGTGCCTGTGCCGGGCCATTGCGCGCGCGATCTATCTGGCAAGACCCGCGCAAGGTGATCTTTTGCCCTGTTGGTCCGATTTACATGACTTTGGTTAAGGAGGACCTATATGCCGCAGTGGCACAATGCCCTCGCGCGGCAATCTGCGCGTTGACTCTTTTTCGCACCGACGGTCCATTCGGTGCAGCCAATTCGTATCGGAGCAAAAAGCTATGAACCGCATCCTCGCTACAGCACTCGTCGGCCTTTTGGCCGTTCCCGCCTTTGCCGAAGGCGATGCCGAGGCTGGCAAAAAAGCCTTCAACAAATGCAAATCCTGCCACCTGATCGCTGACCCGGCAGGTGAAGTCATCGTCAAAGGCGGTAAGACGGGTCCCAACCTGTATGGCATCGCCGGACGCACCGCAGGCACGGTAGAAGGGTTCAAATACGGCGACAGCATCGTGGCCGCCGGTGAAAACGGTCTGGTTTGGGATGAAGCCACATTCGTGGAATACGCTCAGGACCCCAAGACATTCCTGAAAACCTATCTGGACGACACGGCTGCGAAGTCAAAAATGACCTTCAAGCTGAAGTCGGGTGCCGAAGATGTTTACGCCTATATCGTGAGTGTTTCGGGCGAATAACACCGTTCACCTGACAAGATAAAGATGTGCAAAAGGCCGCAGCCCCTGCGGCCTTTCGTGCGCTTGATCAGGGGATCGATCAGCGCCACTTTGGGGGAAAACCGGTAATCAGCGGAACATCCGCGCGAACTGCCCGACCGGCAACAGGAGAGGACAAATGGGAATAACGATCCCGGCCTGGGTCGAGGGCGAACTGGCCCCCGTCGACAAGCTTGAAGCGCATGAAAAAGGGCTCAAGCACAAAGCGGTGTCGGTGTTTGTCGTGCGGGGCACTGAAATCCTGATGCAGCGCCGGGCGCTGGGCAAATATCACACGCCGGGGCTGTGGGCGAACACGTGCTGCACCCATCCCGACTGGAACGAAAGCGCCTCGGCCTGCGCCGTGCGACGCCTGCAGGAAGAACTGGGCATCAAGGGTCTGTATCCCGAATATCGGCATCGTCTGGAATACCACGCCGATGTCGGCAACGGCATGGTCGAGAACGAGGTGGTCGATGTATTTCTGGCCCACGCACGCGGCCCTCTGGAGATAGAACCCAACCCTGACGAAGTCATGGCTATCCGTTGGGTCGATTATCACGATTTGCTGGCCGAGGTTCAGCGTCACCCGGATCGGTTCACGCCGTGGCTCAAGATCTATTTGCACAATCACGCCGACACGATTTTCGGCCCGGACCTGATCATTTCCGCCAAAACTTGAAGCGCGGGATCAAACCCTGCCTTGCAAGGGGACTGCAAGCCGCCTAAATCTCCGCGTCATGGCCAAGCAAAAGACAGATCCGAACTACAAGGTAATTGCCGAGAACCGGCGCGCCCGCTTCGATTACGCAATCGAGGAAGACCTCGAGTGCGGCATCGTGCTGGAAGGCTCCGAGGTCAAATCGTTGCGTGCAGGCGGATCGAACATCGCCGAAAGCTATGCCACCGTTGATGACGGAGAGCTGTGGCTGGTGAACAGCTATATCGCGCCATACGAGCAGGCCAAGGTGTTCAGGCACGAAGAGCGGCGGCGGCGCAAACTTCTGGTCTCGCGCAAGGAATTGTCGAATCTGTGGAACGCGACCCAGCGCAAGGGCATGACCCTTGTGCCGTTGGTTTTGTATTTCAACCACAAGGGCCTGGCCAAGGTGAAGATCGGAATCGCCAAGGGTAAGAAAACCCATGACAAACGCGAAACCCAGGCCAAGCGCGACTGGTCACGGCAAAAGCAACGTCTTCTGAAAGATCACAGTTAAGGCGGTCTGGTTCTTTTCGATTCAAATCAAGCTGAACCGGCTAGAATGCCATGGTCGCCTGAACTGCGCGCTGCCAGCGAGCATAGGCCGCGTCGCGTTCCTCATCGCTTTGACCGGGCTCGAACCTTCGATCCAGTTCCCAGGTTTCGGCAAACCCGGTCTGGTCCGGGTAAACTTCGGCCTTCATTCCCGCCAGCCATGCGGCACCAAGGGCGGTGGTTTCCTGCATCACCGGGCGGTCTACAGGCGCGCCCAGACAGTTCGACAAACCCTGCATGGTCCAGTCGGATGCGCTCATCCCGCCATCGACGCGCAGGATGACGTCGGCTTCGGAACCCCAGTCGCCCTGCATGGCATGCCACAGGTCGCGGGTCTGGAATGCGATGCTCTCAAGCGTGGCGCGGGCGATTTCGGAGCGCCCGGAGTTTCGGGTCAATCCGAACATTGCGCCGCGGCAATCGGGTTTCCAATACGGTGCGCCAAGACCGGTGAACGCTGGCACCAGCACCACATGCTGCTTCGGGTCGGCGTTGACAGCCAGATCACCGCTTTGCGGAGCCGAGTCGATGATCTGCAACGCGTCGCGCAGCCATTGCACGGCGGCGCCCGCGATGAAGATCGACCCTTCCAACGCGTAAGTCCGCTGACCGTCCAGTTGATAGGCGATCGTGTTCAAAAGGCGGTTTTTGGACAGAACGGGCTGGTCGCCCGTATTCAGCAATGCGAAACATCCGGTGCCATAGGTTGATTTCATCATTCCCGGCTGGAAACAGGCCTGCCCGATGGTGGCCGCCTGTTGGTCGCCGGCGACGCCCAGAATCGGTATGGACCCGCCCAGCAAACCGGTCTGCCCGAAATCTGATGCACAGTCGCGCACGTCGGGCAGCATCACCTTGGGAATGTCGAGCAATTCGCAAATTTCGGCACTCCATTCGCCCTTGTGGATGTCGAACAGCAGCGTCCGGGCTGCGTTGGTGGCGTCGGTGGCATGGACGCGCCCTTCGGTCAGGCGCCAGATCAGGAATGCATCGATGGTGCCGAACAGCAGCTCACCGGCAGCGGCGCGATCACGGGCGCCAGGGATGGAATCCAGCAGCCATTTGACCTTGGTTCCCGAAAAATAGGGATCTAACAGAAGGCCGGTTTGAGCGGTCACGTCATCCTCGCATCCGGCTTTCCGAAAGCGTTCGCAAATCTCGGCGGTGCGGCGATCCTGCCAAACAATCGCGTTGTGGATGGCCTTTCCGGTCGCCTTTTCCCAGACAACCGTGGTTTCACGCTGGTTGGTGATGCCGATGCCCGCGATCTGTTGGGCCGTGACTCCGGTCGTCTCCATCACTTCGCGGCAGACGGTCAGAACGCTGTCCCATATGTCCTCAACATCGTGTTCGACCCAACCTTCCTGCGGGAAGTGCTGGGGAAACTCTCGTTGAGCCGTCCCGACATGTTGCATTTGCGCGTCAAACAGTATTGCGCGTGAGGACGTTGTGCCCTGATCGATTGCCAGAATGTAGGTCATGCCTGCGCTTCTCCCCCGTTTCATTTTGCGGGACTTTAGCGCAAACAGTGATGCACGGGCCAGAGCGGATTTCAGGCGGGTGAAACCGGAATATTGTCGATCAGACGGACCCCATCCGCCCAGGCGGTGACGAACAGACGCGCCGGGCGAGAGGCTTCCGAAAGCGCCTCCAACGTTTCGGCGCACCGCAGGTCGACATACTCGATTTCGGTAAATCCGGCTGTGATCAAACCAGCCTCGGCCTCTTGCGCCAGCGTCGCAAAGACTTCGCCTGCCGCCAGCCGGGAGGCAATCCCCCGCATAATCGCGTTCATGTTCGCCGCGATGTCCAGCCCTTCACGCGACAGCAGCAGATTTCGGGAGGACATGGCCAACCCGGAAGGTTCGCGCACGGTCGGGCAGCCGATAACCTCGATGGGAATATCCAGGTCGCGGGCCATGCGTCGGACGATCAGCAACTGTTGATAATCTTTTTCCCCGAAATAGGCTCTGTTTGCCTGGGTTTGCAGGAACAGTTTCGCCACAACGGTCGCCACGCCGTCGAAATGTCCAGGGCGGAATGGCCCTTCCATCACATCGGTCAGACCCGAGACGTTTACGGTCGTCGAGAAACCTTCCGGATAGATCTCTTCCGGGTCCGGGACATAGATCACGTCCACGCCGTAAGGCGACAACTTTTCCGCGTCGTCCTGTTCGGTCCGGGGGTATTTGGCCAGATCCTCGGGGTTGTTGAACTGCTTGGGGTTCACAAAGATCGTGACGATCACCCGGTCGCAGCCTGCTTTGGCGGCTTCGACAAGTGACAGATGGCCCTGATGCAACGCGCCCATGGTCGGAACCACACCGATTACTTCATCCTTGCGCTGCCATTGCGAGGTCAGCGCGCGCAGGTCGGCCAGGCGGCGCAGGATCGGAGGGGTCATGCCTTGCGCCCTTGGTCCGGGGCCTGATCCGCAAAGACATGCTCGTCCGCCGGGAAGGTGCGTGCACGGACTTCAGCGGCGTATTCTGCGATGGCAGCTTCGGCCAACGGACCCAGATCAGCGTAACGTTTGACGAATTTTGGTTTGAAGGCGGTGAAAAAGCCCAGCATGTCGTCGACAACCAGGATTTGCCCGTCGCACCCGGCCGAAGCGCCGATCCCGATGGTCGGGATCGCGACCTCGGCGGTAATCCGGTCAGCCAGACCTTGGGGAACCTTCTCCAACACAACGGAGAACGCGCCGGCCTCGGCCACGGCGCGGGCGTCGGCCAGTACCGCCTCGGCCTGTTCGTCGCGACCCTGAACCTTGTAGCCACCCAGCGTATTGATCGATTGCGGCGTCAGGCCGATATGCGCCATCACCGGGATACCACGCTTGACCAGAAAGCGGATCGTCTCGGCCATCTCGACCCCGCCTTCCAGCTTCACAGCGCCCGCGCCGGTTTCCGACATCAGCCGGGCCGCGTTTCGGAAGGCATCGGACGCGTCGTGTTCATAGCTGGCAAAGGGCATGTCGATAACCATCATCGCCTTGTCCAGCCCGCGTGCCACGGCTTGCCCGTGCATGATCATCATTTCCATGGTCACGCCCAGAGTCGACGACATACCATGCAACACCATGCCAACGCTGTCTCCGACCAGTACGAAATCGCAATGGGCATCCATCAGCCGGGCCATCGGTGTTGTGTAGGCGGTCAGGCTGACCAGGGGATCACTGCCTTTTCGGGCGCGAATATCCTCGGCATTCGGGGCTTTTTTGCGGGCGGTGGCGCTCATACTCGCTCCTGCGGGGTCCATGTTGCAGTGCGGCATAGCAGATTGCAATGGGCCAGAGAAACCCCGGTTGCGCGAACATTTCCTTGAATGACCCAAGGTTTAAAGGGACATTGGTAGAAGAAAAGCCCGCAAAACAGCGGGCGCACGTTTTCAACAGGGGAGAGATTTTCATGACAATGCAGGTGTTTCGGTCCTTTGCATCCGCACTGGCGCTGGGTGCAAGTCTGTTCGCAACGCAGGCTTTGGCCAAATCCGACATCACGATTGCGATGCAGCTTGAGCCGCCGCATCTGGACCCGACAAGTGCTGCGGCTCAAGCTATCGATTCGGTGGTTTACACCAATGTATTCGAGGGCCTGACACGTTTCATGGGCGATGGTTCGGTTGTTCCGGGACTGGCCGAAAGCTGGGAAATTTCCGACGATGGCACGGTCTATACATTCAACCTGCGCGATGGTGTCACCTTTCATGATGGTACTGAGATGGACGCCGAAGACGTCAAGTTCAGCCTTGATCGCGCCCGTGCCGAAGACAGCGCCAACGCCCAGAAAGCGCTGTTTGCCGGGATAGAAAGCGTCGAGGTGGTTGATCCGCTGACGGTCAAAGTTACCCTGTCCGAGCCCAACGGCAATTTCCTGTTCAACATGGCGTGGGGCGACGCGGTAATCGTCGCGCCCGAGAGCATCGAAAATATCAAGACCAACCCTGTTGGCACCGGTGCCTTTACCTTTGGCGACTGGGTTCAGGGCGACAGCATTACCCTGAACCGCAATCCGAACTACTGGGGCGATCAGCCCGCATTAGAGACTGCGACCTTCAAGTTCATATCTGACCCCACCGCCGCCTTTGCTGCAATGATGGCAGAGGATATCGATGTCTTCGACAATTTCCCTGCGCCGGAAAACCTGCCCCAGTTCGAGGCTGATCCGCGGTTTCAGGTTCTCGTTGGTTCCACCGAAGGTGAGACGATCCTGTCCACCAACAACAAGAACGCCCCGTTCGACGACATCCTTGTGCGTCAGGCGCTGGCGCATGCAATCGATCGGCAGGCCATCATTGATGGCGCCATGTTCGGATATGGCACGCCGATCGGAACGCATTTCGCGCCCCATCACCCGGCCTATGTCGACCTGACTGGCCAGTCTGCCTATGACCCCGAGAAAGCCCGCGCGCTGCTGGCCGAAGCGGGGTTTGCCGAAGGTTTCGAAACCACACTTCACCTGCCGCCACCTTCATATGCGCGGCGGGGTGGAGAGATCATCGCGGCGCAGCTGGCGGATGTTGGTATCAAGGCCGAGATCATCAATGTCGAATGGGCACAATGGCTGGAGTCGGTGTTCAAGGGCAAGGATTTTGGTCTGACCATCGTCAGCCATACCGAGCCGATGGATATCGGTATCTATGCGCGGCCCGACTATTACTTTCAGTACGACAGCACCGATTTTCAGGCTCTGATGGACACGCTGAATTCCACAACCGACCCGGATGAGCGCAAAAGGTTGCTGGGTGAAGCGCAACGGCTGATCTCGACTGATTACGTCAACGGATACCTGTTCCAGCTCGCCAAGCTGGGAGTTGCCAAGGCGGGTGTGCAGGGTCTTTGGGAAAATGCCCCGACGGCAGCGATCGATCTGACCGCCATCAATTGGTCCGAATAACAAATCACCGGGGCTGTAACGGGCGGCCCCGGTAATGTCTGTTCCCGTGCGTACCAGATTATGACTATGTTTCGCGTTCTTTGTCTGATTGTTTTTGCTCTTTGCCTGACATTTGCACCGGTCAGGCAGGCAAAGGGGCAGAACGTCCTCGACAGCCGGTTGGACGCGCTTGCCGGCACGCCCGAGAACCCATTGGACGTTGGTGTGGGTATCAAGATCGACCAGATCACCAGCGTTGACCAAAAGGCCGAGAACTATGGTGCAGTTGTGCAGTTGCGCGTTGAATGGACGGACCCCGCGCTGGCCTTTGACGCGGACGCGTTGGGACGAGAGATCCGGGTCTTCAACCCACCGGCGCTAGCAGATCATGCCGCTGAAATCGGTGCGATACTGCCCGCATTTGTCATTCACAACCAGCAGTCAAACAAATGGATCCACGAATCCGCGGCTTCTCTGCGATATGACGGGCGTGTTGTATACGTCGAGAAATCGTCGCTGACCTTGCAGGCGCCGCATTTCGATTTCCGGAAATACCCGTTCGACACGCAGGAATTTCACTTTGAGGTCGTCTCGATTTTCCCGTCCGACTACGTGTCCTATTACCCGTTGGACGAATTCTCTGGCCTTGGCGACCTGCTGGGCGAGGAAGAGTGGATTCTGGGGAATGCCCGAATGGAGACATCACAGGTCATTGGGTTGTCAGGCCGTGAAAGCGATCAGGTCGCGCTGGTGTTCGAGGGCAAACGGCACCTGACCTACTATGTGATTCGGGTTTTTCTGCCGATGCTGGTGCTGATCTCGGTCGGCTGGGCGCTGTTTTTCCTCGACGAATACCGCCGACGGATTGAAATCGCTGGTGGGAACCTGCTTGTGTTCGTGGCTTTCAACTGGGCAATTTCCGCTGATCTTCCGAAACTGGGCTATCTGACATTTCTGGATTTTGTTCTGCAGTGCATGTTCCTGATGACCGGTGCGCTGATCGTATTCAATGTCGCTTTGCGCAGATTGAAGGTATCGGGTCGCGAAGGTGCGGCCAGACTGCTGGACAATTATGCGATCAAGTGGATTTACCCGCTGGGATATGCGGCCATCGTCGCCTACGCGGTTTTTGCCTATCTGTTGGTGACTTAGATGCTGGACCCGTATCGCAAGCGACCCTAACGTGGCGGGGATGCTTCGCTATGCGCTCAAACGTCTGATTTCACTGGTGGTCAGCCTGGTCGTGGCCTCGGTTGTCATTTTCACGGTGATTGAGATTGCTCCGGGTGATCCGGCATCTTTTATGCTGGGTGTAAACGCCCAGCCCGATACGCTGGCTGCTTTGCGTTCTGAGCTTGGGTTGGATGTGTCCAAGGCACAGCGTTATTTCAATTGGGTCGGTGGGATGTTGGTGGGGGATTTTGGAACCTCATACACCTACCGGACCCCGGTTTCCCAAATGATCGCCGATCGGCTGTGGGTGTCACTTCCGCTGGCGCTATATGCGTTGACCCTTTCAACCCTGATTGCCTTTCCGGCCGGGATCTACGCGGCCGCACGGCGAGGAAGAACTGGCGACACTGCGGTGATGGGGGCGACGCAGCTGGGCATAGCAGTGCCGAATTTCTGGTTTGCCATGATGCTGGTGCTGGTCTTTGCCATCAAACTCGGCTGGTTCAACGCCGGAGGGTTCGCCGGTTGGGACAATGGGTTCTGGACAGGGCTGCATTCCCTGACCCTGCCCGCCATCGCGCTTGCCTTGCCGCAGGCGGCGATCCTGGCCCGTGTGATGCGTTCGGCCCTGCTGGATATTTTGGGCGAGGATTTCATGCGCACGGCCCGTGCCAAGGGATTGTCCCGGCGGCAAGCGCTTTGGCGGCATGGCGTTCGCAATGCGCTGATTCCGGTCCTGACCATCATCGGCTTGCAGTTTTCCTTCCTCCTGGCAGGGTCGATCATCATTGAACAGGTGTTCTATCTGCCCGGCCTTGGTCGGTTGGTGTTTCAGGCGATCTCGGCGCGCGACCTGATCGTGGTGGAATCTGTTGTCATGCTGCTGGTCTTTGCCGTCATCACGGTAAATTTCTTCGTCGATTTGGCTTACGCAGCCGTCGACCCGCGGTTGAGGAGCAGGACATGAGCCGTAACCTGATCCTCGGCATGTACTTGTCTTCGCTGGTGTTGCTGGCGGCTCTCGTGTCGCTTGTCTGGACACCCTACGACCACACTTCACTGGACATTCCGGCCAAGCTGCACCCCCCCAACCTGCAGAACTGGCTTGGAACGGATCATTTCGGGCGCGATATGCTGTCGATGATCATGGTCGGTGCGCGGACCTCGATTGCAGTGGCTCTGGTGGCTGTGGGGATCGGCATGGTCCTGGGCGTTCCGTTGGGCCTGACAGCGGCGGCGCGCAAAGGGTCGTGGCTGGATGAGGTGATCATGCGTGGGAACGATCTGGTCTTCGCCTTCCCCTCTCTGGTCATTGCCATCCTGATCACTGCCGTATTCGGCGCCGGCGCAATCAACGCCATCATTGCCATCGGGATTTTCAACATCCCGGTTTTTGCCCGCATCACCCGCGGTGCTGCCCTGTCTTTGTGGGAGCGGGAATATATCCTCGCCGCGCGGGTCGCCGGCAAGGGCGCGGCGCGCATCTCGGCCGAGCACATCCTGCCCAATGTCGCCAACCTGTTGATCGTTCAGGGGACCATTCAGTTTTCCCTTGGGATTCTGGCCGAGGCGGGGTTGTCCTACGTCGGTCTGGGCGCGCAACCGCCCACGCCAAGCTGGGGCCGCATGTTGGCCGATGCGCAGACAATGGTCGGATTTGCCCCACATTTGGCTCTGATTCCCGGGCTTGCCATCATCGTGACCGTTCTTGGGTTGAACCTGCTTGGCGATGGCCTGCGCGACTGGCTGGATCCACGCATCAGGGTGGCCCGCACATGAGTTTGCTGCAGATCGATAACCTCTCGCTGGCCATTCACGGCACGCCAATCCTCAAAAACCTCAGCCTTGCGATAGAACCGGGCCAGATTGCGGCGGTGACCGGGGAAAGCGGTTCGGGGAAATCAATGACGGCCCTGGCGGTCATGCAACTGCTGCCGAACGGGGCCGAGGCCGCCGGATCGATTTTGTTGGGCGGGCATGACTTGCTGGACTGTACCGAACCTGAGATGTGCGCCTTGCGCGGCGCATCCATCGGGATGGTCTTTCAGGAACCGATGACCGCCCTGAACCCGGTCAAGGCAATCGGCGATCAGGTGATGGAAACCATTCTGATTCACAAGGCCATGCCAAGGTCCGAGGCGCGGCAGCGCGCGCAAGAGGTTCTAACGCGCGTCGGCCTGCCGCCCGACAGGTTTCCCCTCTCCCGCTATCCACATGAGTTGTCCGGTGGGCAACGGCAACGGGTTGTGATCGCTATGGCAATCGCCTTGCGCCCTCGGCTGCTGATAGCGGATGAGCCGACAACGGCTTTGGATGTGACGACGCAAGCGCAGATTCTGGACCTTCTGAAAGGGTTGGTGCGGGAATATGGGATGGGTCTGCTGATGATCACTCACGATTTGGCTGTTGTGGCCGACATGGCGGATCAGATCGTTGTAATGCGCCATGGAGAGGTCGTGGAATCCGGTACAACCGACCACCTGCTGCGGCACATGCAACACCCCTATACCCGCATGTTGTTCGAGGCGTCCGGCCATCAGGTCACGTTGCCGGAAGCAAGGGATCCACGCCCGCTGCTTGAAGTGGCTGATGTGATCCGCGACTACCGCTTGCCGCGCAAACGCCTGTTTGTTCAACCAGACCATCATCGCGCCGTGGATCGGGTTAGCTTCACGCTCAATCGGGGTGAGAGACTTGGGTTGGTAGGAGAGTCTGGCTGTGGAAAATCGACCCTAACACGGGCGATATTGGGGTTGGATGACGTGCAAGGTGGCCGAATTTATTTGGATGGGCAGCCTGTGTACTCTGGTCACAAACCCAACATGTCCGTACGTCGGAAAATGCAGGTGGTGTTTCAGGACCCGTTTGGCAGTTTCAACCCGCGCCATCGCGTTGCGCGCCTGATAACCGAACCGTTTCACTTGCTCGAAACCGCGCCCGCAGCCACGGAGCGCCAGGAACGGA
This sequence comes from Ruegeria sp. HKCCD6647-2, assembly GCF_057221075.1. NCBI lineage: Bacteria > Pseudomonadati > Pseudomonadota > Alphaproteobacteria > Rhodobacterales > Roseobacteraceae > Ruegeria > Ruegeria sp. HKCCD6647-2. The sequence continues at coordinate 179,962 of NZ_JBWVBD010000001.1, read as the reverse complement.
TTGCCGAGATGCTGACGGCCGTCGGCCTCAGCCCGGACGATGCGGGTAAATACATCCATGAATTCTCGGGCGGGCAACGTCAGCGTATCGCCATCGCCCGGGCGCTTATCATTCGGCCGGAACTGATCCTGTTCGACGAGGCAGTCTCGGCCCTCGATGTATCGGTACGCGCGCAAATCCTGGACCTGCTTGCGGAACTGTGTGACGCATATGACCTGACCTACCTGTTCATCAGTCACGATCTGAGTGTGGTGCGCACGGTCACCGATCGCGTTATGGTGATGCAGGCGGGCAAGATCGTCGAACAGGGTGAAACTGAGAAGGTCTTTTCAAACCCACGACATCCCTACACCCAAAAGCTGATCGAAGCAGCTCCGACACTGCCAGACATCGGCCAAAACGTTGCATGAATTGCAGTGTTAGAGCCTAAACAGGAGGACCACATGCCTAACTCTCTTTGGTTCGATCCCACCATGTGCCTGATTGGCGGCGAATGGGTTCCGCCGGTGTCCGGGATGACCCTGCCTCTGGTCGATCCGTCGGATGGATCGGAAATCTGCCAGATCGCACGCGGAGACGCGCAGGATATCGATCTTGCTGTCGCGGCTGCTCGGTCCGCTCTTGAGGGTAGATGGGGCCACATGACCGCTGTCGAGCGGGGCCGCATTCTGACCCGTTTGGGCCAGTTGGTGCTGGAACGTGCGGATGATCTGGCACAGCTTGAGGCGACGGATGTCGGCAAACCGCTGACTCAGGCGCGGGCGGACGCTGTTGCCCTGGCGCGATACTGCGAGTTTTACGGCGGTGCTGCCGACAAGGTTATGGGTGAAACGATCCCCTATCTGGACGGGTATACGGTTTATTCCCTGCGTGAACCGCATGGGGTGACGGGGCACATCGTGCCCTGGAACTACCCCATGCAGATAATAGGCCGTTCTGTTGGTGCGGCGCTGGCCATGGGCAATGCCTGTGTTCTGAAACCGGCGGAAGAGGCCTGCCTGACCGCGCTGGCTTTTGCCGATCTGGCAATTGAAGCCGGATTGCCTGCCGGCGCGCTGAATGTTGTACCCGGGCTTGGGGCCGAGGCGGGCGCCGCCTTGTCGGCGCATCCTCGGGTCAATCATATCTCGTTCACTGGATCCGTTGCTACTGGCGCTTTGGTCCAGCAGGCTGCGGGACGAAACGTAGTGCCGGTGACGCTGGAACTCGGGGGCAAATCTCCTCAGCTTGTCTTTGATGACGCCGATCTGGACGCCGCCCTGCCATTTCTGGTGAATGCGGGCATTCAGAATGCAGGGCAAACCTGCTCGGCCTCGTCCCGCATTCTGGTTCAAAACGGCGTTTACGAGCAGGTGAAGACGCGGATGGCGGAAGCTTACGCGGAACTCACAGTCGGCCCGGCCATGCAGGATCTTCGTGTGGGCCCGTTGATTTCGGCCCGTCAGAAACAGATCGTTAACGGCTTTCTTGCGAAGGGGTCAGACCTGACCATAGCCGCGCAAGGGCAGATCTTGGACAACGCCCCGGCCTTGGGCGCCTATGTGTGTCCGACACTGTTTTCGGATGTTCCGCCCGATCACGTCCTGGCAAGGGATGAAATTTTTGGTCCGGTACAGGTCCTGATCCCGTTTGACACTGAAGAACAGGCTCTAACAATAGCAAATGGCACGGAATACGGCCTTGTCGCCAGTATCTGGACCCGGGATGGCGCACGGCAAATGAGGCTGGCCAAGGGGCTGCACTCTGGGCAGGTATTCATCAACAACTACGGGGCCGGAGGTGGGGTGGAATTGCCCTTTGGCGGCGTTGGAAAATCGGGCCATGGCCGCGAAAAGGGGTTCGAGGCGCTTTATGGGTTTTCACAACTAAAAACGGTGGCCGCCTATCACGGCTAAGGATCAGACGATCACTTCATATGCCTGTTGTGCGCCAACATCGAACACGTGTTTGTAGCGCGCGATTTCACCCGCAGGCCCCATCGCCTTTTCTGGGTTGTCGGACAATTTGACCGTCGGTCGGCCATTGGCCGAAACCGCCTTGCACACCAACGAGAAAGGCGCGAGCGCGTCGTTCGGAACAAGGTCCCTGAAATCATTGGTCAACAATGTACCCCAGCCAAATGAGACGTTGGTCCGACCCGCAAACTGCGCGTGCAATTCGCGAATTTTGTCCACATCCAACCCGTCCGAGAAGATGATCCGCTTTTGCATCGGGTCTTCGCCCCGGGATTTCCACCACGCAATTGCGATTTCCGCACCGGATGCAGGATCGCCGCTGTCGATGCGAATACCCGTCCAACCCGCGAGCCAATCCGGCGCATTGTCCAGGAACCCCTTGGTTCCATAGGTGTCGGGCAAAATGATACGCAGATTGCCATCATGTTCGTCATGCCAGTCGCTAAGCACCTCGTAGGGGGCTTGCGCCAATTCCTCGTCCGTGTCGGCCAGAGCGGAATAGACCATCGGCAGCTCATGCGCGTTGGTGCCGATGGCCTCAACTTCGCGTCGCATGGCGATCAGGCAGTTGGATGTTCCGGTGAAGTCGGATCCCAACCCTTCGATCATGGCCTGTACGCACCAGTCCTGCCATAGGAATGAATGTCGCCGGCGGGTGCCAAAATCAGCGATGCTCAGACCGTCGATCTCGCGCAGTTGGCCGATTTTCTCCCAAACACGGGTCATGGCGCGGGCATAAAGCACCTGAAGTTCGAACCGGCGCATATCGTTCAGAACTGCCCGCGACCGAAGCTCCATCAATACTGCCAGTGCAGGGATTTCCCACAGCATGACTTCGTGCCACTTGCCTTCGAAGGTCAGTTCATACTGATCGCCCTTGCGTTCCAGGTGATAGGGCGGAAGCCGCAGGTTTTCGAACCACTCCATGAAATCCGAGCGGAACATCTGCCGCTTGCCATAGAACATGTTGCCGCGCAGCCAGGTGCTTTCCCCCCGGCTGAGGCTGAGCGAGCGGATGTGATCGAGCTGTTCGCGCAGTTCCCCCTCGTCAATCAGGCGGGCCAGCGGGACGTGATTCGAACGGTTTATCAGTGAAAAAACGACGTCCGTTTGGGGCTTATTTCGAAACACTGACTGGCACATCAGCAGTTTGTAGAAGTCCGTGTCGATTAAAGACCTGATAATTGGGTCTATTTTCCATTTGTGATTGTAGACACGCGTTGCGATGTCGACCATGGGAAACTCCTGCGATTTCGATTGTTAGATCAATCGAGGCGGTAATTGGCAAGAGTCGCCAAATTGGTAACAATGCCAAGGACAAGTCACATTGCAGGCTTATTGTGAGTTCTCTTCACGCGTTAGTGGAGGGTGGGGGATGGTAAAGAAGGTTAGTTTTGTGAATGGGTCTAGAGTACGATTTTGACATAGTTGCCATTGCACCTGACGAAGTTGATCCGGAACATGGTTTTGCGGCCATGACAGGCACGCGCCCTGTACGCGCGTTGTTTCGTGACTTTGACACCGCGCAGGCATTGCGGTCGGCATCTCCAAAAATTCGCAGAATTTTCCTTGAATCCGGGTTCAGCCTTGAAACCCGCAACAGCGGCGCGCGCCGCGGATACTATCCGCCCGAAGATGCTGCGGATCGAGAACGCATTCTGAAACGGTTGTTCACGAATATCCGCAACATGGGTCTGCAGGGCGAATATTGCGGCGAGTTCGACTTTTGGGATTTCCTGCACCATGTTCGGACCGCGAAGCCGGGCGAGGTACGCGTCAATCCCAAGCCCGAGCAACTGCCAAAGCTGCAAGAACCGGTCAGCCCCCCTCCGGAACGGCGGAGCGTGGCCGGGCGTGTCGGCTTTGCGCTGGCGACGGCAATTATTCTGTATGTCGTGCTGAAATACCTGGCCGAGCGTGGCGGTACACACTGACCCTAAATAAGGGAAATACCTGCTGCGCGCATGGCTTGCTCTGCCGCGGCGAGTGACCCATCCATGTCGATGGCACGGCACGCTGCGGTGTTGACTGTCACATCAAAACCCAGTTCGGCTGCGTCCAATGCCGAGTAATGCACGCAGAAATCGGTGGCCAGGCCAACCAGCGTCAATTGGTGAATGCCACGCGTGTCCAGATACCCCTTCAGACCGGTAGGAGTCTCTCTGTCATTCTCAAAAAACGCGGAATAGCTGTCGATGGTGCTGCGGAACCCCTTGCGCAGGATCAGGTCTGCATCGGTGCGCAGGTCTTGGTGAAATGCCGCGCCCCTTGTCCCCTGCACACAATGATCCGGCCACAAAACCTGCGGGCCATAAGGCATCTGCGTCATCTCAAACGGGGCCTTGCCCGGATGAGCGCTGGCGAATGAAGAATGCCCCGCCGGGTGCCAGTCCTGTGTCAGAATAACGGCGTCGAAATCGTCCATCATCGCGTTGATCGGAGCGACGATCTCATCTCCGCCGGTCACGGCAAGGGCACCGCCGGGGCAGAAGTCATTCTGGACATCGATTACGAGCAGAGCGTGAGTCATCAAGGCCTCCTATGCTTGGTCTATCGGTATGAGCAGGGAAGGTGCCCGTCAATCCGCTCTCTTGCGTCTGATCCGCGCCGGCATTAGATCGCGCTCATGTACACAATAGCCGCGCTCTATCATTTCACGCGCTTCGCCGACCCCGCGGCCTTGCGCCCCGTATTGCTGGAACTGTGCCGCGCGCAGTCCGTCAAGGGCACGCTGCTGCTGGCGCATGAGGGGATCAACGGCACGATCGCAGGACCGCGGGCGGGCATTGATGCGGTTCTGGCGCATATCCGGGCTTTGCCCGGGTGCGACGGGCTGGAGTGGAAAGAAGCCACCTCCGATCATCCGCCGTTCGGCAAGATCAAGGTTCGCCTGAAAAAAGAGATCGTGACAATGGGGCAGCCGGACGTCGATCCGCGCGCCAGCGTGGGACATTACGTCGAGCCGGAAGATTGGAATGATCTGATCCGGTCGGACGATGTCGTGGTGATCGATACCCGCAATGATTATGAGGTGGCGATTGGCACATTTGAAGGTGCAATAGACCCTAATACGGCAAGTTTCAGCGAGTTTCCTACCTGGTGGGAAGCGAACAAAGATCGCTTTCACAACAAGCGAGTCGCCATGTTCTGCACCGGAGGTATCCGGTGTGAGAAATCGACAAACTACTTGCTGGGACAAGGGATCGAGGAAGTCTATCACCTAAAAGGGGGCATCCTGCGGTACCTGGAAGAAATGCCGGCGGAGGGCAGCGCTTGGCAGGGCGACTGTTTCGTATTCGATAACCGTGTGTCGGTTGGCCACGGTCTGGTCGAAGGACCCCACAAGCTGTGCCATGGTTGCCGCCGCCCGATCCTTCCGGAAGACATGACGCGGCCGGAATACGAGCAGGGCGTGTCCTGCCACCAGTGCGTCAACGAAACCTCCGAGGTGGACAAGATGCGGTTCCGGGAACGGCAGAAGCAAATTCAGCTGGCGCGCGCACGTGGGGACGAGCATCTGGGTTCGGATTGAATTCGGCTTGCAGGCCTGTGCGGGAATCCGGATGATCCGAGGCGCACCAGCATGGCGGAACCATTATGACCAACGAACCCAGAACCTTGGAAGAATGGAAGTCGACCCTTTTAGCCGCTCTCGGTCTGGTCCTGGCCAGTTTTCTTGCTTGGTTCGGCTTGTCGCGGCTCAGCGAAGCCACTGCCGGTGACACGATCGGAACGATCGCCGCAGTGGGGCTGGTGATCTGGATCGTCTCGCAGTCCTGGTATTACATGACCCAGGTCAAATCGCCCCGGCGGCTGTTGTTCCTGATGGGTGTGTCTTTCATCCAGGTCGTCCCCTTCCTGTTTGCGGCAGTGTACGGAGCGTTCGGGTACAACGATCATTGCGTCACGGGCGCCGAGGGCCCGGCCGATATCCTGTACTTCTCGTATGTCACGTTCACCACCGTTGGATATGGTGACATGACGCCAATAGGACTGTGCCGCGGCTTGGCCGTTGCCGAGGCCGTAATGGGTTATATCCTGTTGGGCATGTTTGTCGCCGCTGCCGTGGCGCTTTACGCCCGCAATCATGGAAAATAAGGCTCTAACTCAGGCCTATTTGTTCTGATCGATCCAACGCGACATCAAGTTCTTGTCGCGAAAACACTCATTCGGAATCGGGCGGCGTTTGCTGCGGGATATCCGCTCGGCAAAAGCAACTTGCTTGCCGGTAGGGTAGTTTGAGAAGGGCGAAGCGTCCTGCGGTTTGTGTGCCGAAATCCAGTCCGACATCGACTTGCGATCCCGCTGCGCCTCGACCGGTATCTCCAGTGCCGATTGTTGTGCGATCGCGCGGGCATAGCGCATTTGCCGGTCCGTGACCGGAAGAAGGTGGTAATCGTTGCTGGGCGCATCGAACCAGCTTTGACGGGCAGCGTTGGTCATAGCTCGAAAACCTCCGTTCCACCTGCAGCATTCCGTGGAACAAATATAGAACATTTTAGGAACTTTTTCAAGATTTCAGCCGGATGAGGCGCTTGTTGCGCCCTTTCAGATCCAACCTGTCCCACCGTTTTGCGGCCACAAAGGCGCGTTTTTCACGCGCTCAGAACCTATCAAAGAATCATTCTGCGTCGGTTCAACCCATAGCTGGTCACATCGCCGCGTGCGCCGATGCAGTTGGCGGGACTTCGCTCATGGCCTGTGTGAAACAATGCCAAGACGATCGTCCGACGGGTGCCCGCCTGTCCGGATTGTATCACTTCCTGTTAATCAAACTCTGTTCCCGACATTTCGCGTCGGGAACAGAGCATCAGTTGGGTTCGGTCTGTGGCTGACTTTCGGGAATGGATGCAGTCAGGAGAGAACCCATGAAAACCCATGCGCAAGCGGTAGTGATAGGAGGCGGCCTGGTTGGCTGTTCTATCCTGTATCATCTTGCAAAGCTGGGATGGCGCGATGTTGTTTTGCTGGAGCGGGACGAACTGACCAGCGGGTCAACCTGGCATGCGGCGGCGAACATTCACGGGCTGCACGACAACAACAACGTGACCCGCGTCCAGCATTACACGATGAACCTGTACAAAGAGCTGGAGAAGGAAACCGGGCAGGGCTGCGGTGTGTTCCAGCCCGGATCTCTCTATCTGGCGCAGACCGAGGATCGCGAACATCAGCTGCGTCTGCAGGAGGCAAAGGCCAGATTCTACGGTCTGAACTTCTATGAAATCAGTCGCGAGCAAGCGATGGAGCTGCACCCGCTGGCGCAGTTCGATGACATTCGTTGCATCATGTATGAACCCGACGGCGGCAATGTCGATCCGTCCGGGGTGACCATGGCCTATGCCGCCGGGGCGCGGGCCATGGGCGCAACGATTGAGCGGTTCTGCCCTGTAATAGGGACTGAACAGCAACCCGACGGGTCGTGGATCGTACGCACCGAAAAAGGTGATATTCACACCCAGTGGGTGGTCAATGCGGGCGGTCTTTGGGGGCGCGAAGTTGCCGCGCTGGCCGGGATCGAACTGCCGTTGCAACCGACCGAACATCAGTATTTCGTGACTGAAGCGATTGATGAGGTCGCTGCGCTGGGTCGCCGCCTGCCGTCCATCGCGGACCGGGATGGCGAGTATTACTTTCGCCAGGAAGGCAATGGTCTGCTGATCGGTGCCTATGAGAAAGACATGCGATTCTGGGCCGAAGATGGCACGCCGCTGGATTTTGCCCATGACCTGTTCCCCGACGATCTGGACCGGATCATGGAAAACGTCATTCGCGCGACGGAACGGGTGCCTGCTGCCGCCACAGCTGGTGTCAAACGGGTGATCAATGGCCCGATGATCTGGTCGCCCGATTCCAACGCGATCTGGGGCCCGGTGCCGGAGTTGAAGAACTATTTCTGCTGTACCGGCATTATCCCCGGCTTCTCGCAATCCGGCGGTCTGGGCCTGCTTGCGGCGCAGTGGATGATCGAGGGTGAGCCGCAATATGACATGTTCGCCTGGGATTTGGCGCGGTTCGGCGACTGGGCTGACAAGGCGTTTACCAAGGCACGGGTCGAAGACGCCTATACCCACCGCTTTGCCATCCATTTCCCGAATGAAGAGCGTAGCGCCGGGCGCCCGGCGCGTGTTCGTCCTGCTTATGAGATGCAGAAAGCGATGGGCTGCGTTTTTGGCCTGAACTGCGGTTGGGAGCATCCGCTGTGGTTCGCAGATCAGCCCGACCTGGTCGAAACAAATGGTTTCACACGCCAGAACTGGTGGGAACCCGTCGGGCGCGAAGCGCGGATGCTGCGCGAACATGTGGGCGTCATCGACATCTCGAACTTCGCCAATTACGTCATCAAGGGCTCGGGCGCTTACGACTGGCTGGACCAACTGGTGGCCAATCGTGTGCCGACTGAAATCGGGCGCAGCTGCCTGACACCGCTGATCTCAGTGCGTGGCGGTGTGGCCGGGGATTTCACCATCACCAAGGTGGCCGAAGACGAATACATGATGATCGGGTCCGGCATGGCCGAGCGTTATCATCAGCGCTTTTTCGACATGGTGGACCTTCCCGAAGGCACGACGTTCGAAGTCGCCACCAACCGTATCGCAGGGTTCAACGTTGCCGGGCCCAAGTCGCGCGACCTGCTGCAACGTCTGACGAACGCCGACCTGTCGAATGAAGCGTTCCGCTTTATGCGCTCGCGGACAATCGACGTGGCGGGCGTTACCTGTCTGGCGATCCGTGTCAGCTTTACCGGCGATCTGGGTTGGGAACTGCACTGTGCCGAGGAAGACCAGATCAGGCTCTATTCCGCGCTATTGGAGGCAGCAAAGCACTGCGATGGTGGCCCGGTCGGAGGTCGCGGGCTGGGCTCGTTGCGGATCGAGAAAGGCTATGGCTCGTGGGGCCGCGAGTATTCTCAGGAGTACTGGCCGCAAGAGGTCGGGCTGGCCGGGTTGATCAAGCTCGACAAGGATTTCCTGCATAAAGAGGCGTATCTGGCAATCAAGGACAACGCCCCGCGCGAGGTACTGTCGATCTTCGAAGTTGACACGGACATTGCCGACGCATCCGGCGGTGAACCGATCTTTACCCCCGACGGCAAGCCGGTGGGCCGGGTAACCTCGGGCGCCTATGGCTATTCGGTCGATAAATCTCTGGCCATCGGCTACGCCGACCCGTCCGTTGCGCAATCGGGCGACACGGTGGAAATCTTCATCCTCGGAAAGCCGCATAAAGCCAGAATTCTCGAAAACCCACCCTTCGACCCCAAAGGCAATCGTCTCCGAGGTGTCCCGACTGCTCAGATGGAGACGGCCGAATGACCGGCGCCTTTGAGCGTGTCGCTGAATTCACATTGAACTGTGCTGCCGATCAGATGCCCGACAGCGCGCATGAAGCCGCCGCACGGATGTTGCTGGATACGTTGGGCGTCCTGATCGCGGCGGGCCCAATGGAGGCCGGGATAATCGCCCGCGAAACTGCGGTGTCGCTTTATGGTAGTTCCGATCCGTCCTGCAGCGCCCGCATGTTGTTCGATGGTCGCACGGTCAGCCTGGCTGGCGCGGCTTATGCGGCGGCTACACAGACGGACAATCTTGATGCCCATGACGGTTTCAATCCGACCAAAGGCCATATCGGGGTGGTTGTGGCCCCAGCCCTTGCGGCACTGGCCGAGCATAGCCCTGATCTGACCGGACCCGATGCGCTGTCCGCCGTGATCACCGGGTACGAGATTGCGGGTCGCGCCGGCCTAGCTCTTCATGCCTCGGTTAGTGATTACCACACTTCCGGTGCTTGGAATGCGCTGGGCGTCGTGGCGATGGCAGCACGTTTGCGTGGATTTGCGCCCGATCAGCTGCGACAGGCTTTTGGTATTGCCGAATATCATGGGCCGCGCAGTCAGATGATGCGTGAGATTGCCAACCCGACCATGCTGCATGACGGATCAGGCTGGGGTGCGTTGGCCGGTATGTCGGCGGCAATTCTCGCTGAACGCGGCTTTACCGGTGCGCCGGCCATCACCATTGAAGAAGATCGCGCGGCCCCGTATTGGGCCGATCTGGGCACGGTCTGGCAGATGGGCCAGCAATACGTAAAACCCTATCCGATCTGCCGATGGGCGCATGCGGCCATTGACGGCGTTCGGCTTCTGGTGCGCGATAACGATCTGACCCACGAACAGATCGAAAGCATCCAGATCAACAGCTTTCACGAGGCCGCCTGCCTGTTTCAAGGCATGCCGCAAACAACATCTCAGGCGCAGTATTCCCTGCCATTCGCCGTTGCGGTTCAGGCAATTCACGGCCGGATTGGTGTCGAACATATCACCGGCGCCGGACTATCGGATCCGGTGGTTGCGGATCTGATTAATCGCGTGCACGTCGCCGAAAGTGAGCAGCACAACATGCGGTTCCCTCAAGGGCGCTGGGCGGACGTCCGGATTATTACCAAAGACGGGCGGAACCTCCATTCCGGAGACCTCAACGCCCGTGGCGGCCCAGACGTGCCGATGACCCGTCAGGAAATTGTCGAAAAGTTCAAGGAGTTCTCGGTTCCATTTGTCGGCGAAGCGCGCGCCGACAAGATCGAAGCAGCAGTCTTTGGGTTGATCGAAAAGGGCTCACGATTCTCTGACCTGGCGGACCTGCTATACGACCCGCCGGAGAGCGGACGGGTTTGAACCGGTCAACTGCCGGGATTGCACGACGATGCGACAAAACACTGAACTGATGCCTTAATTCTCTTTCCGTTAGCTCACAAATCTCACGATTCTTGCAAGAACCGCTTGGCTATTACTCAGACATGTCGGCGCTCAGGACGCCGAACATCTCGCTGATTTGTTCCCGTATCCGGGCGCTGTTCTGCAACAATCCCGCCGCATCAGCCAACGGCTTGTGCGGTTGACGATCAACCGGGTTGTCCAATGACAGGCTCAATTGCGCCAGGGTTTCGTACTTCCCTGACGGACCGTTCCGGGCATCGTCCAGCAGCCCGGCCCGCCAAAAGTTCCGCTGGGCTCCGGTTGCGTCGCCGATCTTTCTCAGAACCAAGGCGGCTCCTGCAAAATCCCGACTGCCTACAAGGGCGAGCGCCCGCAAACGCCGGGCGGGGTCCGAGCCATCTCCGGCAAGTTCCATCAGAGCCTGGCGCGATCGACCTTCCCGTAATGCGGCGCGGGCGCGAAGCCGTGATCTTTCCGAGCGCCGGGAGTTGTCATGTTGCCGGTTCGCCAGAGCGTACCCCAACTCTGCAAACCCCAGATCGGTCAGGCGCTCGGATAAGGAAACGGCCGTTTCCAATGCCAAGGTTTCACGCACTTCTTCAGGCAGGCTCAGGACGTGCCTCAGAAAGGTCACGTCGGCTGCGCGCTCGGCCAGCAATTGCAAGATTTGATCGTGCGTTCTGCGCCAGTCCTTGTCATCAGGCGATGCCGAAATCCTGACCAACGCGGCGCCAAACTCCTGGTTCAGACCCAAAGCCAGCGCATGTGTGCGTTCCATCATCGGGCCAATTTCTGATCTGCGGAACTGCACCGCATAGGCGCCGGCAAGATCCAGTTCCTGTCCAGTTACTGCCCCTTGGTCCGACCATCTTTTTTCGATAAGCCGCGCAAGTGCAAGAGGCGCAATTGCGCCAGCGTCAGGCGCGGTTGCCGCTTTCTGCAACAGGTCTTCGGTCTGGTCTGCATTTCCTTCTGCAGCCGCCACACCAGCTTTGGCCATTGTCATCTCGGGCCGGTCGATCTCGTCAATACGCCCGACCGCTCTCAAAATACGCCGAGACGCTTCCAGCTTGTCGGCCTCGACAAAGACCTCAGCCACGACCGCTCCAAACTGGCGCTTGAGATGCGGAGGCAGGCGATAAAAGGAATGCTCGATCTCGTCCGACCGGGCGTCTGCGGTCAAGTGGCCCTCGGTCAGCAAGGCCCACAAGGCGGTGTCGCCACCGCAACGCTGCTGATCTGCAAAAGGATTCGGACTGATCGCCTTCCGGCCGTCCATAACCCGGGCAATCGCTTCGATCCGATCCCATTCTTCCACTCGCTCCGGTGCAAGCTTCAGCACCTGAACGGCCTCTGCACCAAAGCCGTGATAGGCATAAAGCTTTGCCAGTTTTTCGGCCTTGATCGTGTCCAGCCTGTCGAATTCCAGGAACAAGCCAACCCTCAGCTCGGAGACTTGTTGCGGGAAAGGCCGAGTTTCAGACCATGTGTCAAAACCCAGTTCCGCGTTCGCAATACAGGTAGGCCGGGTTTCAACCTGCTGCAGCGCCGATCGCTCCAGTCCTGACAGTCCGTCCAAGATCGACGAGACATTTAGGTTTTGCGGCAGTTCAATAGGGGATTTCAGCGGCCCAAAGTACCCGGATTGGCGCGCACCAACGCCAGCCAGATCAAGATCGACGACCTCTCGATCCGCCCCTTGCAGAATTCGTGACATCAACTGGGTTTCAAAACTGCGGCGCTTCAACTGCAGCAATGAGGGTGAAAGCTCTGAGCCGAAAGACTGGACTCGGGTGGTTTTGTTCCCGGCAATACCCGATACCGGCAGAATTGGCGGCGGGGCAGCGGTTTCAATGGGTGGACTGTACTCGCCCGGCGCGATGTCCACGACAACCATTGTCTGGCGGTGCAAAAAGGCAGTGGCGATACATTCACAGCCAAAATCCATTTCCAACGCCGCGCCGGGTTCGGACTGGGACAAAGATGTCAATCGCCCTGAGGACAGGCGGTCAAAGGCAGAACTTGTGTCAAATTCCACGTTGTCCAATTCCAAGGACAAACGCGCGCCGTTCGGTTGTTGCGTCAATACCCAACCGGTGTCGGGTGGAACCTGAACGACAATGCGGGTGTAGCCGTCATGTTCCCCGGATCGGACTCTGACGGTTTGCGCCCACGTGCCCGACGCCGCTGCGATCAGAGCCAATGTCAGAGTGAATACGCGTTTCATGCGGCTGCCTGCTTCAATTCCTTCAGCGCATCCTCAAGCTCGGTAAACCCGGGGCGGTTGTGCGTCGGCGTATTCTGGCGACCCACCTCGATACACATTGCCGCGTTATGGTTGTGAAGGTTCGCGACAAGGACTTCCTTGATCAGCTGATAGAAATGGTTGTCTTCCTCGACCACCGCCTTGAGCTTGCCCGCGAAGGGGCCAACCAGGCCATAAGCGAGGAAAACACCAAGGAACGTACCGACCAGAGCCCCACCAATCAGCTTTCCCAACACTTCCGGTGGTTGGTCGATCGAGCCCATCGTCTTGATGACACCCAGAACGGCCGCCACAATCCCAAGCGCGGGCAGCCCGTCCGCTACGGTCTGCAATGCGTGGCTGGAATGCATGGCGTGATGAAAATTCGCTTCCATCCGTTTTTCCAGAACCTCTTCGACCTGATGAGGATCGTCGTAGTTCATCGCGGCCGACCGCATGGTGTCGCAGATCAGGTCCACCGCCTCCTTGTCGGCCTGGATTTTGGGATAGGTCGAAAACAGGTCCGAGGATTGGGGATCCTCAATATGCTGCTCCACCTCCACGGGGTTGGCGCGCGCGATGCGGATGAGCGAGAACAGAAGGCACAGCAGATCCCGATAGTCTTCGGGTTTCCATTTCGGGCCTTTGAAAACCTTTCCCATGTCCTTGGCCGTGTGTTTGACCGCGCTCATGTCATTGCTGATCAGAAATGCGCCAATAGCCGCGCCGCCGATCATCATCATTTCGAAAGGTAGCGACTTCAAAATGATCGCCATCTTGCCCCCGGCAGCGAGATATCCGCCGAAAACCATGACGAAGATACAGGCAATTCCAATCAGTCCAATCATGCGAAGTCTCCGGCGGTTTGGAAATCGGGGTGGCAGCACATTTCAGCTATTCCTCCGGCGCTGATGCATTGCGGCCAGCCATGACGACACTAATCGTGTATGCGGCTTCGGGGCTGAGCCCAGCCATCACACCTGCCGCAGCATCAGGTGGCATTCGAGACAGAAAGCCCGCCGCAAAAACGGGGTCCATCGTTTCGAACAAGGCCGCAGCATCCTTGGGTTTCATGTTCTGATAGACATCCGTAAGACGCGTCAGATCGGTTTCTGCGGCCTTGTCGGCTACTGCCAGCGTCTCGCGCAAAGAGTCTTCCGCATCCTGCAGCGCGGCCAGTCGGCTTTCGATTGCAAACTGTGCGATTTCCTGAGCCCTTTCCTTGTCCAAAAGAAGTGCCTCCCGGCGGTTCAGGTTTTCTTCTCGGCGCAGCAATTCAGTCAAAAGAACCTGCAAATCGGCCTCTGAAGCTCCTTCTGCCATGGACCCATCTGTTGGGGACTTGCCTGGTTCGACGCTGCGGGCCAGCGCCGGGCCTGCCTCCAGCCCCAAACGAATTACCGCCGACCCGATCATCAGCAGCGAAATCACGGTCAGAACGCCGCCGCGCGACCGTTTTGACCCGTTATGCTTCGGCACCTTGGTCATTGTGATGTTCTGCCCTGCACCCGTGCGTGGCGAAAGAACATGATCCCCTCCGGGGCTTTTGACTGCCCGGCGTTCGTTTCTGTTATCGGCGCGACGGTTGTTTCGGATTTGGTCGTCGTCTTGGGTTCTCCAGCTTCGGACTCCTCCGCTTTTTCTTCTTGATCGGGCGGGCTGTCCTCAGCGATGTGCACAGGTTCCGACGTGGTCTCGGTTTGTGCAGAATCGTCCGGGATCACGTCGTGCATCGATGCCATCATCAGTTCCAGACGTTGGGCGACTGATTCCGCACGCTCGGTCAGGGCCTGCAGCGTTTCTCCTGACCGATCAGACGCCACGCGCGCGGACTCCAGCGAAGACTTCAGCTCGTCCGCTTGCGCCGACAGAACGGACACCGCGCCGCCAACACCTTTCTCAAGATCGGTAAACCGTTTCAGGCGCCGGGCCAGAACAAAGCAATACAGCCCCGCACCAAGTGCGCCTGCGACCAGCAGAATATCCGCTATCAGTTCCAACTTCGCCTCCTAGTTCAAAACGAATTCCATGACGAGGACATCGCGCACGCGTCCTTCGCCGACCACGATTCCAATACGCCGCAGCAAGTGACCCCGGATTCGGACCAGCGCCAGAGAATCCTCAAGATCGCTCAGCTCGACCGCGCGCAAATAGTTGTTCAGCACGTCCATGATTCGCGGCTGCATCTTTTCCACTTCAGCAACATGGTTTGCGTTCACCTCAAGCTGGGCGTGAAACTTCAGGTGGCGAGAATCGCCCGCATCGACTGAGATGATCACCGGTGGGAGATCGACAAATGCGACATTGGGCAAAGCGTCTGCGGATCTGCCCTCACCCTTATCCGCCGCCTCAATTGGCGAGGCTTTAGTACCGATTGGCAGCAGGCCAGAGCTGGTGACAAAGAACCCGGCCGCCGCACCCGCGACAGCCAGAATCACCGCAATGATCGTGCCCTTTTTCCCCGATTTCTTAGGGGCTTCTGCCTCTTCTGCTGTTGCGTCGGTCATGACGTCCTCATCCTTGCGTTCGACAAGTGTCATAACCCCGCAGGGACTAACCGATTGTTAAGGGCAATCGTTCAAACATGGGACGAGCCGCACAGAATGTCGGCGAGTCGGAGGTGAGCGTGCAGCAGATCGGAGCTGTCTGGGCAAGTTTGGACAGGCGCAAGCAAATCATAGTGGCCGGTGCCGTCGTGCTGGTGTTCCTGGGTGTTCTCGCCATGTCGCGAATTGCAACGGCGCCTTCGATGACGTTGCTTTACGCGGGGCTGGAAAGTGGTGCCGCCGGGGATATCGTGCGTTCGCTGGATCAGCGGGGTGTTCCTTACGAGATCAAGGGCGGTTCAATCTATGTCCCCGGGCGACAGCGGGACGAGCTGCGCATGACTCTGGCCAGCGAAGGGCTGCCGACGAACGGCAATCGGGGATATGAGCTGTTGGACTCGCTCAGCGGCTTCGGCACCACGTCGCAGATGTTCGACGCCGCATACTGGCGCGCAAAAGAAGGCGAGCTCGCGCGGACGATTGTCGGCAGCCCTCATGTCAGCCAGGCACGCGTTCATATCGCCAATGGATCGTCAAACCCGTTCCAGCGCAGCGTTGCGCCGACTGCATCCGTCTATCTGGTGCCGTCCGGGTCTCAGATTACCGGCGATCAGGCCAAGGCGATCCGGTTTCTGGTTGCCTCGGCGGTCAGTGGGCTGGCTTCGGAAAATGTCGCGGTAGTCGATTCAAACGGCACGGTTATCGGAGTGCAGGATACGGTTACCGCTACCGACACGTCGGATGACAAGGCGAACCAGCTGCGCGAACGCGTTCTGCGCTTGATCGAGGCTCGTGTTGGCGCTGGCAATGCTGTGGTTGAGGTCAGCGTGGATACAGTGACCGAGACCGAGTCGATCCGCGAGCGGCGCTTCGACCCCAAGGGACGCGTCGCCATCAGCACGGATGTCGAGGAACGGTCGGACAGTGCGCGCAATCAGTCTGCCGAGGTGACTGTTGCCTCCAACCTTCCGGACGGTGATGGGGCGGGCGGCGACGAATCCAACTCGACGACCACCCAGACCCGTGAACGGGTAAATTACGAAGTGTCCGAAACCGAGCTGGAGGTGCATCGAGCGCCCGGTGCGATAAAACGGTTGACGGTGGCGGTACTTGTGAACGGTACGCGTACCGTCGGCGCAGACGGCGTGGAAACATTCGAACCTATGCCTCAGCCCGAGCTTGATGCGCTGGAGGAATTGGTGGCGTCAGCCGTTGGCTTTGATCCCGAGCGCGGAGATGTCATTACACTGAAGTCACTGGATCTACCCGCGGTTGAACCACAGGGCACGTTGGCAGCGGCATCGCTGTGGCAGAAGATCCATCTCGACGCAATGGCGTTGATCCAGATGGCCGTGTTGGCGCTTGTTTCCCTTGTTTTGGGTCTGTTTGTAATCCGGCCGATCCTGACGAACCCGGCAACAGCTCCGGCCCTGCTGCCCGCAGGCGTTGAACCGCAGGCGGATGCGTCAACCTATCTGGAAGGAGAGATCGCCACCGAAGACTCACAGGACTTCGCCCCGCTGCCCAATCAAAGCCAGCAGAATGTCCCCGCGCTGACCGGAGGTAAAAGCGAGGATGCGGTGGACCGCCTGCGTGCCATGATCGGCGACAAGCAGGAGGAGACAGTTGAAATCCTGCGCAGCTGGCTTGAAGAAAGCGAGGAGAAGGTGTGATGTCCATTGCCCATCTCCTCGAGGACTTTTCGGTTCAGGTCGGCACCGGCGCGATACATCTGCTGGACGATGACGCGCTAGAGGAGCAGCGTCTTGTCGCATTCGAGAAAGGATACGGCGCGGGTTGGGAAGATGCCGTTCAGGCGCAGGATCAGGGGCGCGATCAGCTTAGCGCCGAATTGACCAGCGCGTTGTCGGACCTGTCCTTTACTTATCACGAGGCGTTGACCCGTATGACGCTGTCACTGGAACCGATGTTTCAAAGCCTCGTCCAGACGGTTCTGCCGGAGATTTTGGATAAAGGTTTTGCGGCACGTCTGGTGGCCCAGTTGTGCGAGCTGGCGAAAGATCAAATAGGGCAGCCGATGATCCTGCGGGTGCCCGTCGGAACAGCTGCGCAGGTTGAACCGCTGATACCGCAGGATTTGTCTCCGCAACCTCAGGTTATCGAAGACACGGCGCTGCAACCAGGTCAGGCCAGACTGCATGTCGGCACCGCCAGGTCCGAGATGGACTGCGGAGCCTTGCTGACCGCCATTTCCGGCGCATTCGACGCCTATGTATTTGAAGCAAAAGAGGCTTTGTCAAATGAGTGATCCCCAAGCCCAGAAATCCGAGAAATCCAATCCGTTCGAGACCGTTCCGATTGAAGTGACCGTCTCTGTCGGCCGCGCGCGCCCGCTGATCCGCGATTTGCTGAACATGGGTGAAAACGCAGTTCTGACGCTTGACAAGCGGATTGAAGACCCGGTGGACCTGTATGTCGGTGATCGCCTTGTTGCCCGCGGATTACTGGAAGAAATGGAAGGCGATCAGGCCGGGCAACTTGCAGTACGCTTGACCGAGATTGCGGATTTGCAGAACGGGATCGGATAATGCGCCATCTGATCTGGCCGGCGGCAGTGGTTCTCCTGTTGCCTTCGATGGCCGCGGCGCAGGAGTTGTCGCTGTCGCTGGGCGATGGCGGTTCGATTTCGGCCCGGACCATTCAGCTTATCCTGTTGATCACGGTGCTGAGCCTTGCGCCGGGGATCGCGATCATGATCACCTGTTTCCCGTTCCTCATCACGGTGCTGGCAATCTTGCGGCAGGGCATCGGATTGCAGCAATCGCCACCCAACATGCTGATCGTCAGCCTTGCGCTGTTTCTGACCTATTTCATCATGGAGCCCGTGTTTTCGGAAGCCTGGACCATTGGTATCAAACCCCTGGTTGACGAAACTCTGGAGGTGGAACCCGCCTTGGAGCGCGCCTTGATTCCCTTTCGCGAGTTCATGGCGGCCCGTCTGGATACAGAGACGTTCCAGGCCATGGCGTCATTGCGACCGGATGGAGAGGCGATGCAGCTATCGCCCAAGGCGCCATTGTCGGTGTTGATGCCTTCCTTCATGCTGTCGGAAATTGCGCGGGCCTTTCAGATCGGGTTTCTGATCTTCCTTCCGTTTCTGATCATCGACCTGGTCGTGGCGGCCGTCCTGATGTCGATGGGCATGATGATGGTCCCGCCGGCCACTGTTTCCTTGCCGTTCAAGCTTGCTTTTTTTGTGATTGCCGATGGGTGGGCCCTGATCGCAGGGGCATTGGTGCGCAGTTACGCGCCATAACGCCTAGTGCCGAGTGATCTGCAAACGGGCGCGCAGGCCCTGATCGCCCGCTTCGAATTGCAGCGTGCCGCCATGTTGTTCGGCCACGGTCGTGGCGATCGTCAGCCCCAACCCGAACCCGTCGGACGACCCGGTATTCGAGCCACGTCGAAATGGTTTCAGCAGCGCCTCGATGTCTTCGACGGACAGGTCGGTTCCCTTGTCCTCGACAATAATGGTGGCAGTCTGCGCGTCTGTCTCCAGCGTGACCTCGGCGCGGCGGCCGTATTTCAGCGCGTTGTCGATCAGGTTCGTCAGGGCGCGTTTCAACGAGATTGGACGCGCCGTGACCAGAATGCGCCGGGTTTCGGTCAAAGACCCCCGGCCCCGGCGTGACATGAAGACCGACGGCGCCCCCTCGACGATCACCGGCGCCGTTTCCTTCAGGGTCACGGGCTGGTCCATGTCCTGATAATCGGCAACCATCGATTCCACGAGGGAAGTAAGGGAAATCTGGCGCGGTTCCTCGACGCTCAGTTCGGACCGGGTGTAAGTCAGAACGCTTTCGATCATGCCCGTCATCTGGTCAACGTCAGCTTCAAGCTTTTCGCGCAGTTCGTCATCGGGGATCAGCGCCGCGCGCAATCTGACACGGGTCGCTGGCGTGCCCAGATCATGGCTGACGCCCGACAGCACGATGGCACGTTTTTCCAGCTGTGCGCGTTCGGCATCCAGATGGGCATTCACCGCGGAAACGATATCCCGCAACTCTTCCGGACCGTCAGCATCATAGCTTTCGGGCCCGCCCCGGCGCCTGCGGTCCCTCAGGGCCTGCGAAAAGCGGGTAAAGCTGTCCGAGACATTTCCGATCGACGTCAGAATGACGGCAAGTGTCACTACCGCTGCAAGAATGGCTGGCAATCGAAGATCTGCCGGGGCCGCCTTGCAACCCCAGATATCCGTTCCGTCCACCTGCTGCCACGGGCCACGACCGAATTGCGCGATCAGGATGGGCTCGCTGCAATAGGTTGCCAATAGGCGCGTCAGGTTGCCCATTTTCTCGGGCCCGGTCTGGTCGCTGCCAGATACGATACCTGAAATCGGATACACCAAACGGTCCGACATCACGGCCAGAGTCAGCTCGCGCCCGCTCAGCGGAGCGGAACTGTCGGTCAGGATAGACAGGTTGGTGACAAATCGACGGCCGGAAAAACCGGGCATCTGTTCGAACATGCCGGCCTGCGCCAGGGCGGCGGTCTCGGCCGGCAAAGGCGCAATCGTAATCCCGGGGGTTTGGCCCAGCCCCGTTCGCAACTCTTCATAGACGGCAAAACCGGCTACGAAGGATCGCGTCAGGTATCTGTCCCAGGCTTGCGACGATGCAAACCACAATCCGGCCGACAGCATTCCCGAGGCAAACCCGGCCAGTGACCATACCCAGCCCAGACTGCGCAGGCGCAGGGTCATGTGTCCTCTTCCACCACGACGTCGGCCGCAAAGACATATCCCACGCCGCGCTCGGTCCGCAACATGTGCGGATCTTTCGGGTTGGCCTCGATCTTCGAGCGCAGACGACCCACAAGCATGTCGATGGCACGTCCTTGTGCCTCGGGCTTGTCCGCTTCGCGGGTGACGTCAAGGGCGGCGGCGATCTCGTCCCGGGTCAGTGGGATATGCGGGTTGGCTAGCAAGACCTTGAGCAGGGCAGTTTCCCGCTGTGACAGGGACACCAGATAGCCTTCGGGCGAATGCACTTCATCCCGCTTGCCGTCATAGATCCAACCACCAAACCGAAAGGTGCGGGTCCGGCGACGATAGGCCAGGGACGGAGTGCGTCGCGCCCGCTGCATCACGGCCCGGACGCGGGCCAGCAGCAGCTGGGGGTTGAACGGTTTGGCAATGTAGTCATCGGCACCGACTTCGTAACCGGCCATACGCTGATGATCTGCCGAAAGGGCCGAGACGAGAATGATGGGCACATCCTGTTCGCGTCGCAGGCGGGCGCAGATTTCCACGCCGTTCTCGTCACCCAGCATCACGTCCAGCAGGATCAGGTCGATGCGCCCGGATGTCAGATGCCGCTGCACTTCGGTCTCGGAACTGGCGGGCAGGGCTATGAAACCGTTCTGCTGAAAGAACTGGGTCATCATCGAACGCATGTCCGGATCGTCATCCACCACCAAGAGTCGCGGAATGCTCACGCTGCTTTTCCTCCCAATCTGCCCTCCGGTGCTGCCGCCAATTGTAACGTTCTGCAACGGATTCAAGGTCAACGTAACATGCTGTAACAAAAGCGGTGAATATTTCCCGTTTGTCAGTGCTTTGACCCGGATTATCCGTTGTCAGACGGCATAATGGCCTCAGAATGGCGCACATGGCTGCCGTCTGGGCGGCAAGAAATTCTCAGGGAGGAGACAAGAAATGAAACGTTTTGCATTTGCCACCGTGTCGACTTTGGCCGTTGCGGCCGGGTCGTCCGTTGTGGCGGAACCGCAGGCGGAGGTTCTGCACTGGTGGACATCCGGCGGCGAGGCCAAATCAGTGGCCGTTCTGCAGGAAGAGTTCGCCTCGAACGGCGGTACCTGGACCGATATGCCCGTCGCGGGCGGCGGCGGTGATGCCGCGATGACCGCACTGCGTGCACGTGTCCTGGCAGGTAACGCACCGACCGCGGTTCAGCTGAAAGGCCCTGCGATTCAGGAATGGTATGAAGAGGGCGTGCTGGCTGACATTTCGAACGTTGCCGAAGCCGAGGGCTGGGCCGACGTTCTGCCCGCGTCGATCGCTGGTCACATGATGTGCGAAGGCACGTGGTGTGCCGCCCCTGTAAACGTCCATCGCATCGACTGGATCTGGGCGAACGCTGACGTTCTGGCCGCAAACGACATCGAAATGCCGACCACATGGGACGAATTCAACGCCGCGGCAGAAAAACTGCAGGCTGCCGGTGTGATCCCGCTGGCGCATGGCGGTCAGGCCTGGCAGGACGCCACCGTGTTCGAGGCAGTTGCTCTGGGTCTGGGCGGGCCGGAGTTCTATCAGAAGGCTCTCGTTGATCTCGACCCCGAGGCGCTGACCTCTGACACCATGGTTCAGGTTTTTGACCAGATGCGCACCCTGCGTGGCTTTGTTGACGAAAACTTCTCGGGCCGTGACTGGAACCTTGCCACCGCCATGGTGATGAATGGCGAAGCGGCATTCCAGATCATGGGTGACTGGGCCAAGGGTGAATTCCTGGCCGCTGGCAAAACCCCCGGCGAAGATTTCCTGTGCGCCTCGACCCCCGGCGACGGATATTTGTACAACGTCGACAGCTTTGCCATGTTCGAAGTAGAAGGCGACGACAACCGCGCCGGTCAGGAACTGCTGGCCAAGCTGATCGTGGCACCGAACTTCCAGGAAGTGTTCAACCTGAACAAGGGCTCGATCCCGGCGCGGACCGATGTGGCTCTGGATGCGTTCGACATCTGCGCCAAAATCTCGGCCGAAGATATGGGCTCGACCTCGGCTGGCGGTTCGTTGCTGCCGTCCTATGCCCACGGCATGGCGCTGCGCGGGTCGCAGGCCGGTGCGATCACCGACGTTGTGACCGCGCATTTCAACTCGGATATGTCCTCGGCTGACGCGGTTCAGCAACTGGCGGACGCAGTGGCAAACAGCTACTGATCCAATACGCTCTGCCCCCTATACTGCGGGGCAGAGCATCTTTCCCCGGAGGCTAAAATGTCCGAATGGCTGGAAAACCACCTGCCCAAGGTGGTGCTGGCACCGTCGTTCATCGCCGTATTGATCTTTGTCTACGGATTTATCGGATGGACCGCATGGGTGTCGCTGACACGATCAAAACTACTGCCGAAATACGAGATCAAGGGCTTCATCCAGTATGAACGCCTGTTCGACTCGCCCCGCTGGGATACGGCGATCAACAACCTGTATATCTTTGGCGCGCTGTTCATCGTCATCGCGATGGTACTGGGCCTGTTGCTGGCCATCCTGCTGGATCAGAAAATCCGCGTCGAAGGAGCGATCCGCACCATCTATCTGTACCCTATGGCGCTGTCGATGATCGTGACCGGTACAGCGTGGAAGTGGATTTTGAACCCGGGTCTGGGCATCGAATCCATGGTGCAGGGGTGGGGTTTTCCAAACTTTGAATTCGACTGGCTGGTGAACCCCGATTACGCGATCTACACCATCGTGATTGCCGCGATCTGGCAGAGCTCGGGCTTCGTCATGGCGCTGTTTCTGGCTGGCCTGCGGTCGGTGGATGGAGAGATCATCAAGGCCGCGCAGGTCGATGGTATCCCCACTTGGCGCATCTATACCGCAATCATCATCCCGTCGATGGCCCCGATCTTCCTGTCCGCCTTCATTGTGCTGGCCCACCTTGCGATCAAAAGCTTTGATTTGGTTATTGCCTTGACGGGTGGTGGCCCGGGCTACGCGACTGATCTGCCCGCCACCTACATGTACGCCATGGCGTTTTCGCGCGGCGACATCGGTCAGGCGGCCTCGTCAGCGATGATCATGATGCTGGTCGTCTTTGCCATCGTGGTTCCCTACCTTTACTCAGAGCTGAGGGCGAAAAATGACTGATCTGTCGATGCCCCAAACCCGAACCCGCTCGCAGAGAGCCACCGGCAAGATTGCCTTGCGTTGGCTGCTCTATGTCCTGCTGGGCCTCTTCGCGCTGTACTACCTGATGCCGCTGTTTGTGATGGTGACCACATCGCTGAAAAGCCTTGAGGAAATCCGCACTGGGTCCCTGATCTCGCTGCCGCGCGAAGTCAGCCTCGATGCCTGGAAAACCGCATGGTCCAGCGCTTGTACCGGTATCCAATGTGAAGGTCTGCGGCCCTATTTCTGGAACTCCGTCCTGATCGCGGTACCGGCGGTTGCCCTTTCAACCCTGCTGGGCGCGCTGAATGGCTATGTCGTAGCGCAGTGGCGGTTCAAAGGCGCCAACATCATCTTCTCGCTGATGCTGTTCGGATGCTTCATCCCGTTTCAGGTGGTCCTGCTGCCGATGGCGCGTCTGCTGGGTATCATGGGCATCGCGGGCACCATTCCGGGCCTGATCTTTGTCCACGTGATCTATGGCCTTGGTTTCACCACGCTGTTCTTCCGCAACTACTATGTCACCATTCCGTCCGAGCTGACCAAGGCGGCGCGCGTCGATGGGGCTGGTTTCCTGCGGATATTCTGGTCGATCTTCCTGCCGTTGTCTCTGCCCATCATCGTGGTGACCGTGATCTGGCAGTTCACGCAGATCTGGAACGACTTCCTGTTCGGCGTGTCGTTCAGCCAGGCGGGCACGCAGCCTGTGACCGTGGCGCTCAACAACATCGTAAACTCCACCACCGGCGTCAAAGAGTACAACGTCGACATGGCCGCCGCGATCATCGCGGGGCTGCCGACGCTGCTCGTCTATGTCGTTGCCGGTAAGTATTTCATCCGCGGCCTGACCGCCGGTTCCGTGAAGGGATAAGACCCATGGCTCCCATCCTCGATATCAACAACCTCTACAAGAATTACGGCGCGACCGAGATTCTGAAGGACATCAACATCTCGATCGAACCGGGCGACTTCCTAGTGCTGGTCGGCCCGTCGGGTTGCGGCAAGTCCACCCTGCTGAACTGTATTGCAGGGCTGGAGCCGATCACCGGCGGGACGCTGGCCATCGGGGGGAAGGACATGACCCATGTCAGCCCCAAGGATCGCGACATCGCCATGGTGTTCCAGTCCTATGCGCTTTACCCAACCATGTCGGTGGCCAAGAACATCACCTTCGGCATGAAGGTGCGGGGCGTCGATCAGGCCACGCAGGACGCGAAGCTGAAAGAGGTCGCCTCCCTGCTGCAGATCGAGCAATTGCTGAACCGCCGTCCCAGCCAGTTGTCGGGAGGGCAACGTCAGCGTGTGGCAATGGGCCGGGCGTTGGTGCGCGATCCAAAGCTGTTCCTGTTTGACGAGCCGCTGTCGAATCTCGACGCCAAGCTGCGGGTTGAGATGCGGACCGAAATCAAGAAGCTGCACCAGACGCTGGATGCCTCGATTGTCTATGTGACGCATGATCAGATCGAAGCGATGACATTGGCGACCAAGATCGTGGTGCTGAAGGGCGGGATCGTGCAACAGATCGGCAGCCCGGCCGAGATTTACAACAATCCGGCCAACTTGTTCGTAGCCGACTTCATGGGCTCACCCGCGATGAACCTGATCCCGGCGAAAGCAACAAAAAACGGATCCGGAACTCAGATTTCGATAGCCCGCGAAGCTGGAGAGCCTCTCGTGCTCACCGACGCGCGCGACCTGTCATTGCCACCGGATGTCATTCTGGGTCTGCGCCCCGAAGACATTGCCGAGGCCGGGTTCCGGGCCGGTGCTGGGGTGCAGGAGGCCGCCTGTCTGGTCGACATGGTCGAACCTGCGGGCGCGGACACTTACGTGGTTTCTGAACTGGGTGGCAAACAGGTGACGGCGCGTCTGCATGCGGAAACCAGCGCGCAGGCGGGTGAGATGCTGAATCTCGCTTTCGATATGAGCAAGGTTTCCTATTTCGCGAAAGAAACCGGTGAACGATTGAACTAAGAAAACAGCCGCGCGAGGTGATCGCGCGGCTGTTATTCAGAAAAACGCGGACCGTATCAGCCGGTCTTGTTCAGGTCCTTGATCAACTGGTTCAGATTGCCTTTGCGTGCATCCAGCATCGCCCCGATCTCGGTCCGTTCGGTCAGCAGCAGGTTCACGCCTTCGATAAACATGTTGAAGAATTTGCCTTTACCGGATTTGTCCGACACCAGGAAGGTCACGTCAAACGGCGCCGAACCCTGCAGCTTGACCGAGGTTCTGACCTCATACCCAGCCTTGATCTTGCGCGCATTGCGAACGGTCACTTCCCCGCCAATGAATTCGCGGAACCGGCGGCCATATTTGCGCGAGATATAACGCTCGAACGCCTTGGTGAACTGGCGCATCTGGGAAGGGGACGCGCTGCGGGCTTCGACACCCAGGGCATAGCGCGCCATGATCGGCACGTCGCCATATTGTACAAAAATCTTCTGGAAATCTCGCAGCATAGCGTTTTCGGATTTGCCGGACTCGATGACACGAGTGATATCGGCGACCACGCTATTGACCAGTTGCTTGGCACCGTCCTCGGTCAACGCAAATGCGGGCAGGGGTAATGTGACAGCCGCCAGCCCGGTCAGGGCCGTTGCGACAAATCGGCGACGGTTCATCAGGTTATTCGGCATAGGGGTCCTCGTAAGGGTCGAGATAGGGGTCTCTGACGGGGTCGGTCCCGGTTACGGCATAGGGGTCGTCATACAGTCCCAGATAGGCCTCTTCGTCATCCCTTGCCAGTTCGAAGCGACGGTTTTGCAGATAGATCAGGCGAGCCTGCGCGTAACTGTCTGCACTTTCATATAAAATCGAGTCGACCGTATCCGAGAACCGGCCCCGGTCACCCATCCGCCGGACGATCTCGGCATAGACACCCAGGTTGTCCGCCGGGCGTGTCGGGCTGAAGTTAATCGGATTCGAAAAGAGATTGACCACAACGCCCACGGCATCGCGTGTGGTCGACGGGCCATAAAAGGGCAGCTCGACATACGCGCCTTCGCCAAAGCCCCAGACATGCAGCGTTTCGCCAAAGTCGGTATCCACAGGGGGCAGGTTCAATTCATCTGCGGGCGACGACAAGCCTGCACCGCCAACTGTCATGTTGATGACAAAGCGCAGCAGCGCGTTGCCGGACTGCTTGAGATTGCCCTGCAGCAGGTAATCGACTGCTTGTCCGGGCAAAGTCAGGTTCTCGGCAAAAGTGCTGAAACTGGTGACCATGGGGTCGGGCACGATTTTCACATAGCCCTTCGAGGCCGGGCGAAACAGAAACCGGTCGACCCCCAGATTGAACTTGTGAATGCCACGGTTCGCATTCTCGTAAGGATCGAAGATCTCACCACGGGCCGCTTCTTCCGGCGGCTGCGTTGCGCAGGCGCTCAGCACTGCCATGACGGACAGCATGAAAAAATG
This sequence comes from Ruegeria sp. HKCCD6647-2, assembly GCF_057221075.1. Lineage (NCBI taxonomy): Bacteria > Pseudomonadati > Pseudomonadota > Alphaproteobacteria > Rhodobacterales > Roseobacteraceae > Ruegeria > Ruegeria sp. HKCCD6647-2. The sequence continues at coordinate 153,210 of NZ_JBWVBD010000001.1, read as the reverse complement.
TTTCAAACGGAATCTGCTCGACACGGTCTTTCGTTACTCCAGATCGCCAGCTCAATGTTGTCCGGCATTCAATCGATACTGCTGCGGCCGGGCGGTGGGGCCTCAAGTTGCTGACACATAAAAGTTTCAAACTGGAATTGAAACACCTAGCCTTTAACCCGACAAACACAATCCGGTAAAGTGACCGAAATCACCACTGCCGGAATAAGAGAACTTACGCTCAGATCGTGGCAGATGACGAAAATGCCGGTTTCCGACTTTTCGAAGCGCGCCATCCCGGTTAGCGTCCGCGCGAGTCGAAATTTTGATGAGGATCAACTCATGAGCATCGCAGCAAAACTGGACAGCCTGGGCGTCAATCTGCCGGACGCACCTGCGCCGGCGGCGAATTACGTACCCTTCGTGCGCGTCGGTAACATCGTTTACGTCTCGGGCCAGATTTCCAAGGCCGAAGATCTGATCACCGGTAAGCTGGGTGAGGACATGGATGTGGAAGCAGGCGCGGCTGCGGCACGGGTTTGCGCCATCAACCTTCTGGCACAGGTCAAGGCGGCCTGTGGCGGCGACATCGATAAATTGGTGCGTGTGATTAAGTTGACCGGGTTCGTGAACTCGACAGCCGATTTTACGGCGCAACCGCAGGTGATCAACGGCGCCTCCGACTTTTTGGTCGAAGCACTGGGTGAAGCCGGCCGCCACTCGCGCTCGGCTGTCAGCGCCGCGTCTCTGCCGTTGGGTGTTGCCGTCGAAATCGAAGGCATTTTCGAGGTTCAATGACACCGCCTCTGCCAGCAGAGTTCCTGCAAAGCCCGATCGCGCATCGGGCACTGCATGACAAATCTGACAGCCGCCCGGAAAACAGCCGGGCGGCAATCCGTGCCGCAGTCGACGCAGGCTATGGGATCGAAATCGATCTGCAACTTACCGCCGATGGTCGGGCGATGGTCTTTCATGACTATGACTTGGCCCGTCTGACCGGCCAGCCGGGTCCGATCCGTCAGATCAGCGCCGAACAGGCCCAGGCCACGCAATTGCTATGCGCTGACGACGGCATTCCGACACTGGACGAGGTACTGGAACTGGTCGCCGGAAAAGTACCGCTGCTGATCGAATTCAAAGATCAGGACGGGGCCATGGGGCCAGAAATCGGGATACTGGAGCAGGATGCGATCCGTGCCTTGAAGGGATACGATGGTCCGGTTGCATTAATGTCCTTCAACCCGCACAGCGTCGCGGAACTGGCCCGGCTGGCCCCGGATTTGCCGCGCGGGTTGGTTACCAGTGCCTATGACCCCAACAGCTGGGCACTGCCCGCTGAAACCTGTGAAAATTTGCGCGCCGTTCGGGATTTCGATCGCGTTGGTGCCAGCTTCATCAGTCACGACGTAAAGGATTTGGACAGTCCCCGCGTGGCCGAGCTGAAGGCGCAGGGCGTGCCGATTCTGTGCTGGACCGTTCGTTCGCCCGAACAGGAGGCGCTGGCGCGCAGAGTTGCCGACAATGTGACCTTCGAGGGTTATTTGGCACCGCATCCGGGTTGATCCCACCCCGCGCCGTCACAGATAAAGGTCAGGCGCGGAGGGGACATGGATCAGGCACAAATTGAAGTTCGGGTTCTGAGCTCGCTTTCGCAGATTTCTGCGGTCGAGTGGGACAGCTGCGCCTGCCCTGAAACAGCCGATGGCGGACGCCCGTTGGATCCGTTCACGACACATCGGTTTTTGTCCGCACTTGAGGAAAGCGGCTCGGTTGGGCGCGGTACGGGTTGGCAGCCCCAATACCTGACCGCATATCTGGACGGAATGCTGATCGGCGCGGCGCCGATGTATGCAAAATCCCACAGTCAGGGCGAGTACATCTTTGACCACAGTTGGGCGCACGCCTACGAGAGCGCCGGGGGTCGATACTATCCGAAATTGCAGATCGCGGTTCCGTTTACCCCGGCCACCGGGCGGCGGTTTCTTGTCCGGCCCGGATATGACGCTGTGGGCATGTCGGCGCTGGTGCAGGGGGCAGTGCAACTGTCCGCCGAAAACAGGGTATCATCCTTGCATGCCACGTTCTGCACCGAGGCCGAAGCGCTGGCGGGGGAGCAGATGGGACTGTTGCCGCGAACCTCGCAGCAGTTTCACTGGCTGAATGGCGGCTACGCGGATTTTGATGGGTTTCTGGCCGCCCTGTCGTCCCGCAAGCGCAAGAATATCCGCAAGGAGCGGGCGCAAGCCTGCGGATTTGGCGGCGACATCCGTACTCTGACCGAAGCTGACCTGCGTCCCGAACATTGGGATGCCTTCTGGCGCTTTTATCAGGATACCGGGTCCCGCAAATGGGGCGCGCCTTACCTGACCCGCCAATTCTTTGATATTGCGCAGGAAACATTGGCCGGGGACATGGCCCTGGTCCTGGCCGAGCGCAATGGCTACCCGGTCGCCGGTGCATTGAACTTCATTGGGCGCGAAACGCTTTTCGGGCGTTATTGGGGCTGTGTCGAGCATCACCCCTGCCTGCATTTCGAACTGTGTTATTATAGGGCGATCGACTTTGCCATTGCTCACGGCCTTGCCCGTGTCGAAGCCGGTGCGCAGGGCGAGCACAAGCTGGCGCGGGGCTATTTGCCCACCCGCACCTACAGCCTGCACTGGATCGGCGATCCGGGATTTGCGGACGCTGTTGCAAAATATCTGGACGCCGAGGCCCATGCAGTGGGAGAAGAGATCGAGATTCTGACGGATTACGGCCCGTTCAGAAAATCGAACCCGGAGGAACAGCAATGACCGAACTATTGTCGACCGAGACCCGCGGGCCGCTGCTGGACCCGCTGTTCAGAAATGGCTGGACCATGGTCGAAGATCGCGATGCGATCACCAAGACCTTCATCTTCGAGGATTTCGTCCACGCCTTCGGCTGGATGACCCAGGTGGCGATTTTTGCCGAGAAATGGAACCACCACCCCGAATGGTCCAATGTCTACCGCACGGTCGAGGTGGTGCTTTCCACCCATGATGTAGGTGGCCTTTCGGCTCTGGACGCCAAGCTGGCACGCAAGATGGACAGTCTGTTAGCGATCACCGCGTGATCCCATACCGCCTGCCAGCAGTGCAGCGGTACCCATCTGTTCGAACTCGGCCGGCGTCACCGTGCCATCACTGACGTTGATATTGCCCGGAATTCTGATCGTGCGGTTGCCGACAGACCGGACGCTTCGCGCGGCCGGGTTGATGTCCAGGCAGCGTGTCTTGTAGCAGGTCAGCCCGCTGGTATTGATCTGAATGCGTTCCTGCCCGTCCGGGCCCGTCACCACGGGTGCCTGCGGCACGTCGCACGCCGCCAGCAGCGCAACCGCGCCCAATCCGATCCATCTGTTCATTTTACGCTCCTGCCGCTAGTCCAAGCGGCCATTGCCATCCAGATCAGCCGCGTTGAAATCATCGTTCATCTGCGAGTCGTACTCTGCTCTGGAAATAAGGCTGTCCCCATTCCGGTCAACGGACTGGAACTGTTTGATATCCAGAAACGGCTTTGCTTCGCTCAGACCAAGGGTTCCGTTCTTGTCATCGTCCATTTCCTGAAAGGCATAATCCGAGAACGCATTGAATTCGTCTTTGGACAGAAATCCGTCATTATTCGTGTCGATGGCTTTCAACTCGGCTTCGTGCAGCTCTGCGACGCTCTCGGCCATTGCTGCGCCGGTCATCATCAGGGTCAGGATCACTGGTGTTACGGTTTTCATCTCAGCTCTCCTCAGCATGCGTATCTCTGGCCTTCGAAACCACCGGCGGCCGCGCCCGCGGCTGTCAGAATGGTCTTGCCCGACCCGCCGCCAAACTGGTTGCCGATGGCGCCACCGATCAGCGCACCGCCCAATGTTCCGCTGAGGCACGCAATCTCGTGCTGGCGCGCAGCCTGTTGTTGTGGTGTCGGGGCCGGGCCACAGGCCGCCAAAGCGCCCGAGCAGCCCAAAACAAGCGCAATTGCTTTAAACTTCATCAACAAACTCCCTGATTGTATTCGCCAAGTATTCGCACATCAGAGCGTTGTATCAAGTTAAATAGGTTTCATGTGGCCCCGGGCAGCGCCGGGGGCCCAGGGGATCATACCACCTCCAACAACCCTTCGCCTGAAGAAACCTCGCAGGTGCCCGGGTTTTCTTCCAGATTCAGCGCCACGACCTGGCCATCCTCAACCAGCATCGCATAGCGCCTGGACCGGGCGATAAGCCCGACCGGTGGCGCGTCAAAGTCCATGCCTACCGCCTTGGTGAATTCGGATGTGGCATCAGCCAGCATGGTCAGGCCAGCATTGGTGGCGCTGGTGGCCTCGCCCCAGGCATTCATCACAAAGGGGTCGTTGACCGATATGCAGATGATTTCATCCACACCTTTGGCATCGAACTGTTCTTTTGTACGAATGAAGCTGGGCACATGCGTATTTGTGCAAGTGCCGGTAAACGCGCCGGGGACAGCGAAGATGACGACCTTGCGCCCCTTTGTCTTGTCTGAAATCCGAACTTCTTCCGGGCCGTTCGCGCCCATCTGAAGCAGTGTGGCGTCAGGCAGCGTGTCACCTGTTGAAATCATTTTTGTACTCCTGTCGTTTGGATTTGCAGAGTCGGTCCCAGCCGCAATATAGGTGAGCGAGCGAAGGTGACCACAGAAAGAAGACAGGCTGGGAGGAACATGAGCCATATTGTCGTGATCGGTGCCGGGCAGGCGGGTGCATCGCTTGTCGCAAGACTGCGCAAGGACGGGTTCGAGGGCGATATCACCCTGATCGGGGCCGAGCCGCATCTGCCCTATCAGCGCCCACCCTTGTCCAAGGCCTATCTGCTGGGCGAGATGGAGATGGAACGCCTGTTCCTGCGTCCCGAGAGCTTTTATGCCGAGAACAACATCACCCTGCGTCTGGGCGAACGCGTGACCGCAATCGATCCGCAGGCCAAGACGGTGACTGTGGGCGATGAGGTAGTCCACTATGACGAACTGGCCCTGACCACCGGTTCCGACCCGCGCCGTCTTCCTGCTGCCATTGGCGGCGAGCTGGGCGGTGTCCACGTGGTGCGTGATCTGGCCCATGTCGACGAGATGGGCCCGTACGTCACCGAAGGCGCGCGCGCCCTGATCGTGGGTGGTGGTTATATCGGGCTCGAGGCTGCGGCGGTCTGCGCCAAGCGCGGGGTCAAGGTGACTCTGGTCGAGATGGCCGACCGTATCCTCCAACGGGTCGCCGCGCCCGAGACCAGCGACTATTTCCGCAGCTTGCACGGCGCATACGGCGCCGACATCCGCGAAGGGGTCGGGCTGGATCGCCTGCTCGGAGAAGGTGGCAAGGTTACCGGCGCTGTACTGTCTGACGGCACCGAGCTGCCGGTCGATTTCGTTGTCGTCGGTGTAGGCATCGCGCCGTCGACGCAACTGGCCGAGATGGCGGGGCTGGAACTGGACAACGGCATCAAGGTCGATGCCCATGGCCGCACATCTGATCCATCGATCTGGGCAGCGGGCGACTGCGCGTCGTTCCCGCATCAAGGCAATCGCATTCGCCTGGAAAGTGTGCCCAACGCCATCGATCAAGCGGAAATCGTGGCTCAGAACATGCTGGGCGCGGCGCGCGACTATGTTGCGACGCCGTGGTTCTGGTCGGATCAGTATGACGTCAAGCTTCAGATCGCGGGCCTGAACACCGGCTATGACCGCGTGGTGACCCGTCAGGGCGAAGGGCAGACGGTTTCCTTCTGGTACTACAAGGGCGATCAGCTGATCGCCGTGGACGCGATGAACGATCCGCGGGCCTATATGGTTGGCAAGCGGTTGATCGACGCGGGCAAAACTGCCGATCCGGCCATCGTGGCCGATCCGGATGCGGATCTGAAACCGCTGCTCAAGGCGTGAGGATCATCGCCGGAGAGTTCCGGGGCCGGGCCTTGGCCTCGGTCGGCAAGGGGGATGTGGGGGCGCATCTGCGCCCCACTACCGACAGGGTTCGCGAAAGCCTGTTCAATGTGCTGACGCATCAGATCGATTTCGAAGGTCTGCGCGTGTTGGATCTGTTTGCCGGCACCGGCGCGCTGGGGCTTGAGGCGTTATCGCGTGGCGCGGCGCATGTCACGTTTGTCGATGACGGGCGTGCGGCGCAGAGCCTCATTCGCAAGAATATCGATCTGACCCGCAGCGCCGACCGCACCGAATTGATCCGGCGGGACGCGACCCGCTTGGCCGACAATCCGGGGGCACCTTGCGATTTGATCTTCCTTGATCCGCCGTACGGCAAAGCGCTGGGTCAAAAGGCAGTGGCGGCGGCGGTTTCCGGCGGATGGGTGAGTGACAAAGCCCTTTTGGTCTGGGAGGAAAACGCCCCGATGGTTGCCCCCGACGCGTTCGACCTGCAGGGCTCGCGGAAATACGGCGATACGCATATCTCCTTGATGTGGCGGAATGTTTCAGGCTGAAACAGGCGGAGGCCCACATGCACGATTTGGTCATTTTTGATTGCGACGGCGTACTTGTTGACAGTGAACCATTGTCCAATCAGGTGCTGGTCGAGAATCTCGCGCAATTTGGGTTGAACCTGACCCTTGAAGACAGCGTTGGCTTTTTCCTTGGCGGTACTATGACCGGCGTGCGCGACAAGGCGCGGGCGTTGGGTGCGGATTTACCGGACAATTGGGTCGATCAGGTTTATGCCCAAACCTATGACAGACTGCGCGCAGGCGTGTCTTTGGTGGCGGGCATCCCCGAATTGATCCAAAGGCTTGATCAACAGGAAATTTCATTCTGCGTCGCTTCAAACGGCAGCCGGGACAAGATGAAAATCACGCTGGGACAGAACGGATTGTGGGACCGATTCAGCGACGTGATGTATTCGGCACACGAGCTGGGAACCGCCAAGCCTGATCCGACGATGTTTCAAAAGGCAGCCGAACGGTTTGGGGCGACCTCTGCGGTTGTCATCGAAGACAGCCAGAATGGCGTAACCGCCGCGATCCGCGCCAATATGCGCTGTCTGGCCTATGCGCCGCACGGGGACGGTGCGAAGCTGGCAGACCTTGGTGCTGAACCATTTACCGACATGGCAGAGGTTCCGGCGCTTTTGGGTATTTGAACCGATCGTGCTAATATCCGGTCCATGGACCGTGCACTGACCCCTCCGCTCTGGACCTTTTCACGGGATGCCGAAACCGTGACCGGGCCCGAGCCCAAACCCCTGCGCGCGCCGGTCTTCATCCAGGATGCACTTACACCCTGGGGTAATGAGACTTTGCTGCTGAAAATCCTGCGCGAGCAGGCCGCGGATCAGGACGAATAGGTCGGGTGGAACTTTCCGCCCGGTGACAGGGTGAAGATTTCGACCCCATCCGCCGTAACACCAACCGAGTGTTCGAACTGCGCAGACAGTGATTTGTCGCGAGTAACAGCCGTCCAGTCATCGGCCAGGGTCTTGGTCTCGGGGCGGCCCAGATTCACCATTGGCTCGATCGTGAAGAACATGCCCTCTTCCAGCTTTGCGCCGGTTCCCGGACGACCGTAATGCAGCACATTGGGCGGCGCGTGGAACACGCGACCCAGCCCATGACCGCAGAAATCGCGCACGACACTCATCCGATGTGATTCGACATAGGACTGTATGGCATGACCGATATCGCCGAAGGTATTGCCCGGCTTGACCATTTCGATGCCTTTGAACAGCGCGTCATGGGTCACCTGGATTAACCGCTCGGCCTTGCGCGGCAGCTTTCCTGCGACAAACATGCGCGAAGTATCGCCGAACCAGCCGTCGACGATGACGGTGACATCGATATTCAGGATATCGCCATCTTTCAGCTTTTTGTCGCCGGGAATTCCGTGGCAGACCACGTGGTTGACCGAAATGCAGCTGGCGTGCTGATAGCCCTTGTATCCGATGGTCGCCGACTTTGCGCCCGCATCCTCGACCATCTGCGTGATGATCCGGTCAATCTCGCCTGTGCTTTGGCCGGGAAAGACGTGCTCTGCAATGTCGTCGAGAATCCGCGCAGCCAAGGCCCCTGCCGCGTGCATGCCGGCAAAGTCACCCTGTTCGTAAATGCGGATACCGTCCTTGGTCAGACGGCCACGATGTTCTTTCATCGACGCTAGGCTCCAAATGTTTCGCGCAGCACTCCTTTTACGCTGCTTGTGCAGAAAGTACCAGAGGGCGCGCAGTCACAATATCAAGTGCTCGGCGGCCAAACGCCTCATCTCAGGTGGACCCTCGCGACCGAATGAAATAGCACAAGGTAAACCCTACCCGGTTGCGAAAATGAGAGAAGGGCGCGCGGAGGCTAAAGCTGACCAGCTAAGGGCCGAAATCGCCAGCATTGGTGACCTGCTCAAAAACGGCCGACCGGAGCGGGCTTTCAAACGTGCAACCAAGGCCGCAAAGAAGTGGCCAAACGTGCCGGCCCTGCCAAGACTTGCGGGTTTGAGCGCAATCCAGCAGCAAAAGTTCAAGCTGGCCCAGACGCATTTCGAACAGGCCTGGCGCCTGGATCCGGCAAATCCGGAATTGATTCAGAATTACGGCCTGAGTCTGGTTCAGGGCGGAGATGCGGACGCAGCTCTGCGGTTCCTCGCAAAGATTGGTGCCAAAGCCCCTTTGACACCGCCGCAGCAGTTCATCCGCGCAATGGCGTTGCTACGCGAAGGTGAGCCTAAGAAATCTTTGGCCGCAATCGAGCAGGTGCTCGAACACCAGCCGGCGAATTTGCAGGCACATTGCCTGCAGGCAGACATACTGGATGAACTGCGTCAGTGGGACCGCGCCATCGATGTGCTGACCGCTCTCGTCGGACAGAATCCGAAGTTCCACTATGGACAACTGCGTCTGGCCAAGGCTCTGGTCGGCGTGGGTCGGCTGGATGATGCGCTGACATATGCTCGCGCCGCATTTGAAATGGCACCGGCACATCCCGAAACGCTTGAGTTCATGGCAAAGCTCCCGAACCTGTCGCCGGATGACCAATCGGCTTTGAAAACCCAGGTTTCATCGGCGCTTGGCGCCGCCATGCCCAACCGGGAAGCTGCCGCGATGGTCTGCTTCGCCGCCGCCAGTCTGGCGCAGCGGGACAAAGACACACCGCAGGAGATGCATTTTCTCGGCGAAGCGCACAAGCTGTTGCGAGAAGGCTTTCAGAATTGGGAATCCCGTAGCGCGAAGGAATGCCGGAAACGGCTGGCTGCGCCCCTACCCGTTGCGGCAGTTGATCCGCACCCGGATGCAGTGCGCCCGATCTTTGTCGTCGGCCTGCCCAGATCGGGCACAACGCTTGTCGAACGCATTCTGTCGGCGCATTCCCGTGTTCAGGGATTGGGGGAGCTTGCCAGCGTTCACCAATGGGCCAGAAAGGCCGAAGCGCAGCCCTCGGAATTGCGGCAGGCGCAGAAACTTACGGATTTCTATAGCAATAATCTACCCGAACTTGCCGATAACACTGTGGCCTTTGTGGACAAGGCCCCCGGCAACTACGCGTTCATTGGTGCCATGGCTCAGGCCTTCCCGAACGCGGTCATTCTGAATGTTCAGAGGGACCCAAGAGATATCGCCCTTTCCATGTGGCGCACACATTTTGGGGCCGCAGGGCTCTATTTCACACATGACCTGAATTGGATGGCGGCCGAGGCCAATCGCTATCGCCGCTACATGCTGCATTGGCAAAACGAGCTGCCGGGTCGCATCCACGACATCCAATACGAATACCTGGTCGAAAACCTGAACGATGCCGCCACCGAGCTTGCATGGATTTGCGATCTGCCCTTCGAAGACGCTATGTTGTCGCCGCAAAAATCTTCGGATGCGGTCAGGACGGCCAGCAGTTTGCAGATCAGAAAGCCGGTCAGCGCGTCCTCGGTCGGGCGCTGGCGGACGGTGGCGATCCAGCTTGACCCGTTTATTCAAGGCCTGGATGCGGAATTGTGGCCGGATCTGAAGGAAGAAAACTAAGTCACAGCAGGCCGTCGGTTCCGTCACATCCTCGCCCGGGCGTTGAATAGGGCTCTAAGAACCGCTTTTCAAATAGGCTGCCTCATCCGGTTTACATCCACCCAAACGCCCTTGGGCGAAATGCGCGTTCCATAGACCAAACGCTCCACTCCCTTGGCCTGTGCCACCTCGAACGCGGTGGCGTAAGCCGGGTCGATATCTGACGCCAGCGCAAAACGGTCGCAATCCGTCCGCTGCACCAGATACAGCATGATTGCCCGGTGCCCCTGCGCCACCATGGCTGACAACTCGCTCAGATGCTTGGCGCCGCGGGCGGTAACACTGTCCGGAAACTCGGCCAGACCCGGCTGGCGCGAAAGGGTGACGCTTTTGACCTCGACATAGGCATCCGGCAATCCGGGTTGGGTCAGCAGAAAATCAATGCGGCTGTTTTCGCCGTACTTCACTTCGGCGCGCACGCTCTGGTACTGCGCCAATTCGGGAAGCTCTCCGGCCTCCAACGCAATGCGCAAGGCCTTGTTCGGAACCGAGGTATCAACCCCTGTGAAATGACCGTTTTCATGATCGACCAGCCGCCAGCCGAATTTCAGCTTTTTCTTCGGATCGTCGTTCGGTTCCAGCCAGATTTTCTCGCCCGGCTCGGCCAATCCCATCATCGAGCCGGGATTGGCGCAGTGGGCCGTTACTTCGCGTCCATCCTCCAATATGCAGTCGGCAAGAAATCGTTTGTAGCGGCGGATCAGGCGGGCGGGAACAAGAGGGGTTTCAAATCGCATGGCCAACGGCCTATACCTGCCCAGACAGTCGATCAAGAGGAGAGGGTGCCATGGCCAATCCAACTGCCGCGATGCTTGTGATCGGGGATGAGATCCTGTCGGGAAGCACCCGCGACGCGAATATGCATTTCCTGGCACAGGAGTTGACCAAACACGGGATCGACCTGAAAGAAGCACGTGTTGTCAGCGATGATGCCCCGGCGATCGAAACTGCGGTGAAGGCTCTTTCCGAGGCGTATGATCATGTCTTCACCAGCGGCGGCATCGGTCCGACCCACGACGATATTACCGCGGATTGCATGGCGCGCGCCTTTGGTGCCTCAATTGACGTCCGCGCGGACGCGCGGGCCTTGCTTGAGGTGCATTACGAGAAGTCCGGGCTGGAACTGAACGCGGCCCGCCTGCGCATGGCCCGCATTCCGGACGGGGCGGTACTAATCGACAATCCCGTTTCGACGGCGCCGGGGTTCAGCATCGGCAATGTGCATGTGATGGCCGGTATTCCGGTGATCTTTCAGGCCATGGTGGCAAGCGTTTTGCCTCGTCTGACCGGTGGCAGGCCGCTGTTGTCCCAAACCCTGCGCGTTAACCGCGGAGAGGGTGACATCGCCGCCACCTTGGCGGCCTTGGCCGAGGAGTTCGGTGATCTTTCCATCGGGTGCTATCCGTTCCAGATGAATGGCGTGTTCGGCGCCAATGTGGTGGTTCGGGGAACCGAAGGCGCGCGTATCGACGCTGCCATGACACGCCTCGCAAAAGAGCTTGAACTGTGAACGTTGACTGGGCTGAAATTGTCGACACCACATGGCCTGCCGCGCGGTTTGAGCGGCTGGGTTCGCTGCAGTTGCGCCACGGACAGGGTGGCGGGTCCCGCGTGTCGGCAGCCAGCCGGCTGGGCGAGGTGAGCAGCGCCGATATTGACGCGGCCGAGGCTGCGATGCTGGCCATCGGCCAGAAACGTCTTTTCTGCCTGCGTCCCGGTGACGAGGATCTGGATGGCCAACTGGCGGATCGCGGATATGACATTTTCGATCCGGTGAACATTTACGCCTGCCCGGTCGACCACCTGACCGACCTGCCAATCCCCCGTGTCACCATATTCAATATCTGGCCACCTCTTGCGATCATGCGTGAGATCTGGGCGCAGGGCGGCATTGGTCCCGAACGGTTGGCGGTCATGGATCGGGTTCAGGCCTTAAAGACCGGCCTTTTGATGCGGCGCCAGGATCAGCCTGCGGGTGCGGGGTTTGTTGCCATTCACGACGGCATCGCCATGGTCCACGCGCTGGAGATTCTTCCGGAGCACCGCCGTCACGGGCTGGGCCAATGGGCCATGCGTGCCGCGGCCATTTGGGCGCTGGACAACGGAGCCCAGACCCTTAGCGTTATCTGTACCAAGGCGAATGCCGGGGCCAACGGCCTCTACCATTCGCTGGGGATGGAGATCGTCGGAGAATACCACTACCGGCAACGTGTCTGAGGAGACCGAATTGACGAAACAGGACCTGCCCACCGCGCTGAACCTGGCAGTCGTGGACCCGCTGCCGCCCGAGACACAGAAGTATTTTGATATCTGCGTCGAGAAACTGGGGATGATCCCCAATGTGCTGCAGGCCTACGCATTCGACATCGACAAGCTGAACGCGTTCACGGCGATGTATAATGACCTGATGCTGGCTGACAGCGGGCTGTCCAAGCTGGAACGTGAGATGATTGCGGTGGTCGTCTCGTCCATCAACAAGTGTTTCTATTGCCTCGTCGCCCATGGCGCGGCTGTGCGCCAGCTGTCCGGCGATCCCCAATTGGGCGAGATGCTGGTAATGAATTACCGCGTTGCCCCCCTGAACGACCGCCAGCGCGCGATGCTGGATTTTGCGGCGAAGATGACCAGAGCCAGTGCCGAAGTGGAAGAACCGGACCGGCAGCGCCTGCGCGATATCGGCTTTTCTGATCGCGACATCTGGGACATCGCGAATGTGGCCGGGTTCTTCAACATGACGAACCGCGTGGCCAGCGCCACCGGCATGATTCCGAACCCCGAATATCACGCGCAGGCCCGATGATCCGAATTCTGTCCCTGTGCGCGTTTCTGTCTGCCAGTCCTGTTTTTGCGCAGGAGCTGACATTGCCAGCAAGTGCGCGACAGATCAGCGAGCGAACCAGCGCGCTGGACAGCTATCAACTTCCCGTCGGCGCCTTCGCGGATGATGCCGTTCCTGCCCGCACCGTCGAGGGTCGGGTCGAGCGGATCACGTGGCGATTGCAGGCGGGATCCAGTACGACGCTGCAAATCCTGGCGCCCTTGCGGGATCAACTGCAGGCGCAGGGGTTCGAGATGGAATTCGAATGCGAAGCCCGCACCTGCGGCGGTTTCGATTTCCGATTTGGCACCGAGGTTGTGCCGACGCCCGACATGTATGTGGCGATCCACGACTACCGTTTCCTGTCAGCCACGCGCGGGCAAGAGGTTCTGAGCCTGCTAATCAGTCGCAACCCGCCGGACGGCTACGTCCAGATGATCCGGGTGACCCCGGTTGGTGCGCCGCCTGAACCGCCATTGGTGATCGAAGAAACGGTCGACGGGTCGGGTGGGCTGTTGTCCGATTTGCAGCGTGACGGGCATGTCATTCTGGACGATCTGCACTTCAATACGGGTGAGGTGGCGTTGGGCGAGGGGCCTTTTGGCTCACTGGCATTGCTGGCCGCCTATCTGGCCGATAATCCCGGAACGCGACTGGCGCTGGTGGGGCACACGGACGATACCGGTGCGCTGCAGGCCAATATCACGGTCAGCACCCGACGCGCCGAGGCCGTTCGCACTCGCCTGATCGACACGTATGGTGTGGCTGCCGACCGGGTCGAGGCACAAGGGGCCGGGTATCTGGCGCCGATCACTTCGAACGCCACCCCCGAAGGCCGGGATATCAACCGCCGGGTCGAGGCTGTGTTGCTGGTCAACTGACCCACCACAGGTATAGCGGCAACCCGACCGTGATATTGAACGGAAAGGACACACCCAGGGACAAGGTCAGGTATATCCCGGCTTCGGCCTTTGGCAGCGCGATCTTCATGGCGGCCGGCACGGCGATGTATGAGGCCGAGGCTGACAGCACCATGAACAGGAACAGACTGCCCTGGGACAAGCCGATCATCGAACCCATCACCCAGGCCATCATCGCGCCGATCAGCGGCATCAGCACGCCAAAGGCAAACAATCCGAGCGACAGTTTGTCCCGGTTCTTGATCAGGCTGCGCCCTGCGGACAGACCCATATCTAGAAGAAACAGACACAGAATGCCGGTGAAAGGCGTCACGATGAATGGCGCGATCATCTGCATCCCTTCGCCGCCGGTGATGGCACCGATCAGGAATGACCCCGTCAACAGCACGATTGACCCATTGGCCAGCAGATCGCGCCAGAGCTTGTCATCTTTGACACCGTTGTTGCCGGCTTTGTGCGCCAACCACAGGGCGGACAGGATCGCGGGCACCTCCATCGCCGCTGCGACGGCCACCATGAACCCGTCATGGGTCAGCCCTACCAGGTCCAGCAGACTGGTGGCGGTGACAAAGGTCACGATCGAGATCGAGCCGTAATGCCCGGCTACCGCTGCCGCGTTTAGCGGATCAAGACGTGTCATCACCCGCAGCAGACCAAAAGCCACGAACGGGATGGCAAATGACAGCACGACGCCCCCCAGCAGGGTCAGGAAAAGGTCCAGATGGATGCCATGCGCGGCCAGGCTGCTGCCGCCTTTGAAACCAATGGCCAGCAACAGGTACAGCGACATGAATTTCGCCGCTCCGGCGGGGATCGAAAGGTCGCTGCGCGCAAAGGATGCCAGCAGGCCAAGGGCAAAAAACAAAATGGTCGGCACCAGCAGGTTGCTGGACAGCGTTTCGATCACTCCGGGCATAAATGGGCTCCTGTTCCCTTTTTCTGGGCTAGGTGCCTTGCAAATTAGCTTTGGCCAAATACTATCTTTCTAATGGTTGATTAGTTTGAAGTTATATAAATGCGACCTACCCTGCGCCAGTTGGAATACATCGTCACAGTCAGCCGTTTGGGCCGGTTCAGTCTGGCGGCCGAAGTCCTGAACGTCAGCCAGCCCAGCCTGTCGGCCCAGATTGCCACGGTAGAACAAGAGCTTGGCATTCGAATTTTTGACCGAAATCGCGGCGGTGTGCAGGTGACGGCGCGTGGAGAGGACTTCATTTCGCGCGCTCAGAAAATCTTGGCCGACGTGAAAGACCTGCGCCATGCCATGACCAGCGACATGCCGGTCGGCGGGCGCCTCCGCCTGGGG
The DNA here is from genome assembly GCF_057221075.1 of Ruegeria sp. HKCCD6647-2. Lineage (NCBI taxonomy): Bacteria > Pseudomonadati > Pseudomonadota > Alphaproteobacteria > Rhodobacterales > Roseobacteraceae > Ruegeria > Ruegeria sp. HKCCD6647-2. Next base: position 138,173 of record NZ_JBWVBD010000001.1, on the reverse strand, counting down.
GTCTTACCCTCGATCGGCCCGTATCTGCTGCCGCAAGTGATCAAAGAGGTACACCGATTGCGTCCCGGCCTTCGCATCGTTGTGCGCGAGGAAAACACCCGCGATCTGGAACAGGGTCTGAAATCCGGGCGCTTTGACTTGATCCTTTCGACACCTGAGGATCACCCGAATACCGTGCAACGACGGCTGTTCAATGAAACCCTTTGGGTTGCCGTAGCAGTCGATGACGTTCTGGCCAGGGACTTGCACGGGGTCACCACCGCCGATCTGCAAAACCGCCTTTTCCTGACGCTGGACCAAAGCCACCGGTTGTCGCGCATCGTCTACGCACTTGCCGCGGAATGCGGCGGTGTCGTCTCGGACGAATACGAAGGCACAACGCTGGATTCCATCGTTCTGATGGCTGCATCCGGGGTTGGCGTTGCAGTATTGCCCGATCTTTATGCGCGCAAGCAGGGGATCTACCGGGACGAAGTGCGCCTGCGCCCGTTGAATATCCCGAATGCCAACCGCGATATCGCACTGCTCGCCGGGCGCTCCGAAACCCCGTTGCCCGGACAGGCGGTTTTGACTCAGTCGCTCCGTTCGGTTGCCAGGGCGATGGGACTTTCGGTGATAGACGAATAAAAAAAGCCCGCGCAAAGTGGCGCGGGCCTGTAGTTGCCAAGGGAGGTTATTACCAGTCCATCGGACCCTTTTCCGCAAAGGATTCGACAAGAAAATCAATGAATGCCCGCACTTTGGGCTGCGTGAAGCGGCCGGGCGGGTATACAGCGTAAATGCCCTGAACTTCGTCCGGCAGCGATGGCATTGCATCAACCACCTGACCCGATTTCAATGCGTCTGCATACAGATAGCTGGGCAGATGTGCGATCCCCAGGCCCGAGATGGCCGCGTTCAGCAGCGATTGCCCGTCGTTGACACTCAACCAACCGGCAGTGCGCACCTGGCGCTTTTCGCCGGATGGCGCGGTCAGCCTCCAGACGCTGCCGGAAGATTGGCTTGAGTAATGCAACAGTTTGTGTTCGTTCAGATCGTCGATCTTCTGCGGGCGCCCGAATTGTTCGATATATTTCGGCGCCGCAACCATGCGTTTCACGGTTTCCGTCAGTTTGCGCGCGCGCAGAGTGCTGTCCTCCAGCTCACCAATGCGGACCGCGACATCAAACCCTTCGGAAATCAGTTCCACATAGCGGTTGTTCAGCACCATGTTCACGGTGATATCGGGGTAAGAGGCAAGAAATTGAGACAATACCGGAGAGAGGTGATTTACACCGAAATCCGTTGCAACACTGATCCGCAACAGACCGGACGGCGCGGATTGCATCGAAGTTACCAATGCGTCTGCTTCGCCTGCGTCGTTCAGAACGCGCCGGGCGCGGTCATAGTAAGCCAATCCAATTTCGGTTGGTGAAACCCGGCGCGTCGTCCGGTTCAGCAGCCGTGCACCCAATCGCGCCTCAAGGCTTGATACGTGCTTTGATACGGCCGATTTGGAGATGCCCATCTTTTTGGCCGCGTCGGTGAATCCCCCCTGGTCCACCACGTTGGAAAAGGCCTCCATTTCGGTTAGTCGATCCATTCTCGTTCCCCAGGTCTTCTGTTCATTGTTGCACTATCGCGCTCAATCTGGGCGAGAACGGGGCAGACATGGGATAATATCAGGGTTTTCATTTGGATCGTTTTCAACTGGGAAACGTGGAAACGATGGTCTCGAAGGGCGTCTATCAGCCTTGTGAGACGCGGTTTTCCGGATTTCTTTCCAACTATGCTATGCTGAGAATGGCAAATTTGTGACCTGGGAGGAGATCATGAAAGCCTTTTTTTCAGCCGTTCTATTCAGTCTGACCGCAACCCTTGTCTGGGCCGGGGGCGAGACACCGTCAAATCCTGATGCAAAAGTCTATTTCGTGAACTTGTCGGATGGAGATGTAGTGCAATCCCCCGTGACCGTCGTCTTTGGATTGAGCCGAATGGGCGTAGCGCCCGCCGGAACGGAGAAGGAAAACACCGGCCACCATCATCTATTGGTTGACCGTCCGCCTTTGGGAGAAGGTGAAGACGGCGCTGACGAGCTGGCCTATGGGTTGCCTTCGGATGACAATCACCTGCATTTCGGCGGTGGCCAGACCGAGGTGACACTGGAGCTGGCTCCGGGCGAGCATACCTTGCAACTGGTTCTGGGTGATGCCGGGCATGTGCCGCATGCCACACCGATTGTGTCCGAGGTGATTACGATTACGGTGGAGTAACCACCCAACAGGAGATCGTTGCACAATTCACCGGATCCGATGGTGTTTACAATTGATGCTGAATAGGGAACTTTGCAGGCCATCGCTATTGAGGGGCTTGCATGTCGCTGGAGTTCTTTCTCACATCCCTGATTGTCGTGCTGCTGCCGGGCACCGGTGTGATTTATACATTGGCCGTAGGGCTTGGGCGCGGATTCAGGGCCAGTCTTGCGGCCGCCCTCGGGTGTACGATTGGGATCGTGCCTGCCGCCGTTGCCAGTATCATCGGACTGGCCGCGCTGTTGCATACCAGCGCGCTCGCCTTTCAGATCATCAAGTATCTCGGCGTGCTCTATCTGTTCTACATGGCCTGGGGCATCGTAAAGGACGGCGGCGCGATGGAGATCAACGCCCGGAAGACGACCAAAGGGTATTTTAAAATCGTAATCACCGGGACGTTGATCAATGTCCTGAACCCAAAGCTGTCCCTGTTTTTCCTGGCCTTCCTGCCTCAGTTCATACCGGCCGACACATCGCACGCGGGGCTTGAGCTGGTAAAACTCGCCCTTGCCTTTATGGCCATGACCTTTGTTGTCTTCATTGGGTACGGCGCGTGCGCCGCGCTTGCGCGCGACTATGTCATAAGCCGCCCATCGGTGATGGCATGGATCAAACGGTGCTTTGCGACGGCTTTCGGTGCGATGGGCGCCAAACTGGCGCTGTCCGAATGAACCTCATCCAAACCTTGCGACGCGTCTTACAGTTCCGCGGCCAGTCGCGTGCCCTGGTTGATCGCCCGCTTGGCGTCCAGTTCGGCCGCAACGTCCGCACCGCCAATCACGTGCGGCGTGACACCGCGTTCGATCAAGTCATCCGCAAGGCTGCGTTCTGACACCTGACCAGAGCACAGCACAATCGAGTCCGCCGCGATTACCGTTGGATCCGCGCGTTCTTCGCCAAAGCTGATGTGCAGCCCGGCATCGTCGATACGTTCATAATTCACGCCGCCGACGAAATTGACGTTCTTCATTTTAAGCGTCGCGCGGTGAATCCAGCCCGTTGTCTTGCCCAACCCCTTGCCGTGCGCCTGTTTTTTGCGTTGCAGGAGTGTGACCTGACGCGCGGGGCCTGCGGGTTGCGGGCCCTCGGGGGCCAGGCCAGACCGGTGTTCCTCTGGATCGGTCACACCCCATTCCTTCATCCAGAGCGGCAAGTCGGTTGTCGCGCTGTGCCCTTCTTCCAAGAGGTATTCAGACACATCGAACCCGATCCCCCCGGCCCCGATCACGGCAGCCGACTTGCCAACCTTGGCCTTGTCGCGCAGCACATCGACGTAGCTTAGGACATTGTCCCGATCCTGGCCCGGTATCTGCGGATCGCGCGGGGTGACGCCGGTGGCAATCACCACTTCGTCAAAGCCGGTCAGGTCATCGGCGCTGACGTCCCGGTTCAGCTCAAGCCTGACGCCGTGATCGGCAATCATCGTGCGGTACCAGTCGACCAGCCCCCAGAACTCTTCTTTGCCCGGAACCTGTTTGGCCATGTTCAACTGACCACCGATTTCACTGGCGCGGTCGAAAAGCGTCACGTCATGGCCGCGCTGGGCGGCCGTCATGGCCGTCGACAGGCCGGCGGGTCCCGCACCGACGATGGCGATTTTCTTGGCGGCTTCCGCCTTGGTGATCACCAACTCGGTCTCGTGGCAGGCGCGCGGGTTCACCAGGCATGAGGTCAGCTTGCCGCTGAAGGTGTGGTCCAGACAGGCCTGATTGCAGGCGATGCAGGGTGCGATCTTGGCGGCCTCACCCGCTATCGCCTTGTTCACGAAATCAGCATCCGCCAGCATTGGGCGCGCCAGCGACACCATGTCGGCGCAGCCGGTCGACAGAACCTCTTCTGCGACTTCGGGCGTGTTGATGCGGTTCGAAGTGATCACTGGGATCGAGACCTTGCCCATCAGTTTTTTCGTCACCCAGGCAAAGGCCGCGCGGGGAACACTGGTGGCAATGGTCGGAATCCGAGCTTCATGCCAGCCGATGCCGGTGTTGATGATCGTGGCGCCTGCTTCCTCGATCCGCTGCGCCAGCTCGACAACCTCTTCATGGGTCGAGCCGTTTGGCACAAGATCGATCATCGACAGGCGGTAGATGATGATGAAATCGGTGCCCACTGCCTCACGCGTGCGGCGCCCCACTTCAATTGGAAGACGCATCCGGTTCTCGTAAGATCCGCCCCAGCGGTCGGTGCGCTTGTTGGTGTGGGTCACGAGGAACTGGTTCAGGAAATATCCCTCAGATCCCATGATCTCGACCCCGTCATAACCCGCTTGCTGGGCAAGAACCGCAGCGTTGACGATGTCGCTGATCTGCTTTTCGATGCCCTCTTCGCCCAGCTCATTCGGCGGGAACGGAGAAATGGGGGATTTCACCGGGCTGGGAGCCACGCACTTCGGACCATAGGCATAGCGCCCTGCGTGCAGGATCTGCATGGCAATCTTACCGCCTGCCTGATGCACACGGTCCGTCACGATGGAATGGTTCGCCACGTCTTTTTCGGTCGCCATCATCGCAGCACCTGGCAAAACCGAGCCTTCGAGGTTCGGTCCGATGCCGCCCGTCACCATAAGCGACACGCCGCCCCGCGCTCGGTCGGCATAGAATTCTGCAACCCGGTTCCAGTCGCCGGTTTCCTCAAGCCCTGTGTGCATCGAACCCATCAGCACACGGTTCTTCAGAGTGGTGAAGCCCAGATCCAGCGGGGCCAGCATGTTAGGATACGCAGTCATGGCGGAACTCTCCCTCGCGAATTTCGGTGTTAGATTGACGTTCGCGTCAACTTTGTCACGCGAAACCTAACGTCATCCCCTTTGCTGCCGTTACGGCCCTTGATACAGACGGTTCATAGCACTTGCATGAGGCCGAACATGACCCCCGAAGAGATCGCCAATCTGCCTTATCGCCCCTGCGTCGGGCTGATGTTGATGAATGTCGAGGGAAAGATATTCGTCGGTATGCGCAATGACGGCCCCAAGGACGCGTGGCAAATGCCCCAAGGCGGCGTCGACAAAGGCGAAGACCCGCGTGATGCGGCATTGCGCGAATTGTGGGAAGAAACCGGTGTGACCTCGGATCTGGTCGAGATCGTCGCCGAAACAGATGGCTGGCTGCCCTATGATCTGCCCCACGACATTGTTCCGAAGATCTGGAAAGGCCGTTATCGGGGGCAGGAACAGAAATGGTACCTGATGCGCTTTGTCGGTCAGGACGATCAGATCAATATTCAGACCGACCACCCGGAGTTCACGCAGTGGAAATGGCAGGACCCGGCCCGGTTGGTTGAGGAAATCGTCCCGTTCAAGCGAGAGGTTTATGAGCAGGTGGTCGCGGCATTTTCCGCGCACCTGACTGCTTAGGTCAGCGGCGAGTTATAACGGTCTATCCTGTCAGGCCAATCGCACGAGTGATCTCGATGCCGGTGTTGATCGCATGATAGGTGGGATACGCGGCGCGGCCTGACATGTCGATGTCGCGCTGCAGCCAGTCTTTCGCCTCGAGCTGATGCAATGACTTCGACAACGCCCGATCCGTGATCGTCCCCAGATCCGACTTGATGGTCGAAAAGCGCTGGGGCGCGTCTGTCAGCGCCAGTATCGGAACCGTCCAGTTTCGCCGCAACAGCGAAAATTCGGTATCATTTTGAACCAACTGGATAATCCTGCTGGCAATCTCGGCGGCCTCTTGGCCGGCCTGAGTTAACCTGAATTCCGGGCGCAGCGGATGCCCATGACCCGGGTTCCGCTCAAGAAGCCCGAGCTCCACAAGATGTTCCAGGCTTGATGCAAAGGCAGTTCGGCTTGCGCCGGTTGCGGCAAGCAACGGGGCCTGTCGTCCCGGCACGTGCGCATGCAGTGCTGCTAGAATACTCAGAGACCAGGCACGGGATGTGAGCTTGACAAGTGTCTTTATGTCCATAAAGTATAGTTACTATATTTTTAATCTCAAGGAAAGCGCCATGCCACTTGTTTCGTTGGAGAACACCATTACGCTTGCAATCTCGGTGCGCGATCGGCACGCCAGCGCCGATTGGTACACCGAAAAGCTCGGGTTCGAACTTATCCACCACATTGATGAGGCCGGTTGGAGCGAGATGCACACCATGACCACGGGTGTGACCCTTGGGCTTGGCGAACAAACAGAACCCGCGCCCGGAAATACCGTTCCGGTATTCGGCGTGGCAGATATTGAAACCGCGCGCGGAGCCCTGGAGTCAGCCGGTGTCCGGTTTGATGGGGCAACCGAAACCATCGAAGGGATGGTCAGCACGGCCACCTTTTACGATCCGGATGGCAACGCGATGATGTTGGCTCAGGACCTGACAGGGGCAGGCTGACCCGCCCCGCAATTTTAATAGGTCGGCAGTCAAATCAATCCTTCGGCCCGCATCAACTCCAGCATATTCGCTTCGGGTCTCGGGCCGATATGGCTGATCACTTCGCGGGCGCAAACATTACCCATACGGGCACAGGTCTCGTAATCGCGGCCTGTTGCCATGCCGAACAGGAAACCGGCTGCAAATTGGTCGCCGGCTCCCGTGGCGTCCACGGGCACGACTTTCTCAACGGGTACGTCGATGCGGGTGCCTTCGTTCAGCACGGTCACACCGTCGCCCGAACGGGTGCAAACGACCAGTGGGCAGATCTCCGCGGTTTTGGCCAACGCCTCTTCCAGATCGTCGGTTTCAAACAGGGATTTGATCTCAGCCTCATTGCCGATCACGAAATCCAGCTCGTTTTCGATCAACAGCAGGAAATCGACCCGGTGCCGTTCCACGCAGAACGGATCGGATATGGCGATGCCGGTCTTGCCTCCGCCCTTGTGACAGTCACGCGCGGCCTCTAGGAACGCGGCCTTGCCCTTTTCCTTGTCGAACAGGTAGCCCTCAAGGAACATGATCTGGCTGTTGCCCGCCACGTCGCTGGAAACGTCCTCGGACGACAATTCCGAGGAGATCCCCAGATAAGTATTCATCGATCGTTCACCATCGGGCGAGACAAAGATCATCGAACGGGACGTCGGTAACTCCCCCCCGGGAACCGGAGGATTGACGAAATCCACGCCGTCTTCGTTCATGGCGTCCGCATAGAAGCGCCCCAGCGCGTCGTCATGCACACGACCGATAAAGGCCGCGTCCAGGCCCAGAGCGCCTGCACCCGCGATCGTATTGGCCACCGATCCACCCGGCGTCTGCACACGCGACTCCATCGCGGCATAAAGAACCTCGCCGCGTTCGCGTTCGATCAACTGCATGATGCCTTTTTCGATGCCCATCAGTTCGAGGAAATTGTCATCGGCCTGGGAAATTACGTCCACAACGGCATTTCCAATGCCGACAAGCTGGTAGGTTTTCATAAGTTCTTGTCCTCGAATTGGCAGAGATCGCGGATGATACAGGTTCCGCATAAAGGTTTGCGCGCCTTGCAGTGGTACCGGCCGTGCAGGATCAGCCAGTGATGTGCATGCAACTGGAAATCGGCCGGGATGTTGTCCTCGATGGCGCGCTCGACCGCATCCACATCCTTGCCGGGGCAGATACCGGTGCGATTGCCGACACGAAAGATATGCGTGTCCACTGCCTGCGCCGGTACGCGCCACCACATGTTCAGAACCACATTGGCCGTCTTGCGCCCGACACCGGGCAGCGATTGCAGCGCAGCGCGGGAGTTGGGAACCTCGCCACCGTATTCTTCAACCAGAATGCGGCTGAGCTTGATCACGTTCTTCGCTTTCTGCCGGTACAGGCCGATGGTCTTGATGTGCTCGATCAGGCCTTCTTCACCCAGATCCAGCATCTTTTGCGGTGTATCGGCGATCTTGAACAGCTCACGTGTGGCCTTGTTGACCCCTGCGTCGGTGGCCTGCGCCGACAAGGCAACAGCGACCACCAGAGTATAGACATTCACATGCTCCAGCTCGCCCTTGGGCTCCGGGTCAGCCTGCTGAAAGCGCGTAAAGATCTCGCGGATCGTATGATAGTCCAGTTGTTTTGCCATCCCGCCCGGTATGCCCTGCCAGACAGTTGCCCGCAATTGAAAAGGCGCCGGAATGGCAACACAATCGCCGTGTGTTGACCAAGTCTACACCGACGGCCCCCGGATCTCTGCCCCGGCTGCTGCAAGGTTCGTTTTGACCTTTGACCATTGCGTTGGATTTGCAGCCAGTACCGCCGTGGTGTCGATGTGGACCCGGTACCCCCGGTTCAACGCCCCTTGTGCGGTCTTGTTGACGCAATGACAGCCGTCAAGTCCGGTCAGGATTACGGTTCCGATCCTGTTGTCTTCGAGAAACTGTTCGAATTCCGGGGAAGAAAACGCATCGCCGACGGATTTGATGAACTCGGCGTCTGGGATCAGATCCAGTCGCGGGTCGATTACAGTTCCGGCTGATCCTTCATTGCCGCGACCCTGATTGAACCAACCGTTCAGCAGGTTCGCCAGTTTGCCTTTGAATTCATGCCGGATGGCAATCACAGGTATTTGGGAATGGCGGGCTTGCTCTGTCGATCTTGCAACACTTAAAAAGGCGCTTTTCAGATCGGCCGTTTTCCATCCGGGCATCGATGTAAAATCAGTCTGCATATCAATCACCACCAGCGCGGTTCCCGGACGAGAAGAGAGATCGATAACTGGACCACTCGTCGGTGTGCCAATCTTGCGAATTCCATTGAGGACGTACAGAACCGCAATCACGAGACCGGCGGGAATGATCCAGAGAACAGACATCTCAGGCCTCCTTGGCTATGTCAGCAAAGAACTGTGCAAGCGCGAGCTGAACCTTGTGATAAGTGGCCAGCTCATCCGGCGAAAAATCGTCCGAGAATCTGGACAGCTTCGACATCTCGTCGCTCCTGATGGCTGTGATGACGTCACTGCCTTTGGCTGTCAGCCGATAACAGAAGGAGCGGGCGCGTTTGGGGTTGGTCCGGCTTTCGACCAAATCGGCCTCCAACACTTCCTGAAGGATGCGAGAGACATATTGACGCTTTAACTGCAGCTTCTTGCACAACAGCGGGGCCGTTGCGCCGGGGAACAGTGACAAGCCCTCTAGTATTGCGCGCTGCCCAACTGTCACTCCTTTTCGGCTGCTGCCACGCTCGACTGCCGCTGTGATGTTTCGCAGCAGCGGGCGCGTGGCCTGAACCGCCTGATAAAGCTGGTCTAACGAATGTTCCATGCCTTCAATTTAGAGTAACCTGCAGCGATTCGTCAACTGAGTTGACAAGTGTTTGCGCAGGTTTCGGGTCGCCGCATCGGGCCGGTCGGGGTATTGTTCCTGCAAGCGAAGAGGTGAGTTATGAACGTTCAGAACCCCGAGACCGATTATCATTTCAACGTCATGCGACGAGCTATCGACCTGATTGATCAGGGCGGAGAATCGCTCAGTCTCGAAGAACTGGCGGGGCAGATGGATATGAGCCCTGCACATTTTCAGCGCCTGTTCTCGCGCTGGACCGGGGTGTCACCGAAACGGTATCAGCAATATCTGACGCTTGGCCACGCCAAGGCTTTGCTGCGCGAACGATTCACGACGCTGGAGACTGCCCACAATGTAGGATTGTCCGGCAGCGGGCGGCTGCACGACCTGTTTCTGAAATGGGAATCCATGAGCCCGGGCGAATATGCCCGCAAGGGTGAGGGCCTGACGATCTACTGGGGTTGGTTCGAGAGCCCCTTTGGCCCCGCACTGGTCATGGGCACAGACAAGGGTATCTGTGGGATCGCGTTTGGCTCGGAAACCGGCGAGGCCCCGGCGATGGAAGATATGACCTCTCGCTGGCCCAAGGCGGAATTCGTGGAAAACGCCGAACATCTGCGCCCATGGGTTCAGAGCGCTTTTGGCCTGACCCGGTCTGAAACACCGCTGTACCTGATCGGATCGCCACTGCAGATCAAGGTGTGGGAAGCGCTGATGCATATTCCGACGGGTCAGGTCACAACTTATTCTGAAATCGCAGAGCGGGTGGGGGCACCGCAGGCCGTTCGCGCGGTGGGCACGGCGGTCGGGCGCAACCCGGTCAGTTGGCTGATTCCGTGCCATCGCGCGCTGCGTAAATCGGGAGGCCTGGGCGGGTACCACTGGGGGCTGCCGGTCAAACGCGCCATGCTGGCCTTCGAGGCCGCGCAGGCGGATGCCTGACTGACCAGAAAAAGACGTACAGATCACAGGCAAAGTGCTAGACCTGTTTCGAGGTAGCAAGAAAACAGGTTGATGGTCCAGAAATTCGCCCTGTGGTCGATCCCGATTTCAATCGCGGTATTGGCATTGAAACTTTTGGCTTGGTGGCTGACGGGCTCGGTTGCCTTGCTGTCCGACGCTATGGAATCGGTGGTCAACGTAGCGGCAGCCTTACTGGCGTTCTTTGCCGTGTCGATTGCCGGGAAACCGCCCGATGACAACCACCCGTTCGGGCATAAGAAAGCGGAATACCTGTCAGCCGTTGTCGAAGGAACGCTGATTGTTCTGGCCGCACTGCTGATCATCCGAGAAGCCGTTCTTGCGCTGCCTTCCCCACATTTGGAACAGGCACCGATGCTCGGCGTGGCAATCAACGTTCTGGCGACCTGCGTGAATGGTGTGTGGGCGTTTCTTCTGTTGCGGCTCGGGCGGCGGCAGTCATCCCCGGCCCTTGAGGCAAGCGCAAGGCATATTTTCACTGACATCACCACATCAATTGGCGTGGTCGCCGGTGTTGTGCTTGCCGTGGTGACCGGTTGGCTGATCCTTGACCCGATCATCGCCATTCTCGTTGCCTTGAACATTCTGTGGGAGGGGTGGAAAGTAATCCGAAACTCGGTCGATGGCCTGATGGACGTGTCCTTGTCCGAACCCGAGCTGGCCGCAATTCGCGGCATGATCGAAGCTAATCTCGGTCCGGCGTTGGAATACCACGATCTGCGCGGACGCAGATCCGCCAGCATGATCTTCGTCGAATTCCATCTTGTTGTGGATGGCAACATGACGGTCTCAGCCGCTCATGATATCTGCGACGATATCGAGGCAGCCCTGACCGAAAAATACCCCGGCTCGGTTTTCGTGATTCATCTGGAGCCGGATTCCGAGGTCAAGGGACCGGCGCGGTAGAAATCGCAAACGAGGCGCCAAATGACGCCTCGTTGCTGTGTTGTGTATGATGATTACTCGGCCGCCCAGCCGCCGACGGCTTTGACTTCGAGGAAGTCTTCCAGCCCCCAAAAGCCGCCTTCGCGCCCGTTGCCGGATTGTTTCATTCCGCCGAACGGCGATCCGGCGCCGCGGGACTGGCCGTTCATTTCCACCATGCCGGACCGGAGCGCACGGGCCATGCGGTTGGCGCGGTCGCCGTTCTGTGTCTGGACATAGTTGGTCAGGCCATAGGGCGTGTCATTGGCGATCTCGATGGCCTCTTCCTCGGTGTCGAAGGGGATCATGGTCAGGACCGGGCCAAAGATTTCCTCGCGCGCGATGGTCATCTGATTGTTTGCGTCTGCAAAGACGGTCGGGCGGACGTAGTATCCCTTGTTCAGCCCCTCGGGTCGTCCGGTGCCGCCTGCAACCAGGCGGGCGCCCTCATCTATGCCTTTTTGAATCAGATCCTGAATCTTGGTCCACTGAACTTCGTTGACAACAGGGCCAATGTGCCGGCCTTCGTCCAGTGCGTTGCCAACGGTGACCTTTTCCGCGACTTCTGCGGCCGTTTCAACCGCCTGATCATAGATCGGCCGCTGAACCAGCATTCGGCTGGGGGCGTTACAGCTCTGACCTGTGTTATTCATCATGTGCAGAACGCCGCGTTTGACGGCCTTCTCGTCGGCGTCCGCGAAGACCACGTTCGCGCCCTTGCCGCCGAGTTCGAGATGCACTTTCTTCAGAGTGTCCGCGGCGTTCTTGGAGATTGCAGTGCCTGCGCGGGTCGAGCCTGTAAAGCTGACCATATCCACATCCGGGTGACCGGATAGTTGCGAGCCCACACCGATGCCGTCACCATTCACCAGGTTGAATACACCGGGCGGGAAGCCTGCTGCATCCATCATCTCGGCAAAGATCATCGCGTTCAGCGGGCTTTGTTCCGAAGGTTTCAGAACCATTGTACAGCCTGCAATCGCCGCGGCACCCACCTTGAGCGTGATCTGGTTCATTGGCCAGTTCCAGGGGGTGATCAGGGCGGCGACACCAACGGCCTCGTAAATGATCCGGTCATTTGGCGCGTGATCCCCCAGGGGGCGTTCGAACCGGAACGCTTTTGCCGCACGGATGAAGTTCTTCAGGTGCCAGATTCCAGCCCCGACCTGTTGACTGCGCGACATATCGATCGGTGCGCCCATCTCCAGCGACATGGCTTGTGCCAGATCCTCGCCGCGGGTCTTGTAGATGTCGATCAGCTTTTCGACCAGCGCGATGCGCTCTTCAACCGGTGTCGCCATCCAGCCGGGAAGGGCAGCCTTGGCTGCGGCCACGGCGGCGTTTGCATCGGCCTCGGACCCAAGTGAGATCACGGCGCAGGGGTCTTCGGTCGATGGGTTGATGACAGTGAAATCGCTTTTCGTCGACGGGGCGACCCATTCGCCGTTGATATAGAAGTTGCGTTTTTCGATCATGGCTTCCTCCGGATCAGAGTTTATTCGACCGATCGGTCGGTTTTGTGGGCACTCTGTCACCTCACGGCCACTGGGGCAAGCCAATTCATAATTTGATCAAATTAAGGTGGCAACCAAAATTTCAGCTGCCTTCACTTGGATGGTTTAACCTGAGTGCAAAGTGATTAGGTTTATGGCAACCGACTCGGTTCACACACAGGAGAGGAGATGCCCCATGGGTTTGCGCATCAATGACACCGTCCCGAATTTCACTGCCGAAACAGATCAGGGAACCGTACAGTTTCACGACTGGATTGGTGACAGCTGGGCCATCCTGTTCTCGCACCCCAAGGATTTCACCCCGGTCTGCACCACCGAGTTCTCGGTTGTCGCTCAGCTGAACGATGAGTGGGCCAAACGCAACACCAAGGTGATCGGGGTTTCGGTCGACAGTGCCGAAGATCACCGCAAGTGGAAGAAAGACATCGAGGCCTATGGAAAGGCCAACCCGGGCTTCCCGATCATCGCGGATGACGGCCTGGCCGTGTCCAAGGCATTCGACATGTTGCCGGCCGAGGCATACCTGCCCGATGGCCGCACGCCGGCGGACAGCGCCACGGTGCGGTCGGTCTTTATCATCGGACCGGACAAGCAGCTGAAACTGTCGATGACCTATCCGATGACCGTCGGCCGCAACTTTGCAGAAATCCTGCGCGCGCTGGACGGGCTGCAAATGAGTGCCAAGGGCGTGGCGACCCCGGCCAACTGGGTACCCGGAGAAGATGTGATCATCCCGCCGGCCGTATCCAACGATGAGGCGAAGGAGAAATTCGGGGAGTTCGAAACGATCTTTCCCTATCTGCGCAAGACAAAGGCGCCGACTTAATAAGATCGCCGTGTCAGGGGGGCTGTCTGCCCCCCATCGTGCCTTACGGCACGATTCCCCCCGAGGATATTTCCAGCCAGATGAAGCAGGCGGATTTTCGCGCCGGCTTTGAGCATGTCCCCGCGAGCGATGCGCGGGAACATGCGAAGGGGCGGTGAAACCGGAGAAAAACTCCCGCCCCTTTGGGGGTCAGAAACTGTAGCGCAAGCCGAAGTTTACGCTGAACGTGTCCAGATCATCCTCGACCGTTCCGGTAGAGGCGCCATTTGGTGCCAAACGCTGGCTTGAGACATCGAACGCGCGAGAATAGCGTGCATCGACGGTGAATGCAGTGGATGAATTGATGTCATAGGCGACCCCGGCAATCAGCTGGGCGGCAAAATTGGTATCACTGTCGTCCAATGCGACGCCCGGTCCATAAACGAAATCGAGATCCGAATATGTCGCGCCCAGACCGAACCCGGCATAGGGGGTAAAGGCGCTGTTGCCCTTGAAGTCAAACAGGACATTGGCAAACAGCGAAGTCTGGCTGACGTCTCCCGAGACATTGCCCTCAGGCGCTGGTCCGTTGCCGCTGAAATTCACACCATCCACATCGCTGTCGCGATAGGACAGTTCCAGCTCCAGCCGGGTGCCGATAACGCTGCCGGACCACTGGGGAATTTCCCTGCCAACGGCGACGCCGAGACCAAAGCCCGCGTCGAAATCTGTATCGACCGATTGGTTCGCACCGCCGATACTGCCGGTAAAGTCGGTATCCTGAAGCTGGCTGTACCCGAGGAACCCCTGGATATAAGCCCCATTGGCCAGGCTTTGCGCCGCCAGGGTCGAGGCGCTGAGTGTCAGAACGGTGGATGCGAGAATGAAGCGGGTGAGCATGGTCAGGTCCTTTGTTCCACGAAATGCATGACGCAGATGTGGTCGTGCTGGGACCAAAGGGAAGGCAACGGCGCATCACTTCGACTCACGGGGTTTTGGGCTCGCGTGAGTGAATAAATCGCCCAATGGAATTGGCTGGGATGAAGAACACCGTCAGGCCAAATGGGCGTTACGAATTTGGTCGATCCAGCAAGGGTTCTGCCAACAATTCTTCGACGAAGAAACTGAGCAGCTGCAATCGCCCGGCAACACCCGCCTTGCGGTACACGGCAGCGCTCTGAGCCTTGATCGTGCCTTCCTTGGTTTGCCTCAGTGCGGCAATTTCGGCAATGGACAGACCTTTGAGGGACAGCATCGCAACGTCGCGTTCGGCATTGCTGAGCTTCCAATCGTCGAACTGTGTATCAATCACCTGTGCGAATGCGCCCTGCGCCACGCCAAGCTGGCGCTGGATATCCCGGACGCGCTGGTTCTGGGTGCGGATCAACGCGACCGTCGCTGTCAATCCACCCAGCAGGGCCAGTGAAAGAAAAAGCTCAAAACCGTGCAAATGCCGGAAACCGGCGCTTTCCCCTCCGGTCCAGTCCATCATGGCATCGGTCAGGAAAAAGGTGGCGCAGAGGGCCTGCACCACCAATAGGAGCCACAACAAAGACGTTTGGGATATCTTCATGACGCTCCTTTGGTCGCGTGAGATCAGTCGTCGTCCTCTTCCGCTTCGATGTCGGTCACGGTGCCATCCGCGCTGTTCAGGACAAGTTCAGTTTCCACACCATCCTTGCTGAGTTCAACCTCGATCTCTCCGTCTTCGATTTCGAACTCTTCGATCACGTATCCCTGGGCCTCCAGAGCCGCGCGGATTTCAGCTTCGTCGGTTCCCAGTTTGTCACCTAGCCCGACATTGGCCAGTGCCAGTACCGGCGCGGTTGCAATCAGCCCGGTCAGAGTCAGCAATTTCAACGTTTCCATATCGCATCTCCTTCTTGCGTTGTGGCGATGCAAACGAGTTGGGGGCAAGGGCCGTTCGCCGCGATTGGCTTTTGGTTGAATGGGGGCGAATTGGACCAAGGTTTATGGCGTCCGAAGGCGGTATTGGGCCGTTATGTTCTGAAAGCAGTCGATTTGTGCTAGGGTAGCGCTGGGGAAATTCTACAGGCATGCGACCAGTGACGTCGGGATTTCAGACTGTTTTGAACAGGAGATGACGATGGCATTTACAGATTGGTACGTCGAAGGCGATGCATTTGGGAACTGTAACTGCGGCTATGCATGCCCCTGCCAGTTCGAGGACCTGCCGACCCATGGTCATTGCCGTGGGTTTGAGGTTCTGGAGGTCACAAAGGGACATTTCGACAATACGGATTTGGCCGGTACCAAGGCGGCGCTGATCTACGCCTGGCCGGGTCCGGTCTTTGAAGGTGGCGGTGAAATGCAGGTTATCATCGACCCCAAAGCAACCGAAGCCCAGCGCTCCGCGCTGGAAAAAGTCTTTCTTGGGGAAGAGACGGAGGAGATGGCGACACATTGGTTCGTCTTCCGTGCGATGTGCGACAAAGTGCACGAAACCCTGTATTTGCCGATTGATTTCGAAATGGACATGGAAGGACGCAAGGCCAGGGTCGAAATAGGCGATGTGTTGAAATCAACCGGTCGCCCGATTCAGGCGCCGCATGGTGGTGGAGAGCATCGCGTGCGGATCGACATTCCCGGCGGCATCGAATTCACCCTGGCCGAGATCGGCAGCGCTTCGACCAAGGCGAACGCGGCGATCAAGCTGGATCTGAACGACAGCTATGGTCAGTGGCACATCATGAAACACGGACCATCAGGCGTGGCGCACTAGCGCTCAGGCCTCACCAAAGTCCACCAGAACCGGGGCGGTATCATAGATGATCCGAACCGACTTGAACCGGCTCTGATCCTCGGTCAGTTCGAACAGGTCCACGCATTCGATGGTCTCGGGATGCCCGTCCCTGATGGTGCGCGTGTAGTCGAAATGCACGGCCATCTGCAGCGAACCGGATGTGTCTGCAAAGGTGTTCTTGTGAATGGTGGACCGGTCGCTCGTGATCTTCATCACGTTGGAATAGAAATCCCGCGCCGGTTGTTTGCCTGAAATCGGCGAGGTCGCCGTCGCATCCGTAGCAAACAGGTTCAGCATCTCGGACACGTCGCCACTTTCGATGGCATGCAGATATTGCCGCGCCAGGTCTTCAATCCGATCTTTGTCCGACATCGCCATCCCTCCATCTGGGCCTGATGCCACTCTAGCACAAAAAAGGCCCCGGCGGTTTCTCCGGGGCCTCTGTCACTGGAAAGAAGGGCAGATTACTCTGCGCTTTCCTCTTTCTTCTCTTTCTTCTCGGGAACGATCTCTTCGCCGGTCTCCTGATCGACAACTTTCATCGACAGGCGCACCTTGCCGCGGTCGTCAAAGCCCAGCAGCTTGACCTTAACTTCCTGACCTTCCTTCAGAACATCCGACGGATGGTTCAGGCGGCGGTTTTCAATCTGGGACACGTGGACCAGACCGTCGCGCTTGCCAAAGAAGTTCACGAAAGCACCGAAGTCGACGATCTTGACCACTTTACCGGTGTAAACCTGACCTTCTTCCGGCTCGGCCACGATCGAATAGATCATGTCATAGGCCTTCTTGATCGATTCACCATCGGGCGAGGCGATCTTGATGACACCGTCGTCGTTGATGTCGACCTTGGCACCCGAGGTTTCCACGATCTCGCGGATGACCTTGCCGCCCGAGCCGATCACTTCACGGATCTTGTCGGTCGGGATGTTCATGGTTTCGATGCGTGGAGCGTGGACCGAGAACTCGGCGGTCTCGGACAGGGCTTTGCCCATCTCGCCCAGAATGTGCATCCGGCCTTCTTTGGCCTGTGCCAGAGCGGTTTCCATGATCTGCGGCGTGATGCCTGCGACCTTGATGTCCATCTGCAGCGAGGTGATGCCGTTTTCGGTACCTGCCACTTTGAAGTCCATATCGCCCAGATGGTCTTCGTCACCCAGAATGTCGGTCAGAACAGCGTATTCGCCGTCATCTTCCAGGATCAGACCCATGGCTACACCGGCAACCGGTGCTTTCAGCGGAACACCCGCGTCCATCATCGACAGCGAACCGCCGCAGACAGAAGCCATCGAGGACGAGCCGTTGGATTCGGTGATCTCGGACACCACGCGAACGGTGTAGGGGAAGTCGGTCGGCGCAGGCAGAACCGCCTGCAGCGCACGCCATGCCAGTTTACCGTGGCCGATCTCGCGACGGCCGGGCGAACCCACACGGCCCACTTCACCAACCGAATAGGGAGGAAAGTTGTAGTGCAGCAGGAAGTTCGATTTGAAGTTGCCATGCAGCGCGTCGATGAACTGTTCGTCGTCACCGGTGCCCAGCGTGGTCACGGCCAGCGCCTGTGTTTCACCACGGGTGAACAAGGCGGACCCGTGGGTGCGCGGAAGCAGCGAGGTTTCAGCTTCGATGGCACGAACGTCGGTGGTCGAACGACCGTCGATGCGCTTGCCGCCTTTGACGACGTCGCCGCGCAGGATGCCAGCTTCCAGCTTTTTCATCGCGGAACCGAGGTTGGCGTCTTCCAGCTGTTCCTCGGTCAGCGCTTCCTTGATCGCTTCGCGGGCAGCGGCAACAGCGGCGGTGCGCTCTTGCTTGTCGGTGATTGCGAAGGCGGCGCGCATCTGCTCTTCACCGGCAGCCGAAACAGCGGCGTACAGCTCCGAGTAGTCGGGGGCGACGAATTCAAACGGCTCTTTTGCGGCTTCTTCGGCCAGACCGATGATCAGGTCGATAACCGGCTGAATCTGCTCGTGCGCGAAGGTCACGGCGCCCAGCATTTCTGCTTCGGACAGCTCGTAGGCTTCGGATTCCACCATCATCACGGCGTCTTTGGTACCGGCTACAACCAGATCCAGACGCTGTTCGGGGTTCAGGCGCAGGTCCTGCATGTCGTCCACGGTCGGGTTCAGGACGTATTCACCGTCCACGAAACCAACGCGGGCACCGGCGATCGGGCCCATGAAAGGCGCGCCGGAAATGGTCAGGGCTGCAGATGCCGCGATCATCGCCACGATGTCGGGATCGTTGACCAGGTCGTGGGACAGCACGGTGCACATGACCAGAACTTCGTTCTTGAAGCCGTCAACGAACAGCGGGCGGATCGGACGGTCGATCAGACGCGCGGTCAGCGTCTCTTTCTCGGTCGGGCGCGCCTCGCGCTTGAAGAAGCCACCCGGAACCTTACCGGCGGCATAGTATTTTTCCTGATAGTGCACGGTCAGCGGGAAAAAGTCCTGACCGGGTTTTTGCGCCCGCGCAAAGGTCACGTTTGCCATGACGCTGGTCTCGCCCAGCGTGGCAATCACGCTGCCGTCGGCCTGACGGGCAACCTTGCCGGTTTCCAGTGTCAGCGTTTCTTCGCCCCACTGAATCGATTTCTTTGTTACATCAAACATATGCGTATCCTAGAACGGAGCACTCCCGCCCCTGCGGGTCTCCGGTTTGCATGGCGGCCCCATTGCCGCCGACCCCACTTTATCTTCCATTCGAGTGCCGGGGTCAGGGCACAACGTCTCAGATACCGCGCGCATACATGAGATTGCGTTGGAAGGAAAGGGCGCAGATGTGCGCTCAACGCGATGCAATCCCGGAAATCAAAGCGTTTAGGCTATGACTTTTGGTGGGATCCCGACGACTGGGTAAGCAACCGGTTCGCTGTGCGGATCAGGTAGGTTTCAATCTTCAGAAAATAGATGTGCGAAATGATTAGATTAAAGGCCAGGAGAAGCACGACCAGAACCATGAAAACCGGGTAGCTCAGGTCGCTATACGTCGGAACATAATAGACGATGACCGGAATCAGGATCGCATGGATCAGATACAGGGCATAAGATGAATCGCCCAGCGGGCTGAGGAAATTGAAGAACCTCAATCCCCATCCATTCCGCTCAAGGATCACCACACCCGCAACCAGAAATACGCTTGGCACGCCCCACAGCACGACGACCGGGTAAACCCAGAAGCCCAAGGCGACGCTCAACCAGAAACCCAGGATCGCCACAACGACCATCAAGGCCCCGAGCCAGGTCGGAAAGACAATGGTGCGGGTGGCGACCCAGCCAAGAAATGCACCTGCTGCAAACTCCAGCAGCAAGCCATTGGTCATCAATCTCGGCAGCCCAAAGGCGGTATCAACAGTGGGTTGCCAGATTAGGCCAATCACGATGCTCAGCATGAAAATGACACCCAGCCAGATGACCCTTTGAAACAACGGAATACGCAGCGCGATCAGGGCTGCGAAAACCGCGTAGAAATAGACCTCGTAGGCCAGTGTCCAACCGACATCAATCAAGGCGCTGGCCCCGTTGGGCAGCAGGAGGAACGAACCAATCCAGATTTCAGGCTGATCCGGCAGTTCCCGGCCAATCAGCAGCGCCAAGGGAATGCCGATCGCCGCGACCAGCCAATAGGACGGATAAATACGCGAAAACCTCTTGCGCAGAAATCGGGTCCAGTTGCCACCATTGTCCTGATTTGTCCACATCATGATGAAGCCGCTGACGACAAAGAAAATGTGAACCCCGGCTGCGCCCAGCCCGGAACTGGAAAACGTGTTGGGAAAGGAAACGCCCAGACTTCCGTGAAGCCAGATCACGCAGTGATAATAAGCAACGCCTGCGGCCGCAATCGCCCGAAGTGCCTGAATGGAATGAAGCAATGGTAAAACCCAAATCTGCAAGCAACGATAGCCTACGGGCGCGGAGAGAATCGCGTCAAGGCCCTTGATCGTTCCGAAATTTCATCTGCGCGTGGTCATGATTTTCAGTGGTTTATTAGGAAATTTGAATGCGTTTTGAGAAAAATCGCTGCGCGTGTAGGCTGTTACCACAAGACCCAAGGCCGAAATGGCGGCAGAACGCCAAGGGAATTCACGTTTCAGACCCGTCAGCCGGCCGAATACCTTGGCGTTTGCACCCAGCGAACAGAGGGGCAATCGAATGGCTCAATCCAAGAAAATGCTGGACCCGGATCCACGCATCTATGATTTCGAAACGGAATTCGAACTGGGACAGGACAACGTTCGGCCTTTCGGGCTGGACATCCACAACCCGGTCTTCCTGATCTCAAGTATCCTGATCTTTGCGTTCGTTTTGATCGCATTGGCAAACCAGGAGGATGCGGCCACGTTCTTTGGCTGGCTCAGACCCTGGTTGACCAGCACTTTCGACTGGTTCCTGGTGCTTTCGGTCGATGCCATCACCCTGTTCTGCCTGGCATTGATCATCTTGCCGGTTGGCAAGGTTCGGATCGGCGGCAAAGACGCCAAGCCCGACTATTCCTATGCTGGCTGGATCGCCATGATGTTTGCTGCCGGCATCGGTATCGGTCTGCTGTTTTTTGGCGTGTTAGAGCCGGTTTACTACAACTTTGCCGAAGGCGGTAACGCCCGCCCACTGGGCATCGATATCGCAGTGCCGGGGAATGAGTATGTCGGTATCGTCGGCACGATCCACCATTGGGGCCTCGAGGGTTGGGCGGTCTATGCCGCTGTCGGTCTGAGCCTCGCAATCTTCAGCTATAATCTCGGTTTGCCGTTAACACTACGGTCCGCCTTTTTCCCACTGCTGGGAGAGCGTGTCTGGGGCTGGTGGGGTCATATCATCGACACACTGGCTGTTTTTGCCACGCTGTTCGGGCTGACCACTTCGCTGGGACTAGGCGCGCAGCAGGTTGCAGCGGGGTTGAACGAGGTGTTTGGCATTGAACCCAGCCCCACAGTCGTCGTTCTGCTGATCATCGGTATTACTATGATCGCGCTGGGCTCGGTCCTGTTGGGTATGGATGCGGGTGTCAAACGGCTGAGTGAGATCAATATGATCATGGCCGTTGGCCTGTTCCTGTTTGTGATCGCAGTTACGGGCATCGGCACTGCCATCGCCCGCTATTTCAGCGTAATGACCGACTACGTCATGATGCTCCCGGCCTTGTCCAACCCGTTCGGCCGAGAAGACACAAGTTACTTCCACGGCTGGACAACGTTCTACTGGGCGTGGTGGATCGCTTGGTCGCCCTTTGTTGGCATGTTCATCGCCCGTATTTCCCGCGGTCGCACTGTGCGTGAGTTCGTTATTTGCGCCCTGCTGGCGCCGACGGCCGTTTGCGCGCTTTGGATGTCAACGTTTGGCGGCGCTGCAATCGATATGCTGAACGCAGGCGGCGCAGAAGGTGTCCACGCGACAGTGATCGAAACCTACGCCCCGGAAGGCGCGTTGTTCGGTTTCCTGAAGGAACTTCCGCTCTACGGTATCGTGGCACCGATCGCCCTGATTCTGATCGTGGTATTCTTTGTCACGTCATCGGACTCCGGCTCGCTTGTGATCGACACGATCACCGCTGGCGGCAAGATGGACGCCCCCGTGGTGCAGCGCGTGTTCTGGTGCACCCTCGAAGGTCTGGTCGCCATTGCTTTGTTGCTGGGCGGCGGTCTCGCGGCCCTGCAAGGCGCTGCCGTGTCGACCGGTATCCCATTCACGCTGGTGGTGCTGATCATGTGCTATTGCCTGTGGCTGGCACTGAAGTCCGAGAAGGCCAAGATTTAGCGTTCGGCTTTGAAAAACGTGAAACGCCCGTTGCAAGACGGGCGTTTTGTTGTGTTTGCAGAGTCTGACGCGCCGCCAGATGCGCCTGTCGCGATTGAGGTCACAAAACAGCGCATGCTTCCGCAATCAATCCCACTGAAGCGTGTAGGTTCGGACAGTTTCGGATTTGCCCTTTAGGTCAAGCTCATTGGAATTGAAGTTGGTAACCGGTGTGTTCAGCCTTTCGAACACAGACTCTGTCAGAAGAATTTGGTTCTCTGCCGCCTGACTTTGAAGCCGGGCTGCTGTGTTCACAACATCTCCGACAGCGGTGAAGTTCCGGGATGACCCCATCGCCATTTCGCCGATCTGAGCGATGCCAATGTTCATTCCAATTCCGATACCCGGCATATTGGGTTCGGAATTGACTCGGTCCAAAAGGCGCTGAGCAGCACGGAGCATTACGTCTGCTGTTCGTTTCCCAAGCGATGCCATTGGCACCGGGTATATCGCCATAACCTGATCGCCGATGAATTCGATCAGCGCATCGTCGCGAGTGATTTCTTCCTCCGCAATTTCATAAAACCGAGACAGCATTTCGGCGACTTCGGAGGGTGAATGGATTTCGGACCAGCTGGTAAAACCCCGCATGTCCGCAAACATCAACCCCGCTTCCACATCAAGGGTTTTGGTTGGCAAACCTTCAAAACAACTTCGGCAAAAGTTTGGGTTTTCAGCAGCGGGTTTAATGCCCAAGATTGCGCCAACTCCGCGAAACGGCACCAGGCACAATCGGCACCGCGGCGAAGCGGGCAGTATCCGAGTGACTTTCCTGACCCTTCCGACAAACCCACTTTCACAAAGACTGAATGCAAGAGGTTGGTTGTCCGAGGTCAGCCTTTGAATCAGCCAGGCATCGTGGTTGTAGATCAAGACGACCATGCCAATAGCTAAAGCGAGAAAAACCAGGACACCAGCGAGTATCGAGAAGCTTAAGGCTACGTAGGCGGCCGCTGTCAGAAACAGGATCTGAAGCGCTATTACACCAGTTTCGATGAGTCGGGCATTTCGCATCAACACACCTGCCTTTGAACACCAGAAAGCCTAACATCATTGGCGATTCGTTGAAATTGAGGCGAATGCGTGAGCATCCGGGCAGCGGATTGAAATATGCCAGAGTGAAGAACGGCCTCTATTGCCGGCCGGGCAGGCTGCCCGATTCTTGCACTGGTCGGCAATCGTTGGGCGCCAAGGCTGTTGGTTATTGGTGTCTGAACGAAGAACGCCCACCAGTTTGGTGGGCGTACAAATCACTGGAACAGGGTTCAAATTCCGTTAGATAACGCCAGAAAGCGCTTAGCGACGGATACCCAGCTTTTTGATCAGGTCCTGGTAGCGCGCTTCTTCCTTACCCTTCAGGTAGTCCAGCAGCTTGCGGCGCTGGGCAACCATTTTCAGCAGACCGCGACGACCGTGGTTGTCTTTCTTGTGGGTCTTGAAGTGATCGGTCAGGGTGTTGATGCGCGAGGTCAGGATGGCAACCTGGACTTCAGGCGAACCGGTGTCGCCGTCCTTGGTTGCAAATTCTTTCATGACGCGTGCTTTTTCAGCGGCAGTAATCGACATCGGGGTCTCCTTCGAAGGTTAGAGTTGATGGCGCAGGCCGGGATGTCGTCCAGCACAGGCCCATGG
Organism: Ruegeria sp. HKCCD6647-2; assembly: GCF_057221075.1. NCBI lineage: Bacteria > Pseudomonadati > Pseudomonadota > Alphaproteobacteria > Rhodobacterales > Roseobacteraceae > Ruegeria > Ruegeria sp. HKCCD6647-2. The sequence goes on along the minus strand of NZ_JBWVBD010000001.1, from coordinate 114,274 downwards.
AGAAAACCGCACCGATTCCGACGCGGATGGGCGCGTATAGGCGTATTCGCGGGAAATGGCAAAGGGATTCTGTCAGTTCAGCCGGTCGCAGCGTATTGAGCCATGTGGCCTTCGGTCACAAGCCGGATGTCCTGAACAGTGAACCCTTCGGTACGGTAAAGTTGCGCGACGTCCTGACCGTTGAACTTCACCAGTGTCAGATCCTCGTTTCCGGGGTCGGGTTCGATGGTTATCTCGGGGTCATCCTGACCTTCCCAGGGAACCAGCAACTTGTCCTGCCCGATCTGAAAATCCATGATTGTGGCGCTTTGCTGCCCTGCTGGGGTACTCAGAACGAACTCATCAGCGCCATTGCCCCCGGTCAGGATATCCGGGCCTTCGGCAATCAGGGTGTCGTTCCCGGCACCGCCATTCAGAAAGTCGGCAGAGGGCTCGCCCGTGTCGTCGCCGCCGAACAGTATATCATCCCCATCCCCGCCAAACAGCGAGTCTGCGCCCGCACCTCCGGCCAGTCGATCCGCGCCCGCACCGCCTTGCAAGGCGTCATCCCCATCTCCGCCCAGCAAAACGTCGTCATCCTGCCCGCCATAAAGTTCATCGTCGCCCGCACCGCCAACCAATTCATCATCACCGAAATGCCCGTAAAGGGAATCGCCGCCGGCTCCGCCGTCCAGCACGTCATCGCCGCTTTCGCCATGCAATATGTCCGCCCCTGCGCCGCCGGACATGTCGTCTGACCCGTTGCCGCCGTGAAGCACGTCATTGCCCTGACCGCCATCAATACGGTCATCGCCGTCATACCCGTTGATCTGATCGTTTCCGTCCTGACCAATAATGTCGTCAGAGCCTTCACCTCCAACGATGACCAGATTTCCTTCGAAATCCGAGATGACTTCACCCGAGCCTGGTGTTTGTATGTCGACCTCGGTCGGTTGATCGACGTTGTCGCCATCATCCAGCAGATTGCCCTGCGTGGTGTCTTCGGGCGCTGTTTCATCGAACGGGTCATCCTCTTCCCGGTCGTCCGAGAGGAAAATGTCGCCCATCGCGTAGGCCGCACCGCCAACGGCTGCCAAACCAAATAATCCGATCAGAAACATGGGAGCCCTCCGAAAGCACACTGCCCCGGATCGAAATATTCCATGCATTCAGAAGGTTGGTCAAAGCCAAGGTGGCGTTGTGGTTAACCCTTTGTCACCGGGGCCAGGGCTGGGGCTGTTGCGTATAGGCGATGTACAGGGGATGTTTCGGATGACCGTCCTTGGTAAGCCCAAGATGGAAAAGGGCCTGGCCGGTTCCACGCAGCAGAGTTTCAACCGCAGGCCCGCGCGCCAGATGCGCGCCGTGGGTACCCCAGGCGGCGATGATTTGGTCTGCCCATTGAACACCGTCCAAAATAGCGTTGTCGTTCTCTGGTCCTACCGGATCGGCAGCAGCGCGCATCTTGCGCGGGTCGGTGTCGCGCCAGGCAAAGATATTGGTCACCTGAAACGCCCCGAACCCCAGCGCCCGCGCACGGCGTTCACAACGTTCCACGGTCGGATCATTCTGCACCTCGGTTGCGGTCGAGGGGTTCAGCATCACAAACAGTGCCTTTCGCCCTTCCGGGTCCCAGATGCGGGTCAGGCTGTAACGGTACTTCTCGCAATCGGAATAGATGGCGGTCGAGGGCGCATCGCCCTTGGTGTGGGAACGGGTGATCATGCCCTTCGCCTAGCACGTGGATCAGGTGACGAACACCCGGCTGGGATGCAATTCGCCGGATTTGTAGATGCCCACGGCCACCGCCTTGCCGTCCAGTGAGGCCCAGGCCTCATCGCCATATTCCACATCCGAGGCCAGCACCATGCCCGGATTTCCGTTGCGCAGGCGAGTGGCGCCTTCGGGTGTGCATTTCAACTCGGGGAGGTCGGCGAGGCCGGTTTCCAGTGGGTGCAGGTAGTCGTCCAGCGCCTCGGTCTTGGCCATCTCGTCGACCTGCTCGATGCTCAGCCCGTCCTCGGCTTCGAACGGGCCGGACCAGATGCGACGCAGCTCTTTCACGTGGCCGTGACAGCCCAACGCTTCACCCAGATCGCGCGCGATTGAGCGGACGTATCCGCCCTTGCCGCAGGTCATTTCCAGTACGACATGGTCCTCGTCGGGGCGGTCGACCAGAACCAGTTCCTCGACCCACAGGGGGCGGGCGGACAGTTCCACATCCTCGCCATCGCGGGCCAGCTTATAGGCGCGTTGCCCGTCGATCTTCACGGCCGAGAACTTGGGCGGGACCTGCATGATCTCACCGAGAAACGAAGTCAGCGCTTGTTTGATGTCGTCATCCGAGGGGCGCGTATCGCTGGTCGAAATCACTTCGCCCTCGGCATCATCCGTGTTGGTCGCCTGACCCAGACGCACGGTGAAGGTGTAGGCTTTCAATGCGTCGGTAATATAAGGAACGGTCTTGGTCGCCTCGCCCAAGGCCACGGCCAGAACGCCGGTTGCCTCGGGGTCCAGCGTGCCCGCGTGACCCGCCTTTTTCGCGTCCATCGCCCAGCGCACCTTGTTGACCACCGCGGTCGAGGTCATGCCCGCGGGCTTGTCCACCACCAGCCAGCCGGAAATGTCGCGACCCTTGCGTTTGCGTCCCATCTTGCACCTTGAATCTTGCCGAAGCGCGCGAGTTAGCGGATCACCACCACCCTGTCAATTTGCGGGTACATCCTCGACGACGCCCACGATCGGCCCCAGTGAAAACCCGACATCCGAACGATTGTTCGCGCGGTCATACATGCGCGAGATGTTACCGTCGAGAAACAGAGCATTCGGGGTGCCGATGACATCGCGAAATAGGCTGCCGAATTCGTGAAAGGTGACGTAATCATCCGAGATCGCAAACACCGCCCGTGTGCCGTCGGCGCTGGTGCCCACACCGTTGCGCACATAAAGCGAGGTCGAATCGGGCAAGAAGCGGGGATGCAACTCACCGTCGATGACCAGCATCGGGCCGGATTGAGACGCGAAACGGCATTCCGGATCCTTATCGACGTAGTCCAGTGTCTCGAACACATCGGCGCGGCCCTCGCGGATGCAGAACACCCCGTTTGGCAGCAGGCCAAAGTTTCCGGGTCCGGCATTCGGAATCACACGCATGACCTCTTCGCCCTCTTCGACATAGTGGCCAACGGGCGACCGGTCGTCGTGATACATGCCGGCATTCATCGCAAAAGCCAGTCGCTTGCCGTTTGGTTCAAGCGCTTCGTTCACCGAAGAGAAATGGCCCAGCAACTCGCCGTTTTCGCCATTGAGAAACAGGCGCAGGTCTTCGTTGGCGGCATCCACCTCGCAGATGGTGTAACGCTTGTCCTCGTGGGTCAGCTTTTCACAGGTGACCGCAGAGGCTTGCGCCGCCCAGAGAGCTGCGCCCAAAATGACGAGTGCCCGGATCACTCGTCCAGATCGCGGCGTACCGCGTCCTGTTCGAACATGCGGCGGGTGTCGTCCAGACGGTCGAACGTGTCATCCAGCCGGAAACGAAGATCGGGCGAGAACTTCAGGCCGACCTTTTTGCCAACCATGCGCCGTAGTTCGCCCTTGTTACGGGCCAGCAGTTCGATCACGTCTTCCTGCCCCTTGCCTCCCAGGGGCAGCACAAAGGCGGTGGCGATTTTCAGATCGGGCGAGGTGCGCACCTCTCCCACAGTAATCGACATTCGGTTCAGGTCGGGGTCGTGGACATCTCCGCGCGCCAGAACTTCGGACAGGGTGCGACGGATCAGTTCGCCGACGCGCAGCTGTCGTTGGGACGGGCCGGGGCCATCGTGGAATTTGTTCTTTGCCATGTCCCCGATCTAAGCCCAAAGCAGGGCTTTGCCAAGCGGGCGCGAACGGGGTAGGAGGCTTTGAGCCAAATTGAGGAAAAGGACCAGCGCTATGACCCATATTCCGGGGATCGTCATCACAGGGGTTTCGGGCCGTATGGGGCAAATGCTGATCAAGACCGTCACGGACAGTGATCAGGCGCGTCTGGTGGGTGTGGTCGAGCGTAAGGGCCATGACTGGATTGGGCAGGATGTGGGCGAGGCCATGGGTGGTCAGGCGCTGGGCGTGACTGTGACCGATGATCCGCTGGAGGCCTTCGCGCAAGCGCAGGCAGTGATCGACTTTACTGCGCCCGAGGCGACATTGGAATTCGCTGCTTTGGCCGCGCAGGCGCGCTGTGTCCATGTGATCGGCACCACCGGTATGACCGACGAACAGATTGCGGCGCTGGAGCCGGCCTCGCGCCACGCCGTGATCATTCGTGCCGGTAACATGAGCCTTGGTGTTAACTTGCTTGTGCAGCTGACCAAGAAAGTCGCAGCTGCGCTGGATGAGGATTTCGACATTGAAATCATAGAAGGCCACCATCACCACAAGGTCGATGCGCCATCGGGCACTGCGCTGATGCTGGGTGAAGCAGCCGCCGAAGGACGGGGCGTCAAGCTGTCGGACGTCTCCGACAGGGGCCGGGATGGGATCACGGGCGCGCGTAAACGGGGTGACATCGGATTCCACGCCATTCGCGGCGGGGACATCGTGGGCGAGCACGACGTGTTGTTCGCCGCACCCGGAGAGCGCATTGTTCTGCGCCATCTGGCCTCAGATCGTGCGATTTTCGCGCGTGGCGCGCTAAAGGCGGCCTTGTGGGGGCAGGGCAAGGCACCCGGCCAGTATGATATGGTGGATGTGCTCGGGTTGTAACGAAGTTTTGCGTTCGGCTGATGATTGACACCGGGGGGCTTGCGCTTCGCGAAGTCCATTCATCCAGATGAAAGGGTCCCCGTTCGGATCAAAAGTCGATCGCGATACCCTTTTTCTCCCAATCGCCATAGCGGGCCGGGTCGGGGCCGTCGCGCCCGCCCAGTTCCTTGGGCATCTCCTTGGCCTCGGCTTCGGCTTTGCGGCGACGCTCTTCAGCCTCGGCCAAAGCGCGCTGGGCAGCGGGGGGCAGGTCTTTGCGCGTGTCGCTCATGACTTCGGGTTCCTTTCCGGGTACGTGCTTGATATACGCCCCCGTCCGCCGATGACAATGCGGGCAGAGGTCACACAAAGGCAATACCATGTCGGACAACCCAACAGCGGCGCGGCGCAGCGCGATCTATCTGCTGGATCAGATTCTGGGCGAGGGGCGGTTGTTGTCCGAATGCCTTGCTGCGGGGGCGCTGGACCGGCTGGGCCCCGAGGATCGCGCACGGGCGCAGCGACTTGCGCTTGAGACGTTGCGCGGATTGGAGCGGGCGGATCGGCTGGTCGGTAATCATCTGAATCGCACGCCTGCCCTGACGGTGCACAACGCATTGCGCCTGGGTGCAGTCGAGCTGTGTCATGGTGCAGCAGCGCATGGCGTGGTCAATTCGATGGTCGAAATTGTCGGACGGTCGCGCAAGCATGGGCGGCTGAAGGGTCTGGTCAATGCGGTGCTGCGCAAGGTGGCTGCCGAAGGCCCCGAGGCATGGCCCAAAATGCGCGTTCCGCGCCTGCCGGAATGGCTGCGTGAACCACTTTCCGTGGCCTGGGGCGATGAGGCTGTCAAAGGGATGGAGCAAGCGCATTTCGCCGGGGCACAATTGGATTTGACCGTCAAGGCGGATGCGGCGGCTCCCAAAGGAATCCAGTTGCCGACCGGATCATTTCGAATCCAGGATGCAGGTCAGGTCTCGGCCCTGCCGGGTTACAAGGACGGTGCGTGGTGGGTGCAGGACGCTGCGGCGGCTTTGCCTGTTCGCATTCTGGCACCGAAATCCGGCGAAAACGTACTGGACCTGTGCGCGGCTCCGGGCGGCAAGACGCTGCAACTGGCCGCTGCCGGAGCCAATGTCACAGCCTTGGACATTTCCGAAGGGCGAACTGAACGCGTGCGTGAAAACCTTGCCCGCACCGGGCTGTCGGCGCAGGTGATCGTGGGCGACGCGCTGGAACATCAGGGACAGTATGATGCGATCCTGCTGGATGCGCCCTGTTCGGCCACCGGAACTATTCGCCGCCATCCTGATTTGCCATTTGCCAAGGACGGGTCCGAATTCGGAGAATTGATCGAATTGCAAACCCGCATGCTGGGCCACGCATGGACCTTGCTGAAACCCGGAGGGCGGTTGGTTTATTGTACCTGCTCGTTGTTGCCGGACGAGGGCGAGGTGCAGATCGAAGAAGCTCTGGACGTGTTGCCGGATATGCAGGTGGATCGGGGTGCGCTGTCCGTCCCGGGCGTCGAAACAGATTGGATCACCGACGAAGGTGGCCTGCGTCTGCGTCCGGATTATTGGCCGGAACGTGGTGGGATGGACGGGTTCTATATCGCCTGCCTGAACAAATCCGCCTGATGGCACTCTTTTCGATGACTTGACGTTCAGACCTGTCTATCGTTGGTTCAGACGCCGGCAGAGCGTCGGGGGCAGAGTAACGAGCGGCATGTCACAGTCAGACACCATGGCAAACCGATGGAGGCGGTTTCAGAACCGTCTTTATGCGCGGCTTGCTCAGCGGCGCAAGGCGGTAGAGGGGTTTGTCGGCCAGCCGGAACCGCGCACCGTTGGTTCGTTCGCGCGCGGGCGCCAACTGGTGGCCGGGAACCTGCTGTTTGCCGGTTACCTGGTCGAGGCCGAAGACACCGCCCTTTGGGATGTGACTGCCCCCAGCACGGATTTCGACGATGAACGCCACGGTTTCGCGTGGCTGGACGATCTGGCCGCGGTGGGCGATATGCGCGCGCGGGAAAAGGCGCAGCGCTGGGTCTGGGGCTGGATCGAGGCGCACGGGCGCGGGCAGGGTTCCGGCTGGGCACCCGATCTGACAGGCCGCCGGGTCATGCGCTGGATCAACCACGCGCTTTTCCTTCTGCGCGGTGTGGACGAAGCACAAAGCAGAGCTTTCTTTCGTTCACTGGCGCAACAGGCATGGTTTCTGTCGAAACGCTGGTCTGCTGCAACGCCGGGTTTGCCTCGGTTCGAGGCTTTGGCCGGTCTGGTTCAGGCGGGGCTGGCGTTGGAGGGTTTGGAACGGATGGCCGACCCGGCCTTGCGTGCACTTGCACGCGAATGCGACCGGCAGGTCGACGCGCAGGGCGGCATTCCCACGCGCAATCCCGAAGAGTTGCTCGAAGTCTTCACGCTTTTGTCCTGGACGTCCGCTGCGCTCAGCGAAATTGGACGCGGCACACCCGCTTCTCAGACCGAAGCGATCAAGCGTATTGCTCCGACGCTGCGAAAACTGCGCCACGCGGATGGCGCGCTGGCCCGGTTTCACGGTGGCGGGCGTGGCCTTGAAGGACGTCTGGATCAGGCCTTGGCGCAAAGCGGCGTCAAACCGCAACCGACGACTGGCCTGTCCATGGGATTTGCGCGCCTCTCTGCCGCGCGCACAACTGTGATCGTGGATGCCAGCGCACCGCCGACTGGTGCGGCATCGTACAATGCCCACGCCTCTACCCTGGCGTTCGAACTGACATCGGGACGCCGGCCTTTGATCGTAAATTGCGGATCAGGCGTCAGTTTCGGGCAGGACTGGCGACGCGCGGGCAGGGCAACACCGTCACATTCGACCTTGTGCCTGGACGGCTATTCCAGCGCACGCCTGACCGCGCCGGTAAAGGGCACTGCGCATGAGGCCCTTGTAGATGCCCCGCAGGATGTACCGCTAGACACCGAACAGGCGTTCGGGGGTGAACGTCTGATGGTCGGTCACGACGGCTATGTCAGAGTATTCGGCCTGACCCATGCCCGCACATTCGAGCTGAGATTTGATGGTCGCGAGCTGACAGGCGAAGACATCTTGCTGACCACGACCGACAGGTCCAAACGGCAGTTCGACCGCGCACTGGATGCCTCAAGCCTGAACGGCATTCCGTTTGACGTCAGGTTTCACCTGCATCCCGACGTGGATGCGGCGCTGGATCTGGGCGGTACGGCGGTGTCCATGGCGCTCAAAAGCGGAGAAATCTGGGTTTTCCGCCATGACAACACGGCAAAATTGTCTATCGAGCCAAGTGTTTACCTTGAAAAAGGGCGTCTGAAGCCACGCGCGACAAAACAGATCGTTCTATCCGGGCGCGCAATGGAGTATGCGACGCGCATCCGGTGGACGCTGAGCAAGGCACAGGATACAGCCTATGCCGTGCGCGATCTGCACCGGGACGAGCCCGAATTCGACTGACGCCAAAAGGACCTTTGGACCCATGACCGATCTTCACCCCGTGCGCCGCGCGTTGCTTTCCGTTTCCGACAAGACCGGGCTGATCGAGCTGGGCAAGGCGCTGGCCGAGCGCGGGGTCGAACTGTTGTCGACCGGCGGCACCGCAAAGGCTCTGCGCGATGCGGGGCTTGCCGTAAAGGATGTGAGCGAAGTCACGGGTTTCCCCGAGATGATGGATGGCCGCGTGAAAACCCTGCATCCGATGGTGCATGGCGGCCTGCTGGCATTGCGCGACAACGACACCCATGTCGCCGCGATGACCGAGCATGGGATCGGCGCGATCGACTTGCTGGTGGTGAACCTCTACCCATTCGAGGCCACCGTTGCCAAAGGTGCCGATTACGATGAATGTGTTGAGAATATCGACATTGGCGGTCCCGCGATGATCCGTGCGGCGGCCAAGAACCATGCGTTCGTCAACGTGGTGGTGGATGTCGAGGATTACGAGAAACTGCTGGGCGACTTGGATCAGCATAACGGCGCGACCTGCCCGAAATTCCGCCGCAAGCTGGCGCAAAAGGCCTATGCCCGCACTGCCGCCTATGACACCGCCGTGTCCAACTGGCTGGCCGACGCGCTGGAGCTTGAGGCCCCGAAACGCCGCGCCTTTGCCGGTGAGTTGAAACAGACCCTGCGCTATGGCGAGAACAGCCACCAGTCGGCGGCCTTCTACACCGATGGCACCAACCGTCCCGGCGTTGCAACCGCCGTGCAGCATCAGGGCAAGGAACTGAGCTACAACAACATCAACGACACCGATGCGGCCTTTGAACTGGTCGCCGAGTTCGATCCGCGCGACAGTGCCGCATGTGCGATTATCAAGCACGCGAACCCCTGTGGCGTAGCCAAGGGCGCGACCCTGCTGGAGGCCTACAAAGCGGCCTTTGACTGTGACCGCACCTCGGCCTTTGGCGGCATTGTAGCGCTGAACCAGCCGCTGGACGCCGAAACCGCGCAGGAAATCACCGGCATCTTTACCGAGGTCGTGATCGCCCCCGGCGCCTCGGATGAGGCCAAGGCGATCTTTGCCGCCAAGAAGAACCTGCGCCTGCTGACCACCGAAGCCCTGCCCGATGTGACCACCGGCGGCAAGACCGTGCGCCAGGTGGCCGGTGGCCTGTTGGTTCAGGACAAGGATAATGGCTTCGTCGGTATGGATGATCTGAAAGTGGTTACCAAGAAAGCGCCGACCGACGCGCAGATGCGTGACCTGTTGTTTGCCTGGAAAGTCGCGAAACACGTCAAGTCCAACGCCATCGTTTATGTCAAGGACGGCGCGACCGTTGGCGTCGGTGCAGGGCAGATGAGCCGCGTGGACTCGGCCCTGATTGCAGCCAAGAAAGCGGAACGCATGGCAGACACGCTGGGCCTGCCGCAGCCACTGACCATCGGCTCGGCCGTGGCCTCCGACGCGTTCTTCCCTTTCCCTGACGGTCTGATGGAAGCTGCTGAGGCCGGTGCCACCTGCGTCATCCAACCCGGTGGCTCGATGCGCGATGGCGAGGTGATCGCGGCCGCGGATGAGGCAGGCCTCGCCATGGTCTTCACCGGCATGCGCCATTTCCGCCACTGATGCGGTACCGTCTTTTGCTCTGGGCCGGTTTGGCCGCGTTTCTGATCGACCAGATCAGCAAATATCTGGTCGTCCGTGTCATGCGCGTGGCCGAACAACCCGGAGGAATCGACGTTCTGCCGCCTTTGGTCGTTTTCAAGTACGGCGAGAATCGCGGTATCAATTTCGGCCTGTTTCAGGGCGACACCGAGACCGCCCGTTGGGCATTGATCGGCATTTCCATTGCAATCTCGGTTGGTGTCCTTGTCTGGCTTATGCGATCGACCCCGTCGAAATTCATTCTGATTTGCGGCGGGTTGCTGATTGGCGGTGCGCTGGGCAATGTGGTTGACCGGGTGCTTTACGGCTATGTTCTGGATTTCCTGAACATGTCCTGCTGCGGGATCAACAACCCGTTTGTATTCAATCTGGCCGACGTGTTCATTTTTGCGGGAGCATTGGGTCTGGTGCTGTTTGACGGCAAAAAGGCCTCGTGACCTGCCGGATGATATGCGATAAAAGCGCCTGAAACTTGCTGGAGACACGAATGCGGACGCCGCGCGCCTTACTTGCCCTGACACTTGCCGTTGCGGTTGCGGGCTGCTCTGACATTGGTTTGCGCAATCTTCAGCCTCCGGGGCCGGGACCGGATGAGTTTTCGGTTTTGCCGGTGAAGCCACTGACTCAGCCAAAGGACTACGCCTTCCTGCCCGCGCCAACACCGGGCGGGGCGAACCTGACCGATCCGACGCCCAAGGCCGATGCTGTTGTGGCTCTGGGCGGCAATGCCGCAGCGCTGAACCCGAATACGACGATTCCATCTTCGGATGCAGCGTTGGTCACGGCCTCCAGCCGCTATGGCGTACCAGCCAATACCCGCCAGGTGACGGCTCAGGAAGACGCGGATTTCCGCAAGCGCAAGGCACGCTTCACCCGTCTGCGCCTGTTCCCGGTCGACCGGTATTCGCAGGCCTACAGGGCAGAGGCGCTGGATGCGAACGCACAGAACGAAGCGGCACGCCGGCAAGGGCTCGAGACGCCGTCTGCACCCCCGGCGGAATGAAATCTTCTTAACTTTCCGTCATCGGCCTTGAACCAGCGCGGCGCCACCGTAGTTTGAACACCATAAAACCAAACGGAGGACGCCCCATGTATAGGGCCCTTGCATTGTCGGCCGCCCTTCTTGCTGCAACACCCGTGTTGGCCAAAGAAGGGCACGAGGCGGTTACCACGTTCACGCTGGACAACGGTATGGATGTCGTTGTGGTCGAAGATCATCGCGCGCCCGTGGTACAGCATATGGTCTGGTATCGGGCAGGTTCAGCGGATGAACCCATTGGTTCATCCGGCGTGGCGCATTTTCTTGAGCATTTGCTGTTCAAGGGCACAGATACACTGGCACCCGGCGAGTTTTCTGCCACCGTGGCGGCCAATGGTGGCAACGACAATGCGTTCACCTCCTATGACTACACCGCCTATTTTCAGCGCGTCGCCGCTGACCGATTGGAGCTGATGATGCGGATGGAGGCGGACCGGATGCGCAACATCCGCCTGACCGAAGAGGACATTGCCACCGAACGCGATGTGATCCTCGAAGAGCGCAACCAGCGAACCGAAAACAACCCTCGCGCCCTGTTCGGTGAACAGATGAGCGCGGCGCAGTATCTCAATCACCGGTACGGTGTTCCGATCATCGGCTGGATGCATGAGATGGAGGAGCTGGATATGGAGGACGCGCTGTCCTTCTATCAGACCCACTATGCACCGAATAACGCCATTCTGGTCGTGACCGGCGATGTCGACCCCGATGAGGTCAAATCTCTGGCCGAGCAATATTACGGTGTGATTCCCGCCAACCCTGACCTGCCTGAACGCGTTCGCTCGCAGGAGCCCCCGCAGACGGCTGAGCGCCGCTTGACATACAAGGATCCTCGCGTCGCGCAGCCCTATGTTCAACGCAGTTATTTGGCACCTGAACGTGACGCAGGTGCCCAGGATAAGGCCGCCGCGCTGTATCTGCTGGCAGAGTTGCTGGGTGGCAGCACAACATCATACCTGAACGAGAAGCTGCAGCTTGAGCAGCAGAAGGCCGTCTATGCCGGTGCATTCTATCGCGGTGTCTCGCTGGACGACACGACGTTTGACCTGATCGTGGTCCCCGCCGAAGGCGTTTCCTTGCAGGACGCCGAAAAGGCAATGGATCAGGCCGTCGCCGATTTCATCGCTGAAGGTGTGAACCCGGACGATCTGGATCGGATCAAGATGCAGCTGCGCGCGGCCCAAACCTATGCTCGCGACAATGTGGACGGCATCGGCAACCGCTATGGCCGGGCGCTGACCAGCGGTCTGACGGTCGAAGACGTTCAGGCCTGGCCCGACATCCTGCAGGCCGTGACCGGGGAAGAAATCATCGCCGCGGCGCGCGAGGTGCTGCAACCCGAAGCTTCTGTAACCGGCTGGTTGATGCGCGATGATGAGGTGACGCAATGAAACGCTTGTTAGCATCCTTGATCATTTGCCTCGTCGCGCTGCCCGCCTGGGCCGAGATTGAGATCAAAGAGGTTACGTCTCCCGGAGGAATAACGGCCTGGCTGGTTGAGGATCACTCGATTCCCTTCACCGCGCTGGAGTTGCGCTTTCGCGGAGGAACGTCCCTGGACGATCCTGACAAGCGCGGTGCAGTCCATTTGATGAGCGGTCTGATCGAGGAAGGTTCCGGTGACATGGATGCGCGCACCTACGCACGCGAACTGGAATCGCTGGCGGCATCATTCAGATATCGTGCCACGGATGACTCGGTTGCCATTTCGGCGCAATTTCTGACCGAAAACCGCGATGATGTGATCGACCTGCTGCGGACCACCATCCACGAACCGCGGTTCGATCAGGATGCGATCGACAGGGTGCGCGCACAGGTGCTGTCGGGCCTGCGCTCGGATCAGACCGATCCGAATGATATTGCGGGGCGTAACTTTGCGAAAATGGCCTACGGAGACCACCCTTACGGATCAGAAGGCAAGGGGACGATCGAAAGCGTTGCGGCGCTGACCCGTGATGATATCGTGGCTGCCTACGACGCCGTGTTTGCCAAGGACCGCCTGTATGTGGGCGCAGTGGGAGACATCACCGCTGAAGAGCTTGGCGCATTGCTGGACAAGCTGCTGGCCGACTTGCCCGATAGCGGCAAGCCAATCCCCGAAAAGGCAGATGTCAACATCGCTGGCGGGGTCAGTGTCGTGGAGTTCGACACGCCGCAATCGGTGGCCCTGTTCGCACAACGGGGTATCGACCGGGACGATCCTGATTTCTTTGCCGCGTATATTTTGAACCACATCCTTGGTGGCGGAGGTTTTGAAAGCCGACTGATGCAGGAAGTGCGCGAAAAACGAGGTCTGACCTATGGTGTGGCAACCTATCTGGTGCCCAAGGATCTGGCCTCGGTCTATTTGGGATCGGTGTCCTCGGCAAATGACCGGATTGCTGAAGCGGTGGACGTGATCCGCGACGAATGGGCCCGTGCCGCGTCCGAAGGTGTGACGCAGAAAGAGCTGGATGACGCCAAGACCTATCTGACCGGCGCCTACCCACTGCGCTTTGATGGCAATGGTCAGATCGCCGGGATCATGGTCGGAATGCAGATGGAGGATCTGCCGATCGACTACATCGCCACCCGCAACGATCAGGTCAACGCGGTGACGCTGGAAGAAGTGAACCGCGTCGCATCCGAATTGCTGGACCCAGAGGGCCTGCATTTCACGGTTGTCGGCAAGCCCGTCGGGTTGGATGGCTAGCCGGTTTCAGCAATGTGACGCCGAATGAAAGATGGGCCGATATCGGCCTGTTGCTCTGGCGTGTGGCTGTCAAACCGGAACTGGGCCGACATAAGCGGGTCTTGTTTGTCGCACATCGGGTTACGGCGCGGTTCCTTTGGTGCTTGCGAAACAGCCGTGCCGTTCTAGTAATCGGGATGGTAAGCTGCGCAACTGGGTTGGTACGGAATTGCAACATATGAGGTTTTCTAAGATCGGTAGGACACGAGTTGGTCGAAAACCAGCTTCTCAGAAAACTTCGGTCGCGACACGCGTTGCATTTGCCATCAGTGTAAATGTCAGGTTTTTGGATGGGAGCGCCGGAAAAACGGAACCGTCGACGACGAACAGGTTCTCAAAGTCGTTCGATTGACAATCTTGCGTCACGGTCATCTCTCCGCCCGTTTCCGAAATCGGCAACGTACCGGAATAGTGCACACTGGCCCCGGGTTTGCGTATCTGTGTCATGCCGGGCACCAGCGGAGCGCCAAGATCGCGCATAAACCGTTTCAATCGTGACAAGGCGTCAGAGATGTCGCGATCCTGACCATCCGGCGAAACGTAATTCAACGACAATGAAGGCCATCCCTCAGCCTCTACCTGCGGATCCAGAGTGGCGAAATTCTCTGCGCGTCGGGTGTCGTTGAAGTTCAGATTCACCACACCCAGTGCCGACCGTAACGTTGTGAAAATCTGGCGACCCGCACGCATCCCCAGCGGGACTTGTGCAATGACCGGATGAGCGCTGCCGGTTGTCATTGTCGTGACCTGCGCATGCACGAATTTCTCTGCGTTATCGGCCTCCATGCCAATTGCAAGTTGGTGGTATTGATAGGAGGACGGATCATAAGATCGCCCCAGCATGGACAGGTTGAGAAACGGGGCCAGAATTTGCTGATTGTCCATAAGTCCCGGCAATTGGATGATTTCCCCGGATGCCTTGTAGACCGTGCGAAGATACAGGTTTGCGCTGCTGATGGTTCCGGCTGCAAGAACGAAAGCGTCTCCGGTGAACTCTTCCGTTGTGCCACCTGCAGCGTAGGTGACCAGACGGCTTAGCGACCCTTGCCCCGTCACCTTGAAATGGCTGGCAAAGCGGTTCGGGGCATAATTGAACTGCGGGTGTTTTTTCAGGGACGCCAATGTCAGGGAGGGGGTGTAGAATGCCCCGTTGGGGCATCCCCACAGGCACCGGCCACATTCGGTACAGGCCTTCCGGACGTCAAGATCGGTGGACAAAGCGGCCTGCCGTGACCGGCCAAGGCGTATGCCCGGGTGCCTGCTGTCGAGTTTGTTGCGCCGTGACTGGTACTTTTGGAGCAACAGCGCGCTGCTTCGATCCAGAGAGATGGGTTCGAGCAATCCGTCATGTGCAGGATACCAACGCGCAAGTTCATCGGCCTCTCCGCCGATGCCGATGCGTTCGGCCACTTTGGCGTAATGCGGTGCCATTCGGTCGTAGCCGAAGCCAAACGCGCTCAGGTCGTCATCATTAAAGGTGTAGGCGCCACCGGTCCAGCATTCCGCCAGACCGCCTGCTGCAAACGAGACTAGCGAAGACAGGCCATGCATCTGCATCCTGAACCGGTCAGGATGGTCAAAGACGTAGTCCTTGGACGCGGGAAGCCCATAATACTCCTCGTCCTGATCAGGGTCTGTAGCAGGCAGGCTGACCGCTTCGTATTGTTCGCCCAGAAAATACTGCACCGCATCGGGATGTGTGGCTTTGAGTTCGGAAAACCCGGCTTGTGGCAGCGGTGCTTCCCGCCCGGTTCTTCCGACATCGACCATTGTGACTATGTGACCACGCTCAAGCGCTGTCTGGGCGAAATGCACCCCGCTGGGGCCAGAGCCAACGACGACGATGTGCATGCTATTTCAAACCATTTGTCGACGCAGGGCCCGAGCGGTTCAGCCAAAATCGCATGGGAAGCAAAAAGATTGTTCCAGCCACTGAAGCCGCAACCGAAACCGTTCCGACGATTGCAAGGCGCATCAATGCGCCGATGGCACCGACATCCGGCGACCCGTCAAAGGATTGATGTGTTTGGGCCTCGTTCTCCAGAATTGCCGCGCACAGGACCTGCCGTCGCCGCAAAACACCATGCCGGTGAAGCAGCCCGCAGAACCCGTCGGTCAGCCAAAGTCGGGCCCCGCCGCGCCGTGCCAGAGCAAGGGTCAGTTGATCGAACTGGTTGCCTTCCTGATTCAGGCCAAGCGCTTCCAGAGCACGCGCATAGTGTTCGAGGGCCGCTTCGCTGGGCTCTTGTCCGGTCATGTGTTTGCCTAAAGTCTTTGCCTCTGATTTGGCTTCTGACGGTGAGGTCATCCGGGTCTTGGCAACGGCACTTTCGCCACTGCCGCCGCCGTTTGATGGTCGGGTGCCGATCTGATCATTCAGCGCCGCCATTTCCGGCCCTAATGCCTGAACCAACCAGTTGTCCGTTATTGTGGAATTGTTGCCGAACACGGCAAACTGCCCTGCGGTTGCAGGCATGACGCCGCGGGCCAGGGGCTCGAGCAGAGCCAAGGGCCATTGCACCAAGCGCAGGGGCAGTTTCATGAAACGCGGCGTGCGGTCAAAATGAAGTTGTGCAATCCTGCGCAATAAGTCCTGCATCGAAACACTCTCAGGGCCGCCAAGGTCCAGAGTTTCCCGCTCGAACGCGTTACGTTTCAGAACCTCGACAATGCCGCGCGCAACGTCGTCTACGGAAATCGGTTGTACACTGACAGGGCCACCCTTTTGCGGCAGTGGAACAATCGGCAATCCGGCCAATGTGCCAAGCGCGTCCGCAATGGGCGAGCCCGGACCAAGGATCAGAGTGGGGCGAAGGATCGTGTAACTCAGATCCGAGGCCGCCAAGTCCTGTTCGGCCCGCGCCTTGGCTTCGGCATAGGGATAAAAGGACTTATCCGGGTATCCCGCTGCAATAGAACTGACGAAAAGGAATTGTCCGACGCCCTTTTCTTTGCAGGCAGCAATCAGATGTTGTGTCGCTTGGCGGTTTATCAGTTCATGTTCGTGCTTTGAGGCCTTTCCGGTGAGCGCGCCAAGGTGGAGAACCGTCTCAACCCCGTCAAGCGCCGCACGATAGCTGGCCGGGTCTGTCAGGTCGCCGACGCAGGTTTCCACGTCACCCGGAAGGTCCTTTGCCCGGTCGGGATCGCGCACCAGAACGCGAAGGTGCCATCCGTGCGCAGCAAGCGCGGGCAATACGCGCTGTCCTACAAATCCTGTGGCTCCGGTCAGAAAGATCGTGCGCGTCATATCGAACCCAGTCGGCTAACGGTTTTGCGGTTCAGTTGCAGCGTGACTGTGATTACTGCGAACAGAAACACCAAAGCGCCTATTGTCGCGAGGCGCGAGCTTGGAAATATCTCGACCTCGGGGACATGAAACGCCCAAATACCGGCAAGGTTTTCAGATCGCCAAATCAACAGTGCGCCGCAAAGGGCAAGTCCCGAACTGACCCACCCGCCCTGAAACAGTAATGCCAGGGGTATGGCGAGCAATACAAAATCATAAATATGCAGCGGCGCCAGCGCGACAATCACTGCGCTTGTCAGGGCGAAGATCTGCCAGGTCAGAACCGCCTTGTCCGTAGACCGCACGATGCGCGCCGGACCGACGCACAACAGCAAGATGACGGCCAGCGTGACAACGGTCGCAACGGGATTTCCGATGTCGAGATTCGTGAGTTCCCAAACGACCAGTCGTATGCCGGTCATGGATTGCGGCAGATTGGCCGCGGTGAACCCGTCATAAGCCGCGAGGTTGCGCAAGAAATGAAAAATCGCACCGGGGGCTGTAAGCAGTGATGGAAGCACAAGAAGAACAGACAACCCAAAAGCGACCGCAACCACCTTGCGCGAGCCGGGATCGAGCAACAGAAGCAATATGGCGATCGGCCCTCCGATCTGAGGTTTGAGGATCACCAGTGTCAGCCCTATGGCCTCCAGAAACAGCTTCTTGTTGATCCGGCTCCAAAGCATGAGCGCAATTCCGAAACCTGCAATCAGGGTTGTCTGACCTACGGAAAACAGGATCGCCGTTGCTTCCAGCACGGCCATGAGGAAGAACAGCACGCTGAATATGGGCAGATAGACCAAACCACCCAGGCGCTCTGAAACACTCTGGCTGAAGGCGGAAAACGTGGACACAAACGCGCTGGTGATCAGCCCGCAGATTGCGATAACCAGAGCGAGTCCGCATAAGTTCCAAGCAATATTTGCGGCATGCAGGCCGAGCGCGCCGAATGGTGTTGCAAATGCCCACCATGTCGGTGGGTAGACCCACATGATGGGAACGTGCCCTTTGTCTATTTTAGCGGCACCTGTGGCTTCATAAGACTCGCCATAGGGATTTATGCCATCCAGCCACATATCGCCTGCCAACCAGATGTAGCGGAAATCGAAGCCGGGCGAACCGGCAATTTGCTGGATCTTGAACAGCAGATAGGCAATCGCGAGGCCGCACAAAACGAAGGATAAACCCAGCGTAACCGGGCGCGAAAGTGCTGGGCCAGCCATGCTGGATGCCGCTTGCGGCCTGGCGCTTTCTCGATATTCATCCATCAGAAATCACCATCGCTAAACGCCCAGATTTTACTCATGAAATATGTAAATGCCGGTACGATCGCGATCATTACCGCCAGCGATGCCCAGTAGGGCTGGCCCATAACGTCCGAAACTGTGAAGACGATGATCTGGTTCAGAAACAGGTTGGTGACCGATATGGCAAAGAATTTTGGCATCGAGGACCGAACTCGCCCGGGCGATCGAAACGAGTAGTTTCGATGGCCGAAGTAGGACACAAAAAACGCCACAGAATAGGCCACAAGGTTGGCATCAAACGGATCGAGTCCCGCCAGATGATGCGCCATCAACCCGACGGCGACATGAACACCAGTGACGATCCCGCCTGTCACCACGAATGTTACGACGCTTCTGACTGACATTCCGAATTGCCCGTTCTACTGTGCCGCGTGCCTGGAGGACCCGATCTCGTCCGGCAGTGTCAGGCCATTCGGATCGGTATCCCGGTCGGTTTCAGAGGAATTTCCCTGTCTGACAATCTCTTCCACGATGAACAGGGGGCGCTGTTTGGACTGGATATACAGCCGTCCAAGATATTCGCCGATCACACCCAGAACCAGAAGTTGCCCACTGCCAAGGATCAGGACGACCGACATCAGCGTCGTCCAACCCTGAATGGCGATACCGGTCAGGTAACTGTAAGCCGTATAGGCAAAGAAAATGAGACCCAGCAGCGCACAAACGAAGCCAAGGTAAATCGAAAGCCGCAAGGGAACGATGGAAAATCCGGCAATGGCGTCCATCGCAAAGCTGAGCATCTTGCGAATGGGATACTTGGTTTCACCGGCGAACCGGGCGGCGCGGGTATATTCCAGCGGAACCTGTTTGAACCCGACCCAACTGACCATGCCCCGAATGAACCTGTGCTGTTCCGGCATTTCGTTCAGCACGCTCAGAGCGCGCCGGCTGATAAGGCGGAAATCCCCGGTGTCCTGGGGAATGTCGATATCCACCAGCATGTTGAGGAACCGATAGAACATATGGGCGGTGAAGCGCTTGGAATGGGTTTCGCCCTGCCGTTCGGTCCGCTTGCCATAGACAACATCGGCCCCGCCATCCATCAGTTGCATCATGTCGGGAAGAAGTTCGGGCGGATCCTGAAGGTCTGCATCAAGGATGAGAATGCGGTCGCCGCTGCATACCCTCAAACCGGCCGTCAAAGCCAGTTGGTGACCAAAGTTCCGGGACAGGAAAACGCCTATTATGGCCGGGTTCTCGTCGCTGAACCTACGGATCAAGGACCGCGTGTTGTCGCGTGATCCGTCATCTATGAGGACAAGCTCGAAACTGTCACCGGCGGTTTCGGAGCACACCGCAACGACTCTGCGCACCAATTCAGGCAGCGATTCTTCTTCGTCGAAACAGGGAACGACGACGGATAAAAACGGAGCACTCATTGCACAAATAAACCCTAAAATCAGAATCCCACCCTAGAGTATATCCTCAGCAGGCAAAGAATTGTCAGAGGAATGTCGCATGAAACGAGAATATCTCAAAGTTATTAGATACATTGGGGTGTCTCGGGCAATATTGTTGCCGTCCCGTTGATATTGCTGGTTCAGAGTTTTGGGGTGCTCGACAATTCAGGTAATAGATTGGACGATTGAAGCTGATGCAAAGTGGCCCCGAAAATTGGAAATACTCGCATGTTGTCCATACCGGAAACCGGATGAAACCCGGAACTTGCCATCAGTTCATTGTTGCGGGGTCTTTGGGTGCATTCGCGCCTTTTTTGCCCTGTTTCACAACTGCTGGCCAACATGTCCCGATGGTCGATTGCAGTGTTGTTTTCTGTTGGGCCGGCCGATATGATCCAGTCGTTGTTTTAAGGTAACAAGTTGAAAAATATGGAAAACATGGAAGTTCGTGAGGACTATCACGCATTGGTCCGACAGGACGTGCTCAGCTTGGTTCCCCAAGGACAAAACGTGGTTTTGGACATTGGTGGCGGGATCGGGGCTTCGGCCGGATATCTCAAGGATGCCGGAAAAGCCGAGCGGTATGTTGTGGTTGATCTTGTTGCCGACACAACGCATCCAAGCGTTGATGCAGCGTATTCCGGAAATCTGGAAGACCCTTCACTGTTAGAGCAGATCGGCTCCGAGCAAGGTGAATTCGATGTCATCATGTGCTTGGACGTCCTGGAACATCTGACCGATCCCTGGTCTGTGATCGAAACCTGCCACAAAATGCTGAAACCCGGAGGGGTGATCGTCGCAAGCATCCCTAACGCCAGAAACCACAGGCTTGTCCTCCCGCTGGTTTTCAAGGGCCGCTTTAACTACACCGAGAAAGGCATCCTCGATCGCACGCATCTCAGGTGGTTCGTGCGCGATACTGCTGTTGCGTTGATGACCGGATCCGGGCTGGAACTCGAACATATTCAGGGCCGTTTCTATGGCAGGCGCAAGCAGCTGGTGAATTGGTTGACGTTGGGGTTGCTGAGGGATTTCATATACTTGCAGTATTTTATCCGGGTTCGGCGAAACCCTTCGAAATGACATGACAAGTGGGAAAGGCCGCGCCATGTGGGAAAGAGTTTCGACACAGAGCGCGCCGCCTTAGAATCCGGTTTGACACCCGACAGAAGATCATTCAGCGGTGTTTTGCAGGTAATATAGCTCAAGACTTTGACAAAATAGGGTATTCAAATTGAGGATAACCTATCATTGAACAAATATCTGCTCATCCGGATAGTCTGAGGAAGTAGAGGCTGTTATCTGACACGTGCAAGGTTTTTGCGACCCCTGAACGGTCATGCGGAAACGTTATCTTCTGGTTCGAACCCCAGACTGCTTTCGACAATATAGAGCGGCCGATTTCGGGCCTCTTCATAGAGCCGTCCCAGATACTCGCCAATAACACCCAGCACGACCAGTTGCAGACCGCCGATCAGCAGCACTGCGACCATCAGCGAGGCGTAGCCGGGCACATCCACGCCGTGGATCAGTGTGCGCAGTACCAGAAAAAGGCCATAGAAAATTGCACCCAAGGCCGTCAGCATCCCGATATATCCGGCTATTCTCAGGGGAACCGTGCTGAAACCCGTGATGCCGTCCAGCGCGAAATTCCAAAGCCGCCAATAGTTGAATTTGGTCTTTCCTGCCGCGCGTTTGGGGCGGTTATAAGGGACCTCTGCGTGGCGAAACCCGACCCAGGCAAACAGCCCTTTCATGAATCGGTTCTGTTCGCGCAACTGAACAATGGCACGAACCACGCGCTGATCCATGAGGCGGTAATCACCGGTATTGGCGGGGATAGGGACACCGGAAAGGCGGTTGATAACTTGATAGAACTTCGTCGCCGACCAGCGCTTCATTGTGGTATCCGAACTGCGCTGACGCCGAACGGCGTAGACCACATCAAAACCCTCGCGCCATTTCTTTAAGAAATCCTCGATCAATTCGGGTGGATCCTGCAGATCGGCGTCAATCGGCACGACGGCCTTGCCTTTTGCAACGTCAAGCCCGGCGGTCAGCGCAATCTCTTTGCCGAAATTCCGGGAAAAGTTCAGCACTTTGACGCGATTGTCACGCTCATGCGCATCTGCCAAAAGGGTGGCGGTTCTGTCCGTGCTCCCATCGTTCACGCAGATGATTTCAAAGCTTTCGCCCAGTTTTTCTAGATAGTTCCCAAGGCGTTCAAAAAGGATTGGCAGAACATCTTCTTCGTTGAACATAGGAACTACGACACTGAGCGTAGGAACGCTGTCGTCCTGTGAGATGTGCCGATGTGTAGATGTCAATTTGTTCATGTCCGGCGCCGTGGCGAATGTATTATGGTTGCTTGCGCCTAAGTGATCACGCAACGGCGCCGGGTTCAAAGAGTTTTGCAGTCAATCGTGAATTTTCAGGCAATGCGTCTGTCAAAAGCCACCGAAAGATCAGAGTCGTACATTCTTTAGGTAAGGTACCGCCTCTGATCTGACCGCTTTGTTACGGGCGGTCAGGCTGCGCCTGCAACAAGGTGTTCTGGTTCAGGAGAGAGTTTTGGCAACTTGAACCTGTTTTGTTCATGCCCAATACGGGAACCGCCCAACTGCTACAGTCAGAGAAAGCCGAGTAACGAAAAGTCGTTAATAAACCAGAGGGCTGCGCTGTTTTTGCAAGCGGGTTTTCAGCGATCGGACACTGACTATTACAACAATTGCAGTCAGAATGAACATCCAGCCGAACAACATGTAGAAACCCAAAGCCATCGACAGGGAGTATCCGGAAAACAACGCCATTCCACCAGCGCTCAAGCCGACAAGAATAGCTATCCCCAAAACGCCCATCATGAATTCAAGTCCTCCGGTCCTTGCCCATGCGTCAGCGAAATCACTGAGTGGTGGCGGTTGTTCCCAAGGGTTTTTTCCCCTCTGGGTATTCCGCGACGCAATCGTGGCAAAATTTGGACCACCTTGGGTAAAAATTTGGTTATTGAATACAATTTCGGATGCTAAATCGCTGACTAAGCGATATATCGCTCAGATTTTGGGTTGGATGGCAAATCCGGGCCGATGTGGCCGTCAACCAATGCTTCCAGCGAATGTCCGACCCGGCTCATTCTCTGGATCGCGAGGCTCTTTCCAAAGTAGAGCAAGAATATTAGTTAAATAACAGTCGGTTATCCGAAGCAGTGGCGAAATCGCCTCTGATAAAGCGAGAATGATGTGCAGACGGGAGACTCGCGTTCCGAGGGCGTGCCTCCAACCTGCACCAGAGTTTTGATAGTAATGGGCGAAGTTCGGTTATCTGCCGGGACGCAGGTTACAACTTGACCAACCGTCCGCCCGTTACTTTGATCCCTTGTTTTTCAAAGGCATTGCGGGTGTCAAAAACCAATGCCGCATCGCGCGCAACTAGTTCGTAATTCATGGCGCTGTGATCGGTGATAACGGCCACGGCCGCATAGCGCTTCAGGTTTTCATCCGTCAGCGGTTCGGACGTTCGCCCTGCCAATTGCGGGTATTCACCGCCTTCCGGCAGGCGAGGGAAAAACGGATCATGATAATCCACCTTGGCCCCCAGTTTCTCCAACTCTTCCAGCAAAACCAGGGCCGGGCTGCGGCGGGTGTCCTCGACATCCCGTTTGTAGGCGATACCCATCAGCAGTATCTTTTGGCCGGTCAATGGCTGCCCGGTATCCGCCAAGGCCGAGCCGTTTCTGGCCGTGAGTTCAGCAGTGATGCGAGCGGCCAGCAATTCCGGCACGGCGTCATTGCTGCGGCGTGCCAGGTTGATGATCGGAGTGTCTGATCCCGCATCCGCAGCCCTCCAGGCCAAATAGGCGGGAGACACCGGAATGCAGGCGCCGCCAATGCCGGGACCGGGATAGAAGGGCATGAAGCCAAAGGGTTTGGTCGCCGCGGCCTCGATCACTTCCCAGACGTCCACATCCATCGCTTCCAGCGCGGTTTTCAATTCGTTGACGAGTGCAATATTGACGGTGCGGAAACTGTTTTCGACCAGCTTCACAGCTTCGGCGGTGGCGGCGGAACTCACCGGCACGGCGCTGGTTACGATGGCGCGATAGAAATCTTCGACCAGTTGTCGGGATTGCGGGTCGTCGGCACCGACGACCTTGGGAATGCTGTGTGTGTCGAACTTGTCATTGCCGGGGTCTTCTCGTTCAGGCGAAAAGGCCAGGAAAAAGTCGATGCCGGCGCGCAGGCCGCCCGCTTCGAGAATAGGCTGAACCAGAGTTGTTGTGGCACCGGGCCAGACGCTGCTTTCCAGAACCACCAACTGACCGGGGCGCAGATGCTGCGCGATGGTTCGGGCTGCGGCCGCGACAAAGCGCATGTCAGGGTCTTGTTCGTCTGTCAAAGGCGTGGGTACGCAAATCAGCACGATATCCGCTTCGGACAGTGCGGCGGCGTCCTGGGTTGCGCGGAACCGTCCGCTGTCCACCGCCTGCGCGATCCGGTCCTGCGCCAGATACGAGATGACCTGTTCGCCGCGGTTGATCCGCGCCACCCGATCGGGGTTGAGATCCACACCGGTCGTGTCGAACCCCTCATCATAGGCGGTCAATGCCAGAGGCAGGCCAACATAGCCCAACCCAACCACGGCGACCCGTGCGTCGCGGGCCGCGATAAGCTGTGTGAGAGACTGATGATGCGAGGTTTCGTAGTTCATGATTCAACCTGATTATACAAAGTCACACTGGAATACTGGCGGTTTTCCCGCGAAAACTGAATTATCTCGGCCAGCAGGATGAAGGGGATAAAGGGCAAAGCCAATAGATTTGTTGGAATTCAATTCAGCCATCGGAGACTGTTTGGAAATTCCGGACAATACGCCCATTTTCGCAGCTCTGTTTACTCATTGACGCTGGTTTCGAAGCGCAAAAATGGCTCTTGATTTTGATGCGGGTGAGGGTGTTCATCTCCATACTCGTCTGGCAGTGCTGCGTATGCGCCGCAGGGCTTGGCGAATGGCCAGGTAGGTATTGCCTTGCCCCGCCAGATGCGATTTCCAGCGGGAAACATCGCTAAAATAGAACATCTCCAGCCGGGGCAGGTCATAAAGATCGGAGTCCGGTTTGGCCACCCCCAGTCTTGTGCCCACCGACGTAGAATAATGCTGTGCGACGCATTTTTGGACGGTTGGGGATGTCGCACCATACGGTGGCGCAAAATGGTGAACGGGTTGCTCGATCCGGGTTGCGATATCCACTCCTGACTGAATGACCTCGTGTTCCAGCTTGGTGGGGGGCAAATTGGACAGGTCTGGATGGGTGATGCTGTGCGCCCCAAAATACACGCCTTCGGAGGCCAGATGCCGGACCCGGTCCCAGCTCATCAATGGGCGGGGCGGGGAATTGCTGCCGACCCATTCCTCGCGGTTCCCCATAAGCCCCGAAGGCAGATAAACGATGGGGCGAAAGCCGTAGTCGCGCAGGATGGGCCAGGCGACCGTGTCGAAATCGGTAAACCCGTCGTCAAAGGTGATCACGACCGAGCGTTTTTGCGGTGGCTTTGCCATTGCGTCCGGAGAGACAACCGGTAAGCCCGACTCAGCCAGTGCCTGCATCTGTGCGCCAAAGGTTTTTGGAGAAATCGACGTCGGACCCGGTGCATCGGAAATCGAGTGATACATCAGAATATCGAGCTGAGGTTCCGCCACGGATCAATCCTCGACGATATGGGTGGCGAAGATTTCGCGGTATGTGTTCCACCTTTCACGATCAACCTGGCCATCCGGTCCGATAACCTCGGCAGCCGCATAGGCCATTGCAAAGGCATGATGGGTGTTGTCGTGGGCAAACAGGCCCTGTCGCCCGAACACCAGCAACCCGTCCAGCCCCAGCAACCACTGATCCACGGTATCAAACCGGCTCTGATAGTCGACATCATAAACCGGGTAGGCGTGGCTGAGCCTTCGGGTCTCGCAACGTCGCACCGGCACTGTCACAGGCAGGCCAAGTTGTCCCAGCCATCCGGTGAATTCGCGGCCAAGCTCCTCGTCGGACATGTCCCACCATTTCTCACCGGGGTCGCAAGGCAATTCGGCGCAGAGTACGGTCACACCTTTCGGATTGGACGAGGCGGAATAATTCTTGGGTTCCGACATCCGGCTGATAGGGATCGACGTTTCGGGAAAATAATGCGCGTCGAATTCTGTGAACTGGTCGGTCTCAAGTATCAGATACAGCAAGATCATCCCTCGGAACCGGATGGTTCTGGCGGCTTCGACCACCGCGGCAGGTGGCTCATCAATCAAACGTGTGAGGCCGGTCAGAGGAATGGTTGACAGGATCAGGTCACCGTCCAGCCGGGTTTCGCCTTTGCCGTCCCGAATGGTCAACCCGGTCACCCGGCCGCCGTCACGTTCGATCCGGGTAATCTCGGTTTCGAACAGAAATTCGGCACCGTTTTCACGGGCGCTTTGCAGCATGGCGTCCGAAATCTGCCCAAACCCCCGGCGCGGGTAATAGAACCGACCGGCGGTTTCGCTGCGCAGTCCGGGCATCAGCCGAAGCATTTTCATCAGGATTTTGCCCACCGAACCGCTGCCGACCCGGCGTTCAGCCAGCGTGACGGCCAGTTTATCGGGATCAAGCCCCCAAAGCTTGCGTACATACGGAAAGTAGAAGTTCTCGGAAATTGTCGGACCCAGACCGCCATACAGCACAGTCGAAAATGTTGCCGGACCGGTGTTTTTCTTGCGGAATGGCTTCAGAACCATGTCTCCGACCAGCGACAGCGCAAAGGGCTTGGGAAGGCGCATCAGTGCATCGGTCAGCTTTAGCGGGAAATGAATCCACTTACCCCCCAGTCTTATGCGCCCGTGCCGGGGACGCAAAAGCAGGTCATCGCCCAGCAGTTTCTTAACATCATCAAGCACTTCAGGCTCAGCTGCGGGGTGAAAACGGTGTGACCCGTAATCGCAAATCACGCCCTCGATCGGGAAGGAGGCCGAGTTCCCCCCGGCCTGACCTGCGCGTTCAATCACTGTAACGCGCGCCTGACCTTTGCTGGTCAGCGTATGCGCCGCAGCCAACCCTGCCGGACCGGCGCCGAGTATGATGATATGCGGCTTGTCCGCACCGGCACCCTGTCGGGAAACATCCGTCACTTGTAATCTTCCTTTCCAGTAGGGCGGGGGCTCAGTTTCAACCCGGACAGGCTGAACACCAGCGCGCCAATTCCGCCCGCCACAAACAACACGGCCTGCCACATCAGTCCAGCCGCCACGATCACGGACGGATCCGCTCCGAAAGGTGCCAGTAATACCGCAAGCGTGGCCTCCCGCAGGCCCAACCCATTCAGCGATACGGGCAGAACGGCAACGATTTTTGCCAATGGCCAGGCAAACAACCAGTCACCGATGTCAACTCCGGTACCCGCTGAAACCGCGAGCCACCAGGCCAGTACGGCAAGTAGGCACTGGATCACGGTCGAGGCCACGAAGGCCATCGCAAGAAGTACCGGTTTCCGTCCAAACTCGGCAAAGGCAACGCCCAGCCGCTCTGCAAAACCCCGACCCGGCAAGGACGGAACCACGCGCCACGGGATCGGAAGAAGGCGCGGCAGGGCAATGACGCCGGCCACTGCGACTGCAAGAAACAGACCGACCTGCAGGACCATCCCCCCATCCGCACCCGCGTGTCTCGATAAGACAAGACCGATGCCCGAAACGGTCAAAAGTGCCAACATGTCGATCAGCCTGTCGACCGCAGCGACCGCGACGACATGAGCGCCATCCTTCACGGTGGCCTGGGCCAGACCGGCCCGAACGGCGTCGCCTCCGATGGCGCCGGGCAGACACAGGTTTGCCGCGAGACCCGCAAAATGGGCACGAATTGCCATGAGCGGCGGAAACTCCCGGCCCAACAGAAGCCACCATTTCAGAGCAGCACCAACATGGGCCAGCAAAAACAACAGCAGAACCAGCAAAAAGACTTTTAAGGAAATCGATTCAAACGCCTGGCGGATCTGATCAAACGGCAGCAGCCAGAACAAAATGGTCAGCAGCAGCAATGAGCCCACGGCCCGTATGACCCAGCCGCGCCGGATCGTAAAGGAAGAGGGCGAGGCGCTCATGTCAGGGCCTGAGATGCAGCCGCGAAATCATGTCGGCGATCAGGCCAAGCGACCAGATCATGATTGCCGCGAGGAATGAGAACACCGCTGTTTCGCTGAGGTTCCAGTAGAAGATATCGATCAGGAATTTCACCGTGCCCAACGTGAAAAACGCCAGACCCAGCGGGATGAAAACCCGAAGTGGATTGAACAAGGTGCTGATGCGCAGGATCAGGATGATGAAGTTCAGAAAATCAATCGGTCTGATCTTGGATTTCCCGACCCGCTTGCCGTATTCGATCGGAGTGTAGATCATGCGCTTGCCGTTCGAAGTCATGCACAGCGTAATCGTGGTGGTG
The DNA here is from genome assembly GCF_057221075.1 of Ruegeria sp. HKCCD6647-2. NCBI lineage: Bacteria > Pseudomonadati > Pseudomonadota > Alphaproteobacteria > Rhodobacterales > Roseobacteraceae > Ruegeria > Ruegeria sp. HKCCD6647-2. The sequence continues at coordinate 86,236 of NZ_JBWVBD010000001.1, read as the reverse complement.
AACGAGAAGTTCTGCGGCAATAGTGGCAGAAACGGGATCAGCTCGGATTTGCGAAAGACCCGCATGCCCGAGTTGAGATCGTTGATCTTGCGCTCGGCCAGAAACGACGCAAAGGCAAACAGGAACTTTTTGGCAGGTTTGCGCAACAGTGGCACGTTTTTCATCGCCGCGCCGCGGTCGCCGACGACCATGTCCTGTTCGCGGCACAGTCCAAGCATCTCGGGAAGGTAGCGCGCCGGATAGGTGCCATCGGCATCCATAATCGCGACATAGTCATATTGTGCCATCCTGATCCCGCGCTTGAGGCTGGCGCCATAGCCCGAATTGACGTCATTATAGGTGACAATCGCACCGCTTTCGCGCGCACGGGCACGGGTGTCGTCCTGACTGGCGTCATCAACCACGATGATCTCGTAGGGGATGCCAAGCGGTTCGAGATGCTCGCGTACATCGTCGACCGTGCTGCGAACAGCGTTTTCCTCGTTGTAAGCCGGGATAACCACGCTGAGTTCCATGCCCGCCGTATTTGGTGCGGCCAGCTCTTCTGTGGCGGTCATTTCAGTTACATTGTTCATTGAATTGAACTGTCCTTTATCTGAAATCCAGTCACCGGGCCGGATCTGACTTTTCAGCTTGAATCTGGATCAAGCCGATTTGGTTTCTGCCTTCGCATCCTATCCATATTGGTCCTAACCGAGCATAGTTGGCAAATTTGGCAAAAATCGAACGATCAAAAGCAAAGTTATGTTCGTTCATCAATTGGCACCAGATTTGAGCCGCCGTGCTTGATGGACCCGAAACATGCCGCCGGTCAGTCGTGGAAGCCGCACTCGGCCATACGGGTGTGGTGAGATATATGTGAAAAAGAAAGCCGTAGCATTTGAACAGGTACCCAACCAATCAGAAAAATCACTTGCGCCCATTGTGTTGTTCTGCGTTTCGAAGTCCAGAACAAGGTTATGCGGCGAATTAATTTTGTTTCGCGCGTGTCCAAAACGGCAACAATGGCGCGTTCAAGCTGGCTATAGTTGCCTAAAGGGCTCAAGCCTTTCCAAGCGCATTTTTGAAACTCACCTCCGCCAGCTCTGCGCCTTTTTCCCAACTGAACTTTGATGCCTGTGCCAGTGCCCTGGTGGAATAGGCATCGCGCAGACCCGGTTCGGTCAAAAGTCGGATCGCCTGTTGCGCCAATTCGGTCTCGGAAAGTGGATCAAAGTACAGACCTCCATCGCCCACGACCTCGGGCAAACTGCCACGGTCAGAGCTGAGAACAGGCGTACCGCAGGACATCGCTTCGAGCGCGGGCAGGCCGAACCCCTCCCACAGAGAAGGAAAGACCAAGGCGTCCGACGTGTTGAGCAGTAATGTCAGCTGTTCGTCGTCAATCTCACCAGTAAAAACGATGCTATTGGAGCGCGCCGCGTCTGCAGCGGCGCTGGCTTTGAGGTCTTCCACATTGTCCCAGAACCGCGCGCCCGTTGTGCGTCCGACTATTGCCAGCCGAGTTTCTGGTACTCGGGCCAGGATACTTGGCATCGCCTCGATCAGGCGCAGCACGTTCTTGTGCCGGTTGAAGCCCCCGACATATACCAGCAGCGGCGCATTGTTCGGTATCCCGTATGACTGCCGGGTTTGTTCCAATAGTCGCGCATCGTGGATTTGCCGAAACACCGGCTCTGCGCCTTCGGTGATAATATCAGTGCGGTTTGTCGGGACGTTCAGGATGCGCTCCAGATCGTCCGCCGAAGCCTGCGAGATCGTCATCACCCGCGTGGCCTGTTTCTTGGCCAGCCAGCATTTCGCCTGCCACAATCTAAAATTCAACGTCTTGGGGAATATCAGATCGGGGAAACGTTCAGGAATGGTGTCATGAAAACACACGACCGAGGGGCGTCGGGTCAGTTGTGGAAAATAGGAATAGACGGCCGGGTAGAAGAACAGATCGCAGTCCATCCGCTGAGCCGTTCTGGCCATTGTGATCAGGTCCGCCCCACCACGCACCGCCGCGCCCGAGGATGCCTCGGACATGGATCTGTCCGACCCGGCGATTCTGACATCGACGCCTTCTGGCACAGGTCTTGTCGGTTCCTGATCGAACAGCAGGGTATAGCGAAAGCCCGTCTGACGGGCGGCAAGTGCAGTGATCAGATTGCGCGTGAAACGTCCGAACCCACGCTCATTTTCCCAGGAACTGGCGTCAACACCGATATGCAGCATACTAAAACCTAAATGGCGGCCCCGAATTCAGGTCACGCGTTTCAAACGACAGGTCCGTATCAGCCATACCGGTCCCTTAAATAGTCTGCTGTGGCGGCCAGTCCGTTTTCAAGCGGATATTTGGGCTCATACGCCAATCGGGCTTTTGCATGATCGATCCGGCATCCGCCCCGTGCGGTAAAGAGCTCAAGCAAATGCCGGTCCGGATATGCGAACCCGTCGCCTTTTGCTGTGCGTTTTTTGATGGTTCTGACCAGCGCTTCGAACCGCTGGCGCCCCAGCACAGTTCGGCCAATCGCCCCGATGCGCGCCGCAGCCGAGACGGTGTCGGATCCATTACCAGCCTCCGGTTCGGGACCAAGGCGTCGGTCAAGCGCTTCATATGGCTCCGTTCGAATGTCGCCCCCACCGATGATCTTGGAATACCCCTGTAGCAACGAGGACCACAGGATAGGTTCGGGCCCTGAGATGACGAACTTTTCCTGGCCCAGATCATTGAGCAGCGCAGCTTTGAGAATGGCCTGAACGACGTCATCGACAAACACGGCGTTACACAGGCCTTCCGGTTCGGGCATCACTTGCGTTCCCGCTGCAAGATTTGCAGCCAGTTGATCCGTCCACAAGGCGCTGCCGGGCCCATAAATCAAAGTGGGTTGAAGAATTGCCGCAGGGATCGAACCTGCCATCAGTTTCTTTTCCATCTCGATTTTTGCCTGGCGGTACGGGCTGCCGCCGGGACGGTTCATCGGGCTGGTTTCGTCCAGGTTTTCGTTGGGCCAGTCGTCATAGACGACAATGGAACTTGTATGGATGATCCTGCCAACGCCCGCATCCTGCGCCGCGCCAAACAGCGAGTCGAAATCCGAAAGGTTCTTTTCCGCAGTGTCGCGCACGTTATAAGCCAGATGCACCAAAACGTCGTGTCCGCGCAGTGAGGCTGCGACTGCCGCGCGTTCACCAAGTGCGCCGATCACCACATTTGCACCCATCGCCTCCAGTTCCTTGGCGCCGTGGCGGCTGCGCAACAGGGTTGAGACTGTTGCTCCGTTGGCCAGCAGGGCGGGAACCAGACGCGCCCCGAGAAACCCGGTCGCACCGGTCACAAAGACTGTTTGCCCCTGCAGTTTTTCAGATCCCGCGAATTCCACTGTTGCCAATCCCCTACCAATTCAAACTCAATCATGAAATCGTTGCGCTTCAGAAGCCTAGCGCAGGGTGATCGCACATGCTACTCCGCATGAAAGTGATTTGCTGTTATAGATGTCCGGTGTGTGGCACCCCATGGTTTTTGAGTGAGGAATTTGATGAGGATCGGTGTGATCGGGGCGGCCGGTAAGATCGGCCAGATGCGGGTTCAGAACATTCACGAGTCTCCTGATGCCGAGCTGGCGGCGGTCCTGGATCTTGAGTTTCATCGCGCCGTGGCTGTGGCGGATGGCGCGCCGGCCTTTACTGATCTCGACCGGTTCTTTGCGATACCGATGGATGCGGTGGTCATCTCGACCCCGGCGCATGTGCGCGAACCGCTGTGCCTGCGGGCCTTCGAAGAAGGGCTGCATGTGCTGACCGAAAAGCCGCTGGCTCCGACGGTGGAGGGCGCAAGGCGGATCGTCGATGCCGCCAAAAAGGCGGGCAAGGCCCTGGGGGCAGGGTTCAACATGCGCTACTACCCCTCCTTCGCTCATGTGAAGGAGGTCGCATCCTCTGGTGAGATCGGCGAGATCGACCATGTCCGTGTCTACGGCGGTCATGACGGGCTGGGCCACTTCACTCATGATTGGGAGTATCAGGCTGAATTCTCTGGCGGCGGCGCCTTGTGGGATGTGGGCATTCACATGACCGACATGGCGCGCTTCATTCTGGGCGAAATCACCAGTGTTTACGGCGTGGCCACCAACACGGTCTGGAAGGTGCCGGGGTCCGAGGACAACGCGGTGGCAATCTTCAAGAACCCCGAGGGCATTCCGGCGATCTATCAGGCCTGCTGGAACGACTGGAAAGGGTATCAGAGCGTGATCGAGGTTTATGGCGCGCGCGGTATGGTGCGCGGGGCCTATGCGCCGATGCAGAACCTCGTCATCACCATGGACAAGCCGGGCGGCGCACCCAAGCGGGTGCGCAAGTTCTATCCGGAAATAATGGTGCGCGAGAAACTGAAATCCTGGAAATCGACCGCCATCCTGTCCTTTGGCGAGGAACTGGCCGATTTCATCCGGCTGACCCGGGGTGAAACCGGATTGAACTGTGCCGACGGCCATGCCGGCTTGCGCGCGGTTGAGATTGCCGCTGCGGTTCCGGAAAGCACGCGCAGCGGTCAGCCGGTTGAACTGGACAATCTTGGGGACATGAAAATCTGATGAGCAGCGATCCGACCCTTTCCATCGTTCTGACCATCGTGCAAGGCGGCAGCTATGTGCGGGATTTTCTGGAGGCGGTGCACAGTTTCGACAATCCACCCCCGCTGGATGTGATCATCCCCTACGACGCCAGCGTCGCCGATGTCGCGCAATATGCCGAAGATTACCCCGAGGTACGGTTTCTGGACCTTGGCGTGATCGAACCCATCCGCCCGATTACCTCGGAAGCCGGCAAGCACGAACTATATGACCGTCGCCGTTCGGCGGGTCTGGCGGCGGCCAAGGGTGACATCATCGGTATTCTTGAAGATCGCGGCCTGCCGCAATCCGACTGGGCGCGCACCATCGTGCGTCTTTATGCGGAAACCGGAAAGAACGTGATTGGCGGCGCGATTGAATGCATGGAGCCGGTCAGCCCGTTGAACTGGGCTTTTTACGTCACCGATTTCGGTCGCTACGGGCGACCGTTTGAGACAGGACCGGCCGATTGGGTATCGGATGTGAACCTGACCTACAGCCGGAAGGCATTGGATGAGACCCAGCACCTGTGGAAGGACCGGTATCACGAGCCGATCGTGCACTGGTATCTGATCGAACAGGGCGAGCAACTTTGGCTATCGAACGAGGTGGTCGTGCATCACCATCGCCCCAAGGCAACCTTTCGCGAGTTGTTGCCCGAGCGGTTCGACTGGGGCCGCCTGTTCGGCGAGATTCGGGTGCGCAATCAAAGCAACGCAAAACGGCTGATGCTGATTCTGGCAGGTCCGCTGATCCCGCCGCTGCTGTGGGTGCGCCATTACAAGCTGCAGGCCAGCAAGGGGCGCGGCATGCGCTATCTCAAGGCATTACCCTATGTCATGCTGTTGTCGACGGCGTGGACGCTGGGAGAAGTCTGGGGCTACATCACCAAACGCCCCTGACATGCGACATCACCTTTGGCGCCCAGCCAGATCGTAATAAGTCCTTTCGAACTGGTGATGCACCCAATCCGGGTCGAACCGGTCCTCTCGGCTGCGATTCAGGGCATTCTCTGCCAAGATCTGGCGGCGGGCTTCGTCTGACAGAACATCCGCAACCGCAGCGCAGATCGCGTCGATGTTGCCGATGGGCACGACCGCGCCAACGCTCTCGTCGATCAGTTCGACCACCCCGGAACAGGCGGTTGCCACAGCCGGGGTTCCGGCTTGAAACGCCTCGGCGATGGTAAAGGGCAGCGCCTCCCACCGCGAAGTTAGCAAAAACAGGTCCGCTGCCCGTAAATGGCGGATCGGCTTATCGGTCCGACCAATGAACTGCAGATGTTTGTCTAGCCCCTTTTCCAAAGCAAGCGCGTGCAATTGCGCCTCGTCCGGCCCGTCGCCAGCGACCACGAAACGAAATCCGGGATGCGTGTCCTTCATTCGTGCGACGCAGTCGATCAGAATGTCGATCCCCTTCTGAGGCAGCAGCCGGGCGAGCGTGACAATCAATCGGTCGCCATCTCCCAGCAACTCCGCCCGGAGGCTTGCGATGTCCTCTGCGCTGTCCTCGGGGGGTGAGGTAACGCCGAGACCGATAACCTTCAGCTTGTCTCGCGGCACGTTGCCGATGGTTGCCAGGTCTTCTGCCGAATGGTGGCTTGGCGTAATCACCAGATCGCATTTTGCGGCGATGCGGCCAAAGGCTGCGATCCGTTCAGGTTCTGATCCATGATAGGTGACGGCAACCGGAACGTGCCGCCCGATACGGGCGAGATTGGCGACCAGAGCGGGGGCGGATTCATGGCAATGGATCAGGTCGGCCGGGTTGTCCGCCAGCCAGCGCCGCAATCGCCAGGCCGCGCCCGCCGTATGACGCAGCCGGTTCGCAATACCGCCGCCGTCACCGGCAACATAGCGTGTTGGCAGGTCCAAAAACCCTGATTGCCGGTCCGGACCCGCCCAGATATCGGCGGTGCCCGCCAGAGTGATGCGGTGATCCCGCGCCTGCAACCAGTCACTTAACCCAAGGATATGCCGGGTAATGCCACCCATACCGAACTGGGTGCCCATTTCGACGACATGAAGAGGGTCTGCAGAGGGCGTGGTTTGCATCTGAAGCGGGTTGGGGTCAAATTTCTGAGTTATTCTGTATTCATAGCATGTGCATCGCGTTTGCACATACTGAGGTCACGCCTTGGCGCAGCCGAAGTGCAATTGAAGCATGTCCGCAACACCAGGTGCCAACCGATTGCCTACAGGGCTTCCTTCTTTAGATTGTCGCAGGGATCGTGTTTCATACTGGAAAGTCATTGGTAATCTGGTCCAATTCGCATGCAGCCATTGCGCATTTTGATGTTCACCACATTCTATCCGCCGTTTTCCTTCGGAGGCGACGCCGTAGGGATACAACGCATGGCCCGGGCGTTGATCGCGCGGGGTCACGACGTGACGGTTGTACATGACGAAGACAGCTACCTCATCCTGGGCGGCAAACCGCAGCCAGAAGGGGCAACCGACGGGATCAGGCGGATCGGATTGCGCAGTCGCAACGGCATGATGTCGAATTTGCTGACCCAACAACTTGGCCGTCCAGTTGTGCATGCCGCTCGCATCCGCGAAATACTGGCCGAGCAGAAGCCGGATATCATCTGGCACAACAACACATCCCTGATTGGTGGCCCCGGCCTGCTGCCGATGGGCGAGGGATTGAAAGTCTACGAAGCGCATGAGCATTGGCTGGTCTGTCCGACTCACGTTCTGTGGCGTCATGGGCGCGAGTTGTGTGACGACCGTCAGTGCCTGCGTTGCGTGCTGAATTACAAGCGCCCGCCGCAGCTTTGGCGCTATACCGGCGCGCTGGACCGGGCTCTTGATCACATGGATCTGATCATTGCCAAAAGCGAATTCAGCCGAGCCAAACACCGCGAGTTCGGTCTGCGCCAGGACATGCAGGTTCTGCCATATTTTCTTCCCGATCTCGATCAGTCGGCCCTGCCTGAACCGGCAGCGCACGAGCGGCCTTATTTCCTGTTCGTTGGACGCCTGGAAAAGATCAAGGGGTTGCAGGATGTATTCCCGGCCTTTGATCAGTATCCCGACGCCGACCTGCTCATACTTGGGGATGGTGACTATGCCGACGCTTTGCAGAAACAGGCGGCCGGCAACGAACGGATCAGGTTTCTGGGTCGAAAGACGCTGGAAGAACTCAACGCATACTATCGTGGTGCAATCGGGCTAGTTGTGCCTTCTGTGTGTTACGAAACCTTTGGCATTATTCTGATCGAGAGCTTCCGTCTGGGAACGCCGGTGATTGCGCGACGGCTGGGCCCTTTCCCAGAAATTGTCGAGCGGGCAGAGGGCGGTATCTTGTTTGAAACACAAGACGAATTGCTTGCCGCAATGCGCGGGCTGCAGCACGATCCGGGTCGCCGAGAGGCGCAGGCACAGTCCGCACGGCGGGCGTACGAAGAAATCTGGCACGAGGATCGGGTGTTGGCCGCATACGGCGAAGCTTTTGCCCGCGCAGCGCATAAGAAAGGCCACCGCAGCCTGAGCCAAAGATTGGAATCGGGTTTGCTGGAAACCGGCGGCTAGCCCGCCAGCGTTCCGATCCGATGAGCGTTGGCCATTACCGAGAACGTAATTGTCGTCGCCGGAATGCTTGGCAGCACGGATGCATCGACAATATGAATTCGGGAAAGACCCTTGGGACGGCCCAGGACATCGGCTTGACCCGGTCCGGGATCGGATGCCATCGGAACCGAACCGCCCACGTGAAAACCTGACCCCGGCTCCCCGGCGCGCGCGGCGAATGACAATGTCGAAAGACCTGATTTGTTCAACGCTTTGGCCAGTCGGGATGTGGTTGCGGTCATGACGTTCCGGGTTTCCGGATTGTGGACCACCGAAGGTATCAGGCGTCCATCGGGTGCGAGGGACAGGTCAATCCGAGCCGAGTGATCGGAATGCAAGAACACCTGAGCCACGATCAGTCGCCGCGCCAATGCGTGCCAAAACGGCGCCGTTCCGGGCAATTTCGAACCGTAATTGGTGACCAGGTCATGCGCGAAAAACTCGTTCCAGGTATAGATCTGCGCGTGAATCAGATGTGGCGAGATACCCGGATCGGCGATCTCCAAAAAGGCCTGCGGCAGGGTGTGAAACGGGGGGTGGTCGGGCCGCCGCGGCGCCGGCCACCTGTGCAGGTTGGGCAAGAAGAAGTGCTGGCTGTCCTTCAGCGTCATGGTCGCGTGGGCATCGTCGCCTGAGGCCAGCATCAGCCGCGCGGTTTCCAGCACGCCGGTTGCGACAAAAACGCGATCCGCTGTCAAGCTTTCACCATTGTCCAGCGTCAGGGTCACTCTGTCAGCAGTTTCCTCAAACCGCCGAACAATGCCGGAGCGGTGTTCAAATTCCGATCGCTTGCGCAGAGTGCCGAGCGTTTCCCGGGCCGACCAGATATATCCCCACGGACACCCGTGAAGGCATTGCCCACAATGCTTGCAACCCGGCGCCACAGCCAAACGTGAGGCCCCTCCGAACACACCCAAATCCGCAAGCTTCGATTTTTGCCGGTCCAGCCGGTCCAAGAAACGCTCGGCCTGCGGAGAAGGGGTCAGAGTCGTGCGACCGTGCATGGAAAAAGCCGGCAACAGAGTTTCAAGATCGTCGCTCCGCCCGCTCACCGGCATGAACTCGGCGACTGCTTTGTAGTGTGGGGCCAGATCATCGACTTTGACTGGCCAGTCGGAAATGTCCTCGGCCCGGTTGGGCAATACGGCAGACCCCCAAAGATTTGACAAACCGCCCTCGGCTCGCGATGCACGCAGCCCGAAATCGTCCCCGGTCGTCAGCGAATTCTCCGAGGGTTCCATCGCGAAATCCGAACCAAATCGGCGTATCTGACCGGGCGGCGCATCAAACTGCGGTTCCTGCCAGGCGGTCCGCATGTCTTGTGACCAGTTGTCAGGCGAACACTCTGCCATGCGCCTGCGCCGCGTATCCGAGTCCGGCTCCGGGACCTTCCCGCCGTCCAGCATCAACACCCGCCGTCCGCGCGCCAGAAGGGCGGTTGCGACTGACACCCCCGAAGGGCCGGATCCAATAACCAGGTCAGTCATGCCCGATGCGTTTGAGAATAAGGATGTCGCCATCTCCGAGGGTTCCCGGGAACCGGTGAACCAACTCAAAAACCGGTCCGATATCGTCTTTCAATGTTGGGATCATTCTGAGTGAGCGCGACGGAAATGGCACAACCAGAACAATTGGTCGAGGTTGGGTCAAAGCGGCATCATAGTCTTGTTGCGACGTCAGGTTGCCCCAATCTGCGCCAAAGTACCCAGAGAACAATGGGCCACTGTGGCCCACCGAATAGACATCGGTATTGGCAGTTCTAATGTCCTCTGCCATCGCATAGGCACCCGCCATGTCCTGTTTGGGGGCCGCGTAATTTCGCTGTACCATGGCAATGGACACAGCAACCATGACAATGGAAGCGGCGATGAATACGTATCGCTCCAGGAACGGTTTTCGAAGCAGTCGTCCCGCGAAGCCCGCGCAGGCAGAAACGCCAGCCACCACAAGGATCAGAATAAAGCCGATGTCCGAAAAGAAAAAGCGCGGCCAGACCCGCATACCCAGTGCCAGCAGCACTACCACCATGAGAACGATATGAGCCAGCACCAAGGGTGCAAAAAGCGGAGCACGACTGTGCAGAGCCGCTGCGCCGATGCCGGAAGCCGCCAAAACGCAAACGGCAACAAACAAAGGTAGAAAACCTGCAGCGCCGATTGCTGTCCGGACACCTTCGAAAACGGTCCAGAGCGGATTTTGGTATTCTTGCATCAAATCGACTGCAGAGGTCTCTGAGACTGTTCCCACTGTGTTCAGAACGTACGGAAGCACCGGTGCATAAAACGCAGCGAGCAAGAGCAGTCCAACAGATGCACCGATCAAGGGCGAGAGAACAAGGTCGCGCGGCAAGCGCCCCTGAACGGCCAGCACGGTGATCAGAACAAGCCAGACCAGCCCCTGCGCGGCAAAGAAAAACGCACCAGTCAGGTGTGTGAAGACAGCTGCCGCAAAAACAACACCGTATGCAACCCAGATACCGGGCCGAGGCGATTGCACCCCGCGCAGAAAAATTATCATGCCCAGGGTGCTCCAGAACGCAAGTTCGGTGTAGCCGCGCGCATTCTGGGAAAACCAGACCTGATGATAAGACAGCGCGACCAACAGGGCGGACACATGGGCCACTGCCACGCCCGCAACATCCCGGGCGAGCCACCAGATTGCAAGAACGGTACCGGTTCCGAACAGGACGGCCGGAAGCCGATAGGCCCAGATGTGGTCGCCGAACAGAGAGGCGAAAAACTTGGATTGCAAAGTGAACAGGAAGTGGTTGTTCATGGAATAGGTCTGCATGACTTCCGCCCACGGACCGGCCACATAGTTCTGAATTGTGACGATTTCATCAAACCACAGCGGGGCATTGAGGCCGATCAGCCGCAACACAACTGCCAGCGTCAGAATGGCCGCCAGTAAGATGTAGTCAATTGACCGGAGCACGGGGTGCTGCATCGCTGAAATCTATGCCGTCATCGGAAGCCGCATCTCATTGGTGATATCATCAATGATCTGGCTTAAAGGCAACATTGGCCGAAAACCGGTGAAACGCTCCAGCTTGGATACATCAGGCAGGCGTCGCTGCATGTCCTCGAATCCGGCGGGGTATACCTGATCATACGGTACGAATTGAATCTCCGATGACGAGCCTACAGCCTTGATGATTTGCTCGGCCAGAGCGCGGATGGTGATCTCTTGGTCGGTGCCGATATTGAACACTTCTCCTTTGGCGTCAGGCGTGTTCATCAGCCGACACACGGCCTCGACGACATCGGCGACGTGCCCAAAACAACGCGATTGCTCGCCGGTGCCATGGACGATCAACGGAGCATTCTCCAATGCCGATTTGACGAAATTCGGCAGCACCATTCCGTATCGGCCGGTTTGTCGTGGGCCGGTGGTGTTGAAGAATCTCAGAATCGTGACTGGAAGGCCGGACTCGCGCGCATGTGCCAGGGCGAGGAATTCATCCAAAGTTTTGGCGCACGCATATGACCAACGCAGGTTCTTTGTCGACCCGATCGTCAGGTCATCATCTTCCTGAAACGGGAATTTCGATGATTTCCCGTACACTTCCGAAGTGGACGCCACGAACGTATGCGCCTTGTTCCGAAGCGTTGCATCCAACACGTTCTCGGTGCCGGCGACATTGGTCAGCATCGACCGGCTGGGTTCATCCATGATCAGCTTGACCCCAACCGCCGCAGCAAGGTGAAAAACGACATCCGCCGGTTGAACCAATTCGGCGACCAGTGTCCGGTCCAAGACATTGCCTTCGACGAAATTGAACGTGGTTTGGCCGGAAAGGGCCGAGAGGTTTGACAATTGTCCGGTCGAAAGATCATCCAGCACTGTGACTGTGTGGCCTTCGCGGACCAGACGTTCAGAAAGGTGTGAGCCAATAAACCCGGCGCCGCCGGTGATCAGAATATGCATTTTAACTCGCCAGACTTACTACGGAAAACCAATTTCGCCCGTTATAGCACGTCGTTGAGGGTGCTTCCACAATCCCTGAGCGAATGTTGGGAAGCGGCAGAGAATTGGCACTTAGGACCTATCCAAATGGGAAACAATTCACAAAGTTCGGTGCGATTGATTTTTTGACGATTCACAGCGATTTTTCCGGTTCTTCCTTCGGCGGACGGACAAAAGACAACAGCAGATCCAGCCTGTCGCGAAGACAGAGAAAGGCAAAACCTGAAAACAGTATCAGGCCAACCAAGGTACCTGAAGCGAGTATGACGATCCCCGACGTGCCAACCATTTGGCGGCTCAGATAATGCACGCCGATCGCCATAAGAGCAGCCAGAATCAAGGGGGCCATATGAAGACGCACCAGTGTGCCGGCACTGAGGCCAGAGATAGCGGCGAGATTGAGAAAACGCATTGGCCACAAAACCAGAAACGCCGCAACAAATGCGGTGGCTGCCGCTGGAAGACCGAAGGGAATAGCAAAATAGATCAGCACAACGCCGAGCCCAACTTCGCACCAGGCCAGCAACGCGAGAATACCGACACGTCCGGCAGCGAGGCAATAAGTCTGCTGCACCTTTTCAATACAGAGATACATCCCAAAGACGGACATGATGCTCAGAACAGGTGCTGCCGGGGCCCATTTCTGACCGAAAAGGACCGTAAGTACTGGTTCTGCAAGGACAGCCAGACCCGCAAACGCCGGAAAAACCACCAGCCCGGTCATGCGCATGATGTCCCGCAGCAATTGTGATGCTTGCGCCCCCTCGCGCATGACGGCGCCGATGGCGGGGAGTGTTACCATGCGCAATGGTGTGGTCACCAGAAAAGATGCAATTTCAATGACCCGCCAGGCGATCGAGAATAACCCTGCCTGGGTTGGGCCAAGTGCGGCTCCGATAATGACGGAAGGCATCTGAACTGCGACCAGTTCTGCGGCGCGCAAGCCGACCATCCGGTGACCGAAATGCAGAACTTCGCGGATATGCGCGGAGGATATGTGCAGTCCTGGCCTCCAGGAAACGGCGGCCCATGCCATGATCACGTTCACCCCTACCTGAGTGACGCGCTGGCCTGCGAGGCTCCAGACGCCATACCCCGAAAGTGCCATGCCAATCCCAACCAAGCCGCCTGCGATGACACCGCACACAGCCCGCAAGGCCAGCGTGCGAAACTGCATGTCGCGCCGCAACAACGCCACCGGAACCGCAGTCAATGCAATCAGGGGCACAGTTGGCGACAATGCGGCAATCAGTGGAGCAACTTGTGCCTCCTTGTAGAACGCCGCGATTGGACCTGACGCAACAAGAAGCAACCCAGCCAGACCGAGGCCGAATGCAGCCAACAGCCAAAACACCGAGTTGAGACGCTGCGGAGACAAGCCTTCATTTGTCAACAAAATCTCTGAGACGGACTCACGAACCAGAAACTCCGGCAGCAACACGAACGCCGCTGCCATTGCCAGAATGCCAAATGCTTCGACGCCAAGAAGGCGCGCAAGCAAGGCGAAAACCACGAAATTGATTGCCTGTTCTACCCAGCCGCCCGCCGACATCCAGGCGACACCCTTGGCAAATTTCCGTTCAAGTGACATCGCAACCTTGTCGTTTGGCAAAAAATGATACCGGACCTGAGGTGAGTTAGGAAGGGTGGATCACAACTAAGCAGGCAAAACCGGGCTGTTCACAGCGCGTAGTGATAAATCGTGGCGGCAATCATCCCCAAGACCATCAATCCATAAGCCCAGCGGAACACTCCAAGCGCCATCCAAACCTTCCGTATTGCGCTCATGCTTTCGTGCTCGGGTCCAGCCTGGCGCGCGGCGAATGTCAGCATTCCGCTGACTGCCACGCCAAAACCCGCCAAACCCAGACCGAACCAGAGCAGTTTGGAAAACAGGCCGCCCCAGATTCCATAGTGGAGTTGGATAAAAAGTTCGCCCATGCGCGCGATGCCCGTGTTGTTGGCGGGTGTCAGCGTTCCGATAACCTCCATGGTCACGGGGTCGACGAATACTCTGGCCGGACCGATCAGTCTGGAGCCTCCGGCCCAATGTCCGAAGAAAGTGATGCCAGCGCTTGTATTGCGGGGGGGAACCATGACCTTCGGGTCAAAATCGGGCAAAGCAGTTCGGGCAACGGACTCGGCCTGATCAATGATTGCGGCGCCAAAATCTTCCGGCAGCACCGTGGTTCGGTCCCGTCCAGGCGGAGGGGAAGGTGTATGCCCGTTGATACCCAGCCCTCCGAGAAAGAAGAAGACGGTTGTAACGGCAATCAACAGCATCAGAATCGCAGACCAAACAGCCAGTAGCCGATGCAGCCCTCCAAACCATCCGCGCCGACCCGAGCGGTCGGAAGGGGGGCGAAAGAAGCCTTTCCAGAACCGTCGGTAGCTTACCAAACCCGAAACGACCAGACCCAGCAACAGGAACGAGCTGGCGGAAACAAGCAGGTAACCCAATCGGTGGTCGGTCATCAGGGTTTCGTGCAGCGGGTCGAGAATCCCTGTTAGACTCAAACCTCGTTCGACAAACAGTACGGCGCCGCTTGTTGGGTCCGTCCATAAGGCTTCTGCACCGCTGGAAGAATGAACATAAACCTTGTCCAGCTGCCAGGCGCTGGCGTGCCTTTCGATGACGTTCACTGCACGAACATCTTCGTCGGACATGGCGGACTCGTAGATTGTTCCAAAGCTGGCCGTTCCGTCTTTGCTTTCGAATGCGGTCCAGACATTTGGACGGAATGCCAGCTCAAGATCGCCCGCAATTGCAAGAACCGACCCCGTCAAAAACATGAACGCCATGAACAGGGATAAATGCAGCCCCAGCCATGTGTGAATTTTGAACGTCAAATTGCGGAAGCGACGACCCATGCGTGCAAAATACCTTTGTCACCCGAAGTCAAGATTCAGCGCGAAATACCGCCTGTCAAGCAGACAAAGTGATCAGCTCTGGTGTTGTCGTTGGACTATTCGGCGGCGTGGCTCTGACTGGTGATATCGAGCTTGCGGCGGAAGTCATTCGCAAACATCGTCCGCGTAAATCGCCCCAGCCCCGAGGCGTGCTCGCCGAAGGTTTCTATCCTGGACAGCAACGTCGACTTGACACGGGTATCGACCTGAGTCTGAAACTCCCGAGGGGCGTCGAACCTGTAGTCGCTCAGCGAACCCGAGTAGTCATCAGCACGCCACGCTTCGACGTCGAATTGCGAAACCCAAACCGGCTCGCGCTCCAGATTGTCGGCGAAGGGCACATGCAACATGACTGCATCATAATAACCGATGATCGAATCCAGCATGGCCTGAGCGTTTTGATTCTCTGCGCCCAGAAGGTCAGAAATGGCGCGTTTCAGGAAATCGAGGGCTTCGCTCAGGACGATGAAACGACCGATCATCGAATACTTGCTGAGCAGATTGCCACCCAGCTCGCCGCTGATCAGATCGTCATAATTTACCTTGGCCCATTCCACGCAATCGGCGCGGGTTTCAAACAGTTCGGCCTGGTTCTCATCAAGGTATCCGGCGACCGCATCGCGCAGTTCCTGTGGGGCTTCATCCAGGATGTCCTGCATGTACTTGACGACCTGGAACGGTCGAATCCCATGCGCCCTGGCCAACTGGAACGCTTCGTCGAAATTGTCCTCGTAGTAGAAAATTGTCAGCAACAAATGGAAAACCCGCGTATCCAGATAGTCCTGGAACGAGAATTGTTCTGATTCCACAACCATCTCTTCGGTCTCAACCACGGTGTCACCGGTATATTTGCCCAGGCAACGCGCAACGACGCGGTGGCGGGTTTTGAAACCGAATTTCTCGCGGCTGTCCGGATTGGCCAGCGGTGCGCCGTGCAGCAGCATCAACTGGTGCGCCGCGACACGACTGACGCCTGTCTCAATCAGCTTGTCGACTGCGTCCATAAACGATTCCTTGGTCTCGCCCGGCATACACAGAATAAGTTCGCCGTAAGACTGCATGCCTTTGGAGTGCAGTTCCTGCTGCACCTCGGCATAAGTATCCAGGCTGATATTGTCGCGCTTGATGTTTTTTAGAACAACCGGGTTGAGCGATTGTACCGACGAGGTCATCGGCAGTCGGCCCTTGGCCTTGCGCATCACCTTGATGATCCGGTCGCCGCGGTTCTTGCCGGTCGTGGTGCGGATATACTTCGGCCAGTCGTATTCTTCCATCAGATGGCCCAGATAATCGGCCACTTCTTCGTCCTGTACATACATGCCGAAATTGTCGTCGGCAAAACACAATGGGCTGGCATGGTTGATACGCGCCACGATGTAATCGAGATCTGCTTTGGTGCGCTCGAAGGAATGGCGGAACACCTTGGAGTTCGACTTGACCGCCGAGTTGCAGAACGCGCAGGTAAACGGGCAGCCGCGGGCCAGCTGCATCAGTGCGAATAGGCCGGTGTCAAAGAACTTGTCCATATGCCCGGCCAGATACGGCGATGGGATTTCATCCAGATCCCGTATCCGGGGTACCTCGCCGCCGCGCAGGATTTCACCCGTTTTGGGATGCACGAAAAGCGCACCATCGATGGCCTCGTCCCACATGCCCTCGCGTGCCGAGCCCACATCGATGAAGCGTTGCAATGTGTTCAGAAAGGCTCGTTCCCCTTCATATGTCGGACCCCGGACATGCATGTCGATCTGCGGCATTGTGCGGATCCAGCTATCCTGTTCGTCCTCGGTCAGCGGAAAGTTTGGGCCACCCATCAGCGTCAGCGCATTCGGGTTGGCCGACTTTGCGTAGTCGGCAAAGGACAAAGCCAGGTGATGGTTCCAGGAATAGCTGGAAAACCCGATTACGTCAGGCGAGGCGGCGTCGATTGCGGCCTTCAACTCCTGCGGGTCGCGGAAGATTTCGACATGTACAGGTGACTTGGATTTGGCATAGGCCTTGGCATATGTAGCCAGATTGCCAACGCCCAGCGGATAGGTGTCCGATGTGGCTGTCACAAGGTTATGGCCCAAATCGGCTAGGTAAATACGCATCAAAAAACCCTTATGTCGCAAAACTATTTACCGGATACGGTCTGACTTAGGTAGACGGCAGAGAGGCTATTGCACGAACCCGTACCCTGTCCAGTTTATCAAACCACATCTTATTTGCCTGCACAAAATTAAGAGCTTTCCGATTTCGTTGGCGCGTACAGCGGTGCTGTCACGTTAACAATTGTACCGAAACAGCAACACTGTTCGAATACAGTAGCCATCCGGAATGCGTGTTTTTGACCGAATACTACGCAAATGCAGCACCTGGCCGCCAAAGCAGCGACCGGGATCATGCTAGTGCTTCCGCGAATGCGGCATTTCCGCTACATTGCTTTCGACTGCCAGAGTTTTCTTTGCGAGTACCCAACGTTTCCCTTCCAGATTGTGCCATGAAAAAAATTTCCGTCGTATCGCCATGCTACAATGAAGAAGACAATGTCGCCGTCTGCTACGAGACGGTGAAGGCTCTCTTCGAAAAAGAACTGCCCAATTACAGTTACGAACACATCTTCATCGACAACGCGTCCAGCGATGACACGGTCGGTGTTTTGCGCGGAATGGCGGAAAACGACCCGAACGTGAAAGTCGTCGTCAATGCGCGCAATTTCGGCGTGTTCCGCTCGACCTTTAACGGGCTTCGCTATGCCGAGGGTGACGCGATCGTTGTTCTGTTACCCGTGGATCTTCAGGATCCGCCCGAAATGATCCCCGAATTCGTTAAGCTTTGGGAAAACGGATATGATGTGGTCGCAGGCGCGCGCAATACGCGTGAAGAAGGGTTTTTCTTCCGTACCGCACGGAAGCTTTTCTATCGCACCATAAATCGGCTGTCTGATGTCGAAATGGAGCCGAACGTAGGAGAGTTTCAGCTGGTCGACCGGCGGGTACTGGATGCTGTGCTCGCCCATAATGACCACTATCCGTATATTCGTGGGATTATCGCGTCCTGCGGGTTTCGTCGGGTCATCGTCCCCTACACATGGCGTGCTCGCAAACGTGGGCTGTCAAAACACAATATGGGGGCACTCGCGGATCAGGCCCTGAACGCCATCTTTGCCTTCACTCGGGCCCCAATGCGCTTTTGCACCATCAGCGGTTTGGTGATTGCGATTGCTTGCATCCTGTTCTCGATCTTTTCGGTGATCGCCTATTTCATAGCCCCCGATCAGGCGCCACGCGGAACCATGACGATTATCGTTTCGTTGTTTTTCCTGTCGGGTGTGCAGCTTTTGTTCATAGGTATGCTCGGAGAGTACATTACCTCGATTCACAATCAGGTGCGCGGTGGCCCTATCGTGATCGAGCAGGAAAAAATCAACATCGAGTCTCCTACCGCCGCCGAGGCCAAAACCACAGCATGAGCGGTACGTTTTTCTTCCGCCTCGTTGCCCCTATCCTCGTGTTCGCAGTGTTTTCCGGAACGGCTGCGGATGCGGCAAGCACAATGCAAACCAACGCGACACAAGGCGAGATGCTTGTCTGGATGGGGATCGTAACCGGCGTTGGCGTGTTGCTTCTCATTGCATTCGCCCTGCGCGGCTACGGGCTTTTCGCGGGGCTTGCCGCAGTGTTTCTGCTCGGAAGCGCCGCACGGTTATGGATGACTCAGCCGCTTTGGTTTCCCAAGCTGGATCTTGCTACCGACATCGGAACATTGGCGATGCTGGGAATTCTGGCTGCGCAGACGCTGCTGACCGGATACGTGCTGGTAACCCGATGGCCTGCTCAGGCGATGAATGGCTTCCGCGAGTTTGGGTATGGCCGTGTGTTGATCCTGCTTGTCCTGGTCGCAGTGTTTTCCGTCTCACCAACCCCGTATATCGCCTATGGGCATTACATTCCCCATGCCCTGCAGATCATTGCCGGTGGAATGATATCCACCGTGCAGCTTGCTACGTTGCTTGCGATGTTCTTTGTCGCGGGGCCATTGCAATGCCCGCGTCTGTCACCCGCTGGGCTTGCGGTCTTCGCCTTTGTTGCAAGCGCCCTTCTGGCCTGGTTTGCCTTTGACCGGATGCCGCATATCCAGGACGAAGTTGCGTATCTGTTTCAGGCCAAAACACTCGCAGGCGGAGCGCTGACCGTACCGGCCCCTCCGCCCGAGGCACAGGCCGCACTGGAATACTACCTGCTTGATATACGCGGCGACCGCTGGCTTTCCGTTACCGCTCCGGGTTGGCCGGGGATTTTGAGCCTTGGGATCTTGGCCGGACTGCCCTGGCTGGTAAACCCCGCCTTGACCGGGGCGTCGGTCTGGCTGGCGCATCGGATCGTCCGCCAGACAGTTGGAACGGAACGCGCTGACCTGGTCGCGCTTTTGATGGCAACCTCGCCCTGGGTTCTGGCCATCGGCGCTTCGATGATGACACACGCAGCGGCGCTGTTTCTGGCGTTGTTGGGGTGGTGGATTCTGTTGCAGCCAGTTGCTCCAAAATCCGCGCGAGGAATTCTTCTGGCGCTATCCGCCGGGCTTGCAATGGGATGGTTGTTCACTACACGTCCATTGGAAGGGATCATGATCGGCGGCCTCACCGGGCTTTGGCTGCTGTTTGATTTCCGGCACAACTTTTTTCGCATCGCTGCTTACGGATTAGGTTGTTTTCTGACCGGGTCCGCCTTTTTCCTGTTCAACTACGCAACCACGGGTGATCTGTTGTTGACGCCCCAGGCTGACTACATCAACCGGCTCTGGCCGGGAGCGGGGAATACATTCGGGTTCGGGCCAGATATCGGCCCACCTTCCGGACATTGGCTGGCGCTGGACATCTGGGCCGGGCACAGCCCGGCCGAAGGGTTGCTGAACACACTCAATGGGCTTGCGTCGATGAATTTCGAGCTTCTGGGCTGGACCTTTGGCTCCTTAACCGCCCTATGGGCGGCTTTGCTTTGGTTCCGGCGATTGACCGGATTCGACAAAGCCATGCTTGCCCTGATGCTTGCTGTCGTGGGGGTCATGTTCTTTTACTGGTTTACGGGCACGTTCTTTGTCGGGCCGCGATACTGGTATGTTGCGCTTCTGCCCTTCCTCACACTGTCGGCGGCCGGCATTCTGGAGGTCCGCGGTCGGCTGTCCGAAACCGGGCAAAAGCGGCTTTCAGTCGTGGTTCTGCTGTTATGCGGAGTGGCTTTGGCTGCCTTTACGTCTTGGCGCGGGGTCGCCAAATACCACGACTACCTTGCCTACACATCCGAAATCCGAGACCTGGAACGTCGCGAGACTCTGACGAATGCATTGGTTATCATATCCACATCGGAAGATATTGGTCTGGCATTCTATCGGCTTGATCCGTTCCTGTCCCCGGATCGTCCGATCTATGTCCACGATTTGGGGCCAGATGCCAACAAAGCGACAATCGCGGCTTTTCCCGGGCGTGATGTGGTTTACGTCACCCTCGACAATTAAGGCTCAACCCGTGCCCGCTGACCAGGGAAAGCGGCCCGTCAGCACTCGCCCGATCACGACAAAGGCCAGCACGGCGACGGGCAGTACCAACAATCCCTGTGCCACCATCGCAGGTAGCCCGGTGAGCAGCAGCGCCTGAAGACCCAGAGCGTTTATGGCGTACAAGCCAAGATAGGCGAGCACATAGACCGGCAACCGCGACAGGCCGCTGGTGCCAAAAACGAGGCGCGCGTGGGTGATGTAATTCCAAAGGACGCCCCCCGAGAATGCCCATGCCAACGCATGTTGAGGCGAAAGACCCACCACAAGAAAAATGGCGAACAACAGATAACCGATGCCGGTGTTCAAAACCCCAACGGCGACAAAGCGAAGGAACGCCCATTTCGGATCCGAGGATTTCGCGTTCATCCTTTTCCCTCCGCCGCGAGGACGGCAGCTATTCCTGAACTGACATCGTGCTGCGGCCGGAACCCGATATGCCTTTGTAACTTCTTGATGTTTGCCACCAGACGATCTGGGTCGGTTTCGGCCCGGGGTATCGCGCCCATACGCACCAGTTCGGGGCGCTTCAATTGGCTTGCAACTTCATTGATCAACATGCGCACTGCAATGGCGTTACCACTGGCGACGTTAACCGGACCGGTCAGATCGGACGTCACCAGCAATGTCAGTGCTTGGGCCACGTCATCCACGTGCAGAAAGTCGCGCTCTTGCTTGCCGTCCGTACAATCCACGGTTTTGCCCAGGCTCAAATTGCGGATCAGATCACCCAGCAGCCGTCCGGTAGGTTCATTGGGTCCATACAAGAAGAAAATCCGCGCCCAGGCGATTGACAGGCCAAGGCTGGATGCTGAGGCGCAAAGCGCCAACCCGGTGCCGGCCTTGGCCGCACCATAGAGCGTGCGCGGACGCAAGGCCGTGGTTTCGGCCAGTTCGGGGATCGACCAGTCGTATTCAGCACAACTTCCCGCGCAAACCGCACGTTGCCCGCCATTCCGGGCAAACTCCCGTACCAGATGAATCGTGGCTGCCATCCAGTCGAGATTTGCCGGCGACACCCATCGCTTCTTTGGATCATCAAGCCAGGCAAGATGGACGAGGTGCGTCGCACCCGCGTCTTTAATTGTGGCTGATACGTCCGCCGGGTTAAGCAGATCACAGAATACAACGCGATGGGCATCATCCACTTTGCCTTCGCGCGTGAGGGCGATCACCTCATGCCCGGCCTCACCCAGGGTTTCTAACATGGCGCGCCCAATCAAACCGGTTGCACCAGTCAGAAGAACGCGCGCCATCAATCCACCCTGACTTCTGGAACCACGGTCACAAAACTTGTGCCGTTGGCTTGAAGGTCAGACAGTTGGCCAACCACCTCATCCCGAATGTTCCAGGGAAGGATCAGCACGTAATCCGGCGGCTCCAGTTTCAGAGATTCCACGGGATGTACGGGAATGCGACTGCCCGGTAACAGGGTGTTTTGTTTGGCCGGGTTGCGATCGACGCAATAGGAAATCAAATCCGGGCCGACTGAGGCATAGTTCAGCAGTGTGTTTCCCTTGGCTGCGGCACCGTAGGCGGCAACAGTCTTCCCGTCGGTTTTCGCGGTTTTAAGGAAGTTGAGAAGACCGTCGCGCACCTGTTCAACGCGGGCCGTGAAGTTCAAATACCCATCCGGCCGGTCAAGCTGTGCGGCGGCCTCGTCGGCACGAACCTTGGCCAAACCTGACCCTTCCACGTGACCGGCCCCTTCCAGGCAGGCAAACACCCGAAGCGAACCGCCATGCGTTGGCAGCTCTTCCACGTCAAAGACCCGCAGACCGGCTTTGGCAAAGATTTTTTCCACTGCCAAAAGGGAAAGGTATGAGTAATGCTCATGATAGATCGTGTCGAACTGGACCTGTTTGATAAGGTTCAGAAGATGCGGAAACTCGACCGTGTAAACCGCGTCTCCTTGAAGCAGCGTCGCGACACCATCAACAAAATCGTTGATGTCCGGCACGTGTGCCAGAACATTGGCCGAGGCGATCAGGTCGGGGTGCTTCCCTTCCTGAACAAGCTGTTCCGCCAGAGATTTGCCAAAAAACTCCACCAGGGTTGGTACTTTCTTTTCCTCGGCGACCTTTGCCACATTTGCGGAAGGCTCGATCCCAAGAACGGGAACGCCCTGTTGCACAAAATACTGCAGCAGATAACCGTCGTTCGAGGCAATTTCGACCACCAGGCTATCCGACCCAAGATCAAAACGGCGCATCATGTCCTGCGTATAGGCTTTGCAGTGGGTCAGCCAGCTGTCCGAAAAAGACGAGAAATATGCGTAGTCCTGCGAGAAAATGTCTTCCGGGGGAACGGCATCGTCGACCTGTGCCAGCCAACAATTCGTGCAAACTCTGGTGTGCAGGGGATAGGCCGGATCGGGAGTGCTGGCATTTTCAGGCGCAACATACGAATTGGCCAAAGGAGACAGCCCCAAATCCACAAGTGTCAGTTCCAGCGCGGCATCGCAATGACGGCAGCGTGGTTGTGGCGTTTCGATCATCATCGTTCCTGACTCAGTGTTTCATACGCAGCAATCTGCGCGCGACACAGCTCGGCAACGGACCGGCCCTGTGCCCAATCCGCATACCAGTTTGCGGTCATTGTCACGGTTTCCTCGAAGCTCATGACCGGACGCCAGCCCAGTTCAGCGCGCGCCTGGGATACATCCAGCCTCAGCATGCTGGCTTCGTGCAAGGTCGCCGACTTTGGATCAATCTCAATACGGCCCTGTCCAAGAGCGTGCACCAAAGCGTTGGCCACGTCCAAAACAGGGCGTTCGTCGTCACGGTGCGGCCCGAAGTTCCAGCCACGAGCGAAATCACCGCTGTTGTGATCCAGGGCCTGTGCCAACATCAGGTAACCCCGAAGGGGTTCCAGAACGTGCTGCCAGGGGCGAATGGCGTGGGGATTGCGCAACCGGACGCAGCCGGTTTCACCCAGGCATCCGCGCACGATATCCGGAACCAGCCTGTCCTCGGCCCAATCCCCGCCTCCGATCACATTACCCGCACGAGCCGTCGCAATCCGGGCCGGGTGCGCGTCAGTGGCATGTTTAGAATAATAGCTGCGACGCATCGCGGCGGCCGCAATCTCGGTCGCTCCTTTTGAGGCGGAATACGGATCATGCCCGCCCATCGGATCGGTTTCCCGATAGCCCCAGATCTGTTCTACGTTCTCGTATGCCTTGTCGGAAGTGGCCACGACAACCGCCTTCAAGTTCCTGGCTGTGCGGAGTGCATCCAGCAGCTGGACCGTGCCCAGCACATTGCTGGCGAACGTTTCAACCGGTTGCCTGTATGATCGCCGCACCAGCGATTGTGCCGCTAAATGGAACACAAACTCCGGATCGGTCTCGGCAATTGCCTTATCCAGCTTGTCGCGATCATTGAGGTCACCCGTAACCGACGATACATCTTTCAGTTCCAGCATGGACCACAGGTTTGGTTCGCCTTCAGGCGACAAGGCATATCCGGTTACCTTCGCACCAGCCGCCGATAACCACGTCGACAGCCACGCGCCCTTAAAGCCGGTATGTCCGGTGACAAGTACCCGACGTCCAGAGAAATAGGCCGCAGTCATTCCCAGATCTTCCACGGAGCCTCTCCGCTGGACCAGTATTGCTCAAGCTCATGGCGCTCGCGGATCGTGTCCATGGGTTGCCAGAAGCCTTTATGTTCGTAAGCCATCAGCTCGCCGTCACGGGCAAGGCCCGTTAGGGGTTCCTTTTCCCAGGCCATTGTGTCGCTTCCCAAGTACTTTTTCACTTGCGGTGAAAGCACAAAGAAACCCCCATTGATCAAACCGCCGTCGCCCATGGGCTTCTCGGCAAAACTACTGACCTGATTGCCGGATGTTTCCAGCTGCCCAAAGCGCCGTGCCGGTGGAACGGCCGTTACTGTCGCAAGCTTTCCATGGCTTTTATGAAAGGCGATGCATGCACCGATATCAACATCACCGACGCCGTCACCATATGTCAGGCAGAACGCTTCTTCATCCTGCAACATCGGCAAAACGCGACCAAGCCTCCCGCCGGTTTGGCTGTGTTCACCCGTGTCGACCAATGTAACGCGCCAAGGTTCGGATTTGCTGTTGGCAATTTCCAGACTGCCATTCGCCAAATCGACCGTCACGTCTGAGCTGTGAAGAAAGAAATTGGCGAAGTACTCCTTGATCACATAGCCTTTGTATCCAAGGCAGACGATGAAATCGGTGACACCATGGGCAGCATAAATCTTCATGATGTGCCAAATGATCGGCTTTCCGCCGATCTCTACCATGGGCTTGGGTATCCTGACGGTTTCCTCGCTCAGCCGGGTTCCTAAGCCACCGGCCAGAATAACGCATTTCATCAAATTGCTCCCTCGCTAACAACGAGACTAATCACAAACACAGCGGCCCTTCAAACAGGCCGATACGACCACGTCCATTCAATTCGCAGGGATCAGTAGGATGGCAGCGTGTAATCCATGTCAAGATTCACAACACATGGCTTGGCTTCGCATGCCATCCCGGTTTCGGGCTATTCAGGATACAGACATAATAGCCCAAAAAGAGTGCAATTGTTTCACCATATTGAGAGCTGTCACCAAAGCGTCATTGTCGATTTTTTACAAATCCTGCGAAGGCGCTGATTGTGATTGGGAAATGCGAAGCCCGACAGCTGGCTCGGGTTGTTCTTGCAATGGCAGATTATTTGAAATGCCTAAATCGAAGTTTTCTTGCGTGGTTTACTATACCTATTAAATCAATCGCTTATATCCCCTTAGGTTCATGATCAACGAGCCCTCGTTGCTTTTGAGTTCGAGTAGGATTCACAGGTCAACTTGCCGTTCAAGGCGCACCAGACCCCGATCAAGGGTCGCCGAAAACAGCTGCTTCATAGGATGTGCCAACAGGTCGTCGGGATCATTTGAAGGAATACCAGCCTCGACGCTGCCGCAGTTTTGTCGGTACGGTAGTTTTGGTTGAGAATCTATAGCGACCTCTTGTAGCCTGAGAGCAGCGTATTGGTATGGGTGTTAGTGATTTGAAAAAAGATTTTGTTCCAGTCGTCGTCATCGGAGGCGGCCCAGCTGGCCTGACTGCCGCTTATGAACTTCAGAAGCTGAGCGACACGCATATTCCGAAGGTCTATGAGGCCTCGGACATGGTTGGCGGGATTTCGCGAACCGAAACCCACAATGGATACCGTTTCGATATTGGCGGGCATCGGTTCTTCACCAAGGTGCGCGAAGTCGAAGACATGTGGCATGAAGTGATGGGTGACGATTTCATCACCGTGCAGCGCCTCAGCCGAATTTTCTATCGCGGGAAGTATTACGATTACCCGCTGCGGATCTTCAACGCGCTTGGGAATATTGGCCCATACGAAACCTACAAAATCGTGGGCAGTTTTATCAAATGGAAGCTCCGGCCCAAGCCGCAGGAAGACACGTTTGAAGAGTGGGTGATCAACCGCTTTGGCGGGCGTCTATATATGCATTTCTTCCGCAGCTACACCCAAAAGGTCTGGGGTATTCCGCCATCAGAAATTCGGGCCGACTGGGCTGCGCAGCGGATCAAGAACCTGTCGCTGCCAAAGGCGGTCTGGAACGCAATCTCGGGCGCCAACGACACGGCCAGCCTGATTGAGGAGTTCCAGTATCCCCGTTTGGGTCCCGGTATGATGTGGGAAAAGACTCGCGACCTGATCCAGGAAAAAGGCGGGACCGTTGAAACCCATTCAGAAGTCGTGAAGGTCAACCGCGACGGAAACCGCGTGACGTCGATTGATGTTCGCCACTGGGATGAAAACGGAGAAAGGACCACCGAACGGGTCGAAGGTGAAGAGTTTATCAACTCGATGGCCGTGCGCGACCTGATTCACGCGTTTGATCCGCCGCCGCCGCCCGAGGTTATCGAGGCTGCGGACCGGCTGAGATACCGTGATTTTCTGATCGTGACGCTGGTGCTCGACCATCCAGACCCGTTCCCGGACAACTGGATTTACATTCACAGTCCGAAAGTGAAAGTTGGCCGTATTCAGAATTTCCGGGCCTGGTCCAAAGAGATGTTGCCAGATCAGGAGACTGCATCGATCGGGATGGAGTATTTCTGTCAAAAAGGTGATGGGCTTTGGTCGTCCTCGGATGAAGAACTCAGGCAGCTTGCCAGTGAGGAACTGGAGAAACTGAACCTGGCCAAATCGACGGATGTCGTCGACTTTGCCGTGATCCGTCAGCCGAAAGCCTATCCGGTTTATGACAGCGAATACAAAGACGCGCTGGATACTGTCAGCGACTGGCTGAAGACGCTCGAAAACTTCCAGACCGTGGGACGCAACGGCCTGCATCGGTACAACAACCAGGACCACTCGATGTTGTCGGCGATGTTCGCGGCGCGCAATATCATGGGCGAAGAAAACGATGTGTGGGATGTGAACGTCGAGCGGTCGTATCACGAAGAGTTCGAGGTCAAACCGGAAAAGAAAAGGATCCTTGGCCGCAGGACAAACAGAATAGCGCAGTGATGCCGCAAGTGCAGGTCTGAGTGTCAGGTTTTCCAGGCGCTCAGATCTTGATCCAACAAGCGTTCAAGATCCTCGATTTCTGGCATCAGCCTTTCTTGCAGTATGTCTCGGGCACGCGCAGGCATTTGTACGCCACGTTTGAGATTGAATTCTGACAGACGGTCCCGAATTCTCCGCCGGGTCTCCAGCGGCATGACGCGGGCAATCAACCCGGTTACGGGATTTGGTTTCATAAGAAAATCCTGAAATACACGGCTACGCGGAACGCCGCCCGCATTCGCACGTGTCGACATATCCGGAACAAAGCTGGCATCTGCCCCGATGAAGCGGGTAATGTCTTCGATGATTTTCTGCGGATCGGCCTGAAACTCGTCATAAGTGCGGATCAGAAACTGATCGCGATCAAACTGGCGGAAATAACGGGACAATTGCTGCGCATATAATGGGTATTTTGAATAACCGAACAGGGGTTGCCAGCCGGCTGCAAGCCTTTCGTCCTCTGCCATTAGTGCTGTGGTAAAATCCTCCAACGGCTCGATCCGCTGCTTTACTGCGTAAAGATAGTGCGACAGGGCTTGGTCAATCGGATTGCGAAGTATGGCCACCATGCGCACATTTGGCACGTGGGCGTGAATCCTTTCCGGCGCGTCGGGGGAATAAAGATAAAGTGGCGACGCCTCTCCACGTATTTGTCCCGCGGGAACATCGGCAAACAACGCGCGATATTCATCGATGTTCGTGATCGAGTTGTTGACGTAATCTGCACCGGGTCCGGAATACGTCATCGCCTCGCCTTCGAACGCAAAGAAGTTCGGCTCTTTTGCCGTTGGCATGAATATGGACGGGTTCTGGCGCAAATAATTGTAAAGCGCAGTCGTTCCGGCGCGCGCTGCCCCTAGAATCAAGAAATCCGGCAGCCCTCCGGCAGCCGTCACCCTGGGTTCGGAGTCAACTGCGTGTGACATGGAGTTTCTGCTTTTGCCCCAGGACGTGATACTCGAACAGGCACCACACATATATTGCGGCTGAGTAAACGTAGTAGACCTGATGGTAGAGCAGGCACTTGAACGAAAACCAAGGCCCGCCATGCCCGGACATTGTTCGCGCCAAATCCAAATTGGCAACAAAGGCCGCCATTAGCAGAATTAGGGGCAGGGGCCATGATCCCGGCCAGAATGGCAGTGCAAGAATGGACAGCAGTAGCAACCCGGCAATTCCGGCCCTGACACGTTCGGCCATCGAAGTGTTCAGATCATCCGTCAATCCCTCACGCGAAATCATCAGACGTGCCCAGGGCAGTGCGCGGCAATGGATGTCCGTGGTCAAGCTGTTGCGGATTGTCCAAACTTTCAGATGTTTTCCCTGCAACTGAGGCTCGACCAGGATCCGACGGCCGGTTTCGGCAATACGGTATCCCAGCTCGATATCCTCGATCGAGGGGACCTCATACGTTTTGACATCGAACCCGCCGACCTCGTTGAACACATCCCGCCGGATCGCACCACAACCAGCCCAGAAGGTGCGCGCTTCACGCCGGGCCCGCTGATGATGGTAGCGATGAAGCAGGTTCTTGTATCGCGAAAACCAGGCCTGCCCGTCCGGGGCATCGTCGTAGGAGCCAAAAACGGCCCCGACATTGTCCTCGGACATGGCCCGGCGAATATGTTCCGGCCCATCAGGCCACGCGATGACATCTGAATCGACGAACCATAAGACGTCGCCCTTGGCTTGCTTGGCTGCAAGATTTCGCGCGGCCCCCGGCCCTCCATTCACCGGAGTGGTCAGGACCGTTGCGCCCATTTCCCGCGCAAGGGCGGCGGTATCATCCGGAGATTGATCGTCGACAACCAGGACTTCCTGCACCTGATCTGTGTTCAGCATGTCAATCAGGGGCGGCAAAACCCGAGGCAACAAATGTTCAGCCTTGTATGCAGGCATGACCACACTGATGGAAAGTGGATGATCTGAAGTCACGGTGTTTCTCCGGCGGCATTTTGCGGCGGTCCCGACCACCTGACAAGGAATAGAAAGGCCGCCGAAAACGGCAGCAACCACATGACGCGCGCGCCGTATCGGTCGGCGGGTTGGGACACGCCACCACAAACCAGTGCGTTGACCGCAATCCCGATCAAGATGAACAGAACGAAAAGCTTGATGTTCGGCGCCACGCTGCCTGGTCGCAGCAACATGAACACAATGAAGGCAAATGAAGCGGCATAAATCACGCTGTGCAGGGTGTCGACAGGATCGATCCAGGCCCGGTCCCGAGACAATTGCCCTGCTTGAATCAAATAATGCTGGCTATCTTCGAGACGAGCGAGGTCGCGCGCACTGTCCAATGCTGCATCAGTCGGTATCGTCATGTAAATGCTGTCGCGCAGGACTTGCCGGTAAGCGTTGTTTGCCAGCGCCAATGATGTGGCGACAGGTCGGGAGAGGAAAACGTCTTTCGCAAAATCTCTTTGCGTCAGGGCGATCTGTTTCTGTTCCTCGGCCGATAACAGGCGGAACGAACCCAGACGTTGCGAGCGTTCAAATATGATATGAGACGCCGTCATCCTGTAAGGATCATCCGACCAGGACAGCGCCTCGTGCAAGGCGCAGGTCGGGACTTCTGTGTTCGGGCAGATTTCGTTCAGGTAGTCCAATCCCGGGCCGTCGACGATGAGTCGGGCGGTAATATGGGGCGTATATACGACTTCTTTGTTGGTTTTGGTTTCAACCGTAATCTGAAACGCCTTTCGCTCGGCAACGGACAGGGCAAGAACCGCGATCATAAGAACCGTTGCGCGCCAACGCCCACGCATCCTGCTAAACAATGCGGCAAGGATGACAAAGGGTATCATCAACCCGGCAATCGCCAGATGCGACGGATGCAGCAGTGTGCAGACCAGCGCCAGACCGGACATCAGCAAAAGTTCCCAAATCCGCATTGTTCGGCCAAAGGCCGTAAGCGCTGCGATCATGATCAACATGACCGGTGCGAAAATGTCCGGCATCATATACGCAATATAGAATGGCAGTGATGTGCTGGCCGCGACCAGCAGGGGAACCGTGGTCAGAACCGTTGTGTTCGGAGCCACGTTCAAAGACCGGCTGGCTGTTTTCGCCAGCAGCCATGCCGTCAGCAACACAACAAACATGTGCAGGATCGGAACCGCGTTGAGAGCGTTGGCACGAAGAAACGTAGCCATGATGAGTCCGTAAATCAGTGATCGGGACCCGGTCGCGGTATTGTCGTCATCTGCGGTGTACGCTCCGCCCGGCGTGCCGCCTTCGGTCACCGGTGGAAAAATGCTGTTCAGGGCGACGCTGCCCTGTCGGATATAGCTGCCGGTATCAAAATAATATAGTGGTCCGCCATTGATCAGCAGCACTGACAAACAGGCAATAACCGCCGCGAGCACCAGTACAATCGCTCTGGCGCTCAATAGTCGTTTATCAGAGCGAACCGTTACGGTCATATCCGTTCGTCTGCCTTCTCCGCCGCCAATGCGGTCCGCTGGAAGTATGCGATCGTCGCCTTCAACCCGTCTTCCAAAGGCACTTTAGGCGCCCAACCCAGCTGGTCGCGGGCGCGGGTGATATCCGGTTGGCGCTGAATAGGGTCGTCCTGCGGCAACGGGCGCTGAACCAGTTCGGATTTCGACCCGGTCAGACGGATAACGGCCTCTGCCAGCTCTCGGATGCTCAGTTCCACCGGGTTGCCCAGATTTATCGGTCCGGTCACATCCTCGGGTGAATCCATCAGCTTGATCAGACCGTCGATCAAATCGGAAACAAAACAGAAGGACCGGGTTTGACTGCCGTCGCCATAAATGGTGATGGGTTCGTCGTTCAGGGCCTGCATGATGAAGTTCGAGACCACGCGCCCGTCATCGGGGTGCATATTCGGGCCATACGTATTGAATATCCGTGCGACCTTGATCGGCAGATTGTGCTGCCGGAGATAGTCAAAGAACAAGGTCTCGGCGCATCGCTTGCCCTCGTCATAGCACGAGCGCGGTCCGATGGGATTGACGTGGCCGACATAATCCTCGGTTTGCGGATGGATCTGCGGGTCGCCGTAAACTTCGGACGTTGAGGCCTGCAGAATTCGCGCGCCGACGCGTTTGGCCAGCCCAAGCATGTTGATCGCGCCATGCACAGCCGTTTTGGTCGTCTGCACCGGGTCATGCTGGTAATGGAAGGGCGAGGCGGGACAAGCCAGATTGTATATCTCGTCAACCTCTACATAGAGAGGGAAAGTCACATCGTGCCGCATCACCTCGAAACAGGGATTGCCCAGAAGATGGCGCAAGTTTCCCCGACGCCCCGTAAAGAAGTTATCGACGCATAAAACCTCGTGCCCCCGCTCCAGCAAGGCGGCGCAAAGATGCGAGCCCAAAAAGCCCGCGCCTCCGGTTACCAGCACACGCTTGGCGTTCAGGTTTATGTTGTTGGGATCAAAATCGGACGCGTTCATAGGCGCTCTCTTCTGTTACATGCCAAAGTGCAGGCGCCCACTTTGGCTGAATAAAACAATCAGGCACTACAAACGGTTTAAGAACATATTCCGGCTGCAAAATGAGCGCCTGTAATAAGTACGTACGGGTTCGTTGAAGTTATACGAAGATTTTTAAGCGACGAAGAGTAAATTTTACAAGTGCCGGGATTTTGTGAACTTTCACAGGTCTTTCGCTTATAGCGGCGCGATCCGACAGGTCTGGCAACGACAATTGCCTGGTAATCTCGGGATTGTTCCGTCTGTTGGCATGTATCACCAACAAAATGGTGTTTGGAACCTGCTCGCCCCTGCAAAGTGAGCAGCACATCTGTTATCTGTACGGAAAGATGGCTGGCTCCTGATGGCGTGCTTTTGGATGCGCAATGAGGCCGTAGAGTGAGGTCGTGTCGAACTTTCTGGAGATTCGCTTTTTCGCCACATTCTACGCGGAACTGTTGTCGCTCCAGAAACAAACGGAGGTTTAGTGTAAGATTTTTCGGCAAATCAACCTATGCGAACACAAAAAAACCATATTTTTCAAAAAAATCCTCGCGTGCTGGAAAAATAATGTGTTAACTCAAATGGAAGATTGAGTACTGCACCCTGTGATTAAAGCAGGTGCATCCTGACAGTGTAACGAGGGTGGAACATGTTTAAAGCATTAAAGATGATGGCCATTGCCGCAACGGCGGCCCTATTTTTCTCCGGGTCCGCTAACGCAATTACAGTAGTAGTTGACGGTGGCAGCTATGACATCAAATCCGACAACTTCTTCACGGGTACTGTGTCGACCAATGGCGGTCCGGGCATGTACTCGGTGAACTTCACGACTTCCGTTGACCCGTTGAGAGGCGTTGCGAATGCGTCTGTTACGGCGAATATTCTGGGGACATTCACCGGTCTGACTATGAGCTGGGTGGACGCCGCGACCAACACGCTGGTGAACTCAATTTCATTGGTGGCGGGTATCACAACGCTCGACACGATCTTCACCGCGGCCAACACCAACGGTCAGGACCTTGTCTTTACATGGTCGGATTCGCAGTCGGCGAATGGTGGTCCGATCCAGTTTGATTTCGACGTGGCTGCTGTGCCGCTTCCGGCCGGTGGTCTGCTGCTTCTGACCGCGTTGGGTGGTCTGGGTATCGTGCGCCGTCGTCGCAAAGCAGCTTAAAAACATTCGGCCAAGCAAAAACTGGCTTGGCTGGCTTCTATCTTCGGAAGGCCGCGCTTGAAGGCGCGGCTTTTTCGATTTTTGGTGGACGGGTAGTCAGGTTGTGTGTTCGAAAAGCACCTAAACCCATTGTTGGCAACTCGGTTGATGGCTTCGCTTTGAAACCAGTATTCTTGAATAATCGAATTCATACGGCGGGATCGCTCATTGCATTGAGGCCCGGTCTCGAAATCAGCCGGGAGAGAATGGCGTGGTGAGCAGGATTTGGATCGGGCTGATAGCGTTGATCGCCCTGGGCCTTGCCATATTTGCATTTGGAGCGATCGGGACGCCAAGGGGACATTCCTACGGTTTCAACATGAGCTGGACCGTGGCTTTAACGGACGCCCTAGGACCCGGCTCGATTTACCCACGGTTTCTTCCCGCACTTTGGGATGGCGTCGGTGGGTTCGATTTCTTCTTTTACGCTCCGCTTCCCTTCTATGTGGCTGCCGGACCGGTCCAATGGCTTTGTCCGGATTGCAGCCCGCAGGTTCTGTTTGGTCTGTCCGGTGGGATTCTGTGCTGGTTGTCCGGCGTGACATTCTGGGTTTTCGGTCGTCAGTTCCTGCCACCGGCGGCCGCCCTGTTTGCGTCGTTTGTCTGGGCGCTGGCGCCCTACCATTTGGGCATAGACTGGATGGTCCGGCAATCAGCGGGTGAGTTCGCGGCATACGTCTTTGTACCCCTGGTCTGCCATGGCGTTCTTGTTGCCTTGAAAGACCGCCGTCCGGCATGGTCATTGCCGATTGGGTTAGCTGGTCTTGGCCTAAGCCATCTGCCGACGCTCCTTCTGGTGGCACATGTGCTGGTGGTTGTTGTCGGTGCATGGCTGTTGATCTATCGCACCCATATCATTCGATCGCTTGCGATCCTCGTCGTTTTGGGAGGGGCCGGTGTAGCTTTGTCCGCTTTCTATTGGTTGCCCGCTGTTGTGCTCATAGGTGATGTTTCACCTGAGGGGTTGTACACGCAGGAACTGATCCCCGAAAATTGGTACCTGTTTGGATTCGACACCCTTCCCAACAACAAATTCAGAATAGCCTTGTTGGTGTGTCAGGAAGCCGCGTGTGTCCTGGCCGGCTTGGCAGCCATTGTCTCCAAAGGCGAAGCAAGGAAGCGGTTGATCGTCTGGGCGCTGATGCCTGCTGTTCTTGTTCTTTTGCTGAACGGTTCGTTCTCTCGGGTGATTTGGGACAGTTGGGTGATTGCGAAAGTCCAGTTCCCATTTCGGCTGACGATCATGTCGGATCTAGCGCTCGCGCTCGCGTCAGGAGCGGTGCTAAACGCCGTTCTGCATGGCCACAGTAAAAGGTGGCACGTCTTGTTTGGCGCGGGGTGTCTGGTTCTCTCTTTTGCCATTGTAGGTTTGCTGGTGCCGGACCGGATCGCAGAAGGTATAGCCTCGCGAGGACAGCCGGTGGTGATGAGGGGTGCGCCAGAATATCTGCCGCCAGCAGTGTTTGAACCCCTGGCTGTGAAAATAGAAGCCGCCGACGCTCCGATCTGGGACTTGCCGCAACATCTTTTGGATTTCGTGGCGACGATCAAAACCCCCGGCTCCGGCTTCACGGAACCAACTGCCGAGGGGCCGCGCCAGTGGCTGATACCTCAAAATCAGGGACAACCGCAGGAGTTGGTGCGGGTCGCGTTGATGTATTGGTCCCATATGAAGGCCATGACTGCTGATGGCACTCACGTTCCATTGTCCTGGGACCCAAACAACGGATTCCTGACATTTGAACCGGTTGAGGCTGATGTCAGAATCCTGTTGCCTTTGCACTGGAGCGAAAAGGTCGGCCTTGGCCTTACGGGATTGGGTTTGATAGTCGCGCTGCTCTTTGGTTTGTGGATGCGTTCCGAGGAACGCCGGACATCCGTCTTGGATGCGCCGACCGGGTGACATTATCTCCTACCCAGGTTTTCGAAACACCCAGAGGGTCGAGATTATGTAATTTGCGACAAATGACGCGCCAATGGCCACCAGCAGGATGAACCAGAAGGGCAGAGCCGTGAAATAGGCCAACCCTTCCACCACTGCGAGGCGTATGCCCAGAGACGACAGTACGGCCAGAAAATACCTGCCGTATCCCCTGAGCGATATGGTGCTCTGACTGGTATGTTCATAACTAAAGATGTTGTGGCCGACATAATTGATGATCGAGCCCAGAATGAATCCCAGAGTCGAGGCTATCGCATAGGGCGTGGACAGAGTTACCGCCAGAAGCAGTGCCAGCACGTAATCAGCGGCCGTTCCGAGGGCACTGATGCCCAGGAATCTAATAAGCTGTCGTTTGTCGTTAAGGTCCGAGATCACGGCGACGGGGCTTTCTCAATGTCAATCATTCAACGGCTTGGGTAATTTTTGACAAGTGTCGAACCGGCTTTGAGGCGATCGATCTCACTGCCGGGACGAACACCATATTCATGAAAGCCATTGGTGGAACCCGTTTTGTAAACGATGAACTCACGATCATAGTAGCCACCGGCCGAGGGCGACACGTCCTGAATGATGGCATTGTTCAGAACGGCCCAGTCGCGTTGGTTCTCATATCCGGTGATCTCGCTGACGGCGTTCTGTTCAATGACGACAGAAGTCGAGGATGTCACGTTTATGCGAGGGATTGTCACTTTGCCGCTGTTGGATATGGGTACTCGGATTATGGAATTCTTGCGAATGGAAAGATCGTCCACACCGTGTATCGAGATACCATGAAGGTGTGCGTTATAGATAACGTTGTTCTCGATCAGAATGTTCCGATGGCGCAATTGCGGATTGCTCGTATCCTTGCCGCTGGCACCCATGAAGATTGTCTGAGTGTAGTCCCCGGCCCCGATGTCGAAAATATTGTCGCGGATCACGATATTGGTGCTGCGGGTATTCGTCGTGCGCATCAGCTGGATCATATCACGGTGATCCCGCGTGCTGCCGGCGCGGAAATTGTGCAAGGTGTTTCTTTCGATCACCACGTCATCAATCCCGCTGAATGCCATCCCGTCCGCACGAATATCGTAGATCTGGTTTCCCCGGATGGTAAGAAAAGTCGTGTGCACCGCCGTGATGGCACGCAACCACTTCCTCATGATGTTGTTGGAGATCGTGATTTTGGAGCTGTCCCGGATAAAAAGACCGCGGCCGTGCCCGATCCGGGCGTTATAGTCACCGTCGAATATCGAGTTTGAGATCGTGATGCCGTGGCTGTTTCTGATCTCAAAGCGGATAACATGCACCTTGTCACCTGGCGCCCGCACATAATCGAGCACCAGCCCGTCAAAGATGATGTTGCTGGACTTGGTCACGCGCAGCTCTGTCAGGCAGGCGGGGGACTGCGGATCAGCGGACCGTATGGTGACAGGCTTTTTGAATGTCTGCCGAACTCTCACCGCGCCATAGTTGCCGCCGGCCAGCAGAAAGGTTTCGCCTCCGCGCGCGCTTTTGAGTGCTGCGGTCAATTCCAGGGCGCTGCTGATGGCCTGACCGCCAGTGGCCTTCGGCAACGCTGCGGTGATGACAAAGCCACGGCAGGCGGTTGCGGCGTGCAATGGCGCGGCAAGAGCAAGCTGGAAAACGCAGACAATCAGCATCAGGCCAACGGAGGGGTATGTGAATCGCATGTGCAGTCACTCTTCCTGATGTAGGGTGCAGAATTACCCTACGAACACTCAAAAGCCTTGTCCATGACACGATCCGACAGGTTTCGAAGAGATGACTCGGCGCGCTTACGTACCGGAAAGGGGCAATTTACCGCCTACGATTAGCGCGGATACGCGGCCCAATGCCTGAAAAATGGCAAAACTGTGTCCTTTGTTGCGGAACGGGAATCAATTCGCCAAACCCTTAATTACCGCAAAGGGAAGAGGAACAATTCCCAGTATCGAGTATCGAGTTTAACTCGGAAATGACGGCAAAGGGGCAGTATTGTCCCAATTCGGGCGACAATTTCCAATCATAGCCATATTCCGGCCAACGTGTCGCCATTGTGCGGCTGTTCCATCTGCCCAAGTGAGCGGAAACTCGTGCGCTGCCACTCATAGCGCCACTGATACAGAAGGTGAAAGATGTCGACGATAATTACGGTAACGTCTGCGGCAGAGTTGAAGCAAGCTCTCTCACAGGCAACTGGTGGGGAAACGATACTGTTGGCAACCGGCGACTACGGTCGCCTGGATGTCAGCAATCAGTTCGCATCCAATGTCACAATCAAATCAGCAGATCTGAACGCGCCTGCTACAATCTCGGAACTGCGCGTCAAAAATGCAGCGAATATCACGTTTGAAGAAGTGAAATTCGACTACACGTTCAATGGCGAAGCTCAAAGCTACAGGCCATTCCAGATTCAGGGCAGTTCGAACGTCACAATCAAGGATTCGGTCTTTGATGGGGATGTGGCGTCGGGCGTGTCCTCGGCTGCGGATGGCTTTGGTACGGGTTACGGCCTGTATGTGCGAAACAGCTCGGGCGTAACCGTTGAAAACAACGAGTATTTCAACTGGCTCAATGCGCTGCATGTCGGTGCCAGCAGCAATGTTGCCATCAAGGGGAACAATATCCACTCGATACGCGCAGACGGGATGTATCTGGATGGCAACCAGGGCATTCTGGTTGAAGGGAACTACCTGCACGATTTCAACCGGTCGCTCAACTCGGGTGATCACGGAGACTTCATCCAGTTCTCCAAACTGCTTGGCCCGAGCACCGACATTACCATTCGTGGCAATGTCATCGATATGGCCGGCGGTGACTACGCGCAGGCGATCTTCATGGGAAGCGGTCATGCCGACCCCAGTGATCCCAACATGTTCTACCAGAATCTTCTGATCGAAGATAACATGATCTACAATGGTCATATTCACGGCATCACCGTGTCTGGCGCCAACAATCTGACAATATCGAACAACACCACACTGGCGGTGCCGGGCTTGCTGACCGGTGGGGTATCGGTGCCCGCGATAAACGTGTCGGGTGCTTCGACGAATGTCACGATCGACAAGAACGTTACATCTGGAGTTATCGGCCATAACGGGCAATCAGACTGGAACGTATCGAGCAACGTGTTTGCCCAGAATACAAATCCAAACGCGGCCAACTACTACGACAACCTGTTCACGTATTACGCCACCGGAGCGAAGGACGGTTACAACCAGTTTGGCGTCAAGCAAGGCAGCGTCATTGACAACCTGGGCGCAGGCTCGAGCCTGGCGCAGCAACTCCCGATGTCCTACGACAATTGGGTTGGTACCAGCACAACCGGGTCAACCGGATCGAACACTGGCACCACCAGCCCGGACAATGGGACCAACAACCCTGATTCAGGTGCGTCGAACCCGGATAACGGAACCAACAACCCTGATTCAGGTGCGTCGAGCCCGGACAATGGGACCGACAACCCCGATTCAGGTGCGTCGAGCCCGGACAACGGGACCGACAATCCCGATTCAGGTGCGTCGAACCCGGACAACGGGACCGACAATCCCGATTCAGGTGCGTCGAGCCCGGACAATGGAACCAACAACCCTGATTCAGGTGCGTCGAACCCGGACAACGGGACCAACAACCCCGATTCAGGTGCGTCAAACCCGGACAACGGAACTACCAAACCGGATACAGACACTTCCAGCCCGGATACAGGTCCTACAAGCCCGGATACCGGCCAATCGTCTGGCATGATCTTCGATGACTTCATCTTGGATATCGCAAACCTGCCGGGTAACGATCAGGCTTCGCTGAGAGGCGATGCGCATATCGCGGATACCGGGTCCGGTCCGGCGATTCAGTTGGATGGCACGGACGATTTCGTCAAAATCGGCCGGTTGAAAGAGTTCGAGGACTCGGATCAAATCGCCTTTACGATTGAATACGCCCGCGACGAGGCCGACGGCAGCACGCAGCGCCTGGTCTGGAACCACAAAAAATTCGGTGTGATGCTGACCAAAGACGGTCTGAAGGTGCATGTCGCAAATGACGACGCCAAGTTCCACAAGGGGTTCACTGCAGAAAACATCGGTCTGAACGACACTGAAACGCACGAGATCACCGTGCTGGCGGATCAGAGTGCGGATCGTCTGCAGGTTCTGGTCGATGGCCAAGTGGTCATTGATGAATCCAGTGTCGACTTCGACTTCACCGGTGGGCGTGAATACGGTTGGATGCTTGGATCTCCGTGGGGCGCCGACATGGATGGAGAGATCAGTGCGTTTGCCATCGATAATGAGGTCGAGTTCGTAAACACCTGGGTTCAGGATGACGCGCAGTTCATCTGATGCGTGATATTCTGAACAATAAGTAAACTACTTTCGGAATGTTTAAGCGGGGCGTACAGTGTTGCGCCCCGTTTTTTTCATTCTTAGGCCGAAGACTGGTGTAGTTGGGAACTATCGGCCAACTGGTTTCGGACATATTGCGAAGCAAGTTTTACACTTCGATCGCCCGCCAAGACATCAGCGGGTTTGGATGCATGAGTTTTCTCTATGATTCTGTGGCAATTGAGCTGAACAGGCGGAGGTTCGGCGTTGCGTATTGGAATGCGAAAGCGGGCAATAACATATCCAGGGCCGGGTCCATCCTTGTATGGTCGCGTTCCTGCCCATCAGATATAGGGTGAAAACAATTTGGCTTTTGGTAGTATGAAAGACGATTTTGAGCGTTGGGCAGCGAGGGGTTCGCTGCGCGGCAGACACCCGAGTTCGGGGATTTGAAACGAAGTCAGACAAAGTTCAGTGGTAGCATCGGCAGATACAGCAAGAACGTTACACGCACCGGGGGCACGGGCCAGTGCGAAGGGAAGCCCGTTTGTCATCCCTCTGCTTTTTTGCGGCTTTGTCCTGCCATTCTATTTTGAAGTCGCCGGATTGCAGATCGGTACATATCGACTGGTACTGCTGATCTTCTTTATTCCAGCCATGGTCCGCTGGCTTGATGGTTCCGGACGATACTATTTTGCCGATTACATGATGATCTTCTATGCACTTTGGAGCAGCTTGGCGATCCTCATAAACCATGGCATCGCCCGGTGGGAATACATCGGAATCGCCGCTGTCGAGACGCTCGGCCCCTATTTTATTGCACGCTGGATGATACGAGACGCAGACGCGTTTCGAGCCTTTGCCAAGTGGATGTTCATTCTGATTTTGTTCATGCTGCCGTTCAGCATCTATCAGTCGCTGATGGACAAATCCATCATTCTGGACTTCTTTTCCAAATTCGCGAAAGTGCCCAATGTTGTTCACTATGAACCGCGACTTGGATTCTATCGCGCGCAGGGGTCCATGCCGCACCCCATTCTGTTTGGAATATTCTGTAGCGTCGCGTTTTCTCTGACGTGGTACGTGCTGGGCTATGGCAAAGGGATGGGCAACAAGGCGAGCCGTGTCAGTGTCGTGCTTGCGGCGACCTTCACCTCCTTGTCTTCGGGGGCATGGCTTTCGGTGGCCGTGCAGATTGCCCTGATGATGTGGAAGGTCACGTTTGCTTCGATCAAGAAAAAGTGGAACCTGCTGCTGTATCTGTTTGCCGGGTTTTATGTGTTGCTCGATGTTGTGGCAACGCGGCCTCCGGCGCAGTTGTTTGCGGCCTATCTCACGCTGAACAGCAATTCTGCCTGGTACAGGATTCATATTTTCAACTACGCCTATGATGACGTCGTAAACAATCCGATTTTCGGCATTGGCCTCAGAACATTCAGCAAACCGGCCTGGATGGTTGCGAGCCTAGATAACTTCTGGATGGTTGTTGCTTTGCGCTATGGATTGCCCGCGCTGTTTGTGCTGCTTGCAACAATAGTGGTGATCTTCGTGGTCGTCGGGCGTGCGCCGCTGTCGGGCCGGTTGGCTAGCTATCGGTTGGGTTATCTGTTTGCGATGACAGGATTCAGCATCGCAGCCATCACGGTGCATTTGTGGGAGGCAACCTATTGCCTTCTGATGTTCATGCTGGGTGCCGGTGCCTGGATGATCGATGCGAAAGATGAAGCAGCGCAGTCCGAAAACGATGCGCGGGCACCGCAGGCGAAAAAGATAAGGTATACCCGGTTCGAACCCACGGAAAGGCAATCTGCCAAGGATGCGTGATCAGAGGAACCGAGGTTGGGGTGTTTAGTATAAGGAAGTTATTGAGTGTCAGCTCAGCCTGAAAAAATCATGACGGATGCCGGAATTGGCCGCAAACCCAAACGATCGGGATGGCGAAAGGCCGTCACGCAAATCCCCATTTCGTTTCGCAAGAACTATGGCCTGTTAAAGAACCCCGAACTGTGGCGGATGATGCCCCTGTTTCTGGCGTGCAGACGCGAGGCAAAAGGGGCTGCAAAGCTGCAGCACAGGATATTTGTAGGGACCCATCACAAAGCGATGACCACCTATTTCAAGGCTGTGCTCAAGTTGCTGGCCTTTGGACTTGGTGAACGGTTCGAGGACATTTCGCGACAGGCACCGGCGAAAGACACGAATGTATTTCTTTCGATACACAGTCAGACGCCGTTATCCGAAATCGGACCTTACCGCGGTATTCACATCATGCGCGATCCGCGCGACATGATCGTCTCGTCCTACCACTACCATCTTTGGACAAACGAGATCTGGGCGCATGTGCCCGACGAGAATGGGCAGACCTATCAGGAGAAGCTGCTGGCGGCAGACAAGACCGAAGGGCTGTTCATGGCCATTCGCCACTTTATCTTTTTCAGCCGCGAAACGCTGGAAAACTGGGATCTGAACGACCCGGACATTCTTGAGGTCTCCTATGATGACTTGATGGGTGAAAATCGCGACGAACTGTATGATGAAATGTTTTCCTTTCTTGGATTGAACAGCAAAGCGCATGAACTGGGGATTCGCCTGATGCGCCTGTTCGAAGCCGGTAAGCGCAGCAAGATCTCGGCAACAAAAACCAATGAACGCGCGCATATACGCAGCGGGCGAAGCGGGCAGTGGAAAGACGAGCTGGAACCAGAACATATTGCGTATATCGAACAGGAGCTGGGGCATATTCTGGACAAGTTCGGATATGCCCGGTCATCCGCCAACAGCTCGCAAGGCGCGGTGTGACCGTTGACTAACGCAGCGGAAGCAGTCGCTTTCTGATCATGCCAATGGCACGCCGCAATTGTCTGGCGGGGGTTATATGGCCGGCAAGAATCGCATCGAATTCAGTCTGGGTCATATCTCTGCGCAGGGAAGTGCGGGGGCGCAGAAAGACCGCGTCGTTCATTAACCCGGTGTCGCTGGAAAACGCTGCACGGTAACCATGGCGGCTCAGCGCGCGCAGGACGCGGGCGTTGTAGCGGCCAAAAGGTATCCCGGCTTCGGTCACTTGTTGGGCGCACAAGTCCTGCAATTCGTCGCGCGATTTAGACAATTCCATATCCAGCGCAGCAGGCGCCAACTGGCTCCAGTCGACATGTGCTATACCGTGGCTGCCTATACCCATCCCTGCGGCGACCAGGGCTTTGACATGATCACGCCCCAGCGAACCGGGCTCATCCAATCGCCCCGTCAATACAAAGAAACTGGCGGTCAGATCTCGCTGCTGCAAGGCAGGCAAGGCGATCTCGTAGTCCGAGAAGTTGCCATCGTCGAAAGTGATGACGAATTTTCGCGGGTCTGGCGCAGAAGCAACGCGGTCCAGGATATCCGTGAACTGCGTTTCCGACAGCCAGTACGGTGCCTCGCCGTCTTCCAGATCCCGCGCCGGAGTACCGATTCCGTGGAAATTTATGCCAATTTTCTGCACCACGTCAGGACTTCAGCTTTCTGTGCATGGATTCCGCAATGTCGATCAGGCTGGCACCATACCCGGCAGGCCGGGCTTCGTAAGGTCCAGCAGCAACGGATTCCTTGCCCCCGGTTCGCAGCTTGAATCGGGTAACGCTTGGGTTTGTCTCGGGATCAATGCCGCCCAAGTCGAAGCATTTGACCCCCTGCTCGCGGCAGTAGAGCATGGCTTGCCACATCAAGTAATGCCCTGCATTCAGTCGCCGCCCAGCTTCCGACGTGGCGCCGAATAAATACGTCGCGTTCCGGCCGGCACACCCAATGGTCATCGCACCGATATCCTCGCCATCTTTACGCGCGATCAACACGTCATGGTCGAAATCCTGCCCCGACAGATCGTAGTAGAAGTCCGGAGGGATATCGGGTTGAAACCCTTTGGCTTCCCGCACCTGTTCGTACAGATGGGAGAAGCGATCTGACAACTCTGATATCGCGCCCCTTTCCAGTTCCAGCCCGGCCTTCAATGCGTTGCGCAGCGGATTGCGCCATTTGCCATGTAAGGCGCGCATCAGGTCGTCATCATCGTGATCCGGATCAATCAACACAGTTCGATACACTGCGGCCCTATCCGTCGGTTCAAAACCGGCTTGTACAATGGCCTGTTCCGGCGGAACCGCCTGCACAGGAAATCGCAGGCGCAATACGTGACCTGCGTCATACGTATAGTCGCGCAATTTCGACAGGATCGTGCCCATCATCGCCACAGATGGTTCGGGCTGGCTGCTGCTACATGTGAGTGGACCGGCCGCAATCCAGGCGATACCCCGGTTCAGTAGCGGGATTTTCTTGATCCTCAAACAAGCCGCGGCAACCGGGGTGTTCTGCGCATTGTAAAGGGCAACGAATTTTGCATTGGCGCCGATGCGGTGCGCAGCCGCCTGCGCGTAGGTCAGGCTCTGTTCATATGTCAGATCACTGAACAGGCCACTGATGCGGGGCCAGTCTTCT
This sequence comes from Ruegeria sp. HKCCD6647-2, assembly GCF_057221075.1. Taxonomy (NCBI): domain Bacteria; kingdom Pseudomonadati; phylum Pseudomonadota; class Alphaproteobacteria; order Rhodobacterales; family Roseobacteraceae; genus Ruegeria; species Ruegeria sp. HKCCD6647-2. The sequence continues at coordinate 42,738 of NZ_JBWVBD010000001.1, read as the reverse complement.
GGTGTGACGGTTCGAAGGGAGAGCTGGTTTTGATCCATCAATCCGCCACCCTGACGTCCTGACGTCCCAGAAAACCTTCCAGCAAGCCCTCTTCGTCGGCATCGAGTGGCTTGGAAGGTCTGAGAGTGAATTGTTCGGGAAGCGTGTTTTGCTGCAACGCCACTGCGGGGACACTGTGCGCGGACAGAAATCCGGCCACATCGGACAGTGTTCCCTTTGGGTCGGCACAAAGCGCCGCGTAATCGATCACGAAGCGCCGGTCCACGCCGACATGGGCACAATCGCGTTCGATATCTTCAGCCACGCCACGGACCTGACGGCATGCCCGTTCGATATCCGTGTCACCCCCTGCGTTCGATGGGCGAACGGACCACCAGTCGTCCTCGTGCGCCTCCGGTCCCTTTTTGCGGCGCTGTGCCCGCAGGATCGATCTGGCGGTGTCTTTGGCGTCGCGCCGCACTTCCATAAACAGGCAATTGGGAAACAAGGCATCCAGCAGGCGCACCCGGTTCGAGTGCATGACGTTCTTGTTGATAAAGGGCGAGGAAGACAGGTTCGACATTCCGGATATCGTTGATCTGATCTCATCGACTGGCAGCGTCGCAATCTTGCTCTCATCTGCCCATGGGCCATCCTCCAGCCAGCGCTGCCAAATCCAACCCCCTTCATTTGGCGCGGCCCAACCGGAAATATGGCCATAGTCACTTTGGTAGGACGGAATATGACGAGAGATGAAAGGTCGCCCGAACCTGGTTGCCGCCAGAGGTGTCTTGAAAAACCGATGTGCCAGGTTGGTGAAATAAGAGAACTCGAACTGCGTCGTCATCAGTTCATAGAACAACGACGTCCCGGATCTTGGTGCGCCCAGAATAAACACGTGGGGCCATCTGGCCGCGGGCTGCTGCGACAGCATTTTGGCCTCCATCGGACCAAGAGCCGTATGCACCGTCCCGCGCACGATGGATTTCGCCAGCGCCTTCATGTCACCAACCCGATATCAGGTTGCGGAGGCGTTTGCCCTTTCGGTTGCCTGAACAAAGCGCCCAGCAAGAATGCAGTCCGCGCGCGCCAGGCTTCGGCTCCTTTGTGGCCAGGTCGGACCAGAGAGATGGGCAGAAACCAGACGGCGCGAAGAAGATCGGCCAGCGTCATAAGCGCGGTTCCAAGCCAAGCGATAAAGGGGCCACGCGTAAAACGAAGGAAAAGAATGTGGCCCTTGGCGATTTCAACGGATTTCCACGGAGAGGTCTGACCCGTAGAGACGGCGCCATAGTGCATGAGGCGAACCTCAGGATTGTAGCGCACTTTCAACCCGGCCTGCCGGACGCGCCAACACCATTCGGATTCCTCGCTATACATGAAAAAGCGGTCATCCATCATCCCTACCTTTTCAACGACATCCCGCGAGATCATCATGAAGCAACCAGCGACGACCTCTACGTCCTGTACCGCATCACGCGATAACGAGGCATAGCGCTGATCACCGAACAACTGGCTGCGACGCAGGACCCGGTTCGGGACAACGAGACCCCAGAACAACTTGCCAAGCGAAACTTCCCGGAACAGGGTCGGCTGTTGCGTGCCGTTTTCCAGTGATACATGACCACCCAAAATGCCGACCTGCGGGTTCTCTTCCATGTAGCAGACTGCACGTTCGAGCGTTCCCTCATAAACCAGCGCGTCGGGATTAAGGACCAGCAGAAAGCGCCCCCGCGCGCTTCGGATACCGACATTGTTCCCCCAAGCGTATCCGCCGTTATGACCGGCTGCCAGTATAGTTGCTTGCGGATGGGCTTTGCGCAACGCTTGGACACTGCCATCCTGGGAATCGTTGTCGACCACGATCACTTCGATATCCAGTGACCCGGAGTGATCCAGTACAGACTGTATCGCCTTCGATGTAACGTCAGGGGTTTTGTAGTTTACAATAATGACGCTGAGATCGATCCGAGGTGTCGCGGTTTGTGTCATGATCCGCAACTTTCCCTTTTATTGCTAGTGGAAGACATGTCTGCGCATCTTCCCGGCCAGCCTGAATACCGCGCTTTCCACACCTTCGGGCCGTTTGGACAGGTGCCAGAGCAACAAGTGAGTACCGACATAGGCCCCGGCCCCCACCAGAACCTTCACAATGAAGCGAAAGCGCAACAGGGGCAGATCGTCGAATGACTCGTACGCCCAGCCGATCACTTCGGTGCTGCCATAAGCGCTGCCGACAAACAGCACAGCGGCAATCATGACCAGAGTCGAGACAAAAGACCGCCAGGCAACTGTCAATGGGCCGACAAATGTGCGTTTGCCATATCGCTTTGCCAAAAACAGGGTCGTCACGATTGCGGCTGCACTTCCGGCCCCCGCGCCAGCGAGCGCCCCGGTGAAGCCGTAGCCCACCCCGACCCACATAAACAGGCATACAATTACCAAAAGGAAAGTGTTGCGGATCAGTAGAATCCTGGTCGATCCTTCGACATAGGAAGCCGACTGGACGTTCTCCTGCAGTGTTTCCAGTGCTTTCAGCGGCGCCAGAACCCATATGACCTGGGCCGCGCCCAACCATTGCGGACCAAGCACCACGATCACGACGTGATTGGCCACCAATGCCATTCCAACCGAAACGGGCAAGACGATGGCAAGCAGCAGTTCGTTCAGCCGGTTAAACGTTTCGTCCTGCCTGTTCGTGTTGCGTGAAATATCTGCAAGTCCAGGATAAAGCACGCGTTGCAACGGGGCGAACAGTTGCGTGGTGACCAGCGTGCTCAGCCGGTTTCCCAGCCGAAATACACCTGCATCCGAAAGCCCCAGCGTTGCACCAACAATCAGCTGCGGCATATTTCTTGAAAAGAACTGGGCCACCAGTGCACCGGTGGACCAGATTGAAAAAGAAAAGCAATCGTGCCAGCGCGCCAGTGACAATTTCGGAACCATCGGCGCAAAGTAGAATGTCCAGGCGCAGCGTGTGGTCAAAGCGCAGAAATTGGCCACGACGATGGCCCAGAAATCCCCCCAGTACCAGGCCAGGCTGATTGCGATGGCCGAGTAAATGATCCGGCTCAGCGTTTCTTCTCCGGCGGCGAAGCCGAAGCGCAGATTGCGTTCGTACAGAACGAAACGCGGGCTCTTGATGGCTATGATCAGAGACAGCACGCAAAGAAGAGGAGTCAGCGGAACCAGTTCCGGCAGCCCGATGAATTCGACAAAGGGTCGGGACGCATAAAACAACAAACCGGCAGTGACACCGAGGATCACCTGAAAGGTAAATACCGTCTCAAGATGTTCATGGATGACGTCTTCGAGCCGGATGAGTACGTTGGAAATCTGCCGTTGCATCATTTCCAGAAAGGCGGTGGCGACCAGAAAATATGCGGCGATACCGAAATCCTTCGGCGTCAGCAGCCGCGCCGTCACCACCAATGTCACCAGCCCCAGAACTTGACGAAACAGGCTGGATGCCAGCAATGTCGTGGCCCCGACGGCCAGAGCGGCGCTGCGCGACGAGTTACCATTCTGCTTCGGTTCGGTTGATCGCTTCAAGTTCTTTAACTTTCCATACTCGCAACAAATTACGTCAAATCGCGCCAGTGTTTCCAGATCGCGCATACATCAGAACCTCGGTCAGTACCGGAAAACGTGATTCCGGAACAGTGGCCGGGGGCGGAAAACTACACTGATAGTGCTATAATATATGCGGTTCGCAACGATTTAGTTCCATTTGTCAAAGGGCACTTGTTTTACCTGTCAGCACATTGAATTCTGCGTCAAATTGTAATTTCACTCGGTGTCATGAATTGGACACTAATTGCGTGAATATGCCAAGCAGGTGAAGATTTTTTGCTTGTGAATGGTTTACGAGTATCGAGTTTCGAAATGGTGTGACGGAATGAAGATTGCGATTTTCGGTTTGGGGTATGTGGGGTTCACCGCGGCGTGTTGCCTGACCCGTGAAGGGCATGAGGTAATCGGCATCGATGTGAATGCCGACAAGGTCTCGGAAATCAACGCTGGCCAACCGCCGATCAAAGAACCCCAGGTGGCCGGGTTGCTAACTGCGGCACTCGGGAAAGGGTTGATCCAGGCCACCGTCGAAATGCCGGACCTTTCAGATGTGGATCTGGCTATTGTCTGCGTTGGCACGCCCAGTTCCACCGATGGCTCGCACAACATGAGCTTTGTGGCCGAGGTGACGCGCCAGATTGCCGAAACCGTGTCACCCGACCGGGCACGGCCTCTGACCGTCGCGTATCGCTCGACCTTCCGGCCCGGCACCGTGCGTCAACTGATCGAGCCGATCTTCCAAAGTTATCTGGGCGACCGGACGGCGCAGGCGGTCGAAATTGTCTATAACCCCGAGTTCCTGCGCGAAGCCTCGGCTGTGGAAGATTTTTTCAACCCGCCGAAGATTGTTGTCGGCACCGCAGATGGCAAGCGATCGGGGGTGATGGACGAGATGCACGAAGGTCTGGATGCACCGGTCTTTTATACTGCCTTTGAAGAGGCCGAGATCACCAAATTCGTCGACAACACCTGGCATGCAACCAAAGTGGCATTTGCCAATGAGATCGGCCGGATCTGTCATCGGATGGGCGTGTCGGCTAAGACCATGCACGAGATATTCGTCTCGGACACCAAGCTGAACATCTCGTCCTATTACATGCGCCCCGGTGGTGCGTTCGGGGGGTCCTGCCTGCCCAAGGACGTCCGCGCGCTGCAGCACATCGCGGGTGAGGTTGGCGCGCATACCCATCTGATCGACAGCCTGTTGCAGACCAATCAGGCGCACAAGAGTTACCAGGCGCAGGACATCATGGCCCGGCTGCCTGAAGGCGCGCGCGTTCTGATGGCGGGGTTGGCCTTCAAGGCCGGAACTGATGATCTACGCGAAAGCCCCAATGTGGATATTGCCCGGCGGCTGCTGCAGGCCGGCTATCAGCTCTCGGTTTATGATCCGGCGATCAAGCCAGCCGACCTGCGGGGGCAGAACCTGGGCTATGCCTTCACCCACTTACCGTCGGTGGGTCGCCTATTGGTGGATCGTGCCACGGCCGAGGCCGGACCCTGGGATCTGGTGATTGGATCGAACAGGATTGTGGACGAGCTGAGCCTTGGCGATACAAGGGTGGTGAGAACCTATGAATATGACTAGCCCTGTGCCCGCCGTTCAGCCGATTTCATTCGAAGAGCTGCGCCAGAGCCAGCCCCTGAAGGGCCTCAAGGTTCTGATCGTAGTGGAAAACCTGCCCGTCCCCTTTGACCGTCGCGTCTGGATGGAGGCCCGCACGCTGGCCGCGGCCGGCGCGCTGGTTTCGGTCATCTGCCCTACCGGCAAGGGCCATGAGGAACGCGTCTGGGAAGACGAAGGCATCAAGGTTTATCGCCACCCGCTGCCGCTGGATGCCAGCGGTGCGCTGGGGTATCTGCTTGAATATGGCGCGGCGCTGTTCTGGGAAAGCTGGCTGGCGCTGCGGATCAAGCTGACGCGCGGCTTTCACGTCATTCATGGCTGTAACCCGCCCGATCTGATTTTTTTGGTGGCGCTGCCGTTCAAGCTGTTTGGCGTGCGCTATCTGTTCGATCACCACGACATCAACCCCGAGCTTTACGAGGCCAAGTTCGACAAGCGCGGGTTCTTTTGGAAGCTGATGAAGACGTTTGAACGCCTGACCTTCGCCTCGGCGCGGGTGTCGATTGCCACCAATGAAAGCTATCGCAAGATCGCCATCGAACGGGGTGGAATGGCGCCTGAGGATGTCTTCGTAGTCCGCTCAGGCCCCGATCTGAGCCGCCTGCAGCACCTGCCCCCGAACCCCGATTGGCGCAACGGGCGAAAATACATGGTGGGTTATGTCGGCGTGATGGGCGATCAGGAGGGGATCGACCTCCTGCTGGAATCCGTGGCGCATCTGGTTGGGGTTCAGGGGCGCGAGGATATCCAGTTCTGTCTTGTGGGCGGTGGCCCCAGCCTGGACAAGCTGCGGGAACTGTCCATCGAAATGGGGCTGTCGGATTACGTGACTTTCACCGGCCGGGCGCCGGATCATGATCTGTTCGAGATCCTGTCAACCGCGGATGTCTGCGTGAACCCGGATCGGGTGAACGAGATGAACGACAAATCCACCATGAACAAGATCCTCGAATACATGGCCTTCGAGAAACCCATCGTTCAGTTCGACGTGACCGAAGGCCGATTCTCGGCGCAGGAGGCATCGCTATATGCGAAGGCTAACGATCCTGTGGATATGGCTGACAAGATCACCGAATTGCTGGCGGATGAGGAACGCCGCGCGGCCATGGGACGCTACGGTCGCGCGCGTGTCGAGGCCGAGATGGCCTGGCCACATCAGGTACCCGCGCTGATTGCAGCCTACAAGAGAATCTGGAAAGGCTAGCCGGACCGCCCGGTTTATTTTGCAGCTTGCTTTGACTCCACCGGCTTTGGAGTTTTGGAACGATGGCGCAGTTTCATCGCCGGCGCCTCGACAAGGTGCCAGGACAGCACCGCGCAGACAAGCGTGAAGGGCAGGGAAATCGCGATATTGATGGCAGGCGTGGTGACCCCGGACTGCGCGACCAATTGTTGGATCGGAAACGCATAAATATAGACGCCATAGGAATAATCCCCCAGCTTGTTGTAAAGCAAAAGCCGGGGCGTTCTTGCATACCCGCAAAAGAACACTGCATAAGACAGGCCGACTGCGAAAACCGGCATAAACAGCGGCGTAAACCAGGCCGCAACGGTGACAGCAGTCACCCCGCCTAGCGTTCCCCAGGACAGCGGTATGTTGTGTCGGAACAGGTAAAAGATCATTCCGGTAATGAAGGGCAATCCAAGCCGTGCAAGCTGCTCGATACGCGGGTTCAGCTCAAAGATCATCGTTGCGGCGTAGACGCACAAAAACAGCAGTGAAAGTCCGACAAAGGCTTTGCGGTGCCCGAGCAACCCAAGTACCCCGCAGGCGAAGACACCGGCGTAACAGGTCACTTCGTAGGACAGTGACCAGAGCGATCCGTTGATGCCGCCGCCGCCGGGGTTGTCGCCGAATACGCCAGGCAAAGAGTACTGTAAGTTGAACAGGGTGATATTTCGGACGAAATATTCTCCTGTCGCGGCCCAATAGACCGATGGGGCCGCTTCGGTCAGAAACAACCCTGCAAACAGGATCGTCACAATCAGTACCGTGGCCAGCGCAGGGAACAGGCGTAGGACCCGGGCCAGCAGGAACGACGATATGGACGACGTCCGGTCAAAGCTGCGGGTAATGAAAAAGCCTGAGATGGCGAAGAATATCCAGACGCAAACGGTTCCCAAGGCCGTACCGTGCAACAATGCTTCGAGCGGTTGGCGAGCACCGACGCCCCAGCTCAGCGGAAAGGCGTGCGAAACCAGCACCCCGGCGGCTGCCAGAATGCGGATCAGGTTGAAGTTGTTGTCGCGCCCGCCTGACCGGTCAGAAATGAATTCAACCCGGTTCCCGGTGGCTGCGCGCGTCGGTTCAGCTTTCATCTGCGGTTCCCTGGGCTGATATTATCATGAACTCAGAATAGGGCTATTGCGCGGCGGTTCTTTGGTACAGAGTCCACGGAGCGGTTGCTGCCAGGATGTGGAAGCCCTGAACTTCTGCTCGAAATGAGTCCATCGAACATATTACAACTGTATCTGTTCTTACGTCCTCCAGAACAGACAAAGCGGAAACAACTGTGTGGTTCGCCTCGGAACTGATCTGCTGGGTGGCCGCCTGCACATTGCGCAAAGTGCCAACAATGCGAATAGGTTGCTGTGTGGGGTTGGCGAATGTGGGAATGGCGGTTTCGTTGAAAGCCATCAGAAACGGCAACGGCATGCAACTGGAAGCAACAGCACCGGGGTCTTCAGTGCCTTCAAGATAAATGCCCGCGCCCAAGCTGCGCGTGTCGTGCTGGTTGAGGGCGTCCAGATAAGATGAATAGACCAAGCCATCCTGATACCAAGAAATGCTTAGTATCAAGTTGCGTGTCAGAAAGACGGCCCCCACCGCCAGAAGTGCAATATGCCGATGCTTTGTGGGTGCCTGAGGGTTCTGGGACAGGCTTGCGGCGAGAAGTGCCAGCAACAATAGAGGGATGCGTTCGCTCAGATGCCCGACGCCGAATAAGTTTGGGGGAGTGATAACAACCAGAACAGCACAGAGCGCCACAGCAAGTTTCATGCGTTTGTCGATTTGCCAAACACCGACCAGCAGACCGATAATCAACATGCTCCAGATTACCAGTCCAAGACCATAATCGGCCATGCGCGCGGTCGATTCAGCCACGCGCAGAATGCCGTCGATCCGTAGCGAGATTTCCGTGCTCAAACGGGCTGCAAGCGTTCCCTGTTCTGCATGAGCCACGAAATTCGTAAAAGTCGTGGTTGCGCCGCCACCGACCGTTTTTGTCTGGAGAAACAAAAGAACCGGAGCCACGGCAATCAGCAGCAACCGTCCCGCCCGACGCGCAAGATTCGGCAGGTTTACATGACCTGCCTGACGCGCAATCGCGAGCTCAACCATGCACAGCAGCAGACCCCACAGCGCGAAAGCCAGGCCATGGATAAAAAACAGGATCAGACCAAGGCCGGCCGTGACCAACAGTTGCCGAGTGGGCCGGTCCTGCGTCGCAATCCAATACCCCGTCGCACCCAACAGAAAGCCCAGCCCAAGCAGGAAATTCGAAAACCCCCAAATCAGAATGTGGTTATATGCGACCAACCCGGCCAGCAGGACATTCAGTGTTGAAACTCTGCCATGCAGAACATGTGCGAGGTAAAGCACACCAGCAACGAGTGCGGAAATGATCAGACCCGCAATCAATTTGGCGCCGAGTAACGGGGAGAGCAGCTTCATGATGCCGACACCAATGATGTCGAGGCCCAGATTGGGCAGCAATTGCCAGGCGGCTTCGTAACTTTGTTGGAACGCGGCCGAGTCGGTGAGATTGGCCAGAATATAATATCGCGCAATGTGAGCGTAAAAATCCGTCAACGGAAGGACGGGTGTAACGAAGAGAGGAACAAGGCTGGCAATCAGCACGAGCAACAGAACCAGGCGCAATTGGCCACCACGAGTCATGATATCTGGTTCGGCTTTTGACACACTGTTTCCATATGACAGAATATTGGTCATCGCGTTATTTTGCTGCTCGAAGGCCCTATGGCCTTACGTTTGATGGGCAGAGTTGCCTCGGCGCATCACGTGTCTCTGAGTAGCGGTGAGTGGATGACACGTGTTTTGGGATCAGGTTGAATATGGTGCTTTCCTTTGGTGTGAACATGAGGGTTTCGGTCATGCGATTTGGCCGGGATACTTGTTAAAATGGTACGAATTGTGGCAAGCGGTTAAGACTTGGCTCCATAAAGCGTTGCAACCGCGCATCCGCGTCTGCTTCGGTTTCTCCGGCCCGGATCGGTGTGACAAAGCGAACCAGCGCTCCATCCGTGCGCCCCATCGTGAACCCGTCCTGAATTACACTCAGCTTGGCACGGAAGTCGTTGACCATGCGCTTGCCGCGTTGTTCAAACCAGTAATAGACAAGCTGCTTTGACAATTCCTTCTGGATCACGGCGCGGTTGACCGTGAAACTGCCATACGGGGTGTTGCCGGGATTAACCTCGAACGGTTCAAGGCTGAAGATTTCCCAGCCGCCAACGGGGAGACAGACCTCTGGTGAGTGAATGCCATCGCCATCTGTTTGCTTGTCGTAGAACGCGACGAACATGTTCACGTAATCGCCCGACTCGGTATCTATGTAGCTGGTATTGAGATAATCGCTGGCACCAAGAACTTGCTCGACTTCCGGATCAAGACTGGTGGTCGCACCCGACCAGGGCCCAAGCTGCCTGGGGTACAACACAAAAGGATCCCGTTCGATCGGTTGGATTTCCGATGCGGGACGCAACGCCCAGGCGGTTGAAACCGCAAGTGTCAAAAGGGCCGCAACTGCCATCGCCGCCGAGGCTTTGATGCTCAGGATGCGCAGTGCAATGGGGCCGAACCCTTCGGTATCCAGATCAATCGTTTCGGTAAATGGTTGCGGGTTGGGCGTCAGGCGTTGAAGCCCGATTGCCATGAGAAACAGTATAGCCACGCACAGCAGGAAGATGATCCAACCTTCGAAGAAATGCATGAACCCTTCGGCCTGTTCGATCCCGTTGTGATTGACCAGAACGCCAATCACCCCGATGCGGATTGAATTCATCAGCACGGTCAAAGGCGCCGCGGAAAGCATCAAAACCGCCTTGTGCCAGACCGGCCCTCGATAAAGCAGGGCGAAGAGGTAAGAGAAGCTCAGAATCGGGAACAGGTAGCGCAACCCGGAACAGGCCTCGGCCACCTGCAGCTTATAGACGCCCAGATCGATAACATTGCCTTCGATAAAAACCGAGACGCCGGCCATTTGCACAAACCAGACGCCAAGTTCCGAAGACACCCATTGAAGAAAGATCGTCAGCTTCCAATAGATGAACTGAGGCAGCGGCAGCATGAAAACCAGATGGATCACTGGCAACTGATGGTATTTGCCACGCTCCCAACCGAACACGACCAGCATGACACCGCCGACCCAAATGATCATCGCATAGGTGACGATGTCCGGAATGCGAGCCAGGTTGCCCAGAACGGCAACCAAAAGCGCCACCAAGATGACGGCAATACCCGGCCAGCGGTCATTCACTGTAGGGCTGGGCGTGGGATAGTTGCGCAGCTCGCGCAGGAATAGATACAACGAGATGACAGGGATCAGTGGTCCGTGGCTGTACTCGGGCGTAGTCCACGCCGCGCCCAATGAGACAATTCCGATCCAGAAAATCGGTACTGACCCGATCAGAAGCAGGCAAAACCAGAACAGCCCCGCCGCGTTTATACTGGGCAGGGCATTCCGGGCTACGTCAAGCGTAGAGCCCTGACTATCATTCGAGTCGAGACGGTGCATTGCCGACAATCATACTAAAATAACACCTGCATTTAAATTGTTCGGTCACGGTTCGCGCAGTTTTGAACCGCCGTCGAAACAATAGGTGTATTTCGACAACATTATTGCAGATCTAATAGTAAGCCTTTGAAAGTCAGGGCCTTAGTGTGAACCGGCGCCCAAGTGTCACAAAAACCATGTTGGAATCAGCTCTGAAACCGTTCTGATCATCATATTCATACTGATACCCAACGTTCATAGCCCAGTCCCGGGTGATCGCGCGGGTATACCCGGCGCTGAATGTGCCGCGCTGGCGAGGGTTGGTCGAGGCTGTTCCTTCATCTTCCTGGTCGATGTAGCTGACGCCAAAATTCAGGGCAGATACCGGGTTGATGAAATAATCATATGTCAGAAAAACAAGGGTCTGACGGGTTTCCACGCTCTGCGTGCTGGTGCCGACCCGTCTTTGGACCGTTGCCCCGATCTGAGAACTGGCCAGCCGGTGTCGATAATCGATCTGCCCGATTGGGGTAACCTCGTCGAAGGGGCCTCTGGTAAATCCTGCATTGAAAGCAAGCGTAGAACTGGCCCGCTGGTAGCTCCGGCCGAATGTCGCGTTGATCCGGGACCCATTCACACCAAATGTCTGGTCGAACAGGATATCGGCAGTCCCATCCGGCAGCGTTTTGGTCCAGGCGAAATTCCAAACGAAATCTTCAGTTACGTTGTTATTGCTGGTCGTGCGTTCGGTGTCGTCCACCCGACTGTAGCCAAGGTTCGCGCTGACCGTGGTGACGGCGGAGACATCATAGGAAGCACCGGCCGACGCCACCGTTGTTCGCCGATCGGTCCGCACGCTGTCCTCGGCCTTAAAATCCTGGTAGCTGATGCGAAGGTTACCCTGCAGGGTAGGAGAGAACCGAAACAACGTTGTCGCGATGTAGTCGTCGAAACTGTTGTCGAACAGGGACGGATCGATTGTACCCGAATATGTCCGCTCGCGGTGGGCGTAGTTGAAGCGGAAACCCACGGGATCGTTCAGGCCAACCTCCCAATCCAGACCAGCGCGCGTGTTGACCTGATCGCCAACTGTACCGAGGACGTCAGACGAGTCGATGACGCCATCAAGGTTCGTGTCGGTCAGCGAGCGGTTAAAGGCCAGATCTCTTTCGCGATATTCCAGCAGCAGTCCAAGTTGGCTGTTGGCGCGCGTGCGCTGATAGGCCAGGCGCGCCAGCGGATCCGAAAAGTCGTATTCCGTGCCGATAACCGGTTCATTTGCGATCCGGTAAAGCCCCGACAGATCAAAGTTCAGAGTGGAATCGGCCGTTTGTTTAATAACACTCAGCGCCAGGGTGTTTTCCCACCAGGTGGTGGCCCCGAGAGACGGATCGGTCAGACGGAGATTATCGTCGTGCCTGAGCGACGAAAAGTAATCCAGCGTGACGGTAAGACCGGTCCCGGTGCCTGTCTGCTGACCAATTGCTGGCTGGCCGACACGGCGGGCGGGGTTTCGCTGCGCTTGCTGTGTAATAAGCTGCAGGCTGGGTACCTGCTGAACTTGCGCCGACTGAACCGTGGTCTGCTGCACAGTCGTTTGCTGCGTTGTCGCCAGGGTTTGCTGGGTGGACGCTGCCTGTTGCTGTGTTGACGTTTGCTGCCCGATCGCCGGTGTTATTAGAGTAAAAGCAGCGACCCCACCCCCAATTGCAGAGGTAAGCCTGAATTTGGATTTCCCCACCTGTATCAGCCCCTATTCGAACAAGCGGCGCGATGGAACCACAACGACGTCTCCGGGTTTAAGCACAGTATTGCCTTTGATGCCGCTGCCCGATCCATTGTAATTGTATGTATATTTGTTCATCACGCCTGTTTTACTGTCAGCCCTGCGCAATTCGATGCGTTTTGGGGCCGCGAAGTTGGTCAGGCCACCGGCCTGAGCCAAAACCTGAAGAATGGTTGTGCCTTGAGTTGCCAGATGTTTGCCCGGAATACTCACTTCACCCATGATAAAGACCTCAATCGTCGGTCCGGATGCAGCAAGCCCGCCCTGAAGTGGCGGCGGAGCAAGCGACGCGATCGAGATAAAAACTGTCGGTGGCGTATTGAAATTGGGCGCCAGCGCAGAAGACAGAGATGACCCGAGCCCGCCGGTCGATTGACCCGCGGCACGAAGTGTTCCAGCCAATGGAAAGTTTATTGATCCGTCCGGCAGAACCAGAACTGTTCTGTTGAGCGTTGGATCTTCCAGAACCTCTACTCGCAATGCATCACCCGGTTGGATCTGATATGACTGCGCCCAGGCGTGGCTTGCTACAACCAAGGTCACGACAAACGCGATCAGCGATCCAATTGCATTCCGCATACTAAAATCTCTCATCTTTTTTCCCCTTATGCCTTGTTCTATTTTTCTAAACAATCCCCGTTGAATTCGCCGAAGGCATGATGCGGCAGAATTGCAGCGGTGTCTATTACTGCCCAGCAGCAATTTCGTCGCTTAGTCTTTGTATCTCGTCATTTAATCCCAGCGTTACTTTCAGGGTGATCATGGTATTTTGCGCGGCTTCGAAGGCTTTCAGCGCGTCTTCTTTCCGACCAACGGCCTCGTAAGCTTTGCCCAGGTGATACAAGACCAGCGGGTGATCTGGCATGGCTTCAGCAGCGGGTTCCAGATAGGTCAGAGCCTCTTCAAAATTGCCGAGCCGATAGGCCACCCAGCCATATGTTTCCTGAAATGCCGGAACCCGTGTTCCACGCAACCGGCGCGCCAGACGCTGCGCTTCCTGCAGGCTTTCTTCGTCCGTGCGATGGGTCGTCAGCAGGCTGGCGAGGTTGTTGGCGACAACCAAAGAACGGTTGCTGAGTGGATACAGCTTTTCGTAGACAGCAATCGCGTCATCCAACTCACCGGCGCGTTCGTGTTCCGCAGCCTGAAGCATCAGCAAGTCCGGGTTGTCCGGAACAACCTGCAAAGCTTCCTTCAAAGTCACAGTGGCTTGTTCCGGCCTGTCGAGTTCGGATTGCAGCAGATAGAGCGCAAGCCATGCCCGGTCCGTGTTGGGACGATCCCGCAGAATCCCGCGGTAAAGTTGCTCTGCTTCGTCGAACTTCTCTTCGGTGACCAACGCACGTGCTTTCACGAAACGAAGGATCAGGGAATCGGGGTCTTTTTTAAGCAACTCATCAAGATGCGCCGTAGCGCCGGCAACATCGTCCTGAGTCAGCATCAGTCGGATCAGGGCGATATCCGCGGGCAAACCGAATTCGGGGTCGTTGGCCAGTTCGTTCAGCAGTTCGGTCAATTCGTCCATCCGCCTCTGAGCCGCCAGCATCTGCGCCCTGAGTTCACTGGACTGACGCATCGCGTCGACATTGTCCAAGTCCTCGATGGTGTTCAGAACCGCCGCCAACCGATTCCAATCCTGCATAATCAGATAGACCTGTCCCAGTTGAACCAGCAGGCCGGGGTTGTCCGGGTTTTGGCTCAATGCTTCAATCAGAATGCCCTCGGCGATTTTGTTGTCGCCACCCTGGATCAGGAAATTTGAATAGCGCAGCGCTTCTTCGGGCGCGCTGTTCGAGACTTCGACAGCAAGCGCCAGCATCTCGCCCATCAATTCCCGGTCACCATTGCGTTCATGCGCCTGCGCCATGAGAGACATCAGCTGAAAGTCGCGAGGGGCGGCGCTCAAGGCTTCGCGCAACAGCAGGATTGCGTCGCCTATCTTGTCTTCTTCGATCAACCACGCCGCCTTGAATTTGACTGCATCCGCCTGGGAAACGTCTTCTTCCAGCACCTTTTCGATCAACGCGCGCCCGGCCTCGATTTGACCTGATGCAAACAGCATGCGCGCGTATTCCACCTCGCTCTCGCGGGTCTGGGTCGTGCGTTCAGCGCCTTCCAGCAGCTCTTGCATCTCGGCAAGCGCCTGTTCTCTGTCACCCGATTGAAACTTTAGCGCGGCACGCATGGTTTTGAACCGGGGTGTGTTGCTTCCACCTTCAGCGATGATAGCGCCCAATTCGGCAATCGCTGCGTCAGCACCGCGGTGCTCAACCAAAAAAGCAACCAGTCTTTGAACAGGCAGTGTGTTGTCGGACTCAGGTTCCAATTGGTTCCGCAGGATTTGCTCAGCGGCGTCGAGGTTGCCTTGGTCCACGTGGTGTTCAAAGAGCATCTGAACGACACCAGTGTCCTCGGGGAACAGAACCAACATCTTCTTGAGCTGAGCTTCGATTTCCGCAGGTTTTACCAACTCCTGCAAAGCCCGAAGCCGAATTGCGTACAGGTTGGCTTCTTTCGGCGCAAAGGTCAGAGCTGCGTCGATCTGGTCGAGCAAGGTATCCCACTCCTGGGCACGTACCAGGTGGTCCACGACAATCTGACGTGCAGAGATCAGTTCAGGGTGCTCGTCCAGCAAGGTGCGGGCGTTGTTTACCGCAAGATCCACCGCAGCAGCGTTTCCGTTACGAATACCATCCGTGTAGGCCAGCGTGTTGTTGATCGAGTAGATTTCAACGTCATCCGGGGCGAGTTCTTCGGCGGATTTGGCGTACCGTCGCAGATCTTCCCAATTGCCCAATTGCAGGGCCATTTCCGCCAAGGCGCGATGACCTTCCAGATTGTCGGGATATTGCTCGATCACAAGCAGGTACTGGCTGTACGCGATGGGAATGTTTCCGCGTTCGCGTTCAAGCCGCGCATAAGTTAGACGGGCCTCCTTGTGCTCACCGTTCAGTTTGAAAACATTCCTGAATTCGATCAGAGCACGATCGACGTCGCCCTCTTCCAGATGAGCAAGGCCAGCTTGATAATGTGCCTCGGCCCGTTCTTCGGCAGAGTCGCAGGCGCTCAGAAACAATGACAGGGCGAGAACGACAACCGCCAGACCTTTGCCGGTCGGGAACCCAGATTTGTTTAGTTTTGTCATTCTTAATCTATCCTGCGACGTGTTTTGCTGCGTGATCCGATTAGACCCGGCAGCAAACTATGGCGTCAACAGCCAGTACCGCGCAGAACGACGGAAACCGTCCGCATCAGAATGCTGGAATCCGACGCAAATGACATCGTTTCCCAGTATTCAGTGTCGTGGTGGGCACGCTCGGCGAACGAGGAATTGTTGCGCTTGGAAACCTGCCACAGACCTGTGATACCGGGCAGCATCGAGTAATAGCGACTGCCGGGATACAGGTCCTGCTGGTTTACCATCATCGGGCGTGGGCCGACCATTGACATCTCACCCACCAGCACATTCCAGAATTGCGGCAGCTCATCCAAAGAGCTTTTGCGCAGGAACGACCCGAATTTGATGATCCGCGGGTCATCGCGCAGTTTCTGATTACGGCTCCACTCGTCCTGCGCCTCAGGATTCGCGGCAAGGTGTTTTTTCAACACGGTTTCGGCGTCATGCACCATCGTGCGCAACTTGAGCAGTTTGAAGATCTGACCGTTCCGGCCAACTCTTTCCTGGCGGTAGAACGGTGATACGCCCTGGCACGCCAGAAAGACCGCCAGGACAAGAATAACGGGCACCACGAACGGCGCGCTCAACACAACGAAAGCGACGTCGAGAATGCGTTTTCCATTTCGTCTGTAGTACCCCGATTTATGTACCGAGGTCCGTGGAACAGAAATCTTCGGATAGACCGCACGAGCGTCGGCTACCTCTTTCGAATGAATTGTCACTATTTAAACCCCCGGCACACACAACAACCCAAGAATCACCTACCCAACTCAGGAACCAACTACGCTCAACCTCAAATCTTGCTCAAAACTGTTATACTTTTATGTCTCTTTTGACCTCCGCCGATATTCACACGTTATGGCGGGCGACCTGAGATCAAGTTTTAACAAATTCTTACCTTCTTGCAAAACAAAATTCATGTTCTGCCGGGCGCCCGAACGCTGCATTTGCGTGGAGTCCGGGATACAACGAGATAGCGGTTCCTTTTGATTTAAATGCATTTTCTGCGTATTTTGTTGCCTATTTGGAAACAGTAATCGATTTTAGAATAGATAGGTTCCTGGAATCAGGTTTTTTGGGAAATATGAAGGTGCTGAAAATTACATCACTGCAGAGGCGCGCAGCCATTTTCCCGACCAGAACACTAAACGCGCATTGCGAAACAATCGCCCGATTAGTCCGAGATTGAGGCCGCCCAAAGGTCAATACGCCGCCTGTAAAGTTCTATGGCTTACACTATCTTGATTTTGTGGCACAGACGTAGCCTAGTTCAACTGGGTCGTGTAACGTCTCTGTATTGTGTAATGGTTTTCTAGTGGTTCAGGGCGCAAGTATGAGTAACCTCCGAAGTGCCAGGATTAGTTTTGACAAGGCGGAAGGCGACCGTGGAGCCATGGCTTCGAGTGACGGGTTTTATCTAGATTTCTTCGGACTTGACCGGCGGCCGTTCACCTTGCTGCCAGATCCCGGATTTCTGTACTGGTCACCTCTTCACAAACGGGGCTATTCGGTCTTGCAGTTCGGGGTGTTGAGCTGCGCTCCGATTACTGTTCTCACCGGAGAGGTGGGCGCGGGGAAAACGACGCTGGTTCAGCATCTCCTGAGTGAGATGGAACAATCAATCACGGTTGGGTTGGTCTCGAATGCCCAGGGCGGCCGCGGCGAACTGCTGCAATGGGTCCTGCATGCGTTGGGGCTGCCAATCGACAAAGATGCAACCTATGTACAACTGTTCCGCGAGTTGCAGGATTTCCTCGTCTCGGAATACGCCGAGGGGCGGCGGGTAATCTTGATCTTTGACGAAGCGCAGAACCTGACCGTCGAAGGTTTGGAAGAAATTCGAATGCTCACCAACATCAACGCCAACACGGACGAGTTGTTGCAGCTTGTTCTGGTGGGACAACCCGAGTTGCGGGACATGGTTCTGGATCCCAAGATGCGTCAGCTGACGCAAAGGGTCGCCGCAAGTTTTCATCTGGAGCGGATGGATGAAGCTTCGGTCGAGCGTTATATTAAACACAGAATGAAGATTGCCGCCGGCACAGGTGAAGAGTTCACGGAAGACGCCTGCAAGTTGATTTTTCAGCAGACCCGTGGTGTCCCGCGTCTTGTGAACCAGTTTTGCGATTTCGCCCTGCTTTATGCCTGGACGAATGAATCGGAAAAAGTGGACGAAGAAATCGTCAACCAAGTGATCCAGGACGGTGTGTTCTTTGGAGGAAATTCGCTTGAGAAGGAGCTGACAGACTGAAATGGGCCTGGTTCGTTACTATCTTTCAATTTTTTTAAGACGGCTTCCGTATTTCCTGATCGTGGCCACCATTGTGTCGGCGGCTTCGATTATCATCGCGTTGAACCTGCCACCGACATACGTGTCGCAGATGCGTTTGATTGTTGAGTCTCCGCAGATTCCCGGGAACCTGGCGGCAAGCACGGTGAATACGACGGCAGGCGAGCAGCTTCAGATCATCGAGCAGCGTCTGCTGACGCGGCCGGTTCTTCTGGATATTGCGCGCAAACATTCGGTTTTGCCTAATCTGGACGAGGCCAGCCCTGACCAGATTGTCGACGTGATGAGGGCAAACACAAGAGTGAGAATCAGCGCCGGGCAAAACCAGGCCAGCCTGATGACGATCACTTTCGATGCAAGGTCCGGGCCGATCGCGGCTGGTGTGTTGAACGACTATCTTACCGAAGTTCAAAAACTTGACGTGTCCTACCGCAAGAATCGGGCGTCGGATACTCTGAGCTTTTTTGAACAGGAAGTTGACCGCCTGGGTAAAGAGCTTGATCAGCGCAGCGCGCGAATTCTCGAGTTCAAGAGAGAGAATTCAGGAGCTTTGCCAGACAGTCTACAGTTCCGTCTG
Source organism: Ruegeria sp. HKCCD6647-2 (assembly GCF_057221075.1). NCBI lineage: Bacteria > Pseudomonadati > Pseudomonadota > Alphaproteobacteria > Rhodobacterales > Roseobacteraceae > Ruegeria > Ruegeria sp. HKCCD6647-2. The sequence continues at coordinate 23,990 of NZ_JBWVBD010000001.1, read as the reverse complement.
GCCCAGCAAGGTTCTATGCAGACAAACATCGAACAGATGGACCAGCAGATATTTGGGCTAAAGGGTCAACGCGAAAAGCTTATTGAGACTTACAGATCGACTGGTCAGATTCTGGGGGTTGCGCAACTGAATATGACGCAATCTCAAATCCAGTTGGAACAATTGCGCAACCAGCTGGACGCACAACGGGCCATCTATTCCGAGAACAATCCGTCGATCAGATTGTTACGCGCAAGGATTGCTCGGCTTGAAGAAACGGTGGCGGCGGAACAGGCGGCCAACGTCAACTCGAATACAGTGCCGAGTGCGACCTCCACCACAGGAAATGCCACCCTTGATCTTCAACTGGCCCAGATTGACAGCCAGATCGAAGCCACTGCGGACCAAAGGGCATTGCTTCAGGATCGCCTGAACAAACTGACATTGACGATAGACCAGACGCCCGCCAACGCAATCGCGCTGGCTGAATTGCAGCGGGATCACGACAACATTCAGGCCCAGTACAACAACGCCGTGGGCCGGCTGGCATCCGCGTCCACGGGCGAACGGATCGAGGTCACGTCCCAAGGTCAGCGTATTTCGGTGATCGAATACCCTGCGGTGCCCAGCTCTCCGACAAAACCCAATCGCATGGCTATTGCGGGCGGTGGTGTGTTCTTCGGAATTGCGCTGGGTGTCGGGTTGATCGTACTGCTGGAAATCCTGAACAGATCAGTGCGCCGTCCAGAGGACCTGATCAACAAACTCGAGGTCTGGCCGATTGCCGCGATCCCTTACGTGCGTTCCCGGGGCGAGTTGATCCGGGTTCGGGTGGCGTGGTCCTTGGTTGTTCTGGCCATTCTTATCGGTGTGCCAGCCGGGGTCTGGGCCATCCATACCTATTATTTGCCCCTGGATCTTATCGCCGAGCGGGTGATCGACAAGTTGGAGGTTTATTGGTGATTGTAACTCCTGCGAAATTGGGGAGGGCGTAATGGAACGTCTTCAAGAGGCCATTCAGAAGGCCCGCAAGGCACGTGAAAACCGCCAAGTTGAACCGCTTGTTCTGTCCGAAGCGCACGGTCCCATTGAACCTGAGATGGAAGAGGATCTGTGGCATTCTTTGCCAGAGATGAAGATTGACCAGTCTCTTGTTGCGCGAAATCGTCTGATCTCGTTTCAGGGCGGTCCAAGTGCGACACCCTATGACATGCTGCGTACGAAAATGTTGCAGCAAACCTTGTCCAACGGCTGGCGCCGCGTGGCATTGACCTCTCCCTACAGTGGGTGCGGCAAAAGCACGGCGGCTGCAAATCTGGCTTTCAGTCTGGGTCGACAGGTCGATCTGCGTACCATTGTCATCGATCTTGATATGCGCCGCCGAGGGTTGGGCGACATCCTCAAGCAAACCGGAAACCGAAGCATGGCGGACGTGTTGCAGGGAAAGGTACCGTTTCGCGAGCACGCCCGGCGATATGGCGACAACGTGATTTTCGGGCTGAATTATACGCCGACGCACAATTCAGCGGAAATACTGCAAAGCCGCCAGACAATCGAAGTCCTGGAGCAGATCGAGAACGAGTTCAAACCGGATATCATTCTGTTCGATACGCCTCCGCTGATGGTCAGCGATGATAGCCACGGATTCCTGAAGAATGTCGATTGCGCCCTTCTGCTGGCCGCGGCCGAGGAAACCAGCATCGACCACATTGATGTGGCCGAGCGGCAGTTGGCGGAACTGACGCAGGTCATGGGCATCGTGTTGAACAAATGCCGCTATATCAGTGGGTCCTTTGGCAATGAACAAGGTTACTACTGAAAACGCTCCGGCCGACGCGGTCATAATTCCGCATTATAACGACATCCCAAGACTGGAGCGCTGCCTGCGGGCGCTCTTGGCCAATGACATCTCTGATACTGAGATCGTTGTGGTCGACAACGCGTCCCCGGTTTCGCTGGACGACATGCGCCGCGCCTTTCCCATGGTGCGTTTCATTGTCGAGACCCAAAAGGGGGCCGCGCATGCCCGAAACAGGGGCATTGCCGAGACGACGGCACAGCGTTTGTTCTTCATCGACGCGGATTGCGTGCCAGACTCGGATTGGCTGGAAGTGGGACGAAAGATTGCGGCCCGCGCCGACCTGATCGGCGGGCGTGTCGATGTCTTCGACGAAACGCCGCCTCCGCGCACCGGTGCCGAGGCTTTCGAGGCGGTTTTCGCCTTCAATTTCCGCAGATACATCGAGGTTCAGGGCTTTTCGGGCGCAGGCAATCTTTTGACCCGCCGCGATGTGTTTGACGCGATCGGCGGTTTCATCAATGGCGTTTCCGAAGACCGGGAATGGACCATGCGCGCAGTCGAGCAAGGCTACAGCTTGATCTATGAAGACCGATTCCGGGTAAGCCATCCATCCCGCCAGGATTGGCCGGCACTCAAGGCAAAATGGAGGCGAACGACACAAGAAGCCTTCATGCTGCACGGAAACGGCGGAATTGCACGATTGCGCTGGGCGCTTCGTGGTCTGGCGATGCCGGCAAGCGCTATTGTGCATACCCCAAAGGTTCTGATCAGCAAGAAGGTGACCTCACCGGGTGAGGTGCTGCGTGCGATCACAACATTGGTGCGCCTAAGGTGTACACGTATGGTCTGGATGTTGCGTCAGGCCATGGGCGGTACGATCTGAAGCAGAGGTTCTGAACAGGGGTGCTGGGTGAGCTGGCTTTTGACGGCTAGGTTTTGACCTGCGCACGCAGCATCTGCCCCATCATCTGCCCGAATTTGCCCGAACCGCGCTGATAGAGCGCGCCGTCGACCGCCAGAACCGTTCCGCTGATATAGCTGGCAAGGTCGGAGCTCAGGAACAGGCAGGCATTTGCCACGTCCTGCGGTTGCCCCCACCGGCCCAGCGGCACGTCGCGGCGCAATTGCGCTCCGGCATCCGGAGTGGGGGCCAGACGCCTGGCGCCTTCGGTGCCTTCTATGAAGCCCGGCACGACCGAGTTCACGCGGATACCCTCTACTCCCCACTCCATCGACAATGTACGCGTGATCTGGTCCACGCCGGCCTTGGCTGCGCACACATGGGCCTGACCTTCATAGGGCAGATAGGATTGCGGTGCCGAGATGTTGATGATGCTGGCGCCGGGGCGTTTGAGATATGGGTAGGCCCCTTTCATCACATGGATCGTGCCCATCAGGTCGATATCGATCACTGTCTTGAAGGCGTTGACCGACATTTCGGCGGCAAGTGCAGGGAAGTTGCCGGCCGCACCTGACACCAGAACGTCGAAATCGCCAAAAGCGTCGTGGAACTGCTTCAGGCCCTCGGCCACGGCCTCCGGGTCGCGCACGTCAAACGCCGCCCCGATGGCGTCCGCCGCACCCGACGCTTTTAGCGCGGCAACGGTATCATCAACCTTTTCCTGCGACCGGCTTGCGACCGCCAGTTTGGCCCCCGAGGCCGCAAAAGCCTCGGCAATGCCGCGGTTGATCCCGCTGGTTCCGCCTATGACGATGACGGTCTTCCCTGAAAAGTCCATTTAGGCCTCCCATGATGCGAGAGCCCTATTCTCCGTAGGGCACCCAGATGTTTTTCACTTCGGTCGAAGCCTGAAGGAACCGGCGGGAATGGTCCATGTTCCAATCAAATGCCGTCGCGTTATTTACCCAGGTTCGTTTCAGGTTGCCTGCCGAGACGGCCTCGATCTCTTTAGACAGGTCAGAGGACGAGAACGACCACACAGCATCCACGTTCAGGTGCGAGGCCAGCGGTTTGGCCAGCTCTGAATGGCTGCCGGTCAGGATATTCACCACGCCAGCAGGAACGTCCGAGGTTTCGAGGATCTGGTAGAAGTCGGTTGCCGCCAACGGATAAGGCTCCGAGGTTACCAGAACCGTCCGGTTGCCCATCGCAATCGCCGGAGCCATCGCTGAAACCAGACCCAGTAGCGGCGCTTCGTCCGCGCATAGCGTACCGATCACGCCCACCGGTTCCTTCATCGCAATGGCGACGCCCCGGATCGGAACACCATGCACCTGACCGTCATATTTGTCGGCCCAGGCGGCAGCGGTGAACAGGCGCTGGATCGAGGCCTCGACCTCATTCGCGCCGTCTTTCTTGCCGGTCATGGCGTCGATACGCGCGGCGAACTCATCGGCGCGGGCCGAGAGGTTTTCGCCGATGTAGTACAGGATCTGTGCCCGCAGATGGCCGGTGGTACTGGACCAGCCTTTGGCCCCCGCCGCAGCTTCGACTGCGTTGCGGACATCCTTGCGGTTGGCAAGGCCGACATGGCCCAGCAGGCCGGACTTGCCCCAGATCGGTTTCGAGTAGCCGCCGTCGGGCCGCGCCTGCTTGCCGCCAACATACATCTTGGCTGTGCGGTCAATCGGATCGACCGGCGCACCTTCGCCCATGATTGCTTCGACCTTCGCCAGTGGTTTGGCCTTGCCCTTGGGCTTGGTGTAGGCCGCCAGGCCTTCCCAGCCGCCTTCACGGCCAAAGCCGCTTTCGCGCACACCGCCGAACCCGGCAGCGGCGTCGAACAGGTTTGTGGCATTCACCCAGACCACGCCCGCAACCAGCTTGGGCGCGATATCCAGCGCGAGGTTCACATTCTCGGTCCACACAGTCGCAGCCAGCCCGTAACGAGTGTTGTTGGCCAACTCGATCGCTTCTTCCGGAGTGCGGAAGGTGGACGAAACCAGAACCGGGCCAAAGATTTCTTCCTGCATGAGCGGGTCCGAAGTTTCGAGGCCCGAGATCAGCGTCGGCGGATAGTAGCAGCCATTCGCGGGCAACTCGCAAGCTGCCTGATGCACGTGGCCAACCGTGTTGCTTTCGACCAATCCCTTGATGGTCTGCAACTGAACCGGATCCACAACAGCGCCCACGTCGATGCACTTGTCCAGCGGATTTCCAACGCGCAAATTGTCCATCCGTGCGCGCAGTTTCTCATGGAAGCGATCCGCGACGCCTTCCTGCACAAGCAAACGAGACCCGGCGCAGCAAACCTGGCCCTGATTGAACCAGATCGCATCAACCAGACCTTCGATGGCACTGTCGATGTCGGCATCGTCGAACACGATGTACGCGGACTTGCCGCCCAGCTCCAGCGTCAGTTCCTTGCCCGAGCCGGCGGTCGCCTCACGGATACGACGACCTACAACGGTAGAGCCGGTAAAGGCAATCTTGTCCACGTCCGAGGCCACGATCATCTCACCCACCGCGCCATCTCCGGTGACAATGTTCACGACACCCTTCGGCAGCCCGGCCTGCGAGCAGATATCTGCAAACAGCAGCGCCGTCAGCGAGGTATATTCGGCCGGTTTGAGAACCACAGTGTTGCCCATCGCCAGCGCCGGGGCAATTTTCCATGCCAGCATCAACAGCGGGAAGTTCCAGGGGATGATCTGCCCGCAAACTCCCAGCGCTTCTGCGTCGGGCAATTCGCTCTCCATCAGCTGCGCCATGCCCGCGTGGTAATAGAAATGCCGCTGCGCCAGCGGAATGTCGATGTCGCGCGATTCACGGATGGGTTTACCATTATCCAGGCTTTCCAGCACGGCAAACAGACGCGAATGCTTCTGCAAAAGGCGCGCAATCGCATAAAGGTACCGCGCTCGGACCGAGCCGCCCAGTTTCTCCCACTTCGGCTGCGCCTTGCGGGCGGCGGCAACAGCGGCATCCACATCGGCCTGTTTCGCCTGCGTCAGCTTGGCCAGAACCTCACCAGTTGCCGGGTTGCGGCTATCAAATCCTTTACCGGGTTTCGTGAATACCCCGTCTATATAGTGACCGAATTTGTCGCCCTGATCGACCAGCCAGGCCAAGGCCTCGGCGGCACTTTCGGGGGCAGGGCCGTAATCCATGGTTTCGAAGATTTCTTTGACTGTCATGACTTCATCTTTTCCCAAATACTCACTGTCCAGACATAACTTCGGGCTCAGCCCATCGAATGTCTGTACCCAGCCGAGTATGCCCCGGTCACATAGTGTTCCAACTGCCGCTCGATGTCGCCCAGCAGCGAAGACGCACCAAAGCGGAACAGATCCGGCTCCAGCCATCGGTCGCCCAACTCGTCCTTGATCAGCGACAGGTAAACCAGCGCGTCCTTCGCCTTGGAAATCCCGCCCGCAGGTTTATACCCAACGCGGTACCCGGTGCGGTCATAGTAGTCACGGATCGCCCGGATCATTACCAGCGATACCGGCAGGGTGGCGTTGACGCTCTCCTTACCGGTCGATGTCTTGATGAAATCCGCCCCGGCCATCATGCAGACCAACGAGGCGCGGGCGACGTTTCTCAGACTACCCAATTCACCGGTTGCCAGAATGGCTTTGACATGCGCATCGCCGCAGGCGACGCGGAAAGCTTTCATCTCATCATACAAAGCCTGCCAGTTGCCTGACAGAACGTGGCGGCGCGAGATGACGATGTCGATCTCTTCGGCGCCTGCTTTCACGCTTTCCTCGATCTCGGCCACACGCAGGTGGAAGGGGGACAAACCCGCCGGAAAACCGGTCGAGACGGCGGCGACCGGAATGCCGGTACCCTTCAGCGCATCGACTGCAGTATCGATCATGTCGTGATAGACGCAAACCGCTCCTGTCGTGATCGCCGGCATGTCCATCGCCTGCAACAACGCGGGCGACACCGGCTGACGCGCCTTGGCGCACAGGCGGCGCACGCGACCGACCGTGTCATCACCGGACAGGGTCGTCAGATCGATCAACGTGATCGCCTTGAGCAGCCAAGCGGCCTGGTAGTCTTTTTTCACCGACCGCCGACCGGGCAAGGTGGCCGCACGGCGTTCAATGGCCGAGGTGTTGGCCTGTACGGCCCGCACCCAATCCAGATCCAGGTCCATTCCCGGATTTCTGGGTTCGGTCACTTGCGGCAGATGCGCGGTGCGCACGGGGCTTTCTGTGCTCTGCGTTTCCATCATCGCGTCCTTTGGGAGATTTGCGCCAAATTCGCATGGGACACGAGCAAATGGAAGGCACCTGAGGGGTGCGAAGCAAAAAAATTTGACCAATTGGACAAAACAGGGGTTTTCTTGCGAATAATTCTCAATTGCGTTGACTTGGTTGCGAATGGTTCGCATATTCATTCTCAACTGGATACCGAAATGGGGTCGGAAATGATTCGTCGCAGCTTTCTTGCAGCAATTGCCTTCGCCACTGCTCTGCCGTTTGCCGCCTGGGCGCAGGCGCCACTCAAGGTGGTCGCCACGACCGGCATGATCGCCGACGCCGCGCGGCAGGTCGGAGGTGATCAGGTCGAGGTGAAAGGCCTGATGGGGCCGGGCGTCGATCCGCACGCCTACCGCCAGACCCGCAGTGACATCGTGGCTATGACACGCGCTGATCTGATCCTGTGGCATGGGCTCTATCTGGAAGCGCAGATGGAAGAGTTCTTTCACGACCTCGGCCGCAAGCGGAATGTCGTCGCGGTGGCGGACGGCGTGGATAAGTCCAAGCTGCGTGCGCATGACGATTACGCGGACAAATACGATCCTCATCTTTGGATGAGCCCGGTTCTATGGCGCGACGTGGTGGTTCAGGTGCAAAAGGCATTGACGGACGCGCGGCCCGAAGCCGCCGAGGAATTTGAGGCCAACACACAGGCGTTTCTGGCGCAGATCGACCAGTTGGATGCATATGGCAAACAGGTTCTTGCCGATGTGCCCGAAAACAATCGCGTTCTGGTCACCGCCCACGACGCCTTTGGCTATTTTGGTGAGGAATTCGGCTATGAGGTGTTGGGCATTCAGGGCATCTCGACTCAATCCGAAGCAGGCCTGAACCGGGTCGGTGAACTGGTTGATACGCTGGTGGATCGTCAGCTAACGGCTGTGTTTGTCGAAAGTTCGGTTTCAGACCGCTCGATGCGGGCCTTGATCGAAGGCGCTGCGGCCAAAGGGCACGATGTCACCGTTGGCGGAGAGCTGTATTCCGATGCCATGGGTGAGCCGGGCACATACGAAGGCACATATATCGGGATGCTGGATCACAACATCACCGTTATCGCACGGGCGCTGGGCGCAGATGCCCCCGCGCGCGGAATGAACAGCAAATTGTCCGCGGGGTTTTGAATGACGCTCGAGCTTGCATCCGTTCAGGGGATCGCGGTCGAAGATCCGGGGATCGCGAACAGCCCGCTGGCCATTCGGGGGCTGACAGTCTCTTACGGTCAGAAGCCGGCCGTGTTTTCCGTGGACATGACCGCGCAACCCGGGGCGATGACGGCGATCATCGGCCCGAACGGAGCAGGAAAGTCGACGCTGCTCAAGGCGGCATTGGGCATTTTGAAGCCGCTGTCCGGGCAGGTAACTGTTTTCGGTCAGCCGATAGACCGGCAGCGCGCGCGAATTGCCTATGTTCCTCAGCGCTCCAGCGTGGATTGGGATTTCCCGACGCGCGTGCTTGACGTCGTACTGATGGGTCTGTCGCGTGAGCTGGGCCTGCTGGGCCGAGTCCGTGCCCGGCATCTGTCCCGCGCGATGGACTGCTTGCACCGCGTCGGTATGCGCGACTTTGCGGATCGTCAGATCGGGCAGCTCTCCGGCGGTCAGCAACAGCGGGTCTTTCTGGCTCGTGCTCTGGCGCAGGATGCCGATCTGTACCTGCTGGACGAACCCTTTGCCGGCGTTGATGCGGCCACGGAAAAAGCCATCATCGCCGTGTTGAAGGCGCTGAAAGAGGCCGGCAAGACGGTCATCACCGTGCACCACGATCTGGCCACCGTAACGGACTATTTCGACCATGTGTTCCTGATCAATACCCGAAAGGTTGCCGAAGGTCCGGTCTCGGAGGCCTTTACCGCCGAAACGCTGCAATCCGCCTATGGCGGGCGATTGGCCACGGCGCAGATCGACCAGATTTCGCGCGCTTTGGGGTAATTCATGCTTTGGGATGCTCTGAGCCTGCAGCTTGGCTATAACGCCACGCTGGTCGCCATTGGCGCGACCTTGCTGGGTGTGTCTGCCGGTGTGACCGGGACATTCCTGTTCCTGCGCAAACGCGCGCTGGTGAGCGATGCGATCAGCCACGCGACGCTTCCGGGCGTGTGCCTGGCCTTTATGGCGCTGGTTGCCCTTGGGGGCGACGGGCGTAACCTGATCGGTCTTCTGGCCGGATCGGCCGTGTCCGCCTGGGTGGGGCTGCTGTGCATGAACTGGCTGACACGGCACACGCGGCTGGCCGAGGATGCCGCCATCGGTGCAGTTCTTTCCGTTTTCTTTGGGTTCGGCATCGTATTGCTGACCGTCATTCAGACCATGGGCGCCGGGCGTCAGGCGGGGCTCGAAGGTTTTTTGCTTGGCTCAACGGCAGGAATGCTCTGGGCGGATGCGATGATCATCGCAATCGGTGGAGCGGCGACCCTGGTTCTGGTCATGATCCTGCGCAGGCCGATGGTGATGGTTGCTTTTGATCCCGAATACGCTACGGCGCGAGGCGTGCCTGTACACCGGGTTGATCTTGCAATGATGGGTCTGGTCATGGCGGTGACCGTCGTCGGGCTGAAAATTGTTGGCCTGATCCTGATCGTTGCCCTGCTGATAATACCTCCCGTGACCGCCCGCTTCTGGTCGGATCGATCTGATCGCGTTGTTCTTCTGGCCGGTTTGGCCGGCGGTCTGGCCGGCTATCTGGGCGCGGCCCTGTCCGCTTCGGCCCCCAACCTGCCGACTGGTCCGATCATCGTTCTGGTGAGTTTCGGGTTCTTCGCAATTTCCATCTTTCTGGCACCGGTGCGCGGTGTTCTGGCAGCCCTTTTGCACCATTTGCGGTTCCAGCGCAGGGTACATATTCGGCAGGGCCTACTGGCCTTGGCACAAGGTCAAAAGATCTATGAACCGCTGACGCTACGCCTGTTGCGCCGTGCGGAAATCGTGCGCGCCGATGGCGTGGCGACCGAGACCGGCAAAGCGCGCGCCGCCAAGGCGCTTCGCGACGAAAAACGGTGGGAAATCGTTCGTGCCGATCAGGCCCATGAGGCCACAGCAGCGCTTTACGACGGGCTACGCGATATCGAGACGGTTTTGACCCGCGACCAGATCGCCGAGATCGACCGCCGAATTGGTGGCCCACAGGAGGTTTCGCCATGAGCGGAGCAGAATTTGTCCCCCTCTCGCTGACCCCCCTGCTGATAGGCACCTTCGCCGCAATCGCCTGCGCTTTGCCCGGAAACTTTCTTGTATTGCGCAAACAGGCCCTGATCGGCGATGCGATCAGCCATGTTGTGCTACCCGGTATCGTGGTGGCATTTCTGCTGACCGGTGTGATTTCGACCTGGCCGATGATGCTGGGCGCTGCGGGCGCCTCCGTGGTCGCAGTTATTCTGATTGAAACAGTCCGCCGTCTGGGTCAGATCGAACCTGGTGCTGCCATGGGTGTCGTCTTCACCACCATGTTTGCAGCGGGTGTATTGTTGCTGGAACAGACCGATACCTCGACCGTGCATCTGGACGTGGAACATGCGCTGTACGGCAATCTGGAAAGCCTGATCTGGCTGGACGCGACGGGCTGGTCCTCGCTGATGGACCCGCAAGCATTGGCGGGCTTGCCGCCGGAGCTGCCGCGGATCGCACTGACCCTGATCGGCGTGACCCTGTTCACCTGGCTGTTCTGGCGGCCGCTCAAAATCTCGACCTTTGACGAAGGGTTTGCCCGTACGATCGGCATCCGCACCGGGGTTTTGGGTATGGCGCTGGTGATCACGGCCGCGATTGCTGCGGTGGCAGCTTTTGATGCCGTCGGTTCGATCATCGTGATCGCCATGTTTATCTGCCCACCTGCCGCCGCGCGCATGATGACCAACCGGCTCGAGGCACAGATCGCGTGGAGCGTTCTCTTCGCCGTTGTATCCGCGGTGTCAGGGTACGTGCTGGCCGGTTACGGCCCGCTGTGGCTGGGCGGAGCGGGTGCCGTCAGTGCAGCAGGTATGATCGCCACGATGTCCGGTTTGATTTTGGCACTAAGCGCGGTGTTCGGCCCATGTCGAAACCGGGCCGGCGCACCGGTTGCCACTTGATTTGGCGTCATCCCGCCAGTCATCGCCGCCGGAAATCGGCTAATATTTGCTTAAATGGAAACAACGGGCATACATATGCGGATTTGTTCACCTTTTTGTGGTAACGCTGCTTCAAGTGTTAACCATATAGCAACCACTCACCACGACCCGTTCGGTCCCTCGTTCACAATTTCCGACCTGTTGGTAGCATTGAACGTGGGCCGGACGGGGCTTTTTCTGGCCAGCGTATTACGTTTCAAATAGGTGGCAGAATCGCGCCGTGTTGTGCTAGGTCTAGCGGTATGGTGCAGACAATCCCCAATATGAGCCAAAAACGCCCGGTCATCCGACAGCTTGATGACGCGGCAATCAACAGGATTGCTGCAGGCGAAGTAGTGGAGCGCCCGGCCTCGGCCGTCAAGGAGTTGGTGGAAAACGCGATCGATGCCGGGGCGACGCGCATCGCCATTGACATTGCCGACGGGGGCAAGACGCTGATCCGCGTCACCGATGACGGATGTGGAATTGCGGCCGCGGATTTGCCTCTGGCTCTGTCACGCCATGCGACCTCGAAGATCGACGGCTCGGATCTGTTGAACATTCACACGTTCGGGTTCCGCGGTGAGGCGCTACCGTCTTTGGGGGCGGTCGGGCGGCTAACGATCACCAGCCGGATGCCGGGGGACGAAGCTGCCACGATCCTTGTTGCAGGTGGCAAGATCGGGCCAGTAAAGCCGGCTGCCCTGCGGGCCGGAACGGTTGTGGAACTGCGTGACCTGTTCTTTGCAACACCGGCGCGCCTGAAGTTCATGCGTACTGACCGGGCCGAGGCGCAGGCGATCTCGGACACAGTGAAGCGTCTGGCTATGGCGGAACCGGCGGTTACATTTACCCTGCGCGATGTTTCTGGCGGCGGCGAAGGGCGCGTGACCTTCCGTGCCGACCGTGAAAACGGCGACTTGTTCGACGCGCTGCACGCGCGACTGGCGCGCGTTCTGGGACGGGAGTTTGCAGAAAACGCCCTGCAGATCGACGCCACGCGAGACGGCATTCGTCTTTATGGCTATGCTGCCTTGCCGACTTATTCACGCGGTGCGGCGGTTGCGCAGTACCTGTTCGTCAACGGGCGTCCGGTGCGTGACAAGATGCTGACCGGCGCGTTGCGTGCGGCCTATTTCGATTTCCTCAGCCGCGACCGACATCCGGCTGCGGCACTGTTCATCGATTGTGATCCGAATTTGGTGGATGTGAATGTGCATCCTGCGAAATCCGAAGTGCGGTTCCGCGATCCGGGTCTGGCGCGCGGACTGATCGTTTCGGCGCTGCGCCATGCGCTGGCCGAAGCCGGGCACCGGGCGTCTTCAACCGTGGCCAACGCAACGCTGGGGGCGATGCGACCTAAACCAGCTTCGGCGGGTCCGGCGCGCGTGTACCAGATGGACCGGCCCTCTCCATCGGCGCGGCAGGCAGCTTTTCGGGCCCAATCTCCGGGCTTTGCCGAAATGGCGAAAGACTATAGCGGCAGCATTGTCGAACCGGTGACCACGCCCGCACAGATTCCGGATGCTCCCGACACATCTGCCGATGAGCTGCCACTGGGCGCGGCACGCGGACAGGTGCATGAGAACTATATCATCGCCCAGACTGCGGATGGCATGGTGATCGTCGATCAGCACGCCGCGCATGAGCGACTGGTGTACGAGAAGCTGAAGCGCCAGATGGCCGAAAACGATGTCGCCGCGCAGGCGCTTCTGATCCCTGAAATCGTGGAACTTTCCGAAGGGGATTGTGCCCGTCTGATGGCGGCGGCCGACGACCTGTCACGCCTTGGTTTGACCATCGAGCCGTTTGGCGGCGGCGCGGTCGCGGTGCGCGAAACCCCCGCCATCCTGGGCGAGGTCGATGCCCGCGCGATGGTTCTGGATATCCTTGATGAGCTGGCCGATCAGGGTGACAGCCAAAGCGTTCAGGTGCGGATCGAGGCAATCCTCAGTCGGGTGGCGTGCCATGGCTCGGTCCGCTCGGGCCGTCGGATGCGGGCCGAGGAAATGAACGCCCTGTTGCGCGAGATGGAAGCTACACCGCATTCGGGTCAGTGCAATCACGGGCGGCCCACCTATGTCGAACTGAAGCTGAGCGATATCGAGCGTCTGTTCGGGCGCAGTTGATCCTATGGCCTTGCCGGGCTATGAAGAATAAAACAAGAACATCCGAGGCGATATGATCGAGATTGCTGGAACTGAAATGGCATTGGACGACCCCGTGATCCTGATCGGGTCCGGAGTCATCGTGTTGATTCTGCTGCTGCTGTTTCTGTCGTTGCGCGCGGCCAACCGCTCGGCCCGGTTGACGGAGCCTCTGGCGCGCCAAATGGCCCATTTGGGTCAGCATGTTCAGCAACTGGGCCAAGGGCAGGAGCAATTGCGCGGCGGGTTGCAGCATGTCTCGGACACCCAGGCCAATGCGCAGGTACAAGTGATCCAGACGGTCGAATCCCGCCTGTCCTCGGTTCAGCAGCAGATGAATGACCGGCTTGCGGACAATGCGATGAAATCGGCGCGCGCGCTGGCCGAGATGCAGGAGCGGATGAAAGAATCGCTGCACGGATCGTCCAAACAGACCGCAACTTCTCTGACCCAATTGCAGGAGCGGCTGGCCGCCATCGACAAGGCGCAGGACAACATCACCAAACTTTCGGGGGACGTTCTGACATTGCAGGACATTCTGTCGAACAAGCAGACCCGCGGCGCGTTTGGTGAGATTCAACTGAATGACATCGTCTCGAAAGCGTTGCCTCGGGACAGCTTCCAGTTGCAAGCGACGCTGTCAAACGGGCGGCGTGCCGATTGTCTGATCAAATTGCCGAACCCTCCGGGGCCGATCGTAATCGACAGTAAGTTCCCTTTGGAAGCCTATGAAGCGCTGATCGGCTCAACCAATGACGCCGAACTGAAAGCGGCGGTGCAGATGTTCCGCGCCACAGTGCGCAAACACATCACCGACATCTCTGAAAAGTACATCCTGGACGGCGAAACAGCTGATGGCGCGTTGATGTTCCTGCCCTCCGAGGCCGTCTATGCGGAATTGCACGCCAAGTTCCCGGAATTGGTGCAGGAGAGCTTTTCCAAACGTGTCTGGATTGTCTCGCCCACGACCTGCATGGCGACACTGAACACCATGCGGGCGATCTTGAAGGACGCGCGTATGCGCGAACAGGCCGGTGCAATTCGCAAGGAACTCGGGATGCTGCACAAGGATGTCGAACGTCTGGGCGACCGGGTCGCTAACCTCGACCGCCATTTCGGACAGGCGGTCAAGGATATTTCGGACATCAAGATCAGTGCCGAAAAGGCTGGCCGCCGGGCGCAGCGGCTGGACAATTTCGATTTCGAGGAACTGGCCCCTGACGAGCATCCCAATGTAGTTCCATTGGGCAAATCTGAAGCCTAGACGCTACTGGATCGACAGGTCCAGATTGTACCCGACAGTCTTGCCGGTATTGCGATCATTGCCCATCAGGTAGACGCGGATCGTGTAATCTCCGTTTTCGGGCAGGTCGATCCGGGCGGTATTGCCGTCAATCGAACCGATATAGATTGCTTCGCCATCGCTGCCTGGTGGCAGAATGTTGAAATAAATCACACCGTTTCCGTTCGTGTCGCTGACCTGAAGCTCGGCAAACATTTCCTGACCGGCTTTGGCCCCCAGCCTATAGTCGAAATACTCATCCCCGGTGATCGTTCCGCTGACCATCGTTCCATAATTTCCGGGTTGAAACTTCACGTCTGCGGTCATCTGTGCCGAGGCAACGGTTCCGATAAACAGCAGCGATAGGCCAAGAAGAAACTGTCTGAACATTTGGTTGTCTCCATTCAATCACCGCTTTCGGGTCGCGCGGATGGCCATGAATATTCAAATCCGCAAAAACGGCTGAAACAGTCGCGGCATCAGTTTGTTGAACTTGAGAGGCGCATCCGTGACTGCCAGACAAATGCAATCTTCGGACATATCCGCGATGGGTGTGTGCTCCAGGCTCTCATCAGCAATCTCGACATCGCCGCGCGCAAAGTGATCGACCTCGTCCGTGAATGCACCTTGCAGCACCATGGTCAATTCCATGCCTTTGTGGCCGTGATCCGGAACAGCAGCACCTGCCGGGATAAACAGCAATCGCGCCGTGGCCTCGCGAGTCGTCGGCAGGATCGCCTGTTTGACACCCATGCCTATGGCTCGCCAGCGGATCGCGTTCACGTCACCGCCGACGTAATCCTGCAAGGGCGTGGGTAGCACGGAACACGGGGGCCGCGTTGGTTTCGGTTTCGGCGCTCCCTGCGCAATCAACGCCATCGTGGCAGCCAGTGACTCGTCACCCAATTGTGCCACGTCCAACTGCTCTTCAAGTACGTGCCCGCCCACGGCTTCAAAGCTTTCGGCCCGGGCACGACAGTGGTCGCAGAGCGAGATATGCGTCGCGACCATCAGGTCGAACGCTTCGGACAGTGAGCCTGCGGCGTAAGCCATCAGCAGATCGTCTGTCAGGTGATGTTTGATATCTTGTCGCATCATCGTCATCTCAATTCATCGCATGGCGCAAGCGGTCCAGCGCCAGCCGTATACGTGATTTGATCGTACCCAGCGGCAATCCGGTCTGAGAGGCGATTTCGCGATGGCTGAGATCGCCGAAATAAGCCTTTTCGATCAGTTCCCTTTGCGCATCCGGCAACGCCGACAAAGCGTTCCGCAGCTGCGTGGTTTCCTGCTGCAGCGCAATAACGTCATCCTGATCCGGTTCCGCTTCGGGACCCCAACCAAGATCCTCGGGTTCGGGGCGGCGTTGCTTGCGCAGGACATCAATGCGCTTGTTCCGAGCAATCGTGAAAACCCAGGTGGCAACGGTTGCGCGGGTCGGATCGAACAGATGCGCCTTATGCCACAGGGTTGCCATGACTTCTTGCGCACATTCCTCTGCCAGCGTCGCGTCAGACCCAGACTTGATCAGGAATGCCTTGATGCGCGGTGCAAAATGCTGAAACAGCTCTGCAAATGCCACCTGATCCTGCGCATCGCGGATGCGTTTTATGTGGCCCACCCATTCAGCCCGGGTCTCGCAGATGTCTTTCGCACCGTTCACCGATTTGCCCCTGATACGTTTGCGCGCGATCCGGGGCGCGTCAACGCCTGACATCGGCGCGGGGTCGTCCAGGGTCACTGTGTCGATCTCGGTAAACATAACAACAATACGGGTAGATACCCAAGCCGGATCACTCGAACCTGTTTTTTTGATCCCCTCCGCCTTGGGATACGTAGAAAATGTTGGACAAAGTGCTGAGATGAACGCGAAATTACACATGCGCTGAGTGACCGGGAGTAGCTACTGGATGTCGGGAATAGAGCAAGTTGCAGCGCACACCTTTCACGGGCGCAAGGGGCAAATCGAAAACGCCTTCCGCTATTCCGTGGACTACATCCTGTTGGACCCAGAGGTGCAGCTGGACACGCCGGCGCTGTTCTCGATCAATCGCGCAAACCTGACAAACTGGCGTGTCACCGACCACGGGGGCGAGCCAAAACAGGGCCGGGGGGCCGATTGGCTGCGTGATCGCTTTGATGATCTTGAGGTCCCGCAACCGGCCCGATTGATGCTGCTGACCCAGCCCAGGGTGTTCGGGCATGTCTTCAATCCGGTCAGCTTCTGGTTCTGTCTGAATACTCAAGGCCAGCTTTTCGCAGTTGTGGCCGAAGTGACGAACACATATGGCACTCGGCACAGCTATCTGTGCCACAAGCCGGATTTGTCACCGATCGAGCCGACTGATCGCATCGTTACTGACAAGCTGATGCATGTCTCGCCGTTTCAAAAAATTGCTGGCACATATACGTTCCGCTTTGACTATCGGCAGGATCGCGTTGGGGTTTGGATCGACTATGACTGCCA
This sequence comes from Ruegeria sp. HKCCD6647-2, assembly GCF_057221075.1. Classification (NCBI taxonomy): domain Bacteria; kingdom Pseudomonadati; phylum Pseudomonadota; class Alphaproteobacteria; order Rhodobacterales; family Roseobacteraceae; genus Ruegeria; species Ruegeria sp. HKCCD6647-2. Next base: position 7,058 of record NZ_JBWVBD010000001.1, on the reverse strand, counting down.
GCGGGGCGGGTTGATTGCAACCCTTACGGGACCGCGACAACCGCTGACCAATCAAACCATTCTGTGGTCTTTGCTGCGGCGCCCATTCGGCGCGCGCCGTGCTGTATTTCTGATCCACTACCAGGCGGTCAAGCTGTGGTTCAAAAAAGCAACCTTCCGCCCCTTCCGTACGGCGCCGGTTCCGGAACAGACAGTGTCGCGCGCCCGCCGCTAAGACGCATTTCTTGCGTAAGATCAAAGACGGGTACTGTTTCAGGTGATTTTGATAGACTGAAACCGCGAACACGAGGAGTTGGGACAGATGCTGGAAATCTCCGCAAGAAAAATTGCTCAGGTTGCCATGATGGGGCGCGAACTGGAACGGGCCGAGGGCGAACTGCGCGCCTTTATCGATCGGATGGGCGAAGATGAGCAGGCCGAACTGGTCGCTGTTATGTGGATCGGTCGCGAAAGCTTTTTCGCCGAAGATCTGGCCGAGGCCATCGCCACCGCCAAATCCGAGGCCTCAACCCCTTGCGCCGATTACCTGATAGGTACACCGCATATGTCGGACCATCTTGAGAATGGTCTGGATGCGTTGGGCATATCCGCTGAAGATGTGGAAAACGACCTGATGTGATCCTGGCTCGGGCGTCGGACGGCCGCATCCGGACGCCTGTGCCCGTTTTGGCGTGTTTCGCCGCGATCTCCGGTCAAAATTGATGCAAATGCCGGACCCCGCTATCCCGACAGAAATCATAAAGAACTCTTAATTTCCTGCCCCTCAATCGTTAACGGGGCGCTCCTTTATCAGAAATCAGAAGACAGCTGAATTTCGGACATAAAGGAGAAAGATATGGAACACGTACAAACAGCCAAGCCACAGAACGGCTTCTTTGCGAGCCTGCTCTCCGGCTACACCGAGAAGAAAGTCGAGAATTTCCGCCGTAGAATCTATTCACGGACGGTTCAAAGGCTGAGCAAGCTGACGGACCGGCAGCTGGAAGACATCGGCATCCCGCGCAATGAAATCCATCGCCGGGCATACGAGAGCGTCTACCACAACCAACCCTACCAGCAGTAGGTCTGACACCTGCGTCAGGCGCTTTCGTTGTGATCAATCAGGGAGGTGAGGAACATGCTGGATACAGACACCACGTTCCAAAAAGGCATCTCAAGCAGCGCGCTGGTGCTGTTTGACAGGGCAATGAGCATGCGCGCGATCAGCAGCGACATCGTGTGCGCTGCTCAGGAACTCAATCGCCTGTCGGACCATGAGCTGTCCGAACTTGGAATCAATCGTACCGACGTTGAAGCAATCATCGCTCAGTACATTTGAAAACAGGATAGAAAAGGGGTTAGGCACAGCACCTAACCCCTTTTTTGTTTGGCCCGGTTCGGGCTCATGGATCAAACAGCTTTTCGGGTGCCGTGTTCAGAAAGGTCGTGGGCAAACTCGGAAAGCGCTGAATAGGGTGACGCCAAATAATCTCTGGCTGATTGAATGAACCCTGATTCCCAAAGGTCGTCCGAGATGGTGGCTTTCATATTGTTCACCTGATCGCCATGCCGGTGGTAATGGCGTTTTTGCCGGTCCAGTCTTGAAGAATGGCATTGGCAACTGGACAAAACTTTTAGTTGAACTCAGAAATAGTCCCGTATTGGCCGAGGCAAAAGACTGTCCCGCTGCGGTGCAGGCAATTGACATTGCAATGGTTCAGCAAACGGGTGTCCGCCACGTACGAAAGTTGAAGGGCGGTTTGCAGCAGCAGTGCAGGTATTTGAATTCGTTCTGTTCCACTTTGCCCATTGGGGAGAAGGACAAAGAGGAACAGAAGACGCAAACTGCTCTAACTTGCCGAGTGATCCACAATCTGCAAATGCTGCGCCAGCGTGTCGATCTCGGCCATCCAACCCTGAACCAGTTTCGGATCGCTGGGTGCGGCGTGGACACCAGCAGGGATGGCGCGGTTCAGAACGGCTTCGACCGCCAGTGACACCGGGATCGATACCAGGCGCGCCATGGCGGTGCCGCGTTCATCGCCCCATGCATCCATGACATAAGTTTTGTGCCAGACTTTGCGGCCCTCTTTTTCGGCCTTCAGCCCCACGCACAGGACTACACGGTCGGGTTCGCCTTCGTCATAGGCGTTTTCTTCCCAAAATTGATCTGACATCTCTTTCAGGCGGGCGTCGCCTTCTGGGCCGGTAAGGGTTTCGATCTCGCGGAAAACATCCGACCAGGCATCCGCCCAACCGTTCAGACGCAGGGTGCCGCGGACGAATTCCTTGACGGGCCAGTGTTTCTCGAATTGGTACTGCTCCATGAAAGGGATCGAGTCGCGGTTCGGATAGACTTCGAAACTTTCCGGTGTGGGAAGCGGAGCGATATAGCTGCTGATCGCGTCCCACGGGCGGGCGACGTCCAGCGGCGCGTAATCGCGGATCGACTTTGATGGAGAGCGCAGCGCCTTAAGCACGCCCAAGGGCGACCAGCTAAACTTGTACCGAAATGGGTTGGGGTCCTTCGGAATGCCGCCGCAATACGAAATGAAACTCAGGTGATTTTGCGGATCGAACGCATCCGAGGCGCGATAATCGTCGACCAGAGCGTGTGCCATCAGGTGGTCAATCCCCGGATCCAGCCCAACCTCGTTGACTAGCGCGACCCCGGCCGCGCGCGCCTTGTCGTCCAATGCGCGCATCTCGGGTGCGATGTAGGACGAAGAGACAAAGTTCGCCTCTTTCGAAATCGCCAGTTCCGCCAACGGTACATGCCAGTCGCCCGGCAGCATCGAAACGATCACGTCGCCCTTTTCCAATACCGCACCCAGCGCGTCGAGGTCGAAGGCGCGGATGTCATCGGTCAGATCGCCGACCTCGGCCTGCGCCTTTTCGACGGTCCGGTTCCAGACAGTGACCTCATTCCCGCCGCCAATCAGGCGGCGCAGGCCGGGGATGGCCGACAGGCCGGTGCCACACCAGTGAATCGTCATCGCTCAGATCCCTTCGATATGCGTGTTGTAGGTTGCTTCGGCCCGCCCCCAAATGCCACTTCCCAGATCGGTCAGGGTCAGCAATGAGGGCAGCAATTGCGCGGCGTAGTCTTCCGAGCTTTCGACCGGCAGCATCGACGGCAGGTTGTCGATGGCCATCACGTCCATCACCGGATCGGTGGCCACACGCAGGGCGGGGGCATTCCAAGTGGTGGCGCGGTCATAGACCGGCACCGGGTTGTAGTCGCTGTCCGGGTCGCAGGCCACGTCGCCGATGGCTGTCAGTTTGCGCGGGGCGCTCAGCGCCTCGCGGGGGACAAAGACCGGTGTGCCAGGGCGCGCGAAGATGCAGTTCAGGAACAGATCATGGTTCAGGATTTCGGGAAACGGTCCACCGCTGGCGGTCTCGGCCATGTCCCATTTGGTGACGCTGACGCCCATCGCCTCGCAGAGATCCGCAGCACCTGTACCCACGCGGCCCAAAGCGCCGACAACAATTGCGCGGGGGCGTTTGGCACCAGTGGCATCCAGCTCTGCCAACAACTCGGCATTCAGCGCGTCTTTGCCGGAATAAACACCGACGGGTGGACATTCTTCACCCCTTTGCTGTGCGGCCCATGTTTTGAGTGTGACCGCTGCGCCTGCGTATCCCGCCCAATAGCCGAAGGCAGCCACCCGTCTGCCGTTTTCGTCCACGAGGTACTCCAGATCATACAGCGTTCCGCCGCCCGCCTTGAACCGCTCCAACAGCGCGCGGCCGGAATGCTGACCCTTATAGGCATGGCCGAACATGATGTGACGATGGGGCAGGGGCGTACCGTCCTCGGGCAGTTCCTTGAGGCCGAAGATGATGGCGTCCAGCGGAGCATCGGGCCAGGAATTCTCGGGCGTTATCTCGCACCCAACATCCTTGTAGCCGTCGATCGGGATGGCGCGAACCGAGATTTCCTCGACCGTTACGCGGATACCCGCGGCGATCAACGCGGCGGCGCCCTCGGGGGTCAATCCCACCCGCTCCTCGTTCGGGCGCTGTTCCGACCGGACCCAGAGATGTGTCATGCAATTTCCTTTTCTCAGAGCATTCCTGCGGCACGGACCGCCTGAACGGAAGGACGCGCCTCCATCGCCGCGCGAAAGGCTTCAATCTTGGGAAAGGCCGGGACGTCGACGCCATCGCCTTCAAGCCAGCTGCAGACGACGTAGAGATACGCATCCGCCATGGAGAACTGTTCACCCAACACCAGCGGCCCGCGCAGCCCGTTCGACACGATGTATTCACAGGATGCAGCCATCGTTTCAGGGACTTTATCGGCCATATCTTTCCAACTGGTTTTCTTGTTTGCCCAGCGATGCCCCCGCAACTTGTGGGCGTGGTTCACATGCATTGTGGAAGCCAGGTAATACATCACCTCCCGCATTCGGGCCGCCATGATCGGATCATCGGGCACGAGGCCGACATTGGGTGCGATTGCAGCGATGTAATCCAGCAATGCGCCGGTCTCGGTCAGAATCCCTCCGTCAACGACCAGGGCCGGGACGCGGCCCTTGGGGTTTATCTGCTTGTAGGCCGGTTTTGTCTGTTCCCCGTCCGCAAAGTTCAGGCGGATCGCCTCATATTCCAACCCGGCCTCTTCCAACGCAATCGCAACAGCGACCGAGATTGTACGGGGGGCATAATATAGCTGCATCAGGAAGCCTCCGAATGGGTTACAAATGCGTCTGGGCGAAATGCCGGTCCGGGGTCTCGAGATGCGGAACGGCATTGAACAGAACCGGGCTTAGCCGAGCGCCAATCGGGTGCAGACGATGCATCGACGTGTTCATGATGGCAAGGGCCACGCGCGCCATCGAAGGGATGTCCAGCCCCATTGCCTGCCGCACCACCATCGAAATCAACCCGCCCGACGTTACGACTATGGCTGGTCCGCCTTCGGTTCCGATGTCCCGTAACGCATCGCGGACGCGGGTTTCGAATTGTTCAAAAGTTTCGGGCGCGTCCCTGATGTCACCATTGGCCCAGGCGGCGAATGTCCTGGGCAGATGTTCGACAAAGCCTTCGCGATCAGTTGGAACTTCCACGCCATGTTGCTGCTGAAACAGCTGCGCCAGATTAAAATACTCGATCTCGTTCAGGCGCGGGTCGCAGATTGGATCGGACAACCCCATGCTGCTTGCCGTTTCCAGATGGCGGGTCAGTGTGCCGCAATAAACCCGGGGATGGTGGGCGCGCGTATCTCGCAGATGAGTCCCCAGCCAGCGCGCCTGCTGATGGCCCAGTTCGCTGAGCTTGTCATAGTTTGCCTCGTCTCGTGCGGCCGTGTTGGCCTGCCCGTGACGCACCAGTGTGATATGCGACATGTCGGATCCTCTTGCGCCGAAGTCTTAGGGCAGGTTCCGGGCGCGGACCAGAGGTGTTTCGCCGCCGCCGCGAAAAATCTGATTTCAGGGTGGTTTGCGGTCGTGCCTCGCGGCTATGGTCTTGCGAAACTGCGGGAAAGGGGAACCATGGCCATTGATGAAAACCGCTTTTTGGCTGACCTGCACAAGCTGCGCGAGTTCGGAGCCTCAGGTGTTGGAAAAGGCGTGGTGCGCCCGGCATATTCCGACGCCGACATTGCCGCGCGCCGTTGGCTGGCTGACCGCATGACACAGGCCGGTCTGCAACCGCATTTCGACCCCGTTGGCAACCTGTTCGGTTTGGCGCCGGGTCGGTCCCTCCTGCTGGGGTCTCATTCCGACAGCCAGCCCGAGGGCGGTTGGCTGGATGGCGCACTGGGTGTCATTGCCGCACTTGAAGTAGCCCGTTCCACCGATCGTCCGATCTCGGTCGTGAGTTTTCAGGACGAAGAGGGACGATTTGGCGTCACCACCGGTTCTGCAGTTTGGTCGCGCGGTCTATCGTTGGAGCAGGCAGATGTGCTGACTGATGCCGCAGGCGTCAGTTTCGCCACCGCGCGGTCGACCATGGCGGATTTGTCCCAGGAATTTGTAGATCCCGCCCGTTTTAGCGGTTTCATCGAAATGCATATCGAGCAGGGGCCTTCGCTCGACGCGCAAGGCGAACAGCTTGGCGTGGTCACGGACATCGTAGGCATTCGCGATATGGTAATTGGGTTTGACGGCCAACAGAACCACGCGGGCACCACGCCGATGCACCTGCGGCGTGACGCGTTTCAGGCCCTGTCGCAGTTCAACGCGATGATCAATGACCGGTTCCGGAACGTCGTCACCCCCCAAACCGTCTGGACCATTGGCCGGGTCGATCTGCATCCCAACGCCTCGTCCATCGTGCCCGGTCGGGTACGATTCTCAATGCAATGGCGGGACGGTGACGCCGAGCGTCTTGCGCGGATGGAAGATATTATCCGAACCACGGCGCAAGACGTCGCTAGGCAACGCTCCATGGAGCTGGATTTTGGACCGATGCTGGGATTGGAGCCGGTTTCCATGGATCCCCACCTTCGCCTTGCGCTGGAAGAAGGGGCTGACAAGATCGCCCCGGGAAAATGGCGATTGATGCCTTCGGGCGCGCTGCATGATGCGACGAACGTATCGCGATTGATGCCGGTCGCCATGTTGTTTGTTCCCTCTATCGGCGGGATCAGCCACGATTTTACCGAGGACACTGCCGAGGCTGATTTGGTCGCCGGATTGCGCGCGCTAAACCACGCGGTGAGCCAATTGGCGGATAACTGAAAGGCCAAATACAAATTTGAAACGGCAATTTTGACTGCTAACACGCGAGTGGATTGCGATACGCTTGGGGCAAGGTGACAACGGCACAAGTGATCCTTGCAGGGATGTTGCGCAAGGGAAAAATGTTTCCTATAGGAACATTGAAAATGCATACGCCCGTATACAAGATGAACTTAGTCTGTTTTGTAGGCTCAGATGACCGCCTTCGCGCTGCGAAAACCTCTGTTTCTTCACCGCCTCACGGGCGACGGTTCACCGGGCCGTTGCAAAATGTGCGGCTTCCTTCAAACTGACGCCGATCCATTTGGACGATCCAGGGCGATAAGGAATTCCCGATGACCGATATTAAGCGCACGCCTCTTTACGCTTTGCATGTTGAGTTGGGTG